>NZ_JBSGZA010000002.1:161114-717708 GCF_053610745.1 Streptomyces sp. NPDC054866
GTGTTCGACACCACGCGCCCCGCCCGTCGGCGAAGTCCTGAGGACTCAGCGCAGGAAGGGGTCCACCGCGACCGCCACGAACAGCAGCGAGACGTAGGTGATCGACCAGTGGAAGAGCCGCATCTCCTTGAGCTTGCCGCCCGTGGCCTCCGCCTTGGCGCGGTTCTGCAGACCGTGCGCCTCCCACAGCCACCAGCCGCCGGTCACGAAGGCGACCGCGGTGTAGAACCAGCCGGTGTAGCCGAGGGGCTGAAGCAGCAGCGAGACGGCGACCATCACCCAGCTGTAGAGAACGATCTGACGCGCGACCACTTTGTTCGACGCGACGACCGGCAGCATCGGCACGCCCACGCGCGCGTAGTCGTCCTTGACCTTCATGGACAGCGGCCAGTAGTGCGGCGGCGTCCAGAAGAACATGACGAGGAAGAGGATGACCGGCGCCCACGACAGGGAGTTCGTCACCGAGGACCAGCCGATGAGGACGGGCATGCAGCCCGCGATGCCGCCCCAGACGATGTTCTGCGAGGTGCGGCGCTTCAGGATCATCGTGTAGATGACCACGTAGAAGAGCAGGGCCCCCAGGGCGAGCCAGGCGGACAGCCAGTTGACGGCGAGGCCGAACAGCAGCGTGGAGGCGACCGCGAGCGCGACGCCGAACACGAGGCACTCGCGGGGGCTGACCATTCCCGTGACCAGGGGCCGCTGGGACGTACGGTCCATCAGGGCGTCGATGTCACGGTCGATGTACATGTTGAGCGCGTTGGCGCCGCCCGCCGACAGGTAGCCGCCGAGGCAGGTCACGAAGACCAGCCAGAGGTCGGGCACCCCCTGCTCGGCGAGGAACATCACCGGAACGGTGGTGATCAGGAGGAGCTCGATGATTCGCGGCTTGGTCAGCGCCACGAACGCCATGACACGGGCCCCGAGCGGCCGGTGGCTTGGGCTAGAGCTCGTCCCAATTGCTCCCGCTGGACGGGATTCAACGGCCGTCACGCACACCCCTGACAGAGACTTCCCAGCAAGCCACTTCGGAAGTTCGGACATGAAGATCCGGTAAAGGCTCGCGCGTACCACGCCACTGTAGACGTTGCCCATACCTCGCCCTTCGCGGGGGTGGGGTCGTGTTGAGCGGCGTGTTGGGCGGCCCGAAACACGGCCCGACACCCGTTCAGATGAGCGGCGCGGCACTCGTTCTGAGAGTCCAGATGAGCGGCTTCCAGATCACATGGTGAACAGCGTGGATCCCTTTCGGGAGGCGGATACCGGCGCACCCCGGCAGTCTGGAATGACTCGAAAAAATGCACGTCTTTACAGCGGTAGGCTCGACATCGGCCGGTGGGATCTACATCGCCGGCATTCGACATGTGGAGAGGAGCCCTGACTCAGGGTGAGCACCAAGCCGACCACCACAGACCTCGAGTGGACCGAACTGGACCAGCGGGCTGTTGATACCGCCCGCGTCCTGGCCATGGACTCCGTACAGAAGGTCGGCAACGGCCATCCGGGTACGGCCATGAGCCTCGCGCCTGCCGCGTACACCCTCTTCCAGAAGGTGATGCGGCACGACCCCGCGGACGCCGACTGGACCGGGCGCGACCGGTTCGTTCTTTCCGCGGGCCACTCGTCCCTGACCCTCTACATCCAGCTCTACCTGGCCGGCTTCGGCCTGGAGCTCGATGACCTGAAGGCGTTCCGCACCTGGGGTTCGAAGACCCCGGGCCACCCGGAGTACGGGCACACCACGGGCGTGGAGACGACGACCGGCCCCCTCGGCCAGGGCGTCGCGAACGCCGTGGGCATGGCGATGGCCGCCCGTTACGAGCGTGGCCTGTTCGACCCGGAGACCGCTGCCGGCGAGTCCCCGTTCGACCACCACATCTTCGCGATCGCCGGTGACGGCTGCCTCCAGGAGGGCATCTCCGGAGAGGCGTCGTCGCTGGCCGGGCACCAGAAGCTCGGCAACCTCGTACTGCTGTGGGACGACAACCACATCTCCATCGAGGGCGACACCGAGACCGCGGTCTCCGAAGACACCATGAAGCGGTACGAGGCCTACGGCTGGCACGTCCAGCGCGTGGAGCCCAAGGAGAACGGCGACCTCGACCCGGCCGCCCTCTACAAGGCGATCCTGGCCGCCAAGGCGGAGACGGAGCGCCCCTCCTTCATCGCGATGCGCTCGATCATCGCCTGGCCCGCGCCGAACGCGCAGAACACCGAGGCCGCACACGGCTCGGCGCTCGGCGACGAAGAGGTCGCGGCCACCAAGCGCGTCCTCGGCTTCGACCCGGAGCAGAGCTTCGAGGTCGCCGACGAGGTCCTCGCGCACACCCGCGAGGCGCTCGACCGCGGCCGTGACGCCAAGGCCGAGTGGGAGAAGGGCTTCGCCGCCTGGCGCACCGCCAACGGCGAGCGCGCCGCCGAGTTCGACCGCATCGCCGCGGGCGAGCTCCCGCAGGGCTGGGAGGAGAAGCTCCCCGTCTTCGAGGCGGGCAAGGGCGTCGCGACGCGTGCCGCGTCCGGCAAGGTCCTCCAGGCGCTCGGCGCGGTGATCCCCGAGCTGTGGGGCGGCTCCGCCGACCTCGCGGGCTCGAACAACACCACGATCGACAAGACGTCGTCGTTCCTCCCGGCGGGCAACCCGCTGCCGGAGGCCGACCCGTACGGCCGCACGATCCACTTCGGCATCCGCGAGCACTCCATGGCCGCGGAGATGAACGGCATCGCGCTGCACGGCAACACCCGCATCTTCGGCGGCACCTTCCTGGTGTTCTCCGACTACATGCGCAACGCCGTCCGTCTCTCCGCGCTGATGCACCTCCCGGTGACGTACGTGTGGACGCACGACTCCATCGGTCTCGGCGAGGACGGCCCGACGCACCAGCCGGTCGAGCACCTGGCCTCGCTGCGTGCCATCCCCGGCCTGAACGTGGTCCGCCCGGCGGACGCGAACGAGACCGCGGTCGTCTGGCGCGAGATCCTGGGGCGCTACACCAAGGAGTTCGGCAAGGGCGCCCCGCACGGCCTCGCGCTGACCCGTCAGGGCGTGCCGACGTACGACCGCGAGGTCACCGAGGGCGCCGTCAAGGGTGGCTACGTCCTCTTCGAGGCCGACGGCGGCGCCCCTGAGGTCGTCCTCATCGGCACCGGCTCCGAGGTGCAGCTCGCCGTCGAGGCGCGCGAGCAGCTCCAGGCCGCGGGCGTTCCCACGCGCGTCGTCTCGATGCCGTGCGTCGAGTGGTTCGAGGCGCAGGACCAGGGGTACCGCGACAGCGTCCTTCCGCCGTCCGTCAAGGCGCGCGTCGCGGTCGAGGCGGGCATCGGCCTGACCTGGCACCGCTTCGTGGGTGACGCGGGACGCATCGTTTCGCTGGAGCACTTCGGTGCTTCCGCGGACGGCAAGGTGCTGTTCCGTGAGTTCGGGTTCACTGCCGACGCGGTCGCATCGGCCGCCCGGGAATCGATCGACGCCTCTCAGCGCTGACGCGAACATACGACCAAGTAGGAGATGTAATCCCCATGACAGACGCACTCAAGCGCCTCTCCGACGAAGGCGTCGCGATCTGGCTGGACGACCTGTCGCGCAAGCGGATCACGTCCGGCAACCTCGCCGAACTGATCGACCAGAGCCACGTGGTGGGTGTCACCACGAACCCGTCGATCTTCCAGAAGGCGATCAGCAGCGGTGACGGTTACGAGCAGCAGCTCGCCGACCTCGCCGCCCGCAAGGTCACCGTCGAAGAGGCCATCCGCATGATCACGACGGCGGACGTCCGTGACGCCGCCGACATCCTGCGCCCGGTCTTCGACGCGACGGGCGGCCAGGACGGCCGTGTGTCGATCGAGGTCGACCCGCGCCTCGCGCACAACACCGAGGCGACGGTCGCCGAGGCCAAGCAGCTCGCCTGGCTGGTGGACCGCCCGAACACGCTCATCAAGATCCCGGCGACGAAGGCGGGCCTGCCCGCGATCACCGAGGTCATCGGCAAGGGCATCAGCGTGAACGTGACGCTGATCTTCTCGCTGGAGCGCTACCGCGAGGTCATGGACGCGTACCTGGCGGGCCTGGAGAAGGCGAAGGCCGCCGGCCTGGACCTCTCCAAGATCCACTCGGTGGCGTCCTTCTTCGTGTCCCGCGTGGACACCGAGATCGACAAGCGCCTCGACGCGCTGGGCACCGACGAGGCCAAGGCCGTCAAGGGCAAGGCCGCGCTCGCCAACGCCCGCCTGGCGTACGAGGCGTACGAGGACGTCTTCTCGTCCGACCGCTGGGCCGCGCTCGACAAGGCGCAGGCCAACAAGCAGCGTCCGCTGTGGGCCTCGACCGGCGTCAAGGACCCGGCGTACAAGGACACCCTGTACGTCGACGACCTGGTCGCGCCGAACACGGTGAACACGATGCCGGAGGCGACCCTCGAGGCCACCGCCGACCACGGCCAGATCACGGGCAACACCGTGGCCGGGACGTACGACGCCTCGCGCGGTGAGATCGCGGCCGTCGAGAAGCTCGGCATCAGCTACGACGACGTGGTGCAGCTGCTCGAGGACGAGGGTGTCGAGAAGTTCGCGGCGTCCTGGAACGACCTGCTCAAGTCCACCGAGGCGGAGCTCAAGCGCCTCACCCCTTCGGAGGGCTGACCATCTTGTCAAGCAGCAATCCGCTGCGTGACGCCGCAGACCGACGGCTCCCGCGTATCGCGGGGCCGTCTGGCCTGGTCATCTTTGGCGTCACGGGCGATTTGTCCCGTAAAAAGCTGATGCCCGCCGTCTACGACCTCGCCAACCGAGGTCTGCTGCCGCCGGGCTTCTCACTCATCGGCTTCGCGCGCCGCGACTGGGAGGACGAGGACTTCGCCCAGGTCGTCCATGACGCGGTCAAGGAGCACTCGCGTACGCCGTTCCGCGAGGAGGTCTGGCAGCAGCTCATCCAGGGGATGCGCTTCGTCCAGGGCAACTTCGACGACGACGCCGCCTTCGAGCAGCTCAAGGCCACCATGCAGGACCTCGACAAGGCGCAGGGCACGGGCGGCAACTTCGCCTTCTACCTCTCGGTGCCCCCGAAGTTCTTCCCGCAGGTCGTCCAGCAGCTCAAGAAGCACGGGCTCGCGGACGCCCCCGAGGGGGCCTGGCGCCGCGGCGTCATCGAGAAGCCCTTCGGGCACGACCTGGCGTCGGCCAAGGAACTCAACTCGATCGTGCACGAGGTGTTCGCCCCGGACCAGGTGTTCCGGATCGACCACTACCTCGGCAAGGAGACCGTCCAGAACATCCTGGCCCTCCGCTTCGCCAACCAGATGTTCGAGCCGATCTGGAACCGGTCGTACGTGGACCACGTCCAGATCACGATGGCCGAGGACATCGGCATCGGCGGCCGCGCCGGCTACTACGACGGCATCGGCGCCGCCCGTGACGTCATCCAGAACCACCTGCTCCAGCTGATGGCGCTGACCGCGATGGAGGAGCCCGCCTCCTTCGACGCGGACGCCCTGGTCGCCGAGAAGGCGAAGGTCCTCGGCGCGGTGCGGCTGCCCAAGGACCTCGGCTCCAGCACGGTCCGCGGTCAGTACGCCGCGGGGTGGCAGGGCGGCGAGAAGGCCGTCGGCTATCTCCAGGAAGACGGCATCGACCCCAAGTCGAAGACCGACACCTACGCGGCCATCAAGCTGGAGGTGGACAACCGCCGCTGGGCGGGCGTCCCCTTCTACCTCCGTACGGGCAAGCGCCTGGGCCGCCGCGTCACGGAGATCGCGGTCGTCTTCCAGCGCGCGCCCCACTCCCCCTTCGACCACACGGCGACGGAGGAGCTGGGTCAGAACGCGATCGTCATCCGCGTTCAGCCCGACGAGGGCATCACGGTCCGGTTCGGCTCGAAGGTGCCAGGCACCTCGATGGAGATCCGCGACGTGTCGATGGACTTCGCGTACGGCGAATCCTTCACCGAGTCCAGCCCGGAGGCGTACGAGCGCCTGATCCTGGACGTCCTGCTCGGCGACGCCAACCTCTTCCCGCGCACGGAGGAGGTCGAGCTCTCCTGGAACATCCTCGACCCGATCGAGGAGTACTGGGACAAGCACGGCAAGCCCGCGCAGTATTCGTCCGGGACCTGGGGCCCGTCCGAGGCGGACGAAATGCTCGCACGAGACGGACGGAGCTGGCGTCGCCCATGAGGATCGACCTGACGGACACCACGTCCAGCAAGATCAACAAAGCGCTCGTGAAAGGCCGCAGGGCCATCGGCACCCCAGCCGTCGGCATGGTGCTCACGCTCGTCATCGTCACCGACGAGGAGAACGCCTACGACGCCCTGAAGGCCGCCAACGAAGCGTCCCGCGAACACCCCTCGCGCACCCTGGTCGTCATCAAGCGCGCCGCGCGCTCGCCCCGCGACCGCACGACGTCGCGCCTCGACGCCGAGGTACGGGTCGGCGCGGACGCGGGCACCGGCGAGACGGTGATCCTGAGGCTGTACGGCGAGGTCATCAACCACGCCCAGTCGGTCGTCCTGCCGCTGCTGCTTCCCGACGCCCCCGTGGTCGTGTGGTGGCCGGTCAACGCGCCGCTCAACCCGGCCAAGGACCCGCTCGGCGCGCTCGCCCAGCGCCGTGTCACGGACACGTACGCCGCGGAGCAGCCGATCCACGAGCTGACCGCGCGCGCCGACGCCTACAGCCCCGGCGACACGGACCTGGCCTGGACCCGGATCACCCCGTGGCGCTCGATGCTCGCGGCGGCGCTCGACCAGATCACCTGCAAGGTGACGGCGGTCGAGGTGGAGGGCGAGGAGTTCAACCCGAGCTGCGAGCTGCTCGCCATGTGGCTCGCGGACCGGCTCGACGTCCCCGTGAAGCGCTCGCTCTCCTCGGGCCCCGGCCTCACCGGCGTCCGCATGGACACCGACTGCGGTCCCATCGTGCTCGGCCGCGCCGACGGCTCGCTCGCGACGCTCTCCATGCAGGGGCAGCCCGACCGTGCGGTGGCGCTCAAGCGCCGCGAGACGGCCGAGCTGATCGCCGAGGAGCTGCGGCGCCTCGACCCGGACGACACCTACGCGTCCGCGCTGAGGTTCGGCGTGGACCGCTTGGGCGAGTACCGCGAGGAGACCACGGTTCCCGCCGTGGACGAACCCGCGGAGGCGGCGAAGAAGACCGCTCCCGCGAAGAAGGCCCCGGCCAAGAAGGCGGCGACGAAATGAGCGCGGCCCCGCAGCTGGTGGTGCACCGTGACAAGGAGCTGATGGCGCAGGCCGCCGCGGCCCGCCTCATCACGAAGATCGTCGACGCGCAGGCCGCCCGCGGCTACGCGTCGGTGGTCCTCACCGGCGGCCGCAACGGCAACGGCCTGCTGGCGGCGCTGAGTTCGAACCCGGCGAAGGACGCGATCGACTGGTCGCGCCTGGACCTGTGGTGGGGCGACGAGCGCTTCCTGCCGGACGGCGACCCGGAGCGCAACTACACCCAGGCCAAGGAAGCACTGCTCGACTCGGTGCCGCTCAACCCGGCCCGGGTGCATCCGATGCCCGCGTCGGACGGCGCGTACGAGGTGGACGCGGCGGCCGGGATGTACGCCGCCGAGCTCACCGCGGCCGCGGGGCCCGAGGACCACGGTCCGGTGCCGACGTTCGACGTACTGATGCTGGGCGTCGGCCCGGACACCCATGTCGCCTCGCTCTTCCCGGAGTTGCCCGCGGTCCGCGAGACCGAGCGGACGGTGGTCGGCGTGCACGGCGCGCCCAAGCCGCCGCCCGTCCGCATCACGCTCACGCTCCAGGCGATCCGCTCGGCCCGTGAGGTGTGGCTGCTCGCGGCCGGCGAGGACAAGGCGAACGCCACGGCGATCGCTCTGTCGGGCGCGGGCGAGATCCAGGCGCCCGCCGCGGGCGCGTACGGCAGGTCGCGGACGCTGTGGCTGCTCGACGCCGCGGCGGCCTCGCAGCTGCCGCGCGATCTGTATCCGCCGGCTTCTCCCTGAGCGGTTCGCTCCACAGCAGTAGGGCCCGGCCCGCCTCCGAGGAGGCGGGCCGGGCCCTACCGCTGTCAGGGGCTCAACGCCCGCGCATGTCCCGGTACTTGGCGACGAGCGCCGTCGTCGAACCGTCGAGGTCCGGTACGTCCGCGCCTTCGGTCAGGGCGGGCTCGATGCGCTTGGCGAGTACCTTGCCGAGCTCGACGCCCCACTGGTCGAACGAGTCGATGTTCCACACGGCGCCCTGCACGAACACCTTGTGTTCGTAGAGCGCGATGAGCTGACCGAGAACCGACGGCGTCAGCTCCTTGGCGAGGATCGTCGTCGTCGGGTGGTTGCCCTTGAACGTCTTGTGCGGGACCAGTTCCTCGGGCACGCCCTCGGCACGCACCTCGTCGGGCGTCTTGCCGAAGGCCAACGCCTGCGTCTGCGCGAAGAAGTTGGCCATCAGAAGGTCGTGCTGGGCGACCAGGCCGGGCAGCAGATCGGCGACGGGCTCGGCGAAGCCGATGAAGTCGGCCGGGATCAACTTCGTGCCCTGGTGGATGAGTTGGTAGTACGCGTGCTGGCCGTTCGTGCCCGGCGTACCCCAGACGACCGGTCCCGTCTGCCAGTCGACCGGCTCGCCGTCACGGCCCACCGACTTGCCGTTGGACTCCATGTCCAGCTGCTGGAGGTAGGCGGTGAACTTGGAGAGGTAGTGCGAGTACGGCAGGACCGCGTGCGACTGGGCGTCGTGGAAGTTGCCGTACCAGATGCCCAACAGGCCGAGCAGCAGCGGCACGTTCGACTCGGCGGGCGTCGTGCGGAAGTGCTCGTCGACGAGGTGGAAGCCGGCCAGCATCTCGCGGAAGGCGTCAGGGCCGATCGCGATCATCAGCGAGAGACCGATCGCCGAGTCGTACGAGTAGCGGCCGCCGACCCAGTCCCAGAACTCGAACATGTTGGCCGTGTCGATGCCGAAGTCGGAGACCTTCCCGCCGTTCGTCGACAGGGCCACGAAGTGCTTGGCCACGGCGCTCTGGTCGGCGCGCAGGCCGGTCAGGAGCCAGTCGCGCGCGGAGGTCGCGTTCGTGATCGTCTCGATCGTGGTGAACGTCTTCGAGGCGATGATGAACAGCGTCTCGGCCGGGTCCAGGTCCCGCACGGCCTCATGCAGGTCGGCGCCGTCGACGTTCGACACGAAGCGCATGGTGAGGTCGCGGTCGGTGAAGGAGCGCAGCGCCTCGTACGCCATGGCGGGCCCGAGGTCCGAGCCGCCGATGCCGACGTTCACGATGTTCTTGATGCGCTTGCCGGTGTGGCCGGTCCACTCGCCGGAGCGGACCTTGTCCGCGAAGGCGGCCATCTTGTCGAGCACGGCGTGGACGGCCGGCACGACGTTCTCGCCGTCGACCTCGATCACGGCGTCCCGCGGGGCGCGCAGCGCCGTGTGCAGGACGGCGCGGTCCTCGGTGGTGTTGATCTTCTCGCCGCGGAACATGGCGTCCCGCAGGCCGAAGACATCGGTGGCCGCGGCGAGCTCGCGCAGGAGCGTCAGCGTCTCGTCCGTGACGAGGTGCTTGGAGTAGTCGACGTGCAGGTCACCGACCTGGAGCGTGTACTGCGTGCCGCGCGCCGGGTCCTTCGCGAAAAGATCACGCAGCTGCACCTCCCCCAGCTGCTCCCTGTGCTTGCTGAGCGCCGCCCATTCGGGCGTCTGGTTGAGCCTGGCGCGGCTTTCTGCGTTCATCTCGGACTTCAGCCTTCTCTCGTACCTGTGTACGTACCTTGCCCCGCTGCACGTTCCAACCTAATTGATCAGGGCCCGATATGAGATCTCTGAAGCTGTCTGTCCGCACACGTGCCAGTAAACGCCACATGAAAAGCACAGCGGCCGGACATCCACCGATGTCCGGCCCTTCTCACGCTCTAGATCTCGCCCCGCAGTTTTGCCAGCGCCTCCGCGAGAATCGCCTCGCCGTCCGCGTCGGTGCGCCGCTCACGTACATACGCGAGGTGCGTTTTGTACGGCTCGGTGCGGGGCGGGTCCGGCGGGTTGTCCCGGTCCTGACCTGCCGGGAAGCCGCAGCGGGGGCAGTCCCAAGTATCGGGAACCTGCGCGTCGCTGGCGAAGCTGGGCTGCGTCTCGTGCCCGTTGGAGCACCAGAAGGAGATGCGCAGACGCGGCGCGGACTCACCGCGCTCGGCCTCGCCCATCGGCCCCGCCCCGACCCGACTTCCTCGGATCGCGTTGCCACTTGCCACGGTCGTAACTCCCTGCGTGATGGTGCTGCTGCGGGCGCCTCAGTCTACGTAAGGCCCAACGCGCGTCCAGTGTTTGGAGTTACACCCCACCCAGAGACGCAAGCCCCATGATAATCCGCGCCGTGCGGCGCGCACCGTACATGGGGCTTTAAGCGAAGCTTTCGCAAGGTAGCAATCAAGCCGCTTTCGCGGTCAGTTGTTCACCTTCATCAACAGGCCGAGCACGACAATGCACGCGAACCAGAGAAGACCGACCACGACAGTGATGCGGTCGAGGTTGCGCTCGGCGACCGACGAGCCGCCGACGGAGGACTGCATGCCGCCACCGAACATGTCGGAGAGACCGCCGCCCTTGCCCTTGTGCATCAGCACCAGGAGCATCATCAGCAGGCTGAAGACGATCAGGGCGATCGAGAACCCCATAACCACGGCTGGACCAACTTCCTCGGATCTGAATCGACTCTGAATCGACGACGGGGGCCGGATGCCTCAGAATGTGAAGCCGCCCGGCCCCCGCAAGGGTACGACGTATCGGCGCTACCGCATACTCACTGGTCGCGGAAGCGGACGATCTTGACGAACTCGTCCGGGTCGAGCGCCGCGCCGCCCACGAGGGCGCCGTCGACGTCGGGCTGCGCCATGATCGCGGCCACGTTGCCGGACTTCACGGAGCCGCCGTACTGGATGCGCACCTTGTCGGCGAGCTCCTGCGAGTACAGCTCAGCGAGGCGGCCGCGGATCGCGCCGCACACCTCCTGGGCGTCCTCGGGGGTCGCGACCTTGCCGGTGCCGATGGCCCACACCGGCTCGTAGGCGATGACGATGGACTCGGCCTGCTCGGCGGGGAGGTCCTTCAGGCCACCGTCGAGCTGGGTCAGGGTGTACTGGATCTGCTGGCCGGCCTCACGGATGTCGAGGCCCTCGCCGATGCAGAGGATCGGGGTCAGGCCGTGCCGGTAGGCGGCCTTCACCTTGGCGTTGCAGATCTCGTCGCTCTCGTCGTGGTACTGACGGCGCTCGGAGTGGCCCACGGCCACGTACGTGCACTTCAGCTTGGAGAGCATCGGGCCCGAGATCTCGCCGGTGTAGGCACCGGTGTCGTGCGCCGAGATGTCCTGGGCGCCGTACTTGATCTTGAGCTTGTCGCCGTCGACCAGGGTCTGCACCGAGCGCAGGTCGGTGAAGGGGGGCAGGACGGCGACCTCGACGGCCTCGTAGTCCTTGTCGGCCAGGGCGAAGGCGAGCTTCTGGACGTGCGCGATGGCCTCGAGGTGGTTGAGGTTCATCTTCCAGTTGCCCGCCATCAGCGGGGTACGCGTAGTCATCAGGTGTCAGTTCTCCAGTGCGGCGAGGCCGGGGAGCGTCTTGCCCTCGAGGTATTCGAGGGAGGCGCCGCCGCCGGTGGAAATGTGGCCGAATGCGGTCTCGTCGAAGCCCAGGGTCCGGACGGCCGCGGCGGAGTCGCCACCGCCGACGACCGTGAAGGCCGGGGAGTCGAGGAGAGCCTGGGCGACCGCCTTGGTGCCCTCGGCGTAGTCCGGGTGCTCGAAGACGCCCATCGGGCCGTTCCAGAAGACGGTGGCCGCGTCGGCGAGCTTCGAGGCGTAGAGCTTACGGGTCTCGGGCCCGATGTCGAGACCCTCCTGGTCGGCCGGGATGGCGTCCGCGGCGACCGTGGTGGGGTTGGCCGGGGCCTTGGTCTTCAGGTCCGGGAACGTGGTGGAGACCAGCACGTCGACGGGCAGGACCAGCTCGACGCCGCTCTCCTCCGCGCGCTTCATGTACTCCTTGACGACCGGGATCTGGTCCTCCTGGAGGAGGGAGATGCCGACCTCGTGCCCCTGGGCCTTGAGGAAGGTGTACGCCATGCCGCCGCCGATCAGGAGGCGGTCGGCCTTGCCGAGCAGCTGGTCGATGACGGCCAGCTTGTCGGAGACCTTGGCGCCGCCGAGCGCGACGACGTACGGACGCTTGACGTCCTCGGTGAGCTTCTTCAGGACGCCGACCTCGGTGGCGATGAGGTAGCCCGCGTAGTGCGGCAGGCGCGCCGGGAGGTCGTACACGGAGGCGTGCTTGCGGTGCACCGCGCCGAAGCCGTCGCCTACGTAGACGTCCGCGAGGGCGGCGAGCTTGTCGGCGAACTCGCCGCGCTCGGTGTCGTCCTTGGACGTCTCGCCCGCGTTGAAGCGCAGGTTCTCGATCACGGCGACCTGGCCGGACTCCAGGCCGTCGACCGCGTCGTGCGCGGCGGGGCCGACGGTGTCCTGGGCGAACGCCACGGGCTTGCCGAGGAGTTCACCGAGGCGCTCGGCGGCGGGGAGCAGCGAGAACGCCGGGTCCGGTGCGCCCTTGGGGCGGCCGAGGTGCGAGGCGACGATCACCTTGGCGCCGGCTCCGGCGAGCTTGGTGACGGTCGGCAGGACGGCGCGGATGCGGCCGTCGTCGGTGATGGTGCCGTCGGCGAGCGGCACATTGAGGTCGGCGCGGACGAAGACCCGCTTGCCTTCGACCCCTTCGGCGAGAAGTTCGTCGATCGTCTTCATGGCTGGACTCAGGACTCCTTTAGAGGGCTGACGTGCAACAAGGCCCGGACCACGCAGTATTGCGCGGTCCGGACCCTGTGCTCACATCGAGGTGCCAGCTTGGGTGATCAGAGCTGGCCGCCGACGAAGACCGTGAGGTCGACGAGGCGGTTGGAGTAGCCCCACTCGTTGTCGTACCAGCCGAGGATCTTCACCGTCTTGCCCTCCTGGACCATGGTCAGGGAGGAGTCGAAGGTGCAGGAGGCCGGGTCGCTGACGATGTCGGACGACACGATCGGGTCCTCGGTGTAGAAGAGGATGCCCTTGAGGGCGCCGTCGTCGGCGGCCTTCTTGAACGCGGCGTTGACCTCGTCCTTGGTGACCTCGCGCTGCAGGTCGACGACGAGGTCGGTGGCGGAACCGGTCGGGACCGGGACGCGCATCGCGATGCCGTCGAGCTTGCCCTTGAGCTGCGGAAGGACCAGAGCGGTGGCCTTGGCGGCACCGGTCGTGGTCGGAATGATGTTCTCGGCGGCGGCGCGGGCGCGACGCAGGTCCGAGTGCGGGAAGTCCAGGATGCGCTGGTCGTTGGTGTACGCGTGGACCGTCGTCATCAGGCCCTTGACGATGCCGAAGTTCTCGTCGAGAACCTTCGCCATCGGCGCCACACAGTTGGTGGTGCAGGACGCGTTCGAGATGACGTGGTGGTTGGCCGCGTCGTACTTGTCCTGGTTGACGCCCATCACGATGGTGATGTCCTCGTCCTTGGCCGGAGCCGAGATGAGGACCTTCTTGGCGCCACCGGCGATGTGCTTCTCGGCATCGGCCTTCTTGGTGAAGATGCCGGTCGACTCGATCACGATGTCGACGCCGAGCTTGCCCCACGGGATGTCGGCGGGGTTGCGCTCGGACAGCACCTTGATGGTGTGGTTGTCGACCGTGATGGTGTCCTCGGTGTGCGACACCTCGGCCTTGAGACGGCCCAGGATGGTGTCGTACTTCAGGAGGTGCGCCGTAGTCGCGGTGTCACCCAGGTCGTTGACAGCCACGATCTCGATGTCCGCACCCTGCTCAAGCAGCGCCCGGAAGTAGTTGCGCCCGATGCGGCCGAAGCCGTTGATGCCTACGCGGATCGTCACGAACCGATCTCCTCGTTGGTACGCCGGTTTCAGACGCCGGCGAGTTGTATGGGATGTCCCCGACCGCCTCCGACCCTACCTCTCTGATGGCCTTTGGGTGACATCGACAGGGGGCCCGGACGGCACGGTGGCTCGTACCCCCGAGTAGGAAGTACGAGCCACCGGGACCTGGCTCCTGATTACGCAGCGTCAGCGGCGCAGATGTGCAAGGGATGCGCCCATAAGAGCGGCCCGTTCGGCGTTTCCGGGTACGTGCTCGAACCCGAAGCCGAGCAGCACGCTGTCACGCGCTGTGACGGCCGCGTAGGGCTTGTAGAGCTCCCCGGTGCGGGCCCAGTCACCCGTGATGTTGGGGCTTCCGGGGGGTGCCGGAGCGACGCTCCAGGTGCCCAGCGAGGCCTCGAATCCCTCGGTCTGCGTGGCGTTGCCCCCTATCACGAGCTGGGCGTTGTCGGCAAACAGTCCGCGGCCCCCGCTGGAGGGGTCGGTGATGGAGCTGAGCGACACCTCGACCGTCTTGCCCGCGTAGGCGCTCAGGTCGAAGGAGACGGGCTTCCAGCCGCTGGAGGACCCGGTGAAGCTGTTCCAGGCCCCACTGGTGCCGGACGCCGTGCAGCCGGTCGCCGACTGCGTCAGGTAGTGGCGCAGGAACGGATGGCCGTTGATGAAGAACCCGGCCCCGCACTCGGCGGGCACGGCCTGGGACGAGTTGCCGTTCGAGTCCGGCAGCGTGGTCCAGTCGTCGGCTCCGGTGGTGTGCGCCTCAAGGACGCCGTGGTCGTAGCCGGTCTCCAGGTTCCAGTTGAGGGCGAACCGCAGCTCCGGCTTGTCCGCGGCGGTGACCCCGGTCAGGTCGATGGTGCGGGTCAGCCGCTTCCAGTCCTGGTCGGCGTGGGTCGCCGATGCCATGCCCTGGCCCGCGAAGGGCGCGTACGGGTTGCTGATCCCGGGGTAGCTGCCTGCCGCCGCGCTCTTGAACTGCGGGAACTTGTCGGCGGGCAGGCTGTCGGACGTGACGGTGTAACGGCCCGCCTTGTCCAGGGGGTTGGCCTCGGCGGCGGCGAGTGGCGTCTGCACGCCGTCGAGCGCGCCGCTGCCGGCGAAGCTGGTGGCGCCGGGTGCGGAGAGGCGTTCGTACGCGCCGAGGTAGTACTGCGCGAAGTCGTCGGTCAGCGCGTCCCCGAGGTCCACGTTGCCGCCCGTGCGCTCACCGGACTCGATCAGCTTGCCGCCCTCGTTGAGGTAGGCGCGTATGGCGAGTTGGGTGGCCGCGCCCGGCACCGGGTCGCCGGTGTAGTGCACGACCGCGGAGAAGTGCGACAGGACGCCGAGCGGATGCGGGGCGCCCTGCTTGGCGACGTCCCAGACCACGGCCGAACGGCCGTTGGCCTTCAGGGCGTCGACGTACTTCTGGGCCTGTGTCGCGGGGGCGCCTTCCTCGGCGACGACGAGGGTGTTGGCCTTGGCCCTCTCGGTGACGGTGTACGTGAAGTGCGGGCTCTCCGTGCGGCCCTTCTTGGTGCGGCCGGTGAACCACACCTCGACCTTGTCGCCCGCGCGCGCGTCCTCGACCTCGGCGCGGTACTGGTCGAAGTGGAGGTTGTCCTCACCGCCGTAGGTCTCGCCGCCCTTCCAGGCCTTGAGGTCCTCATCGTGCGTACGGCCGCCGTTGATCCGGTAGTTGAGCTCCTTGTCGCGCACCGACTTGCGGGCGGTGACGGCGACTTCCTGGTCACCGCCGCGTGCGTACGAGTCCTTGAAGGCGTCCGGCGTGAAGTCGGGGGCCTCGATACCGGTGACGGAGACCGGCTGGTCGGGGTGGAGTGCGGTCTCGGCCACGGCGAGCGCGTACGGGACGTTCTTGGCGAACTCGTCCTGGATCAGCTTCTCGTCGTCCGGGAAGGTGAAGATCGAGGCGCAGTCCTCGGGCTTCCAGGGGTCGTTCGGGTCGATGTTGGAGACGGTCTGGCAGGTGGACATCTCCGGGGTGAACATCGACATGCCGTTGATGTTGGCCGCGTGACCGTCCGACTCGCCATTGGTGGTGTAGAGCTCCGAGGCGACCTGCGGGTGGTAGCCGGGGATCGCGGGCTTCTCCGGGGTGCCCGCGAGCGCCTTGTAGAGCACGTCGTCGGGGGTGGGCGTGGCGACCTGCCAGCCCACTCCGTAGAGGATCAGTTCGGCCGCCGAGTGGTAATTGATGCCGTACTCGAAGCCGATGCGCTTCTGGAAGCGGTCGAGCGCCTTGGTCTCGGGCTCGGACATGGGGCCCGTGCCGCGGTAGGTCTCCGAGGAGGGCGCCGGGGACGAACCCTCGTTGTCGTAGCCCCACTTGTAGGCGAAGTTGCGGTTGAGGTCGACGCCGTCGCCCGCCGCGATCTTGCCGTCGCCGTCGATGTCGCGGAGGTTCTTGCGCCACTGGCGCTGGCCGTCGGGGGCGTGTGTGAAGTCGTAGCCGTCGGGGTTGGCGGAGAGCACGAACCACAGCTCGGTGGAGTTCACGAGCTTGGTGATGCGCTGGTCCTTGCCGTAGTTGTCGAGGTAGTGGTGCATCAGGCGGCGGGTCATCTCGGGGGTGATCCACTCGCGCGCGTGCTGGTTGGACATGTAGAGCGTGGAGGGCTTGGAGCCGTCCTTCGACTTGGTCGCGCCCTTGGAGAGCTTCAGGGCGAGGATGTCCTGGCCCCCCAGGGACTTGCCGATGGAGACGACCTTGGTGAGGCCCGGGTGGGCCTGACCGGTCTTGACGATCTCCTCCTTGAGGCCGCCCTTGCCGCTGTACGGCCGGAACACGCCGTCCCCCGCGGCCTTGAGCTTCTGCTGCGTGGCGGCCGAGACCTTCTGCTCGGTGAGCTCGACGCCCGCGCGCTCGACGCCCTTGGCCTGCGCCTCGGTCAGGTAGACCTCGACGCGGGCGGTGCCGCGCTCGCGGGTCTGCCCCGCGAACTCGTGGGCGTCCTGGCCCGCCTTGACGAGGATCGGGATCTGCTTCTCGGTGATCTCGGCCTCGTAGACCTTCACGGCAGCCGGGTCGTCGGCGGCCGGGGCCTTCGCCCCGCTGTCGGCCTGGGCGTGCGGCACGGCGACGAGACCGCCGACGAGCAGCGCGCCCGCGGCGACGACGGATCTGAAACCGGCTCTGGATCTCTTGGATCTCTCTCTTGGTCTCATGAGCCCCCCTTGCGGTTGTCCGGCACGTTTGTGCGCGAACGCCAGGCTCGTGACACTTCATGATCATGTCAATATGCCGTCAGGCGTAGCGCGAAAGGATGCGAAGAAGCCGCCGATGCCTTGTGGGCACCGACGGCTCTGCAAGAAACTGGGGCGGTCAGACCGCCATGTTGTCGGCGAGCTCCTCGCTCAGATTGGACTCCGTACCCGGAATCCCCAGGTCCTGGGCCCGCTTGTCCGCCATGGCGAGCAGCCGGCGGATACGGCCCGCGACCGCGTCCTTCGTCAGCGCCGGGTCGGCGAGCGCGCCCAGCTCCTCCAGGGAAGCCTGCTTGTGCTCCATGCGAAGGCGTCCGGCCGCCGCGAGGTGCTCCGGGACCTCGTCGCCGAGGATCTCCAGGGCGCGCTGCACACGGGCGCCGGCGGCGACGGCCGCGCGGGCCGAGCGGCGCAGGTTGGCGTCGTCGAAGTTGGCCAGGCGGTTGGCGGTGGCGCGCACCTCACGGCGCATCCGCCGCTCCTCCCAGGCGAGCACCGACTCATGGGCGCCGAGCCGGGTCAGCAGGGCGCCGATCGCGTCACCGTCCCGGACGACGACGCGGTCCACACCGCGCACCTCACGGGCCTTGGCGGCGATCTGCAGCCTGCGCGCGGCGCCGACCAGGGCGAGCGCGGCCTCCGGGCCCGGGCAGGTGACCTCAAGGGACGAGGAGCGGCCCGGCTCGGTCAGCGAGCCGTGCGCGAGGAACGCCCCGCGCCACGCGGCCTCGGCGTCACAGGTGGCCCCCGAGACCACCTGTGGCGGCAGTCCCCTGATCGGGCGCCCACGGCCGTCCACGAGGCCCGTCTGGCGGGCCAGCTGATCGCCGCCCGCGACCACCCGTACGACGTAACGCGAGCCGCGCCGCAGGCCGCCGGGGGCCATCACGATCAGCTCCGAGCTGTGCCCGAAGATCTCAAGAATGTCCCGCTTCAGCCGCCGCGCGGCCATCGCCGTGTCCAGCTCCGCCTCGATCACGATGCGGCCGCTCACCAGGTGAAGGCCGCCCGCGAACCGCAGGATGGCCGAGACCTCTGCCTTTCTGCAGCAGGTCCGGGTGACGGGAAGCCGGGAGATCTCGTCCTTCACCGCTGCCGTCATCGCCATGGGCCGATCCTTCCATGCATCCGAAAAATACGGTCGTACGCGGTGGCCAGGAGCTCCGGATCGTGCCTCGGAGTGCCATCGTGCCTGGCCACCGGCGCCAGCTCGACCGTGGCGCCGAGCCGCTTGGCGGCATCGGTGAGTGACTCACGGTCGGGCACGGCGGCGTCGTCGGCCAGCACCACGTCCAGGGCGAGTTTAGGGGCGTGTCGGGCCAAAACCTCCAAATGACGCTGCGGAGAGAACCCATCGGTTTCACCGGGTTGCGGCGCGAGGTTGAGCGAGAGCACCCTGCGGGCCTTCGTCTCGATGAGCGCGTCGAGCAGTTCGGGCACCAGCAGATGCGGGATCACCGAGGAGAACCAGGAGCCGGGGCCGAGCACCACCCAGTCCGCGTCGAGCACGGCGGCGACCGCTTCGGGGACGGCCGGCGGATCGTGCGGGACGAGGTGCACGGACTGCACCTCACCCGGGGTGAGCGCCACCGTGGCCTGGCCGCGCACCGTGTCCACCTCGTCCGGGCGCTCCGGGTCGTGCCCCTTGACCAGGGCCTGGAGCTCCAGCGGCACCGCCGACATGGGCAGCACGCGGCCGTGCGCGCCGAGCAGCTTCCCGACCAGGTCCAGAGCCTGGACGTGGTCGCCGAGCTGCTCCCACAGGGCGACGATCAGCAGATTGCCGACCGCGTGCTCATGCAGATCGCCCTTGGACTGGAAGCGGTGCTGGATGACGCGGGCCCAGGTCTGGCCCCAGTCGTCGTCCCCGCACAGCGCGGCGAGCGCCTTGCGCAGGTCGCCCGGCGGCAGGACGCCCAGTTCGTCGCGGAGCCGCCCGCTGGAGCCGCCGTCGTCGGCGACGGTGACCACGGCGGTGAGGTCACCGGTGATGCGGCGCAGCCCGGCGAGCGAGGCGGACAGGCCCATCCCGCCGCCGAGCGCCACGACCTTGGGCTGTGCGCTCCGCTTGCGGCCCAGGCGGTTCAGCCGCAGGGAGGATTTCACTCTCGCCCCATGTCCCGATGGACGAGGACGGTCTCGACGCCCTCGGACACGAGGCGCGCCGCGAGCTTCTCCGACATGGCGACGGAGCGGTGCTTGCCGCCCGTACAGCCGACCGCGATCGTCACGTAACGCTTGCCCTCGCGGCGGTATCCCGCGGCGATGAGCTGGAGCAGCTCGGCGTACCGGTCGAGGAACTCCTTGGCGCCCGGCTGATTGAAGACGTACGCCGCCACCTCTTCGTTGAGCCCGGTGTACTGGCGCAGCTCCGGGACCCAGTGGGGGTTGGGCAGGAAGCGCATGTCCACGACGAGGTCCGCGTCGACCGGCAGGCCGTACTTGAAGCCGAAGGACATGACGGTGGCCCGCAGCTCGGGCTCCTCCTCGCCCGCGAAGGAGGCGTCCATCTTGGCGCGCAGCTCGTGCACGTTCAGGCTGGACGTGTCGATCACCAGGTCGGCGTCGCCGCGCAGCTCGCGCAGGAGCTCGCGCTCGGCAGCGATGCCGTCGACGATGCGGCCGTCGCCCTGCAGCGGGTGCGGGCGGCGGACCGACTCGAAACGGCGCACCAGGGCGTCGTCCGACGACTCGAGGAAGACGATCCGCCGGGTGACGTGCTTGGCCTCCAGGTCCGCGAGGGACTGGCGCAGATTGTCGAAGAAGCGGCGGCCCCGCACGTCGACGACGACCGCGATGCGGGCGACGTTCCCCTGCGAGCGGGCGCCGAGCTCCACCATGGTGGGGATCAGCGCGGGCGGGAGGTTGTCGACGACGAACCAGCCGAGGTCCTCCAGACACTTCGCCGCGGTGCTGCGTCCGGCTCCCGACATGCCGGAGATGATCACCAGCTCGGGGACCACCTCGGCGGCCTCACCTGGGGTGATGGTCGTGCCCGTACTCACTTGCTCGCCGCCTTCATCGTGCTCGGTCATGTCTCCTGCCCCCGTCGTTCCTCTGAGGTGCCCGCGGACACGGGCTCCTCGCCATCGTCCTCGTCGTCCTCCGAGGCTCCCGCGCTCGCGGGCTCCTCCTCTTCAATGATCTCTCCGGTCGCCGTGTTCACGGCGGGCGCCACGGGTGCCGCGGCGGCCAGGGCCACGACGATCGCCTCGGCCGTCTTGCGGCCTATGCCCGGAACCTCGCAGATCTGATCGATTGTCGCGGATCGCAGCTTCTTCACCGAACCGAAGTGCTTGATCAGCGTCTGCTTGCGTGCGTCGCCCAGGCCCGGCACGGCGTCCAGCGGTCCGGCCCTGAAACGCTTGGCCCGCTTGGCCCGCTGATAGGTGATCGCGAAGCGGTGCGCCTCGTCGCGTACCCGCTGGAGAAGGTACAGGCCTTCGCTGGTGCGCGGCAGGATCACCGGGTCGTCGTCGCCCGGGACCCAGACCTCTTCGAGGCGCTTGGCGAGGCCGCAGACCGCGATGTCGTCGATGCCGAGCTCGTCCAGGGCCCGCTGGGCGGCCGCGACCTGCGGCTGGCCTCCGTCGACGACGACGAGCTGGGGCGGGTAGGCGAAGCGCTTGGGGCGGCCGTCCTCCTCGGTCAGGCTCTCCTGCTCGTCCTCGGGGGACCACTCCCCCGTCTTCTCTTTGTCGGCGAGGTAGCGCTTGAACCGGCGCGTGAGCACCTCGTGCATGGAGCGGACGTCGTCCTGGCCCTCGAAGCCCTTGATCTGGAAGCGCCTGTACTCGCTCTTGCGGGCGAGGCCGTCCTCGAAGACGACCATCGAGGCCACGACGTCGTCACCTTGCAGATGCGAGATGTCGTAGCACTCGATGCGCAGCGGGGCGCTGTCGAGGTCGAGTGCCTCGGCGATCTCCTCCAGGGCGCGGGAGCGGGTGGTCAGGTCGGATGCGCGCTTGGTCTTGTGCAGCATGAGCGACTGCTGTGCGTTGCGCGCCACGGTCTCCATCAGCGCCTTCTTGTCGCCGCGCTGCGGGATGCGCAGCGAGACGTTCGAACCGCGGCGCTCGGTGAGCCACTGCTGTACGGGCTCTATGGGGTCGGGCAGCGCCGGTACGAGGACTTCCTTCGGTACGGTGTCTCCGCTCTCCTCTCCGTAGAGCTGCTGGAGGGCGTGCTCGACGAGGTCGCCGCTGGTGACCGCCTCGACCTTGTCGGTGACCCAGCCGCGCTGACCTCGCACACGGCCGCCGCGGACGTGGAAGATCTGGACGGCGGCCTCCAGCTCGTCCTCCGCGAGGGCGATGAGGTCGGCGTCCGTGGCGTCGGCGAGGACGACGGCGCTCTTCTCCATGGCCTTCTTGAGGGCCCCGATGTCGTCGCGGAGGCGGGCCGCCTTCTCGTACTCCATGTCCTCGGCGGCCTCCGCCATCTGCCGCTCGATCCGGCGGATGTACGTCCCCGTGCGGCCCGTCATGAACTCGCAGAAGTCCTCGGCGAGTTCGCGGTGCTCCTCCGGGGAGACCCGCTCCACGCAGGGCGCGGCGCACTTGCCGATGTAGCCGAGGAGGCAGGGGCGGCCGGTGCGCTCGGCGTTTTTGAAGACGCCGGCCGAGCAGGTGCGGACGGGGAAGACGCGCAGGAGGAGGTCCACGGTGTCGCGGATCGCCCACGCGTGGCCGTAGGGCCCGAAGTAGCGGACGCCCTTCTTCTTGTGGCCGCGCATCACCTGAACCCGCGGGAACTCCTCGTTCATCGTCACCGCGAGGTACGGATAGCTCTTGTCGTCGCGGTACTTGACGTTGAACCGGGGGTCGAACTCCTTGATCCAGGAGTACTCGAGCTGCAACGCCTCGACCTCGGTGGAGACCACGGTCCACTCGACGGAGGCGGCCGTCGTCACCATCGTGGCGGTGCGCGGGTGCAGGTTCGTCAGGTCCTGGAAGTAACTGGCCAGGCGCTGGCGCAGGCTTTTCGCCTTGCCCACGTAGATCACCCGGCGGTGCTCGTCACGGAACCGATAGACCCCCGGCGAGTCGGGGATCTGTCCCGGCTTGGGGCGGTAGCTGGAGGGGTCTGCCATGCTCCACACCCTACTGGCGGGGGCTGACAGTCAGGGCTCGGAGGGGGCGTCCCCCGCCACGCTGGACCCCGCCTGCCTGAACCACCGCTTCCCGTCGGAGGAGGCGTCCGCGCCCCGCCCGGATCCCGCCTGCCTGAGTCGCCGCTTCCCGGCCGGAGGAGGCGTCAGCGCCCCGCCCGGATCCCGCCGCCCCGGGCCTCCGCTTCCGGGTCGGAGGGGGCGTCCGCGCCCGCCCGGACCCCGCCTGCCTGAGCCGACGATTCCCATCGAAGGGGGCGCTCCCCGCCACGCCCGGACCCCGCCGCCCCACGACAGCCCGCCGCCTCGGTCTCCGCCTTCCCCAACCCTTGAGCCCACCCGCCCTATAGGGCGGGTGGGTGGGGGAGCTCCGGCCGGAGGCCGGGGCAGGTCAGCCGTGCTGCCGGGTGCGACGGCGCAGGACGGCCGCCCCGGTGAGGCCGAGGGCGGCCAGGGCTCCCGCTCCTGCCACGGAGGAGGCCACCGTGACGGGGCCCTCCGACGAAGCCGCGGCCGGGGCCGAGGCCGGAGCCGCCGGGGGCTTCGGCGTCCGCTCCTTCGGGGCGAAGCCCCCCGCCTCGCCGGACTTCGCGTACGCGGACCCCGGCAGCTTGTCGGCGTACGCAGCGTGCACGCGCTTCTGATAGGCGGCGACCGAGACCCCGCCCGCGCCCACGGCACGCACCGCGTCCGCGTCAAGCGGCAGCACACGCCCCCGCCCCTGCACGTACCAGGCATTGATCTGCGGCTCGTGGAAAACGGTGCCTCCGGGGAGCTTGTCGGCGCCCACGCGCGCGTAGTGCGTCTCGTCGTCCCCGGTGGCGATGTTCACCACCTCCCAAGAGCCGCCCTGCTTCACCGTCCAGAGGGAGGCTTCCTGTCCGTCGGACGAGACCGCCTTGCTGGCCAGGAACTCCACACGGGCGACCGGCGCGCCCTTCTCCCCGGCGACGAACTCCGGGGAGAGATAGCGCACGGGCACGGCGTCGCCGCCCTGCACGCGCGGATCCGCCGCGGCCTTGCTGACGGCCCCTTCCCGCGCGAAGAACCGGGAGAGCGTTTCGAGGGTCTCGGGCGCGCTCGCGGCGTCGTGAGCCGCCTCACGCGAAGCGGCGGAGGCGTCCGAAGGCCCGGAGTCCGCGGTGGCCTGCGGCGCCGCGAGGCCGAGCAGCAGGGTGGCCGCCGAGCCGGCGAGCGTAGCCCTCAGCAGGTGACGGGTCATCGCGCTCACGCCCCGATCCGGTACAGCGAGTGGGTCCAGGAGAAGGTGTTGTTGTTGACGTACCAGCTGTGCGAGGCCCAGTTGTAGCGGTTGCTCGATGGCCACGGGTCGCCCCAGTAGACCCAGCTGCTCGCGTCGTCGTACCCATAGAGGACATGCATGTGACCGCCGCCGTTCGACCACAGGATGCGGGTCTCGACCGGCCGGCCCGCGTTGATCTCGGCCTGCACGGTCGGGTAGCGCAGCCAGCCGTTGACGTACGAACCGGGGTTGATCCCCGCCCACTCCAGGCCGTTCTGTACGTTGCCCAGCGTGGCCTGGTTGTTGGGGCACTCGGTGTTCTGGTTGCGCCCGAAGGCGGCGTTGCAGAACTGGTTCTGGCTGTACTTCTTGCCGTAGAAGGCGGCGATCGTGTTCCCGCCCGCGGCCCAGCACCAGTTGGTCTTCTGCTGGGCCTGCATCGTGATGTTCAGGCGCTTGGCGGCGAGAACGGGCGGGTCGTCGGGGGCGGCAGCGGCCGTTGCCGTGGCCGCCGGCGCGGCGACCACGGCCGCCGCCACGAGGACGAGCGCGGACAACCGTCTGCGTCCGCTGTACCTGCTGGTTCTATGGCGCATCGCATTCCTCCCGAGCGGGGGGTGGGGTGGTGGAGGAGCGCGTCCGGACGCTGCGATTGAGCATCGAGTGTTGTCGGGTGCAGGTCAACAAGGTTCAATGCGGGATTACTTGGGCCGTGAACGTCGGCGTACGTATGTGAACACCCCTCGTACGCCCACCTGGTGGCCCGCTCCGACCGGCGCGTACGCCCGGACGGCCGATGTGAATGTTCACAGAAGGGTCTTGCGATGCGGCACGGCACACAGCTCGCGGACGGCGCGCCTGCGGACCTGGAGGCCGCCCTGCGCACCGGCCCCTTCCACGTGGCGCTGCGGGCCGCGATCGCCGCACGGCGCCTTCCCCTGCAACGCGTACGGCATCATCTCGCGCGGCAGGGCGTCAACGTCGGGGTGACGAGCCTGAGTTACTGGCAGCAGGGCGCCCGGCGCCCCCAGCGCACCGAGTCGCTCCGTGCCGTGCGCGCCCTGGAGGAGATCCTCGAACTCCCCGAGGAGTCACTGATCCGGCTCCTCGCCAAGCCCTCCGACCACCCCGACTGCGAACGCCCCGCCGCCCGCTCCTACCGCTCCCTGCTCGACGCGTCCGACGTACTCCAGGAGCTGATCACCGAGCTCGGGTCGCCGCTCGACGGCGGTCTGCACACCATCGGCCACTACGAGCGGGTGCGGATCGGCGGTCACCGCGAGCTGCTCGGCCGCGACTCGCAGCACGTGGTGCGCGCCCACCGGGACGCCGTGGACCGCTACCTCGCGATCTACCACGGCGACCCCGGCTGCGTACCGGAACGCGTCGGCGTCCATGCCCTGGAGAACTGCCGTACGGGACGGGTCCGGTGGCACCACGAGACGGGGGTGCTCGTCGCCGAGCTGCTCTTCGACGCGCGTCTGCGCGCGGGCGACACGCATCTGTTCCGCTACGGCTTCGAGGACGGCACGGCGGGGACGGCCACCGAGTACTTCCGTGGCTTCAGCTTCGCGGGCGGGCAGTACGCGCTCCAGGTGCGCTTCGACGAGGGGGCGCTGCCCGTACGCTGCCACCGCTTCACCCAGCGTTCGGCCGCCGCGCCGCGCGGCGGGCGCCAGGAGCTGACACTGAGCGGCAGCCATCGGTCGGTGCACCTCGTGGAGCCGCAGGTGCGGGCCGGGATCCTGGGGATCGCGTGGGACTGGGAGTGAACGCTCGCGTCGGCGCGCTCAGCCCGCGACGATCTTTCCGTCCTCCACCTTCACCGGCAGCTCCTCAAGCGGCCTGACGGCGGGGGCGTGCAGCACCTTGCCGTTCGTCGCGTCGAACTGACTGCCGTGGCACTGGCAGGTGAGCTTGTGCCCCTCGAGCTTGTTGATGGGGCATTTCTCGTGCGTGCAGATCGAGCTGAACGCCTTGTACTCGTCGTCCGAGATGCGGCTCACGACGACGTTCTCGCCGGTGTAGAGCTTCGACGCGCCGACCTCCACGTCGTCGGACTTCCCGAGGTCCACGGGCGCGGTCGGCGCCGAACGGTTGCCGCCGCCATCACCGCCTCCGGAGGAGCAGGCCGTGAGCCCCAGGCCGACGGCCGGGACGAGGGCGGCGGCGCGCAGCACGGTACGGCGGGCGGGGGGCGGCGTGCCGGGCATGGAATCTCCACAGGTCGGTCGCTTCAGTGACGGATCAGACCATACCGGTGGGGTGCCGCCTGCCCGCGTTGGGCGCGGCCGTGCCCGAGTGCCGCCCGTGTCGGTCCTGGCCCGCCGGGAAGGCCTAGCCTGTGGCGGAAACCGGCGGAAACCGGGGAGCCACCGCCGCAGAGCCGAGAGGAACCACCCGTGATCGTCGTCGCCGGAGAGGCCCTGATCGACCTGGTCCCGCAGGAGACCGCCGGTGCCTCCGGCCGTGGTGATGCCGGGTTGGCCGCGCTCGCCCCGCGGCTCGGCGGCGGTCCGTACAACACCGCGGTGGCCCTCGGCCGTCTCGGCTCCCCCGTGGCCTTCTGCTCGCGGATCTCGGCGGACGCGTTCGGCGAGGCGCTGGTCGACGGGTTGCGGGCCGCGGGTGTCGAGGTGGCGTACGTCCAGCGGGGTCCCGAGCCGACGACGCTGGCGGTCGCCTCGATCGGCGCGGACGGCTCCGCCGGTTACTCCTTCTACGTCGAGGGCACGGCGGACCGGCTCTTCACGGCCCCGGAGCGGCTGCCCGACGCCGTACGCGCGGTGTCGTTCGGCACGTGCTCGCTCGTCCTCGAACCGGGCGCGAGCGCGTACGAGGAGCTGATGCGCCGGGAGGCGGCGCGGGGCGTCTTCACGGCGCTCGACCCCAACATCCGGGCGGGCCTGATCCCGGACGCGGACGCCTACAGGGCCCGGTTCAAGAGCTGGCTGCCGTCGGTCTCCCTGCTCAAGTTGTCGCAGGACGACGCGAGTTGGCTCGGCGGCACGCCGCGCGAGTGGCTCGCGTCCGGGCCCGGCGCGGTGGTGATGACGCGGGGCGGCGAGGGTCTCACCGTCTTCACGCGCGACGGCGGGGAGTGGTCCGTGCCGGGCGAGCGGGTCGACGTGGTGGACACCATCGGCGCGGGCGACACGGTCAACGCGGCACTGCTGCACGGGCTTTCCGCCCGGGACGCGCTGTCCGCGGAGTCCCTGTCCGGCCTCGGCGCCGACATCTGGGGCGAGGTCCTGCACTTCGCGGCACGCGCGGCCGCCGTCACCGTGTCCCGCGCGGGCGCCGAGCCCCCGTACGCGAAGGAGTTGGGGTGAGGCGGGCCCGCATGCGGACTCCGCGGTCAGCCCGTCACCGCGCGGAGTCCGCCCGGCCTGCGGCCGTTGAGGCGGTCGAGCGCGGCCGCTGAGGCCTCGTCGGCCGGCAGGTGGACGACCAGGCGCTGGCCGTCGGTGTCGGGCAGCGTCAGCGTCTCGTACGACAGCCGCACCGCCCCGACCTCCGGATGCGTCAGGCTCGCGACGCCGCTGTGCCGGGGCAGCCGCGGCACGACCGACATCCGGTCGGCGAAGGGCGCACCGGCCATGACGGTCAACTCGTCGGCGAATCCCTCGGCATGGGGGTCGGCGAGCATGGACTCGGCGCGGAGCGACGCGACCAGTTCGTCGGCGACCTGGTCCCACTCGGGGTAGGCGGCGCGGGCCCGCTCGTCGGCGAACAGGAACCGGATGAGATTGGGCCGCTCGTCGTCGAGGAGCCCGATGGGCCGCACGATCCGCTCATAGCCCGAGGTGTACGCGAGGACATCGCTGAGCCGGTTGAACAGGACGGCGGGGGTGGGCTCCAGGCGTTCGATGAGCGTCCGCACGGTGGGGCGCACCGACCGGGACGGCACGCTCGGTGTCGGGCAGCAGGGGTCGCCGGTCGTCGCCTTCTCCAGGCGGCGCAGGTGGAGGCGTTCCTCCATGGAGAGCCGCAGCGCGTCGGCGAGCGCGCCCATCACCTGCGGGGACGGGTGGCGGTCGCGGCCCTGTTCGAGGCGGGCGAGGTACTCGACGCTGACGCCGGCGAGCGTGGCGACCTCGGAGCGGCGCAGGCCGGGCGTGCGGCGCCGGGGGCCGGTGGGCAGGCCGACTTCGGCGGGCGTGACCGCTTCGCGGCAGGTGCGCAGGAAGGTGCCGAGCTCGTTGTCGCTCACCGGCCGAACGTACCAGCCGTCCCCGGGCCGGATCGTGGCCCTGTCACTACCAGCCTCGGCTCGGCCTTCCTCGGGTGCGGGCGGCCTCGCATCGTGGACGGCATGACTTCTGACACGAGTACTGCCACTGCGACGAGCACCGCCCCCGCCATGAGCGCCGTCCCGACGACCGCGCTTCCGCTCCCCGCCGGGAGCTGGGAGATCGACCCGTTCCACTCCGCCGTCAACTTCACCATCCGCCATCTCGGG
The DNA here is from genome assembly GCF_053610745.1 of Streptomyces sp. NPDC054866. NCBI lineage: Bacteria > Bacillati > Actinomycetota > Actinomycetes > Kitasatosporales > Streptomycetaceae > Streptomyces > Streptomyces sp. NPDC054866. The sequence continues at coordinate 189,007 of NZ_JBSGZA010000002.1, forward strand.
ATCTCGAAGGTGCGGGGGCGGTTCACGGAGGTAACGGCCGGGCTTGTCGTGGGCGAGAGGGCCGAGACCTCATCGGTGACGGCGACCATCGCCCTGGCCTCGATCGACACCGGCAACAAGGACCGCGACGCCCACGTCCGCGCGCCGGACCTCCTCGACGTGGAGCGCCGCCCCACGATGACGTTCCGCTCGACGCGGGTCATCGGCAAGGAGGACGAGTGGACCCTGGAGGGCGAACTGACCATCGGGGACGTCACGAAACCCATCACCCTCGCCGTCGAGTTCGGCGGGCTCCAGGCGTTCCCTGGCGACTCCCGGCGCCATGCGGGCTTCGAGGCGACCGGCGAGATCAAGCGCAGCGACTACGGCCTCGACTTCGGCGCCGGGATGCTCGGCGACGTGGTGAAGATCCAGCTGGACATGCAGTTCCTGGAGCCTGCTGAGTCCGACTCCGGGCCCGGGGCCGCCGCGTCGCAGGAGTGAGGCGGCGTCTCAGTCGTCCGTGAACGTGCCGTGCCGTCCCGCCCCGGCGGCGAAACGGGCCGCGCCCTCCGCCGCATCGGCGAGGGACCGCAGGCCGTGGTGCAGTTCACCCGCCATCGCTTCCTCCTCGGTCAGGCCGCCCTGTTCCTGGACGGACAGCCGGTCGTTGCGGAGGCAGGTCTGGGGGAACGCGGCGATCTCCCCGGCGAGGCGTTCGGCCGCGGCGCGGCAGGTGCCCGGCGGTACGGTCCGGTTGACCAGGCCCATCGCGAGCGCCTCCGCCGCGGGGACGGGGCGGCCGGTGAGCACCAGGTCCATGGCCCGGCTCTCGCCGATGAGCCGTGGCAGCCGCACGGTCCCGCCGTCGATGAGCGGGACGCCCCAGCGGCGGCAGAAGACTCCCAGTACGGCGTCCTCGTCGGCGACCCGCAGATCGCACCAGAGCGCGAGCTCCAGGCCTCCGGCGACGGCATGTCCGGAGATCGCCGCGATGACGGGCTTGGAAAGGCGCATGCGGGTCGGTCCCATGGGCCCGTCGCCCTTCTCGGTCACCTCGTTCCCGGCCGGTGTCCCGATGGCCTTGAGGTCGGCACCGGCACAGAAGGTGCCGCCTTCGCCCCACAACACGGCGACGGACGCGTCGGGATCCGCGTCGAAGGCACGGAACGCGTCGGCGAGGGCGCGGGCGGTGGGCCCGTCGACCGCGTTCCGCACATCGGGACGCGACAACACGATGGTGGTGACGGGGCCTTGGCGTTCCGTACGTACGGTCATGCGCCCCAGGCGACCACGCGAACGGGCCGCGGGACAAGGGAACTTGTCCGGCGGCCCGTTCAGGGGCGCCCCGAAGGGGCGCGGGGAACTGCGCGACCAGCCACAGCGCACCGCGAGTGCGCACGGCTACATCAGGCCCTACGAGCCTTGGTGGCCTTCTTGGCAGGGGCCTTCTTGGCAGTCGCCGTCTTTGCGGCGGCCTTCTTGACCGGCGCCGCCTTGGAAGCCGCCTTCTTGGCGGCGGCCGTCTTGGCGGTGGCCTTGGCCGCCGCCGGCTTCTTCACCGCCGCGGCAGCGACCCGCTTACGCCCCCGCGAAGGAACCGCGTCACTGATGCGGTCCGCCACCAAGATGTCCCGCAGGAACTTGCCCGTGTGGCTCGTCGGGACTCCGGCGACCTCCTCGGGCGTGCCCTCGGCGACGACGAGACCGCCGCCGTTGCCTCCCTCGGGGCCCATGTCGACGACCCAGTCCGCGGTCTTGATGACGTCGAGGTTGTGCTCGATGACGATGACCGTGTTGCCCTTGTCGACCAGGCCGGACAGGACCGAGATCAGCTTGCTGATGTCCTCGAAGTGCAGACCGGTGGTCGGCTCGTCCAGGACGTAGACGGTCCGGCCCGTCGAGCGCTTCTGGAGCTCGGAGGCCAGCTTCACGCGCTGGGCCTCGCCTCCGGAGAGCGTCGGCGCGGACTGACCGAGCCGGACGTACCCCAGACCCACGTCGTTGAGCGTGCGCAGGTGGCGGGAGATGGCCGGCACCGCCTCGAAGAAGTCGAGCGCCTCCTCGATCGGCATGTCCAGGACCTCAGCGATGGACTTGCCCTTGTAGTGGACGTCCAGCGTCTCGCGGTTGTAGCGCGCCCCGTGGCAGACCTCGCAAGGGACGTACACATCCGGGAGGAAGTTCATCTCGATCTTGATCGTGCCGTCACCGGAGCAGTTCTCGCAGCGACCGCCCTTGACGTTGAAGGAGAAGCGGCCGGGGAGATAGCCCCGGACCTTCGCCTCCATCGTCTCCGCGAACAGCCTGCGGACGTGGTCGAAGACTCCGGTGTACGTCGCGGGGTTCGACCGCGGGGTGCGGCCGATGGGCGACTGGTCGACGTGCACGACCTTGTCGACGAGGTCGTCGCCTTCCACGCGCGTGTGCCGTCCGGGGACGGACCGGGCGCCGTTCAGCTCGCGCGCCAGGTGCGTGTAGAGGATGTCGTTCACGAGCGTCGACTTGCCGGAGCCCGAGACACCCGTGACGGCGGTGAGGACGCCGAGCGGGAAGGAGACGTCGATGTCCTGGAGGTTGTTCTCCCGGGCGCCGTGCACCGTCAGCTGACGGGAGGGGTCCGCCGGGCGTCGGATGTCCGGCACCGGGATGGACTTCTTGCCCGACAGATACTGCCCGGTCACCGAGTCCGGGTTGGACAGGAGCTCCTTCATGGAGCCGCTGTGCACGACCTTGCCGCCGTGCTCGCCCGCGCCGGGGCCGATGTCGACGACCCAGTCGGCGACCTTGATGGTGTCCTCGTCGTGTTCGACGACGATGAGCGTGTTGCCCATGTCGCGCAGGCGCACGAGGGTCTCGATCAGGCGGTGGTTGTCGCGCTGGTGCAGACCGATGGACGGCTCGTCCAGTACGTAGAGGACACCGACGAGGCCCGAGCCGATCTGCGTGGCCAGGCGGATGCGCTGGGCCTCGCCTCCGGAGAGGGTGCCCGCCGCGCGGTTCAGGGAGAGATAGTCCAGGCCGACGTCGACCAGGAACCGCAGCCGTTCGTTGACCTCCTTCAGGACGCGCTCGGCGATCTTCTTGTCGCGGGCGCCCAGCTTCAGCTCGGCAAGGAAGTCCGCGCAGTCGCTGATGGACATCGCCGAGACCTCGGCGATGGACTTCCCCATGACCGAGACGGCCAGGACGATCGGCTTGAGGCGCGTGCCCTCACAGGTGGGGCAGGGCACCTCGCGCATGTAGCCCTCGAAGCGCTCGCGGCTCGCGTCGCTCTCGGCCTCGCTGTGGCGGCGCTTGACGAAGGGGACGGCGCCTTCGAAGGCGGTGGTGTAGACCCGCTCGCGGCCGTACCGGTTGCGGTACCGCACCTCGATCTGCGTCTTGTGGCCGTTCAGGAGGGCCTTCTTGGCGCGCTGCGGCAGGCCCGCCCAGGGCATGTCCGTGGAGAAGCCGAGGGCGTCGGCGAGCGCGCCGACGAGCCGCCCGAAGTACTCCTTGGTGTGGCCGTGCGACCAGGGGTGGATGGCGCCCTCGTCGAGCGACTTGTCCTCGTCCGGGACGATCAGCTCGGGGTCGACCTCCATGCGCGTGCCGATCCCGGTGCAGTCCGGGCAGGCGCCGAAGGGCGAGTTGAAGGAGAAGGAGCGGGGCTCGAGCTCCTCGAAGGACAGGTCGTCGTACGGGCAGTACAGGTGCTCCGAGTACATGCGCTCGCGCTCGGGGTCGTCCTCGGGGAGGTCGACGAAGTCGAGCACGACCATGCCTCCGGCGAGGCCGAGCGCGGTCTCCACGGAGTCGGTCAGGCGGCGCTTGGCGGAGTCCTTCACCGTGAGGCGGTCGATGACCACCTCGATGGTGTGCTTCTCCTGCTTCTTCAGCGTGGGCGGCTCGGAGAGCTGGATCGTCTCGCCGTCGACCCGCGCGCGGCTGTAGCCCTTGGTCTGGAGGTCGGCGAAGAGGTCGACGAACTCGCCCTTGCGCTCGCGCACCAGCGGCGAGAGGACCTGGAAGCGGCTGCCCTCCGGCAGCTCAAGGACCTTGTCGACGATGGCCTGCGGCGACTGCCGGGAGATGGGGCGGCCGCACTCGGGACAGTGCGGCTTGCCGATGCGCGCGAAGAGCAGGCGGAGGTAGTCGTAGACCTCGGTGATGGTGCCGACCGTGGAGCGCGGGTTGCGCGAGGTCGACTTCTGGTCGATGGAGACCGCGGGCGAGAGGCCCTCGATGAAGTCGACGTCCGGCTTGTCCATCTGACCGAGGAACTGCCGGGCGTACGAGGAGAGCGACTCCACGTACCGCCGCTGGCCCTCGGCGAAGATCGTGTCGAACGCGAGCGAGGACTTGCCCGACCCGGAGAGCCCGGTGAAGACGATGAGGGAGTCGCGCGGGAGGTCGAGCGAGACGTTCTTGAGATTGTGCTCGCGCGCGCCACGGACGATGAGACGGTCGGCCACGCCGGTCCGCACCTTTCTTGAGAGAAGTGACAGGGGCGGGACCCCCGTCATTCACAGACTAGGGCGAGCCACTGACAACGCCGGGGCGGATGCCCTGGGCTATAACAAACCCGGACTACCAAGAATGCCCGATGCCGCGTCCGACCATATAGCACGTGCATTCGATTTGCGGCCCTGCTCCGACACCTTCACCCGAACGTGTGGCGCGACTATCGTCGGGCGCATGATTGATCATGTGCGCGACCTGGCGTCTGTACGTGACGCGACCGACCGGCTGCTCACCGCAGCCGCGAAACTGAACAACGATTCGACTGCCGAGCCGTCACGCCTTCCGGGCTGGACCCGCGGTCATGTCCTCGCCCACCTCGCCCGGAACGCGGACGCGCTCGTGAACGTGCTGGCCGGTCGGCCCATGTACGTCAGCGGCGACGCGCGGGACGCGGACATCGCACGGGACGCGCCCCGGCCGCTGACCGAGCAGCTCCGTGACCTGCGCGAAGCCTCGGCGCGCTTCGACGCGGCGGGCGAGATCCCCGCGGACTGGTCCCGCACCGTGGAGCTGCGCAACGGAGTAACCGACTCCGCGTCCCGGGTGCCGTTCCGGCGGTGGGTCGAGGTCGAGCTGCACCACGTCGACCTCGGCATCGGGTACGAGCTCGAAGACCTGCCGGAGGAATTCGTGCAGCGGGAGATCGCGTTCCTGACGGCTCGCTTCTCCGGGAACACCGATGTGCCGCCGACGCGGGTGACGGACGGCACGCACGCGTGGAGCACCGGCCGGGACGGCGAACCCGAGGTCACTGTTTCGGGTCCCGCGTCCGACGTGGTCGGCTGGCTCTCCGGCCGTCGTGACGGCTCCGCCTTGACGGCCGAAGGCGGTCTCCTGCCCTCCCTGCCGCCGCTATAGGCTGAGGAACATGACGTACAGCGGAGCAGTGAAGGTCGGCGGCGGTGCGGATGTGCACGAGCTGCAGGACCTGATGATCTCGAAGGTCGCCGTCGGCCCGATGGACAACAACGCCTATCTGCTGCGCTGCCGGGCCACGGACGAGCAGCTCCTGATCGACGCGGCGAACGACTCCTCGACGCTGCTCACGCTGATCGGTGACGACGGCATCGCGTCCGTCGTCACCACTCATCAGCACGGCGACCACTGGCAGGCCCTCGCCGCGGTCGTCGAGGCCACCGGCGCCCGGACCTACGCGGGGCGCGAGGACACCGTCGGCATCCCCGTGCCCACGGACGTCCCGCTCTCGGACGGCGACACCGTGAACGTCGGCCACGTCTCCCTCACCGCGCGCCACCTCGTCGGCCACACGCCGGGCTCGATCGCCCTCGTGTACGACGACCCGCACGGCCACCCGCACGTCTTCACCGGCGACTGCCTCTTCCCCGGCGGTATCGGCAACACCCACAAGGACCCGCAGGCCTTCGCGAGTCTGCTGCACGACGTCGAGACGAAGATCTTCGGCACGCTCCCCGACGAGACCTGGGTCTACCCCGGCCATGGGAACGACACGACGCTCGGCACCGAGCGCCCGCACCTCGCCGAGTGGCGTCAGCGCGGCTGGTGAGCGACCAGCGCCGCCACCCGCTCCACCGCGAACGCGTACCCCTGCACACCGCACCCCGCGATGACGCCGTCGGCGCGCTGGGAGACGTACGAGTGGTGCCGGAAGGCCTCGCGCTGATGGATGTTGGAGATGTGGACCTCCAACACCGGCATTCCGTCACAGGTGTTGAGCGCGTCCAGGATCGCGACTGACGTGTGCGAGTAGGCGGCGGGGTTGATGACGATGCCCGCGTGGTGCTCGCGTGCCTCGTGGATCCAGTCCACCAACTGACCCTCGTGGTTGCTCTGCCTCAGATCCACCGTGCCGCCGTGCGCGGCCGCCGCCTTGGCGCACAGCGCCTCGACGTCGGCGAGGGTGTCGGAGCCGTAGATCTCGGGCTGGCGCTGACCGAGCAGGTTCAGATTGGGGCCGTTCAAGATCATGATCGGGGCGTTGGCAAGAGTGCGCGTCATGCCGTCAGCGTACTGAGGGATCTCTCCGCACCTCCGCACGCCCCCGTAACCGGCCGTCACAGTGGGTAGTTGACGCGGCATGCGCAAGATCCACTCCCCCGCCGAAGCCCCTGCCAAGACGCCCTCTCTGCCACGGCTCGCGGCCGCCTCGCTCGCCGGGACCGCCATCGAGTTCTACGACTTCTTCATCTACGGGACGGCCGCGGCCCTCGTACTCGGCCCTCTGTTCTTCCCCACTTTCTCCCCGCTGGCGGGAACTCTCGCCGCCTTCGCGACATTCGGAGTGGGCTTTGTGGCGCGGCCCCTCGGGTCCGTCCTCTTCGGGCACATCGGTGACCGGCGCGGGCGCCGGCCCGTGCTCGTCGGCTCGCTGCTCCTGACGGGGCTCGCCACGGTCGCCGTCGGCTGTGTGCCCACGTACGACTCGATCGGGACCGCCGCTCCGGTGCTGCTCCTCGTGCTGCGGTTCCTCCAAGGGCTCGGGCTCGGCGGGGAGTGGGGCGGGGCGGTGCTCCTGACCGCCGAGCACGCGCCGGCCGAGCGGCGGGGGCTGTGGTCGAGCTTTCCGCAGATGGGGCCGCCGCTCGGGTTTCTGCTCGCCAACGGGATCATGCTGACGCTCTCGGCGACCCTCACCGACGCGCAGTTCGCCTCCTGGGGATGGCGCGTGCCGTTCTGGGCCGCGGGCGTGCTCGCGGCGGCCGGGCTCGCGCTGCGCACGTCCCTCGCGGAGAGCCCGAGCTTCCTGGAACTGCGGGAGCACGCGCGCGTGCCGCTCGCCGAAGTGGTGCGCGACCACTGGCGGCTCGTCCTGCTCACGGCGGGCGCGCTCGCCGTCGGGTACGCCGTGTTCTACGCCGTGACGACATGGTCCCTCGCCTACGCGGTGGAGAAGCTCGACGTGAGCCGTACGGTCATGCTCGCCTGCATCATGGCGGCGGTCGTGGTGAAGGGCGCGCTGACGCCCGTGGCCGCGATGCTCGGTGACCGGTACGGACGGCGGCCCCTGTGTCTGCTGGGGTGCGCGCTCACAGCGCTCTGGATGTTCCCGATGATCGCGCTGCTCGCGACCGGCGAGCCACTGCTGATGTTCCTCGGCTTCCTGGTGGCGATGCTCGCGTTCATCACGATGTTCGCCGTGATCGCCGCCTACCTGCCCGAGCTGTACGAGCCGCGGGTGCGCTGCACGGGTGCCGCGGTGGGCTACAACCTGGGCGGGGTGCTCGGGGGCGCGCTCACCCCGATCGTGGCGACGGCGGTGGCGCAGGGCGAGGGCACTCCCTGGGGCGTCGCGGCGTATCTGACGGCCGTCGCCCTGCTGAGCCTCGGCTGCTTCGCCCTGCTGCCCGAGACGCGCCCCGTTCCGGAACCCGCCCCCGCCACGGCGTGACCGCACTCGTCACGGCGTGACCGCGAGCTCCAAGTACGCCGCGAACAGCACCAGATGGACGCCGCCCTGCAGCAGCGTGGCGCGCCCCGGCACCACCGTGAGCGTGCCGACGATCAATGTGAGCGCGAGCAGCACCATGTGGGTCGGGCCGAGTCCGAGCACCAGCGGCCCGGAGAGCCAGACGGAGGCGACCGCGACGGCCGGGATGGTCAGGCCGATGCTGGCCATCGCGGACCCGAGGGCGAGGTTGAGGCTGGTCTGCACCCGGTCGCGGCGGGTGGCGCGCACGGCCGCGATGGTCTCCGGGAGCAGCACGAGCATCGCGATGATCACGCCGACCACGGCGTGCGGCATGCCGGCGCTCTCCACACCGGACTCGATGGTCGGCGAGACCCCCTTGGCGAGGCCGACCACGCCGATCAGGGCGAGGGCGAGCAGGCCCAGGCTGATCACGGCGGTGCGGCTGGAGGGCCCGCCCGCGTCCTCGGAGTCGATCACCTCGCCCTTGCGGGTGATCGGCAGGAAGTACTCGCGGTGGCGCACGGTCTGCGTGGCCACGAACAGGCCGTACAGGACGAGCGAGGCGAGGGCGGCGAAGGTGAGCTGCGCCGTGGAGAACTCCGGGCCCTGCTTGGTCGTGGTGAAGGTCGGCAGGACCAGGCTGAGGGTGGCGAGCGTGGCGACGGTCGCGAGGGCGGCGCCGGTGCCCTCGGACTGGAAGTTGACGATGCGGTGGCGGAGGGCGCCCACCAGCAGACACAGGCCGATGATGCCGTTGCAGGTGATCATCACGGCGGCGAACACGGTGTCGCGGGCCAGCGTGGAACTCTTGTCGCCGCCGTCGGCCATGAGTGTGACGATCAGCGCGACCTCGATGATGGTCACGGCGACCGCGAGGACGAGCGAGCCGAAGGGTTCACCGACCCGGTGCGCGATCACCTCGGCGTGGTGCACGGCGGCGAGTACGGCACCGCAGAGCACGAGGGTCACCACCGCCACGCCCACGCCCGGCAGATCGCGTCCCCAGGTGAAGGCGAGCAGGACGACGGCGAGGACCGGCACGACCGCGGTCCACTGAGTGACGAGTGCCCGGAGCCGAGTGATCATGCCTTCGATGCTGCCTCGCGCTCACCGGGCACGCGACTGGGAGTGGCCCGCGGCAGATCGCCGCGGGCCACTCCCAGTGCTGGTAACTCCTGTATCCGACGCCGTCAGGCCTCGATGCTGTCCTTCTCGTCGGCCGTGCCCTCGGCCGCGTCCTTCTCCGCCTGCTTCTTGGAGGCGATGAGGCTGGTGATCGTCGTGATGACCAGGACACCGCAGATGACACCGAGCGAGACCGGGATGGAGATCTCGGGGACGTGCACCCCGTTCTCGTGCAGGGCGTGCAGGACCAGCTTCACGCCGATGAAGCCCAGGATGACCGAGAGGCCGTAGCTGAGGTGGACCAGCTTCTTGAGCAGTCCGCCGATGAGGAAGTACAGCTGGCGCAGACCCATCAGGGCGAAGGCGTTCGCCGTGAAGACGATGTACGGGTCCTGGGTGAGGCCGAAGATCGCGGGGATCGAGTCCATCGCGAACAGCAGGTCGGTGGTACCGATGGCGAGCATGACGATCATGAGCGGCGTCATGATCTTCTTGCCGTTCTTCTGGATGAAGAGCTTGGTGCCGTGGTACTGGTCGGCGACGCCGAACTTCTTCTCGGCGGCCTTCAGGAGGCGGTTCTCCTCCCACTCCTCTTCGTCATCGCCGGAGCGTGCTTCCTGGATGAGCTTCCAGGCGGTGTAGATCAGGAACGCGCCGAAGATGTAGAAGACCCAGGAGAAGTTGGCGATGACCGCCGCGCCGGCGGCGATGAAGATCGCTCGCAGGACGAGCGCTATCAGCACACCGAACAGCAGGACTCGCTGCTGGAGATGGCTGGGCACCGAGAACTTCGCCATGATCAGGATGAAGACGAAGAGGTTGTCGACACTCAGTGACTTCTCGGTGATGAAGCCCGCGAAGAACTCGCCGCCCGCCTGGCCGCCGCCCCAGATCAGCAGGCCCACTCCGAAGAGCGCGGCCAGCACGATCCAGACGACCGTCCAGATTCCGGCTTCCTTGATCGATACGTCGTGCGGCTTGCGGCCGATGAAGAAGTCGACCGCGATCAGGGCCACCAGACCAAGAATGGTCAGTACCCAAAGGGTCATTGAAACGTCCACTGCGCCTCCGGCGTCGTACGGCTACTGATCAGCGTCGTCGCTGCCGGAGGTCTCTTCCACCCGAGGCGGCTCACCGCCCCGCGGGCCGACGCCCCGGGACCGATGGCGGTCCGTATTGACGGGCACGTCGCGTTCGGGAGTACTCCCCTCCGCTGCAAGAAGAGTACGTGAAGTACCAAGGATTAGTAAAGAAGATGGCAAACAAGAGCCAAAACTGCAGGTCGGGAGGGGTCAGCGGCCGCCCGTGCGGCGGGCCTGCGCGACCTGGTTCAGGACCTGCTCAAGGACCCGGCTGCCGGGCGGCACCATCGGAGGCTCGTACGTCCACGCATGACCGACCCAGGGGTCGGCGAGGTGGTCGTCGGCCACCGGGGTCAGACGCAGGAGCGCGCGCCAGAGCGGGTCGAGCAACGGGCCGTACTCGGCGGCGTCCTCGCGGTCGGCGACCATCATCAGGTGCACGCCGACCGCGGGGCCCTCGTCCGCGAGGTAGCGGAGCTGGGTCACGGCGCGGTCGTCGAAGCCGTGCGGGAAGTCGTTGACGATCAGGAGCTGCTCGGCGGTGTCCAGGTCCGGCGGCAGCGCGTCGGCGGCGCCCGCGCGGATCGCCATCTGCACCAGGTCCACGCGCTGGGTCAGCTTGGCGAGTACGGCGGAGACTCCTGCGGCGCCGGTGGCCGGTGGCTCGGCGAGCACTCCGGCCGCCGTGAGCGGGGTGAGCGCGCCGGCCGCGGAGCCCGCCGCGTCGATGACGTGCACCGTGAACTCGTCCACGGGGTAGACCGCGAGCAGCCGCGCGGCGTGGGCGACCGCGCTGTCCATGGCGAGGCGGCGCAGCTGGTCCGTGTCGACCACGGAGTCCGTGCCCGACGAGCGGCCGCTGTCGATCCACAGACCGCGCTCCAGGGGCAGCCTGACCAGCATCGGGATGTGCAGGTCGGGTCGCTCGGGAAGGTGGAGATCTCCCAGGCGCAGCGCCATGGGGATCTCCATGGGCGTGCGGTAGGCGTGCCAGACCGGGCTGTCCCAGCCGGCGAACGCCAGGGGCAGGGCGGGCTCGACGACCTCGGACTCGGCGGCGAGCTGGCCCAGATCGCGGTCGAGGGCGGCCCTTGCCTGGTCGACGAGGAGGCCGTGCTTGGCGCGGGCGGCCTCGCGCGCGATGTCCCCGGTGTTACCGATGCGGCTGCGCGGGTCGGAGAGGACCTTGTCGAGCTCCTGGTCCATGCGCGACTCGGCGAAGTCGACGGCGCTTCGGTACGCGGCCGCCGTGCGGGCCAGGTCCTCGAACATGCCCCACACCTGGTTGTAGAGGCGCTCCTCCATGGACCAGCCGGTGGCGTCGCCCGCGACGGGCTGGGCGGTCCTGCCCGGTTCGGCCGGGGCCGCGGCCGGCGGGGGCGGCGGCGGTGCGCTGGTCTGGCGGCTGGGGTGGGTGTAGTTGACGGGGCCGCCCGTGCCGGGGGTCGCGTCTCCCGGCTGGTGCGTCGCCGGGGCGGGCTGGGGGGCGGCGGTGCCGTCCGGTCCCGGTGCTCCCTGGCCGGGGGCCGCGGTCTGTCCCGTCGTCCGCACGCGAGCCTCGTCCGAGGGGCGGGGCGGTGGCACGGCCACCGAGCGGGCCAGGCCCTGGGCCACCGCTTCGTTGATCGAGCCCGCGAGGTCGTGCGCCTGCGGCAGGCCCTGGTCGGTGAGCATGTCGGCGAGGCCGCCCGCGTACCCCTGGCCGACCGCGCGCACCTTCCAGGCGCCCTGCCTGCGGTAGAGCTCCAGGGCGACGACGGCGGACTCGGCGTCCAGGTCGGTGATGGTGTAGCTGGCGACCTCGGAGCCGTCGAGCGCGGTGACGGCGACGAAGGGGGCGGCGAGGGAACCGAAGCTGACCGGTCCCCCGACGCCGACGGGCAGCGCGAGGAGGACGTTGACCCGGTGGACCGCTTCCGGCACGGCGCCGAGGTCCACCGCGAGGCGGTGGTCGGCGGCCGCCTGCCGGGGCACTTCGAGCCCCGGCAGCGTGGGCGAGCCGGGATGGGCCACCCAGTCCGTGCCGCGGACCTTGCCCTGGTCGTCGCTGAGCGTGACCCCCGCCACGATCGGCTTGCCGACCGAGACCCGGATCTCCAGACGGGTCCCGGGAAGCGGGTGGTTCTGCCCCCGGACCAGCTCGGCCGTCATCGCCTTCGTCCCCCTCGTGCCCTCTGTACTTATGGGTGCCGCGCGTCACTCATGGGTGCCGCGTTTCGCGCCGCGTGTCGTGCCGCGTGCTTACAGGTGCGGCAGGATCGACGGCATCAGGTCCTGGAACGTGCGGCCGTTGGCGGGATTGCCGATGGCCGTCATCTGCCAGCCCGCGCCCGCGCGGTGGACCTTCGCCATGATCTGCGCGGTGTACTGACCGCCGCCGTCGAGTGTGTACCGGGCGAGCTCCTGGCCGTTGGTCTCGTCGACCAGGCGGCAGAAGGCGTTCTGCACTTCCTGGAACGTCTGACCCGTGAAGGAGTTCACCGTGAAGACGATCTGGTCGATGTGGACCGGGATCCGCGCCAGGTCGACGAGGATCGCCTCGTCGTCCCCGCCCTGGCCGACACCGCCGACCAAGTTGTCACCGGTGTGCCGCACGGAGCCGTCGTCACTGACGAGGTGACGGAAGAACACGACGTCCACCGGCTGCTTGTCGGCGAACAGGACCGCCGACGCGTCCAGGTCGACCTCACGCGTGCGCGTGCCGAACAGGCCCCGCCTCGGGGCCGCTTGCCAGCCGAGCCCCATGCGCACCGCGGTCAGGGCGCCCCCGTCGTCCTTCTGCAGGCTGATGGCCTGACCCTTGGTCATGTTGACCGTCACGCGCTGTCCCCTCTCGAACTGCCTGGGCAACCGCCGGTCTGTGCGGTTGCCCAGCACCCTATGCAGAGGCACTGACAGTGCCGCACTGCGGGCAGCACTTTGTGTCGGTGTTGCAACACACCAGGCCGTACGCCTACGCCTGCCCCGCCTCCCGCATCTGCCTGAGCTCCTTCTTCATCTCTGACACCTCGTCACGCAGCCGTGCGGCGATCTCGAACTGGAGGTCCGCGGCGGCCGCGCGCATCCGCGCGGTCATCTCCTCGATCTGCTCGGCCAGTTCGGCGGCGGGACGGTCGGTGGGCACCTTCTCGGCGGCCTTGCCCTTGGCCCCCTTGGCCGCCTTGCCCGCCTTCTCCGCCTTCCCGCCGAGCGCGGGCACCGGAGCCTTGGCTTCCTTCGCCTTGCGGTAGTCCGTGCCGAGCAGCTGCTCCGTGTCGACCTCCTCGCGGGCGATCGCCGACACGATGTCGTTGATCTTCTTGCGCAGCGGCTGAGGGTCGATCCCCTTCTCCTTGTTGTACGCGATCTGCTTCTCGCGGCGGCGGTTCGTCTCCTCGATGGCCTGCTCCATCGCGGGGGTGACCTTGTCCGCGTACATATGGACCTGCCCGGAGACGTTTCGCGCCGCGCGGCCGATGGTCTGGATCAGGGAGGTGCCGGAGCGCAGGAAGCCCTGCTTGTCGGCGTCGAGGATCGACACCAGGGAGACCTCGGGGAGGTCGAGTCCCTCACGCAGGAGGTTGATGCCGACCAGGACGTCGTACTCACCGGCGCGCAGCTCGCGCAGGAGCTCGACGCGGCGCAGGGTGTCGACGTCGCTGTGCAGATAGCGGACCTGGATGCCCAGTTCGAGGAAGTAGTCGGTGAGGTCCTCGGCCATCTTCTTGGTGAGCGTGGTGACCAGGACGCGCTCGTCCTTCTCGGTGCGCGTACGGATCTCGTGCACCAGGTCGTCGATCTGCCCCTCGGTGGGCTTGACCACGACCTCGGGGTCGATGAGGCCGGTGGGGCGGATGATCTGCTCGACGAAGCCGTCGCCGCGCGAGAGTTCGTACTTCCCCGGGGTCGCCGAGAGGTAGACGGTCTGGCCGATGCGGCCGAGGAACTCCTCCCACTTCAGCGGGCGGTTGTCCAGGGCGGACGGCAGCCGGAAGCCGTGGTCCACCAGGGTGCGCTTGCGGGAGGCGTCCCCCTCGTACATCGCGCCGATCTGCGGGACCGTGACGTGCGACTCGTCGATGACGAGGAGGAAGTCCTCGGGGAAGTAGTCGATGAGGGTGTTCGGCGCGGAGCCGGGCTCGCGGTCGTCGAAGTGCATCGAGTAGTTCTCGACGCCGGAGCAGGAGCCGATCTGGCGGAGCATCTCCAGGTCGTACGTCGTGCGCATGCGAAGGCGCTGGGCCTCCAGCATCTTGCCCTGCTTCTCCAGCTCGGTGAGGCGCTCGGCGAGCTCCTTCTCGATGCCGGTGACGGCCTTCTCCAGGCGCTCCGGTCCTGCCACGTAGTGCGAGGCCGGGAAGACGTACAGGTGGTCGTCGTCGCTGATGACCTCGCCGGTGAGGGGGTGCAGCGTGGAGAGCGCTTCGATCTCGTCGCCGAACATCTCGATGCGGACGGCGAGCTCTTCATAGACCGGGAAGATCTCGATGGTGTCGCCACGGACCCGGAAGGTGCCGCGGGCGAAGGCCACGTCGTTGCGCGTGTACTGGATGTCGACGAAGCGGCGCAGGAGCTGGTCGCGGTCGATCTCCTCGCCGACCTTGAGCGAGACCATCCGGTCGACGTACTCCTGCGGGGTGCCGAGGCCGTAGATGCAGGAGACGGAGGCGACCACGATCGTGTCACGCCGGGTGAGCAGCGAGTTCGTCGCGGAGTGGCGCAGGCGCTCGACTTCCTCGTTGATCGAGGAGTCCTTTTCGATGTACGTGTCCGACTGAGGGACGTACGCCTCGGGCTGGTAGTAGTCGTAGTACGAGACGAAGTACTCCACCGCGTTGTTCGGCAGGAGCTCTCGGAATTCGTTGGCCAGCTGGGCGGCCAGCGTCTTGTTCGGCGCCATCACGAGGGTGGGGCGCTGGAGCTTCTCGATCATCCACGCGGTGGTGGCCGACTTGCCGGTGCCGGTCGCGCCGAGCAGGACGACGTCCTTCTCACCTGCGCGGATGCGCCGCTCCAGGTCGGCGATGGCCGCCGGCTGGTCGCCGCTTGGCTGGTAGTTGCTGACGACCTCGAAGGGCGCCACCGTGCGTTCGATCTTGGATACGGGCCGCATGGAACCCACCGTACGACCCCCCACTGACAACGGGGTCGGATCACCAGCTCTGCGGGGTCCTCGGGCCGGGTCGCTGCGGGGGCCTGCGGCCGGCCCGCGGGTCGTGCCGGTCGCCCGAGCGGGGCACGGGGTAAGGGGCGCGCTGCCTCTGTGCGGCGCTCTGGAGGTCGGCCTTGCCCATCACCATCAGCGGGTCGAACATCACGATCACGCCCGCGAGGAGCAGGAAGGCGAGCGGGCCGATCATCATGGGCGCGAGCAGTTCGGCGGGCGACTCTCCTCCGGTCGGCGTTCCGGTCGAGCCGTGCAGATGGACCCTGAGGGCGGCCATCCCGGTGTAGTGCATCCCGCTGACGGCGAGCCCCATCACGAGGCTCGCGCCCAGGCTCCAGAGGAAGCCCCTGACCTGTGCGGCCGCCCATAGGGCAGCGGTGGCGGCGACTACGGCGATCACGACGGACGCGGAGACGGTGAGGGTGTTGTACTCCAGCGTCCCGCGCAGACGCATACCGGCCATTCCCAGATAGTGCATCGAGGCGACACCCAGACCGGTGATCGTTCCCCCGGTGAAGAGCGCCGTCCCCGTAGCACCGCGGTATCCCACGATGAAGATCCCGATGCCGACCATGACGATGGCGACGGCGAGGCTCGCGAAGGTCAGCGCCTTGTCGTAGTGGATCGGGGCTTCCTCGACGGTGAAGCCCATCATCGCGATGAAGTGCATGGTCCATATGCCGGACCCGATCGCCGCCGACCCGAGTGCGAGCCAGCCGGGCCGCCAGGAGTGCGCGACGAGGAGCGACCTGGTGGTGCAGCGCAGGCCGAGCGCTCCGCCGAGACACGCCATGAGGTACGCCGCTACCGGCGTGACAAGTCCATAGCTGAAACCGTCGACCGTGCCCTGCATGCGCGGTAGCCCTTCCGCCTGTTGTTTCCAAATGCCCGGGATTGCCCCCAAGTGGCCCCGGCCGACCGTCTACTGACAGGCCATGGGCTGACGCAGAGAGTAAAGCTCACTCCGGAACTTGCGAACGATTCTCCGGGAAAGAAACCCGGCTGTCTCCGTTCAACCTGTGGCCATCCTGCACCTGTCTCGCGTTGGCCGTGGACTGTCACTCTCATCCGGTCCGTGCCCGCACATCGCGAGGAGTCACCGTTGTACGCACGCGTTGCCGCTGCCACCACCGCCGCTCTTCTTGGAGCCGGCGCACTAGCTCTCCCCTCCGTCACCGCTCACGCCGCCGACCAGAAGTCGGCGCCGACGTCCACGCGGACGTCCACGCAGACGTCCGCCTCGCACGACAGACCGCTCGTCGTCGCGCACCGGGGCGCTTCGGCCTACGCGCCCGAGAACACTTTCGCAGCCATCGACAAGGCTGCTGACATGGGGTTCCGCTGGGTCGAGAACGACGTCCAGCGCACCAAGGACGGCGAGCTCGTGATCATGCACGACGACAACCTGAAGCGGACGACGAACGTCGAGCAGCTCTTCCCCGACCGCGCGCCGTGGAAGGTCAAGGACTTCACAGCGGCGGAGATCGCCAAGCTGGACGCCGGCAGCTGGTTCAGCCCCAAGTACGCGGGGCAGCGGGTGCCGACGCTGAAGCAGTACATGAACCGCGTATCGCGCAACCACCAGAAGCTCGTCTTCGAGTTCAAGAAGCCCGAGCTGTACCCGGGCATCGAGAAGCAGGGCCTCGACGTCCTGCGCAAAACGGGCTGGCTGGACAAGCACCACGTCAAGAGCAAGCTCGTCATCCAGAGCTTCAGCGCGGACAGCGTGAAGACGGTGCACAAGCTGCGGCCCGACATCAAGACCGGCTTCCTCGGCACCCCCGCGGTCGCCGATCTGCCCACGTACGCGAAGTTCTCCGACCAGATCAACTCGACGCACGGTTCCATCTCCCGTGAGTACGTCGCCGCGATCCACGCGCTCAAGGGGCCGCACCGCAAGCACCTGGAGATCTTCACCTGGACCGTGAACGACGCGGCAGCCGCGAAGCGCGTGGCGGGCTTCGGGGTGGACGGCATCATCACGAACACGCCGGATGTCGTGCGTAAGGCCATCTCCGGCTGACGCTCCTCTGCTGTGGGCGGCGTTGTCAGTGCCCGGTCGTACGGTGGTCCACATGAACGCCAACGGGCAGCATGAGCAGGGCCGGCCGGGTCTGGACGACTCGCGGCAGGTGGTGTGGGCCGTCGTCGCGAGCGACATCGGCCCACTGCTGCTCGCCGCGACCGACGAGGGTCTGGTCAGCGTCGTCTTCCACGCCACGGACGCCGTGCGCGACAAGGCCCTCGACCGGCTCGGCTCCCGGTTGGGGGCCGAGCCGGTCGAGGCGCCCGGATCCCCGCTCCTCGCCGAGCCCATACGCCAGCTCACGGCCTACTTCGCGGGCGAGCGGCACGACTTCGAGCTGCCGCTCGACTGGTCGCTGATCTCCGGGTTCAACCGCCAGGTCCTGCGCGAGTTGACCACCGTTCCGTACGGCGCTGTCGTGGGGTACGGAGATCTGGCCCGCCGAGTCGGCCAGCCGGGCGCGGCTCAGGCCGTCGGCATGGCGATGGGTGCCAATCCGCTGCCGGTCGTGGTGCCCTGCCACCGGGTGGTCGAGAGCGACGGGGGCATCGGCGGTTTCGGCGGCGGTGTCGAGACCAAGCGGCAGCTCCTCGCCCTGGAGGGGGTGCTTCCGGAACCGCTGTTCTGACACCCCTGCCCCGGCGAGCTGTAGCGGGCTGTGAAATCCGCGTTTCCCGGGCACGAACGTCCTGGCACACTGCGTCAGTGACTTCGACCCTCGACGCTCCTGACATACCCGCGCCAGAAGCACTGCCCGCGCTGCGCCGCCGCACTACGGCGGTGCTGGTCTCCAGTCAGATACTGGGCGGGCTCGGGGTACCGATCGGCATCGCCCTGGCCCCGATGCTCGCGACCGAGGTGAGCGGGACGGAGGCGCTGTCCGGCCTCGCGCCCACCGCGTCCGTCGCCGGCACGGCGCTGCTCTCGCTGCCGCTCGCCGCCCTGATGACCTCCCGGGGACGGCGGCCGGGCCTCGTCCTCGCGTATCTGATCGGCGCGCTGGGAGCGGGACTCGTAGTCCTCGCCGCGGTCATCGAGAGCTTCCCCCTGCTGCTGCTCGGCATGGCCGGCTTCGGGGCTGGGTCGTCGGCCAATCTGCAGGCCCGCTTCGCGGCGGCCGACCTCGCCGAGCCCGACCGGCGCGGCCGCGCCATCTCCCTCGTCATCTGGGCCACCACGATCGGCTCGGTCCTCGGCCCGAACATCGCCGCGCCCACGAGCCGCGCCTTCTCCGGCACCTCCATACCCGAGTCGGCGGGCCCCTTCCTCTTCGCCGCCGGGATCTTCGCCGTCGCCGGTCTCGTGGTGGCGGTGCTGCTGCGGCCCGACCCGCTCCTCACCGCCCGCGCGCTCGCCCCGCAGGAGAACCAGTCCGCGCAGAGCCGCTCGCTGCGGGCCGGTGTCGCCGCGGTGGCCGCGTCGCCGATGGCCCGGCTCGCCCTGGTGACGGTGGCCGCTTCGCACACGGTGATGGTCTCGATCATGGTCATGACCCCGGTCGACCTGGGGCACCACGGGGCGAGTCTGCAACTGGTCGGCCTGGTCATCAGCGGCCACATCGCGGGCATGTACGCGCTCTCGCCGGTGATGGGCTGGCTCTCCGACCGGTTCGGGCGGCTCTCCGTGATCGGCCTCGCGGTCGGGCTGCTGTGCTGCGCCGCGCTCCTTGCCGGCACGGCGGGCCCCAGCCACGGCCAGACCGCCGCGGGTCTCTTCGTGCTCGGCCTCGGCTGGTCCGCGGGCCTGGTCTCGGGCTCCGCGCTGCTCACCGACTCGGTGCCGCAGCCCGCCCGGGCCGCCGTGCAGGGCCTCTCGGACCTGACCATGAACACGGCAGCGGGCATCGGCGGCGCGGCAGCCGGCCTGATCGTCGCGCAGGCGAGCTACGGCTGGCTCAACCTCATCGGCGTCTGCGTACTGCTGCCGATGGCGACGCTGGCGCTGCGCCGGGCGGTCAAGAAGGCGTGACGCCGGGCGGGCGGCCCGTGGGCCCGGCGGCCCGGCGGTCCGGTGACTCATGAGCCCGGCGGTCAGGGCAGCGTGATGTGGTACGCCTTGCGCAGCGTCTCGTGCACGGTCCACGTCGTACGGTCGCCCTCGCGGAAAACGGCCGCGTCGCCGGGGCAGACCTCGATCACGTCGCCGCCCTCGACCTCGATGGTGGCGCGGCCGCTGACGACCACGAAGAGCTCGTTCGCCTCGGTGTCGGTGACCACGCCGGGCGTGATCTGCCAGATGCCGCGCAGCTGCTTGCCGTCGGCCGACTCCCACAGGACCTTGCCGGTGACCTCCGGGGTGCCGGAGACGATCTGCTCGGGGTCGAGGGGCTCCGCCTCCAGGTCGACATCCGGAATGTGCACAGCAAAGGACGCAACGGCTTGATCATTCGTGGTCATGGCCGGTCACCTTAGCGGGGCCTGTCGGGCGGGCCGGGAACGGGTCAGCCCTCTACGCCATCTCCGTCCTCTCCGTAGTGCCGCGCTTCGAAGATGTTCCCGTCCGGGTCGCGGAAGTAGAAGCCGCGGCGGGCCATGCCGCGGGCACCGAAGGCGTTGTGCGAGATGTCCGACACAGGCGTCCCGCGCTCCTCCAGACGGGCCCGCAGCGCCTCGAAGTCGGTCTCCGTCAGGGCCAGGCAGACGTGGTTGACCGGGTGGCCCGCGCTCTTGTCGGCGCCGGGCACGACGCTCATGCGCTCGGCGAGCGTGAGCGGGGCGAGGTCGAAGATGGTCTCTTCGTTGAGCCGAACGGAGGGGAACGCGGCCTTGCCCGCCGAGAACTCGGCGACGCGCAGGGGTTCGAGGCCCAGCACTTGCTCGTAGAAGTCGACTGCCGCCGCGGGGTCGCGCACCCACAGGACGACGTGGTCGAGACGTGTCGTGTTGTCCGTCATGCCCTCAGGCTGCTGTTCCGTCCCCGGCGCCGCAAGGGTTTGGCGGGGCGCGCCGACCGCCAGGGATTGAGGGGAGACCCGACGGCAGGAGGCAGGCCCGTGTTGGTGGAGTCCGACTTGGTGTCCGACTTGGTGGTGTCCGACGAGGTGCGGGCGGCTGTGGAGAACCGGCGGCCCGTCGTCGCCCTGGAGTCCACGATCATCGCGCACGGGCTGCCGCGCCCGCGCAATCTCCAGGTCGCGCGTGAACTCGAAGAGGTCGTACGTGAGGAGGGTGCTGTCCCCGCCACGGTCGCCGTCCTGGACGGGCGCCCTCATGTCGGCCTGGACAAGCAGCAGTTGGAACGGGTCGCGAACGAGGACGGCATCCGCAAGCTGGGCCACCGCGACCTGGCGCTCGCGGTCGCGGCGGGCGCGAGCGGGGCGACGACGGTGTCCGCGACGGCGCTGCTCGCCGCGCGGGCGGGCGTACGGGTGTTCGCCACGGGCGGGCTCGGCGGGGTGCACCGGGAGTGGGCGGTGACCCAGGACGAGTCCGCCGACCTGGGGCTTCTCGCCCGGACGCGCATCACGGTGGTCTGCGCGGGGGTGAAGTCGATCCTGGACGTGGCGGCGACGTTGCAGCGCCTGGAGACGCTGGGCGTGGCGGTGGCGGGGTACGGGACGGATCGCTTCCCCGGCTTCTACCTCACCGACTCCGGGCATCCGGTGGACTGGACGCTGCGTACGCCCGCGGAGGTCGCGGCGGTGATGCGGGCCCAGGACACTGTCGGCGGCCCGGAGTCCGCGCTGCTCGTGGCGAACCCCGTGCCGGAGTCCGAGCAACTCGATCCCGCGCTCCACGCGCGCGTGCTCGCCGAGGCGTTGGAGGAGTGCGCCGAGCGTGGCATCACCGGGCAGGCGGTCACGCCGTTCCTCCTGGACCAGCTGGTGCGGCGCACCGACGGCGCGTCACTGAGCGCCAATCTCGCGGCGGTGCGGGGCAATGTACGGCTCGCGGGGCGGATCGCGGCGGCCTGGGTGGGGCGGTGACGTCGGGGCGGGGCGGGGCGCTGCTGGTCGTCGGTGACGTCATCACCGACATAGTCGCGCGACACCGGACGCCGCCTGTTGCGGGCACGGACACCGCGGCGGCGATCCGTACGGTGCCGGGCGGCGCGGGCGCCAACGTGGCGTGCTGGGCGGCTTCTTGGGGCTGCCGCGATGTGCGGTTCCTGGGGCGGGTCGGCGCGGAATCGGCGGCGTGGCACGAGGAGGCGCTCACGCGGGCGGGGGTGCGACCCCGGCTCGTCGTCGACTCCGAGGCGCCTACGGGGACCGTGATCTGCCTGGTCGACGGGGGTGCCGGGGCCGGTGCCGAACGGACGTTCCTGACGGACAGCGGAGCGTCGCTGCGCCTGTCGGGCGCGGACTGGTCGCCGACGCTGCTGGACGGGGTGGGGTGGCTGCACCTGTCGGGTTACTTGTTCTTCGCGAGGCAGAGCAGGGCGGTGGCCGAGAGGGCACTGGCGGCGGCACGCGCGCGTGGAGTGCCGGTGAGCGTGGACCCGGCGTCGGCGGGTTTCCTGGCCGTGCTGGGGGTCGAGCGGTTCTTGGCGGCGGTGGAGGGGGTGGATGTGTTGTTGCCGAGTGAGGGGGAAGTGCGGTTGCTGGCGGGGGCGCCTTGGAGGGACGGGGCGGTGGGGGGCTTGGCGGAGGCTGCCGCGAAGTTGAGTCGGCGGTTCCCGGTGGTGGTGGTCAAGCGGGGCGCTGCGGGGGCGTTGGTCGCGCGTGACGGCGAGGTGCGGGGCGAGGTCCCCGCGCTGCCTGCCGCTGCGCGGGACTCTACGGGGGCGGGCGACGCGTTCACGGGGGCGTTCCTTGCGTCACGCCTCTCCGGGGCGGGGCTCTGCGAGGCTTCGGCGGAGGGGTGCCGGGCGGGGGCCAGGGCGGTGGAACGGGTGGGGGGCCGGCCGGCTTAGGGGGGGGGCGGGGTGGTGCGGGGCCGTGCCGGGGCGGACATCCTGGCTCCCGTCGGCGGG
Source organism: Streptomyces sp. NPDC054866 (assembly GCF_053610745.1). Taxonomy (NCBI): domain Bacteria; kingdom Bacillati; phylum Actinomycetota; class Actinomycetes; order Kitasatosporales; family Streptomycetaceae; genus Streptomyces; species Streptomyces sp. NPDC054866. Next base: position 211,173 of record NZ_JBSGZA010000002.1, read on the forward strand.
CGCATACGGGGGTACGGCAACGGTCCGTCTGCGGGTGCGGGGCCGCGCCGGTATGTCCGTCCTCGCTATCGTCCGGTGACCGCGAAGCTACTGCGGCACCGGAGCCTTCGGAAGCCGTGCTCCGGGCAGACATACCGGCACGTCCCCTCGCGAGCGTCGCCGACTGCGGGGGCGTACGGGTACGGCAACGGTCCGTCTGCGGGTGCGGGGCCGCGCCGGTATGTCCGTCCTCGCTATCGTCCGGTGACCGTGGGGTTGCTTCGGCCCCGGAGCCTTCGGGAGCCGTGCTCCGGGCAGACATACCGACACGTCCCCTCGCGAGCACTGCCGACTGCGGGGGCGTCCGGGGTACGGCATCGGTTCGCCTGTGGGTGCGGGGCCGCGCCGGTATGTCCGTCCTCGCTATCGTCCGGTGACCGCGTAGCTACTTCGGCTCCGGAGCCTTCGGAAGCCGTGCTCCGGGCAGACATACCGCCACGTCCCCTCCCGTGCGCTGCCGTCTGCGGATGCGTGTGGGGCGGGGCTCCCAAGGGTGCGGTGCGGTGCATCGATGTCCCCCCGTCCCCCACCCACCCGCGTCGCCGACTGCGGGCGCGTGCGGGCCGGGGCTCCCGAGGGCGGGGCGCGGTGCTGCCCCATCGATGCCCCCGTTCCCCACCCACCCCTGCTGCGCCCCCCTCGACACCGCGGGGCAATCGGGCGGGTGGGCGGGAAAGCTTGTTCGTTCAGGGGTGGATGCGGGGTGAACGGGCGGGTGGGTGGGAAGGGAGTGGGGGGGATGCCGGGAGGTGTTGCTAGGCCTTGCGGCCCCAGGCTGAGATCAAGGGGGGCGTTGCGAGGTCCATGGGCTCGGCGGCGATGTTCGACAGGTGGTCGGCGATCTCCGCCTCCGTGGCCAGGCCCGCGGACGTCAGGGCCGCACGGGACTGCTGAATCGTCGCCGCCTCCAGGGCCACGCAGGCAGGCGAGGTCAGAGGAAAGTACGCGTCGGCCTCCACCTGCCGCAGGCCCGCCGCCCGAAGCAGGCGGGGCAACCCACGGCCGTACGCAAGATCGGCCCCGCGCTGAGCGAGCAGCGCGTGCCGAAGCCGGTTCGCCAACTGCTGCGCAGGCCCATGCTCGTCCGGACAGGACAGCGGCTGAAGGGCCGGATCCGCCTCCTCGATCAGCAGACGGCCCCCCGGCCGCAAGGCCCTGATCATCGAGCGCAGTGCCAGCTCCCGATCCGGCACCCGCGCGAGGACGAGCCGCGCGTGGACAAGGTCGAAGCCCCCGCCGGGCGGCCCCTCCGACCCCACGTCGTGGATGCGTACCTCGACCGGCGTCCGGGCGGCCGACGTATGCCAGGAGATGTCCGAGTCGGTGGCGAGGACCCGCCCCGTGGGGCCGACGCGCTTCGCGAGCCAGGAGACGACGGACGTGCCGCCCGCACCGACCTCCCAGCAGCGCCACCCCGGCCCGATGCCGAGCCGCTCGATGTGCCGGAAGGTCGTGGGGTCGAAGAGCGCGGAGAAGGCTTCGGAGCGCTGCCCCGCACCCGCCCCCTCGGCGTGCCGATTCCGATTGCCGGTCAGATAGCCGTCGATGAGCGTCATGCGTTGATTATCGCGATTGTCCGGCTTGCTCCGGGGAGGCGGCTCCGAAGGCCCGGAGCGGAGTATTCCGTTCCCCCAGGCTCCGACCGCACGGTCGGGACGTACTGGCACACTGGCACGTCAAGTCACCAGAACGAGGAGCCACGCATGTCGATGGCAGGCAACCTGCGAAAGGTAGGGAACCTCCGCAAGGTAGGCGGCCTGCGGAAAGTCGCGCGGGTCGCCCAGTTCGTGCGCAAGCACAAGCGCGTCGACCTGAGCCACCCCGCCCGCTCTCCCCTGGGCTCGGCGGTGGTGAAGTGCGTGACGTACCGGAACGGCGTGCGCCAGGAGGACGGCCGCGACCTCGTCGAGGAGGTCGAGCGCGTCCGCAAGAGCGGTGACGGGTTCGTCTGGCTCGGGTTGCACGAGCCGACGGAGGAGGAGTTCGCGGGCATCGCCGAGCTCTTCGACCTGCACCCGCTCGCCGTGGAGGACGCGGTCCACGCCCACCAGCGGCCGAAGGTGGAGCGGTACGACGAGACGCTGTTCGCCGTGTTCAAGACCGTTTGCTACGTGGAGCATGCCGAACTCACCGCGACCAGCGAGGTCGTGGACACCGGCGAGATCATGGTCTTCGTAGGCAAGGAGTTCGTGATCACCGTGCGGCACGGCCGCCACGGTTCGCTCGGCCCGCTGCGCGAGGAGCTCGAATCGGCGCCCGAGCAGCTCGCCCAGGGCCCCGCGGCGGTCCTGCACGCGCTGGCCGACCACGTCGTGGACGACTATCTCGTCGTGACGGACGCGGTGCAGGCCGACATAGACCAGGTGGAGATGGACGTGTTCTCCAAGGAGGGCGAGCGCGCCGACCCCGGCCGGATCTATCAGCTCAAGCGCGAACTCCTCGAACTGAAGCGGGCCGTGGTGCCGCTCGGCCGCCCCCTGCAGACCCTCTCCACCCAGCCCATGCGGGTGATCGCCCCGGAGATACAGGCCTATTTCCGGGACGTCGACGACCACCTCAAGCGAGTCACGGAGCAGATCGCCGCCTTCGACGAGCTCCTGAACTCCATCCTCCAGGCCCATCTCGCCCAGGTGACGGTCGCGCAGAACGAGGACATGCGGAAGATCACCGCCTGGGCCGCAGTGATCGCCGTACCGACGATGGTCTGCGGTATGTACGGGATGAACTTCGACCACATGCCCGAACTGCACTGGAAGTACGGCTATGGGCTGGTGGTCGGCGTGATCGTCACCACCTGTTTCGCCCTCTACCGCGGCTTCCGGCGCAACGGCTGGCTCTAGGTTCCGGGCTCCAGACCCCCGGCTCCAGGATCAGCTCTTGGCGTAGACGCTCTCGACCCAGCTCGCGAGCTGGCTGTCGTCGAGGTGCGTGGCGAGGTCGGCCTCGCTGATCATGCCGACGAGGCGTTTGTTCTCGATGACCGGGAGCCTGCGGATCTGGCTCCCCTTCATCTCCTGGAGCACCTCGTCGAGTTCCGCGCCCGAGTCGATCCAGCGCGGCGTGCCCTTGGCCAGGTCGCCCGCGGTCACCCGGGACGGGTCGTGCCCCATCGCCACGCAGCCGACCACGATGTCGCGGTCGGTGAGGATGCCGCAGAGCCGCTCGTTCTCGTCGCTGATGGGCAACGCGCCCACGTCGAGCTGACGCATCAGTTGTGCTGCGCGGTCCAGGGTCTCGTGTGCGGGGATCCACTGGGCGCCGCGGTGCATGATGTCTCCGGCGGTGGTCATGAGGTACCTCCCGGTGCCGGACGGCCGGCGCGGCGCGGAGGCACCGCTAGTCCCGGCGCCCCTCATTCTCGCCGGGCCCCCGGAGGTCCGCATTCCGAAGGCGTGCGGACCTGGCGGGACGGGACGGGGCCTCGGGTGCCATCCGGGCTTGCCCGGCCTGACCCTGCCTGGCTCGGCCCTCAGGCGGAGAAGCCGACGATCTTCTCCGGGACCACCCTGATGATCACCCGGACCTCCTCGTCCTTCTCGCCGGGCGGGTCGATGCCCAGGTACTTGTGCGCGAGCTCGTGCGGAAGGCGCTTCTCCGGGTCCGGGAGGATCTCGGCGACGCCGCGGATCTCGGTCGACGTGTACGGGTTGGCCAGGTCGAAGACCGAGATGCTGATGCGCGGGTCGCGTTCGAGGTTGCGGACCTTCTGCCGCCGCGCCGTGGAGGAGAACAGCACGGTGTCGCCTTCCCGTTTGATCCACACCACCGAGTTCTGTGGCGCGCCGCTGGGGCCGAGGGTCGCGACGCTGGCGAAGTTCTTGCCGTCGAGGAGGGTGCGGACCGATTCGCTGAAGTGGATCTCTGTCGTTGCCATGCCCAGACTCTAACTACATGCACGTGCATATAAAAGGGTTTTGGCTCAACATTGCTTCAACATCCTCTTCGCGTCTTCGTCGCGCGAGGCGCCGTGGCCGTCAGCCGCTCCATGCCGGGTGCCGCGGGTCGTCCGCGCGTACGACTACGTCCGCCACCGCACCGGGGTCCGTCTCCGCCTCGTACCGCTCGAAGGCGGGCAGGGTCCACCGCTCGCTCTCCGCCGTACGCCGCCGCAGGGCGCCCGGCGAGAGGCTCGTGTGGACCGTCAGATCGAAGGGGAACCAGTGGCCGAGCAGCAGCGGCCCGTGCAGCAACAGCATTGCTCCGGGCTGGAGTTGGATGTACGGGCTGCGCGTCGCGCGGTCCGCTTCCGGGTCCCACAGGTCGGGCAGCACCCGTCCCGTGCCTCCGGGATCCAGCGGCCCGAGAACCTCGCGCCAGAGCGCGCCGGTGTCGAACCAGCCGCTGTAGTACGACTCCACGTCCTCGCGCCCGTACTCGAGGCGGAGCGAGGCGGGGCGCAGGAAGCCTTCCGTGCCGACGACGAGCGCGGAACGCCCGCGCACCCGCAGCGCGTCGGCCACGCTCCGGGCCAGCTCGCCGGGCCTGCCCGCCGGGGCTCCGTCGAAGGCGACGCGGGGCCAGGGGCTCGCGTCGGCCGTCTTCAGGTCGAGCAGCCGGTCGGCGAGGGTCTCCGTGAGCCGGCCCCAGGTGATCGCTTCAAGTCGCACCCACCCCATGATGCCGGGCTCCTCCCGCCAGGGGCGGGGCACCTCCTGTCCTGCGATGCCGGGCCTCTCCTGCCAGGGGGCGGGTCACCTTCCGCCAGGGGGGCGGGGCATCTTCCGTCCTGTGATGCCGGGCTCCTCCCGTCAGGTGGGCGGGGCATCTTCCGTCCTGTGATGCCGGGTTCCTCCCGCCAGGGGCGCGCTCCTCCCGTTCTATGATTCCGGGCTCCTCCCACTACGGTGCCGGGCTCTCCCCCGCCGTATCGCCGGGCGTTCCTGCCCCCTCCCTCTCCCCCGCGGCGGTACGCACCCGCTGCCCGGGGGAATGAATTCCCCATGGCACCAACTCCCCTCGCCCGGAAAGCACTTCTCGCCATCCAGCCCCTCAAGCGCCGCCACTGCGCGGAGTGCCGCGGCGGACCTCTCACCCTCCTGGTCGTCGAGGACTCCGAGCCACGCTGCCTGGACTGCGCCGACCTGGGGCATCTCGTCTTCCTGCCACGCGGCGACACCGCGCTGACGCGTCGGGCCCGCGAGGGGAGCGGGCTCTCGGCGGTGGTCGTCCGCCTCAACCGGCGCCAGGGCCGGTACGAGCGGCAGGGCGTCCTCGTCGAGGAGGCGGCGCTGGTACGGGCCGAGGAGCAGTGCCTCGCGGACGCGGAAGCGCGGGCGCGCCGCCGGGCGCGGGACGCGGTGCGCCGGGCCATGGAGGACGTCCGCTTTACCGCGGCCTTCGCGGACGAGATACGGCGGCTCTTCCCGGGGTGCCCCGAGGAGCGGTCCCGGGCGATCGCCGCGCACGCGTCCGTGCGGGGTAGTGGGCGGGTGGGACGGAGCGCGGCGGGGCGAGCGCTGTCTTCCTCTGCGGTGACGGCTGCGGTGGTGGCGGCCGTGCGGCACACGGAGACTCCGTACGACCGTCTCCTCATGAGCGGCGTCCCCCGGGGCGAGGCGCGCCGCCGGATCGCCCCGGCGGTCGAGGCGACGCTTCGGGCCTGGCAGGCCCCCGGCCGGGGGGAGGTTCTGGCGGTCTGAGCCTCCCCCCGGCCGGCGTGCGCGTTCCTGTACCGCCGCTTCGCGGCGGATTTTTCCCGCCCACCCACCCGATTGCCCCGGAGTAATCGGGTGGGTGGGCGGGGCGATCCGCCGCGAAGCGGCGGGCCAGGGCAGCCGGCGACGGCAGGCAGCGAACACCCCACCCCAGACGGACACAGCACGCCCGTTCGCCCACCCCTCGACACGGGGCAATCGGGCGGGAGCGACCCGCCGAGAAGCGGGCGGAAGCGCGAAGTCCGCCCAAGGACCCCGGCCAGACGCCCGCGTATGCCCCCGCGCGCCCCACGCATGGCGCCCCACCCGGCAAGGGCAATTCACTTGTGGTGCGGGGCCGCGCCATGGAGGATCACAGCGGCTCGCTCACCTGACGGCTGCCTTACCCAACGCGGGAGTTGCCATGATCGAGGGACCGTACTTCGTGCTCGTCGTCCTTGCCACACTCGCCTGCGGCATGGTCGCCGGAGCGTTCGTCGCGTTCTCGACGTTCGTGATGCAGGGCCTTGCCGCGCTGCCCCCCGCGCAAGGCATCGCAGCCATGCAGTCGATCAACGTCAAGGCGGTCACCGCCGGGTTCATGACCGTGTTCATGGGCGCCGCCGGCCTCAGCGCGGTCGTCGCCGTCGTCACCTTCGTACTCTGGCCCGACGACGGCACCGTAGAGCTGCTCCTCGGCAGCGCGCTGTATCTGTTCGGCTCGTTCGGGGTGACCATCGCCGCGAACGTCCCCCGCAACGACGCCCTCGCCAAGCTCGACGCGCAGGCACCGGAGAACGCGGACCGCTGGCGCACGTACGTCCGTGAATGGACCATGTGGAACCACATCCGCGTCGGAGCCTCACTTGCCGCCTCGGCGTCCTTCATCCTCGCCCTGACGTAGCCAGGACGTATCCCTGGCCCAGAGCCCCCCGGCCCCCGGCCCCCGAGCGTGCCGCGCCCGCCCACCCGTCGTACAGTGGCCGAAAGCCTGCAAACCCACGCGAGAAACCACGCGAGCAGGCACGCGAGCACGAGAGAAGGCACGCGAGGGAGACGGCCATGGCCGACCCCAAAGGCTTCCTCACCACCACCCGCCAGGAATGGCCCCGCCGGCCCGTCGGCGAGCGGGTCAAGGACTGGGACGAGGTGTACGTCCCCGGCGCGCTGCTGCCCATCGTCGAGCGGCAGGCCGACCGCTGCATGGACTGCGGCATCCCCTTCTGCCACGGTGCCTGCCCGCTGGGCAATCTGATCCCCGAGTGGAACGACCTCGTGTCGCGCGCCGACTGGCGTGCCGCGGCGGAGCGGCTGCACGCCACCAACAACTTCCCCGAGTTCACCGGCCGCCTCTGCCCCGCGCCCTGCGAGGCGGGCTGCGTACTCGCGATCAACCAGCCCGCGGTGACCATCAAGAACGTCGAGGTGGCCATCGCCGACCGCTCCTGGGCGGACGGTCTCAACCCGCCGCGCGCCCCGGACCGGCACTCCGGCAGGACGGTCGCCGTCGTCGGGTCAGGGCCTGCCGGACTCGCCGCCGCGCAGCAGTTGACCCGCGCGGGGCACACCGTCGTCGTGTACGAGCGCGACGACCGCGCGGGCGGGCTCCTGCGGTACGGAATCCCCGCGTTCAAGATGGAGAAGCACCACGTGGAGCGGCGGCTCGCGCAGATGCGGGACGAGGGCACGGTCTTCCGTACGTCCGTCGCGATCGGGCGGGACATCGGCGCCGCGGAGCTGCGGACCAGGCACGACGCGGTGGTACTCGCCACCGGTGCCACGGCCTGGCGCGAACTTGACGTGCCGGGGCGGGAGTTGAGCGGAATTCATCAAGCCATGGAGTACCTGCCGCTCGCCAACCGCGCGTGCGAGGGGGACTTCGACACCTCCCCTCTCTCCGCCGCCGCCCAGCACGTCGTGATCGTCGGCGGCGGGGACACCGGAGCGGACTGCCTGGGCACGGCGGTACGTGAAGGGGCCGCGTCCGTCACGCAGTTGGACATCTACGAGCGGCCCGGTGACGTACGCGACGAACTGGCGGAGCCCTGGCCGACGTACCCGAAGGTCTATCGCGTCTCCGTCGCGCACGAGGAAGCGGGCGAGCTGCGCACCGCCCCCGCGGCGGACGCCGACGCACGGCTTTTCGCCGCGTCCACTCTCCGGTTCACCGGCGACGTGGCGGGCCGGGTACGCGCCCTGCACCTGACCGAGGTCGACGCGGACCGCCGCCCACGCCCCGGCACCACCCGTGAGCTCCCCGCCGATCTGGTGCTGCTCGCCCTCGGTTTCACCGGGCCAGAGCGGACCCCGGGCGGCCTGATCGACCAGCTCGGCCTGGACGTCGAGGACCGCGGCACCCTCGCCCGCGGCGCGGACTTCTCGACCAACGTGCCGGGCGTCTTCGCGACCGGCGACGCGGCACGCGGCCAGTCGCTCGTCGTATGGGCCATCGCAGAGGGCCGCGCGACCGCCGCCGCGGTGGACCGGTGGCTGACCGGCGCGACGCAACTGGCGGCACCGATCGGCCCGTACGACCGGCCGATGACCGTGTGAGCCCGCCAACGGAGGCCGCCACTCAGGGAATTGACCCCGAAGCGGGATCGTGACCGACAAGGCTCACGACAGGAGGAAGTCGGCCTCCCCCGCCTTCGCCCCCTGGATGAACGCGTTGATCTCGCCGTGCGTGTAGATCAGTGCCGGGCCGTCCGGATCCGCCGACTGGCGGACCGCCACCCTGCCGTCGGCCAGCTTCATGGCCTCCAGGCAGTTGCCGCCGTTGCCGCCGCTCCACGGCTTGTGCCAGCCCTCGCTGCCGAGCTCACGGGCGGGCATGCCGTTGTATATCCGGGAGTCGTCCCGGGAATCGGGGCGGGACCCGGCTCCGGGCTTGGACCCGGGTCGCGTACCGGCTCGGTGTCGATCCATTCACAGCTCCTTGCGGAGATCCCGGAGGATCTCCTTTGTGCGATGTGCCGTCGCGGCCTGCGCCGCCATGCGGTCCATGACCTCGAGGTGGGTCGCCACCTCGGTGCGCGCGTCCAGATAGACGGCGCCGGTCAGGTACTCGCTGTAGACCATGTCCGGCAGCTCCGCCATGGCGAAGCGGAAGAGCACGAACGGTCCGTACGTGCCCGGGTGCGGACCCGCCGCGAACGGCGCGATCTGCAGCGTCACATGAGGAAGTTCGACGGCTTCGAGCAGCTTGTCGATCTGCTCGCGCATCACATCGGGGCCGCCCACCGGTCTGCGCAGGGCGGTCTCGTCCATCACGATCCAGACCCGTGGCGCGTCCTCGCGGGTGAGCAGTGACTGGCGCTCCATGCGCAGCGCCACGTACCGCTCGATGTCGTCGGGGTTGGTCTGGCCGATCGCTCCGGAGCGCATCACACCGCGTGCGTACTCCTCGGTCTGCAGCAGACCCGGCACGAAGTGCGGTTCGTAGGACCTGATGAGGCTGGCTGCCCCCTCCAGGCTGACGTACATGCTGAACCAGCCCGGCAGGATGTCGTGGAACCGCTGCCACCAGCCCGGCTTGTTCGCCTCCTCGGCGAGCGTCACGAAGGCGTCGGCCTCGTCGTCGGCGACGCCGTAGGACTTCAGGAGGAGCTGGAGATACGGGATCTTGAACGCGACCTCGGCCATCTCCATGCGGCGGACCGTGGCGGGGGCCACGCGGAGAATCCGCGCGGCCTCCTCCCGCTTGAGGCCTGCGCGCTCACGCAGGTCCTGCAAGCGACGGCCTAGGACGACCTGGCCGACGGTCGGCGCGGACCGCGGTTCGCTCACGTCCTACCTCCACGTACTCCATGTCATGCCAATTCACTCCGCACCTGGAGCCGTTGCGAGCAGTGTGCCATGTGCCGTCTCGAAGGAACACGCCACTGTGCACTTTTCAGAGTGGGTCTTGCCAAGGTGTTCCCGGCGGGGCGATAGTGGATGGCGTGACTCCGCCCGCGCCGTTACACACAGCTGCCGCCGAGGCCCCTGTTGGCATTACTGCCGACGCGTGGGCCGATGGCGGATCCGAGCTCTGCGTCAGCTTCGCGCTGGTGCCACGGCCGGGCTCCGCCTCACAGGCCAGACGGCTTGCGAACGCCCAGCTCCTGGGCTGGGACATAGGCGAGGACGCCCGCGACGCCGCGGCCCTCGTGGTGTCCGAGCTGGTCACGAACGCGATCGTGCACACCGCGAGCCACCGGATCGTCTGCGAGCTCTGTACGAAGCCCGGGACCCTGCGCATAGCTGTGCGTGACGACGGATATGGATCGGGTGTCCCGCGCCCGGCGCTGGAAGGGCCCGACGCCGATGAGGAGCACGGGAGGGGATTGCTTCTCGTCGGGGCGGTGAGCAGCGCGTGGGGTGTGCGGGACGAGGGCCCCGGGGCCGGCCTCACCGTATGGGCGGAACTGCGGGCATGACGTGACTGAGGGTGCGGGCGTGAGGACGACGTGGACAGGGGGCGTGTGAGCGCGGTGACGGTGCGGCGGCGGTTGGATCTGGACACGCTGGTCCGTCTCGAACGGAGGCGGACCGCCGCTGCCTCCCCACCACCGCCGACGCGGCTCGCCGTCCCGGCCGGGATGTCGCAGCCTCTGGGGTGCGACGCGGTCTCGGTGCCCGCGCGGTTCGGGCCACGGCTGCTGGCGCGGCTGCCTCGGGTCGGGTGTGTGTACGAGGACGTGGACGCGGGGCGGTGGTGGTGGATCGTGCCGGCCGACTCCGATGTGGCGCTCGAGTGGCCGTCCCCCGCGTATTACGCCGCGGGGGCCGTGGTGCCGGGGGCCCGGAGCGCTCCTTCGCTGATCCACAGCCCTTCCGGGGGCGAGGTGCCTTATACGCCGCCCATTCCGCTGTACCTGGCTTGGTGCAGCGCCACGGGGATTACGCCGGTGTGGTCTCGGGCCGTGCGGGCCTAGCCTCCGGCGGTTCTTTCCCCAACCCCGCCCCTTCCCGAAACCATGGGGCTCCGCCCCCTGGACCCCCGTACAAGATGTCCTCAAACGCCGGACGGGCTGACCCAGTCCGGCACGCCCGCCGCCACCGCCGCGGCGACCGCGGCCAGCGAGGCCAGGCTGCCGTCCCCCACGTCCTTGGTGGACTCCCCGTAGCCCGGCAGGTCGAGCGCGTACACCGTATGGCGTGACGCCGCCCCCGGGACGCCTCCAGCGTGCCCGCGATCGGCGACGAAGACGGCGGGCAGCTGCCAGACGGACGCGAGGTTCAGGGATTCGAGGGTGGTCCCCTGGTTGCTGCCGCCGTCGCGCACACCCCGGCGGCGGACGCCTCCTCACCTGCGTACAGGTGGACGAAGCCGGGGATGTCGCCGGTCGCGAACTCCTCGACGGAAGAACTCCTTTGCCTGCGCGGTTGCGGAGTTGTCTGCATGGGGTATGGCACTGCGGCCTGGATGTACCGGCAGCAGTTGCCCGGGGTTGCAACCCGGCACAGGACGTACGCAAACGGAGAAGGAGAAGCAGACGAACGACAAACAGAACCACTCCCAGAAGCACAGCAACTCGCGGAAACAGACCGGCACTTCGGAGTCGGAGGCGCTGCTCTTCGGCGGGCCTCTGCGCTACGACACCGGCTGGGCGCAGCACGAGGAGGCCTTCCTCCAGCTGGGGTTCCGGTCCATGCTGAAGCGGCTTCCCGCGCTCCTCGCCGCCAGCTTCCGGCTCGCCTGGCAGGCCGACCGGCGGGCGGCGCGCATCGTCATCGGCTCCGAGGTGGGCCGCGGAATCGCCCAGGCGGTGAGCCTCCTCGCGGTCAACAGCATCCTCGGGCGCCTGATGACCGACGCCCCGATCGCCGACCGGCTGCGCGGCGCGACACCCGCCCTGGTGACGATGGCGTCCGTGCTGTTCGTCGCCGCACTGCTGCGCGCCGCGTCGACGTACGCGACGGGCCGCCTCGAACCGAAGGTCGAACGCGTCGCCACCGAGCAGTACTTGGAGAGGGCCGCGTCGGTGGAGCTGTCGGCCATCGAGGACGACGCGTTCCACAAGCTGCTCGACACGGCGCAGTACGGAGCCTCGTCAGCTCGCCGCATGATCGGCATCGCCACGCGCGTGGTGAACGCGATGATCTCGCTGATCGCGGCGGCGAGCGTGCTGACCGTCCTGCACCCGGTGCTGCTTCCGCTCCTGGTCACGATGACCCTGCCGAGCGCGTGGAGCGCCCTGACGATCGCCCGGCGCCGCTATGTCTCCTTCCACGCGTGGGTGCAGCACGCCCGCGCGGGACGCCTCATCGGCAGCCTGCTCACGGAGGCGCGGGCGGCCCCGGAGATCCGGGTGCACGGCGTGGGGCCCTTCCTGCTGCGGCACTTCCGGTCGATGTCGGAGGCGGCGGAGGAGGAGCAGGCGCGCCTGGCGCGGCTCGCCGCCCGTACGGGTCTGATCGCGGCGGCCTGGACGGGCGTCGCCACCGCGGCGACGTATGCGACGCTCGGCGGGCTGCTGCTCGCGGGGGCGATGGCGCTGTCCGTCGCGGGCACCGCCGTCATCGCGATCCGCACCGGCGCGTCCAACCTCGACACGCTCGTCCTGGAGATCAACTCCCTGCACGAGGACGCCCTGTTCGTCGGCGACCTGGAGCGGCTCTTCGTGGAGGCGGCGCAGCGCGCGATCCCGGCCGGCGGGGCCGAACTGCCCCCGGATCCACGGGAGATACGGTTCGAGAACGTCACTTTCCGCTATCCGGGGGCCTCGGGCAAGGACGCGCTCAGCGACATCTCGCTCACCCTGCCCACCGGGAAGATCGTCGCCCTGGTGGGCGAGAACGGCTCCGGCAAGACCACTTTGGTGAAACTGCTCGCCGGTCTGTACGCGCCGAAGGGCGGCCGGATCCTGTGGGACGACGTCGACGCGGCGACCGCGGACCGGCATCAACTGGCGGCGCGTATCGCGATGGTGGCGCAGGACTTCAAGCGGTGGCCGTTCACGGCGCGGGTGAACATCGCGATCGGCCGGTCGTCCGTGCCGCTCACGGACGACCGTCTGGATGCCTCGGTCGACGAGGCAGGCGCCGGGGACGTGGTGGCCGATCTGCCGCGCGGGCTCGATACGTTGCTGGCCCGCGCGTTCACCGGCGGGCACGAGCTGTCGGGCGGTCAGTGGCAGCGGCTCGGCATCGCGCGCGCCGCGTACCGGCGCGGCAGCATCCTCATCGTGGACGAGCCGACGGCGGCCCTGGACGCCCGGGCCGAGCTGGAGGTCTTCGAGAAGATCAGGGCCCTTGCCGGGACGGGCCAGACCGTCATCCTCATCACCCACCGCCTGGCGTCGGTGCGCCACGCGGACCTGGTCCATGTCCTGGAGGGAGGGCGCCTGGTGGAGTCGGGCACACCGGACGAACTCCTGCGGACAGGCGGGGTCTACGCGGAGCTGTACGCGCTTCAGGCGGACCAGTTCACGGCGGAGATCACGAAGACACCGATGATCCCCTCACCCAACGGGCACGCCGAGCGCTGACGTCTCAGGCGGCGGCCGCCACCTCGGGGACCTCGGTCTCGCGCACGATCACGAGGAAGGCGTCGGACGCGAGGTCCATCACGACCTCCGCCTGCTGTCCCTCCATGCGGCGGGCCCGCGCGAACTCCTCCGCGGGCCAGGATCCTCGCGGCCCACCGGCCGGAAAGCGTTCAAGTACCACTCGGCTGTTCATCATCGTCCTTCTGCTCCCCCGTTGGCAGCCCTGACGGGCTCTCATGGAGTAGAACGCGCCGAGGGGTGGAAAGGACTCGCAACGTGACGGACCTGACACCTGGTTGTGTCGGTTCGTCACATCTCGTACTCGTCGTGATACCTCAGCCGGCTGCTGCCCGCGGGCGCCCCGAGCCCTGTCGCCCGCCCCTTCGGCTCCTCCCACTCCTCCTGCCGGCCAAGGGCGGTGAGGTCGAGGAGGCTCGAATAGGAGGCGACCCAGTCGGTGCCGCGGTCGTACGTCGAGTACGTGTGGAAGACGCGGTCGCCGTCCCGCAGGAAGCAGCTGAGGCCCGGCTGCTCGAAGGACTCGTCACCCTCGCCGACGGTGGCGTCGAAGTCGCGGTTGAAGTCGCTGCCGCAGGAGGAGTACCACGGCACCGTCCAGCCCATCCGCGCCTTGAAGGGCAGGATCTTGGTGAAGGGCGCCCGGGAGACGGCGATGAAGTTCGTGCTGCGGGCCCGCAGATGGGCCAGGTGGCCGATCTGGTCGAGGAAGGCCGAGCAACTGCGGCATCCGGCGTCCCACTCCGGGGCGAACATGAAGTGGTAGACGATCAGTTGGGCGTCCCCGTCGAAGAGGTCGAACAGCGTCGCCTTGCCGTCGGAGCCGTCGAAGAGGTACTCCTTGCCGATCTCGACCATCGGAAGCCGGCGCCGCTCGGCGTTGAGCGCGTCACGCGCCCGCGTCTCCGCCTTCTCCTTGGCGAGCAGTTCCTGGCGCGCGGTGAGCCACTCCTCGCGCGTGACGATGTCGGGAAGTCCCATTGTGCCTCAGTCCCTCCTGCGGACCCGCCCCTCGGATCCGTACTTCTCCGAGGGGTGACCTGCGGGCTCACCGGAACTCATCGGTCGCGGCGAAGAAACTTCGAAGAATCCTGAGGGAAGCCGGGGAGGCTAGAAAGTCACCGGAAGCACGAGCAGCCCGCGCGCCCTGACCGAGGGACGCCATCGCAGCTCTTCGGGCGGCACCCCGAGTGCGAGGCGGGGGAAGCGTTCGAGGAGGGCGGCGAGCGCGGTGGCCGTCTCCAGGCGGGCGAGGGGCGCGGCGACGCAGTGGTGGATGCCGTGCCCGAGGGCGAGGTGGCCCGTCGCGTCGCGCGTGATGTCGAGGCGGTCGGCGTCGGGGTAACGGCGCGGGTCGCGGTTGGCGGCCGACGGGGAGAGCAGCACGGTCTCGCCCGCCGGGACGGTGACGCCGCCGATGGTGACGTCTTCGAGGGGGAAGCGGCGGATGGCGAGCAGGGCGGGCCCGTCGTAGCGGAAGAACTCCTCCACGGCTGCCGGTATGTGAGACGGGTCCGCGCGCAGGGCCGCGAGCTGGTCGGGGTGGCGCAGGAGGGCGAGGACCGCGTTGCCGATGAGCTGGACGGTGTTCTCGTAGCCGGTGAAGAGGATCAGGAAGGCGAGCGACATCAGCTCGTCCTCGCTCAGCCGGTCCTCCTCCCCCTGGCCTGTGCCGCTCTCGTCCCGTACGGCGATCAGGTCGGACAGCAGGTCGTCGGCGGGCTCCTTGCGCTTCTGAGCGAGGAGTCGCGTGAAGAAGCCGAGCATCGCGACGACGGCCTCCTTGGCGGCCTGCGGTCGCGCGGGGTCGGGCGCGACCAGGGCGTCGGTCCAGGCCCGGAAGTCCGGGCGGTGTCCGGCCGGCACCCCGAGGAGGTCGCAGACGACGGTGATCGGGAGCGGGGCGGCGTACGCGGCGACGAGATCCGCGCGGCCCAACGGCTCGACGGCGTCCAGGAGTTCGTCTGCGGTGCGCCGGATCGGCGCGCGCAGGCTCTCCACCCGGCGGGGCGTGAAGGCCTTGGCCACCAGGCGCCGGATGCGGGTGTGGTCCGGCGGGTCCATGTTGAGCAGGTTCGCGTCCAGGGCGGGCGGCAGCGCGAAGCCCCGGTAACCGCCGGGCAGCGCATGGCTCTTGTCGAGCGAGAGCCGCGGGTCGGCGAGGGCGGCGCGTACGTCGTCGTACCGTGTGACCAGCCAGGCCGGGCTGCCGTCGGGCCCCGCGATCCGGTGCACGGGAGCGGTGTCGCGCAGCCGCGCGTAGGTGGCGTAGGGGTCGTCCATGAGGCCGTCGGCGGGGTCCGGCTGCGGAGGGTGTGACATGCGTACACCCTAGGCAGCCGAACCGCTCCCCTCGCGCTCAGCCCTCGTACTCCTGGATCCGCTTCCCGTGGCTTCGGTCGATCAGGGCGGGTAGTTCGGCGCCCAACTCCTCGACGATCGACGGCACATCGAGGGTCAGGAGCCGGCGGTCGCGCATCAGGATCCGCCCGTCGACGATCGTCGTGGTGACGTCCGCCGAGCGGGCGCTGTGCACGAGCGTGGCCGCGAGGTCGTGCACGGGCTGGGTGTGCGGCCCGTCGAGGCCGACGAGGACGATGTCGGCGCGGCGGCCCGGCGCGAGGCTGCCGATCTCGTCGCCCAGGCCGACGGCCCGCGCGCTCTGCAACGTGGCGTGGTCGAGTGCCTGACGTGCCGTCAGCCAGGTCGGGTCGCGCTCGGTGGACTTCTGCACGAGTGCGGTGAGCGTCATGGACTCCCACACGTCCAGGGTGTTGTTCGACGCGGCCCCGTCGGTGGCGAGGCCGACCGGGATGCCGAGCTCGCGCAGGGCGCGCACGGGCGTGGTGTCCCATCCGAACTTGAGGTAGCCGCGCGGCGCGGAGGCCACGGCGATGCGTCCCGTGCCCTGCCGCAGCACGGGCAGGTCGCGGTCGAGGATGCCGGTGCCGTGCGCGATGAGGACGTCGACGTCGAGCAGGCCGGTGCGGTGCAGGATCTCGATGGGAGTACGGCCGTGGCGGTCCAGGCTGTTGTCGGTCTGGGCGCGGTTCTCGGAGGCGTGCAGATGGACCATGAGGCCGTGCTCGCGGGCGAGTTCGGCGGTCGCGGCGAGGTCCGCGTCGTCGACGGTGTACGGGGCGTGCGGCGCGAGCGAGGTGGTGATGCGGCCGTCGGCGGCGCCGCGCTGCCGCAGCGCGAACTCCAGGGACGCGGCGCGGCCTTCGGGCCCCTGCGAGGAGAAGAAGGCCGCGCCGAGGTTGGCGCGCAGGCCGCTCTCGGCGACGACGTCGGCGACGGTGTCCATCGCGAAGTAGTGGTCGGCGAAGGTCGTCACGCCGCCCCGGATCATCTCCGCGCACGCGAGCCGCGCGCCGAGCCCGACGACGCGCTCGGTGAGGTTGGACTCGATGGGCCAGATCCAGTCGTTGAACCACTCGTGCGCCGGCAGGTCCTCCGCGATGCCGCGCAGGGCCACCATCGGCGTGTGCGTATGGCAGTTGATCAGGCCGGGCAGGGCCGCCTGACCGCGTGCGTCGATGTATTCGGCGGCCTGGATTCCGGCTACCTCGGGGGTGGTGGTGACGGCGTCGATGCGCCCGTCGCGCACGACGACGGCCGCGTCGTCGAGGAATCCGACCTGGCCCTTCGCGTCGTGGACGAGGGCCGTGCAGCCCGTGATGACGAGATCGGCGGGGCCGTGCGCGGGAGGCGGCGTCATCTCTTCAAGGTACGGGGAGTGCGCATCCCGTGCCCTGTCGCGTCGCCGGTTTCGCGAGCACGCTGACGTCAGCCCCGATGGCCCCGTCAGCCCATCCACCACGCGAGAACAGTTGGAGCCCGTCATGCTCGTCGGCACTTGGAACCTGGAAAACCTCTACCGGCCCGGCGGCAAGTTCGGGCCCAAGGACAAGGCCGCGTACGAGGCGAAGCTGGCCTCGCTCGCGGCGACGATCAGGGCGCTGAACCCGAGCGTGCTCGGCGTGCAGGAGGTCGGCGACCCGGAGGCCCTCACGGATCTGGCCGGGATGCTGGAGGGCACCTGGCACACCACGCTCTCCGAGCACACGGACGAGCGCGGCACCCGCGTCGGCTTTCTGAGCCAGCTGCCGGTGGCCGTCACGGCCGACGAGGACCGCTTCCCGGGGCCGCTGGGCCCGGTACAGGTCAGCGACTCGGGCAAGCCGGTGGCACGGGCGGGGCGCGGGGTGCTCGCGGTGACCGTGTCGACGCGCGCCTTCTTCTTCGACGCTGTGGTGTGCCATCTGAAGTCGAAGCTGCTGTCGTTCGGCGGTGGCCGGTTCCATCCGCGGGACGAGGGCGAGCGGGCCCGCTTCGGGGCGTACGCGCTGTACCGGCGTTCGGCGGAGGCCACGCTGGTGCGCTCCCTGGCGGGCCGTCTCCTGAAGGGCGACGGCCGTCATCACGATGTCGTGGTGCTCGGCGACCTGAACGACGAGGTGTCGGCGGCGACGACCCAGATCCTGCTCGGTCCGCCCGGCTCCGAGATCGGCACCCCCGGCTTCGACAAGCCGGACAAGGGCGACGCGCAGCGGCTGTGGAACGTGGCCCCGCGCATCCCGGCCGAGCAGCGCTACTCCCGTATCCACGCGGGGCGCCGCGAGCTGATCGACCACGTCCTGGTGAGCCGCGGCCTCCTGAGCCTGGTCACGGCGGCGGGCACGGGCGTGCCGGGTTCGACGGCGACCGCGCTGCCGTCGGTGGAGGACGGGGACCCGGTGGAGCGCAGGAACGCGACGGGCTCGGACCACGCGCCGGTGTGGATACGGATCGAGCGCTGACCCCGCCGGGCAGGTTCTAGCCGCGCGGGACAACCGTCGAGAGGACACCCGGCAGCGGATACCAGTCCGACGACACGATGCTGGCGTGGCCCCGCGAGAGCAGGGCCACGCGGTCGCGGGCCTGGGCCTCGGTCGGGTTCACGGAGTCGATGGCCGGGGCGACCTTGTGGGCGTCGGACATGACGACCAGATAGCGCCGGTCGGCGTACCACTTGGTGTCGATGGTGCCGCCCGCGTAGGCGGACGCGTCGCCGTCGAACAGCACGAACCAGGGCCGGATCGCCGCGTCCGTGTACCGCCCGCGCGGGTCGCCCGCCTCGGCGCCGAGCACGGCGGGGAAGGCGGCGGCCTCGCCGAGGCGCCCGGCCGCCGCGAGGTCGCGCAGATGGGTGGCGTACTCGCGGTCGGTCCACAGGGTGTCGGCCGGGTTGCCCTGTTCGACGGTGCCGGGGATGAGCTCGACGATGAACTTGCCTGCGAGGGCGCTTCGTTGGGGCCAGCCGTCACTCCGTACGGCCTCGTCGAGGGTGGCGTGGCCTCCGGTGAGCTGGCCGGGGCGGTAGACGGCGTCGCCGAGCTTGCTCTTGAGGAGGGCGTCGAGGTCGGCGGGCCCGCGGCCGTTCCTCCCCTGGAAGCCGTCCTTCAGCTCCACCTTCAGCAGGATGGGCCGGTGGCCGGGGTGGGCGTCGTGCCAGCTCTTCATGTCCGCGAGGCATCCGGCGAGGGTCTGATTGCGCGACTTGGTGCGCAATTCGGCCGGACTCGCGGCGTTCTCGCAGTTGTTGTCGTTCCCGACCGGGTTGCTGTGCGAGACCCGCCAGCCGCTGCCGAACACGTTGGTCCACACGTCGAGTTCGAGCATCCCGGCGCCGGAGTCGAGCGCGTCGGCGAAGTACGGGTACTTCGCCTTCTCGTACGCGTTGTGGACGCCGACGCCGGTGGTGGCCGCGTACGGCGACTGCGGCGCCGGATCGGCGGCGGCCGAGGCGGCGACGGCGGTGCCGCTGCCGGGCCCCGCGGTCCCGAACGCCAGCGCGACCGCCATGGCAAGGCCTGCCCCAGTACGTGCCCTCATGTCAGCCGTCCCCTCCACCGCTTCGGTCAAGTCCTGCGCAACGTAAGGGAGTTGTGTGTCGCATGGGAAGACGGCGGTTTACGGGAGGGGAGAGATATCCAGCCGTGCGGCCGTGCGGGAGGGGGCGCGGGGTGTGGCGTGTCGGCTACCGTCTGCGCCCGTTATGGATCAAGTTATGGATCAAGCCATGGGCCAACTCATGGACCATGCCATGGATCAAGCCACACAGAGAAAGGGATCAGCCCCATGCCTCTCGCCCTCTCCCGCATCTCTCGTACCCGCATCGCCGTGACCGCGGCCGCCGCCGCGGTCCTCGCGGTCGGGGCGCCCGCCGCGTACGCCTCGCTCGACACCGACACACGCGCGCCCGGCACGACCACCACGTCGCAGGTGTCCCGTGGCCAGGCGTACACCGAGACGCGGCTCCTCTTCGGGACCGAACGCCCCGACGGCGGACCCGATGTGACCGACAAGCAGTTCATGAAGTTCATCGACGACGAGGTGACGCCCTCGTTCCCCGACGGGCTCACGGTGCAGGACGGCCGCGGCCAGTGGCGGGACTCGAACGGCAAGATCGAGCGTGAGCGTTCGTACGAGCTGATCCTGCTGTATCCGACGTCGCAGGCGCACAAGCGCGACGCGTCGATCGAGGAGATCCGCGAGGACTACGTGAAGGAGTACGCGCAGGATTCGGTGGCGCGGCTCGACGACCGGGTGCGGGTGGACTTCTGAGGCACTGTGCGTCGAGGCCGCTGGTCACGCCACCGCGGTGAGCTCCTCGAGCAGCGTGTCGATGCGCTCCGCGTGCCGCCGCGGCAGGCGTCCCGTGTCGTCGACTTGCACCGCGCAGGCGGTCGTGGCGTCGACGAGGCGTTCGAGGGTGGCCGCCACCTGTTCCGAACCCTCGGAGTGCCGGGCCAGGGTGGGGAGTTCGGCGGCCGCCAGGTCGATCGCGGCGCGGGCCTCGGCCAGCGTCCGGTAGGCCTCGCGGCGCAGGGCCCAGCGGGCGGCGCGGTGGTCGGCGCCCGCGGGCCCGCCGTGACCGTTTCCGTCACCGGCCCCGCTCAGGACGTGGCGCAGGTAGGCGTGCGCGGACGCGCGGGCGGCCGAGAGGCGGTCCTGTACGCGGCCGCCGCGCTGCACCGGCCAGGGCAGGTGCCCCACGAGCAGGGCGATCCCGCAGGCGAGCAGGGTCTCCCCGATCCGCCCCCAGGAGGCCTGCGGCTCCCCGCCCACCATCACCAGGGCGAGGACGAGGACGGTGACGACGGCGGTCTGGGCGGCGAAGTGCCGGGTGGCCACGGGGATCAGCGCACCGCACACGGCGACGACCGCGACGAGTCCGGCGGGCCGTGGCAGCAGGGCGGCGAGGGCCGCGAAGAGGACGGCGCCGAGGACGGTGCCGAGGGCGCGGCACAGGACGCGCGACGCCAGCGGCCCGAGGTCGGGCTTGACCAGGAAGACGGCCGTGGCCGGCAGCCAGTACCAGTGCGGGTGGTGCAGGGCCTGCGCGACCGCGGCGCTCGCCCCGAAGCAGAGCGCGACCCGCACGCCGTACTCGCGCCCGCCGGGACCGGCCGCGGTGCGCAGCACATCGAGGGGGCCACGCCTGTGGCCGCGCGGAGGCCGGGCGCTGCCGCTGTCGAAGGCTTCGGCGGCGTTCAGCAGGGCGTCGTCGAGGGCGCGGAGCCCGGCGCCGGAGCGGGCGGGCGCCGGCAGTGGTCCGCTGGGGGCGCCGTCGCGGACGGCGGCGGCGAGGCGGCGCGGTCCCTCGCCCGTACGCGCCGGGAGCGGCTCACCGGCCCAGGCGAGCGCGGTCGCCGCCTCGCCGAGGGGCAGCGCGGCGAGGTACTGCGCGTGCAGCCGCCGCTCGGCGGCCGAGCTGGCGTGTCGGCGCAGGCGGGGCCCCGTGAGGGCGTCCTGGGCCTGGTCGAGGGCGGCGGTGAGGGCGGCGCGGCGGGCGGTGGAGTGGGGGGTTCCGACTGCGTCGAGGAGCGCGGCGACGGCTTCGTAGACGGCGGACACGGCGGTGCGTTCGCCGTCGAGGCGGTAGGGCCGCGGGGAGCGGCCGGGCGACGGTGAGGGCGAGGGGAGCGCGACCCGCAGCACGATCAGCCAGGCGGCACCGGCGAGAAAGAACAGCGCCCGCTGCCAGCCGGGCTCGGGCAACGGCATCCCCGCCCCGATGGCGGCGGCGACGAGCAGCTGCGTGCCACCGGCTGAGGCGACGGGCCCGAGAGCGCTGAAGGCTCCGGCGAAAAGCCCGAGCAGGGCGAAGAGGAGGGGCAGCAGGAACGGCCCGCCGGCGGCAGGTTCACCAATATCCGCCCCAAGGACACCGACGTACGCCCCGAAGATGAGCCCACCGGCCCCCGCGAGTGCGGGAACCCCGAGCCGCCGCACGGCGGCGCGCCGGCTCCCCGGCCGGTCGTTGATCCCGGCGAGCATGGCCCCGAGCGCGGCGACCACCCCCACGGAAACCCGCCCGACGACCACACCCGCGCACAACAACGGCCCCGCGGCCAGCGCACCCCGCAGAACGGCGTGCCACGGCACGGGCCCACGCTGCGTACGCAGGGCATGGCCGAGCCAAGGCGGAAGGGAAGTTACGCGCGGGATCACCGTGCTCACCGTGTTCCTGTCGTCATCGGGCGTGCAACTACGGGTACGTGCCGCCGGACGACATCGGCCTGGGCATGTGATCAACGGTAAACGGCGTTCTTGGAGGGGAAGGGACGGGCGTATTTCGATGATGTGACGCTTGGCGGGCGGTTTGTGAACGGCTTGTGGGCGCCGGGGGTATCCGGCGGGCGCGAGGCGAATCCGGGCGAAATCCGCGCGTTGCCGGTCCGGCGGTGAGCCGACGGTGAGGGCAGGGCCACGGCTACGCGGCGGTCGGCCTCTGCGACGGCTGCTTCCTGAGCACTTCCACCAGGGCGGAGATGCTGTGGTCACGGTGGCCGTCGGCGACTGCTCGCCGTAGCAGTTCGTTCATGGGCTCGTGCCAGGAGAGGTCGATGCCCGCCTCGGCGCCCGTCTGCTGCTCGTAGCCGATCGCGTCGTGGAAGAGACCGATCGAGGAGGCGGGTTCGGTGTAGTCGCCGGAGTCGATCTCGCTTGCCAGCCCCGGCAGGATGGCGGCGATCATCTCAAGCCACTTCACGCTGTATCGCACCATCGTGCTCGCTTCCAGGCCGCGCGCGGTGATGAGGGCGGCGCCCTCGAAGAACCCGAGGAGGGCGGGCAGCAGGCTGGCGCCGACGGCTGACTCGTACAGAGCGGCGAGGTCCACGTCGGTGCCGAGGTGGACGGTGTCGCCGCCCAGCACGCGCAGGGTCGCCGCATGCTCGTCGAAGACGGCCTTGTCGCCGCTGTAGTAGAGCAGCGTGTCGGGCTTCCCCACGGCCGCGGGTACGTTCTTCACCGCGCCGTCGAGGAATCGGGCCCCGCGCGCGTCGGCCCAGGCGGCCATCTCCCGGGCGCCGGCCGGGGTTCCGCTGTTCAGGGTGACGAGAGTACGTCCGTCCAGCGCGGCGGAGGCGGGCTCCAGGCTCTGGAGGGTGGCTTCGTAGGTGGAGAGGCAGGCAATGACCAAGGGGCTACGGGCCACCGCCTGCGCGATCGACGCCGCATGAACGGCCCCCTGGGCGACAAGCGGCGCGGCTCTCTCGGGGCTGCGGTTCCACACGGTGGTCGGGTGCCCGGCATCGATGAAGGCCGAGGCGAGCGCTCGCCCCATCGAGCCAAGTCCTATGAGGGTGACGGGGGTTGGGGCGTGCGCAGGCATGGGGGCTCCAGTCCGAAGTGGGTTCGTCGGGGATGCGATCCATGCTGGGCCTGCACAGACATTTCAACAAGTACCTACAATTCTGTTAGGTACCCGCAGTTATGTAAGTAACGAGGAAAACCGAGGACAGGCCTAGGCCTCCGGAAAGGGGATGGGAATGCCGACGAAGAAGCGGACCTACACGTGCGGACTCGATGCCGCCATCGACATCATGGGCGGCAAATGGAAGGGTCTGATCCTCTTCGCCCTCCACGAAGGGGCCCTACGCTTCGGCGAGTTGAGGCGAGCCGTGCCCGGGATCAGCGAACGGATGCTGACCCTCCAGCTTCGGGAGATGGAGAACAGCGGCCTGGTACACCGCGAGGTCTTCCACCAGGTCCCGCCGAAGGTGGAGTACTCCTTGACGGAGTTCGGCCAGTCGCTCAACACGGCGATGATGCCGCTCGGGGAGTGGGGCGAGGAGCACATGAGGCGGATCGAGGCGATTCCGTGAGCCTTTCCGCCCCTACGCAGGCGCGGGCGGAGGCGGAGGGACGGGCGGAGGGGCGGGTGGCAGCAACAGCCCCTGCGCCTCGACGACGGCCGCCTCCAGGGATTCCGGACTCCGCCCCATCCCCGCCAGGATGCCGTCGACCCCCCGCAGCCCGGCCCGCTCGAGCAGCCGCTTCTCGTTCGTGACCCACTCGCCACGCGCCGCGAGCACAGCGTGGGCGGCCTGCATTGCCGCTACGGCGACGGCTCCCGCGACCTCGGTGTACTGGGCACGTGGGGCGTTGTTGAAGAGGGCGTACTGAAGCGTGGCCTGCGCTCGCCCCAGCCACACCCCCGGGGGCGGCCTTGCGCAGCGCCTCCGGGTAGGCAGGGCAGGGCAGTTCACCCCTGAGCACCTGGTTGATGGCCAGTTCGGCGACGACCAAGTAGCTGGGGATTCCCGCCAGATGGAACATCAGCGGCTCCCAGCGAAACCGTCCCGCTCGCGCCTGGGCCAGCTCGTGCTCCACGGCGTCGAGATCGCGGAAGTGGACGTCGACGCGGCGCCCGTCGACGGTCAGCCAGGCCCCGCCGTTGAAGACGCCCCCGCCCCAGTCACCCGGCTCGAAGACTTCCCCCTCCCAGCCGAGGGCGCGTAGCTCCGCGGGGTCGAAGACACCCCGGTAATAGACGGCCATGTCCCAGTCGCTCTCGGCCGTGTGCGTGCCCTGAGCACGGGAGCCGCCGAGGGTGACGGCCCGCACACCGCTAAGGGCGGCGAGCTCAGTGACGTGGGCGAGGAAGGCGTCATCGGTGAAGTTCACGGCACTGGCACTCATCCCCAACATCTCACCACCCGCACGCGGAGCCGGGCCACCCGATATTGGAGGGCTACGGAATGTCCAGCCGACGCAGAGGGCATTGCGTCGCGCAGGCATCCGGCACGCCGCCTCCCAGCTCGCCGGGACTTTCTGCTCTCAGGACGTCCGGGCCCGGGCTGAGCTACTCCACCTCGATACCGTAGTCCTGAACGAGTTCCTCCAGTCCGCCCCTGTATCCCTTGCCACCGAGGACGAACTCCCAGTCCCCACTGGACCTCAGGCGGAACGACCCGAGAACCAAAGCGGTTTCGAGTGGTCGTCCGTCAGAGACCTCGAGCTGTCCCAGCTCGGACATAGCCGGGTCGAGCAGCCGGATGCAGGCGTCCGTGAAGCCGGACAGATCCGCGTCCGGATTGACCTCCGGGTCGATGGCCGCCACCAGGACGAAACGGTCGGCTTCGGCCGGCAGCCCGTCGAAGGAGACGCAGATCGCGGCCTTGTCGGGAGCCGTTGCGGGAAGGACACGCACGGAACCGTCCGGGGTCTGGGCGTTGTTGAAGAAGACGAAGTGATCGTCACTGAGAACGCGATTGCCGTGGCATACGAGTGCGCACACATCCAGAGCGACGCTTCCGGACCACGACATACCGAGGACGTTGTAGTTGTCGGGCAGACGAGTACTCGCATCCGAAGTGGCCGACTGCGTCGAGGCTTGGCGCACGCCATCGCCCAGCCGTCCCTGTAACCCGTGCCGATGCAGCAGGTCGACGAGTTCCGTACCCGAGATGAGTTCGAGCGGCTTGCCGTTGGCGAAGGTATGCGCGCCGGGGCCGAACCCCGAAGTCGTCACCAGGACACCCTTGTTGGCGCCGGCGCCCTGCGCAGTCCCGTACAGGTCACGTACGGCCGTGGGCGGCACCGTGTTGCGGTAGCGCTTCACCTGCACGACGATCTTGCCGCCTCGGATGGGAGTCGGATCCAGCGCGTCGACGTCCACACCTCCATCGCTCGATCGCTGGGTCGTGACTGCCTGCATCCCCATTGCCCGGAAGAGGTCGGCAACGAGATTCTCGAACTCGACCGGATCCATGTCGTACAGGTCCGGTTCCTCGTCGCTGCCGTGGGCGACGACGCGGTTTCCGACCTCTTGCGGCCGACGGCTCGGCCGTACGGGTGTGAGTTGGTCCGGCCTGGCCGAGAGCTGCCCTCTCAGAGCACCGGCCAGGCAACTGCCTGCGTCCACCTGCGCCAAGTGCAGGTCACGGAACGAAGAGCGCGAGGCCATGACCGTTGCAAGGAAGATGTGGCCCGGACGACCCGTAGTGGGGTCATGCCCATCGACGAACCCGTTCAGGGCCACTGATTCAAGCGCTCCCTGCTCATCTGCGGCGAACAGCTCATGCAGGACGAGCAACACGCACTGCGCGAGAACCTCCCTGTAGATCCCTCGACGCTGGCTTTCCGACCGAGAGGTCTCCTTGTCCTGGTCAGTCCCGGAGATGTACCGCACGGACTTGACCTCAGGGACGATGCCGTAGCCGGGCAATTCCCAGTCGAGCACCAGCTGTCGGGCCGCAGGGTCGTAAGCTGCCGCGACTTGTCGCGGGAAACCGTCAGGCCATGCCGTCGAGGCGTAGAGAGCAGCTGAGAAGTACTCAACCGCGGAATCGGGTTCTCGTCGCCTCACGCCTTCGGATATCGCGACGACACCGGCGTTGTGTTCACGGACTATGGCCAGCTGAGCGGCTACCGACTGGTCGTACTCACGCTGATACCCGGCCAGTTGCTGTTGGCGACGAGCTTCCATTGCCTGGGCGGCCTGCCAGTCGTGCTCGAAACGCGCCCGCGCCTCGGCCTGCGCCTGAGCCCGGCGACTCGCGGTCCAACCACCCTGGGCTTGGTACTGATTGGTGTCAGGCATGGGTACGGGTTGCGCCAACGGGCCCGGTGCGAAGGGTTGTACCTCCTCGGGCCGCATGAGCGAGGACACCCTGAAGGCCGGGGCCCGACAACCTGACGCGAGCAGGCTCTGCAACGAAGCAACCTCCGCGTCCAGCTCCTCCGTGCGACGCCGCGCTTCCGCCTGCCTGTACTCGCGGTGACTCTGGGCAGCTCGCCGCTGGTACGCCCTTGCTTGCTGAGCTGCTTGCCTCCGCTGTCTGGCTTCGGCTTCCGACTGGCGCTGCTGCTGACGTTGCATCTCAGCCCACGCGCCGACAAAGCCGGTAGAGCGACGACTCATGTGCTGCAGGCCCTCCCCAGGACGTTGGCAGCCGAAAGACACTTCGGTTGTCCCCACAACCAACTGTGACGAGACGACTCTATCCAGCAACTGCCCTCGCGCATATGCATTCGTCAAAGGCTGGGGAGTGATCCAACGCTGCACGTCAGAGTCAGGTCCTCGGATGCAAGTCAGACGCAGCCGCGCGGCACTCGCACTGCGGGCGAGCCAGGCGTCGACGGCAGGGGCAAGCGTGCGCCACCGATCTTCTGCCCCCGGTGGATGCCGGTGCGTATCTACGAGTCGAGCATTCCGGTCAACGCGCCCACCGGGTCCTCGTCCGCCTCGCCCTCCGGCCACCAGTCGTCCCGGCCCGGCTCGCTTCGGTACGGGTACCAGCGGCCGTCTCTGCCGTAGCGGAGTTGGAGGGAGCCGGAGGCGTTCGTGAGGTGGTTGTGGTGGATCGTCATGCGGGGGAGGTCTGCCGTGATGAGGGCGCCTCGGGCTCTGTCGAAAGGGCCCGCCGGGGGGTCCCACGGGGATTCCAGGATCGCCAGGCCCTCCTCGCCGCCCTGGCGCCAGGCCGCCGCCGCGCGGGCGAGGTCCGCGGGGGTGTGGTCCACCGATCGGGCCAGCTCCGCGAATTGGCGGCTGAAGCTGCGGCGGCCCGTCAGGCCGGGGTGGGAGGCGGCCAGGCGGACCGCGTCGTGCCAGGGGTCGGCGGTGGGGAAAGGGTCCGCGCCGGTGGTCAAGTACGCGTGGGCTCGGTGCGCCGTGTCCGTCGCCAGGAACTCCAGGGATGGGGGGTTGGGGGCGCCGGGGAGGGAGGGGAGGAGCGGGGGCTCGCCCGGGTGGGCGGGCGCTGCTAGCGGAGGTGGGAGCGGTGGGCGGTACTGCGTGGCCAGTACGTCTCGGGCCAGGGTTCCGGGCAGGTTCCCGCCGGTCGCGCCCGGCTTGGCAGTGGCGGATTGTTCGCGCGCCGCCTGCTGCGCGCTGCGCTGGGCCAGTTCGTCGAGCAGCGCCTGCTCGTCCCCGCCTCGCAGGAGCAGGAGTACGAAGGGGTCAGCGTCCAGCAGCCTGGCCGTCTGGTAGGTCAGGGCTGCCGCGTGCTTGCAGGGGCGACCGTGGTCCGGGCAGGTGCAGGACGGGACCAAGTCGCCCGAGCCTGGGAGGAGTTGGACGCCTGATCGCTCCGCCGCGTCCACCAGCGCGTGCGGCATGTCCTTGTCCAGGAGCGCCGCGATGTGCGCGGGTTCCGTGGCCACCGCGTCCAGGAACCCGTCCCAGTCCTCCGGCGTGAGGGTGCGCATGCGGATCTCGGCGCGGTAGGGGCGGGGACGACTGCCGTGTACGTACGCCACGATGCGGCCCGGCGCGACGGTGATCGTGTCGACGTGCCCCTCGCGCGCGTAAGCCCGGCCACGGGCAAGTCGCCCCGCATCGAGCGACGTCCCCTCCAGCGCACCGATCCAGGCGTTGCCCCACCAGGAGGTGGCGAACGGGGCCTGGGGATCGGGGTGTTGCGGAAGCGGAGGGAAAACGCGACCGGCGCCGGTGGCGCGACTGGCCGGGGTCATTCCGGTGCGGCTGGCGGGACGGCCGGTGCGGTGACTGGCAGGGCCGCTGCCGGTCCGCTCGGCACGATCGGCGGGGTCCGCACCCCTTCGCTCGGCACGATCGGCGGGGTCCGCACCCCTTCGATCACCACCGCCGGTCGGGTTCAGACCGGACCGGCCGACGCGACCAGCGCGACCGGCACCGCCCTCACCAGAGCTCCCGCCCCTCACGAAACCCTCCGCAGCGACACCAGATCCGCCAGCTCCGCGTCCGAAAGCTCTGTCAGGGCTGCCTCGCCGCCGCCGAGGACCGCGTCCGCCAACGCCTGTTTCGCTGCCAGGAGTTCGGCGATGCGGTCCTCCACCGTGCCCTCCGCGATCAGGCGGTGGACCTGGACCGGCTGGGTCTGGCCGATGCGGTAGGCGCGGTCCGTGGCCTGTTCCTCCACCGCCGGGTTCCACCAGCGGTCGTAGTGGATGACGTGGCCCGCCCGGGTGAGGTTCAGGCCCGTGCCCGCTGCCTTGAGGGAGAGGAGGAACACTGGCGCCTTGCCCGACTGGAAGCGGTCCACCATCTCCTGCCGCCGCGCGACCGGCGTGCCCCCGTGCAGCAGTTGCATGCCGATACCGCGCCTCGCCAGGTGCGATTCGAGGAGGCGAGCCATCTCCACGTACTGCGTGAAGATGAGGACCGCGCCGTCCTCCGACAGGATCGTGTCCAGGAGTTCGTCGAGCAGTTCCAGCTTTCCTGAGCGCGAGCGGCCCCCGCGTGCCGTGATCTCGCCGTCCTTCAAGTACTGCGCCGGGTGGTTGCAGATCTGCTTCAGCGCCATCAGCAGCTTCATCACCAGGCCCCGCCGCGCAATGCCCTCGGACGCCTCGATGCGGGCCAGGGTCTCGCGTACGACCGCCTCGTAGAGCGACGCCTGTTCGCGGGTGAGCGTCACCGGGTGGTCCGTCTCCGTCTTGGGAGGCAGTTCCGGGGCGATGCCCGGATCGGACTTCTTGCGGCGCAGGAGGAAGGGGCGGACCAGGCGGGCGAGGCGCTCCATCGCCTCGTCGTTCTCTGCGAACTCGCCGCCCTCCACCAGGCGGGCGTAGCGCGCGCGGAACGACTTGAGCGGGCCGAGGAGGCCCGGAGTCGTCCAGTCGAGCAGCGCCCAGAGTTCGGAGAGGTTGTTCTCCACCGGCGTGCCGGTGAGAGCCACCCGCGCCGCCGACGGGATCGTGCGCAGCGCCTTCGCCGTCGCCGCGTGCGGGTTCTTGACGTGCTGCGCCTCGTCCGCCACCACCAACCCCCAGGCGTGGGCGGCCAGTTCGGGCGCGCTCGTACGCATCGTCCCGTACGTCGTGAGAACGAAGCCGCCCTCCAGCTCCCCGGCCAGACTGCGGCCCGCCCCATGGAAGCGGCGCACCGCGACCCCCGGCGCGAACCTCTCGATCTCCCGCTGCCAGTTGCCCAGCAGCGACGCCGGGCAGACCACCAGCGTCGGCTCCGTACGGGCCCGGTGCAGATGGAGGGCGATCAGCGTGACCGTCTTGCCGAGGCCCATGTCGTCGGCGAGGCAGCCGCCGAGGCCGAGCGACGTCATCCGGTCCAGCCAGGCAAGGCCGCGGAGCTGGTAGTCGCGGAGGGTGGCGGCGAGCGCGGGCGGCGGAGCGATGGGGCTCAGGTCGTCGGTCAGGCGTTCCCGCAGCCGGGCCAGGGCGCCGATCGGGACCGCCTCGACGCGCTCGCCCTCCACCTCGGCGGCTCCCGTCAGCGCGACGGACAGCGCGTCCACCGGGTCGAGCAGCCCCAGATCCCTCTTGCGCGCCTTGCGTACGAGTTCGGGGTCAACCAGGACCCATTGGTCACGGAGGCGTACGACCGGGCGGTGTGCCTCCGCGAGGATGTCCATCTCCGCCTCGGTGAGGGGTCCCCCGCCTTCGCCTTCCCCATCGGCGGGGCCCAGCGCCACCTGCCAGCGGAATTCCAGCAGTTGCTCGGTCTTGAAGAAGTCGAAGTTGTCGGCCGCGGTGCCGGGTGCGGGGCGTACGACAGCCGTTGCCGTCAGGCCGCGCGTCAGCTCACGGGGCCAGTGCACGGCCACCCCCGCCGCACCGAGCCTGGTCGCCGCGACGCCGAGCAGTTCGTACAACTCCCCCTCACTCAGGGGCAGTACGTCGGGGCGCGGGCGTTCCAGAAGCCGGGTCAGCGGCTGCCATACGCGGGCCGCGCGCCGCACCGCGAGCAGCGTGTCCACGCGGGCACGCGGACCGAAGTGCTCGGCTCCGGCCCAGAGTTGGGCCGCGTCCGCCACGAGGGTGGGGTCGGCGAGGCTGTGAACCTGCACGACGGCCGCCGCGGGGCTGGCCACGCTCTCACGGGAGCCACCCGCCTCGGCTCCGGGCTCCGCATCGGGTACGTCGGCCGACGCCCCGTCGAACAACACCTCACCCGTCCCCCCGTCGAACGCCTCACCCGTCTCCCCGTCGAACACCTCATGCGCCCGCAGATCGAGCCGCAGCGACACCCGCACCCCGGCGTCCATCCCGGCCGCCACCTCCGCGGCCCACTCCCGCGCACCCGGCAGCCGCTGCGGCTCCCGTGCCGCGAAGGGGGCTCCGACCGCGTGCGCCGCGGCGGGCGTACGCGGCAGGGTGTCCACCACGGCGTCGACGAAGGCCCTGACGAGGGCGAGCGGCTCGGGGAGCAGGAGGGGCTTGCT
Source organism: Streptomyces sp. NPDC054866 (assembly GCF_053610745.1). Classification (NCBI taxonomy): domain Bacteria; kingdom Bacillati; phylum Actinomycetota; class Actinomycetes; order Kitasatosporales; family Streptomycetaceae; genus Streptomyces; species Streptomyces sp. NPDC054866. Next base: position 241,779 of record NZ_JBSGZA010000002.1, read on the forward strand.
GCCGGGCAGCGGTACGGCGTGCGCCTCGGCCGGCATCGCGGCGGCGATCGCCCGCAGCTGCGTGACATCGGCGGCGTCCAGCGGCCCGGCCCGCCACGCGTCGAGGTCACCGCCGGTCAGGCCGGGCAGCAGCCTTCCCCGCGCGGCGAGGTGCAGGGCGTGCCGGGCTGCGGCGGCCCAGCACGCCACCGCGGGGTGCGCGGGCGCGGCGCGCAGCAGGAGCGGGAGGGCTTCGGCCACGGGCAGGATCAGCGCGGGGACGGTACGGGTGCGGACGCCCTTGCCGTGGGGGCGTACGACGGCGATCTCACCCTCGGTGGCGCCGGGCGCCCCATCCTCGCCGGGCGCCCCACCCTCGCCGGGCAGCTCGCCCCCGCCGGGCACCCCGCGCTGACCCGGCGCCCAGAACGCGACCCGCCCCTCCCTGGGCACCTCGGCCGGAAGGAACACGGCAGCGCAGGACCCCACGAGCTCAGCGAGCCGCAGCCCCCGCTCGGCAGAAGGCACGGCAGCGGTGGGACCCGTGGTCGCGGCAACCCCCGCCATCACGTTCACCACCTCGCTCGCCCTCGGTTACTCATAGGTCATTCCCGCACGCCAGCCTAGGCCAGCCGTCCCACAGCGAGCGCTGGTAGGAAACTTTCCTAACAATAATCCGCCGAAGTTATTGACGCGCACATGACGCCTCGACAGGATGCCTGCGAATGGCCTCCGCGCCACTCACGGCCCCCCACGCCGATCTAGGAGACGGACATGCCGCCCACCCCCCGCGCCATGAACTCCCTTACGAACAAAGCCCGTTCCCGTACGAACAAGGCCCGTTGGGCCATCCCCCTGGCCGCAGGCGCCTCGCTCGCGCTCGTCGGCGGAGTCCTCCTCTGGTCCCCGGCCGGCGAGGCCGACGCCGCGCCGAGCGACACGGAGGCGAAAGCGGCCTTCACCGCGGTAGCCGCCGGAGACATCGCCGAACAGTGCACATCGGACGAGAGCGGCTGCGCACACCCCAAGACCGCCGCGCTCGTCGAGAAGCTCAACCCCTCCTTCGTCCTGACGATGGGCGACAACCAGTACGACGACGCCCGGCTGCAGGACTTCGAGGACTACTACGACACCAGCTGGGGCGCGTTCAAGGCCAAGACGCGACCGGTGCCGGGCAACCACGAGACGTACGACCCGGACGGCGCCCTGAAGGGCTACAAGTCCTACTTCGGCAGCGTCGCCTACCCCAAGGGCAAGAGCTACTACAGCTACGACAAGGACAGTTGGCACTTCATCGCCCTGGACTCCAACAGCTTCGACGACAAGGCGCAGATCGACTGGCTCAAGGCCGACCTCGCCGCCAACTCCAAGAAGTGCGTGGCCGCTTACTGGCACCACCCCCTCTTCTCCTCGGGTGAGCACGGCAACGACCCCGTCAGCAGGCCCATCTGGAAGCTCCTGTACGCCAACAAGGCCGAGCTCGTCATGAACGGCCACGATCACCACTACGAGCGGTTCGCTCCGCAGAACCCGGACGGGAAGGCCGACGCCAACGGCATCGTCGAGCTGCTCGGCGGCATGGGCGGCGCCAATCCGTACAAGATCGAGGAAGTGCAGCCCAACAGCCAGAAGCGGATCACCAAGACCTACGGCGTGGTGAAGCTGAACTTCACCGACACCGGCTTCTCCTGGAACCTCGTCGCCGCGGACGGCGCGACGAAGGACAGCAGCCCGTCCTACAAGTGCCGCTGAGCCGCTGAGATGTATCTGGCGTCAACGGCGGGGGCAACGACCGAGACCCAGCCTACGACCGGGCCCGGACGCGAGACCAAGGCGGGGCGCGGCCGCGTCGCCGGCCCCGTCATCGCCCTCGGCGCGGTCAGCCTGGTCACCGACATCTCCTCCGAGATGGTCACAGCGGTCCTTCCGCTCTACTTCGTACTCCAACTCGGCCTGTCTCCCCTCCAGTTCGGATTCCTCGACGGCCTCTACAACGGCGTAACCGCCTTCGTGCGACTCCTCGGCGGGTACGCCGCCGACCGCGGCGGGCGGCACAAGCTCGTCGCGGGCGGCGGTTACGCCCTCTCCGCACTGTCCCGCCTCGGTCTGCTCCTCGCGGGCGGCGCCACGGCCGGGATCGGCGCCGCGCTCGCCGCGGACCGCATCGGCAAGGGCGTGCGGACCGCGCCGCGCGACGCGCTGATCTCGCTCAGCAGTCCGCCGGACGCCCTCGGCAGGGCGTTCGGCGTGCACCGCGCGATGGACACGACGGGCGCGCTGCTCGGTCCGCTCGCCGCGTTCGCGCTGCTCTGGGCGACGGCGGACGCGTACGACGCCGTGTTCGTGGTCAGCTTCTGCTTCGGGCTGCTCGGAGTCCTGATGCTGGTCGCGTTCGTGCCGGGGCGCCACGACACAGGACCGCATACCCCCGCCCGGCCGGAGGCTCCGCCAAACGCCAAGCGGGAGACGGTACTTGGCATCCTCCGGGTGCCCGCCTTCCGCCGCGTCCTCGGTGCCGCATCCCTCCTCGGCGCCGCCACCATCGGCGACGCCTTCCTCTATCTGCTCCTCCAGCGGCGGCTCGATTTCGCGGTGAGCTGGTTCCCCCTCCTGCCGCTGGGCGCCGCCGCCATCTATCTGCTGCTCGCGGTGCCCGCCGGGCGTCTCGCCGACCGCACGGGCCGCAGCGTCCCGTTCCTGGCCGGGCACGTGGCACTGCTCGGCGGATACGTCCTGCTGCTCTCCCCCACCGACGGCTGGGCCCTGCTCATCGGCGTACTCCTGCTCCTCGGCATCTTCTACGCGGCCACCGACGGCGTCCTGATGGCGCTCGCCACGCCCGTGCTGCCGCCGGGGCGGCGGGCAAGCGGCATGGCGGTCCTGCAGACGGGCCAGGCGCTGGCCCGTCTCGTCGCGGCCGCTGGGTTCGGCGCGGCGTGGACGCTGTGGGGCGTCGGTCCGGCGCTGACGTGCGCGGCGCTCGCGCTGGCGGTGGCGCTGGCCGGGGCGGCGCTGCTGCTCCCTCGTACCAAGATCCCCGAGAGGCAGGCATGACCGCACCCCCACGTTCTCTGCGCGCCCGCATCGTCGCCGTTGCCGCGGCCGCCGCCGTCCTCGCGACGGTGGCCGTCGGCTACACCCTCCACGCGGCCCAACGCGCCGAACCGGCTGCGGCCACCTCGGAGTTCGGGCTCGACGCGGGGCACATCTACTACCGCAGCACGGAAGCGGACGCGGGCCGCGTGGCCCGAACCGGCACCCCGTCCGGCAAGGGGCCCCGCACCACGGGCGGCCCCTCCTGCGAGCGTTTCTACGCCGCGGCGGGCACCGGACTCTGCCTCCAGCGCCGCTCAGGGATCCCGCCCAAGTCGTACGCCGTCGTCCTGGACCGGCAGTTGCGCGAGAAGCGTCGCATCGCGCTCACCGGCATCCCCAACCGGGCCCGGGTCTCGGCGTCGGGTCACATGCTGTCCTGGACGATGTTCGCGACGGGGGACTCCTACGCGGGCTCTTCCTTCTCCACCCGCACGTCGATCCTGGACACCCGCACGGGCTACTTGATCAAGAACATGGAGGAGATCCCCCTCACCCTCGACGGCCGCCGCTACCACTCCCCCGACGTCAACTACTGGGGCGTCACCTTCGCCAAGGACGACAACCGCTTCTACGCGACCGTCTCGACGAAGGGCAAGACGTACCTGATCCAGGGCGACATGAAGAAGTGGGCGGCGCGTACCCTGCGCACGAACGTGGAGTGCCCGTCGCTCTCCCCCGACAACACGCGCATCGCGTTCAAGAAGCGCGTACGGAAGGGGAGTTCGGACCCCTGGCGCCTGTACGTCCTTGACCTCCGCACGATGCGCGAGCATCCGCTCGCCGAATCCCGCAGCGTCGACGACCAGGCGGCATGGCTGGACGACGACACCTTGGCGTACGCGCTGCCGGGAGCGGAGGGCAGGAAGCAGGACATCTGGACGACGCGGGCGGACGGCAGCGGATCGCCGAACTTGCTGGTACGGGGAGGTACTTCACCGGCGGCGGTCCACTGAGAGACCCATAACCACTCCCTCCTGAGGCGGAATTGGGATGCGAACCCGCGTCCGTCTCCCGCAGGATCGGCCCCATGACCACCACCACTCACCGCACCGTCGTGCCCACCCTCTTCCCGCCGCCCGGATACGCCCACGCCGCTGTCGTCGAGGCCGGCACCAAGCTCGCCTTCATGGCGGGGTCGGTGCCGCTCGATCCCGAGGGGAACCTCGTCGGAGAGGGCGACGTGGCGCGCCAGACGGAACAGGTCATCGCCAATCTCGACGAGGCCCTGCGAGCGATCGGCAGCGACCTGACGCAGGTGGTGGCCAGCACGGTGTACGTCGTGAGTGACGAGCCGGGGCCGCTGAGCGAGGCGTGGGAGGTCATCCGCGCCTCCGACCTGCTGGCGAAGGGCCCGCACACGTCGACGCTGCTCGGCACGACGTGCCTGGGCTACGGCGGCCAGCTGGTCGAGATCACGGCAACGGCGGTGGTACCAGAGACCACCACCTGACCCCTAGCTCCGGGCGCGGCTCGCGAGCCCCAGCGCGTACTCCGGCCACCACTGCCCCGCCCTCGGCCCGCCCCGGCAGGTCCCGTCGGACTCGCCGGGCCGCTTGATCCACAGGTACGCGTCGAGGGCGGGGGCGCCGGTGGCGGTGGTGGGCGGGGTGCCGAGGGCGCGGCCCGGCGGGTTGCACCAAGGCTCGTCGTCGCTGTCGGTGTAGGGGCCGTTGCCGTTGCGGCTGCTGTCCACGACGAAGTGCTTGGCGCCGCCGAGCGCCGCGGCGAGGCGGTGTCCGTACTCCGAACTCACTTCATTCGTCTGGTGGTTGGACACATTGACGGCGAAGCCGTCGGCTTTGGCGATCCCCGCCTGCCGCAGCGGGGCGAGCAGTCGCTGCTCGTCGGGGATCCAGCTGGAGTTGCCCGCGTCCAGGTAGACCCTGGTGTTCGGGCGCGCCTTGAGGCGGTCGACGGCGTAGGCGAGCAGGCCGTACCGCTCGTCGGCGTCGGCCTTCTCGCAGCCCGCGATCTTCTGCGCGACGGCGTCCGGTTCGACGATGACGTACGCGGCGCGCTCTCCGATGCCCGCGGCGAACTCGTCGACCCACCGCCGGTACTCCGCCGCGGTCCCCGCCCCGCCTCCGGAGTAGTCACCGCAGTCGCGGTGCGGGATGAAGTACGCGACGAGCACCGCGGTGTGCCCCTCCGCGGCAGCCGCCTCCGTGACCGCACGGACCACAGCCCCCGGCCCCGAGCTGTGCAACCAGACGGCTTGGGGCCGCCCCGCGATGCGCTGAATGAGCTGAGCATCGGCGGCCCGCCCTTGACTCCGCCATGCGACGACCTGCCGAGCGGCGGCACTGTTCGGATCGACCCAGAAGGTAGTGCCGGGGGCGGCGGTTGTCGGGACGGGGGTGGAGGCGTTGCCCGTTGGGGCGGAGGCGGGCGCGGGTCCGTCGCCGTCACGCGGGCCGGCGCCTGCGCTGTCATGCGGGCCCACCCCGGAGGCCGCCGCGCCACCGGACGCCACCGCGCTCAGCAGAAGCGCGGCGGCCAGCAGCCGGGCGAGGCGGGGGCGGGCTCGGCCGGGTGATCGGAAGGGCGGCTGCGACACCGGGCACCTCCAGTGGCTCGACGCCGGACCGGCCCGGCGCGTTCCCCGGAGTCTGCGGTCGCCCGGCCCCCGCCATGCCTCGTACACCGCCGGACGGGCGACAGTTCACCCGAAGAATCACCCCGACGGCGGCGCCCAAGTACGAACCGCCGACAGGGGTTTGGCTCAGCCACCCAGCCCGTCTCATAGCCACCCCAAGCCAACGAGCACCTCAACAGGCTCCAACAACCGTCGGCCAGACAACAGCCCACGCCCCCAACCACCCCCGCCAACCACCCCCAAGAGCCCGCCACCAGCACAGGCTTCACGCAGACCCCTGGCACGGCTCGCGGCCCTTTAGCCCGACGAGCGACTCGACCAGCTCCACCCACCGCCAGGCAGGCAGGCAACCCACCCCACCAATCACCCCACCACCCGCCCCCAAGTCCGCCCCTTCGGCAAGGGTTTCGCGTAGCCGCCCGTGCGGCTTGTCGTCAGGCCTAGGGTGACCAGCGACTCGGCCAGTTTTACTGCGGCGGACACTCCGTCGACCACTGGCATGTCGAGGGCGGCGCCTACCTTTTCCTGTAGTCCCGTCATGCCCGCGCAGCCCAGCACCAGGACCTCCGCGCCCGCCTCGCGGGCCCGCTCCGCGGCGGTGAGGAAGGCGTGGGCCGTGGCCTCGGAGTCCCCGAGGTCCAGGACGCCCAGGCCGGTCCCGACCACTGCCGCGCAGTTCTGGGCGACGCCCGCCGCGTGCAGGCTGTCCTCGATCTGGCCGCGCGTCCGGTCGAGGGTGGTGACGACCCCGTAGCGCCGCCCGAGCAGGCAGGCGAGGTGCGCCGCCGCCTCGGTGATGTCGACGACGGGCACGTCGAGGAGCTCCCGGGCGCCCTCGCGTCCGTGCTCGCCGAACCCGGCCATGACCACGGCATCGTACGGCTCGTCATGTGCGCGCAGGGTGTCCAGGACGGCGGCCGCCGAGAGGTAGCTGTCGAGCCACCCCTCGGCGGACTCCGGCCCCCAGGCGGGGGTGAGCCCGGTGATCGTGGTGCCGGGGGCGGCGGCGCCCCGAGCCCCCGCCACGATCTCCTCGGTCATCGCCCGGGTCGTGTTGCAGTTCGTGACCACGATGCGCACTAGCCCTCCACCGCATCCGCGAGCGCAGCGTTCCGCTCCGCGCGGCACAGCACCGCGTACAACAGCGCGGCCGTGGCCGTCCCGATGAACCAGGAGTACGGCGCGACGTAGTCGAAGAACGGCACGAGCGCGCACACCGCGGCGAACCCGGCAGTGGGCACGAAGGCCCCCAGCGCCTTCGGGTTGACGCCCCTCTTGTAGTAGTACGGCGATCCCGGCTCGGCCTTGAAGAGCGCCTCGGCGTCGATGCGGCCGCGCTTCACCCAGAAGTAGTCGACCGCGATGATCCCGAACAGCGGCCCGAGGAAGGCGCCGAGACCTCCGAGGAAGTAGTTGACGACAGTCGGGTTGGAGTAGAGGTTCCACGGCGTCACGAGCAGCGCGGCGACCGTGGAGATGATCCCGCCGATCTTGAAGGTGATCTTCTGCGGCCAGACATTGGCCAGGTCGTACGCGGGCGAGACGAAGTTGGCCACGATGTTCACGCCCATCGTGGCGACGGCGAAGGTGAGCGCCCCGAAGATCAGCACCCAGGTGTTGCCGATCTCGGCGACCAGTTCGGCGGGGTCGGTGATGGCCTTGCCGAAGACCTCCAGGCTGCCCGCGGTGACGATCACGGAGAGGATCACGAAGGCCGTGGAGTTGATGGGCAGGCCCCAGAAGTTGCCGCGCTTGACGGTGCGGTAGTCGGGCGCGAAGCGCGAGAAGTCGCAGAAGTTGAGCATCAGCGTGCCGTAGGTGGCGAGGATGAGCCCGATGGCGCCGAACCACTGCCGCACCTGCTCCCCGGTGGAGACCGGGTTCGGAGTGCTGGTGAGCGAGATGGTCCAGCCCGCCTTCCAGAGGATCCACACGGCGAGGGCGATCATCACGACCCAGATGGCGGGCCCGCAGAAATCCTGGAACTTCCGTACGGATTCCATGCCTTGGGTCATGATCAGCCCCTGCGCCAGCCAGAGGGCGACGAACGAACACCAGCCGAGGGCGTGCAGCCCGAGGAAGGAGTGCTCGGTCCACGACTCCAGGCTCGGGAAGGCGGCGATCAGCATGACGTTGACCGCGATCGAGGCCAGATAGGTCTGGATTCCGTACCACATGATGGCGATCACGGCCCGGATCAGGGCGGGGATGTTGGCGCCCCAGACGCCGAAGCTGATGCGGCTGACGACGGGGAACGGCACGCCGTGGCGCTGGCCGATGCGCCCCATCATGTTCATCCCGAGGTAGATGAGCACGAAGCCGACGAGGAGCGAGGTGAAGATCTGCCATACGTTCAGGCCGAGGACCAGGAGACCGGCGGCGAAGGTGTAGTTGCCGAGGTTGTGGACGTCGGACATCCACAGGGCGAAGAGGTCGAACATCTTCCACTTACGTTCGGCGGAGGGTGCGAGGTCTTCGTTGGTGAGGCGGGGATCGGGCACGAACTCGGTCGCGGCGCCCGGGGAGTCGGCGTCGGCGCGCTGGGTGAGGGACACGGTGCCTCCTGCGAAGGGGGACGGAGGTGCGGCCTGCGAGGGGACGAGCTTGCAAGGGGGACGAGGATGCGACGCCCTTTGGTATACCAAAGTTTGGTATACCAAAGATTCCGACATGCTCCCGCCCGGAGAGGCGCCCGGCAATGTCCGTACGGTTACGAATCGGTAAATCGATGCGGCGTTCGGCGATGATGGACCCCATGACGACCGTGGAGCAGCCGCTGGCCGCCGTACGCGAACGCGTGCTCGCCGAGCTGCGGCAGGAGATCATCGCCGGACGCCTCGGCCCGGGCGACCGCCTGGTCGAACGGGAGCTCGCCGAGCGCCTGGGGGTGTCCAGGGTTCCGGTCCGCGAGGCGATCCGGGCCCTGGTCGCCGAGGGCTTCGTCACCTTCGAGACGCCCCGCAGGACCGTGGTGCGCCGGCTGACCCGCACCGACGTGACCGAACTCTTCGAGCTGCGCGAGGCGTTGGAGGTGTTCGCGGCGGGGCGGGCGGCGGAACGGGCCACGGAGGAGGGGCTCGCGGAGCTCTCCGCCCTGCTCGACAGCGCGGCGAAGGCGACGCGCACGGCTGACGCGGAGGCGATCACGGACATCAACACGCGTTTCCACGACCGCCTTCTGGCGATGGCGGGGAACGGTCTGCTGACCTCGGTCATGGAGCCGGTGGACGGGAGGCTGCGGTGGATGACGCGGCGCAACGAGGAGTGGGGGCATCTGCTCGTGGAACACCGGGAGTTGTACGAGGCGGTGGCTTCGGGGGATGCGGGGCTTGCGCGGGACGTGGCGCTGGCGCATGTGCGGACCAACTACCGGTCTACGGTGCGGCACTTGTTCGGCGAGGAAGAGGAACAGGAATAGTCACCAACCCCGCCCCTTCCCGAAAACCCGCTGCGCGAGGGCCTCCTCGATCGCCGGAGGGGCTGAAAGATTCAGTCCCTCCGGCGATTGAGGAGCGGGGGTCTGGGGGCGGAGCCCCCAGGTAGGCCCCCGCGCCGAGCGAGTTTTCGGGAAGGGGCGGGGTTGGGGAAAGAACCGCCGGAGGCAGACCTCACCCCACCCGATACCGATCCGTCGCCCCCACCAACTCCTCCGCGATCCCCCGCGCCCCCGCGTTATGCCCAACGCCCCCCGCCAGGACCAACTCGCTGCCCGGCCAAGCCCTTTGAAGCCGCCAGGGAATCCCCACCAGGTTCCCGAAATCGAGGCACCCCTGTACCAAGGTCCCCGGAATCCCGGCCAGCGCCCCCGCGTCCCGCAGGACGACCTCGTCCCCGCCGAGCCAATGGTCATGGGCGAAGTAGTGCGTGACGGTCCGGGCGAACCCCGCCCGGAAAGCGGGATCCTCGTACCGGGGAACAGACCGGGGCGGCTGCGACGCGAAGGCCGTCTCCCAATCGGTCCACGCCCGCGCGGCCGCAGCCCGGACCTCCGCGTCGGGGGATTCGAGGAGCCGGTTGTAGGCGGCGGCGAGGTCCCCGTCCCGCTCCCGCTCCGGGACCCCGTCCCGGAACGCCTCCCACGCCTCGGGAAAGATCTGCCCGAGGCCCCGGGTCAGCAGCTCGACCTCGGCCCGGCTCCCCGTGGCGAGCCCCGTGAGCACCAGCTCGGACACCCGCTCGGGATACGTCTGCGCATATCGAAGCCCCAGCACGGATCCCCATGACCCGCCCCACACCAACCACCGCTCGATCCGCAGATGACGCCGCAACAGCTCCAGGTCGGCCAGCAGATGCCCGGTCGTGTTGACGCTCATGTCGGTACGGGGATCACTCGCGGGCGGCGTCGAACGGCCGCACCCGCGCTGGTCCAGGAGCACCACCCGGTACGCGTCGGGGTCGAAGTACCGCCGGAAGAACGGCGTACACCCCGACCCCGGCCCTCCGTGCAGCACCACCGCCGGCTTCCCCAGCGGATTGCCGCAGACCTCCCAGTACACGCGGTTGCCGTCGCCGACTTCGAGCATGCCGTGGTCGTACGGCTCGATCTCCGGATAGAGGCCCATCGGCCGACGATAACCCGCTCACGACGTGCGCCGAGCGCACGCGCACCACCGGCTACCCGGCCCGCAGTCCCCGCATCCGCCCGTACGCGTACACACACCCCGCCAGCGCCAGATCCGAGAGCAGCATGAATCCGATCGAGTACGAGTCCTTGGCGCTGTAGATCGCTCCCATGACCAGTGGCGGGACGAAGCCGCCGAGGCCGCCCACCGCTCCCACGATGCCCGTCACTGACCCGACCTGCGCCTGTGGCGTCACCTGCGAGACGAGCGCGAAGACGCTGCCGCTCGCCGTGCCGAGCCCCGCCGCCATGACCAGGAAGCAGATCGTGCCGCCCGGATTCAGTGACGGTTCGAAGGCCTGCGCGATGGCGAAGACCGCGACGACGGCCAGCGCGAACGAGGTGACCGTCGCCGGGTGGATCCGGTCGGAGAGCCAGCCGCCGATGGGCCGGAAGACGACCGTGACCAGCGCAAACCCAGCCGCCTTGGTGCCCGCGTCCGTGGGCGAGAGGTCGTACCAGGTCTTCAGATACGTGGGCAGATAGACCCCGAAGGCCACGATGCCGCCGAACCCGATCGCGTACAGCGCGGACAGCTCCCACGTCACCCGCAGCCGCCCGGCTTCCCCGAGCCGGGTCGTGAGCGGGCTCGTCGGGACCGGCCGGTCGGGGCGGTCGGTGATCAGGAGCGCCGCGAGCACCGCGAAGGCCGCCAACGCGATCGCCACGACCAGGAACGGCAGGTTCTCGCCGTGCTTGGCGATGCGCGGCGTGAAGTACCCGGAGAGCGCCACACCGCCCATGCCCATCCCGAAGACCCCGAGCGCGAAGCCCCGGTGGGCGGGCGGGAACCAGGAGTTGACCAGCGGGATGCCGATCGCGAACGTCGTTCCGCCGAGGCCGAGCAGGAAGCCGACCGCGAGCATCGCGACGTAGTTGTCCTTGGCCGGAATGATCAGCAGTACCGGCACGATCGTGAGCGCCGAGACCAGCGGGAACATCCGCTTGGCGCCGTAGCGGTCGGTGAGCGCGCCGACCGGGACGCGGCCGAGCGAGCCGACGATGACCGGGACGGCGACCAGCAGGGACTGGGCGAAGGAGGAGAGCCCGAGCCGCTCCCCGAAGTCGCTGCCGAGGGGCGCGATCAGGTCCCATGCCCAGAAGGTGAGCGTGAAGCCGATCGTGGCGACCGCGAGGTTGCGGTAGGCGGCGGCCGAGGGACGGGCCGTGACGGCCGAGGTCTGTGCGGACGGGTTCGGTGTCATGTGAGCGCCGCTCCAAGCGCCACGAAGGCGCAGATCAGGACGAACAGGATGGCAAGCAGCGGCCAGACGAACCGCAGGTATTTGTCGTAGCCGACCTTCGCGAGCGCGACGCCGCCGATGGTCACGGCCGTCGTCGGGACCCACAGGTTCATCCAGCCGCTCGCCGCCTGCCAGGCCGTGACGACGACCGAGCGCGAGACCCCGGCGAAGTCGGCGAGCGGGGCGAGGATCGGCATGGCGAGGGTCGCGTGGCCGGAGGTGGACGGGATCAGGAAGGCCAGCGGCAGGTTCACGACGAAGACGATGATCGCGAAGAGGCCGGAGGACGTGCCCTTCACCACTCCCTCGATGGAGTGCAGGACGGTGTCCGTGACCTTCGAGTTGTTCATGATCACCGTGACGCCGCGCGCGAGCACGATGACCAGCGCGGGCGAGATGAAGTCGGCCGCGCCCTGAGTGATCGTCGAGCTGAGCCGCTGCTCGCCCATCCGCGCCACGACCCCGACGAGCACGGCAGCGCAGAGGAAGAGCGCCGCCAACTGCGGGAAGGACCAGCCGAGTTCGAAGCCGTACGGTTTCGCGTCCGCGTCGCCCGTGAGCGCGCTCGCCCAGGGCACCACGGAGAAGATCATGAAGGCGAAGACAAGGGCGACCAGGACGAGCACGGCCTTGTGCAGCCGTGTCAGCTCCGGCACCTCGCCCGCGTCGGCGGCGGTCTGCTCACGGTCGCCGGGCAGGAAGCCGGAGAGGGAGCGTTCCGGGTTCTTCTGTACGCGCCTCGCGTACCGGATGACGTAGGCGATGGTGACCGCCGTCAGGACGATCCACATCGCGAACCGCAGCACGATGCCGTCGCCGAGCGAGATATCCGCGGCGGAGGAGGCGACTCCGGTCGCGAACGGGTTGACCGTCGAGCAGAGCACACCGATCCCGGCCCCCAGGATGATCGCGCCGACCGCGACCATCCGGTCGTAGCCGAGGGCGAGCATCAGCGGCACGATCAGGCCGTAGAAGCCGAGCGTCTCCTCCGCGAACCCCTCGACCGTGCCGAGGACGGAGAAGACGAGCATCACGCCGGCGATCAGCATCGCCCCGCGCTCGCGAAGGCGGTGCGCGAGGCGGCCGATGCCGCGGTCGAGTGCGCCGGTGGCGAAGACGACGGTGATGAACGCGCCGATGGCGAGCACGAACAGGAACACGCCCGCGCTGCCGTACAGCTCACCGGCCATGTCGGGCCCGACGACGCCCGACTTCTCGTCCTGAATGCCGTACAGGCCGTTGACCGGGGCGAGGAAGAGGTCATTGAGCCGGTCGACGAAGGTCTGGCCCGAGTCGACGCGGTGGTAGCTGCCCTCGACGGGGGCGCCCTCGTCGTTGCGGTCGTAGGCGCCGGACGGGATGAGGAAGGCGAGCAGCCAGACGGCTACGGTGACGATCGCGAGGATGGTCAGGGCGCTGGGGAAGGTGAACTTCCGTTTGTGCTGCGGCTCTTCGATGCCGGGATCGGTGGCGGTGGTGCTCATGCGCGGCTCTTCCCGGTTGCGTCGCTACCGCCGAAGCCGGCGGCGTACTCGCGCACGAAGGCCGCCATGGCGACGACCGTGTTGCGCAGCTCGGAGAAGAGGACGCGTTCGTTCGGGGCGTGCAGATTGCACATGCTGTCCTGGGCGCCGAAGAGCAGGACCTCGGCGCCGGGTGCCGCCTTCGCGAGGCCGTTGACCAGGGGGATGGAGCCGCCGGTCGCCACGAACGACGCCTCCTCGCCCCAGGCCTCCTTGAGCGCGGCGCGTGCGGCACGGTAGGCGGGTCCGCCGGTGGCGGCCTCGTAGCCGGGGCCTGTGTCGCCGGGCGTGACGGTGAGGGGAACGCCGAAGGGCCTGAGCGAGCGCAGGTGATCGACCAGCCTGCCCCGCGCCTCCTTCGGGTCCTGGCGGGGGTGGAAGCGGAGGTTCAACTTGGCGCGTGCGTACGGCACGACAGCCGACGCCGCGTGTTCGACAGTGGGCGCGTCAAGCCCGATCACCGTGATGGCGGGGCCGCTCCAGAGCCGCTCGCCGAGGCTGCCGCTGCCGATGAGCGGCACCCCGTCCACCACCCCGGCAAGCTCGCGGAACTCGTCCTCGGTGTAGCTCGTGCCGCTCCAGTCCTCGCGCCGAAGCCCCTCCACGGCCACATCTCCGTGTACGTCGTGGAGGGTGGCCAGGGCCTTGAGGAGCACGAGCAGCGCGTCGGGCGCCGCGCCCCCGAACTCCCCGCTGTGGCGCGGCTCGTCGAGGGTGCGCACCTCCACGACGACTTCGGACGCGCCGCGCAGGGCGGTGGTGAGGGTGGGGGTGCCGGGCCGGAGGTTGCCGAGGTCGGCGACCACCATGGCGTCGCAGGCGAACCGCTCCGGGTCGGTGGGCGGGTAGTCGTCGAAGGCGCTGCCGTACTCCTCCTGCCCCTCGATGACGATCTTGATCCCGACGGGCGGCCTGCCGCCGTAGGCCCGCAGCATCCCCAGGTGCGCGATGACGTTGGACTTGTCGTCGGCGATGCCGCGGGCGCGCAGGCCTCCTTCGATCGGGGTCGGCTCGAAGGGCGGCGACTTCCACAGGCTCTCGTCGCCGGGCGGCTGGACGTCGTAGTGGCCGTAGAGCAGGACCGTCGGCGCGTCGGGGGTCGGCGGCGGGATCTCCCCGTAGATCACGGGCGCGGTGTCCGGCAGGTCGAGCCGCTCGACGCTTGGCACCCCCGCTCCCCGCAACAGCTCGGCCAGCAGATCGTGCGCCTCCCGCACCGGTGCGGCCGGGAAGCCGGGGAAGGCGATCGACGGGATCGCGGCGAGCCGTTCGAGGTCGGCGCGCAACGTGTCCATCAGGTCATCGACGGTGGCTTCGAGCTTCATGGGCGGCACCCCTCGGTCTGCGTCCCGCTTTGCGGCGAATAGACCGAATTATCGGACTCCGAGGGGGGCGGTCTCCGCACGGCTCGCCGGGCGGGCGGGGATGCCGCACTGCTGCCGCACGACCACCGCACAGCGCTTGCCCGGCCCTCGCCCTGAACCGACGGACAGGCATTAAAGTCGGGGCATGGCTTCGGAGACTTCAGGCGGTGGCGCGGGTGCGGGCGGTGTGGCGGGCAGTGCCACTGGCGGGGGTTCCGCGCGGGTCGACGCCTGGATCTGGGCCGTACGTCTGGTGAAGACCCGCCCCATGGGCGCGGCGGCCTGCAAGGGCGGCCATGTCCGGGTCAACGGCGAGCGCGTGAAGCCCGCTTACGCCGTGCACGTCGGCGACGAGGTGCGCCTGCGTCACGCGGACGGCCGTGAACGCGTCGTCGTCGTCAAACGCGTCATCCGCAAGCGAGTCGGCCCACCGGTGGCCGTCGAGTGCTACGTCGACAACAGCCCACCCCCGCCGCCCCGCGAGGCCGTGGCCCCCGCGGGCGTACGGGACCGCGGAACAGGCCGCCCCACCAAGCGCGACCGCCGGGAGATGGAACGACTGCGCGGCTTCGAGGGCTGACGACGTCCCCGGCCGGACGGAACCGAGCGACGCGAGGGCGCGTCAGCGTACGGAACTGAGCAACGCGCGACCGCGTCAGCGGACCGGCACGCCCCGTACCCAAGTCCCGTCCTCCGTCAGGTACTTGTCGACCCTGAGCCCCGCCTCCTCCAGCGCCTGTTCGAACTGTTCCTTAGTGAGCGGCCGGGCGCGGAACGTCTGGGTCCATACGGCGTCCGGGAAGACGTACTCCGCGTGGACCTCGTTCACCCCGTCCCCTACGGGCTCCGCCGACACGATCCGCACCGTGTACCCGCCCGGGTCGACCCGCTCCCTCGGCAGGTTCGTGTGGTAGTCCGCGCCTTCCCGCTGGATCAGCACACAGCCGTCGTCCGTCACATGGCTCCGGCAGGTCCGCAGCATGCCGCGCCGGAACGCCAGGTCGCCGTTGTGCACGAGGAACGACGCGAGCATCACCACCTCGAACCGCTCCCCCAGGTCGAGCTTCTCGATCGGGCTCCGGATCGTGCGCACCCGGCCGTCGAGCGCGGCGACCTTCTCCAGCATCTCGGCGGACTCATCCACCGCCGTGACGCGGAACCCCCGCTCAAGGAGCGGACGCGTCACCCGTCCCGCGCCGCTTCCCAGCTCCAGAATGTGCGCTCCGGCCGGCACCGCACCGGCGATGACATCGGGCTCGTCGCCGACGGACAGGCGCGTGTAAAGCTCCACCGCGCAGCCGTCCGGCGTGATCGCTCCAGGGCCCGTCCCCTCGTATCCCTCACGCATCTCAACATTCATGCCCCCTCAACGAAGTGCTCACAGGGCCCGTTCCCGCCGCTCACCGCCGCCCCGCGGTCTACAGCGGGAACCAGCCATGCCCTCCGTACCAGTGACCGCCCGCCCGCAAGTGGTCGCCCACGGCCCGCTCCACCCTTGTGCGCCTTGGCAGTTCGGCCACGGGAAGGCTCCCGTCGCCGAAGACGAAGGCGACCGGAGTGGTGTCGTCCGGCTCCCGCTCGTATCCGGCCGCCAGGTGGAAGCGCTCCTGGAAGCGGACGATGTTCGAGTCCGCCGGCAGGTACCGCTTCAGCTGGGGATCGAGCAGCCAGGAGTGGCACACGGCTGTCTCATATCGCTCCTCCGGGAAGTGCCGCGCGAAGAACTCCCGCGCCAGCGCCATCGACCGGTCGCAGGCCTCAGGGGAGAGCGGCCCCCGGAAGTCGGTGATGTGGAGATTCAGACAGGGCTCGCCCCGCCCCGCGGAATGCCCCGCCGCGGCCACCGCCCCGCCCATCCGCTCGCCCAGAACGGCGCGCTGGAACTGCAGCCGGCCCAGTTGGTAGAGCTCGCCCCGGAAATGCAGGGCGTTCCAGCCCGGGTGCAGCAGCCCGGGGCCTCCGCGCGCCCGGCGGTGCACCGCCATGTGCCGCCCGAGGTCCGCGAGCGTACGCCGGGAGATGTCGTCCGGGATGCCGCGGCTGCGGTGATACGCGCGTACGTACGGCAGGGTCGCCACGCACACATAGACGTAGAAGAAGGTCCCGAGCGCACCCAACTCCGCGGGCAAGGGCGGGTACTGAGGGTCGTCGCCGACCTTCCCCATGTCCCGCACCATCCCGTCGACGCTGCGGTCCAGCAGCCACCGCGCCTCCGGGTCCCCCATCAGCCGCCCGCGCAGGGCCACCAGGTCATTGATGTCCTCGTGCGGCACCGCCAGGTCGAGCAGCACGTCCGGCAGCTCGTCGGCCGAGGGCAGCACCGCCTCGGCCCGTGGCTCCCGAGCGCCCTCAAGATCCTTCAGCCACGCGGCGAGCCACCCGTCCGTCCTCGCCCGGTCCCTCAGTACGTCCAGCACAGCCCTGCCCCCGATCGACACATCTACGATCTTGAAGCCTCTGGCCCTTCCGGTCCACCACCCACGGGTGGATCCTGGAAGGTGGAGAGGTGGAGAGCCCCCGGCAGCAGGGTGCAGAGGGAGGAGATGACCTCTCATGATGCGCACAGGCAGTGAACCGGTGACCGCGCGCAGTCCCCTGCGCATGCGCTTCTGGTTCAGCGTGTGGGGCCTGGTCTGGGCCACGTTCGGCACCGTCGCCTTCGCCCTCGTGGGACGCCCGAATGGGCCGTGGCGTGCGGCGTGCTGTGGCTGATCGTGACCGCCGACATGGCGATGATCCTGCGCCACATCCACCAGGGCCCGCACTACCAGCCGGGCCGCGACATCCCGCCGTACGAGCCCCCGAGGGCCGGCTAGGCCTCCGGGGCGGCCCGCAGGGGTGGGCCTCAGGGGTGGCCCCCTCAGCCCTCGGCGTCGTCGAAGCGTGCCGCCGCCACGTACTCCGGCTGCGGATCGAGCGCCGCGGCGAGACGGAAGTGGCGCCGGGCCTGGTCGGGCCGCGCCGCGCGTTCGTAGGTGCGGGCGAGTGCGAAGTGGGCGAAGGCGTTGTCCGGCTCGCGCTCCAGGACGATGCTGAACTCCAGCTCGGCAGCGCGCAGTTGAGCGGCGGCGAAGAAGGCACGGGCCCGCAGCAGCCGCGCCGCCGTGTTCTCGGGGTGGGCCGCGATGACCGTGTCGAGCAGCTTCACGGCGCCTCTGGGATCCCGCGCGGCAAGGAGCTGCTCCGCCGCACGGAAGTCGATGACATGGGTCTCCGGGGTTATTTCGGGCACGCGTGACTCCTTCCCTCGCTGCACTGTCTCAACGCCCGTCAGGTCGACGCCTATTCCGTCAGTTCCCACCGGGCGCACGGAGCCTCACAGTGCCAGGACCGTCAGCACAAGGCCCAGCACCAGAACCGCCGCCCCCGCCGCCACGAACCCCCGGTCGACGCCCCTGCGCTCGTGGCCGATGACGACGGTCTCCCGGGGATCATCACTGTCGTACGCGATACGCACCCGGTCACCCGCGGCGAGCGGGCGCCCGGCGCTCCGCGGCACCGGCGACACCACCTCGACGACCCGCCCGTCCCCCGTCTCGAACTGCAGCGTCGGCCGCTCGGCCCCCGGCGGCACCGCCTTGACCAGGGCCTGCGCCACCTCGCCCGCGGCCGTGATGCGCCGGGTCTGCCGCAGGCCGTACGCACCGGCCAGCAGCGCGACCAGGCCGCCCAAGGCGGTGACCACCGCCAGTACGACCACTCCCCCGCCTCCTTCTAGGCCGCGCGTGCCCGCCGCGCGAGGTCCGCCCATACGGCGGCGACTCGCTGCCCGAGGCCATCGAGCGGGCCGTCGTTGTCGATCACGATGTCGGCGATCTCCAGACGCTTCTCGCGCGTCGCCTGGGCGGCCATCCGCGCGCGGGCGTCCTCCTCGCTCATGCCGCGCAGGCGCACGAGACGGTCGAGCTGGGTCTCGGGGCGCGCGTCGACGACGACCACGAGGTCGTACAGAGGCGCGAGGCCGTTCTCCGCGAGCAGCGGCACGTCATGGACGACCACGGCGTCCTCGGAGGCAGCCTCCTCCAGTTCGGCGGAGCGGGCGCCGACCAGGGGGTGGACGATCGAGTTCAGCACGGCCAGCTTCTGTGGGTCGGCGAAGACGACCGAGCCGAGCTTCGGCCGGTCGAGGGTGCCGTCCGGAGCGAGGATCTCCTGCCCGAAGGCTTCAACGACCTTCGCGAGCCCCGGAGTTCCGGGCTCCACAACCTCCCGCGCGATCTTGTCGGCGTCGATCAGCACGGCTCCGGACGCGACGAGGAGACGCGATACTTCACTCTTGCCGGCGCCGATACCGCCGGTCAGGCCCACCTTCAGCATGACCGGCAGCTTAGGGGGTGGCTTCACTCTCCGCCCCCTCGGCCGGACATCGTTTACGCGTCGCCCTCACGCTCGGCGAGGAAGCGCTCGAATTCCTGGCCGATCTCGTCGGCGGACGGGATGTCCATGGGCTCCGCGAGCATGTTGCCGCGCGCGTCGGCGCCGGCCGCGGCGTCGTACTGGTGCTCAAGTCCCTGTACGAGGGAGACCAGTTCCTCGTCGCCCTCCTGGATCTGCCGGTCGATCTCGGTCTGGGTGCGGTGCGCCTCGGTGCGCAGCCCGTGCGCGACGCTCGGCAGCACGAGGCCCGTCGCGGCGGTGATCGCCTCAAGGACCGTGAGGGCGGCGTCCGGGTACGCGGAGCGCGCGATGTAGTGCGGGACGTGCGCGGCCACACCGAGCACGTCGTGGCCCGCCTCCAGGAGGCGATACTCGACGAGCGAGGCCGCACTGCCGGGCACCTGCGCCTCGTCGAAGGGGCTGCGGTGCCCCGGCACCAGGTCGGTGCGGTTGCCGTGCGGGGTGAGGCCCACGGGGCGGGTGTGCGGCACGCCCATGGGGATGCCGTGGAAGTTCACCGAGAGGCGTACGCCGAGCCGCTCCACGATCTGCCCGATCGCCGCCGCGAAGCGTTCCCACTCGACGTCGGGCTCGGGCCCGGAGAGCAGCAGGAAGGGCGCGCCCGTGGCGTCCTGGAGCAGCCGCACGTCGAGCGTGGGTACCTCGTAGTCGGTCCAGCGGTCGCGCCGGAACGTGAGCAGCGGACGGCGCGCGCGGTAGTCGACGAGCCGGTCGTGGTCGAAGCGCGCCACCACCTGGCCCGGCAGGCTGTCCGTGAGGCGTTCGACGATCTGGTCGCCGGTCTCGCCCGCGTCGATGTAGCCGTCGAAGTGGTAGAGCATGACCAGTCCGGCCGATTCCTGGGCCAGCGCCATGTCGACGACCGCGAGGCCCTTCGGCTCCCATGCGTACAAACCCTGCGGATCAAGCACTGTGACCGCTCCTCGCCCTCATCGTCGTGACTCGTACAGCAGAACGCCCACAAGAGCGCGGGCATTCCCTCCTCCATCTCTTCACAGCGGCTTCTTAAGCCTTGAGGGACGCCGAGTTGACCATCCAGGTCCAGCCCCGTCAGGGGCGCGGGGAACTGCGCGCCCAGCCCCCACCGAACCCGCACCCGAAACAGAACAACGGGCCCGCACCCCCGAAGGGATGCGGGCCCGCAGTATTCAGCTGCTACAACCGCCTAGAGGCGAGCCTCAGCTCTGGCCGCCGGCAAGCTTCTCGCGCAGCGCGGCAAGCGCCTCGTCCGACGCCAGGGCGCCGGAGTTGTCGTCCGACTCCGAGGAGTACGAACCGCCGCCGCCACCACCGCTGCCGCCGGCAGCCGGGGTGCCGGTCGAGGACGCGGGAGCCGCAGCGCCCTCGGCCTCGGCCTGGGCGTCCGCCTCGCGGGACTTGATGACCTGGGCCTGGTGCTGCTCGAAGCGCTGCTGCGCCTCGGCGTACTGGCCCTCCCAAGCCTCACGCTGGGTCTCGAAGCCCTCGAGCCAGTCGTTCGTCTCGGGGTCGAAGCCCTCGGGGTAGATGTAGTTGCCCTGGTCGTCGTAGGACGCGGCCATGCCGTACAGGGTCGGGTCGAACTCGACGGCCGACGGGTCGGCACCGAAGGACTCGTTGGCCTGCTTGAGGCTCAGCGAGATCCGGCGACGCTCGAGGTCGATGTCGATGACCTTGACGAAGATCTCGTCGTTGACCTGGACGACCTGCTCCGGGATCTCCACGTGGCGCTCGGCCAGCTCGGAGATGTGGACCAGGCCCTCGATGCCCTCGTCGACGCGCACGAACGCACCGAACGGAACGAGCTTGGTGACCTTACCGGGAACAACCTGCCCGATCTGGTGCGTGCGGGCGAACTGCTGCCACGGGTCTTCCTGCGTCGCCTTGAGCGACAGGGACACGCGCTCGCGGTCCATGTCCACGTCGAGAACCTCGACGGTGACTTCCTGGCCGACCTCGACAACCTCGGAGGGGTGGTCGATGTGCTTCCAGGAGAGCTCGGAGACGTGCACGAGACCGTCGACGCCGCCGAGGTCCACGAACGCACCGAAGTTGACGATCGAGGAAACGACGCCGGAGCGGACCTGACCCTTCTGCAGGGTCGTGAGGAAGGTCTGACGGACCTCGCTCTGGGTCTGCTCGAGCCAGGCACGGCGGGACAGGACCACGTTGTTGCGGTTCTTGTCCAGCTCGATGATCTTGGCCTCGAGCTCCTTGCCCACGTAGGGCTGGAGGTCGCGGACGCGGCGCATCTCGACGAGGGAGGCCGGCAGGAAGCCACGGAGGCCGATGTCGAGGATGAGACCACCCTTGACGACCTCGATGACGGTACCGGTGACGATGCCGTCTTCTTCCTTGATCTTCTCGATCGTGCCCCAGGCACGCTCGTACTGAGCGCGCTTCTTGGACAGGATCAGACGGCCTTCCTTGTCCTCCTTCTGGAGAACCAGGGCCTCGATCTCGTCACCAACGGCGACGACCTCGTTCGGGTCGACGTCGTGCTTGATGGAGAGCTCGCGGCTCGGGATGACGCCTTCGGTCTTGTAACCGATGTCGAGCAGGACCTCGTCCCGGTCGACCTTCACGATGACGCCGTCGACGATGTCGCCGTCGTTGAAGTACTTGATCGTCTCGTCGATCGCGGCGAGGAAGGCTTCCTCGTTACCGATGTCGTTGACCGCTACCTGCGGGGTGGTGGCGGTGGTCTCGGTGCTGCTCGTCATGTGGGTAAGGGCTCCGGTACGGACAGTGAGTCGTAGGTACTGCTAGCGCCGGAACCGATTTCGCTCTGAAGAAGCCGGACAGCCTGGGAAGCGCCGATTCCTGTTTCCGAAGAAACGGAAGGCGCCTCGACAACCGAGGGGACATGCAACAGATGCGAGCGCATCCTGCTAGGTCTGAGGACGGCAGGCTCGCAGCGCAACTTGTAGCATACGGGGGCAGCCGGACAGGGTCAATGCGCGAAGGCGCACACCCGGGGCGGAACGCCGCATACCCGGCACAAATGCTGTCGCGTGAGGCCACACGGGCCGCACCGCGCCCTGTCGCGACGCTTTCGCGGCGTCCCGCGACCGCCTCACCGCGACGAGCCTCGACGAAGCCAGACGGAAGAGTACGACGATGGAGCCGATCATCCAAGAGTCCGACCTGCCCGAGACGCCCGAACCGGAAGCCACCCGCCGCGACGCCGATGTCACGGAGAGCAGCCGCGCCAATCGTGGCTGGTGGGACCGGAACGCCGACGACTACCAGATCGAGCACGGCACCTTCCTGGGTGACGACCGGTTCGTGTGGGGTCCCGAGGGGCTCGACGAGGTGGAGGCCGAGCTGCTCGGTCCGCCCGAGGAGCTGAAGGGCAAGGACATCCTGGAGATCGGCGCGGGCGCCGCACAGTGCTCGCGCTGGCTCGCCGCGCAGGGCGCGCGTCCGGTCGCCCTCGATCTCTCCCACCGCCAGTTGCAGCACGCGCTGCGGATCGGCGGGAGCGTTCCGCTGGTCCAGGCCGATGCCGGGGTGCTGCCCTTCAAGGACGGCGCCTTCGACCTCGTCTGCTCCGCCTACGGGGTGATGCCTTTCGTCGCCGACCCCGTGCTGGTCCTCAAGGAGGTGCGACGCGTCCTGCGCCCCGGGGGCCGGTTCGTCTTCTCCGCGACGCACCCCATCCGCTGGGCCTTCCCGGACGAGCCGGGTCCCGAGGGCCTCTCCGTGGCGGCCTCGTACTTCGACCGCACTCCTTATGTGGAGCAGGACGAGAACGGGAACGCCGTCTACGTGGAGCACCACCGGACGCTCGGCGACCGGGTGCGGGACATCGTGGCCGCCGGTCTGCGGCTCGTGGACGTGGTGGAGCCGGAGTGGCCGGCGTGGAACACCCAGGAGTGGGGCGGCTGGTCCCCGTTGCGCGGGAATCTGATCCCGGGGACGGCGATCTTCGTCTGCGTACGAGACTGAGTGCGTGATCCGTCTCCGTAGCGAAGCCCTCGACCTGCCCGTGCGCGGTGTGCTGCCCGCGCTGTGTTCCGCTCTTGAGGGGCCGGGCGGCGCCGTGCTGTGCGCGCCTCCCGGTACGGGCAAGACGACGCTGGTGCCGCTGGCCCTCGCGGGGCTTCTCGGGGATGGGCCCGAACGTCGTGTGGTCGTCGCCGAGCCACGGCGCATCGCCGCTCGGGCCGCCGCGCGGCGGATGGCGTGGCTGCTCGGCGAGAAGGTCGGGGAGAGCGTCGGGTACACGGTGCGCGGTGAGCGTGTGGTGGGCCGCCACGCGCGCGTGGAGGTCGTCACGACAGGTGTCCTGTTGCAGCGGCTGCAGCGGGACCAGGAGTTGACCGGCGTCGACGTGGTGATCATCGACGAGTGCCACGAGCGGCATCTCGACGCGGACACGGTGGCCGCCTTCCTGGTCGACGTACGGGCGGCGCTGCGGCCCGAGCTGCGCCTCGTGGCGGCGTCCGCGACGACGGACGCGCAGGGGTGGGCGCGGATCCTCGGGGACGCCCCCGTGGTGGAGGCGCGGGGCACCTCGCATCCGGTCGAGGTGGTCTGGGCGCCGCCCGCGCGTCCGGTGCGGCCGCCGCACGGGATGCGGGTGGATCCGGCGCAGCTCACGCATGTGGCGTCGGTGGTGCGGCGGGCGCTGGCCGAGCGGGACGGGGACGTCCTGTGCTTCCTGCCCGGGGTCGGTGAGATCGCGCGGGTGGCGGGTCAGCTGGGCGACGTCCCCGCGGAGGTGCTCCAGGTGCACGGGCGGGCGTCCGCCGATGTGCAGGACGCGGTCCTTGCGGGCTCGTCGGGAGGCGCCCGGCGGGTGGTCCTCGCGACGTCGGTGGCCGAGTCCTCGCTGACGGTGCCCGGGGTGCGGGTCGTCGTCGACTCGGGGCTCGCGCGTGAGCCGCGCGTGGACCACGCGCGCGGGCTGAGCGCGCTGACGACGGTACGGGCTTCGCAGGCGTCGGGCCGGCAGCGGGCCGGTCGCGCCGGGCGTGAGGCGCCGGGGGCCGTCTACCGGTGCTGGGCGGAGGCGGAGGACGCCCGTCTGCCGCGCTTTCCGGCGCCGGAGATCAAGCTGGCGGACCTTGCCGCGTTCGCCTTGCAGGCGGCTTGCTGGGGGGATCCAGACGCCTCCGGTCTGGCCCTGCTCGATCCGCCGCCGGGTGGCGCGATGGCAGCGGCGCGTGCGGTCCTGACGGCGGTCGGAGCGGTGGACCCCGGGTCGGGGCGGGTCACGGAGCGGGGCGCGCGGATGGCGCGGGTCGGGCTTCACCCCCGCTTGGCGCGGGCCCTGCTGGACGCGGCTCCCCTCGTGGGGGCGCGCCGCGCGGCCGAGGTGGTGGCCCTCCTGAGCGAGGAGCCGCCGCGTGAGTACGGGGACGACCTCGCGGCGGCCTGGCGCGTGGCCCGGCGGGGCGGGGACGGGTACGCGGCGCGGTGGCGCACGGAGGTGCGGAGGCTTGCCGCGGCGGGGGCGTCGCCGCCGGGAGCTGGTACGCCGCCTCCCGCGGCTTCGGCGCGGGATATCTCCCACCCACCCACCCGTAACCCCGGAGCTCCCGGTGAAAGCGACGACCGCGTCGCCGGGCTCGTCGCCGCTCTCGCCTTCCCCGAGCGGGTCGCCCAGGGACGGGGCGACGGCACGTATCTCATGGTGAACGGGACCCGTGGCGAGGTGCGGGCCGGGTCCGCGCTGACCGGGGCCGAGTGGATCGCCGTGGCCGTGGCCGATCGGCCGGTGGGCGCCGGGCACGCGCGCGTGCTGCTCGGTGGGCACATCGACGAGGACGTCGCCCGGAGCGCCGCCGCGCCCCTCTACCGCGAGGGGGACGAGGTCGCCTGGGCCGACGGGGATCTCGTCGCGCGGCACGTCGAGCGTCTCGGCGCCGTGGAACTGGCGGTGCGGCCCCTCAAGAAGCCCGCCCCCGGACTCGTACGAGAAGGGCTGCTCGCTGGGCTCCAGGAAGAAGGGACCTCGCTCCTGAACTGGTCCCAGGGGGCTCGGGAGCTGCGGGAGCGGCTCGCGTTTCTGCACCGGCATCTGGGGGCGCCCTGGCCCGACGTGTCCGAAAGCGCCCTCCACGCGCGCGTGGACGAGTGGTTGGAGCCCGAGCTGTCCAAGGCGCGGCGCCGCGCCGACCTACGGCGCATCGACGCGGGGCAGGCCCTGGGCCGGCTTCTGCCGTGGGCGACCGGCGAGGCCACCCGCCTCGACGCGCTCGCCCCGGAGCGGGTGGCGGTGCCCAGTGGTTCCAGGATCCGCATCGACTACTCCGACCCCGAACAGCCCGTCCTTGCGGTGAAGTTGCAGGAGATGTTCGGGCTCGCCGAGACCCCGCGGATCGCGGACGGCGGCGTACCCGTCCTCGTGCACCTGCTCTCCCCCGCAGGACGCCCCGCGGCCGTCACCGCCGATCTTGCCTCCTTCTGGCGGGACGGCTACCGGGCGGTGCGGGCCGAGCTTCGCGGGCGGTATCCGAAGCATCCGTGGCCGGAGGATCCGGCGGCCGCCGAGGCGACGCGGTTCACCAACGCCCGGCTCAGGCGTTGACCGGTTCCGGCTCGGGCGCCGCCGTGGCCTCCGGTTCGCCGGGCCTGCGGCTGCGGGCCTCCAGCCAGAGGGAGAGGGCGAGCAGGAGCAGGCCGAGACCCAGGAAGCCCCAGGGGAGATAGGACGTCATGAGGAGGACCAGGACGCGCTGGGACTTCACCAGGTCGACCGTGTTCTCGATGTAGTCCTCGCGCATCTTCACGTGCCCTGCGAAGACCGTGACCTTGTCGCGGTCGCCGAGGAGCGTGCCGCCGCGCAGCTCGTTCTTCTGGATCTCCTCGCCGTAGACGGGCGCCCCGGTGGTCGGCTCGACCCAGAACTTGCGGACGGTCGTGTACCAGCGCGTCGTGCCCGTCTTGGCGAGGGACTCCGGGGTGATGCCCTTGACCGGCAGCGTCTTGGGCATGGGGACCTTGGTCCAGGGGATGGTCTGCTCGAAGTAGTAGACATCGACGCCGCGGAAGGTCTGCGTGCCCTTGAAGTGGATGGGTTTGGTGACGCGGGCCTGGGCGTCGAAGTACTCGTAGTCGCGCTTCTCGGTCAGGAAGGGCCACTTGAACTCGATGCCCTCGCGCTTGACCGCGTCGCCGTCGACCATCTCGCCCGTGGCGTGCACCGGTTCCTGGCTGTGCGCGTCGAAGATGTAGCGCTCGGGGACCTTGGAGACCATCTTGCCGTCGGGCCCCTGCACGTAGGAGAGGGCGTCCCAGACGACGACGTCCCGGTCCGCACTCTTCTCGATCTTCTCCGAGGCCTCGACGTTGCCCTTGAGCGTCTGGACGACGGTGACCTTGGAGACCTTCTTGGCCCGCATGGTGCCGTAGTCGACGAGGGTCGGGTTCTTCGCCTCGAGCACCGCCTCCTGGTACTGGCTCGGCGGGATCTTGGCGAGGCGCGGGAAGGCGTACCAGCGCATGAGCGGGGACATCGCCGTGAAGAACACGGCGAAGGCGAGCAGGATCAGGCTGGCCTTGCGGCGCATCGCGGCGGCCCTCCCTACGGAGACGGGCGGTTGACGGTCAAGGACCGCTCGGCGGTCATGGGTGCTTGGGGACGGTGGTGAGCAGCGGCTCCGGCGAGGTCTCGCCGGGCGGCGCCCCCATCGCCGTAATCGTCAGGACCAGGGCGACGGCGACGGCAAGACCGGTCGCGGCGGCGATGAGAGCGCGCATGCGGATCCTCCCGAGGCGGGAAAACTGACGGCGTCGAGGACACCGACCGTGAACTGACAGGGCGTCAGGGCTGGGGCACCGTAGCAACGCGACGGCCAGATGAGAACACGTTGCACACACAGAGACACCCCTGCGCCGGGCGGGCGCAGGGGCGTCTCTGTGTGCGGCAGGTGTCCTGTGCGGCTAGGCCGCCGGGGCCGCCACCTTCAGTTCGACCGTGAGCATCGCGCCGCCCACGGTGGTGACGCGCAGGAGATACGTGCCCGCGGCGTCGTCGGCGTACATCTTGGGGAGCTTGAGCACGCCGTTCGCGTCCGTCTTCAGGGCCTTGAGGGTGCGGACCGGCTTGCCGTCCGCGTCCTTGAAGTACGGACCCTTGTCGTTGGCCGTGGCGTCCGCCGCCGACTTGATCATGGTGGCGGTGGCCGCCACACGGTCGGCGGCCTGTCCCTTGTACGTCGCCTTGACCTCGACCTGGTCGGCGAACTCCTTGCCCGGCTCACAGGTCAGCGCCTTGTCGCTGGTCCTTGCCAGGGCGTCGGCCTGGCGCGCGGTGACCTTCGCCGTGTAGTCGAGGCCGGGCAGCGAGCGGCCGACGACCGTGGCGCGGACCGTGAACTCACCGGTCTTCTCGCCCGCCTTGACCACCGGGGCGGTGGCCTTGCCCGAGGCGCTCGTGGTGACGGTCGCGCTGGTGGCGCCGCCGGGGAAGCGCGCGTCGGTGTCGCCGACGATCGCGAACCTCACCTTGGCCTTGGCCACGGCCGAGCCCGACGCGGACGCCGTGCGCACCTCGACGCGCTCGGCGAAGGCGTCGCCCGCCGTCGCGGCAAGCTTGCCGGTGCCGGCGTCCTTGAGGCTCGCGACCCGGTCGGTGGGCGAGGGGGTGGGCTTCGGGGGCTTCGGGGTCTCGGAGCCGCCGCCCGTGGGCGGAGTGGTCGGGCCGCCACTGCCGCCGTTGTTACCGGGCTCGGACGGCTTGTCGTCGCCGGGCTTGGGCGGCTTCGGTGAGGGCGAACCGGACGCCGGGGGCGTGGGCGTGGGGCTCGGGCTCGTGCTCGGGCCGTTGATGTTGCTGTCGCTGCGGTCGTTCGGCAGGACGCCCGTGCCGTCGGGGACCTCGTGGGTGCCCTTGCGGTAGTACTCCAGCCACGACAGGACCGTGTTCAGGTACTCCGTCGAACGGTTGTAGCTGAGGATCGCCTTGTGCAGATCGGCCTCGACGGACAAGTCGCGGTCGTTGGCGCAGAGATAGCGTCCCGCGGCGAGCGCGGCGTCGTAGATGTTGTTCGGGTCCTTCTTGCCGTCCGCGTTGCCGTCCTGCGCCCATGTCGCCCACGTCGAGGGGATGAACTGCATGGGGCCGACCGCACGGTCGTGCGTCGTGTCCCCGTCGTACGCGCCGCCGTCGGTGTCGGTGATCTTCGCGAAGCCGTTGCCGTTCAGGGGCGGGCCGAGGATCGCGGCGAGCGTCGTGCCGTTCGCGTCCACCTTGCCGCCGCGCGCCTGGCCCGACTCGACCTTGCCTATCGCGGCGAGCAGTTCCCAGGGGAGCTTGCAGCCGGGCTGGGAGGTGGACAGGGAGGCCTCGGCCTTCTTGTACGCGTCCAGGACGGTGGCCGGGAGGCCCGCCTCGGTCTTGTCGTCGCCGCCGTTGGGTGCTCCGGTCGGCGGGACCGGGGTGTCGAGGGGCGGCAGGTCGGTGTAATAGGGGGAGTTGCCGGTCGCGGAATCCTCCGGTGGCGGCGTGGCGCCGGATGCCCCCGCCCGCTCGTCGCGAGGCACGTCCGTCACGCCCGGGGCCTGGGACGCCGCGAGTGCGGCCACCGCCGCCGCGGCCACCGCGGTGGTCACCGCTCCCCTGCGCAAACGCCTGCCGAATACCGCCGCCATGACCGTGAATCCCTCCCCTTGACGACTGTGTGTGTCGCCGCCCGCTCTACCCTGCTCCCCGTTGCGCTCCCCAGCGGGCCGACTCAGGCGACACTACGACAACTTCCAGCGCCCAGACACCCGTTCGTGCCCGATTTTCACCGGTTGGCCGCGTCCTGTTCGGGCGGGGTGCCCTGCCGCACGCCCCAAGTTGAGGGCGCGGTGCACGGCCTGGGCGACGCGTTCGATGGTACGGACTGCGCACCGCGTCGTGGGGTTGTCGTGCGAGAGGCCGCGGCCCCAGTCCTGCGCACGGCGGAGGGCCGCCTCCATGATCATGACCTTGGCGACGCTCGCGGTGTCGTAGCGGCGGCTGCTGCCGAGGGCGCAGCTGAGGCCCGTGGCGGGGTCGTGGAGGGCCACGGACACGGTGCTCCGCCGGGCGACCAGGACGGCGCGGATGTCGCGGGAGAGCTGGGCGGCGAGGGCCGGGTCGCCGCGGGCGGCGCCGTAGGCCGCGCGTTGCGCCGTGCTTGCCCTGGCGGCGGTTGCGGGGAGGGGGGTGAGGAGCGTGGTGACCAGTGCCGGCGCCATGGCTATTCGGCACTTTCGCAGGTGAGAGGCCATGCGGTCATCGTGACGGGGGCAGCGGTGGGGGGCTCGGGGGCGGGGGCCACGCGGGTGAGGGCCCCTGCGGGGTGCGGGCCGGGCTGAAGGGTCTCCCCCGGCTTAGGGGGGATCCTTCAGCCCGTCCGGCGACCGAGGACGGCCTCGGGACCGAGGCTGGACTCGGCGAAGCCGGTGATTCGCGGCGCCCAGGAGAACCCCGCTCAAGCCCGGCCCAGCCGTCAGTACGCATCCGTACGCAGCCGTCAGTGCGCGGCGGACTCCCAGTCCGCGCCCACGCCCACCGACACGTCCAGCGGAGCCCGCAGCGACACCGCGCCCGCCATTTCGCGGCGGACGAGCTTCTCCACCTTGGCGCGCTCACCCGGAGCGATCTCCAGGACGATTTCGTCGTGGACCTGGAGCAGCATGCGGGAGTCGAGCTTCGCCTCCGTCAACGCGCGGTGCACGTTCAGCATGGCGATCTTGACGATGTCGGCGGCCGTGCCCTGGATCGGGGCGTTCAGGGCCATCCGCTCGGCCATCTCGCGGCGCTGGCGGTTGTCGCTGTTGAGGTCGGGGAGATACCGGCGGCGGCCCAGCATCGTCTCCGTGTAGCCCGTCGCGCGGGCCTCGTCGACGGCTCGGCGCAGATAGTCCCGGACGCCACCGAACCGCTCGAAGTACGTGTCCATGAGCGCGCGGGCCTCGCCCGCCTCGATGTTCAGCTGCTGGGAGAGGCCGAACGCGGAGAGGCCGTACGCCAAGCCGTACGACATGGCCTTGATCTTGCGGCGCATCTCGGCGTCGACGGCGGAGCCCTCGACGGAGAAGACCTGCGAGGCGACCGTGGTGTGCAGGTCCTCGCCCGAGCCGAACGCCTCCAGGAGGCCCTCGTCCTCGGACAGGTGCGCCATCACGCGCAGCTCGATCTGGCTGTAGTCCGCGGTCATCAGGGACTCGAAGCCCTCGCCGACCACGAAGCCGCGGCGGATCGCCCGGCCCTCGTCCGTGCGGACGGGGATGTTCTGGAGGTTCGGGTCGGTGGAGGAGAGGCGGCCCGTCGCCGCGACCGTCTGGTTGAAGGTCGTGTGGATGCGGTTGTCCGCGGCGATCGACTTGATCAGGCCCTCGACCGTGACGCGGAGCTTCGCCTGCTCGCGGTGGCGGAGCATGATGACCGGCAGTTCGTTCTCGGTCTGGGCCGCGAGCCAGGCCAGGGCGTCCGCGTCCGTGGTGTACCCGGTCTTGGTCTTCTTCGTCTTGGGCAGATTCAGCTCGCCGAAGAGGACTTCCTGGAGCTGCTTGGGCGAGCCGAGGTTGAACTCGTGGCCCGCCGCCGCGTGGGCCTCCTTCACCGCCTGCTGCACCGCGCCCGCGAACTGCTGCTCCATCGCCTCCAGATGGGCGCGGTCCGCCGCGATGCCGTGCCGCTCCAGACGGGCCAGGAGGATGGACGTCGGCAGTTCGATGTCCGTCAGGAGATTACCCGCACCCACCTCCGGCAGCTTCTCGCCGAAGGCCGTGCCCAGGTCGAGGATCGTGCGGGCCTGCGACATCAGTGCGTCGGCCTCGGCCTGGTCGTCCTCTTCGGTACCGAAGGCGAGCTGTCCGTCCGGGGCAGACGCGGGCGCCAGCTCTCGGCCCAGGTACTCCAGGGACAGGGCGTCCAGGGCGAAGGAGCGGCGGCCCGGCTTGACCAGGTACGCGGCGAGCGCCGTGTCCATGGTGACGCCGTCCACCGTCCAGCCGTGCTCGGGGAAGACCCGCATCGTGGCCTTGGCGTTGTGCAGGACCTTGGGCTTCTTCGGGTCGGCGGCCCAGGCCGCGAAGGCGTTCTCGTCGGCCTCGTCCAGGCGGGTCGGGTCGAACCAGGCCGCCGCTCCGCCGGCCGCGGCCAGGGCGACCTCGGTCACCGAGCCCGTGCCGAGCTGCCAGGTGTCGACCGTGGCCATGCCGAGGACAGCCTTGCCGTGCTCGGCGAGCCACGGCGCGAGCTCACCCGCACCGAGCACCGAGCCGTCCAGCTCCACGCCCGGCTCGGCAGGGGTCTGGTCGGCCTCCTCCGCGCCGGGGTCGACGGCGAGGAGCCGCTCGCGCAGCGAGGGGTTGCGGATCTCCAGGGTGTCCAGGACCAGGGCGAGGGCCGTGCGGTCGTACGGAACGCGCTCCAGGTCGGTGACCGTCTTGGGGAGCTCGACGTCGCGCACCATCTCCGTGAGCCGGCGGTTCAGCTTCACCGCGTCCAGGTGATCGCGGAAGTTCTGTCCGGCCTTGCCCTTGACCTCTTCGGCGCGCTCGACGAGGTCCGCGAAGGAACCGAACTGGTTGATCCACTTCGCGGCGGTCTTCTCGCCCACTCCGGGGATGCCGGGGAGGTTGTCCGAGGGGTCGCCGCGCAGGGCCGCGAAGTCGGGATACTGGCTGGGTGTGAGGCCGTACTTCTCCTCGACCTTCTCCGGGGTGAAGCGCGTCAGCTCGGAGACGCCCTTCGTGGGATACAGCACCGTCACGTGGTCGCTGATCAGCTGGAAGGAGTCACGGTCGCCGGTGACGATCAGGACCTCGAAGCCCGCCGCCTCGGCCTGGGTGGCGAGCGTGGCGATGACGTCGTCCGCCTCGAAGCCGTCCACCGCGAACCGCACCGCGTGCATCGCGTCGAGGATCTCGCCGATCAGCTCGACCTGGCCCTTGAACTCGTCCGGGGTCTTGGAGCGGTTCGCCTTGTACTCGGGGAACTCCGAGGAGCGCCACGTCTTGCGCGACACGTCGAAGGCGACCGCGAAGTGCGTGGGTGCCTCGTCGCGCAGAGTGTTCGCCAGCATCGACGCGAAGCCGTAGATCGCGTTCGTCGGCTGGCCCGTCGCGGTCGTGAAGTTCTCCGCGGGCAGCGCGAAGAACGCCCGGTAGGCCAGGGAGTGCCCGTCCATGAGGAGCAGGCGCGGACGCTGCTCGCCACTCGGCTTCGTCGCGGTCTCGGACTTCTTCTTCGCTGCTTTTTCTGCCACGTCCCCGATCCTGCCACGCCCCACTGACAGTCGGCCCCAACCCTCACCCGCGACCGCGCTGTCAGCCGCGCGTGGGAGGATCGGAGACGTAGCTCACGTACGTGCTCGAAGGGGAGCCGACCATGGCAAGGAAGTCGCCCAAGGGTGATCCGGTCCAGGACGCGCCGCAGGTCGCGGAGGTCCAGCACGCCGCGGCGGGCCTTCCCGCCATCGGTCACTCACTGCGCATGGCCCAGCAGCAGATGGGTGTGCGCCGCACGGCGCTGACGCTGCTGCGGGTCAATCAGAAGGACGGCTTCGACTGCCCCGGCTGCGCCTGGCCCGAGCCGGAGCACCGGCACACGGCGGAGTTCTGCGAGAACGGCGCGAAGGCGGTCGCCGAGGAGGCCACGCTGCGCCGCGTCACCCCCGACTTCTTCGCCGCGCACCCCGTGGCCGACCTCGCGACGCGCAGTGGGTACTGGCTGGGTCAGCAGGGCCGCCTCACCCACCCGATGTATCTGGCGGAGGGCGCCGAGCGCTACGAACCCGTTTCCTGGGAGCGGGCCTTCGACATCATCGGCGAGGAACTGGCCGCGCTGGACAGCCCGGACGAGTCCGTCTACTACACCTCGGGCCGCACCAGCAACGAAGCGGCGTTCCTGTACCAGCTGTTCGCCCGCGAGCTGGGCACGAACAACCTGCCCGACTGTTCGAACATGTGCCATGAGTCGTCCGGCTCCGCGCTCACCGAGACGATCGGCGTCGGCAAGGGCAGCGTCCTCCTGGAGGACCTCTACAAGTCGGACCTGATCATCGTCGCCGGGCAGAACCCTGGCACGAACCATCCGCGCATGCTCTCCGCCCTGGAGAAGGCGAAGCACAACGGCGCGAAGATCATCACGGTCAATCCGCTGCCCGAGGCGGGCCTGGAGCGCTTCAAGAACCCGCAGACCCCGCAGGGCATGCTCAAGGGCACCGCCCTCACCGATCTCTTCCTGCAGATCCGCCTCGGCGGCGACCAGGCCCTGTTCCGCCTCCTGAACAAGCTCATCCTCGACACCGAGGGAGCGGTCGACGAAGATTTCGTCCGCGAACACACCCATGGGTACGAGGAGTTCACCGAGGCCGCGCGCGGCGCCGACTGGGACGAAACCCTCGCCGCGACCGGCCTCACCCGCGAGCGCATCGAGGAAGCCCTCGCCATGGTCCTCGCCTCCAAGCGCACCGTCGTGTGCTGGGCGATGGGCCTCACCCAGCACAAGCACGCCGTGCCGACCATCCGCGAGGTCGTCAACTTCCTTCTGCTGCGCGGCAACATCGGCCGTCCGGGCGCGGGCGTGTGCCCGGTGCGCGGGCACTCGAACGTGCAGGGCGACCGCACGATGGGCATCTTCGAGCGGCCCGCTCCGGCCTTCCTCGACGCCCTGGAGAAGGAGTTCGGCTTCGCGCCGCCGCGCGAGCACGGCCTGGACGTCGTCCGCGCGATCAGGGCGCTGCGGGACGGCGAGGCGAAGGTGTTCTTCGCGATGGGCGGCAATTTCGTGGCGGCCTCGCCCGACACGGAGGTGACGGAGGCGGCGATGCGCAAGGCCCGCCTGACCGTCCACGTGTCGACGAAGCTGAACCGCTCGCACGCCGTCACGGGCGCGCGTGCCCTGATCCTGCCGACGCTGGGCCGCACCGAGCGTGACCTTCAGGGCAGTGGTGAACAGTTCGTGACCGTCGAGGACTCCATGGGCATGGTGCACGCATCGCGCGGCCGCCTGGAGCCCGCGAGCCCGCACCTGCTCTCCGAGCCGGCCATCGTGTGCCGCCTCGCCCGCCGCGTCCTCGGCCCCGAATCGGCCACCCCCTGGGAGGAGTTCGAGAAGGACTACGCCACGGTGCGCGACCGCATCGCGCGCGTGATCCCCGGCTTCGAGGACTTCAACGCACGCGTCGCCGACCCCGCGGGCTTCGCCCTGCCGCACGCCCCGCGCGACGAGCGCCGCTTCCCCACGGCCACCGGCAAGGCCAACTTCACCGCGGCGCCGGTCGAGTTCCCCGCCCTGCCCAAGGGACGGCTCCTGCTCCAGACGCTGCGCTCGCACGACCAGTACAACACCACGATCTACGGCCTCGACGACCGCTACAGGGGCATCAAGAACGGCCGCCGTGTCGTCCTGGTCAACCCCGAGGACGCCCGTGAGCTGAGCCTCGCCGACGGGTCGTACGTGGACCTGGTGAGCGAGTGGAAGGACGGCGTCGAGCGTCGCGCGCCGGGCTTCCGGATCGTGCACTATCCGACGGCCCGGGGCTGTGCGGCGGCGTACTACCCGGAGACGAACGTCCTGATCCCGCTGGACGCGACCGCCGACACCAGCAACACCCCCGCCAGCAAGTCCGTCGTCGTGCGCCTGGAACAATCAGGGACCGACTGAGCGTTCGCTCAGCGACAGTGAGGACGACGAACGGAGCCGGGCCCCATGGGCGAGCAGCACAGCGTGAAGTTCCCGCAAGAGGTCATCGACGAGTACGCCGCGCTCGGCATCGACCTGCCCGCCCTGTTCTCCGCGGGCGATCTGGGCATCCGGATGGGCGTCCAGATCGTCGAGGCCTCCGCCGACCGCGTCGTCGGCACGATGCCGGTCGAGGGCAACACCCAGCCGTACGGCCTGCTGCACGGCGGCGCGTCCGCCGTGCTCGCCGAGACCCTGGGCTCGGTCGGCTCGATGCTGCACGGCGGGAGCCGGAAGCTCGCCGTCGGCGTCGACCTGAACTGCACGCACCACCGCGGCGCGCGTTCGGGCCTGGTCACCGGCGTGGCGACGCCCGTGCACCGGGGCCGCTCCACGGCGACGTACGAGATCGTCATCACCGACGAGCAGGACAAGCGGGTGTGCACCGCGCGGCTGACCTGCCTGCTGCGCGACGTACAGCCCAACGACGCCGCCGCGTAAGGCGGTTGAAGGCGATCGAAGGCGGAAGAAGGCGAGTGCCCTACGCATTGTCGGAGCGTGGGGCGCCGGTCTAGCGTCTGTGCATGAGGCACCGGAAACCGCTCTGTGCGCTCGCCTTCACCGCCCCCCTCGCCACCCTCCTCACCGCTCTCCTCGCCGCCGGATGCGGGAGTTCACCTTCCGCCGACGCCCCCGAGCCCGCACCCTCCCCCGCCACCACGTCCCCCGAGGACCTCTGCACGGCCCTGATCACCAAGTGGGGGCGGCAGATCTACGACTCGGGCAAGGAGACCTACGGCGACTACCAGTCGATGGGCCTCTCCAACGGGCAGTACATGATCCTGCGGGACACACTCGACCTGGCCCGCACCGAGCGCGAGCGCCACGGAGCCGCCGCGGGACGGAAGTTGATCACCCGTCAGGCACGTGAGCGGTGCGAGGAGCGCTACCGCCACGGGGAGCCGAGCGGCGGGCCGTGGGTGTGAACGCCATCGGCCCCATAGAGCCCGGTGACCACACCTATGACGCCCGCGCCGCCGCCACGGACCAGGTCGCCGTGCACCCCGTCCGGACCCACCCGCTGCTCACCCGGCACCGCCGCACCGCCCTGGCCGTCGCCACGGCCGTGATCGTCGGGGCCGCCGGGCTCAGCCTCTACCTGACCCGCCCCCGGCCCCCTGCGCCGCCACCACCGCTCTATCCGTCGCAGACCGTGTCCGTGACCTACCGGGGCGACATGACGCACCCGCTGGCCGGTGACCGCACGTTCAGCTTCACCGTCGCCCTCAGCCAGAACTCGGGACCCCCGGTGTCCGTCAGACGGATCACGCAGACGACGGAGGCCCTGTCGGTCACGGTCGCCCCCCATACCCCATTCACCGTGAAAACAGGAACCCCTCGGACGGCACGAATCACGATGCACATTCGCGAATGTGGAAATGTGCAACGGGACGCCGGACTCCCTTTCCTGGTCGTAACACTGCGTAATGTGCGCGCAATGCAGTTACAGAGCTTCATCCTCGGCGAGAGGTACGCAAAAGATCTTTCCGGGGCCCTGACAGCCGCATGCCCCCCGAACACTGATGTCATGAGTAAAACACCCTGACAGTCCTGCAAGTTCTCAGCATGCGGGATGCGCCGAAGGTGGCGCATTCCGTCCCAACCACCCCCTGAGTTCCACCGCGGAATACTCCGTGGCATAACAAGAGCGTCACACCTTTGGCCTGACCACTCCACCAGGAACAAAGCGGCCCTTAGAGTCACGGCCAGTCACCGCGCCCACCGGATTCCTGTCAGTTCGGTTCCGCGCTCGACTCGGCCACCCAACAGGGGACGGCCGTGCCAGGGGAAAGGACTGATCGTGCGTCAACGTTCGCTCATAGCCATCACCGCTGCACTCACCGCGGGGGCACTCACCCTCACCGCCTGTGGCTCACGCGACGACAAGGACAAGGAAGACTCCGCGGGCGGCGGAACCACCGTGGTCATCGGCGTCGACGCGCCGCTGACCGGCGACTTGTCCGCGCTGGGCCTCGGCATCCGCAACTCCGTGGATCTCGCCGCCAAGCAGGCCAACGAGAAGAAGTACGTCGACGGCATCACCTTCAAGGTGCAGCCCGCCGACGACCAGGGACAGCCCGCGTCGGGCCAGACCAACGCGACCAAGTTCGTCGCCAACAAGGACATCCTCGGCGCCGTCGGCCCCCTGAACTCCTCCGTCGGCGAGTCGATGCAGAAGGTCTTCGACGACGCGAAGCTCGTCCAGGTCTCCCCCGCCAACACCAACCCGGCCATGACCCAGGGCCAGGACTGGAACGGCGGCAAGAAGGTCCGCCCGTACAAGGCCTACTTCCGTACGGCCACCACGGACGCCATCCAGGGCCCGTTCGCCGCGCAGTACCTGTACAACGAGGCGAAGAAGAAGAAGGTCTTCGTCGTCGACGACAAGAAGACCTACGGCGCCGGTCTGGCCGCCACCTTCAAGGACGAGTTCACCAAGCTCGGCGGCAAGGTCGCCGGCACCGAACACGTGAACCCGGACACCAAGGACTTCGGCGCCGTCGCCACCAAGATCAAGAACTCTGACGCGGACGTCGTCTACTACGGCGGCGAATACCCCGCGGCAGGCCCGCTCAGCAAGCAGATGAAGAAGGCCGGAGCCAAGATCCCCCTCGTCGGCGGTGACGGCATCTACAGCGCCGACTTCGTCAAGCTCGCCGGCAAGGAAGGCAAGGGCGACTACGCCACCTCCGTCGGCCAGCCCGTCGAGGAACTGCCCTCCGCCAAGGAGTTCATCGCGAACTACAAGAAGGCCGGCTACAAGGAGGCCTACGAGGCCTACGGCGGCTACTCCTACGACTCGGCCTGGGCGATCATCGAAGCAGTCAAGAAGGTCGTCGAGGACAACGACGGCAAGCTGCCCGACGATGCCCGCGCCAAGATCGTCGAAGCCATGCAGAACGTCTCCTTCGACGGCGTGACCGGCAAGGTCTCCTTCGACGAGTACGGCGACGCCACGAACAAGCAGCTCACCGTGTACCAGGTGAAGTCCACCGAGGACCCGACCAAGGGCTGGGAGCCGGTCAAGTCCGGCACCTTCACCGGCTGAACCACCCCGCAGCACGACACCACCGCGCGGGGCGCTGCCTCAGCAGCGCCCCGCGCGGCGTCGCATCCGTCACCTAAGCCGTCCGCCCTGCGAGGCCCACCGCCACCGCCCGCAGGCCGAACGACACCGAAAGACTCGGAGGACCTGCGGTGCACGAACTGCCGCAACAGCTGGTCAACGGCCTGCTACTGGGATCCATGTACGGCCTGATCGCCATCGGCTACACAATGGTCTACGGCATCGTCCAGCTCATCAACTTCGCCCATGGCGAGATCTTCATGGTCGGCGGCTTCGGCGCCCTCACCGTCTGGCTGTGGCTCCCGGGCGGCACCAGCATGTGGCTCGCCCTGCCGCTCATGCTCATAGGCGCCGTCATCGTCTCCACCCTCATAGCGGTCGGAGCCGAACGCTTCGCCTACCGCCCACTGCGCGGCGCACCCCGCCTCGCACCCCTCATCACCGCCATCGGCCTCTCGCTCGCACTCCAGCAAGCCGTCTGGGCCTGGTACCCCAACGCCAAGTCGTCCCGCACCTTCCCCGAAATGCCCGGCGACTCCATCCACATGGGCTCCATCACCATCCAGCCCGGCGACATCTTCCTGCTGATCACCGCACCGATCTGCATGTTCGCCCTCGGCTACTTCGTGATGAAGACCCGCGTCGGACGCGGCATGCAAGCCACCGCCCAGGACCCCGACACCGCCAAACTCATGGGCGTCAACACCGACCGCGTCATCGTCGTCGCCTTCGCGATCGGCGCCGCCTTCGCCGGCATCGCCGCCGTCGCCTACGGCTTCCGCTACGGAGAAGTCCAGTTCCGCATGGGCTTCCTCTGGGGCCTCAAAGCCTTCACCGCCGCCGTACTCGGAGGCATCGGCAACATCTACGGCGCGATGATCGGCGGCCTCGTCCTCGGCATCGCCGAAGCCATGGCCACCGCCTACATGAACGACATCCCCGGCATGAGCCAGCTCGGCGGGCAGTCCTGGGCCGACGTCTGGGCCTTCGTACTCCTCATCGTCGTACTCCTCGTCAGGCCACAAGGCCTCCTTGGCGAGCGCGTCGCGGACAGGGCGTGAGAACCATGACCACACAGACCACCGCGGCCGACGCGCCCGCCCCCAAGCACGACGACACCCCCACCGGCCTCATCGCCATCCCCGAGGGCCCCGCCCGCGCACTCGCCACCGGCGGCGGCATCCTCACCGTCATCTCCACGTTCATGGCGTGGACCTGGACCGCGGCGTTCCCCGGCGACCTCACCGTCTACGGCTACCCCGGCGGCCTCCAGGTGCTCGTCCTGATCGCCGGCCTCCTGACGACGCTCTTCGGCCTCGCCTCCTACGGCATCAAGGGCGTACGGGCACTGACTCCCGGCGGAGCCGACGCCGCACTCAAGTACGCGGCGCTCGCCGCCTTCGCCACCACCTGGTACACGATCATCTCGATCAGCTACCAGCTCGGCGGCCTTGCCAACCTCGACCCCGGCGGCTGGGTCGCCGCCATCGCCACCCTCGCCTCCTTCACCGGCGCCCTCGCCCTGCCCTTCACACGACCGCACACCTACGCGGTCGACCCCGAAGACACCAGCAGCGAGCAGCTCAAGCACCGCCTGCGCAACGGCGTCATCATCTTCAAGGGCGCCTTCGCCGCCGAAGCCCCGCCCACCCCGCGCAAGCTCCCCAGCTACGTCGAGATCCTGATCATCATCGCCGCGCTCTCGGTGGGCCTCCTGGTCTTCACCTACGGCATCGGCACCGAGTACGACGAACTCTTCATCGGCTTCCTCGTCACCGTGGCGTTCAGCTTCGCCGCACTGGCCAAAGCCGGACTCGTCGCCCAGATCTCCACCTACACCGCACGACACCGCAACATCACCCTCGGCGGCGCCTTCGCCGCCGCCGCGGCCTTCCCGTTCACACAGAGCGACGACCAGTACGCCACCATCGGCGTCTACATCCTCATCTTCGCCACCGTCGCCCTCGGCCTGAACATCGTCGTCGGCCTCGCAGGACTCCTCGACCTCGGATACGTCGCCTTCCTCGGCGTCGGCGCCTACGCGGCATCCATGGTCTCCGGATCGCCCTCCTCACCCTTCGACGTCCACCTGCCGTTCTGGGGCGCCATCCTCGTCGGCGCGGGCGCATCGCTCATCTTCGGCGTGCTCATCGGCGCCCCGACGCTGAGGCTGCGCGGCGACTACCTCGCCATCGTCACCCTCGGCTTCGGAGAGATCTTCCGGCTCGTCGCCATGAACTCCGACGGCACCTCGGGCCCGGACATCACCAACGGCTCGAACGGCATCTCCTCCATCCCGAACCTCAAGATCCTGGGCTTCGACCTGGGCATCGAGCACTCCATCCTCGGCGTCACCATCGGCCGGTTCGCGAACTACTTCTTCCTGATGCTGCTCATCACCCTCGTCGTCGTCCTGGTCTTCCGGCGCAGCGGCGACTCCCGCATCGGACGCGCCTGGGTCGCCATCCGCGAAGACGAGACCGCGGCACTCGCCATGGGCATCAACGGCTTCCGCGTGAAGCTCATCGCCTTCGCACTCGGCGCCACACTCGCCGGACTCGCGGGCACGGTGCAGGCACACGTCACCTACACCGTGACACCCGAGCAGTACCAGTTCGCCAACACCGTCCCGCCGAACTCCGCGTTCCTGCTCGCCGCCGTCGTCCTCGGCGGCATGGGCACCATCAGCGGACCCCTCGTCGGCGCCGCACTGCTCTACCTCATCCCCAGCAAACTCTCGTTCCTGGGCGACTACCAGCTCTTCGCCTTCGGCCTCGCGCTCGTCCTCCTCATGCGCTTCCGCCCCGAAGGCCTCATCCCCAACCGCCGCCGCCAGCTCGAATTCCACGAAGCCGAACTGGCCCCCGGCGACACGCCGCCACCCACAGTCCTCAGCAAGACAGGGGCCTGAGCCATGACCACCGACACCACCACCAGCAAGGACAGCCCCGCCGCGACACCGGCCGGAGAAACCGTCCTCGACGCCAAGGGCGTCACGATGCGCTTCGGCGGCCTCACCGCCGTACGCTCCGTCGACCTCACCGTCAACAGCGGCGAGATCGTCGGCCTCATCGGCCCCAACGGCGCCGGCAAGACCACCTTCTTCAACTGCCTCACCGGCCTCTACATCCCCACCGAGGGCGAAGTCCGGTACAAAGGCACGGTCCTGCCCAGCAAATCCTTCAAGGTCACCGCGGCCGGCGTGGCCCGCACCTTCCAGAACATCCGCCTCTTCGCCAACATGACGGTCCTGGAAAACGTCCTCGTCGGCCGCCACACGCGTACGAAGGAAGGCCTCTGGTCAGCCCTCCTGCGCGGCCCCGGCTTCCACAAGGCCGAGGCCAAGTCCAAGGCCCGCGCCCTCGAACTCCTGGAGTTCGTCGGCCTCGCCGACAAGGCCGAACACCTCTCCCGCAACCTGCCCTACGGCGAACAGCGCAAGCTGGAGATCGCACGCGCACTCGCCAGCGAACCCGGCCTGCTCCTCCTGGACGAGCCGACCGCAGGCATGAACCCCCAGGAGACCCGCGCCACCGAGGAACTCGTCCTCGCCATCCGCGACATGGGCATCGCCGTACTCGTCATCGAGCACGACATGCGCTTCATCTTCAACCTGTGCGACCGCGTGGCCGTACTCGTCCAAGGCGAAAAACTCGTCGAGGGCAGCAGCGAAACCGTCCAACAGGACGACCGCGTCATCGCCGCCTACCTGGGCGAACCCTTCGAAGGTGCCCCCGGCAGCACAGAGGCCGACGCAACGGGCGACGAGGAGAACAGCCGATGACCGCACTGCTCGAAGTCGAAGACCTCAAAGTCGCCTACGGCAAGATCGAAGCCGTCAAAGGCATCTCCTTCAAGGTCGAAGCCGGCGAAGTCGTCACCCTCATCGGCACCAACGGCGCAGGCAAGACCACCACACTGCGCACACTCTCCGGACTCCTCAAGCCGGTCGGCGGCTCCATCAAATTCAACGGAAAAGCACTACGGAAATACCGCGCCGACCAGATCGTCTCCCTCGGCCTCGCCCACTCCCCCGAGGGCCGGCACATCTTCCCGCGCATGACGATCGAGAACAACCTGCGACTCGGCGCATATCTCCGCAGCGACAAAACCGGCATCGAAAAAGACATCGCGCGCGCCTACGAGCTCTTCCCGATTCTGGGTGAGCGCAGAAAGCAGGCGGCGGGCACGCTCTCCGGCGGCGAACAGCAAATGCTCGCCATGGG
Source organism: Streptomyces sp. NPDC054866 (assembly GCF_053610745.1). Taxonomy (NCBI): domain Bacteria; kingdom Bacillati; phylum Actinomycetota; class Actinomycetes; order Kitasatosporales; family Streptomycetaceae; genus Streptomyces; species Streptomyces sp. NPDC054866. Next base: position 283,548 of record NZ_JBSGZA010000002.1, read on the forward strand.
CCGCGCCCTCATGTCCCAGCCGAAACTGCTCATGCTCGACGAACCCTCCATGGGCCTTTCGCCGATCATGATGCAGAAGATCATGGCGACCATCTCCGAGCTCAAGTCCCAGGGCACGACCATTCTTCTGGTCGAGCAGAATGCCCAGGCGGCACTCTCGCTCGCCGACCACGGTCACGTCATGGAAGTCGGGAAGATCGTCCTCTCCGGAACGGGGAACGACCTGCTGCACGACGAATCCGTGCGGAAGGCGTACCTCGGCGAGGACTAGGACTCCGTCCCGGCATACGAGAAAGGCCCGCACCCCGGCTTCGGGGTGCGGGCCTTTTCCGTGTGTACGCGAGAGCTACTGCCCCTTGGCGGCCTTCTTCTCGTCGGCGTCCTCGATGACCGCCTCCGCGACCTGCTGCATCGACAGACGGCGGTCCATCGACGTCTTCTGGATCCACCGGAAGGCGGCGGGCTCCGTCAGGCCGTACTCCGTCTGCAGGATCGACTTCGCGCGGTCCACCAGCTTCCGCGTCTCCAGACGCAGCGTGAGGTCCGCGACCTCCTTCTCCAGCGTCTTCAGCTCCGTGAAACGCGAGACGGCCATCTCGATCGCCGGGACGACGTCGGTCTTGCTGAAGGGCTTCACGAGATACGCCATGGCGCCGGCGTCCCTGGCCCGCTCGACCAGGTCACGCTGCGAGAACGCGGTCAGCATGAGCACCGGGGCGATGGACTCCTCGGCGATCTTCTCCGCCGCGGAGATGCCGTCCATGACGGGCATCTTCACGTCAAGGATCACGAGGTCCGGCTTGTGCTCGCGGGCCAGCTCGACGGCTTTCGCCCCGTCACCGGCCTCGCCGACGACGGTGTAACCCTCTTCCTCGAGCATCTCCTTGAGGTCGAGCCGGATAAGAGCCTCGTCCTCGGCGATGACGACACGGGTCGTCAGCGGAGGCACGTGCGACTTGTCGTCGTCATCGGCTACGGGCTGGGGCGACTCGGGGGAAGTCACGGGGGCTCCTCGATCAGGGCTGGGGTGCAGCTCCCAAGAGCCTACCTAGCTGCGGTATGGTGGTTGGGCAGCGGGTCGGGGAAAACCTTCGATTCGTTAGGCCCCGGTAGTCCAATTGGCAGCAGACGAAGGTCTCAAACACCTTACAGTGTGGGTTCGAGTCCCACCCGGGGCACTTTTCCTTAGATCCCAAGGTCACCACTCGCAAGCGGATGTTCTCGTTCCCGTGAACATCCGCTTTTTGCTGCATACCGAGGCCCACCGCCCCGCAAAGTGGGGCACATGTACGACATGGGCACACGCCAGCGGGCGTTGAACCTCATCAGCCAGGGTCTCAGCCTCAACTCGGTGAGCAAAGAGACCGGTGCTTCCAGGGCCGCTATCCGGGCCTGGCAAATCCGCGTCGAGCCACTCGGCTACGACCGTGCCCGTCCGTGCCCAAGATGCCGTGCCACACCAGGCGAGCCTGAGGATCCGGCCGCCTACTCGTACTTGCTGGGCCTCTACCTCGGCGACGGCTGCGTCAGCCTCCAGCGGCGAGGCGTCTACTCGCTGCGGATTGCCTGCGCCGACACGTGGCGCGGTCTCATCGAAGCCTGCGCTGACGCCATCCAGTCCGTACGTCCGGACAACAAGGTCTGCCGCGTGCAAAGCCAGGGCTGTCAGTACGTCACCAGTTGGAGCAAGCACTGGCCCTGCCTCTTCCCGCAACACGGCCCCGGCAAGAAGCACGAGCGCAAGATCGCCCTCGAACCCTGGCAACAGGAGATCGTCGACGCCCATCCCTGGGAGTTCATTCGCGGGCTCATCCACTCCGACGGCTGCCGCGTCACCAACTGGACCACCCGCATCGTCGACGGCGAGCGCAAGCGCTACGAATACCCCCGGTACTTCTTCACCAACCTGTCGGGCGACATCATCCGACTCTTCACGGGCGCCCTCGACAAGGTGGGTCCACTGGAAGGCAGCCAACCACCGCAACATCTCCATCGCCCGCAAAGCCTCAGTAGCCCTCATGGACGCCCACGTGGGCCCCAAGTACTGACCAAGTACCGCCAAGTACCGCCCCACCCCCGCCCGCGCAATATGACGCGTCACTCCCCTCCCCCGCCCTCCCTGGGAGCTGCCCCAAATCCACGGCGAACCCTTGCCCCGCCCCGTACCCCGCTGCGATCTTCGGCCCCATGACTCCCCTGAACAGGCGCAGCTTCGTTGCCGCCGCTGCGGGTGCCGCCGCGGCGGCCGTGGCCATGAATCCTCAGACCGCCTCCGCCATCGACCGCGAGGGCACGAGCAAGGGCGGGGACGACTTCGCCGATGCCGACAAGGGGTTCATCGCGGCCCTCACCCCGGGGGTGGTGAAGAACGCCAAGGGGCAGGTCGTCTGGGACAGCGACGCGTACGGGTTCCTCAAGGGCGACGCCCCCAAGTCCGCGCACAAGAGCCTGTGGCGCCAGTCCCAACTCGTGTCCAAGCAGGGGCTCTACAAGGTCACCGACCGTGTCTACCAAGTGCGTGGGCTTGACCTGTCGAACATGACGATCATCGAGGGCGGCACCGGCATCATCGTCATCGATCCGCTGATCTCGGCGGAGACCGCCGCCGCCGCGCTCAAGCTCTACCGCACGCACCGGGGCGACAAGAAGGTCACCGGGCTCATCTACACGCATCCGCACGTCGATCACTTCGGCGGCTGCCGTGGCGTGCTGCCGGACGGTGCGGGCGACGTACCGATCCTCGCGCCCGATGGCTTCATGGAGCACGCCGTCTCGGAGAACGTGTACGCCGGTACGGCGATGCAGCGGCGCTCCGGGTACATGTACGGGGCGTTGCTTCCCAAGTCCCCCACGGGACAGATCGGTTGCGGCCTCGGGCAATCCGTCTCCGTGGGGTCCATCGGGTTGATTCCGCCTACCAAAGACATCACCGAGACCGGTCAGGTCGAGACCCTCGACGGGGTGAAGTTCGAGTTTCAGATGACGCCGGGGACCGAGGCGCCCGCGGAGATGAACTTCGTGCTTCCCGAGCTGCGTGCCGTCTGTATGGCGGAGAACGCGACGCACACGATGCACAACATCATCACGTTGCGTGGTGCGCAGGTGCGGGACGCCCGGCAGTGGGCGCGCTTCCTCAACGAGTCCGTGGTGTTGTTCGGCGGGCGGGTAGATGTTGCCTTCGCCTCGCATCACTGGCCTACGTGGGGTGGCGAGACCATCGTGGAGTTGCTTGAGCAGCAGCGGGATCTGTACGCGTACATGCATGATCAGACGCTGCGGATGATCAATCGAGGGATGACCGGGCGGGAGATCGCCGAGGAGATCGAGTTGCCTCCCGCGCTCGCGGGCGTGTGGGCGAATCGTGGGTATTACGGGTCGCTCAGCCATAACGTGAAGGGCATCTATCAGCGGTACATGGGGTGGTTCGACGGCAACCCGGCGCATCTGTGGGAGCACCCTCCCGTTGAGGAGGCCAAGCGGTACGTCAAGGCCATGGGTGGGCGCACGGCGACGGTTGCCAAGGCCAAGGCGTTCGCGAAGAGCGGCGATCTGCGGTTCGCGGTGACGTTGCTCAATCATGTGGTGTTCGCGGACCCCGGGTACAAGACCGCTAAGTTCGAACTCGCCAAGCTTTACGTCAAGTTGGGGCAGGCCTCTGAGAACGCCGTGTGGCGGAACTTCTATCTGATGGGCGCCCAGGAGCTGCGCGAGGGCGTGCAGGACTCCCCCACCTCCGTGGCCAGCGCTGACATGTTGATGGCCCTCTCCGTGGACCAGTTGATCGATTCCGTGGCGATCCGCGTGAACGGTCCGAAGGCGTGGGATCTGAAGCTGCGGATGGACTGGAGTCTTCCGGCGCTGGGCAAGGTGTGGCATCTGACCTTGCGGCACGGCGTGTTGACGTATCGCAGTGACGCGGAGAGGGATCCGGACGCGGGGGTCACGTTGACGATGACCAAGCCCCAGTTGCTCGCATTGTTGGGCGGCAAGGGGCTTGGTGACATCAAGGTGGACGGCGACGCGTCGCTTCTCAGTGACCTGCTCGGCGTGGTGGACAAGCCGGATCCGAATTTCGCGATCGTGACCCCCTAGGCGCTACTGGGGGTTGTCGTCCTCGCCGATGTGGTGGATGCGTACGAGGTTGGTGGAGCCGGCGACTCCGGGCGGGGAGCCCGCGGTGATGACGACCACGTCGCCCTTCTCGCAGCGTCCGTACTTGAGGAGGAGCTCGTCGACCTGGCGGACCATGGCGTCGGTGGATTCGACGTGCGGGCCGAGGAAGGTCTCCACGCCCCAGGTGAGGTTCAGCTGCGAGCGCGTTGCCCGGTCGGGGGTGAAGGCGAGGAGGGGGATCGGGGAGCGGTAGCGCGAGAGGCGGCGGACCGTGTCACCGGACTGCGTGAAGGCCACGAGGAACTTCGCGCCCAGGAAGTCGCCCATTTCGGCGGCGGCGCGGGCGACGGCGCCGGCCTGGGTGCGGGGTTTGTTGCGCTCGGTGAGGGGCGGGAGGCCCTTCGCGAGGATGTCCTCTTCGGCGGCTTCGACGATGCGGGCCATCGTGCGGACGGTCTCGATGGGGTATTTGCCGACGCTGGTTTCGCCGGAGAGCATTACTGCGTCCGTGCCGTCGATGACGGCGTTGGCGACGTCGGAGGCTTCCGCGCGCGTGGGGCGGGAGTTGTCGATCATCGAGTCGAGCATCTGGGTGGCGACGATGACCGGCTTGGCGTTCCGCTTGGCGAGTTTGATGGCGCGCTTCTGGACGATCGGCACCTGCTCCAGGGGCATCTCGACGCCCAGGTCGCCGCGGGCGACCATGATCGCGTCGAAGGCGGCGACGATGTCGTCGATGTTCTCGACGGCCTGCGGCTTTTCGACCTTGGCGATGACGGGGAGGCGGCGGCCTTCTTCGTCCATGATGCGGTGGACGTCTTCGATGTCGCGGCCGCTGCGGACGAAGGAGAGCGCGATGACGTCGAATCCTGAACGCAGGGCCCAGCGCAGGTCCGCTTCGTCCTTGTCGGAGAGTGCGGGGACGGAGACGGCGACGCCGGGGAGGTTGAGTCCCTTGTGGTCGGAGACCATGCCGCCTTCGACGACGGTGGTGGTGACGCGGGGCCCGTCGACCGCTGTGACCTCCAGGGTCACTTTGCCGTCGTCGACGAGGATGCGTTCGCCGGGGGTGACGTCCTGGGCGAGGCCGTCGTAGGTGGTGCCGCAGGTCTGGCGGTCGCCTTCGACGCCTTCTTCGACGGTGATGGTGAACTCGTCACCGCGTTCAAGGAGTACGGGTCCTTCGCTGAAGCGGCCGAGGCGGATCTTCGGGCCTTGAAGGTCGGCGAGGACGCCGACGCTGCGGCCTGTCTCGTCGGATGCCTTCCGTACGCGCTGGTAGCGCTCCTCGTGTTCGGCGTAGGTGCCGTGGCTGAGGTTGAAGCGGGCTACGTCCATTCCGGCTTCGACCAGTGCCTTGATCTGGTCGTACGAGTCGGTGGCGGGGCCCAGGGTGCAGACGATTTTTGCTCGGCGCATGGTTCGAGCCTAGGCCTTACCGGCGGGTAGAGAATTGGCTGGGCATGACTACTCAACAACCTTTGCGTGAAGGGTTATTGACAAGTGTTGAATTGTGCGGGGCGCTGCTCTGATGAGCGATTTACTGGGCGCCCCGCGGCGTAAAGCCCCTGTGTGACTACAGCCGGCTACAGCTGTGGCGGTGTCATCGTGAAGCGCGCGTTGACCTGTGCGTAGACGTGTTGCCGTTGGGGTTCGAGGTCGAGGGGGGCGGCTTCCTGGGCCATGTCGGCGGCGCCGCCGTAGGCGACGGTGCGCATGGCGTTTGTCGGGCCGCCGTAGCCGTAGGGCTGGGCGTTCTCGGCGCCGATGTCGGCGAGCTCGACGAGGGCGGCGAGTGTGGTGCCCAGCGCCTGTGCGTATTCCCTGCCTCGTTGGACCGCTTCCCTGACGGCCTGCTGTCGGGCTTCGCGGTGGGTGGGTGAGTCGGGGCGCAGGGCCCAGTAGGGGCCGTCGACGCGGGTCAGTTCGAGGTCGGCGAGGCGTGTGGTGAGTTCGCCGAGTGCGGTGAAGTCGGTGAGTTCGGCTGTGATGTGGACGCGGCCGTGGTAGGCGCGGATGCGTTCGCCGCGGCCGTGTTTGGTGAGTTCGGGGCTGATGGAAAAGGCGCCGGTCTCCAGTGTTTCGACGGATTCGCCGTAGGTTTTCACGAGGTCGATGACGGTGGCGTTGCGGCGTGTGAGGTCGTTCAGGGCGTCGCGCCGGTCGGTGCCGCGTGCGCTGACGGTGATGCCGATGCGGGCGATCTCGGGGTCGACTTCGAGGTGTGCTTCGCCCTTGACGGCCAGGCGCGGGGCGTCGGGGGTGCCGTAGGGGGGCGGGGTGGGGGTGGTCTCGTCCATGCGGCCACTTTCGCACTGGGGGGCGGCACCGGACAGTCATCGGATCGAAACCTGCGGGGTCTGTTGCCGGTGGGGTGGTCGGGGTCAGAATCTACGCGCGTTATCTACGCGCGTTACATAGGTCGACCAGAGGTCCAAGGGGAGTACGAAATGCCGCTGAACCGCCGGAAGTTCCTGGGCAGGTCCGCCGCCGCCACGGGTGTGGCGCTCGCGGGCGGGGTGGCCGCCGCGCCCTCCGTGTCGGCGCAGGCGTCCGGGAAGCCCGCCAAGCGGAAGAAGCGGTACTCGTTCACCGTCATGGGCACGACGGACCTGCACGGCAATGTCTTCAACTGGGACTACTTCACGGACAAGGAGTTCGACGACAAGGACCACAACGACGTGGGCCTGGCGAAGATCTCCACGCTCGTGAACGAGATCCGCGAGGAGAGAGGCCGCAGCAACACGCTCCTCATCGACGCGGGCGACACCATCCAGGGCACCCAACTCTCGTACTACTACGCCAAGATCGACCCGATCACGGCCGAGCACGGCCCGGTCCATCCGATGGCGCAGGCGATGAACAGCATCGGTTATGACGCGGCGGCGCTCGGAAATCACGAGTTCAATTACGGCATTCCCGTGCTGCGGAAGTTCGAGGAGCAGTGCGACTTCCCGCTCCTCGGAGCCAACGCCCTCGACGCGAAGACGCAGAGGCCCGCTTTCCCGCCGTACTTCATGAAGCGCCTTCGTACCCCGCACGGCCGTGACGTGAAGGTGGCGGTCCTGGGTCTGACGAATCCCGGCATCGCGATCTGGGACAAGGCGAACGTGCAGGGCAAGATGACGTTCCCGGGGCTTGAGGAGCAGGCGGCGAAGTGGGTGCCCAAGCTGCGTTCCATGGGCGCGGACGTGGTGATCGTCTCGGCGCACTCGGGCTCCAGCGGCACGTCCTCGTACGGTGATCAGCTCCCGTACATCGAGAACGCGGCGGGTCTGGTGGCCGAGCAGGTGCCCGGCATCGACGCGATCCTGGTCGGGCACGCGCACACGGAGATCGCCGAGTACTTCGTGGAGAACAAGGAGACCGGAAAGAGGGTCGTCCTTTCCGAGCCGCTGAAGTGGGGCCAGCGCCTGACGCTCTTCGACTTCGACCTGGTGTGGGCCAAGGGCCGCTGGACGGTGGAGAAGGTCGGCGCGAAGGCCCTCAACTCCAATACGGCGGCGGAGGACAGGAAGGTCACCCGGCTCCTCGCCGATGAGCACAAGAAGGTCGTCGCGTACGTCAACCAGGTCATCGGCACGTCGACGCAGGCGATGAGCACGGCCGAAGGCCCGTACAAGGATGTCGCGATCATCGATCTGATCAGCCATGTCCAGGCGGAGACGGTCAAGGAGGCGCTGAAGGGCGGTCAGTACGCGGCGCTGCCTGTGCTCTCGCAGGCCTCGTGCTTCTCACGTACGGCGGGTATCCCGGCGGGCGAGGTGACGATCAAGGACGCGGCGGGGCTCTACCCGTTCGAGAACACCCTTGAGGCGCGGCTCATCACGGGCGCGCAGCTCAAGGAGTACCTGGAGTTCTCGGCGCGGTACTACGTGCAGACGGCGGCGGGCGCCCCGGTGGACCCGGCGAAGCTGACGAACGCGGACAAGATCCCGGACTACAACTACGACGCGCTGTACGGCGTGACGTACGAGATCGACATCGCCAAGCCCGCGGGTTCCCGGATCGCGAAGCTGAGCTTCGACGGTAAGGACATCGATCCGAAGGCCGAGTTCGTGCTCGCGGTCAACAACTACCGTGCGAGCGGCGGCGGGAACTTCCCGCATGTGGCGGGTGCCAAGCAGCTGTGGGCGAACTCGGACGAGATCCGCAACACGATCATCCAGTGGGTGCGGGCGAAGGGGACGGTGGACCCGGGCCAGTTCGCGTCGGTGGACTGGAAGCTGACCCGGGACGGTACGCCCGTCTTCTAGGCCTGGATGAACTACGCCTTGAGTGTCGTCAGGTCGACGGCTTCGGCGAGCGCCTGCGCGCCGGCGTCGTTGACGTGCAGGCCGTCGCCGCTGTCGTAGTCGTCGTGGATCCGGTCGGGGTCGGCCGGGTCCGCGACGGCGGCGGCGAGGTCGGCGTAGGCGTCGTAGGGGCTTTCGGTGCCGCGTATCCAGTCGTTGACCTCGCGGGCCACGGCCACGCCCTCGGGGGTGGAGTAGCCCTCGAAGACGGTGTCCTTGTAGGGGCCGATGGTGGTGGTGACGGCGGTGAGGCCTGCCGCGTGGATCCGGTCGGCGAGGGCGGTGAAGCCCGCGATGAGGTCATCGGCGGTGGGTATGGGCGCGGTCTCCGGGAACGCCTCCTGGCCGGGGATGCCGAGGTCGTTGAGGCCGAAGTGGACGAGGACGTGGGTGGCTCCTGGCACGTCCAGGGCGTCGCGTTGGAGGCGGGCCAGGGCGTGTTCGCCGATCTCGTCGGTGAGCAGGCGGTTGGCGGAAAGACCTTGGTTGACCACCCAGCCGTCGATTCCGGCCTCCCGCAGCCGGTCGTTGAGCAGGTCGGGGAAGCGTCGGTCGGTGTCGGGTGTGGTGCCCGTGCCCTCGAACCACGAGTCCCCGAAGGCGACGGTGACGGCCGTGCCTGCGGGGGCGAGGACGTCGGCCCCGCTGATGAAGTGGCGGGTGGCGAGTTCCTCAAGGCCTTCGGCGCCGTCCAGGGTGGGCGCGGTGAGGGCGTTGCCGGGGACGGCGTATCCGGTGCGCAGGGGTACGGCGGAGTAGGTGGAGAGGCCGGTGTCTTCGGGCAGCCAGAGGCTGAGGGTCAGTTCGTCGCCTGCGGTGAAGGCGCCGTCGACGGCGTCGCTGACGACTTCCGCGCCGACCGGGAGGGTGAAGTCCTCGGCGCCGCCGACGCGCAGGGGTGTGTCGCTGCGGGATTCGATGCCGCTGCCTTCGGTGCGTCTGGCGAGGCGGGCGCCTCCGATGTGGAGGGGTTTCTTGCCGTAGCGGTTGCTGAGGCGGACGCGGATGGCGCTGCCGCCGCCGTCTAGGCGGATGATCTGGCGGAGGGTCTGGCCGGAGAAGGCGCGGAGTTCGAAGAGGTCGATGGTCTCGTGGGGGCTGACGACGGCGGAGCGGAACGCTGCGGTCCAGGAGGCCTTGGAGTCTGTGGTCATGCTCGGCTGAACAGGGCGGACGGCGTCGGTATTTCGTCCCGCGTCGTTTTTCGCGCGGGAATATTCGGCGGCGTGACAGCGCTTGGGAGCGGACAATTCCGTCCATGGATGAGGCACTTGGGACAGCGCTCGGCCCCGTACTCCGTGATCTTTCGGCCACGTGCGCGGTGCGGGCCACCGTGGTCGAGGAGGCGGATTTCCTCGGCCAGGGCGAGGACGTGGTCATGGTGTACGCGTCGGACGGTTCGGGGCAGGGCGTCTCGGTCGCGGCCCATCAGAGCGCGGCGGAGCGGGTCGCGGACGTCGCGGACCAGGTGCAGGGGTGGGCGGTCGAGGAGCTGTGCGGCCAGTTGAGGCCCGCCGTGTGGCCGGAGTGTCCCGCGCACCCCGACACGCATCCGCTGCGGGCCGGGGTGGTGGAGGGGGCCGCGGTGTGGTCGTGTCCGAGGACGCGGCGGGTCGTCGCGCCCATCGGGGAGCTGACCGCCTGAGGCGAGGCCTTGGGTGTCAATTCTTGTCAGTTCTTGTCAGTTCTTGAGGCGTACGAGGTTGCCGCGCTGCTCTCCGATGCGGCCGGCCGCGGTGGTGTGCCCCTCCGGTGTCTGGAGGCCGAAGCTGGTGAACGCGGTGCGCTGCGGGAGCGGGTAAGGCGACTGTCCCGTAAGGGAGTTGATGATGGTGGCGCTGCGCCAGGCGGCGAGGCCGAGGTCGGGGGCGCCGACGCCGTGGGTGTGGCGTTCGGCGTTCTGTACGTAGATGTTGCTGCCGGTGCCGGTGACGGAGGGGTCGAGGACGAGGCGGTATTGCTCGTCGATGCGGGGGCGTTCCGAGGAGTCGCGGCGCATGTAGGGGTCGAGGCCGGCGAGGAGTTGGTCGAGGGGGCGTTCGCGGTAGCCGGTGGCGAGTACGACCGCGTCGGTGGTGAGGCGGGAGCGGGTGCCTTGCTGGAGGTGTTCGAGGTGGAGTTCCACGCGGGTGGTGGCGACGCGGCCGGCGGTGCGTACGGAGACGCCGGGGGTGAGGACGGCGTCGGGCCAGCCGCCGTGGAGGGTGCGTTGGTAGAGCTCGTCGTGGATGGCGGCGATGGTGTCGGCGTCGATGCCTTTGTGGAGTTGCCACTGGTGGGGGACGAGGCCGTCGCGCACCGATTCGGGCAGGGAGTGGAAGTAGCGGGTGTAGTCGGGGGTGAAGTGTTCCAGGCCGAGCTTGGAGTACTCCATGGGCGCGAAGGCTTCGGTGCGGGCGAGCCAGTGGATTTTTTCGGCGCCGGCCGGGCGGTGTTTGAGGAGGTCGAGGAAGACTTCGGCGCCTGACTGGCCCGAGCCGATGACGGTGATGTGGTCGGCGGCGAGGAGCCGGTCGCGGTGCAGGAGGTAGTCGGCGGAGTGGATCACGGGGACGGTGGGGGCGTCCGCGAGGGGTTTGAGGGGTTCGGGGATGTGGGGTGCGGTGCCGACGCCGACGGCGATGTTCTTCGTGTACGTCCGGCCGAGCGCTTCTGCCTCTCCCTCGGCGTCGAGTTGTGTGAAGTCGACTTCGAAGAGGTCCCGTTCGGGGTTCCAGCGCACTGCGTCGACCTGGTGGCCGAAGTGGAGTGCGGGCAGGTTTTCGCTGACCCAGCGGCAGTAGGCGTCGTATTCTGCGCGCTGGATGTGGAAGCGCTCGGCGAAGTAGAAGGGGAAGAGCCGCTCGCGGGTCTTGAGGTAGTTGAGGAAGGACCAGGGGCTTGCGGGGTCGGCGAGGGTCACCAGGTCGGCGAGGAAGGGTACTTGGAGGCTGGCGCCGTCGATGAGGAGCCCGGGGTGCCAGTGGAAGCCGGGCCGTTGTTCGTAGAAGGCGGCGTCGATTCCGGGCAGGGGCTGGGCGAGGGCGGCGAGGGAGAGGTTGAAGGGGCCGATGCCGATGCCGACCAGGTCCCGGGGGTCCTCGGGGGTGGTGAGCGGCGGGGCGGGCTTGTCGTTCTGGCCGGTCATCGGGGGGTGGTTCCTTCCACGAGCTTCAGGAGCTCGGCGAGGTCGCCGGGCCGGGTGTGCGGGTTGAGGAGGGTGGCCTTGAGCCAGCGGCGTCCGTCGATCCTGGCCCGCCCGAGGACGGCGCGCCCTTGGGTGAGGAGTTCTCGCCTGACGTACGCGATGTGGTCGTCGTCGGCGCCGACGGGACGGAACAGGACCGTGCTGATGAGGGGCTGGTCGTAGAGCTCGAAGCCGGGGTGCGCGGTGACGAGCCCGGCGAACTCCTTTGCTTGATCGCAGACTTGGTCGACGAGGGCGCCGATACCTGCCCGCCCGAGGGCCTTGAGGGTGACGGCGATCTTGAGTACGTCGGGCCTGCGTGTGGTGCGCAGGGAGCGGCCGAGGAGGTCGGGGAGGCCCGCTTCGGTGTCGTCGCCCGCGTTGAGGTAGTCGGCGTGGTGGCCGAGCGCGGCGAGGTCGCGGCCGTCGCGGACCAGGATCAGCCCGGCGGCGACGGGCTGCCAGCCGAGCTTGTGCAGGTCGAACGTGACGCTGTCGGCGCGCTCCATCCCGCGCAGCAACTCTCTTCGTACGTCGCTGAAGAGGAGCGGACCGCCGTACGCGGCGTCGATGTGCAGTCGGGCGCCGTGGTCCGCGCAGAGGTCGGCGATCTGGTCGAGGGGGTCGATGAGCCCGGCGTCGGTGGTGCCGGCGGTGGCGGCGACGAGGAACGTGCCGGGTGGGCCGGTGAGTTCGGAGAGTGCCTCGTCGAGAGCGGCCGGGTCGAGGACACCTGCGGGTGCCGGGACGGTGACCGGTTCCGGCATGCCGAGCAGCCAGGCGGCGCGGCCGAGCGAGTGGTGGGCGTTCTCGCCGGCGACGAGCTGGACGGGGCCGTGCGCGGCGGTGCGCTCGCGGGCCAGGAGCAGGGCGAGCTGGTTGGACTCGGTGCCGCCGGTGGTGACGAGGGCGTCTCCGCTTCCGGGGCCGTAGGTCTCCGCCGCGAGGGCGCGGGTGACCAGGGTTTCGATCTCCGATGCGGCGGGGGCCTGGTCCCAGGAGTCCATCGAGGGGTTGAGCGCGGACGCGGCCAGGTCGGCGGCGACGGCCAGGGCGAGCGGCGGGCAGTGCAGGTGGGCGGCGCAGAGGGCGTCCGCGGGGTCGGCGGCGCCTTCCGCCAGCGCATGGACCAGTGTGCGCAGGGCCGCTTCGGCGCCTTCTCCCTGGGCGGGCAGGATCTGGCCGGTGGCCTCGCGCACTCGGGCGGCCACCGCGGTGGGGCCGCCCGCGGGGAGTGGTCCCCCGCGGGCGGTCGCCCCGGTGCGCAGGGCTTCCAGGGTGGCGGTGAGCAACGGCCGCAGCGCGTCCGGGCCTTGGGCTCCTCCGGCGAGGGGCGGCGGAGTGCTCATGGGCGACGTCCTTCGGGTGCGCGCGGGCGGGGACAACCAGCCTGTCCGCCGAGCGGACGGCACGCCCGGAGAGCTCAACGATCCGAACCCGAAAGTGGTACTGCCCTGCGGAGAGGGGGTGTTGGCGGGGGCCGGGGTGCTAGTCGCTCCGCGTGGGGGGACGGAATTTGGCTGCGGGCGCGTCTTGGTTGCTCGCGCCGTTCCCCGCGCCCCTTGCGGGGCGCCCGGTTTCGTCTCAGGGGCGGAAATCGTTTGTGTGGTCCCTTGTCCACTCCGTGAATGTTCTTGCCGGGGTGCCCGTTACCGACTTCACAGTGGTGGTGATCTCCGGTGCTGTGCCGACGAGTTCGGCGAAGGACTCCAGGACGGTCGGCAGCATTGCCGCGGGGATGTGGGGGAACATGTCCTCGGTGACTTCCTCCGGGGGCACCTCCACGAACCGCAGGTCGCGGCCCAGGGCCTGGCCGATCGTGTGGATCTGCTCCTCCGTCGACACCGCGGTGGGGCCCGTGAGGCGGTGGACGGCGCCTCGGTGGCCGTCGTCGAGGAACGCGCGGGCGGCCACGGCGGCGATGTCGGCCTCGTGGATCGGCGCGGTCAGGGCTCCCGCGAAGGGGCCGCGTACGGTGTCGCCCGCGCGGATCTGGTCCGCCCACTGGAAGGAGTTGGCGGCGAAGGCGTTGGGCCGCAGGAAGGTCCAGTCGAGGCCGCTGCGGCGCACCCGCTCCTCGGCGTCCGCGTGCAGGACGTAAATGGGGTGGGTCTCGTCGGCGCCGTCCTCGATGATGCCCGACGACAGCATGACGACGTGCTGGACGCCGCCCTTGCGGGCCGCTGTGAGGACCTCGTCCGCGTGGTCGCCGACGGCCGCCACGTGTAGGAAGAGCGCTGACGCGCCGTCGAACAGCGGGGCGAGGTCGGCCGGTTCGGCGGCGGGGTCGAAGCGCGCCACCTCGGCGCCCGACGGCAGCCCCGCCCGCCCCGGATCGCGGGTCAGCGCGCGGACGGGGACGTGCGCGGCGGTGAGCTGGGTGACGAGGGCGCGGCCCACGTTTCCGGTGGCACCGGTGGTTACGATCACGGCGGGCTCCTGAAGATCTTGTACTGGATCTTCGACCCTAGGCGGCCGCGCGGGCCACGGAATCGTCGGCTGGGACCAGGTCCGGGTCGGTCCACGGACCTAGTCCTCGCGCCGGCACGGCCTAGGCTCGCGCCGCCTCCCGTACCCGCAACGCCCGCGCCAGGTCGTCCAGTTGGTCGGCCAGCTTGCGGCGCAGCGCGGGGATGGGGTCGGCGTCGCGCAGGCACTGTTCGCCCAGGCGGAGCGTCTCGGCGTCCACCGCGGAGACCGGGAAGGCCCACCGTCCCGCGACGTCCGCGATGGCGGGGCCGCGCCGGGCGGCGACGGCGACGGCGTCCTCGTAGTAGCGGGGGATGTACTCCCGTACGAGATCGGCCTGTTCGGGCTGCCAGAAGCCCTGGGCGGTGGCGGTCAGGAGGTAGTTGGAGAGGTCGTCGGAGGCGAACATCGCCTCCCAGGCACGGTGCTTGGCCTCCGGGTCGGGCAGCGCGGCACGGCAGCGGGCCGCGCCCTCCTGCCCGGTGGCGCTGGGGTCGCGCTCCAGTTCGGCGGCGATCGCGGACTCGTCGGCGGCGCCGAGGACGGCGAGGCGGGTCAGGACGCGCCAGCGCAGCTCGGGGTCGAGTTCGGGGCCGCCGGGCACGGTCCCTTCGGTGAGCCACTCCTGGAGCGGGTCGGGGCGCGTCGCCACGTCGATGAAGCCGCGCACGGCGGTGAGCCGCAGGCCCGCGTGGGAGCCGTCCTCCGTGCGCCGGATCAGGTCGCGGCACAGTTCGGTGAGGGTGGTGAGCGCGACGGTCCGCAGCGCCGGGGGCAGGAAGCGGTCCGCGACGTAGGTGGTGGCGAAGGCGAGGACGCCCTGGACGAGGGCGAGGTCGGTCTCGTCGGGCAGGTGCGCGCGGGCCGTCTCCAGGTAGGTCATGCCGTCGAGTTCGCCGTCGCGGACCATGTCGCGCAGGCAGTTCCACAGGACGGCGCGGGTGAGGGCGTCCGGGACGCGGGAGAGGCTGCGCAGGACCGTCTCCATGGAGACCTCGTCGAGGCGGATCTTGGCGTACGTGAGGTCCTGGTCGTTCGGGACGATCAGGGCGGGCCGCCCGCCGTCGCGCGGCGCGGAGGCTCCGGAGGCGGAGGCCCCGGAGTGGGGGACGTCCCTCTCGTGGCGCTCGCGCAGGACCAGGCCCTGGGGGTCGGTGAGGTCGCGGTCGTACACCCCGACGGCGACGCGGTGGGGGCGGCTGCCGTCGCGTTCGACGTCGAGGGTCCACTCGCGGGCGTCGTGCGTGACCGTCGAGGTGAGCGTGTCGACGCCGGTGGTGCGCAGCCAGGCGTCGGCCCATCCGTGCACGTCGCGGTCGGTGTTGTGCGCGAGGGATTCGATGAAGTCGGCGAGGGTGGCGTTGGCGAACTTGTGCCGGGCGATGTGGGTGTTGATCCCGGCGAGGAAGTCCTTCTCGCCCAGCCAGGCGACGAGTTGGCGCAGGGCGGAGGCGCCCTTGGCGTACGAGATGCCGTCGAAGTTGAGCATCGCGGACGCGGTGTCGGGCACGGCGTCCGGGTCGGGGGCGACGGGGTGGGTGGAGGGGCGCTGGTCGGCGTCGTACCCCCAGGCCTTGCGGGCGACGCCGAAGTCCGTCCAGGTGTCGGTGAAGGAGGTGGCTTCGGCGGTGGTCTGGAAGCCCATGTACTCGGCGAAGGACTCGTTCAGCCAGATGTCGTCCCACCAGCGCAGGGTGACGAGGTCGCCGAACCACATGTGGGCCATCTCGTGGGCGATGACCATGGCGCGGGTCTGCCGCTCGGTCTCGGTGACGGCTGAGCGGTAGATGAACTCGTCGCGGAAGGTGACGAGTCCGGGGTTCTCCATCGCTCCGGCGTTGAACTCCGGGACGAACGCCTGGTCGTAGGAGTCGAAGGGGTAGGGCTCGTCGAACTTCTCGTGGTACCGGTCGTAGCACGCGCGCGTGACGTCGAGGATCTCGTCGGCGTCGGCGTCCAGGAAGGGTGCGAGCGAGCGGCGGCAGTGGATGCCGAAGGGCAGGCCGCGGTGTTCGGTGCGGACCGAGTGCCAGGGTCCCGCGGCGACGGCGACGAGGTAGGTGGAGATCAGCGGGGTGGCCGCGGCCCGCCACGTCCCGCCTCCGATGTGCTCGGTGACGCCGTTCGCGAGGACCGTCCAGCCCTCGGGGGCGGTGACGGTCAGCTCGAAGACGGACTTCAGGTCGGGCTGGTCGAAGGCCGCGAAGACGCGCTGCACGTCTTCCATGAACAGCTGCGTGTACGTGTACGTCTCGCCGTCCGTGGGGTCGGTGAAGCGGTGCATGCCCTCGCCGGTGTGCGAGTAGCGCATGGCGGCGTCGACGCGCAGTTCGTGCTCGCCCGCGGTGAGCCCGGTGAGCGCGAGCCGGTTCTCGGCGAGGCCCGCCGGGTCGAGCGGCTGTCCGTCGAGGGTGACGGAGCGCAGCTCGGCGGGCTTGAGCTCGACGAAGGTGTCGACCGTGGCCGCGAGGCCGTCCGCGGGGTCCGCGGGCTCCCCGAGCACCGTGAACCGGATGACGGTACGGGAGTCGAAGGTCTCGGCTCCCCGAGTCAGGTCGAGCTCGACCATGTACCGCTGGACGTCGATGAGCCGGGCTCGGGTCTGCGCTTCGTCGCGCGTCAGTACGGGCATGCGTCCATGCTGCCTGATGTCACTGACAGGCAGCCCCGGTGGTGCGCGTCAGGACGACTTGGCGATCGTCTCGTGGTGGCGGATGACCTCCGCGATGATGAAGTTCAGGAGCTTCTCGGCGAACGCCGGATCCAGCTTCGCGCTCTCCGCGAGCTCGCGGAGCCGGGCGATCTGGCGGGCCTCGCGGGCCGGGTCGGCGGGCGGGAGGTGGTGGTTGGCCTTGAGATGGCCGACCTGCTGGGTGCATTTGAAGCGTTCGGCGAGCATGTGGACGACGGCGGCGTCGATGTTGTCGATGCTGTCGCGCAGGCGGGACAGCTCGGCGCGCACGGCCTCGTCCGCGGCCCCGGCTCCGTTCGCGTCACTTGTGTGGCTGGTGGTCATGGGGCACGAGCCTACGTTGCCGGTCCTTCGCCGCCGACGGCGGAAGAGCGCAGAATCGGCGGGTGGTCCGGGTCGGGGATCTGCTGCGACCAGCCGCCCGGGACCGCGCGTCCCTGCTGCTCACGGAAGCGGACGGGCGCCATGCCCACGCGGCGCGTGAAGAGGCGCGAGAAGTACGCGGGGTCGTCGTAGCCGACGCGGCGCGCGACGGCCGCGACCGGCAGCTCCGTGGCGGCGAGCAGTTCCTTGGCGCGACCGAGGCGGATGCCGAGGAGGTAGTCCTTGGGGCTGCATCCGGCGCCCCTGCGCACCGCCGTGCGCAGTTCCGCGGGTGTCATGCCGTGCCGTGCCGCGTGTTCGGCGACGGAGAGTGGCTGGAAGGCGTCGCGGGCCAGTGCCTGGAGGACCGGGTCGCCGTCGGGGGCGATGTCGGCGCGGGCCCTGCGCAGTGCGACGAGGAGTTCGTGGACGGCGGCGCCCGTCTCGACCTCCAGGAGCGGGTTGCCGCGCCGTGCGGCGCGCGCGATGCGTCCGACGGCGGCCCGCGCCCCGGTGGCGTCGGAGAGCGGCACGACGGGCCGGGTGGGTTCTATGTAGCCGAGTTCGGTGTACGTGGTCGTGGCGGGCCCGGTGAAGTCGACGAAGCACTCGTCCCAGCCGCTCTCCGGGTCGGGCCCGTAGTGGTGGCGCACGCCGGGGGTGAGCCAGATCAGCGCGGGCGCCGTCACCGTCGTACGCCTGCCGTCGGGTCCCTGGAACCAGCCGCCGCCCGCGCTCACGACGACGGCGACGTGGTGGTCGAGGGTGCGCGGGCCCACGGTCGGCAGGAGGCCGTGCTGCAGGCCGACTCCTAGGCAGGCGAGGCCGAGGCGGTGGTGGGCCGGGCTCGGCGTGAAATACCGCATCCACGTGTGGTACATCCGCTGGTGCCCCTCTCGTCCGGCATCGTCCGGGCTCGTCCGGGCCGCGGCCCGCTCGCTGCGTCCAACCCGCCTAGATCTTTGTCCATGGACCCTGCCGCCCGCCAGAGGTGATCGTGGTGGAGCGTGATGTGAGCGAGAGGACACGATGGACGGCTTCAGGGTGGGCGAGGACGATTTCGAACTGGACGGGCGGCCCGTACGGCTGCTCTCCGGTGCGCTGCACTACTTCCGGGTGCACGAGGCTCAGTGGGGCCACCGCCTCGCGATGCTGCGCGCGATGGGGCTCAACTGCGTGGAGACGTACGTCCCGTGGAACCTGCACGAGCCGCACCCCGGGGAGTTCAGCGATGTGGAGGCGCTCGGCCGTTTCCTGGACGCCGCCCGGGACGCGGGCCTGTGGGCGATCGTCCGGCCAGGGCCGTACATCTGCGCCGAGTGGGAGAACGGCGGCCTTCCGCACTGGCTGACGGGCGCGGTGGGTTCGCGCGCGCGGACCCGTGACGGGGAGTATCTGGGGCACGTGGACCGCTGGTTCGGCCGTCTCCTGGCGGAGGTCGTCCCGCGCCAGCACGACCGGGGCGGTCCCGTGATCATGGTGCAGGTGGAGAACGAGTACGGCAGTTACGGCTCGGACCAGGTCTACCTGCGCCATCTCGCCGACCTGCTGTGCGCCGAGGGTGTCACGGTGCCGCTGTTCACGTCCGACGGGCCCGAGGACCACATGCTCACCGGCGGGTCGGTCCCCGGTGTCCTGGCGACGGCCAACTTCGGCTCACGGGCCGGCGCGGGCTTCGAGACGCTGCGCAAGTACCGCCCCAAGGGGCCGTTGATGTGCATGGAGTTCTGGTGCGGCTGGTTCGACCACTGGGGCGCGGAGCACGTCGTGCGGGACGCGGCCGACGCGGCGGACGCGTTGCGGGAGATCCTGGAGTGCGGGGCCTCGGTCAACCTCTACATGGCGCACGGCGGCACGAACTTCGCCGGGTGGGCGGGGGCGAACCGGGGCGGCGGCGCCCTGCACGACGGCGCCCTTGAGCCGGACGTCACCTCGTACGACTATGACGCGCCGATCGACGAGTTCGGGCGCCCCACGGAGAAGTTCTGGCTCTTCCGCGAGGTGCTCGCCCCGTACGCGGAGGGCCCGCTGCCGGAGCCGCCCGCGCCGCTGCCTGTCCTCGGGGAGCGTGCTGCGGTCGGCCTCACGGAGTGGGCGCCGTTGTCCGCCGTCATGGAGTCGCTCGGCGGTCCCGTGGCGGAGTACGCCGTACCGCCCACCTTCGAAGAGCTCGATGTCGACCGCGGCCTGGTTCAGTACACGCTAACGGTGCCGGGTCCGCGGCAGCCGTACGCGCTGAGTGTGCGGGAGTTGCGGGACCTGGCCGTGGTGTACGTGGACGGGGTGCGGGCCGGTGTGCTCACTGAGGAGGAGCCAGCTCTCCCGGAGCCCGTAGCGGGGCACGCGCGCGTGGAGCTGTGGGTGGAGTCCCTGGGGAGGGTCAACTACGGGCCGCGGACCGGCGAGGGGAAGGGCATCACCGGCGGGGTGCTGCATGAGCGGCAGTATCTGCACGGGGTGGAGGCCAGGGGGCTGCGGCTCGACGCGTTCTCCTCGGCGGAGTCCGTCAGGAGGGTGCCTGCCACTGGGGCCGAGGGTGGGCGCCGGGGGCTGTACCGGGGCTCGGTGGCTGTCCGTGGGGCAGGAGACGCGGTGCTCGAACTGCCGGGCTGGGCACGGGGGTTCGTGTGGGTGAACGGGTTCAATCTGGGGCGGTACTGGGAGGTGGGACCGCAGTCCTCCTTGTACGTTCCCGGGGCGGTGCTCCGGGAGGGGGAGAACGAGGTGTGGGTGCTTGAGCTGGGAGGAGCGGCCGAGGCGGGAGCGGTTGTGGGAGCGGTTTCCCTTTCCCCGGTCCCGCCTGGCTGAGGATGCCGGATTCCCCGGTCCCGTCCGGCTGAGGATGCCGGACGGGCTGAGAGATCAGCCCGTCCGGCGGTGCGTCAGACCTCGCGCACCTCGAAGGCGTCCAGGGCGAACTCAGCGGTCCCGTCGTCCCCGCTCTTGCGCAGCCCCACCCACGCCTCGCCCTTGTCCGGGGCGGTGAACTCGTAGATCAGGACGGTGGGTTCGGTCGCGACGGGCAGCTCCTTGCGGTCGATCTCCCGGGCCGCGGGCTCATCGACGGCCGTGATCCACGCGTACTGCCCCGCCTTCTCGTTCTCGTAGCGGAAGGTGACGCGATAGCGCTTGCCCGCCTCGAAGCGGGCGGTGTGCGGGACGGTGCGGTAGACGAGCCCGGCGTTCTCGCCGCGGGACTTGAGGGACTGCGAGCCGTCGATGACGTCGTCGATGGCCTTGCTGTTCCAGCCGCGCTGCGTGTAGGGGGCGTGGCGTTGCGCGATGTGCGTGCGCGGGTCGGTGACCTTCCCCGCGTCGCCCTTCACGAACGGCCCCCATCCCTGGGGCACATGCTCGAAGTCCTCGGAGACGAGCCTGCCCTCTGCGGGGGCGCTGCCCCGCGTGGCGGAGACGATGCGTACGTTGTCGAAGCGCACGCGCGCGTGGCCCGCGTCGGCCCGCAGTGTCAGCTCGGCCGAACCGCCGCCGTCGGGGACGGTGAAGGGCACGAACATCCGCTGGAAACGGGTGCCGTGCTTGCGGTCGGCCGCGACGTAGTTGCCCGCCGTGGAGGTCCGCGTCCAGTTGGCGGCGGTGACACCGTCGGCGGTGCGCACCTCCAAGGTGGCCTTGCGGGCGTCGCCGGCCTTCTCCCCGACCTCGACCTGCACGGAGGCGACGTACGCTCCTGCCTTCAGGCGGCGCAACCGCTGGCCGACGGCGGCCTTGCCACCCGCGCCGATGACGAGTTCGTAGTCGCCGAGCTCGCTGAGCTCGACGGAGGCGGGCCCGGAGACCTTCCACCCGCGCAGGGACCCGGAGTTGAATCCGGGGTCGTGCAGCGGCGTGGCCTGCCCCCAGCCGGGGTCGGGCAGTGCGGTGGCGCGCCGGCGGTAGAGGACGTAGGGCTGCTTGGCCTTGGCGTCGAGGGTCACCTTGCCGCCACGCACCGGGACGTCGGCGACGAAGACCCGCCCTTGGTCGGTGAGCCGGTACAGCGCGACCTTGGAGAGCCCGGACCAGCCACGGGGCAGCGCCCAACTCCCCTTACCGCCCTCGGGGTTGTAGTGGTAGAGCTTGGCGGGGTCGGTGGCCTTGCGAGGCTCCCAGGGAAGCAGATAACTCCCCTTGTCGTAGACGACGCGACCATCGGTCACGATCCGACGGGTGCCGTCCGCGTCGGAGACCTTCGTCCCGCCCTCCCCGAAGAAACTGATCTCATGCTCGCCCCAGGACTTGATGGGATAGGCCTGGAGATACTTGGCGGGCAGTGAGTCGGTCCAGATCAGATCGTAGAAGTACGACCAGTCGGTCTTCCCGACCCACCCCTCGAAATTGCCCATGCGGGCGATACCGAGCAGCGTAGGCCACTTGTCGGCGAAAACGTCCTTCTGGTGATTCCGGATAAAGCGGATCAGCCGCGAATTGATACCCCGGGACGAATCAGGACCGTAATCCGGTTCCGTCGCCCAGTGCGACCAGACGGACGAGCGCTCGAAGCCGTGCCCCCACTCGCTGGTGACGATCCAGCCCTGCTCGCGCAGGGTGCGCTGGAGCCGGTCGGAGGTCCATCCGGACTCGCGGAACACGTCGATGTAGAGAGCGTTGAGCGCCCCGTCGGCCTCGCTCCGTAGATCGGCGAACCGCTTGACGATGTCGCCCGACACCAGGTCACGCCGCTGATCAATGCGGTAACTCTGATCGAGCCAGTCCCACTGCTCATTGGCCTTGTCGACGAGCTTCTCGGAAAACGCGTTCGCGACGGGATAGGACTCCGTGGCATTCACATGCACACTGAAGTCGCTGTTCCACTTCTTTCCTTCCCTGACCAGGGTGTTGAGGTCGTCGAGGCCGCCCGCACGCGTGTTGTAGTTGCCCGCGTAGTCGGGGTGTGCGGAGTCGTGCCCCTCGGACTGATAGCCCTTGAGCAGCGTGTACTGCCGAAGGCCGTCCGTGGCCAGGTGGATCCGCTTGACGTTGTCGAGGGTCGCGAGGAACGGATTCGTCGCCTGCGAGGCGAAGTTGAACGGGATGTGCGGGACGACGCGCAGATGCTGCTCGTCCGCGCCGAGCGGCTTCACCATGATGTCGCGGAACGCGATGGCGGCGTCCTGCCAGTCGACCTTGCCGTCGCCGTTGCGGTCACCGGTGATGACGACGGTGGCGTACGGCAGGGGCTCGGTGTCGCCGACGGCGGCGGTGGCGGCGCGGTGCGTCCACTGGCCGGGAGTCAGCCGGGCCTCCACATAGCCGCTCCTCCTGACCGTCTCGCGCCAGAGCCGGCCGTTGTCCCAGGTCGTCCCGGCCTCGGAGGTGGGCTTGTCGTAGACGGTGTTGGTCTCGACGGCACCGCCCAGCGTGTCGTGCGCGACGACGGCGTACGCGCATCCGGTGGCGGCTTCCGCGGCGGTGTCCGGGGCCAGCTTGACCTCGGTGTCGCCGCTCTTGGCCTTGTCGAGCTGGACCTTGGCGGCGAGGAGGGTGGCGCCGGGCTGATCGCTGCGTACGGCGAGGAGGGTGAGGCCGGGGATGCGGAGCGTGCCGACGCGCAGGGCATCGGAATCATCGATCTCGCTCACCCGCCAGCGCACTTGGCGTCCTTCGACGGCGATCTCGACGATGAGGGTGGTGGCGCCACCGCCGAGAGCGAGAACGTACTCGATCCGATCGCCCCCGCCCTTGCTGACGGTCACCGTCGGGGTGTGCGTCACCTCGTTCACCAGGAGCGTGGTGACGGCTTCCGACTGGGCGTGCAGGACGGCCTTGGAGGCGCGGTCCGTGTACGAGATGACGCGGGGGAAGTCGGTGGCGACGCGCACTTCGAGCTCGGCCGAGCGAAGGACGGCTTCGCCTGCCGCGGCGGTTGCGGCGGTTGCGGCGCCCCCGAGGCCGATGGCGGCGCTGACCCCGGCCAGCGCGCCCGTGGCGACTACGGCTCTGCGGCTCGGGCCGGACGTGTCTGACGGCTGCTGCATGGCACCCCTCCGTGGGACGGATCTCGGTGCGGTCACCCTGCGCCGGAAGGGGCATGCGGGCCCATGGACAAAGGTGGGGCAGGTCTTGGACTAACGGCACCCCGCACCCACCCCGCCCCGAACAAGCCCCTCCCACCCACCCGCCCGATCACCCCGCGGCCTTCCCCTGAACGAACAAGCTTTCCCGCCCACCCGCCCGATTGCCCCGCAGTGACCAGCGAACAGCCGCAGTCGGGAGCGCTCGGGAGGGGACGTGCCGGTATGTCTGCCCGGAGCACGGCTCCCAAAGGCTCCGGCGCCGAAGCACCCACACGGCCACCGGACGATAGCGAGGACGGACATACCGGCGCGGCCCCGCACCCCAAGACGGACCGGCCCCGCAGCCCGTAGCCCGCAGCCCGCGACCCGCACAAGCGAACGCGGGGCCCGACCGCACTGGTCAGACCCCGCGTCCAGCGAAAACTCAGAGTTCCGCAGCCGCCTTCTCTATGTCACCGGCGAACGTCGACACCTCGGTGTAGACCCCGGGGAACTTGGGCTGCGCGCACCCGTTGCCCCAGCTGACGATGCCCACCTGGATGTACTCACCGGCCTCGTCCTTGCGGAACATGGGGCCGCCGGAGTCACCCTGGCAGGTGTCCACGCCGCCCTCCGCCAGCTTCCCGGCGCAGAGCTCCTCACCGGGCGTGAGGTCGGCGCCGTACGCGGCCTCGCAGTCCGCGTCGCTCACGAAGGGGACCTTCGCCTTGAGGAGGTGGCGCTGCTGCTCGCCACCCTCCTTGTCGGCACCCCAGCCGGCGATGTCGAACTCGCCCTCGTTGTACTTGGTGTCCTTGGCGATCTTCAGCGTGGGCTGGTCGATCGGCTTCTCGAGCTTGATGAGCGCCCAGTCCTTGCCCTTGCCGTTGTAGCCGGGGGCCTGAAGGACCTTCGTGGACTTGACCTTGATCGCGTCGGGGCTCTCCAGGTCCACGACACCACCGGTGGCGGTGATGCTCGTGTTGTCGCCCGAGCCGTCCACACAGTGAGCGGCGGTCAGCACGATGTCCTTGGCGTACAGCGCACCGCCGCAGCCCATCGACAGACGGACCATGAACGGGAATTCACCCTGCTCGGCGGGGGTGCCGCCGACCACGCGCTCACCCGGTGTGGGGCCGGGGTGCGGGGCCGCGGACGCGGCGACGGGCTGGAGACTGACGGCGGCGAGGGCGATGGCACCGAGGGTGGCGGCTCTCTTGACTCCACGCAGCTTGGTGTTCAACGGGCTTCCCTTCGTGGGGGGTTCGTGGGGGGTTGTGGGGGTTGCACGCGACGGCGGACCCCCACCCTCCCCACGACGAACGCGAGAATGGCATGAGCCCGCCAAAGCGTTGGATCGGATTATGGAGATCGGTGTCCGCATAGAGCAAGGGGCGGTTTTCGGCCAACACCCGCCGCGTGGCCCGGTTCTGCCGCCGGGCACCGCCTTACAGTGGAGTCGGGTCAGGGACATCTCCAGGGGGTGCCGGCATGGCGGACGGCGGGCCGGTGGTGCACGGCTACCCCCACCTGGAGACGGTGCGCTCCGCGATCACCGCGCTCTACAAACGCCTCTCGTACGACGGCGTCCACACCTTCGACACCAGCATCGTCCCCGCCGACGTCGCCTTCTCCGACCAGGACGACCTGCACCTGGGCGTCCAGCGCGTGGCCCGTGAGATGGTGCGGCACCTCCGCCTTCCGGACGCCCGCGTGATCGTCAGCTTCCGCGAGATGGAGCACGCGGCGAACGTCGAACTCGCCGCGGGGCCCGAGTACTTCATCGAGCTCAACGACCGGTTCCGTACGCATCGCAGGGACATCGGCGCGGCGCTCGCCCACGAGGTCATGCACGTCTATCTGCACCGGCTTGATCTGGTGTTCCCCGGCACGCGCGACAACGAGATCCTCACGGACACCGCCACCACCTACCTGGGCGCGGGCTGGCTCCTCCTGGACGCCTACCGCGAGGACGGCGCCTCGTCACAGAAGCTGGGGTATCTCACGCCGGAGGAGTTCGGGTACGTCCTGGCCAAGCGGGCCATCGCCTTCGGTGAGGCGCCGGAGACGTGGTTCACCAGCGCGCAGGCGTACACCGCCTATACGAAGGGGCTCGCCCAGGCCCGCCGCGACGAGCAGCAGCCTCCGCTGACGGCCGCGGGCTGGGCGGGGCGGCGGCGGTACGCGAAGGACCGGCGGCATGCGCTTGAGCGTGGCTCCGGTGGAGCGGGGGCGTCGCCGCCGGGCGGGGCGTACTCGTTCTCCCGCGGGTCGGGCGGGGCCGCCGAGCCGCTGCGGGTCTCGTTCCCCTGCCCCACGTGCCGGCAGCGGATCCGGTTGCCCGCCCGGGGGCGGATGCGGGCGCGGTGCACGTTGTGCCGGACGGTGCTGGAGTGCGATACGTGAAGCCCGGAGCTTGCGGTACGTGAAGCCCGGAGCTAGGGCCCGCGTTCGGCCTAGCCCCAGTGCGCCGGGCGCGTCAGGGACGGCGGCAGTTTCGTCTCGGCGTCGCCCTTTGCCGCGTTCACCTGAGACTGCGTCAGGAAGATGCTGCCGGTGAGGTCGGCGCCCCGCAGATCCGCGTCCCGGAAGTCCGCGCCGATCAGGTCCGCTTGGCGGAGGTCGGCGCCGCGGAGGTCGGCGGCGATGAGGTAGGCACCGCGGAGGGTGACGCCCCGGAGGTCGGCGCCGCGGAGGCGGGCGCCGAAGAGGTCGGCTCCTCGGCGGTCCTTCTTCTTCCGGCGGATGTCCGCGCGCACGAGGTCGCTGGTGCGCAGGAGGAGGACGTTGACATCCTCACGGTGCGCGGCGACGTCCGTCTGGGCCACCGCGGCGGGAGTGCCCTGGGTGAGGTGCTCGGTCTTGTCCACCGCCTGCTGGAGCTCTGCTCTGATCGGGCGGGTCTGGGGCAGGGTGAGCGCCTCGGTCAAGTACCAGAGCAGCTCGTGGAGTTGGCGCATCACGGGGAAGACGTCGAACATCTGGCGGGCGGTGTCGGGGTCCTTGCGCCAGTCGGCGCCGCCGTAGGTGGCCTGCGACACCTTCTGCCCCGCGCCGAAGCAGTCGTAGACCGTGCAGCCCGAGAAGCCCTTCTGGCGCAGCTTCTGGTGGATGCCGCAGCGGAAGTCCTGCTGGAGGTTGGTGCAGGGGGTGCCGGCGGCCTTGTCGACGGGGAAGTCCGAGGACTTGGAGAAGGTGAGGGCCACGCAGCAGAGCCCGAAACAACTCCCGCAGTCGGCCCGCAGATCCTGCCGCTCATCGCCCTCGACGAGGGGCAACAACTGACGCTCACGCTGCTCGGACATCGGATCCTCCTTCGGGCCTCTCGCGCCGCGGGGCAATCGGGTGGGTGGGCGGGAAAGCCTGTTCGGCAACGGATGCCGCCGGGGACGGTGAGAACGAGGCGCCGCCCCGGGCAGCGGGGTACAAGCCCCGCCGCCCAGAAGCACGCTACGCCGCCCGGCGCCCCGCGCCCCCGCTGGGGCGACCGCCGCCACGCCTCGCGCGGCCACCACCGGTGCCGGTGCCGCCGCCGGAGGGCCTGCCGCCCTGGGACTGGGACCGGGGCTGGCCGCCGGCCTGGGGGGACTGCGACTGCCCCTGGGGGCGAGACCTCCGCTGGCCCTGGCCCTGGCCACCCCCGCCCTGCCCGGCGGGACGCCCCCGCCGCCCCCGCTGCGGAGAAGCCTGCTGCTGCTGCGGAACCTCGATCACCACCGGCACCCCGGACGGCTCCCGCGCCCCGGTGATCCGCGTCAGTTCCTCGTCCGTGGACTTCACTCGCGCCGTCTTCGGGCTGATCTCCGCGTCGGACATCAGACGCGTCATCTCCCGCTTCTCGTCCGGCAGGACGAGCGTGACGACACTGCCGGACTCACCGGCACGCGCCGTACGCCCGCCGCGGTGGAGGTAGTCCTTGTGGTCCGTGGGCGGGTCGACGTTCACGACCAGGTCGAGGTCGTCGACGTGGATGCCGCGCGCTGCCACGTTCGTGGCGACGAGCGCGGTGACCTGCCCGGTCTTGAACTGGTCCAGGGTCCGGTTGCGCTGCGGCTGCGAACGGCCGCCGTGCAGACCGGAGGCCCGTACACCGTTGGCGAGCAGCCGCTTGGTGAAGCGGTCCACCGCGCGCTTGGTGTCCAGGAACATGATCACGCGGCCCTCACGGGCGGCGATCCGCAGGGCCACTGCCTTCTTGTCGGTCTCGTCGGCGACGTACAGAACGTGGTGTTCCATCGTCGTGACCGCGCCCGCGGACGGGTCGACCGAGTGCACCACCGGGTCGGTGAGGAACATCCGGACCAGGCGGTCGATGTTCTTGTCGAGCGTCGCGGAGAAGAGCATCGTCTGGCCGCCCTGCTCCACCTGCTTCAGAAGCGCGGTGACCTGCGGCATGAAGCCCATGTCGGCCATCTGGTCGGCCTCGTCGAGGACCGTCGTCCGCACCTGCGAGAGGTCGGCGTCGCCGCGCTCGATGAGGTCCTTGAGACGCCCGGGGGTCGCCACCATGATCTCGGCGCCGCGGCGCAGCGTCCCCGCCTGCTTGGTGATGGAGAGGCCGCCGACGACCGTCGACATACGGAGGTTCACGGACGTCGCGTACGGCGTCAGCGCGTCCGTGACCTGCTGCGCGAGCTCACGCGTGGGGACCAGGACCAGGGCGAGGGGAGAGCGCGGCTCGGCGCGGCGCCCGGCGGTGCGGGCGAGGAGCGCGAGGCCGAAGGCGAGGGTCTTGCCGGAGCCGGTGCGGCCACGGCCCAGGATGTCGCGGCCCGCGAGGGAGTTGGGAAGCGTGGCTGCCTGGATCGGGAAGGGCTCGGTGACGCCCTGCGCGGCCAGCGTCTTCAGGAGGGCCTCGGGCATGTCCAGGTCGGCGAACGCCTCGACCGCGGGCAGCGCGGGCTCAATGCTCTCGGGCAGCGCGAATTCGCCGCCGACGGGCCTCGGCTTGGCGCGGCCCGGCTTCTTCGCGGCGCCCTTCGCCTGGCCGCCGCCGGCCACCGGGGCCTTTCCGCGTGCGTTCGTGGAGCGCCTGCGGGCAGGACGCGCAGGGCGTTCGGAGCGATTCATACGGAAATGCCTTCCTGGACCTGGTGACAGCACAAGCCGGGACCCGCACCTTTCTGGTGCGGGCCCCGGCTATGAGGTTCGCGTGCTACGACGATCAGGCGGGAACGATGTTCTCGGCCTGCAGGCCCTTCTGGCCCTGCGTGACGTCGAAGGAGACCTTCTGGCCCTCGAGGAGCTCACGGAAGCCCGAGGACGCGATGTTCGAGTAGTGGGCGAAGACGTCGGGGCCGCCGCCGTCCTGCTCGATGAAGCCGAAGCCCTTTTCAGCGTTGAACCACTTAACGGTGCCAGTTGCCATGTCAATCTCCTCAACAGGGGCAGAGTAAGGAAAACCACGGAATTGTGGATTCCAAGCGCTGCAATGACCCCCATCCCGGAGAGACCGGAAAAAAACAATAATGCGCCCTCGGAGCATTCCCGTCAGGCGCACATAAAGTTCATGGGTACCAAAACTGCGACGCATAAGCCTAACACGGACGAGGGAACCCGCGTTTCCGGGTCCCCACCAGCCGCACGGGACGCCGCGGACCCCGCTACTCCACTCGCCGCACGCCGAGCCGGTACGTCGCCGCACCGCCGGGCCTGGACGCCGGGTGAGATACCCGCCGCACGCACCTTCCTCCTGTCAGGGCACCCCGCTACCTTCAACCAAACAATCGCTTGGTTGAGCGACGAGTGGCCATGGCGACCGCTACCGAGGAAGGCGGCCCAATGCGCATCACCCGAACACGTACAGCAGTCGGAGTCGCGGTCTCCGCGCTCGCCCTGGGCACCCTGCCCGCCTGGGCGGCGCACGCCGGACCCACCGCACCTGAGCGCGGCACGGCACAGCACGCGCCGCGCGACCCCTCCCGCCTCGCGTCCGACGGCGTACGCCAGATACCTCTCCAAGGCGCCGTCAACGTAAGAGACCTGGGCGGCTACCGCACCTACGACGGCGAACGGGTCCGCTACGGCCAGGTCTTCCGCGCCGATGCCCTCGCGAAGCTCACCGACGCCGATGTCGCCACCCTCGCCGGGCTCCGCCTGAAAAAGGTCGTCGACTTCCGGGTGCCCGCCGAGGTCAAGTACGACGGACCCGACCGGCTGCCCGCCGGGCTCGCCCCGACGTCCCGGCCGGTCAGCGACAACGGCCTCTTCACGACGCTGATGACCGTGATCGGCTCCAGGGACCCGGTCAAGCAGGAGGAGATGCTGGGCAACGGCAAGGCGGACGCCTTCATGCGCGACGTCTACCGCACCTTCGTCTCCGACGGCGCCAACCGCGCGCAGTTCGCGGCGACCCTGCGCGACATCGCCCAGGGCAGCAAGGCATCACCGCTGCTCTACCACTGCACGGCAGGCAAGGACCGCACCGGCTGGACCAGTTATCTGCTGCTGCGCGCGGTCGGAGTCCCCGAGCAGACCGCCGTACGGGACTTCCTGGCGTCCAACACCTACCGGGCCGCGTACGACGCGAAGGTCCGCGAGGGCTTGAAGCAGGGCGGCCTGATGCAGAACCCCGATCTCCTGATCCCGCTCCAGGAGGTCCGCACCGGCTATCTGGAGGCGGCCCTGACCGAGGTGAAGAAGGAGTACGGGAGCCTCAGCGGCTATCTGACGAAGGGACTCGGGCTTGATACGCGGACGATTCTCGCGCTGCGGGAGCGGATGGTCGACTAGTAGCGGATGGTCGATTAGTTCAGCCGGCCACGATCCCCTGCGCCCGCGCCGCCGCCAGCCAGGTCGGGAACTCGCCCACCAGCTGGTCGTACAGGCGGTCGTCCGGGACGGCCCGGGGGTCGTGGCCCGCGTGGAAGAAGCCCGCGTTGTCGACGGCGCGCTTGGCCGGGACGGCCAGTTCGTCGAGCTTGCGGAGGTAGTCGAACTGCTTGCTCTTCGCGTCGCCGAAGCCGATGAACTGCCAGAACAGCGGCAGCTTCGACGCCTTGCACAGATACCGCTCTGCGGCGAGCTTGTTGATGGGGCCGCCGTCGGTCTGGAAGACGACCAGAGCGGGCGCGGTGGAACCGCTGTCCACGTAGTGGTCGATCACGGCGTCCATCGCCAGGTGGTAGCTGGTCTTGCCCATGTGGCCGAGCCCGGCGACGATCTCGTCGATCCGACCGTGGTGACGGTCGATGGCGATCTCCGTGACGGCGTCGACGTCCGTGGAGAAGAAGACCGTGGGCACGGTGCCGTCGTCGTCGAAGTGCGCGGACAGGCCGAGGACTCGGTCGGCGAGGGCCTGGACGGTGCCGTCCTTGTAGTACGGCTTCATGGAGCCGGAGTAGTCGACGACGAGGTAGACCGCGGCTCGTTGGCCGTCCAGGCCGTGCTTGCGGAGGCTGACGCCCGCGCTCTTGTAGAGGCTGACGAGGGCGGGCGCCGCCTCTTCCACCTTGCTCAGGCTGATCGCCGGTCCCATCTGCGGCCCCATTTTCCTGGCTCCTGTCCACTCTTGGCGGTGACGTGATCTCTTACGGGCTTGAGGGCAAGACGGTACTGATCACCGGCGCGGGCCGTGGGCAGGGGGCCGCCGAGGCGCGGCTGTTCGCGGAGGCGGGGGCGCGGGTCGTGGTGACGGATGTCCGGGAGGAGGAGGGACGGGGGGTCGCCAAATCCCTTGGCGAACAAGGCCTTTTCGTACGCCATGACGTCACGGACGCGGAGAGCTGGGCGTCGGCCGTGGCGGCCGGGGTGGAGGCCTTCGGCCGTCTGGACGCGCTCGTGAACAACGCCGCGCTGTGGCGGACGGCGTCCGTGGAGGAGGAGACGTACGAGAACTTCGAGGCGCTGATCCGGGTCAATCTGCTGGGTCCGTTCCTGGGCATCCAGGCGGTGCTGCCCGCGTTGCGGGAGGTGGGCGGGGGCTCGATCGTCAACGTCTCGTCGACGGCGGGTCTGGTGGGGATACGGGGGCACGCGGCGTACGGCTCGACGAAGTTCGGATTGCGGGGGCTGACTCGTTCCTCGGCGCTGGACCTCGCGGAGTACGGGGTGCGGGTCAACTCCGTTCACCCCGGGGCGATCGACACCCCGATGATCTCCTCGGCCTCCGCGGGGCGGGACTGGTCCCATCTGCCGCTGGGGCGGATGGGCCGCCCCGAGGAGGTCGGGGAGCTGGTCCTCTTCCTTGCGTCGGAGGCGTCGTCGTACGTCACGGGGGCGGAGTTCGCGGTGGACGGGGGGTCGACGGCGGGGTAGGGCGGTCCCTGCGGGGCTCTCCCCAATCCCACCCCTTCCCGAAACTGGGGCTCCGCCCCAGACCCCGCTCCTCAAACGCCGGAGGGGCTGAAACCACTCAGCCCGTCCGGCGTTTGAGGACGAACTCGGCGGAGCCGGTGATGAGGCCCACCAAGGCCCCCGCGCCAGAGCGGGTTTTCGGGAAGGGGCGGGGTTGGGGAAAGGAACCGCCCTACCCCACCTGCTCCCGAAACGCCGGCAACTCAAAGATCCGCGTCTTAGCCTCATCGTCCATCAACTCGACCAGCGGCATCACCAGCTCCCACAGGTCCCGCTTGTCCACCTCCAGGGCAAGCGCGTCCAAGTCAGACGCGGGCAACGCCCCGGCAGCGTCAGCGACAACCTTGCGGGACTCCTCCGGCAGCACCTCCACGAGCGGCAGGAACTCCGCCCAAAGCCCAGTCGCGACAACCGCCCGCACAACCCCACCCAGCACCCCCGCATCCCGCAGGGAAGGAAGCACCGCGACCGCCCGCCGCTCCTCCTCCCCCAGCAGAGCGACCAGCGGCAGCAGCGACTCCCACAGATCCTGCTCGCTCACCGTCACGACCAGGGAGTCCAACTGCTCCTGCGGCCGCGCCGCGGCGAGCGACGCGATACGCCCCCGCTGCTCCCCCGTCACCATCCCGGCCACGGCCAGCGCCTCCGGCCACAATCCCTCCCCCGACGCCGACCCCGAGGCGGATGCGATGACCGACGCGAGCCGCTCCGGGCCCATCAGGTCGATGATCTGGCCCAGCCGCTCCGGCAGGTCGATCGCGAACCCCGTCCGCAGGACAGCCGCGTCGTCCACCTGCGGCAGGATCCGCCGCAGCGCCGAGTCCGGCAGGTAGCCGACGAAGCGGCCCATCGTCAGGTAGTCGCCCCGCTCGGCCAGTGCCACCGCGATCCGCACCACCAGGCCCTCGTCGAGCCGTTCGACGATGCCCTTGATCCTTCGCGGGTCGAGATGCCCGCAGGACTCCGCCGTGAACGACACCGGCAGCTTCTCGATGATGTCCGCGGCCCGCGCCGGTTCGAGGCGCCCGGCGACCCCGGCGGCGAGCCGCGGTCCCAGCGCCTTCTGCGAGATCGCTGCCGCGACCCCGGCCGGCACCAGCTTCGTCGCGGACGCGATCCGGTCCAGCATCTCGGGCGTACGGTCGAAGAGCGCCGCGACGCATTGCTCGCGGAAGCGGCGTACGTCCTCGACGGGGAGTGCCGCGAGGAAGGCGAGCTGATCCGGCTCCACGTCCAGCAATCGCGCGATCTTCAGGGTCTCCGCCCTGCTCCGCAACTTGTCCATGGCCTGCCCCTCCCTATCGGATCTATCGGATCTATCGGAAGAGAATCCGGCGTACCGGGCCCCTGGCCAACGCAGGCACCAGTTTCAGCGCCTCCTCAGCGGCTTCGTTCAAGCCCGAAGCGCGGCTCTCGCGTTCCCGCTTCAGCGCGTCGGCCAGCAGAGCCGACTGCTCGGGCGTCAACTGCCCGAAGGATTCCGGTGGTTCGTCCCGCAGCTCCTTGCTCAGCTGCTCCCGCGCTTCGGTGCTCATAGGGCCTCCCATGGCCGGGTACGGCTCCGTACGGCTCCCGAGACTGGTGTGAAATTGACTATTAGTCAATAGAGCGGGATCCGGAAGGCGCGCTACCGCGAAACCGCACGTAATCTTGTGCGAATGAAACGCGCAGGCCTCCTCCTTCTCGCCGTCGCCCCGGTCGCCACGGTCGCCGTGTACCTCCTGGGCGGGGACTCCGACAGCGATGTCGCCGGAGCCGGTCAGAAGGTGCCCGGCACCCAGCGTCCGTACGACGAGGACAAGTCGGCGGCCGAGATCAAGGCCGACGACGAGCTGATCGCGGACCTTCCCCCGGGCCTCGCGGCGCCCGCCAAGAAGGAGCTGGCCCAGAAGCTCGTGACGAGCGCGGAGAACTCCACGCTGGACTGGCGCGGTCAGTACGGCTACATCGAGGACATCGGCGACGGGAACGGCTACACCGCGGGCATCATCGGCTTCTGCACCGGCACCCACGACCTGCTGACCCTCGTCGAGCGCTACACGAAGGACCACCCGGACAACGGCCTCGCCCGCTATCTGCCCGCCCTGCGCAAGGTCGACGGCAGCGACTCGCACGAGGGCTTGGACCCCGGCTTCACCAAGGCCTGGAAGGCGGAGGCCGCGAAGCCCGCGTTCCAAAAGGCGCAGGACAGGACACGCGACGGCGTCTACTTCGATCCGGCGGTGCGCCTGGCCAAGCTCGACGGGCTCGGCACGCTCGGCCAGTTCATCTATTACGACGCGATGGTCCTGCACGGCCCCGGCACGGGCCCGCGCGGCTTCTACGGCCTGCGCGAGGCCGCCCTGAACGAGGCGAACACGCCCGCGCAGGGCGGCAAGGAGAAGGCGTACCTCGACATCTTCCTCGACGTCCGCACCAAGGTGATGAAGGAGAAGAAGGCCCACCGCGACACGTCCCGCGTGGAGACGGCCCAGCGCCAGTTCCTCTACGACGGCAATCTGGACCTGAAGACGCCGCTGACGTGGAAGGTGTACGGGGAGACGTTCAAGGTTCCGTAACCCTGAACGTCCCCCGGCCACTCAGCCCTTCACCGCTCCCGCCGCCAGGCCCGAGCCCAGCTTCCGGTGCACGATCACGAAGAAGATCATCACCGGCACGGTGACCAGCGTGGAGCTGGCCATGACCGGGCCCCAGGCCGTGGAGTTCTCACCGAAGAACTGGTAAATGCCCACGGCGGCCGTGTACTTGTCGCTGCCCTTCATGAAGGTGTACGCGAAGACGAACTCGTTCCACGCCGTGATGAAGGCGAAGATCGAGGTCGCGACGAGTCCGGGCGCCACCAGCGGAAGCAGCACCGAACGGAACATCCGGAACCAGGACGCCCCGTCGATGTACGCGGCCTCCTCGACCTCCTTCGGCACGGTCTGGACGAAGCCGCGCAGGGTCCAGATCGCGAAGGGCAGCGAGAGCGCGACGTAGACGATCGTCAGGCCGAGCAGCGAGTTGAGCATGTCGTAGTCCCGCATCTGGATGAAGAGCGGGATGACGAGCGCCTCGAGCGGCACCATCTGCACTATCAGGACCATGATCAGTACGGAGGTGCGGAAGCGGAACTTGAAGCGGGCCACCGCGATCGCCGCGAAGAGCGAGAGCACTCCGGCGGCGAGGATCGTGCCGAAGCCGACGAGCGCCGAGTTCAGCAGGTAGGTGCCGAAGTTGCCCTTCTCGAACACGTAGGTGAAGTGCTCGAAGCTGATGCCGCTCGGCAGCACGTCCGAACCCCGCGTGACGGCTTTCGGGTCGAGTGCCGTGGAGATCATCCAGTACACGGGGAAGAGCGTGAAGAGCAGCAGCGCGGCGACCGCGACGGGCAGCCCGATGCGTGCGGCGGGTGTGGTGCGGCGTGCGCTCACAGGTCCTCCTCCCCCTGCCGGAACAGCGTGCGGATGTAGACGATGGTGATGGCGAGGAGCAGCAGGGTCAGCAGGACCGCTGCCGCCGCGCCGGTGCCGTAGTCGTTCTTGGCGAACGCCTGGATGTAGGAGAAGACGCCGAGGTTGTAGACCTCTTCGTTGGCGCCGTCGCCGCCCGGCATCAGATAGATCTGGGTGAAGACCTTGAAGTCCCAGATGGTGGAGAGGATGGTCACCACGAGGAAGACGGGCTTGATCGTCGGCACCGTGATCTTCCAGAACCGCTGCCAGGCGTTGGCGCCGTCCAGCTCCCCCGCTTCGTAGAGCTCCTTGGGGATCGTCATCAGGCCCGCGAGGACGGTGATGGCGACGAACGGGAAGCCGTGGTGGACGACGTTCAGGGTCGCGATCGCGTAGAACGGCCCGCGCTCGGTGAACCAGTTGGTGGTCTCGGGATCGATGAGCCCCATCGAGCCCGCGATCTGGCTGACCATGCCGTCCTGCGGCTGGAAGAGCCAGATCCAGACGTACGTCCCGGTGACGGCGGGCATCGCCCACGCCGCGAGGATCGCGATGGAGCAGATGAGCCGCCAGGTGGGGCCGAGGCGGTTGAGCAGCAGCGCGACGAGCGTGCCGAGCGCGACGGTGAGGCCGACGCAGGCGATCGCGAAGAACGCCGTGTTGGGCAGGACCGTCTTCCACAGGAGTCCGCTGCCGAGCAGGTCGGTGTAGTGGTCGAATCCGGTGTACGTGCCCACTCCGCCGCCGAACTTGACGGCGTAGTCCTGCATCGAGAGCTTGCCGACCTGGATCAGCGGCCAGAGCAGCAGGCCCGCGAGGACCAGGAGGGACGGTGCGAGGAGGAGCCACGGCCGGGTGAGACCGACCAGCTTCTTCTTGCGGAGGGCCGCTTCGTGTTCCGGTCGGGGGGCCGCGGGGCGACGGGCCTCGGCGCCTTCCTTCGGCCCGTCGCTGACGAACGTTTCTTTCACGGTGCCGACTCGCCCTCGCCTACTTGTCCTTGGCGAAGATCGCGTCCATGTCCTTGGCGGCCTTGTCCGCCGCTTCCTGGACGGAGGACTTCCCGGTCAGGATGGACTGCACCATGCCGGGAATGACCTTCGATGCCTGGATCTCGCCGTACGCCTTGGTCTTGGGGACGGTCGCGCCGGCCTCCAGCATCTGCTTGGCGAACGGCTCGACCAGCGGGTCCTTCTTGGCCTCGATCTTCTTCAGCTCGGAGTTCTGACCCGGGAAGTAGTTGGTCTCGGCGGCCCACTTGGCCGCGAAGTCACCCGTGGTCAGCATCTTCACGAACTCCCAGGCGAGGTCCTTCTTGTCCGTGTTGAACGTGGACAGGTAGGAACCGCCGAGGAAGGACTTGCTCATGCCGCCGTCCTGGCCCGGGATCGGCACGGCGGCGAGCTTGCCCTTGAGGTCGGGGTTGGCGTCGACGATGGCCTTCGGGGTCCAGTTGCCGCCGACGGCCATGGAGATCTGGCTCTTGTTCCAGGCGTCGCCGACCTCCTTCTCCGTCCAGGTGTTGACCTTGGCCGGGGAGACCTTGTCCTTGGTGGCGAGCCCGGTGTAGTACTCGATCCCCTTGACCGCCTCGGGGGAGTTGATGGCGGACTTCCACTTGCCGCCCTGCTCGGTGGCGAGTTCGCCTCCGGCGCCCCAGATGAAGGGGGTCGCGAACATCTCGGCGCCGCCGGCGACCGGGAAGGGGATCATCCCGGGCTCCTTGGCCTTCAGCGTCTTGGCGGCGGCCTTGAGCTCCTGCCAGTTGGTCGGGGCCTTCAGCTTGTGCTTCTCGAAGATGTCCTTGCGGTAGACGATGCTGCGTACGCCCGCGTACCAGGGCATACCGTACTGCTTGCCGTCGAGCGTGCCCGCGTCCTTGAGGCCCTCGACGAGGTCGTCGTTGAGCCCCGACTTCTTCACGTCATCGGTGACGTCGACGAGGGCGCCGGTCTCGGCGAACTGCGGCACCCAGGTCGTGCCGACCTCGGCCACGTCCGGGACCTGGTCCTCGCCGCCCTCGATGGCGGTGGTGAACTTCTTCTGAGCGGTGGCCCACTGCTGGTACTCGACGTGGATCTTGGCGCCGGTCTTCTTCTCGAACGCCTTCCCGGCCTCCTTGAAGAAGGGCCTGGCGTCGGGGTTGGTCCCCTCCATGATCCACACGGTGAGGGTCTTGCCCTTGCCGTCGGTCGCCTTGTCGCCGCCGTCGCTCCCGTCATCGCTGCCGCATGCCGTCGCGGTCAGTCCGAGCGTCATGGCGATACCTGCCGCGATGACCCGTCGCTTCATACCGGCCCCCTCATGGGTACGTGCTGTAACTGCGCCGATCCGTTGTGGGAGCGATTGTGGTCGCACGCTCAGCGCGCGGTCTAGACCCATTCGGCTAGCGGGGCCGAAACGTGATTTGCGTTGCAAGCAATGCGCGTTGCACTCGCTGCAACGGAATTCCCGGGGGCCGGGGCCCTGACCGGCCGCCGCTGCGCGGCGGATACTCCCCGCCCACCCACCCGATTGCCCTGCGGGGTAATCGGGTGGGTGGGCGGGAAAGATCGCCGCGAAGCGGCGGCTTGTAAACGCCACGACGCCCACCCAAGTCCGGTCGGGGACAAGGCGGGCGCCGCATCAGTTCCGTACGCCGTTGTACGGGACGTACTGAGGGGGCGTACTAGACCATCAGGGAACGGTCCGTCGGGCGGATCGGGGAGGGAAGGTCGCTCGCCCCGGTGAGGAAGCGGTCCACGCCCTTCGCAGCGGAACGGCCCTCGGCGATCGCCCAGACGATGAGCGACTGGCCGCGGCCCGCGTCACCCGCCACGAAGACGCCGGGCACGTTCGTGTGGAACTCCGCGTCACGCGCGACGTTCCCCCGCTCGTCCAGCTCCAGGGAGAACTGGTCCACCAGGCCGTTCTCGCGGTCCGTACCCGTGAAGCCCATGGCGAGCGTCACCAGCTGGGCGGGGATCTTGCGCTCCGTACCCGGCTTCTGGGTCAGCTTGCCGTCGATGAACTCGACCTCGATGAGGTGCAGGAACTGCACGTTCCCGTCCTCGTCGCCCTCGAAGTGCGTGGTCGAGACGGAGTAGACCCGCTCGCCGCCCTCCTCGTGCGCGGAGGTCACCTTGTAGAGCATGGGGAAGGTCGGCCACGGCTGGTTCGGGTTCCGCTCCTCGCCCGGACGCGGCATGATCTCCAGCTGCGTCACGGAAGCCGCGCCCTGGCGGTGCGCCGTGCCCACGCAGTCCGCGCCGGTGTCGCCGCCGCCGATCACGACCACGTGCTTGCCCTCGGCCGAGACCGGAGTGGTGACGTAGTCGCCCTCCTGGACCTTGTTGGCCAGGGGCAGGTACTCCATCGCCTGGTAGACACCCTTGAGCTCACGGCCGGGGACCGGGAGATCGCGTGCCATCGTGGCGCCCGCGGCGATGACCACCGCGTCGTAGCGCTTGCGCAGCTTCGCCGCGTCGATGTCGCGGCCGATCTCCACGCCCGTACGGAACTTGGTGCCCTCCGCGCGCATCTGCTCGATGCGGCGGTTGATGTGGCGCTTCTCCATCTTGAACTCGGGGATGCCGTAGCGCAGGAGGCCGCCGATGCGGTCGGCGCGCTCGTACACGGCGACCGTGTGGCCCGCCCGCGTCAGCTGCTGGGCGGCGGCCAGGCCCGCCGGGCCCGAGCCGATGACCGCGACGGTCTTGCCGGAGAGCCGCTCGGGCGCCTGCGGCTTGACGTCGTTCGCGTCCCACGCCTTGTCGATGATCGAGACTTCGACGTTCTTGATGGTGACGGCGGGCTGGTTGATGCCGAGCACGCACGCCGACTCACAGGGCGCCGGGCACAGGCGTCCGGTGAACTCCGGGAAGTTGTTCGTGGCGTGCAGCCGCTCGGAGGCGGCCGACCAGTCCTCGCGGTACGCGAAGTCGTTCCACTCCGGGATCAGGTTGCCCAGCGGACAGCCCTGGTGGCAGAACGGGATGCCGCAGTCCATGCAGCGCGACGCCTGCTTGGAGATGATCGGGAGGAGGGAGCCCGGAACGTAGACCTCGTTCCAGTCCTGGACGCGCTCGCCGACCGGGCGGGTCTTCGCGACCTCGCGGCCGTGGTTCAAAAAGCCCTTGGGATCAGCCATTGGTCGCCGCCTCCATCATCTTCTCGGTGATCTCGGTCTCGGAGAGACCGGCTCGCTCGGCGGCGTCCTTGGCGGCGAGCACTGCCTTGTACGTGCTGGGGATGATCCTGCTGAAGCGCTCCACGGCGGTGTCCCACTCGGCGAGCAGCTTCTCGGCGACGGTCGACCCGGTCTCCTCCTGGTGGCGGCGCACGACGTCGTGCAGCCACTTCTTGTCGGAGTCGTCCAGGGCCTCTACGGCGCCGAGGTTGCCGGGGTTGACGTTGTCCCGGTCGAGGTCGATGACGTACGCGATACCGCCCGACATACCGGCCGCGAAGTTGCGGCCCGTCTCGCCGAGGACCACCGCGTGGCCGCCGGTCATGTACTCGCAGCCGTGGTCGCCCACACCCTCGGACACGACCGTCGCACCGGAGTTGCGGACGCAGAACCGCTCGCCCGTGCGGCCACGGAGGAACAGCTCGCCACCCGTCGCGCCGTACGCGATGGTGTTGCCCGCGATCGTCGAGTACTCGGCGAGGTGGTCGGCGCCGCGGTCCGGGCGGACGATGATCCGGCCGCCCGAGAGGCCCTTGCCGACGTAGTCGTTGGCGTCGCCCTCAAGACGGAGGGTCACGCCGCGCGGCACGAACGCGCCGAACGACTGGCCCGCCGAGCCCGTGAAGGTGATGTCGATGGTGTCGTCGGGCAGGCCCGCGCCGCCGAACTTCTTCGTCACCTCGTGGCCGAGCATGGTGCCGACCGTGCGGTTGATGTTGCGGATCGCGACCTGCGCGCGGACCGGCTGGGCGTCGGTCGCGCCGGCGGCGGAGAGCGCGTCGGCTGCGAGCTTGATCAGCTCGTTGTCGAGCGCCTTCTCCAGGCCGTGGTCCTGGGCGGCGATCTGGTGGCGCACGGCGCCGCCGGGCAGCGACGGCACGTGGAAGAGGGGCTCCAGGTCGAGGCCCTGCGCCTTCCAGTGCTTCACGGCGCGCTCGGTGTCGAGGAGTTCGGCGTGGCCGACGGCCTCCTCGATGGTGCGGAAGCCCAGCTCGGCGAGGATCTCGCGGACCTCTTCGGCGATGAACTCGAAGAAGTTGACGATGTACTCGGCCTTGCCGGTGAAGCGCTCGCGCAGCGCCGGGTTCTGCGTGGCGATGCCGACCGGGCAGGTGTCCAGGTGGCAGACGCGCATCATGACGCAGCCGGAGACGACGAGCGGCGCGGTCGCGAAACCGAACTCCTCGGCGCCGAGCAGCGCGGCGATGACGACGTCACGGCCGGTCTTCAGCTGACCGTCGGTCTGGACGACGATGCGGTCGCGCAGGCCGTTGAGCAGCAGCGTCTGCTGGGTCTCGGCGAGGCCGAGCTCCCAGGGACCGCCCGCGTGCTTCAAAGAAGTCAGAGGCGAGGCGCCCGTACCGCCGTCGTGGCCCGAGATGAGCACGACATCGGCGTGCGCCTTGGAGACACCCGCGGCGACCGTGCCGACGCCGACCTCGGAGACCAGCTTCACGTGAATCCGCGCCTGCGGGTTCGCGTTCTTCAGGTCGTGGATCAGCTGGGCCAGGTCCTCGATCGAGTAGATGTCGTGGTGCGGCGGCGGGGAGATGAGGCCCACGCCCGGCGTCGAGTGACGCGTCTTGGCGACCCACGGGTAGACCTTGTGTCCTGGCAGCTGGCCGCCCTCGCCGGGCTTGGCGCCCTGGGCCATCTTGATCTGGATGTCGTCCGCGTTGACCAGGTACTCGGAGGTCACACCGAAGCGGCCGGAGGCGACCTGCTTGATGGACGAGCGGCGGGCCGGGTCGTACAGGCGGTCCGCGTCCTCGCCGCCCTCACCGGTGTTGGACTTGCCGCCCAGCTGGTTCATGGCGATGGCGAGGGTCTCGTGCGCCTCGCGGGAGATCGAGCCGTACGACATGGCGCCGGTCGAGAACCGCTTGACGATGTCGGCGGCCGACTCGACCTCGTCGATGGAGATCGAGGGGCGGTCCGACTTCAGGTTGAACAGGCCGCGCAGCGTCATGAGGCGCTCGGACTGCTCGTTCACGCGGTCCGTGTACTTCTTGAAGATGTCGTAGCGGCGGTTGCGCGTGGAGTGCTGCAGGCGGAAGACCGTCTCCGGGTCGAAGAGGTGCGGCTCGCCCTCGCGGCGCCACTGGTACTCACCGCCTATGTCGAGCGCGCGGTGCGCCGAGGGGACGCCGGATGCGGGGTACGCCTTGGCGTGCCGGGCGGCGACCTCCTGCGCGACGACGTCGATGCCGACTCCGCCGATCTTGGACGTCGTACCGACGAAGTACTTCGCGACGAAGTTCTCCTGGAGGCCGACGGCCTCGAAGACCTGCGCGCCCCGGTAGGAGGCGACGGTCGAGATGCCCATCTTGGACATGACCTTCAGGACGCCCTTGCCGAGCGCGTAGATCAGGTTCCGGATGGCCTGTTCGGCTTCCATGCCGGGCAGGAACGTCCCTGCGCGGACCAGGTCCTCCACCGACTCCATGGCGAGGTACGGGTTGACGGCCGCGGCGCCGTAGCCGATGAGGAGGGCCACGTGGTGGACCTCGCGGACGTCGCCCGCCTCGACGAGCAGGCCCACCTGGGTGCGCTGCTTCGTACGGATGAGGTGGTGGTGGACGGCCGCGGTGAGCAGCAGCGAGGGGATCGGCGCGTGCTCGGCGTCGGAGTGCCGGTCGGAGAGCACGATCAGGCGGGCGCCGGCCTCTATGGCGGCGTCGGCCTCGGAGCAGATCTCCTCGATGCGGGCGGCGAGGGCGTCGCCGCCGCCGCTGACGCGGTAGAGGCCGGAGAGGGTCGCGGCCGTCATGCCGGGCATGTCGCCGTCGGCGTTGATGTGGATGAGCTTGGCGAGCTCGTCGTTGTCGATCACCGGGAAGGGCAGCGTGACGCTGCGACAGGTCGCGGCGGTCGGCTCCAGGATGTTGCCCTGCGGGCCGAGCGAGGAGTGCAGCGAGGTGACGAGCTCTTCACGGATGGCGTCCAGCGGCGGGTTGGTGACCTGCGCGAACAGCTGCGTGAAGTAGTCGAAGATCAGCCGCGGGCGCTCGGAGAGTGCCGCGATCGGGGTGTCCGTGCCCATGGAGCCGAGCGGCTCGCCGCCGGTCTTGGCCATCGGCGCGAGGATGATGCGCAGCTCTTCCTCGGTGTAGCCGAAGGTCTGCTGGCGGCGCGTGACGGAGGCGTGCGTGTGCACGATGTGCTCGCGCTCGGGCAGATCGGAGAGCTCGATCTCGCCCGCTTCCAGCCACTCCTCGTACGGCTTCTCGGCGGCGAGGGCGGCCTTGATCTCGTCGTCCTCGACGATGCGGTGCTCGGCGGTGTCGACGAGGAACATCTTGCCGGGCTGGAGGCGGCCCTTGCGGACGACCTTCGCGGGGTCGATGTCCAGGACGCCGACCTCGGAGCCGAGGACGACGAGACCGTCGTCGGTGACCCAGTAGCGGCCTGGACGCAGACCGTTGCGGTCGAGAACGGCGCCGACCTGGGTGCCGTCGGTGAAGGTGACACAGGCC
Organism: Streptomyces sp. NPDC054866; assembly: GCF_053610745.1. NCBI lineage: Bacteria > Bacillati > Actinomycetota > Actinomycetes > Kitasatosporales > Streptomycetaceae > Streptomyces > Streptomyces sp. NPDC054866. Next base: position 326,012 of record NZ_JBSGZA010000002.1, read on the forward strand.
GGTCCGTCCCAGGGCTCCATCATCGTGGAGTGGTACTGGTAGAAGGCGCGGCGGGCCGGGTCCATCGAGCCGTGGTTCTCCCACGCCTCGGGGATCATCATCAGGACCGAGTGCGGAAGCGAACGTCCACCGAGATGGAGGAGTTCCAGCACCTCGTCGAAGGACGCCGAGTCGGACGCGTCCGGCGTACAGATGGGGAAGACGCGGTCGAGCTTGTCGGTGCTGGCCTCGTTGGCGGAGGCGAACAGGCCGGAGGCGAGCTGCGACTCACGCGCCCGCATCCAGTTCCGGTTGCCCTTGACCGTGTTGATCTCGCCGTTGTGCGCGACGAAGCGGTACGGGTGCGCGAGCGGCCAGCTCGGGAACGTGTTCGTGGAGAAGCGCGAGTGGACGAGCGCGACGGCCGTGGCGAAACGGCGGTCGGACAGGTCGGGGAAGAACGGCTCCAGCTGGCCGGTGGTCAGCATGCCCTTGTAGACGATGGTCCGGGCGGAGAGCGAGGGGAAGTACGTCCCTGCCTCACGCTCGGCGCGCTTGCGCAGCACGAAGGCCTTGCGGTCGAGCGCGACGCCGGAGCTCTCGCCGTCGGCCACGAAGATCTGCCGGAAGACCGGCATCGTCGAGCGTGCGGTGGAGCCGAGCAGCTCGGGGGCGACGGGCACGTCGCGCCAGCCGAGGACCGTCAGGCCCTCCTCGGAAGCGATCGTCTCGATCTGTGAGACGGCGGCGTCGGTCGTGCCCGCCGTGTCGACCGGCAGGAAGGCGATGCCGACGGCGTACGCACCGGCCTCGGGGAGCGCGAAGCCGGAGACCTCGCGCAGGAAGGCGTCCGGGACCTGGAGCAGGATGCCGGCGCCGTCGCCGGAGTCCGGCTCGGAGCCGGTGGCACCACGGTGTTCGAGATTGCGCAGTACGGTCAGCGCCTGTTCGACCAGCTCATGGCTGGCTACACCGGTGAGGGTGGCCACGAACCCGACACCACAGGCGTCGTGTTCGTTACGGGGGTCGTACATGCCCTGGGGGGCGGGGCGACCGTCCATGGGCGACCAGGCGTGCGTACGCATTGGCTCTCCCGTCGTCGTCGTGGCATAGGCAAAAAGCGAGGGACGACGTTGGCCCAGGCGAAATTTCGTGCAGGTTACATGATGGAACGCTTCTCGAAAAGCGGATAGCTCATTCCACCATGTGGACACCGCTCATAAGTGTGGAGAGCGATAAGGAGGGGACCGATGCGGACAGATCCTTGACCGAGGGCCCGAGAGCGGCACAGGCCTCATTGCCCGCAGCGCTTACGGCTCATGCCCGGTGGTTAAGGACTCGAAACCGCCGAGTAACGACTACTTATGCGGACTCCCGCATAGGACTGCAAGAGTTCATCCTACGGCGGTACCGAACAGGCTGCCCAGGGCGTACGTCACACCCGCCGCAGCGCCACCGAGCGCGAGCTGCCGAAGTCCGCTGAACCACCAGGAACGCGCGGTCACCTTCGCCACGACGGCACCGCAGGCGAAGAGCCCGACCAGGGCGAGCAGCAGCGCGGGCCAGAAGGTGTCGGCGCCGAGCAGATACGGCAGTACGGGAAGCAGGGCGCCGAGCGCGAAGGCGCCGAAGGAGGAGACCGCGGCGACGGCCGGGGACGGCAGATCACCGGGATCGATGCCGAGCTCCTCGCGCGCGTGGATCTCCAGGGCCTGCTCGGGATCCTGGGAGAGCTGCCTGGCGACCTCACGGGCGAGGCCGGGCTCGACGCCGCGCGACACGTACAGCGCGGCGAGCTCCCGCTCCTCGTCCGCCGGGTGCTTGCGCAACTCCCGCCGCTCCACGTCGAGTTCGGCCTGCACGAGCTCACGCTGCGAGGCGACGGAGGTGTACTCACCGGCCGCCATGGAGAAGGCGCCCGCGGCGAGGCCGACCAGTCCCGTGACGACGATGGTCTGCTGCGAGACGGCTCCACCGGCGACACCGGTCATCAGGGCCAGGTTGGACACCAGGCCGTCCATCGCGCCGAAGACGGCGGGGCGCAGCCAGCCGCCGTTGACGTCGCGGTGGGTGTGGTTGTCGCGGTGCGCCTCGTGCAGTGCCGCTTCGGTCTCGATGATCGCCATGGTGGGCCCCCTCAGTGCTTGGACGATCTCGAAAGTACGCGCGAAAAATCGCTCTCGCCAGCAAGGAAGGCCGTACTTACCTGCGCTTGTGCGTATGTGAACGGGGGTTCCTCGAACCGGTGAGCGCATGCGTCGGAGGGGTGATGTCGGCGGCGCGGAGCTCGCGTCGGGGCCACCGCGTGGCAGGGATACAGCCACACGTCTCGGCACCAGGGAGGCACAGCATGACGACCGGTGTGACACGGGCGACCGGAGTGATCGGGCTGGGAGAGCGGGCGCGCGGCGCGCTTCTCGGCCTCGCGGTCGGCGACGCGCTGGGCGCGCCCGCCGAGAACATGAAGCCGTCGGAGATCCGCCGCCGTTGGGGACGCATCACCGGATACGTCGCCGAGCATCCCTCGGGCACGGACGACACCGAGTACGCGATCTTCTCCGGGCTCCTCCTGGCCCGGCACGGCTCGGCGCTCACCGTCGCGCACGTCGAGGCGGCCTGGCACGAGTGGATCGCGGACCTCGACGAGGGCCCTTTCCGGGGCGCGGGCTTCAGCGAGCGCGGCACGCTGGAGAACCTGCGCCGCGGCCTCGCGGCGCCCATCTCGGCGCAGCACCGGCACGCGTGGAGCGACGGCCTCGCGATGCGGGCGGCCCCGTTCGGGGTCTTCGCCGCGGGGCGGCCCGCCGAAGCGGCCCGGCTCGTCGCGATCGACGGCTCCGTCAGCCATGACGGCGAGGGAATCTACGGTGGGCAGGCGGTGGCCGCGGGGGTCGCTGCCGCGATGGGCGGTGAACCGGTGGACGCCGTGGTGGACGCCGCTCTGTCCGTCATCCCGGAGGACTGCTGGACGTCCCGTTCGCTGCGGCGGGCGGTGGCGGTGGCGCATCGGGGGGAGCGGGCGGTGCGCTCCGCCGTGGTGATCGGCGGCTATCCGTGGACCGACCTCGCCCCCGAGGCGGTGGGGCTCGCCTTCGGGGCGTACGGGGTGGCCTCCGGCCGTTTCCCGGACGCGGTGTTGACCGCGGTCAACATGGGGCGGGACGCGGATACGACTGCCGCTGTGGCTGGAGCGTTGTCCGGCGCGTCCTGCGGGGTTTCGGCGATTCCCCTGCCGTGGGCGGCGGCGATCGGCCCCGTGCGGGGCAGCTGTCTCCCTTCCATGCGGGGGCACCACGTACTGGACGTGGCGGAGTTGCTTGTTTCTGACCGGGGGGTCTCATGACCGGCGACAAGCCCGCCGCTTCGCGGCGGATCTCGCCCACCCACCCACCCGTTCACCCCGCAGCGGCTCCCGGCGAGGACACAGCCGTCCCGGCTGTGGGCAGGCGTTCCGCAGGGCGATGGGGGTCCCCCCGCTCGAACGGAGTTGAGAGTGGGGGAGGGTGGGCACAGCCCACGATGCCGGGTGCTGGTGATCGAGGCGGTCAGCAAGTAGGGCCTGGGCAGGCCCCGATGCTGAGTACCGATCGGCAAGGCGGCCAGCCAGGAGGGCCCTGGCACCCGCAGCCTTGGGGCACCGGATCCCGCATCGAAGGCCTCCTCCTAGGGCTCGCGGCGGGCGACGCCGCCGGTTGGCCCGCGGCCAGACATCGCGCAGCCCGCATGCCCGAGTGGACCCGAAGACTCACCCGCGAACTGGACACCTTCGCCGAGCAGAACGCCACCACCACCCTCCCCGTCCCCATCGCCCTCAACCAACCCCCGGAACCCCTCCGCCTCGGCCCCTCCGACGACGCCGAATGGGCAGCCTTCACCGCCGAATCACTGCTCCGAGCAGCGGACGGGACGCTCGACCCCAAGCTGTCCCCGGACCGCCGGGTCCGCGCAGCCCTGGACCTCGCCTGGAACACCCTCGCCGCAGAAATCGCCGCGGCAGCGGCCCGCGCCCCCGAAGTCGAGTCCGCCGTACTCCCCCTCCGCGCCCGCATCTCCGTACGCGCGGGCCTCGGCAACCTCGCCACCGGCCTGCGCCCGCCCGCCACCGGCCACGACAACCCCCACTTCTTCGACGACGCCGCCTGCGTACGCGCCTGCGTCCTCGCCCTCGTCCACCCGGGCGACCCCGAACAGGCCGCCGCCCTCGCCGAGTTCGACGCCCGCTACACCCAGGACGGCGACGGCGTGCACGGTGCCCGCGCCATGGCCGCGGCGATCGCGGCGGCGCTCGGCGGCGCCGACGTCGACGCGACCGTGGACGCCGCCCTGGCCCAGTTGCCCGAGCACACCGAGATCGGCCGCAACGCCTGGCACGCCGTCAAGCTCGCCCGCACCCAGACGACAGAGGACGACGGCGCCTTCGGTCTCGTCCCGCTCCTGGAGCACCAGATCGTCGACCACGTCTACAGCTACGGCATCGCCGCCGCCGAGACCGTCCCGGTCGCCCTCGCCCTGACCACCGCCGCCCGCGGCCGCATCCGTGACGCGGTGCCATCCGCCGCCTGCCTCTCCCGCGTCGCCGACTCCGCCCCCGCCCTGACCGGCGCGCTGACCGGCGCGCTCGGCACGGCCACCGTCATCCCCGAAGCCTGGCGCGACGCCTGCCGCACCCTCTCCGGCTGCGCGCTGCCCCGTCTCGCGGGCACCGACCTGGTGGAACTCGCCGGGCACCTGGCAGCCACGGAACTGACCACTCCGGGAGGACAATTCCGGCATGACGCCATCAATGGAACCAACGGGCCCGGATCTCCCTGACCGCATCACCGCCTGCCTGGTCGGAGCAGCCGTCGGCGACGCCATGGGCGGCCCCGTCGAGGGCTACTCCCCCGAGCAGATCGTCGAACGGCACGGCGGTCGCGTACACGGCATCGTCGGCCCCTGGAACGGCGACCACTGGCGCACCGCCCGCCCCATCGCGCCGTACCACAAGGGTGACGGACACGTCACCGACGACACGTTGATGACGCACGCGCTGATCCGCGTGTACGCCGCCGTCCGCGACCACTTGGACGCCTACGCGGTCGCCGACCATCTGGTCCCCGACCTCATGACGAACCCCCGCTGGATCCCGGAACTGGAGACGGAGGCCATCCCGCTGCACCGGCTCTTCCTCGCCGAGAAGTGGATCGTCGCCCGCATCCACTACGGCCACGTCGACCCGCGCGAGGCAGGCACAGGGAACATCGTCAACTGCGGTGCCGCGATGTACATGGCACCGGTCGGCCTGGTCAACGCCGCGAACCCGGAGGGCGCGTACGCCGAGGCCCTCGACATCGCGGGCGCGCACCAGTCCTCGTACGGACGTGAGGCGGCCGCGGTCTTCGCGGCGGCGGTGGCGGCGGCCTGCGCGCCGGGCGCGACACCGACCTCGGTGATCGACACCGCACTCTCCCTCGCGAAGGACGGAACACGGGCCGCGATCGACTCGGCGGCCGAAGTCGCCTCCCACCACCGGGACTTCGAGTCCGCGCTCGTCCCCCTGCGCACCGCCGTCACCCCATTCGACACGGTCGGCCAGGACTACCGCGCCCCGTCACTCGGGGCCCGCCGCCCCTCCCGCCTGCACTCCATCGAGGAACTGCCGATCGCGCTCGGCATGCTCCTGGTGGGCGACGGCGACTACCGTCACACGGTGCTCGGCTCGGTCAACTACGGCCGCGACTGCGACTCCATCGCCACGATGAGCGGCGCGATCGCGGGCGCGCTGGGCTCGGGCGCCCCGCCTGAGTGGTCGAAGACGGTCGAGGAGGCGAGCCGCCTGGACCTGCACGCCCCCGCGGCGACGCTCACGGAGGTCACCCAGGAGATCTTCACCCGCGACGTACGCCGCCGCCGCGCCCACGAGACGGCATACGCGACCCTGACGGCCACCCCATGATCCGCCTCACCTGGGTCCAGCCGGAGGACTTGGTGGGCCACGAACTCCGCCAGGCGGAGGAGGAGGGAAAGGACGTGCGTTCCGTACGTTCTCGCTGGCTGACAGCGGGAGGCCACTTGGCCCCAGCCAGAGCGGGCGCTTCCCCGACACCTCCCTCCCCCCAGCTACGGGCCTTGGCGCAACAGCTGATGGACGAACTGTCCAAGCTGCCGCCCGCGTTGTGGGCAGGCGTTCCGCAGGGCGGAACGGGTGGGCACAACGCCACCCACCCGCCCGCACCGAAAAGCGAGCCCCCGCGGCAGGCGGTTTCGGGAAGGGGTGGGATTGGGGAAAAAGAAGCCCTATGTCACCGCCTACACGCCGCCTGGCTAGGCAGAGCAGCAGGCTGCCTACTGGGCAAACCAGTAGAGAAGCTCCCCCTCGCCGCCATCAGAAGCCTGGCCAAAGCAACCGGCAACTGGCCCCTCACCACCTGGTTCACGGAAAGGGGCCTCCCCCCGGAGCTAAGGGAAGCCCACCCCTGGAACAAACGCTCCGCGCAAACCTCCCTCGCCGAGAACATCGACGGCATGCCGGAGGACGACGACCTCAACTACCCCCTCCTCAACCTCCGCCTCCTCCAACGCCACGGCAAAACCTTCACCACCACGGACGTGGCAAAGCTCTGGCTGGACGAGCTCCCCGCGGCCCGCACCTTCACAGCGGAACGCATCGCCTACCGCAACCTCCTCAACGGCATCGAGCCCCCGCACACCGCCACCCACCACAACCCCTTCCGCGAATGGATCGGCGCCCTGATCCGCGCCGACGTCCACGGCTGGACGAACCCGGGCGCACCCACGGCCGCCGCCGACCAGGCCCGCCGCGACGCGACCCTCAGCCACACCGCCAACGGCGTGTACGGGGCGATGTTCGCGGCGGCCACCATCGCCGAGGCGGCGGCAGGCACCGGAGACGTCCACCACTGCCTCCGCACGGGCCTCACCGTCGTACCGCAGGACTCACGCCTGTCCCGCGCGATCCACTACGGCATCCAACTGGGCTGCACAGCAAGGGACTTCGACCACATCGTGGACGACCTCCACGCCGCCTACGGTCACCACCACTGGGTACACGTCATCCCCAACGCCGCCCTCCTGTCCGCCGCCCTCACCCACGCCGACGGCGACTTCACCGGCTCCATCACGCGCGCGGTATCCGGCGGCTGGGACACCGACTCGAACGGCGCGACCGCGGGCTCGATCGCGGGCCTGCTCGCCGGGCACCCCGACTCGCTCCCTGACCGCTGGACCGCCCCGCTCAAGAACCGCCTGGCCAGCTCCGTCCCCGGCTTCGACGGTACCGGCTTCGACACCCTCGCCGACCTCACCACCGAACTCGCCCAGGAGAGACCCCACCCATGACCCACATCGCCGTGCTCGGCAGCACGAACATGGACCTCGTCGCGTACGTCGCCAAGGCACCGCAGCGCGGGGAGACCGTCACCGGGCGCGAGTTCCGTACGCTCCCCGGCGGCAAGGGCGCCAACCAGGCCGTCGCCGCGGCCCGCGCGGGCGCCGACGCCGTGTCGATGATCGGCGCGGTCGGCACCGACGCCTTCGGCACCCAGTTGCGCGCCGCGCTCGAACACTCCGGTGTCGACACCGACCTGCTGCGCACCGTCGACACCGCGGCCACCGGCACCGCGCACATCGTGGTCGACGACGAGGGCGGCAACGCGATCGTCGTCATCCCCGGCGCCAACGCCACGCTCACCGCGCTCGCCCCCGGCGACGAGGGCCTGATCGCCTCGGCCGACACCCTCCTGCTCCAGCTGGAGATCCCGGTCGACGGGGTGCTCGCCGCGGCACAGGCCGCCCGCCGCCACGGGGTACGCACCGTCCTCACCCCCGCACCCGCGCAGCCCCTGCCCTCCGAACTCCTCGCCTCCATCGACCTGTTGGTGCCGAACGAGCACGAGGCGGCCACCCTCACCGGCCTGACCGAACCGCACGCCGCCGCCAGGTCACTCCTCTCCCAGGTCCCCGAAGTCGTCATCACGCTCGGCTCGCGCGGCAGCCTGTACGCGACCAGAGGCGCCGAGCCGGTCATGGTGGAGGCCCCGCACGTCACCGCCGTGGACACCACCGGCGCGGGCGACACCTTCGTCGGCACCCTCGCGGTGGCCCTCGCCGAGGGCGGCTCCGTGCAGGACGCGCTCACGTGGGCGTCGTCGGCCGCCGCGCTCTCCGTCCAGCGCCCGGGGGCGTCGGCGTCCATGCCGTTCCGCTCCGAGATCGACACCCAGGCGAACGGCTCCCGGACGAACGGCACCACGTCATGACGGCACCGGCACCGGCACCCCTCACCGGCCTCCGCGTCCTCGACCTGGCGACGCTCTTCGCGGGCCCGCTCGCCGCCACGATGCTCGGCGACTTCGGCGCGGAGGTCATCAAGGTCGAGCATCCGCGAAAGCCAGATCCGTCCCGTGGGCACGGCCCGTCGAAGGACGGCGTCGGCCTCTGGTGGAAGATCCTTGGCCGCAACAAGCGCACGATGACGCTCGATCTCTCCACGCCCGGCGGCCGCGAGACCCTGCTGCGCCTGGCCGCCACGGCAGACGTGGTCGTCGAGAACTTCCGCCCGGGGACGTTGGAGAAGTGGGACCTGGGCTGGGAGGAGCTGAGCGCGGCGAACCCCCGGCTCGTCCTGACCCGCGTCACGGGCTTCGGCCAGTTCGGCCCGTACTCCCGCCGCCCCGGCTTCGGCACCCTCGCGGAGGCGATGAGCGGTTTCGCCGCGATCACGGGCGAGCCGGACGGGCCGCCGACCCTGCCGCCCTTCGGCCTCGCCGACTCGATCGCGGGGCTCGCGACGGCGTACGCGGTGATGACGGCGCTCGCGGCCCGTGACCGGACGGGCAAGGGCCAGGTGGTGGACATGGCGATCATCGAGCCGATCCTCACGGTCCTCGGCCCGCAGCCGACCTGGTACGACCAGCTGGGCCATGTGCAGCCCCGCACCGGCAACCGCTCCACCAACAACGCGCCCCGCAACACCTACCGTACGGCGGACGGCAGTTGGGTCGCCGTCTCTACTTCTGCCCAGTCGATCGCTGAGCGCGTGATGCGCCTGGTGGGCCGCCCGGAGCTGATCTCCGAGCCCTGGTTCACGTCAGGCGCGGACCGCGCGGCCCACGCGGACGAGCTCGACGGCGCGGTCGGCGGCTGGATCGCCCTGCACACCCGCGCCGAGGTGATCGAGGCCTTCGAGAAGGCGGAGGCGGCGGTCGCTCCCATCCAGGACGTACGCGACGTCATGACCGATCCCCAGTACGCGGCCCTGAACACCGTCACCACGGTCGATGACCCGGAGCTCGGCCCGCTGCGCATGCAGAACGTCCTCTTCCGCCTCTCCGAGACGCCGGGCTCGATCGGCTGGGCGGGCCGCCCGCATGGAGCGGACACGGCGGAGGTCCTGACCGAACTCGGCCTGACGGAAGGGGAGATCGCGGGGCTGCGCAAGGAGGGCGCACTGTGAAGGACACTCCTCTGACCTGGCTGTACGCGCCCGGGGACCGGCCGTCCGTGGTGGCGAAGGCGCTGCTCGCGGGCGCCGATGTCGTCATCGTCGACTTGGAGGACGCGGTCGCCCCTGACCGCAAGGAGTACGCGCGCGCGGCGACGGCCGAGCTGCTCTCCGAACCCCCCGCCGTCCCGGTCCACGTCCGAGTGAACGCCCTGGACAGCCCTCTGGCCGCCGCCGACCTCGGGGCGGTCGCGCACCTCCCCGGGGTCTCCGGTCTTCGCCTGCCCAAGGTGACCTGCCCCGCCGACGTCGTGCGCGTCGCGGAGCGGTCGGCCCCGGCGGACGGCGGCGCCCCCGCCCTGCACGCCCTGATCGAATCAGCCGTCGGCCTGGAGCACGCCTTCGCCATCGCCACCGCGCACCCGGCCCTGCACGGGCTCTCCCTCGGCGAGGCGGACCTCCGCGCGGACCTCGGTGTACGTGACGACGCGGGCCTCGACTGGTCCCGCGCGCGCGTGGTGGTGGCCGCACGGGCCGCGGGCCTCGTACCGCCCGCGCAGTCGGTGTACGCCGACATCCGCGACCTCCAGGGCCTGGCGGCATCCTGCGCGCACGGCCGTTCCCTGGGCTTCCTGGGCCGCGCCGCGATCCACCCCCGCCAGCTCCCGGCCATCGAACGCGCCTACCTCCCCACCCCGGAGGAGATCGACCACGCCGAGCAGATCGTCAAGGCGTCCACGACGGAGGCGGGCGCCTTGGCCCTCCCGGACGGCACGTTCGTGGACAAGGCTGTGGTGGACGGCGCGCGGCGGGTCCTGGCACTCGCACGGCGGTGCCCATAGCGATGGGGCCGCCGGATCGGTGATCCGGCGGCCCCATCGACGTACGTAGCAGAGGAGCGTGTCAGCCCTCAGCCTTTCTTGGCGGACTCGGCTCCGGCGCCGTCCTTGCCCTTGTCCCCGTCGTCCTCGGCCTTGTCCTCATCCTTGGGTGACGCGTCGTCCGAGGACTCCTCGCCGTCAGGCACAGGCTCGACGATCTCCTCGCGCCCGGGGCGCTTCTTCGCGGAGAGCACGAAGTAGACGACGGCGAGCACGAACACCGCGATGGCGGTCCACACGTTCAGGCGCAGTCCGAGCACGTGGTGCGCGTCGTCGACCCGCATGTACTCGATCCAGCCGCGACCGGCGCAGTACGACGCGACGTACAGCGCGAACGCACGGCCGTGTCCCAGCTTGAAGCGGCGGTCGGCCCAGATGACGAGGAAGCCGACGCCGATGCACCAGAGGGACTCGTAGAGGAACGTCGGGTGGTACGTGCCGGGCACCCGGCCGTCCTCCGCCGACGTGATCTTCAGCGCCCACGGCAGATCCGTGGCCTTGCCGTACAGCTCCTGGTTGAACCAGTTGCCCCAGCGGCCGATCGCCTGGGCGAAGGCGATGCCGGGGGCGAGGGCGTCGGCCCAGGCCGGCAGCGGAATGCCGCGCCGGCGACAGCCGATCCAGGCACCGACCGCGCCGAACGCGATCGCGCCCCAGATACCGAGGCCGCCCTCCCAGATCTTGAAGGCGTCCACCCAGTCACGGCCATCGCTGAAGTACAGCTGATAGTCCGTGATCACGTGGTAGAGACGCCCGCCGACGAGGCCGAACGGCACGGCCCAGACGGAGATGTCGGCCACGGTGCCTGGGCGGCCCCCGCGAGCGATCCACCGCTTGTTGCCGAGCCAGACGGCGACGAAGACGCCGATGATGATGCAGAACGCGTAGCCGCGCAGCGGAATGGGTCCGAGTTCGACCACACCGCGCGACGGGCTGGGAATGAAGGCAAGGTCCATGGCAGGTCCGACGCTACCGTGCCGGGTGGTGCCCGAGGCAACCAGCCCGGCTACGTCTCCATAACAGGGCCTCCGGGCGGGGCCCGAAAAGGAGCCCCGTTCCGGGAGGCGGCTAGCCCCTGTTGGCTTCCTCGACCTTCGCCTTCAGCTTCGCCGGGGTCAGCGGGTTCTTCTGGTCGGCGAAGATGTTCTTTCCGTCGAGCAGCACGCTCGGTGTGCCCTGGAGGCCCGCTTCCTGGAAGGCCTTGTTCGACTTCTGGGCCCAGCTGTCGTGCTTGCCGTCGTCCACGCACTTCTTGAAGGTGTCGTTCACGAGCCCGTCCACCTTGCCCGCGAGCTCGATCAGCTTGCTGTTCTTGCTGAACGCGTCGTCCGCTTCCGGGGGTTGGTTCATGAACAGCACGTCGTGGTACGGGGTGAACTTCCCGGCGTCCTGGGCGCAGGCCGCGGCGTTGGCCGCGCGCAAGGAACCGCTGCCGCCCATGTTCCCGTCGATGATCGTCGCCAGGTGGTACTCGACCTTGAGCTGGCCCTTGCCGGTGAGCTCGTGGATCGTCTTTCGATACATGTCCTCGAACTGCTTGCAGGCGGGGCAGCGGAAGTCCTCCCAGATGGTGAGGGTGGACTTGGCGCCGGCCTTGCCGACGGGGATGGCGAGCTGATCCTCGCCGGTCGCCCCCTTGGGGACGGACAAGGGACCCGAAGTGTCCTTGTCGTCACCCGAGTTGGCAGCGACCAGACCGGCCACGGCGGCGAGCGCGAGCACGCCCACGACGGCGGCACTCACGATCAACACCCTGCGCTGCTTGTCCCGCGACTTCTGCCGCTCTCGCTCTTCCGCCAGCCGGTCGCGGGCCGCGCGCTTTCCCTCACGGTTCTTCTCGCTCACACCCCGCCAACGAACCGGGGAGGCACGAGCATGCCTCCCCGGTCCCAGGTCCACCCGTACGAGTTACGCGTTGCCGCGAACTCCCTGGGCGAGGTCACCCGCGAGCGCCCGGACGGCGGCCAGGCCCGAAGCCTCGTCCTCGGCGTCCAGCAGCCGCTGCACGAAGGCCGAGCCGACGATCACGCCGTCGGCGAAGCCCGCGACCTCGGCGGCCTGCTTGGCGTTCGAGACGCCGAGGCCGACGCAGACCGGCAGGTCGGTGGTGGCCTTGGTGCGCCGCACCAGTTCCTGCGCCTGCTCACCGACGGACTCACGGGTGCCCGTGACGCCCATCAGCGAGGCCGCGTACACGAAGCCGGAACCGGCCGCCGTGATGGTGGCGAGGCGCTCGTCCTTGCTGCTCGGCGCGACGACGAAGACCGTCGCGAGGCCGTGCTTCTCGGCGTGCTCCCTCCAGGTCGCCGACTCCTGGACGGGCAGGTCGGGCAGGATGCACCCGGCGCCGCCCGCGTCGGCGAGCTCGGCGGTGAAGCGCTCGATGCCGTAGCGGTCGATCGGGTTCCAGTACGTCATGACCAGCACCGGCTTGCCGGTCGCCGCGTGGGCCTCGCGGACCGTGCGCATCACGTCGGCGATCTTCAGGCCCGCCTTGAGCGCGATGTCGTCGGCGGTCTGGATGACGGGGCCGTCGAGGACCGGGTCACTGTGCGGGAGACCGACCTCGACCACGTCGGCGCCGCCGTCGAAGACGGCCTTGATCGCCGCGATGCCGCCGTCCACGGTCGGGAACCCGGCCGGGAGGTAGGCGATGAGGGCGGAGCGTCCCTCGGCCTTGGCGGCCGCGAGGGTGTCGTCCAGCAGTTGGATGTTGCCGCTCACTTGGCGTCCCCCTCGATCTCCGCGGCGCCGTTGCCCGCGTCCGCCTCGACGGCGGCGTCCGTGTCGTACAGGCCGAAGTAGCGGGCGGCCGTGTCCATGTCCTTGTCGCCGCGCCCGGACAGGTTGATGATCAGCAGCCCGTCCTTGCCGAGCTCCTTGCCGACCTCAAGAGCCCCGGCGAGCGCGTGGGCGCTCTCGATGGCCGGGATGATGCCCTCGGTGCGCGACAGGAGGCGCAGGGCCTGCATGGCCGCGTCGTCGGTGACGGCGCGGTACTCGCCGCGGCCGCTGTCCTTGAGGTAGGCGTGCTCGGGGCCGATGCCCGGGTAGTCGAGTCCGGCGGAGATCGAGTAGGGCTCGGTGATCTGCCCTTCCTCGTCCTGGAGGACGTACGACCGCGAGCCGTGCAGGATGCCCGGCTCTCCGGCGGTCAGCGTGGCCGCGTGCTCACCGGTCTCGACGCCGTGGCCCGCGGGCTCGCACCCGATGAGCCGGACTCCGGCGTCCGGGATGAAGGCGTGGAAGAGGCCGATGGCGTTCGAACCGCCGCCCACGCACGCGACGGCGGCGTCGGGCAGCCGTCCCGCGCGCTCCAGGATCTGGCGCCGCGCCTCCACCCCGATGACGCGGTGGAAGTCGCGCACCATGGCGGGGAAGGGGTGCGGGCCCGCCACGGTCCCGAAGAGGTAGTGCGTGCGGTCGACGTTGGCGACCCAGTCCCGGAACGCCTCGTTGATGGCGTCCTTCAGGGTGCGGCTGCCGGACTTCACGGCGATGACCTCGGCGCCGAGCATGCGCATGCGGGCCACGTTCAGGGCCTGGCGCTCGGTGTCGATCTCGCCCATGTAGATGGTGCATTCGAGGCCGAAGAGCGCGCAGGCGGTGGCGGTGGCGACGCCGTGCTGTCCGGCGCCGGTCTCCGCGATGACGCGGGTCTTGCCCATGCGCTTGGTGAGCAGGGCCTGACCGAGCACGTTGTTGATCTTGTGCGATCCGGTGTGGTTCAGGTCCTCGCGCTTGAGGAAGATCCGCGCGCCGCCGGCGTGCTCGGCGAACCGGGGCACTTCGGTGAGGCTGCTGGGGCGGCCGGTGTAGTTGACCAGGAGGTCGTCGAGCTCGGCGGCGAAGGCCGGGTCGTTCTTGGCCTTCTCGTACTCGACGGCGACTTCGTCCACGGCGGCGACGAGGGCCTCCGGGATGAATTTGCCGCCGAATGCGCCGAAGTAGCCCTCGGCGGTGGGGATTTGGCCTTCGGGGTCCGGGATGAAGAACTCGCTGGGCATGGCTGGATCCTTGTCAGGACTGGCGATGACGACGGGCGGTGGTGCGCCCCGTCAGGGGCGCGGGGAACTGCGCGACAAGCCCAGGACGGGCCGCAGGCGCGACGAAACCCTGGCCGACAACGGCGCGGGGCCCTTCAGTTCAGGCGGCGCACAAGGCGCCGCTCCGCCATCGCATCCCAGGGATCTGCCCCGGCTCCGCGCCGATGTGGTACCGCACCCGACGGCCCCGCACGCGCCGCGCAGGCGCCCGGCAGCCGCGAGGGCGGCAGCCGGGTGCGAGGCGGACGGCGATGGACATGGGGAGGGGTCAGCTCCGCCCGTGGCGGAGAGCCGGGTGCGCGCCCGCGGCGACGAGGTCGGAGACCGCGCCCTTCGGGTCGCGGCCGGTCACCAGGGACTCGCCCACGAGCACCGCGTCGGCGCCCGCGTTGGCGAAGGCGATGAGGTCGTGCGGCCCGCGCACACCGGACTCGGCGATCTTGACGACGCTGTCCGGCAGCTCGGGAGCCACGCGCTCGAAGGTGGAGCGGTCGACCTTGAGGGTCTTGAGGTCGCGGTTGTTGACGCCGATGACCCGCGCGCCCGCGTCCACGGCACGCTCGGCCTCGTCCTCGTCGTGCACCTCGACGATCGGCGTGAGGCCGATCGAATGGGCGCGCTCGATGAGCGACTCCAGGGCGGGCTGCTCCAGGGCGGCCACGATGAGCAGGGCGAGGTCGGCGCCGTAGGCCCTGGCCTCCCAGAGCTGGTACGACGTGACGATGAAGTCCTTGCGGAGCACCGGGATGTCGACCCTGGCCCGGACGGCCTCCAGGTCGGCGAGCGAACCGCCGAAGCGGCGCTGCTCGGTGAGCACGGAGATGACGGCGGCGCCGCCCGCCTCGTAGTCGGCGGCGAGCCCGGCCGGGTCGGCGATCGCGGCGAGCGCGCCCTTGGACGGGCTCGAGCGCTTGACCTCGCAGATGACCTTGACGCCGTCGCCACGCAGCGCGGCGACCCCGTCCTTGGCCGCAGGAGCCTTCGCCGCGCGCTCCTTGAGCTCGTCGAGGCTGACGCGCGCCTGCCGTTCCGCGAGGTCGGCACGGACTCCGTCGATGATCTCGTCGAGCACACTCACGCGAGCGGCCCCCTTCCCTGACGGTGAAGCTGCTGTTTGAACCTCAAGCTGTTCGGCTGCCTCATCCGGCATTCCGATGGTCACTGCGATGGTATCCGCAGGAGGGCGAAGGCCCCGCATCCGGTTGACGCCAATCCCACGTCCTGGACACCCGATGGCCCCACTGCCTGGGCTTTCTCGGCATTCAGGGATGCAGCCATGCCCCGAACGGCAGATTGCGTACGAGGGTGAAAACCGCGATCAGCACCCCGATCCCGTACAGCTGTGCGGGCCCCAACTCGATCCGCAGCCGTCGTCCGCGCGCCGCGCGGGCCGCCCAGAGGGTCCACAGGACCGCGAAGACGCCGTATCCGACGACAGCGAGGGCGTTGGCGCCGAGTGCCGTGGTGAGGTCGCCGTGGACGACGGCGTGGGCGCTGCGCAGTCCGCCGCAGCCGGGGCAGAACACGCCGGTGAGCTGGAGCAGCGGGCAGGCGGGGTAGTGGCCGGGCTCGTTCGGGTCGACCGTCCCGACGTAGGCGAAGGCGGCGATCACCGGGCCGAGCACTCCGAGGGGCACGGCGAGGCGCCGCAGTGCGGTGCCGGCGGGTGGTGCCGCGCTCTCGGGTTCAGCGTTCACCCGATGCATTGTGCCCTTCGGCGGCCGCCTCCGCCCGGCAAGGCAACGCGAAAGGAGGCGGTCCCGGCACCTGCCGGGACCGCCTCCTGCGTACGTCGGTGAGGCTCAGCCCTCGGAGTGCGCGAGCTGTCCCGTCTGCGGCTGCGCGCTGCGCTTGGCCTGGCCGAGGCCCGCGGCGCGCATGACCATGCCCACGACGCCACCGGCGGCGACGATGACCATGCCGGCCCAGAAGCCCATCGGGTTGGCCATCACCATGAAGGCACCCGAAACGCAGAAACCGATGAAGGCGATGATGACACCGGTCCAGGCGGCCGGGGTGTGTCCGTGGCTCGTGCCCGCCATGACTTGCTCCTCATTGCTGTATGCGTGGTGGCTGTATGCGTGGTGGTGATGCGTGGGGTGAGCCGAACGCTCACCGTTCCATTGTCCCGTACGCGCGCGGGTGCCTTGAGCGCGGGGTCTCATGCCTCGCGCGTCGGGTCCTCGCCGCGGTCGAGGGCCTTCCACAGGTCTTCGGGGCGGTCCGGGTCGACCTTGGGCGGCGCCTTGCGCGGGCGCGGGGCGCCGTCGCGTTCGTAGCGTCCCGACATCGCGGGCCAGGACCTGCCGTACGTCAGGGCGAGAAGACCGGCGATCAGGATCAGCGCGCCGGCGGCGGCCGCGGCGTACGGCCAGGCCGTGTGGCTGAGGTCACCGATCGTGGCTGCGGTGTCGCCGGAGGCCTCGGCTGCCTTCTCGTCGAGCGCGCCGCTGTCGTTCGCGGCGAGGAGGGCGGCGGCCACGGTGCCCGCGCCGCTCAGCGCGAGCAGCAGCGAGACGAGCATCCGTCCGGCCTTGCGGACGGCGAAGACGGCGACGAGCGCGGCGAGCCCCACTATCGCCAGGGCCGCGGGCACGCCCGTGACGTCGCTGCCCGTGGCGCTCAGCGGCAGGTCGCCGCCCGCGACCGAAGCGGTGCCCTTCGCCCAGGTCTGGCGGGACGCGAGCAGCGCGAGGGCCGCGCCGACCGCGCCGGACAGCAGGGCGAGGGCGATGCTGCGCCGACCGCTGCGCTGGGCCCGGGTCTCGGGCCCGGCGTCGGCCTCTGCGGCGTCGGCGGCCTGGGTGCGGGGCGGTGGTACGGCAGAAGTCACCCCTCCACTATCCCTCACGTCCATCGGGGTGCCGCAGCCGGTTCGCCGTGTGGATGGCCCGCAGGACGGCCGCCGCCTTGTTGCGGCACTCGGTGTCCTCGGCGACCGGGTCGGAGTCGGCGACGACCCCGGCTCCGGCCTGGACGTATGCCGTTCCCTGGCGCAGGAGCGCGGTGCGGATGGCGATGGCGGTGTCGGAGTCGCCCGCGAAATCGAGATATCCGACACAGCCGCCGTACAGGCCTCGGCGGGAGGGTTCGAGCTCGTCGATGATCTGCATCGCGCGGGGCTTGGGGGCGCCGGAGAGGGTGCCCGCGGGGAAGCAGGCGGTGAGGACGTCGAAGGCGGTGCGCCCTTCGGCGACCTGTCCGGTGACCGTCGACACGATGTGCATGACGTGGGAGTACTTCTCGATGGACATGAAGTCGACGACCTCGACCGATCCTGGCTCGCAGACGCGGCCCAGGTCGTTGCGGCCCAGGTCGACGAGCATCAGGTGCTCGGCGCGTTCCTTGGGGTCGGCGAGCAGCTCGTCGGCGAGGGCCTGGTCCTCCCGCGGGGTCGCGCCGCGCGGCCGGGTGCCCGCGATGGGGTGCACCATGGCGCGGCCGTCCTCGACCTTGACGAGGGCTTCGGGGGACGAGCCGACGACGTCGAAGCCGTCGAAGCGGAAGAGGTACATGTACGGCGACGGGTTGGTGGCCCGCAGCACGCGGTAGACGTCCAACGCGCTTGCTTCACAAGGGGTTTCGAAGCGCTGCGAGGGGACGACCTGGAAGGCCTCGCCCGCGCGGATGCGCTCCTTGATGTCCTCGACGGCTTCTTGGTACTGCTCGCCGCCCCACAGCGCGGTGTACGGCGGGAGCTCGGACGGCGGCAGTGCAGCCGGGGGCTGGGAGACGGCCCGCGACAGGTCGGCCTCCATGGCGTCGAGGCGGGCCACGGCGTCGGCGTAGGCCTCGTCGACGCCCGTCTCCAGGTCGTTGTGGTTGATCGCGTTGGCGATCAGGAGCACGGAGCCGTCCCAGTGGTCGAGGACGGCGAGGTCGCTGGTGAGCAGCATCGTCAGCTCGGGCAGTTGCAGGTCGTCCCGCTCGCCGGGGCCGATCTTCTCCAGGCGCCGCACGATGTCGTAGCCGAGGTACCCGACCATCCCGCCGGTGAAGGGCGGCATCCCGGACGCCAGGTCGCGGGGGGTGTGCAGCGCCTCGACGGTGGCACGCAGGGCGTCGAGCGGGTCGCCCGACGTGGGGACGCCGACGGGCGGGGTGCCCAGCCAGCGGGCCTCGCCGTCGCGGGTGGTGAGGGTGCCGGCGCTGCGGACGCCTACGAAGGAGTAGCGAGACCAGGAGCGGCCGTTCTCCGCGGACTCCAGGAGGAACGTGCCGGGCCGCTCTGCGGCGAGCTTGCGGTAGAGGCCGACGGGAGTGTCGCCGTCCGCGAGGAGCCTGCGGCTGACGGGGATCACTCGGCGGTCGCTCGCGAGCTTGCGGAAGGTCTCGAGATCCATGGGAGGAGCTTACGGCCGTGCGGGTGGCGGACGGTGTTTCTGGCCGACAGGTGGAACACCGGCCGCTAGAACGGGACGATGACCAACCGCCGTACGCTGCCCGCCCTCGCCCTCCTCCTCGCCTCGACCGCGTTCGCTGCCTCCGCGCCCGACCCCGTGGTGTGGCCCGCCCCCAAGGACGTACCCGAGAGGGTCCGGGCCGCGGGCCTGGAGATGCTCGACTCCGAAGCGATGGACATGCACATCCACACCACCCTGAAGGTGTACTCGGGGGCCAGCCCTGTCACGGTCCCCGCGGACATCGGCATCGACCGCTCGGGCCCGAAGCCCCGCTACAGCCCGCTGCACACGCACGACACCACCGGCACCCTGCACGTGGAGTCGGAGGAGTGGCGGGACTTCACCCTGGGTCAGTTCATGACCCAGTGGGGCGTGAGCGGCGTACGGGAGAAGTGCCGCGCCGATGTCGGTGGGCGCTCCTGGGCGGGCGATCCGTCCCGCATCGTGCTGCGGGACGGCGAGACGATCACGCTTCGGTGCCGAAGGTGACCGTGAGGGTGTCGGAGTCGAAGCACGTGCGGGTGCCGGTGTGACAGGCGGCGCCGATCTGGTCGACCTGGACCAGGACGGTGTCCGCGTCGCAGTCCAGGGCCACGGACTTCACGTACTGGAAGTGGCCTGACGTGTCGCCCTTGACCCAGTACTCCTGACGGCTGCGCGACCAGTACGTGCAGCGGCCCGTGGTGAGCGTGCGGTGCAGCGCCTCGTCGTCCATCCAGCCCAGCATCAGCACCTCGCCGGTGTCGTACTGCTGGGCGATGGCGGGGACGAGGCCGTCCGTGCCGCGCTTGAGGCGGGCGGCGATCTCGGGGTCCAGGCTGCTGGGCGGGGGCGTGGCGGTCATGGGGCCATTGTGCCGCGCTCCGGGGCCTCGCCGGGCCGCGTCCACTGGGCGGACCTCTTACCGAGTCGTAGGCTGGATGGCATGTCGACCCATGCCAAGCGTGAACGACTTCTCCTCGCCGATCTGTTGGAGGCGGAGGGCCCTGACGCCCCCACCCTCTGCGATGGCTGGAACACCCGAGATCTCGCGGCCCACGTGGTGGTCCGCGAGCGCCGGGCGGATGCCGCGGGCGGGCTGCTGATCAAGCAGCTTGCCGCGCGCCTGGAGCGTGTGCAGGCCGAGTTCGCCGCGAAGCCGTACGAGGAACTGATCCAGCTGATCAGGACGGGCCCGCCACGCTTCTCCCCCTTCTCCCTCAAGCAGATCGACGAGGCGTCGAACGCCGTCGAGTTCTACGTCCACACCGAGGACGTGCGCCGCGCCAGGCCCGACTGGACGCCGCGCGAGCTCGACCCGGTCTTCTCGGACGCGCTGTGGTCGCGCCTGGAGAAGATGGCCCGTCTGATGGGCCGGAATGCGCCGGTGGGCGTGGTCCTGCGGCGGCCGGACGGCCAGACGGCGGTGGCGCACCGCGGCACTCCCGTGGTGACGGTGACCGGGGAGCCGTCCGAGCTCGTGATGTTCGTGCACGGACGCCAGGACGCGGCCAACGTCGAACTGGACGGCGACAAGGACGCGATCGCCCGACTGCACGAGACGAAGCAGCTGGGCCTCTGATGATCCGGGTCGCGATGACCGGCGTCTATGTCGACGACGTGGCCAGAGCCCACGCCTTCTACACGGACGTACTGGGCTTCGAGACCCGGCATCACGTCGACATGGTGGCCGGTCAGGTCTACGTCACCGTGGGGGCGGCGGGCGCGCAGCCGGACGTGGAGCTGCTCCTCGAACCGGGCGAGGGCCCGATCGCGGAGCCGTACCGCAAGGCGCTGCACGAGGCGGGGATCCCGGCCATCGTCTTCGGCGTCGACGACGTCCGCTCCGAACACGAACGCCTGACGGACCTCGGGGTCCGCTTCACACAGGGTCCGGAGGTGCAGGGCCCGGTGATCACCGCGGTGCTGGACGACACGGTGGGGAACCTGGTGCAGCTGATGCAGGACGCGTCCGCGGGATAGCTGAGCGAGGGCGCCCGTCCGTGGGCGCAGGGGCCCGCCAGCCGCGCTCGCTGCCGCACTCACCGCGCACACCGGGACCTGGTAACGCAGGCCGTACCGGTAGCTCCGCGCCCCACCCCTGCTCGAACGACTACCCGCAACCAGGGCGGGCAGCGGCGGCTCAGGTCTCCGCCAGCCGTGCGGGGGCCCACGCTGATCAGTGGGGCAGTTCCGCTTGCCGCAGGCCTCGCGAGCACAGCCCGAAGAGGCCGGCGAGGCCGCACGCTGCCGCGCTCGCGGTGAACACCGGCGCCGTTCCCCATACCTCCACGGCCGCGCCCGTCAGCGGATACGTCAGCGGTGCCACGCCCAGGCTGACCAGGCTGCCCACCGAGGTCACCCGGCCCACGTAGGCCGGGTCCGACTCCGTCTGCGCCAGCGCGGCGCTCACCGCCCCCGTCAGCCCGATCAGCAGCCCCACCAGTAACGCCACCCCCACGGCGGCCCAGACGGCGGGCACGTACGCGACCGCTCCCACCCCCACCGCTCCGACGAGGCACGTCATCGACAGCACGAGACCGGCCCTCGGCACCCTCCCCCGTACGGTCAGGAACAGCGCCGACGCCCCTGCGCCCGCTCCGAACCCGGCCAGGACAAGACCGACTCCCGAGGCACCCCACCCCCGCTCATCGGCCAGCATGGTGAGCCCGATGTTCAGCGGTCCGACGAACCCCAGGTCGGCCAGCGCGATGAGCATCATCAGGGGGGCGAGCACGCGGTGCCCGCGGATGTAGCGCAGCCCGTCGCCGAGTTCACCCCACGCGGTCCGCCCGCCCGCCCTGTCGTCGGGCGGCAACTCCCTCACCCGCAAAGAGATCAGCAGCGGCAGCGACACCGCGAACAGCGCCCCCGCGATGCCGAAGGCGGCCGCGGAGCCGCCGAGCGCGACCCCGAGCCCCCCGAGCGGGGCGCCCACGACGTGGGCGAGCCGGACCACCAGGCCCCGCATCCCCTGCACCCGCGCCAGCTGGTCCCGTCCCGTGACGCGGGCGGGCAACGCTCCGACGGCGGGCATGAACAGCGCGTCGACGGTCCCGAAGACCAGCCCGAGCACGGCGAGCAGCCACACCCCGGGGCTCGCCACGACCAGCAGCCCCGCCACCGCGAACACCGCCGCGCACCGCACCGCGTCGCTGCCGATGACGACCCTGCGCGGCCCGAACCGGTCGGCGACGACTCCCCCGCCCAGCATCAGAAGCGCACGCGGCACGGCACTCACCGCCATCACCACGCCCGCCTGCGCGGGGCCCCCGGACCGGACGGCGGCCCAGGACAGGGCGAGGTAGTAGACGTTGTCGCCGACCGCGGAGGCGCTGTAGGCCCCGAGCCAGCGCAGCACATTGCCGTCCTTGTGCGCGGGCCTCTCGGAGACGGGGGCGGGAGACGTACGTATGCCGGTGGTCGTCACGTGGGGCAGCCCTCTCAGATCCGGAAGGGGAAGCTGGCCAGATGCACGGCGACGTTCTCGCGCCCCTCGGTGTCGCCCGCCGCCTCCGCGGCCTTGCCCTGTTCCTCGTACGTCTTGATCAGGGCGTGGATCTCGGCGTTGAGCCGGGTGAGTTCGGCGGGGTTCAGGCGGGCGAGGAAGTCCGACTGGTCGGCGGCCAGGCGCCATTCGGTGCCCCATGCCTCCTGCTGGGCGAGGTAGGTCTCGTACTGCTCGTGGCGATGGGCGAGCAGGGACCGGACGACCGACGTGTGCACGGCGGCGCCCTCCGGTGTGTCCTTGAAGTCCTCGTGGCGGAAGCTCAGGGTGTCCTGCGCGGCCCGCCACCACCGCTCCCGCGCGTCCCCGCTCTGCACCTCGGCCTCCACGATGAGGCCGTGCTCGGCGAGCTTGCGCAGGTGGTAGCTGACCAGCGAGACCGCCTCGTCGACCTGGGCGGCGACCTGCGAGGCGGTCGACGGGCCCGCCACCCGCAGCGTGCCGTAGATCTTCTGCCGCAGTGGGTGCCCGAAGGCCTTGAGCGTGCCGATGTCGGTGATCCTGCGGATCTCCCGAGGCTGGGGCTCCTGTTTGTCGTCCATGCCTCGACCGTAGATACGAAAGAAAGCTTGCGCAATATAAATTGCGCAACTTTCCTTTCGCATCTCGCAAGCAGAAAGCCCTGGCCACCCGGTGACCAGGGCTTACGCAAATCGCACCTCAGCGGACGGGGTGACCCGCCTCCCGAAGGGTTTCCTTCACCTCGCCGATCCGCAGATCCCCGAAGTGGAAGACCGACGCGGCCAGCACCGCGTCCGCGCCCGCCGCGATCGCCGGCGGGAAGTGGTCCAGGCGGCCCGCGCCGCCGGACGCGATGACAGGGACGGTGACGTGACGTCGTACCGCCGCGATCATCTCGATGTCGTAGCCGTCCTTGGTGCCGTCCGCGTCCATCGAGTTGAGGAGGATCTCCCCCGCGCCCAGCTCGGCGGCCTGGTGCGCCCACTCGACCGCGTCGATCCCGGCGGACTTGCGACCGCCGTGGGTCGTCACCTCGAAGCTCCCGGAGGCGGTCCGCCTCGCGTCCACCGACAGGACGAGCACCTGGCGGCCGAACCGCTCCGCGATCTCGCGGATCAGCTCCGGGCGTGCGATGGCGGCCGTGTTCACGCCCACCTTGTCCGCACCGGCCCGCAGGAGCTTGTCGACATCCTCCGCCGTGCGGACGCCGCCGCCCACCGTGAGCGGGATGAAGACCTGCTCGGCGGTGCGCCGGACCACGTCGTACGTCGTCTCGCGGTTGCCCGAGGACGCCGTGATGTCCAGGAAGGTGAGCTCGTCGGCGCCTTCGGCGTCGTACACCTTGGCCATCTCGACGGGGTCGCCCGCGTCGCGCAGGTTCTGGAAGTTGACGCCCTTGACGACCCGGCCGTTGTCCACGTCCAGGCAGGGGATGACTCGTACGGAGAGCGTCATTCCGCACCTGCCCCGGGCCGGTACGCCTCCACCTCGACCTCGACGACCAGACTCGGGTCGACGAAGCCGGAGACGATGATCATCGATGCGGCGGGGCGGACGTCGTCGAAGAGCTCCTTGTGGGCCCGGCCGACCTCCTCCACGTCCCGCGCGTGCGTCAGGTACATGCGGGTGCGTACGACGTGCTCCCGGCCGAGGCCCAGCTGCTTCAGGGCCTCGACGGCGACGTGGAAGGCGTTGGCCGCCTGCTCGTAGGGGGTTCCGGCGTCTATGACGCCGTTCACCACCGACGTGCAACCCGACACCAGGACAAGGCCGTTGGGGAGCTCGACCGCGCGGGAGTAGCCGATGGCCTCCTCCCACGGTCCGCCCGAGCTGACTCTGCGGACGATGTCACTCATGACGTCGCCACCGCGGCGAGTGCCTCTTCGAGCGTGAACGCCTTGGCGTACAGCGCCTTGCCGACGATGGCGCCCTCGACGCCCTGCGGGACGAGCTCGGCGATCGCGCGCAGGTCGTCCAGGGACGAGACACCGCCCGAGGCGACCACGGGACGGTCCGTCGCCGCGCAGACGTTGCGCAGGAGCTCCAGGTTCGGGCCCTGGAGCGTGCCGTCCTTGGCGATGTCGGTGACGACATAGCGGGCGCAGCCCTCGGAGTCGAGGCGCTCCAGGGTTTCGTAGAGGTCGCCGCCGTCGCGGGTCCAGCCGCGGCCGCGCAGGGTCGTGCCGCGTACGTCGAGGCCGACGGCGATCTTGTCGCCGTGCGACGCGATGATCTTGGCGACCCACTCCGGGGTCTCCAGGGCGGCGGTGCCGAGGTTCACGCGCGTGCAGCCGGTGGCGAGCGCGGCCTCCAGGGACGCGTCGTCGCGGATGCCGCCGGACAGCTCGACCTTGATGTCCATGGCGCCCGCGACCTCGGCGATGAGCGCGCGGTTGTCGCCGGTGCCGAACGCGGCGTCCAGGTCCACCAGGTGCAGCCACTCGGCGCCCGACCGCTGCCAGGAGAGGGCGGCCTCGAGGGGGGAGCCGTAGGAGGTCTCCGATCCGGACTCGCCGTGGACGAGGCGTACGGCCTGGCCGTCGCGGACGTCGACGGCGGGGAGGAGTTCGAGCTTACTCACAGAAATCCCTGACATCCCTAGAGGGTTCCGATCCAGTTGGTGAGGAGCTGGGCGCCGGCGTCGCCGGACTTCTCGGGGTGGAACTGCGTGGCCCACAGCGCGCCGTTCTCGACGGCGGCCACGAAGGGCTCGCCGTGCGTGGTCCAGGCGACCTTGGGCGCCCGGAAGGCGGGGTTGCCGACCTCGAAGTCCCAGTGGTGCACCGCGTACGAGTGCACGAAGTAGAAGCGGGCTTCGGCGTCGAGGCCCGCGAAGAGCTGGGAGTCGTCCTGCGCCTGGACGGTGTTCCAGCCCATGTGCGGGACGATGTCGGCCTTCAGCGGCTCGACGGTGCCGGGCCACTCGTCGAGGCCATCGGCCTCCACGTCGTGCTCGATGCCGCGCGCGAAGAGGATCTGCATGCCGACGCAGATGCCCATCACGGGCCGGCCGCCCGCGAGCCTGCGGCCTACGATCCAGTCGCCGCGCGCCTCCTTGAGCCCCTGCATGCAGGCGGCGAAGGCGCCGACACCGGGGACGAGGAGGCCGTCGGCGTTCATGGCCTTGTCGTAGTCACGGGTTATCTCGACCTCCGCGCCCGCGCGCGCGAGGGCGCGCTCGGCGGAACGGACGTTCCCGAAGCCGTAGTCGAAGACGACGACCTTCTTCTGGGGAGTGCTCATCTCGCGTACGCCCCTCAGTTCCAGTAGTCGAGCCGCATGATCCCCGCGGCGAGGCACATGGCCGCGCCGATGGAGAGCAGCGTGATCAGGCTCTTCGGCATCCCCTGCTTGACGAAGGAGATGATGCCGCCGATCAGGAAGAGGCCGACGACGATCAGGATGGTGTTCAGACCGGTCATGGCTTTACAGCGCGCCCTTCGTGGAGGGGAGGATCCCGGCGGCGCGCGGGTCACGCTCGGACGCGTAGCGCAGCGCGCGGGCGAGGGCCTTGAACTGGCACTCCACGATGTGGTGGGCGTTGCGGCCGTAGGGCACGTGGACGTGCAGGGCGATCTGGGCCTGCGCGACGAAGGACTCCAGGATGTGCCGGGTCATCGTCGTGTCGTACGTGCCGATCATCGGCGCCATGGTCTCGGGCTCGGTGTGCACGAGGTACGGGCGGCCGCTCAGGTCGACGGTCACCTGGGCGAGCGACTCGTCCAGCGGGACCGTGCAGTTGCCGAAGCGGTAGATGCCGACCTTGTCGCCGAGGGCCTGCTTGAAGGCGGCGCCCAGGGCGAGAGCGGTGTCCTCGATGGTGTGGTGGGTGTCGATGTGCAGGTCGCCCTCGGTCTTGACCGTGAGGTCGAAGAGGCCGTGGCGTCCGAGCTGGTCGAGCATGTGGTCGTAGAAACCGACACCCGTCGAGACCTCGACCTTGCCGGTGCCGTCGAGATCGATCTCGACGAGGACCGACGTCTCCTTCGTGGTCCGTTCGACCCGTCCAACGCGGCTCATGCCTGCTGCTCCTTCTTGAGTTCGCGTACCGCATCGAGGAACGCGTCGTTCTCTTCCGGGGTTCCTGCGGAGACCCGCAGCCATCCCGGCACTCCGTTGTCCCGGACCAGGACGCCCCGGTCGAGGATCTTCTGCCACACGGTGTGCGAGTCGTCGAACCGCCCGAACTGCACGAAGTTGGCGTCGGAGTCGGTCACTTCATAGCCGATCGCACGCAGCTCGCTCACAAGCCGGTCGCGCTCCTGCTTCAGCTGCTCGACGTACTTCAGGAGCGTGTCGGTGTGCTCCAGGGCGGCGAGCGCGGTGGCCTGCGTGACGGCCGACAGGTGGTACGGCAGGCGTACGAGCTGTACGGCGTCGACGACCGCCGGGTCGGCGGCGAGGTAGCCGAGGCGCAGCCCGGCCGCTCCGAAGGCCTTCGACATGGTGCGCGAGATGACGAGGTTCGGCCGTCCCGCGAGCAGCGGCAGCAGCGAGTCGCCGTGGCTGAACTCGACGTACGCCTCGTCCACGACCACCATCGAGGGCTTGGCGGCCTGCGCGGCTTCGTAGAGCGCGAGGACCGTGTCGCCGGAGACGGCGTTGCCCGTGGGGTTGTTGGGCGTGGTGATGAAGACGACGTCGGGCTGGTTCTCGGCGATGGTCTTCGTCGCCGCTTCGACGTCGATCGTGAAGTCGTCGCCGCGGGGGCCCGAGATCCAGCCCGTGCCGGTGCCGCGCGCGATGAGGCCGTGCATTGAGTACGAGGGCTCGAAACCGATGGCGGTGCGTCCGGGCCCGCCGAAGGTCTGCAGGAGCTGCTGGATGACTTCGTTCGAGCCGTTGGCCGCCCAGACGTTGGCCAGGGTGACTTCGTGGCCGCCGGTGTTCGTGAGGTAGCGGGCGAGCTCGGTGCGCAGCTCGACCGCGTCGCGGTCGGGGTAGCGGTTGAGGTCGCGGGCCGCCTCGCGGACGCGCTCGGCGATGCGCTCGACGAGCGGCTCGGGGAGCGGGTACGGGTTCTCGTTCGTGTTCAGGCGTACGGGTACGTCGAGCTGGGGCGCCCCATACGGGGACTTGCCGCGCAGTTCGTCGCGTACGGGAAGGTCGTCGATGTTGGTCACTTTTCCCCCGGCACCTTCCACCCGAAGCGGGCCTTGATGGCGGCACCGTGCGCCGGCAGGTCCTCGGCCTCGGCGAGCGTCACCACGTGCTGGGCCACGTCGGCAAGCGCGTCGCGGGTGTAGTCGACGATGTGGATGCCGCGCAGGAACGACTGGACGCTGAGCCCCGAGGAGTGGCAGGCGCAGCCGCCCGTCGGAAGGACGTGGTTGGACCCTGCGCAGTAGTCACCGAGGGAGACGGGGGCCCAGGGGCCGACGAAGATCGCACCCGCGTTCTTGACGCGGTCCGCGACGGCGGCGGCGTCCGCGGTCTGGATCTCCAGGTGCTCGGCGCCGTACGCGTCGACGACGCGCAGGCCCTCCTTCAGGCCGTCGACCAGGACGATCGCGGACTGCCTGCCCGCCAGGGCGGGGACGATCCGGTCCTCGACGTGCTTGGTCGCGGCGACCTGCGGCTCCAGCTCCTTGGCGACGGCGTCGGCCAGGGCCACGGAGTCCGTGACGAGGACGGCGGCGGCGAGCGGGTCGTGCTCGGCCTGGCTGATCAGGTCGGACGCGACGTGCGCCGGGTCGGCGGTGTCGTCGGCGAGGACCGCGATCTCGGTCGGGCCGGCTTCGGTGTCGATGCCGATGCGTCCGGTGAAGTAGCGCTTGGCGGCCGCGACCCAGATGTTGCCGGGCCCGGTGACCATGTTGGCCGGGGCGCAGGTCTCGGTGCCGTACGCGAACATGGCGACGGCCTGGGCGCCGCCGACCGCGTACACCTCGTCGATGCCGAGGAGGGCGCAGGCGGCGAGGATCGTCGGGTGCGGGAGTCCGCCGAAGTCCTTCTGCGGCGGGGACGCGAGCGCCATCGACTCGACGCCCGCCTCCTGCGCGGGGACCGCGTTCATGATCACGGAGGACGGGTAGACGGAGCGGCCGCCCGGGGCGTAGAGCCCGACGCGCTCGACCGGCACCCACTTCTCGGTGACCGTGCCGCCGGGGACGACCTGGGTGGTGTGCGGGGCGCGGCGCTGCTCGCGGTGGACGATGCGGGCGCGGCGGATCGACTCCTCGAGCGCCTCGCGCACGAGCGGGTCGAGACCGGCCAGGGCATCGGCGATGGCGGTCGCGGGGACGCGGACCTGCGCGAGGCGTACCCCGTCGAACTTCTCCGCGTATTCGATCAGCGCCGCGTCGCCACGATGATGCACGTCCTCGCAGATGGGCCGCACCTTCTCCAGGGCGGCCGCGACGTCGAAGTCGGCACGGGGCAGCAGGGCGCGCAGGGCGGGACCCTCGGGGAGGGCGTCGCCGCGCAGATCGATTCGGGAGATCACATGGCCAATTCTCTCAGACCCTGATTCCCCGGCCGAACGCCGTATCACTGGCTGATATAGATCCCGGGAGACCACGTTCACCACTAGCGTTCAGCCCGTCACCGAGCGGGCATGAAACAGGTGTACGAGACATAGGCGTATCGCGGTACGGGGAGGACAACAGCAGTGGTCGACGACACCGGCACCGGGGACCCGCCGGACGGACTGACCGCCGCCGAGATCGGCATGTGGCAGGCCTTCCGCAACGGCAGCGTCTATGACCTCCGCTCCGGGGACGCGATGGCGGACGATCCGCACGGCGGCCACCCCTGGGGTCCGGAGCGCAGCGTGCGCGCGCGCATCGTGTGCTGGCTGCTCCTCGACGGGCCGCCCGCCCTCGCCGGCCGGGTCTCGTCACTGAAGCTCTCGGGCCTCCAGATCACGGACGTACTCGATCTGGCGGGCGGCGAGGTCCTTCCGTACGCCGAGCTGAAGCACTGCCGCTTCGAGAAGGAAGTGCTCGTCCCCGAGGCCAAGTTCACCACGTTGCGCCTCGTCAACTGCTCGATCCCGCGCGTGGAGGCGGCCCGCGTGCACACGGAGGGCGATCTGCACCTGCCGCGCTGCCGGATCCACAACGGCATGCGGCTCACGGACGCCCAGATCGGCACCGACCTGCTGATCAACCAGGCCGTGATCTACCGCGACCGGCGCGGCAACTCGATCATGGGCGACGGGCTCTCGGTCGGGCAGGACCTCCAGGCCGAGATGATGGAGTCGCACGGCCAGCTGAGCCTGCGCGGCGCGAAGGTCGGCGTCTCCTTCAGCCTGCGCGGCAGCAAGCTCGCCAATCCGTACGGCCAGCGGGCGCTCAACGCCCCGCAGATGACCGTGGAACGCACGCTGTACATGACGCCCGCCGCGCTCGGCGATCCCCCCATGACCAGCGGCACGACTCCCCCGCGCGGCACCCGCGTCCAGCGCTTCGAGTGCCAGGGCGGCATCCGGCTCGACGACGGGCGCTTCGGGGACGCCGTCGACCTGGCCCAGGCACGCTTCGTTCTGGAGAACGACCAGGAGGTGTCGCTGCGCCGCGTCCAGACCCCCGAGCTGCGCTTCCTGGGCGAGGCCCCGCAGCGCGGCAAGATCATTCTGTCCGGCGCCAAGGTCGTCACCCTCATCGACAAGTCGATCAGCTGGCCGGGCCCCGGCGGCCTCCAGATGGGCGGCTTCAGTTACGAGAACCTCGTCCCGCAGGGCAGCTTCCCGCTCTCCCGGCGGCTGAGCTGGGTGGCGGCCGCGACCGCCGAGTACAACCCCGAGCCGTACGAGAAGCTGGCCACCGTCCTGCGCAACGGCGGCGAGGACGCCGACGCCCGTGAGGTCCTGCTCGCCAAGCAGCGCAGACGCCGCGAGACCCTGCCGCTCGCGGCGAAGCTCTGGGGCTTCGCCCAGGACTGGACGGTGGCCTACGGCTACCGGCCGGGACGCGCCGCCCTCTGGATGGCGGTGCTCTGGGCGGTGAGCGCGGTGGCCTTCTCGCGCGCCGACCACCCGGCGATCAAACCGGGCGAGCACCCGAACTGGAACCCCGCGCTCTTCGCCCTCGATCTGCTGCTCCCGGTCATCAACCTCGGCCAGGACAGCTACTGGCAGCTGCGCGGCGGCTGGCAGTGGTTCGCGGCGATCCTGATCCTGCTCGGCTGGGTGCTCGCGACGACGGTCGCCGCGGGGGCGACGAGGCTGCTGCGGAGGAACTGAGCGGGACTTCCGTGGCCACCGGGGACAGATATTTTGCCCTTCCTTGACCATGTGTCAGGCAACCGAACGACCGATGCGAAAGCTTCACCGGCCACCCCCTGGCACTGCCCCGACCTGCGGCTTTCAATACCCACACGATGGCACTCCTGCGCGCCCTGATCCGCACCGCTCGAATGGTCAGGAACACCCCGCTCCTCGCCGCCGGTCTGACCCCCGACGACGAGGTGCTCCTCGACGCGCCCGACGACCGCCTCGGCCCCGCGCTCGTCGCCGCGGGCCGGGGCGACCACGGCCCCGCCGCCAAGCTCCTCGCCATGACGCGCGAGGGCAACGAATGGGAGAACCGCGACCGCTACACGACGCGTCTCGCCGCCTTCGCCCGCTCCCGCTCCGAGTGGTTCGACGACTGGCAGGCCGCCGCACCGCACGACCCGGACGCGCTGCTCGTCAGGGCCGAGCTCGCGGTCGTCCGCGGCTGGGAGTCGCCCGCCCGCGCCGAGCTGCTTCGCGAGACGGCGCCCCTGATCACCGCGGCCGCCGAGGCCGACCCGCGCGACCCCGTGCCGTGGCGGATCGCCCTGGACCACGCGCGCGGCACCCATGCCCCGCAGTCGGTCTTCGACGCGCTCCGGGCCGAGGCGGTGCACCGCTCCTCGCACCACTACGGCTGCCACGCGTCGGCGCTCCAGTACCTGTCCGCCGCCTGGTACGGCTCGCACCGCCAGTGCTTCGACTTCGCCGAGCGCGCCGCACGCGACGCGCTGCCGGGATCGCTGATCCAGGCGCTGCCCGCGCGGGCCGCGTTCGCCTACCTCACCAGCGCTTCGGGGAGCGTGCCGCGCGAGCGCCTGGACGCCGCGGCCGACCTCGGGATCGCCCTGTCGCAGGAGTACGAGGCCGGGGATCCCTGGCCCGCGGAGGTCCGCAACGTCCTCACGTTCGTCCTCGTACGCCTGGAGCGGTGGCGCGACGCCCTCGAACAGCTGCGCCTCATCGGGCCCTATGCGACGTCCTTCCCCTGGGACCGCATGTCCGACGATCCGCTCGGCCAGTTCCTGGAACTGCGTGACGGCATACGCATCGAGGTGGCCTCCGGGACCCCGTTGCGCACCGGTGGCGGACGTCCGACGTCCGGCGACCATTAGGCTTGCAGCTCGTGACCACCGTCCGGCTTCCGCTCTTCCCGCTCAACTCGGTGCTGTTCCCGGGACTCGTGCTCCCGCTGAACGTGTTCGAGGAGCGTTATCGCGCCATGATGCGCGACCTGCTCAAGACTCCCGACGAGGAGCAGCGCCTCTTCGCGGTCGTCGCGATCCGCGACGGCCTCGAGGTGGCGCCGAGCGCCCCGGGTCTCCCGGACCCCACCTCGCAGCCCGAGCAGGGGCCGGCCGGCTTCGGGGACGACCCGCTCAAGGCCTTCCACGCGGTGGGCTGCATCGCGGACGCGGCGACGATCAGGGAGCGCGCCGACGGCGGCTTCGAGGTGCTCGCCACCGGCACCTCACGCGTGCGCCTGCACTCCGTGGACGCGTCGGGCGCCTTCCTGACCGCGGAGGTCGAGGAGCTGCCCGAGGAACCGGGCGAGGAGGCGGGCACCCTCGCCGAGGGCGTCCTGCGGGCCTTTCGCTCCTACCAGAAGCGGCTCGCCGGGGCGCGCGAGCGGTCCCTGTCCACGGGCGCCGAACTGCCGGACGACCCGTCCGTGGTGTCGTATCTCGTCGCGGCCGCCGCCGTCCTCGACACCCCCACCAAGCAGCGGCTCCTCGAAGCGCCGGACACGGCGTCGCGCCTGCGCGAAGAGCTGAAAGTCCTTCGCGCCGAGACCGCCATCATCCGTAATCTGCCGTCGTTGCCCGCGACGGACCTGACGCGCGGCACCACGAGCCTCAACTGACACGAGCCTCAACTGACGTAAGGCGCGAGCGCTTTGGCGAAGAAGCAGAAGAAACAGCAGTCGGGCGCCGGCGGCACCCCGGCGACCGTCGCCCTCGCCGCGGCGGGCGCCGACTACACCGTCCACGCCTACGAACACGACCCCGCGCACCCCTCGTACGGCGAAGAGGCGGCGCAGGCCATGGGCGTCTCCCCCGACCGGGTCTTCAAGACCCTGGTCGCGGAGGTCGACGGCGAGCTGACGGTGGCCGTCGTCCCCGTGGCGGGCACCCTGAACCTCAAGGCCCTGGCCACGGCCGTCTCCGGCAAGCGCGCGGTGATGGCGGACCCCGCGGCCGCCGAACGCACCACGGGGTACGTACGGGGCGGCATCTCGCCCCTGGGCCAGCGCAAGAAGCTCCGCACGGTCCTGGACGACTCGGCGTCGGCGCACGCCACGATCTGCGTCTCGGCGGGCCGCAGGGGCCTGGAAGTGGAGCTGGCCCCCGGCGACCTGGCGCGGCTCACGGGTGCGGTGCTGGCCCCGATCGGGCGTGAATAGGGCCTCGACGGGGGCCGCGGGCTCGACTAGTACCACCCTCATGTCGAAGAAGACACGCAAGAGGAAGTGGCGGGTCCGCAAGGGCAAGGCGAATCACGGAAGGCGCCCGGCCTGAGATCTCTCAGGCGGGGTTGCCGTCGGTCCGCCCTGGGTCGTCCCCGTACGCCATGGGGTACGGCTCAGGGTCCCGCGGCCCGAAGAGGCCGGTAAGGCCCAGATGCACGAGCAGCGCGGCCACGGGCCAGGCGAGCAGCGCACCCTTGGCCTTGAGCTCCAGAGGGGCGTCGAACGCGATCCCCTTGCCCACGGACTTCGCGTGGGCGACGACATCCGTCTCGGGCCCGAGGAAGATCCCCAGACGCCAGGCGATCACGGCCCCCAGCAGGCCCCCTGCCGTCAGCCCGATGACCAGTGGAATCCCGCCCCGCCTGCGCAGCAGGAACACCACCGCGCCGCTCACCGCGCCGAACGCGAGCGCGAGGAGAGTGAACGTGCCGTCGACGCCGATCGCCTGCTCGCCCTCGGTGTCCTTGAGGAACACCGCCTCGTTGTCCGCGATCAGCGGCACGCGCGGCGCGAGCCACAGCCACAGCAGCCCGAGCAGGAGTCCACTGACGGCCACCGCGAGCGCGATCACAGCGGCCTGCCGCACTTCGGTCTTCATGTCGGGACCGTCCTCCTCGTGCGCCGACGGGGGAACGGCTCCGGACGGCTGAGCGGCTTGCTGCCAGGGGTCGTGCGGGGGCTGGTCGTGGGGCGGCTGGGAGGGCGTCAGCGGTGCAGTCACCCACACATGGTGCCAGTACTGCCTGAGTACCGCTTCACCGCACAGCGAGGACCGCGCGGGACCACGGCGAAGTCCGCTTCAGCGCACGGCCGCACGGCGGTACGCCCAGGTGGCGATCGCCAGCGAGGCGACGCCGACCCCCGCGCAGACCGCGAGATCCAGGGCGACGGCGGCCCAGTCCGGATGCGGCCCGAAGGTACGGGCGAACGCCTCGACTCCGTACGTGGAAGGCAGCAGGTCACGGGCGTACTGCAGGAAGCCGGGCATCCGCTCGGCCGGCAGCACACCGAGGAGCAGGGCCGCTGACATGCCCAACTGCCCGAGCAGCGTGGCCAGTTCGGGCCGGGGCGCGAGCAGCCCGAGGGCGGCACCGAGCCCGGCGAGCGCGGCACCGGCCAGCGGGATCACCGCTGCGAGCACCCACAGGTGGGCCAGCGGGAGCCCGAAGAGGCCGCATCCGACGACCGCGGTGACGAGCGTGCCCGGCACGGTGAACGAGGCGTAGGCCGCCGCGGCGCCGAGGACCACCGACGCGGGCGGCACGGGCAGCGTGGCGTAGTGGTCGAGGCCGCCGTCGGCCCGCAGCTGCCCGAAGTACTGCGCGAGCAGGTTGAGCGCGACGAACGCGACGACGAGCACGGAGGACCCGGCGACGACGGCACGCGCCTCGCCTCCCCCGTCCACGACGCCCCGCATCAGGATCATGATCCCGACGGACTGGAAGGTCGCCACGAAGAGCAGCGGAATGCGGGCGACCCGGGCCCGGGACAGCTGCGCCCGGTAGACGGCGGCAAGCGCGGGAAACAGCCGCGCGCGGGGCCCCAGGGGCTCGGCGGCATCGTCCTGCCACTCGCGGTCGTCGGCCCGTACGGCCGCTTCCAGGGGAACGGCACTCACCGGACAACCCTCCTGTTGCTGTTCATCCGCCCGGCGAAGGTCACGCCTTCACCAGCCCTTCCCCGTTCCCGCCCAGGGCGAGATACACGTCCTCCAAGCTCGGTGTGGCCAGGGTGAAGTCGTCCAGGGCGGCAAAGGCGGCCCCGCCGGTGACCGCCGCGACGGCGGCCCGCGCCTCGTCCGGGGCGAGCCGCAGGGACCACTTCCGCCCGGACTCCACCGCGGACGAGCGCAGCGCGGCGACCTCGGGGACATCCAGCGGCGCCCGCTCCCGCCAGACGAGCTCCACCCGTACCTCGCCCGCGACCTGCTCCTTGAGACCCAGGGGGCTGTCGCAGGCGATGACCTTGCCGTGGTCGAGCACGGCGACGCGGTCGAGGACCGTCTCGGCCTCGATGACGTTGTGGGTGACGAGCAGCACCGTCGTGCCACGCTCGGCCCTGCGCCGGTCGACCGCGCCCCACACGGCGCGCCGCGCGATGGGGTCCATGCCGGTCGTCGGCTCGTCCAGGACGAGCAGCGGCCGCTCCCCCACCAGGGCGGTGGCGAAGCAGGCGAGCCTGCGCTGCCCGCCGGAAAGCTTCTTCAGGGGCCGCGAGGCCAGGCCGGTGAGCGCGAGTTCTTCGAGTACACCGTCCCGCTCGGCCCGCGCCGCGCGCACGTCGAGGCCGCGCAGCCGCGCGGTCGTCTCGACGGCGAGCGAGACGGTCAGATCGTCGAGCGCGGTGGACTCCTGCCCCAGGTACGCGAGGATCCGCGCGGCCCGCTCGGGGTGGCGCAGGATGTCGTGCCCGAGGATCTCGACGCTCCCGCTGTCGGGCCGCATCAGGCCGGTCAGCTGACGTACGAGGGTGGACTTGCCCGCGCCGTTGGGCCCGAGGAGGCCGAAGATCTCGCCGCGCCTGACCTCCAGGCTGATGCCGTCGGTGGCGCGCACCTCGGGCGTCGCGGGCGTGCCGCGCCTGCCACGGGCGGCGGGATACGTCTTGACGAGGTCGCGCACCGCGCAGACGGCATCACTGCCGTGACCCTGTCGGAGCCCCTGTCGGACTGCCTGTGCCGAGCGCGTACTCACGAAGGACGAGGGTACGGGGTCCCGTGCCCGGTACGACGCCCGGGGCGCCCCGTACGCCCCGTATCGGTCATGTGTTCACTCGCCGGAGCGGTCACCCACCGGTGCGTGCTCCACCGCGGTGTGGACGTCGATCTCGCGCCAGAAGCCCGCCCGGATCGCGTACCGGTCGTGTTCGTCGATCTGGTCGTCCTTGTGGGCGAGCAGGCCGAAGCGGGCCGCGTACCGCAGGAGCTCGCCATCGACGCGGTGCGGGATGCGCGGGTACATCGTCGAGAGCTTCTGGAGGTTGTGCTGTTCCGGCAGGCGGGCCATCCAGCGGCGCGCGAACACCTGCCCGACCTCGAAGGGGTCACCGCCGACCGTGGTGATGTCCTCCTCGCGGTCGGCCCAGCGCTGCTCGGCGGTGGTCAGCTGGGCGAGCGTCGGCAGGGCGGCGGCCTCCGGGCTCTCCGCGGCGCCGCCGGGGCGCTCGACCCAACCCTTGTCGGAGGACCAGCGCAGGGTGGCGTTGGTGGGGTGCTGCGCGGCCTGGGTGGTGCCGGGGCCGCGCAGGGCGGCCAGGTCCTTGGGGGTGGGCACGCCCTTGCCCGGCGGGATGTGGTGGGCGCCGCCGCTGTCACCGTTGGCGCCGGCTCCGGCCCCTGTCCCCGCTTCGGCGTGCTGGCCGTGCTGTGCGTGCTGGACCCCGGCGGCCTCGTCGGCGGCCCGCTGGGCGCTTGCCGCGAGCGCGGACTCCGGCAGCGGCGCGGAGAGGATCGCGGCGATCTCGGGGCGCGGGACGGGAGGGGGCGCGCAGACGCCGGTGAGCTCCTTGGGGCGTACGGCCTTGGTGATCCAGGCACGGTCCAGGACGCGGCGCTCGTCGGCCTCGGCCACGAGGTCCTCGGACTGGTTGTAGTCCCCGTCGGCGGCCTGGACGGCCCACAGGTGGACGGCGACGCCGTGCTCCTTGGCGGCCATCATGCCGGGCAGCAGGTCGCCGTCGCCGGTGACGAGCACGATGTCCGAGCAGGCGCGGTTGCGGGCCAGCTCCGTCAGCTCGGCGTGCATGGCGGCGTCGACGCCCTTCTGGGCCCACCGGCCGTCGCTGCGGGTCAGCGCGCCGAGGCGGACCGTCACGCGCGGCATGACGCGCAGCCTGCGGTGCTCGGGCTGCGGTACGCGGTCGGGGGCTCCGTCGAACCAGTAGAT
Organism: Streptomyces sp. NPDC054866; assembly: GCF_053610745.1. NCBI lineage: Bacteria > Bacillati > Actinomycetota > Actinomycetes > Kitasatosporales > Streptomycetaceae > Streptomyces > Streptomyces sp. NPDC054866. The sequence goes on from NZ_JBSGZA010000002.1 coordinate 362,780, forward strand.
CCGCAGGAGGGGGCGCTCGGTGTCGGATTCGGCTCGCTCACGGATGCCCTGGATCAGGGCGGTGTGATCGACGGTGATCCGGGACCGGGAGGGCTCGCCCGCGAGGAGACTCGCGGCGGCACCCAGCAGATACCCGGCGTCCACCAGGACGATGCAGCGGTCCACGCGATCCACCCTCTTTCCCTGGAGATTCCCTGGAAGTAATGGTTCGGGTTTCCTTCGAGTCTGCCCGACCCGGCGGAGGTTAACGGCCGGAACTCGATCTTCGGCGTGGCGTATCTCGACTTCACTCTCCGACAGGGCTTATTACGCACGGTAATTCTCTGAAATGCGCACCTTGTCGGCATATGTGAATCTGGTCGCGTCCTGGCCCCCAGATCCCCCTCAGGAGGAAGATCACCATGGCCAAGAACAAGAACCGTAAGCAGGGCGGCGAACAGAACCGCGCTTCGGCCGCGGAGCAGGCGCAGGAGCAGGCCAAGTCGTCCGCGGAGCAGGCCGAGTCGAGGATGAAGGACGCCGTGCAGTCGCAGGGCAGCCCGGCCGAGGTCGCCCGCAAGCACCAGCGTCGCTTCGGCCACAACTGACGCCCACGCAGGCGTATATGCGTGAAGGGGCGCACCCGGACTTCCGGGTGCGCCCCTTCTCATGCGCCGACGTGTCCGGCGGGGCCTACCCGGCCAGGCAGGACGGGCCGAGCAGCACCTTCAGGTCACCGAAAAGGGCGGGATCCGGCTGCACCCGGTGGCGGTCGAGCCGCAGCACCGTCGTCTTCTGCGCGCCCTGGAGCTTGATCCGCACCTCGCTGTTGCCGCGGTGGTGGCTGAGGATCTCGCCGAGGCGGCTGACCATCGGCGGGGTCACCTTCACCGTCGGGATGGTGATCAGGACGGGCGCGTTTGTCCCCGCGTTCGACAGGTCGGGGACCTGGAGCTCCATCGCGACCAGGCGCGGCACGTCCTCGCGCTTGTCGAGGCGGCCCTTGACGAACACCACGGCGTCCTCGACGAGTTGGGTCGAGACGAGCTGATACGTCGCCGGGAAGAACATGCACTCGATGGAGCCCGCGAGGTCCTCGACGGTCGCGATCGCCCAGGCGTTGCCCTGCTTGGTCATCTTGCGCTGGAGGCCGGAGATGATGCCGCCGATGGTGACGATCGAGCCGTCCGAGTAGTCACCGCCGGTGAGCTGTCCGATGCCCGCGTCGGCCTTGTCGGACAGCACGTGCTCCAGGCCGAACAGCGGGTGGTCGGAGACGTACAGACCGAGCATCTCCCGCTCCTGGGCGAGGAGATACGTCTTCTCCCACTCGTCGGTGGAGAACTCCACGTCGAGCCCGAAGCCCGGCTCGTCCCCGCCGGACTCGTCGCCCATCCCCCCGAAGAGGTCGAACTGCCCTTCCGCTTCCTTGCGCTTGACCTGCACCACGTTGTCGATCATGGGCTCGTACTGCGCGGTCAGGCCCTTGCGGGTGTGCCCCATGGTGTCGAAGGCGCCCGCCTTGATCAGCGACTCCGTGGTGCGCTTGTTGCACGCGGCGGCCTCGACCTTGTCGAGGTAGTCGGGGAAGGAGGCGAACTTCCCCTTGGCCTTGCGCGAGCGGACGATCGACTCGACCACGTTCGTACCGACGTTCCGCACGGCCTCCAGGCCGAAGAGGATCACGTCGTCGCCCTGCGCGGCGAAGTTGTGCACGGACTCGTTCACGTTGGGCGGAAGGACCTTGATGCCCATGCGCCGGCACTCGTTGAGGTAGATCGCCGACTTGTCCTTGTCGTCCTTCACCGAGGTGAGCAGCGCGGCCATGTACTCGGCGGGGTAGTTCGCCTTGAGGTAGGCGGTCCAGTACGTGACGAGGCCGTACGCGGAGGAGTGCGCCTTGTTGAAGGCGTATCCGGCGAAGGGGACCAGGACGTCCCACAGGGCCTGGATCGCGGCGTCCGAGTAGCCGTTCTTCCGGGCGCCCGCCTGGAAGAGGACGAAGTTCTTCTCCAGCTCCTCGGGCTTCTTCTTGCCCATCACGCGGCGCAGGATGTCGGCTTCACCGAGGGAGTACCCGGCGATGATCTGCGCGGCCTTCTGCACCTGCTCCTGGTACACGATGAGGCCGTAGGTCAGACCGAGCGTCTCCTTCAGGGGCTCTTCGAGCTCCGGGTGGATCGGCGTGATCTCCTGGCGGCCGTTCTTGCGCTCCGCGTAGTTGATGTGCGAGTTCATGCCCATCGGGCCCGGCCGGTACAGGGCCGAGACGGCGGAAATGTCCTCGAAGTTGTCGGGCTGCATCTGGCGCAGCAGCGAACGCATCGGGCCGCCGTCGAACTGGAAGACACCGAGCGTGTCACCGCGGCAGAGCAGTTCGAAGGTCTTCGGGTCGTCCAGCGGGAGCGAGAGCATCTCCAGGTCGATGCCCTTGTCGTTCCGCACCATCTTGACGGCGTCGTCCATGATGGTGAGGTTTCGAAGGCCCAGGAAGTCCATCTTGAGCAGGCCGAGCGACTCGCACTGGGGGTAGTCCCACTGCGTGATCGTCACGCCGTCCGTGTGCCGCACCCAGATCGGCGCGTGGTCCACGATCGGCTCGCTGGACATGATGACGCCGGCCGCGTGCACGCCCATCTGCCGGACCAGGCCCTCCACACCCTTCGCGGTGTCGATGACCTTCTTCACGTCCGGTTCGTTCTCGTACATCCCCCGGATCTCGCCCGCCTCGCTGTAGCGAGGGTGCTTGGGGTCCGTGATGCCGGAGAGGTCGATGCCCTTGCCGAGGACGTCGGCGGGCATCGCCTTGGTGAGGCGGTCGCCCATCGCGTACGGATATCCGAGCACGCGCGCGGAGTCCTTGATGGCGTTCTTCGCCTTGATCTTTCCGTACGTGCCGATCATGGCGACCTTGTCGGCGCCGTACTTCTCGGTCACGTACCGGATCACTTCGACGCGCCTGCGCTCGTCGAAGTCGATGTCGACATCGGGCATGGACACGCGCTCGGGGTTGAGGAACCGCTCGAAGATCAGGCCGTGCGTGATGGGGTCGAGGTCGGTGATGCCCATCGCGTACGCGACGATCGAGCCGGCCGCGGAGCCACGGCCCGGGCCCACCGCGATGCCGTTGTTCTTGGCCCACATGATGAAGTCGGCGACCACGAGGAAGTACCCCGGGAACCCCATCTGGATGATGATGTCCATCTCGTACTCGGCCTGCTGCTGCCGGTCCTCGGGGACACCGCCCGGGTAGCGGCGGGCCATGCCGACCCGGACCTCTTCCTGGAACCAGGTGACTTCGGTGAAGCCCTCCGGGATCTCAAACTTGGGCATGAGGTCGCGCTTCTCGAACATGCCGGTGGTGTCGATCTGCTCGGCCACCAGGAGCGTGTTGCGGCAGCCTTCCTGCCAGGCGTCCGAGGAGTCGATGGCGTACATCTCGTCCGTGGACTTCAGGTAGTAGCCGGTGCCGTCGAAGCGGAAGCGGTCCGGGTCCGAGAGGTTCTTGCCGGTCTGGATGCAGAGCAGGGCGTCGTGGGCGACGGACTCGTGCGCGTACGTGTAGTGCGAGTCGTTCGTCACCAGCGGCGGGATGCCGAGCTTCTTGCCGACCCGGAGCAGGTCGTCGCGGACCCGGCGCTCGATGTCGATGCCGTGGTCCATCAACTCCAGGAAGTACCGGTCCTTGCCGAAGATGTCCTGGTACTCGGCGGCAGCCTTCACCGCTTCGTCGAACTGGCCCAGGCGCAGCCGGGTCTGGAGCTCTCCCGAGGGGCAGCCGGTGGAGGCGATCAGGCCCTCCGACCACTGGGAGATCGTCTCCTTGTCCATGCGCGGCCACTTCTGCAGCCAGCCCTCGGCGTACGCGTCCGAGGACAGCCGGAAGAGGTTGTGCAGGCCGGTGCTGTTCGCCGCCCAGATCGTCTTGTGGGTGTAACCACCCGAACCGGACACGTCGTCGCGCTTCTGGTGCGGCTGGCCCCACTTGATCTTCCGCTTGTTACGGCGGGACTCCGGGGCCACATAGGCCTCGATGCCGATGATCGGCGTGACGCCCGCCTTCTGCGCCGAGTGGAAGAAGTCGTACGCCCCGTGGAGGTTGCCGTGGTCGGACATGGCGACGTGCGTCATGCCCATCTCATTACAGGCGTTGAACATGTCCTTGAGCCGCGCGGCACCGTCCAGCAGCGAGTACTGGGTGTGGACGTGGAGGTGCGTAAAGGGCGGCTTGGTCACGGCGGGAGGCCTCCGGGGAACTCTTGGCGACAGGCTGCGGGCAGTCTGGGGGGACAGCGTGGAAGTCTAATCCGGAGCACTGACAAGCGACGGGCACTCGGGGGTACCGTCGTGCGTTGGACTGGTCGGAGCACCTGTCCAAAATGTCATGCACCACCTGGCACCACCCGTTACCTGGAGGCACCCCGCGATGTCGGAACCGCAGCCCACCGCTGAGCAGCGCGGCGAGCAGATCCTCTCCGTCTTCGACACCGCGTTCGGCGAGCTGCTCGCCGCGGACCCCGCCGCGTTCCGGGTCAAGTTCCGGAAGATGGCAGGCTCCGCGTTCGCGTTCTACCGCGGCACGGCCTGCCTCTTCTACGGGGACCTGGAGCGCGAGCAGCACGGCGGGCCCTACCTGGACGAGCGCACGGGGCGGGTGTGGATCCACGGCGACCTGCACGCGGAGAACTTCGGCACGTACATGGACTCCCAGGGCCGCCTGATCTTCAACGTGAACGACTTCGACGAGGCGTACGTGGGCCCCTTCACCTGGGACCTGAAGCGCTTCGCCGCCTCCGTGGCCCTGATCGGTTACACGAAGGCGCTCAGCGACGAGCAGATCACCGACCTGGTGCGGATCTACGCCGCCGCGTACCGCGAGCGGATCCACGACCTGGCGACCGGCGCCAAGAGCGACGAGGTGCCGCCCTTCACCCTGGACACCGCCCAGGGCCCGCTCCTGGACGCGCTGCGCGACGCGCGCTCGCTGACCCGCTTCGGCCTCCTGGACTCCATGACGGAGATCCGCGACTTCGAGCGCCGCTTCGCCCCGGGCGGCGGCTCCATCGAGCTCGACGCCGCCACCCGGTACAAGGTCCTTGCCGCCTTCGACGGCTATCTGGAGACGCTGCCCGAGTCCTCCCTCACCCGCCCCGACTCGTATCGGGTGAAGGACGTCGTCGGACGCCGCGGCATCGGCATCGGCTCCGCGGGCCTGCCCTCGTACAACATCCTTCTGGAGGGCAACAGCGACGCCCTGGAGAACGACGTCGTGATCTACCTCAAGCAGGCGCAGACCCCGGCCGTCTCGCGGCACATCACCGACGGCGCGGTCCGTGGCTACTTCCAGCACGAGGGCCACCGCACGGTCATCTCGCAGCGCGCGCTCCAGGCGCACGCCGACCCGTGGCTCGGCTGGACCGAGCTCGACGGCGCCGGACAGCTGGTCGCCGAGGTCTCTCCGTACGCGGTGGACCTGGACTGGTCGGACATCGACGACTGGGACGAGATCGCCGCGGTCATCGCCGACCTGGGCCGCGCCACCGCCACGATGCACTCCGCGGCGGACGATGAGAGCGGCCACTCGGACCTGGTGCCGTTCTCCACGGAGCGGGCGATCGACGCGGCCATCGCGGCGGACGAAGAGGGCTTCGGGGACCTGCTCGTGGACTTCGCGCACGAGTACGGCGCGCGCGCCCGCAGGGACCACCAGATCTTCGTCGACCTGTTCCGTAACGGCCGGATTCCGGGTCTGTAGACACGAGGACGACGCCGTGTAACTCAGCCGTGTAACTCATAGGCACCCTTTAGGGCTGCCTTATGGGAGCACATGGCACACTCGGCTGCGCGATGGACATATCCGGGACCCAGCTCAGAGCCGTGCGCGCGGCGCTCTTCACGACGCTCGTCGTGACACTCTCCGCCGCGTCGCACGTGCTGCTGTCCCGCGCCCCGCTGCCGCTGACCACCGTCGCCGTGATCGCGGCCGCCGTCTTCGTCATCGCGTACGCCCTGGCGGGGCGCGAGCGTGGCTTCGGCCGCATCGCCGCCCTGCTGATCCCCCTTGAGCTGGCCGCCGACACGGTGTTCACCACGGGGCAGCACGTCTGTTACGGCGAGGCGGGCGGTCCCGTCGCGGGCCCGCTGCGCTCCGTCGGCTTCGACGTGCTGTGCGGCGGCGCGAGCGTCGGCACCCCGCTGGCCCAGATGACCGGCGGTGACGGACACCGTGCCGCCGTGCTGCTCGCCGACGCCGATCCGGGCGCCGCCTGGCTGCTGCTCGGCGCACACATCGCGGTCGGCCTGATCGCGGCGGCCTGGCTGCGGCGCGGCGAACGCGCCCTGGCCCAGGTCCTGCGCGCGGTGGCCGCCTCCACCTTCCGGCCGCTGCTCATCGCGGTCGCCGCGGTGAGCATCCGCCTCCGGCCCGCCCGGCGCGCCCCGCGCCCCGCGCACCGGGTGCGGACCGCGCGTACGCGGCTTCTCGTGCATTTCGTGGGACGGCGTGGACCGCCGAGCTCGGCCGTCTTCGCCTGAGCCGTGCTCGGCCGTCTTCGCCCGAGCACCACCGTCCCCACGCATGTCACCCCTACGGAGAACATCATCATGAGCAAGCGCAACAGCCAGGCGGCCAAGTCGGCGGCCCGCGAGCGGATCCGCGCCCAGCAGGAAGCCGAGCGCAAGCGGCAGAAGCGGAAGCGGACCATGGTCGTCGGCGTCTCCGTCGTCGCGGTCCTGGCGATCGCGGGCGGCGTCGGCTACGCCGTCATGCAGGCCAACAAGCCCGGCCACTGGGAAGCCGCCAAGGACGAGAAGCTGGTCAAGCCGGCGAACTCCGCGGGCACGGACGGCACGACCGTCGTCATCGGCAAGGACAGCGCCAAGAAGACCCTCAAGGTCTACGAGGACCCGCGCTGCCCGGTCTGCGCCAGCTTCGAGCAGACCGTGGGCCCGACGGTCGAGAAGGACCTGAAGGACGGCAAGTACAAGATCCAGTTCATCGGTGCCTCGTTCCTTGACCGCAACCTCACGGGTGAGGGCTCCAAGAACGCGCTGAGCGCGATGGGCGCGGCCCTGAACGTGAGCGACCAGGCCTTCCTCGACTACAAGAAGGCCATGTTCTCCAAGGAGAACCACCCCTCCGAGACGGAGGACAAGTTCAAGGACGACGCGTACCTCACCAAGATCGCGAACGAGGTCCCTGAGCTCAAGAAGAGCAAGACCTTCGCGAAGGACGTCAAGGACGGCACGTACGACCGCTGGGCCCTGGAGATGTCGAAGAAGTTCGACGACAACAAGGACGGCGTCGACGGCACGCCCTCCTTCGTCATGGACGGCAAGAAGCTGACCGGGCCCGACAAGAAGAACGCGCCCTCGACGGTCGAGGACTACAAGAAGGCCATCGACGCGGCACTGAAGGGCTGAACCGGCACTAGAGCCGTGCGCTGAGCGGCACTTGGCGAAAGAGCGGGCGAATGTTTCATAATTCGCCCGCTCTTGGCGATTACTGATCAGTAAGGTAATCGCTCGTGACCAGTCGAAACAGCGCACACAGACCGCTCAACTCCCCGGCCCCGAGCCGCCGTACGGCTCTCAAGGCCGCTGCCGCCACCACGGCCCTCGCGCCGCTCGCCGCGGCTCCCCTCGCCCACGCCGCCGAAGGGCCCGCGTTCCACCACGGAGTCGCATCCGGCGACCCCCTGCCCGACGGCGTCCTGCTGTGGACCCGCGTGACTCCGATACCCGAGGCCTCGCCCGGCTCGGGCAAGGGGCCCGACACCGAGGTGAAGTGGGAGATGGCCAAGGACAAGGGCTTCACCCAGATCGTCGGCCGAGGCAGCCTGACCGCGCGGGCCACGACCGACCACACGGTCAAGGCCGACGTAAGGGGCTTGAGCCCTGCCACCACCTATTACTTCCGCTTCTCCGCGGGTGACACGCACTCCCCCGTGGGCCGCACCCGCACCACCCCCGCACACGAAGCGGCGGCCCCCGGCGTCCGGTTCGGCGTGGTGTCCTGCGCCAACTGGGAGGCCGGCTACTTCTCCGCGTACCGCCATCTCGCGGCCCGCACCGAACTCGACGCGGTACTCCACATCGGCGACTACATCTACGAGTACCAGAGCGGCGAATATCCGGCCGCCGAGTACGGAGTACGTCAGCACGAGCCGCGGCACGAGATCGTCAGCCTCGCCGACTACCGCACGCGGCACGGCGCCCACAAGACCGACCCGGACGCCCAGGCGATGCACGCGGCGCACCCCCTCATCGCGATCTGGGACGACCACGAGTTCGCCGACAACACCTGGTCGGGCGGCGCCGTGAACCACTCCCCCGAGACCGAGGGCGACTGGGCACAGCGCATGGCAGCCGCCAAGCAGGCGTACTTCGAGTGGATGCCCGTACGCCCTTCTACTGAAGGGACCGTCTACCGCCGCCTGCGCTTCGGCAAGCTGGCCGATCTGCACCTGCTCGACCTGCGCTCCTTCCGCTCCGAGCAGGCGGGATTCGGCAGCGGTGACGTGGACGACCCGGACCGTACGATCACGGGCCGCGCCCAGCTCGACTGGCTGAAGGCGGGCCTCGCCTCGTCCGACGCCTCCTGGAAGCTGGTCGGCACCTCGGTGATGATCTCGCCGGTCGCCTTCGGTTCCGTGCCGGCCCATCTCCTGGAACCCATCGCGGAGTTGCTCGGCCTGCCCAAGGAAGGCCTCGCCGTCAACGGCGACCAGTGGGACGGCTACACCGACGACCGCAAGGAGCTCATCTCCCACCTGGTCGACAAGGCCATCCGGAACACGGTCTTCCTCACCGGGGACATCCACATGGCGTGGGCGAACGACGTACCGGTCAGGGCCGCCACGTACCCCGGATCGCCCTCCGCGGCCACGGAGTTCGTGGTCACGTCCGTGACCTCCGACAACGTGGACGACATGCTGCACGTCGCCCCGCACACCCTCTCGCTGGTCGCGGTGGGCGCGGTGAAGGCGGCCAACCGCCATGTGAAGTGGCTGGACATGGACTCGCACGGGTACGGCGTCCTCGACGTCACCGCCGAGGGCTCGCAGATGGACTACTACGTCCTGTCCGACCGCAAGGACCCCAAGGCGACGTCCAAGTGGGCCCGTTCGTACCGCACGCTCAGCGGCACCCAGCGGGTCGAGCGGGCGTACTCGCCGGTGCGCTGACCGGGGCACATCCGGCGCTGTCGAAGCCGCCCTCTACTCTGACGGCATGAGTGACCCGGGGGATGTGGTGGACGGCCGTTTCGAGCTCATCGAGCGGCTCGGCAGCGGAGGCATGGGCACGGTGTGGCGGGCGCGCGACACCGTGCTGCACCGAGAGGTGGCCGTCAAAGAAGTGCGCCCCGCGGGGCACGAGCTCACGGACGAGCAGTCGCGCGTCCTGCGGGAGCGGGTGCTGCGCGAGGCCAGGGCGCTGGCCCGCCTCAACCACCCCCACGTGGTGACGATCCACCACATCGTGGACACGGGCCCGCACCCCTGGCTGGTGATGGAGCTGCTGCCGGGGCGCACGCTCCAAGATCTCCTGGAGCAGGGGACATTGCCGCCGGAGGAGGCCGCGCGCATCGGCCGCCAGCTGCTCTCGGCGCTGCGCGTCGCCCACGCGGCGGGCATCCTGCACCGGGATGTGAAGCCCGCGAACATCCTGCTGCGGGAGGAGGCCCCCGGCACCGGCGTCTCCGTGGTCCTCACCGACTTCGGCATCGCCTCGCTCCAGGGCTCCACGCAGCTCACCGCGACCGGCGATCTGATCGGCTCGCCCGAGTACATCGCGCCCGAGCGCATCCGCGGCAAGCACCAGGGCCCGGCGTCCGACCTCTGGTCACTCGGCGTCGTCCTCTACGTAGCCGCGGAGGGCGTCAGCCCGCTGCGGCGCGCCACGACCCTCGCCACACTCGCCGCCGTGCTCGACGACCCGGTGCCGCCGCCCGTGCGCTCGGGGGCGCTCACCCCGGCCCTGATCGCCCTGCTGGTGCGGGACCCGGCGCTGCGCCCGGACGCGGAACGCCTCGACGCGATGCTCGCCGCGGTGGCGAACGGCGTCACCCGGCAGCCCACGCTGGTCTCGGAGCGGTCTGCGCTCCCGGTGGGTCCGCCGCCCGCCGAGCCCCGAAGACGTACGCCTGTGCTCGTCGCGTCGGTCGCGGTGACGCTCGCCCTGGTGGCCGGTGCCGCACTGGTGCTCGCGCTGCAGGACGGGTCGAAGGCGGACAAGGCCCAGGGCAGGAACGGGGCGGGCGCCTCCGCACAGGCTTCGCCCAAGGCGTCGCCGAAGCCCGCTGAGACGCCCGGGCGCCCGGAGTCCTCCCCCGGCGCCCCGCCCGCGTCGGGCAGCTGGATCGCCCAGCTCTTCTCCGAGCCCGTCGGCTCCGGCACGGACGCCCGCGACCGCCGGCTCGCGGCCGTGCGCGAGGACGTGCCGGAGGCGCAGTACCTGCGCAGCGACGACTACGCCTCGCTGCGGCCGGGCTTCTGGGTGATCTACGCCCCCGGGCCCTTCGCGGACGGCCGGGCCGCCCTGCGGTTCTGCGAGGAGCGCGGCAGGACCACCGACAAGGACTGCGCCGGACGGTATCTCAGCTCCAGCGACGCCGACTTCGGCGTGATGTGCAAACCGCCCGCCGACGCCCCGGTGGGCCGCTGCACGCGCGCGTGAACGGCCGCGCTCGCCGCTACAGCGTCTCCAGGAAGCCGATCGCCGTCCGCCAGGTCGCCTCCGCCGCCTCGGCGTCGTAGTCGTCCAGGTCGGGGTCGGTGTAGAGGTGGCCCGCCCCCGCGTAGCGGTAGACCTCGACGTCGGCGCCCGCGCGCCCCATCTGGAGGTACCACGCGCTCAGCCAGTCGTCCGTCTCGAACGGGTCGGGCTCGGCGACGTGCAGCTGCACCGGCAGCTCGTCCACCGTCGTGTTCTCCGCGATGTCGGACGTGCCGTGCAGGAGCAGCAGCCCGCGCGCCTTGTCGTCGCCGAGGGCGAGGGTCTGCGCGGTGGCGGCGCCGAGCGAGAACCCGGCGTAGACGAGACCACGCTCGGAGTACGGCGCGGAGGCCAGAATCGCCCGCTTCAGGAGCTCGTCCTTGCCGAGCTCGTCCTTGAAGGCCATGCCTTCCTCGACGGTGTCGAAGGTGCGCCCGTCGAAGAGGTCGGGCGTCCACACCTCGTGTCCCTCCGCGCGCAGCCGGTCGGCCGCCGCGTGCACCGCGGGCCGCAGCCCGTACGTCGAGTGGAAAAGCATGATGTTCATGAGGCCATCGTGCCACCTACCCTCGGGGGCATGGAGAACGTACTGCGTCCGTTGATCGTGGTCGGCGGCTCGGTCGTGCTCACGCTGGCCGTGGTTTGGCTGGCCGATGTGCTGCTGCGCCGGGCCGACGACCGTCACCCCGACACCCCACTGTGGGGTCTGCTGCGCCGCTGCCGGCTGCCCCTGCAACTTTCCCTGTGCGCCGCCCTGTTGCGCGGCTCCTTCGAACAAGCGGAGATCGGCAAGGACCATGCGGCGGGTATCGCGCAGATCCTGACCCTGGTGCTCATCGGGTCGGTGGCCTGGCTCCTCGTCCGCATCGCGACCGCCGTCGTCGAGGCCACCTACTCCCAATACGCCAACGCCCATCGCGATCCTGCCCGCGTCCGAAGGGTGCGTACGCAGGTCACCCTCATCCAGCGGGTGGTCACCGCGATCGTCGGTGTCGTGGCCGTCGGAGCGATGCTCCTGACGTTCCCCGCCATGCAGGCGGCCGGGACGTCCCTGCTCGCGTCGGCGGGCGTACTCGGCATCGTCGCGGGCGTCGCCGCCCAGTCCACGCTGGCGAATCTCTTCGCCGGGCTGCAGATCGCCTTCGGTGACATGGTGCGGATCGGCGACACGGTCGTCGTGGACGGCGAGTGGGGCACGATCGACGAGATCACTCTGACCTTCCTTGCCGTACGGACCTGGGACGAGCGCCGGATCACGATGCCGGTGTCGTACTTCGTGTCGAAGCCCTTCGAGAACTGGTCGCGCGGCGGCGCCCAGATGACCGGCACGGTCTTCTTCCAGCTGGACCACTCGGCGCCCATCACCGAGATGCGCGAGAAGCTCCAGGACATCCTGCGCGAGTGCGCCGCCTGGGACGGCAGGGACTGGGGCCTCGCGGTCACGGACACGACGCCGAACACGATCCAGGTGCGTGCCCTGGTCACCGCCAAGGACGCCGACGACATCTGGACGGTGCGGGTCACGGTGCGCGAGCACCTGGTCCGCTGGCTGACCGAGCATCACGCGTACGCGCTGCCGAAGGTCAGCACGGCCTGGGCCGAACCGCCGCCGGACGGCGACCATCCGCATCCGCCCCCGCCGATCGTGCCGCGCACGGGCCGGGGCTGAGCCTGCCCCGGGAGGCGGCCCGCCTCAGGACCGCAGGCTGCGTACGTCGAGTTGGTGCAGGACCCGGTCGACGATCTCCGGATCGGCGCCGGGTTCGCTGCGCGCGGCGAGGATCTCGTGGCGGGCGGCCGACATCATGTCGCGCTGGATGCGCTGGACCGCCTTGAGACGGTCGGCGCGCTTGGAGTACCGCTCGCGCCGTTCGTCGTCGACGATGTCGGGGCTGATCCTGGCCCCGATGTCGAAGGCCCCGCGCAGCAGCCGCTCCGAGAGATCCTCCGGCAGCTCCTCGACCTCTTCGATCTCCTTGAGGCGGCGCTTGGCCGCCTTGGCCGCCCGGATGGCGAGGTCACGCTCGACGGCCCGCTCGGCGTCGGTGTCCGCCTTCACCCCGAGCTTCTTCACCAGCCAGGGCAGGGTGAGCCCCTGGACGACGAGGGTGGCCATGATCACGCAGAAGGCGATGAAGATGATCTCGTCGCGGGCCGGGAAGGGATCGCCGTTCTCCGTCTTGAGCGGAATGGCCAGGGCGAGGGCGACCGATGCCACACCGCGCATCCCGGACCACCACATGACGACGGTCTCGCGCCAGGTCGTCGGGATGTCCTCGTCGTAGTCCCGCAGCTTGTGCAGCCGCTTGGCGAGCCAGGTCGCGGGCAGCAGCCACAGCAGTCGTACGCCGACGACGACCGCGACGACCGCCGCGCCCCAACCGATCATCTGCAGCTCGCGGCCGTTCGCCGTGCCGAAGACGTTGTGCAGTTCGAGACCGATGAGCCCGAAGGCGACACCGGTGACCAGGGTGTCGACGATCTGCCAGAACGTCTGCCCGGTGATCCGGCCGAGCACGTCGTCGGCGTCGGCGCCGTGCTCCGCCAGATAGAGCGCGGTGGTCAGTACGGCGAGCACGCCGGAGCCAAGCAGTTCCTCGGCGAGCACGTAGCTCACGAAAGGCACGAGCAGCGTCAGGCCGGTCTGCAGGGTGGCCTCACCGAGCAGCCCCATGAGCTTGTTGGTGAGCCAGCCGAGCGCGAACCCCACGGCGACGGCGACCACCCCGGAGAGCACCAGCTGCCCCACCGCCGACGGCCATGAGAACGTCCCGCTGATCGCCGCCGCGATCGCCACGTGGTAGAGCACGATCGCCGTGACGTCGTTGAAGAGCCCCTCCCCCTCCAGGATCGACACGAGCCGCCGCGGCAGCCCGAGCGACCCCGCGACGGCGGTCGCCGCGACCGGGTCGGGCGGCGCCACGAGCGCGCCGAGCGCCACGGCCGCGGCGATCGGAAGCCCGGGGACGACCGAGTTGGCGATCGCGGCGACCGCTGCCGTGGTCACGAAGACGAGGGCTACGGCGAGCAGGAAGATGGGTCGTCTGTTGGCCGTGAACTGCCGCCAGGAGGTGCGCTGGACGGCCGCGTACAGCAAGGGCGGAAGGACCAGCGGAAGGATGTAGTCGGGCGGGATCTCGACGTTCGGTACCCAGCTGACGAAGGCGAGCACGATCCCGGCCAGCGTCATGAGGACGGGCGCGGGCAGCCCGAGCCGCTCCCCCAGCGGCACCGTCACCACGGCACCGAGCAACAGAATGAGCAGCAGCGCCAGCTGGTCCACGGTGCGCCCTCCGGCGGTTTCGAGGCGGTTCGAGGCGGTCCGAGACGATTCGAGCCTCGAACGATCAAGACCTCAACCCTGCCACGCGTTCCCCCCGAACCGGGCCAATGCCGGTGGCGGCGCTAGGCCAGCGCCTTCCTCATCGCCCGGTGCGGAATCCCCGCGTCCGGGAACTCGGGGCCGTAGACCTCGTATCCCAGCCGTTCGTAGAAACCCAGGGCGTGCGTCTGCGCGTGCAGGTCGACCGCGGTGAGGCCACGCGCGCGTGCCGCGTCCTCGATCGCCCGCACCAGAGCCGCTCCGACACCGAGTCCGCGGGCGGCCCGCGTCACCGCGAGGCGGCCGAGCGCGCCCACCTCGGCGTCGCCGCCGTTCTTGGCCGCGGCCGCCGCGCCGGTGAGCAGACGGCCCGTGCCCAGCGCAAACCCATCCTCGCGGACAGCGATGACGTGCACCGCTTCGGCGTCGTACGCGTCGTACTCGAGGTCCTCGGGGACCTGCTGTTCCACGACGAAGACTTCCTTGCGGACCGCGAAGCAGGCCTCCAGGTCGTCGGGCTCGACCGCGACCCGGCAGATGACCCCGGTGCTCATGAGCTCTCTGCCCGGACCCGGTCGAGCGCCTGCTGGAGGTCGTCCGGATACGTGCTCTCGAACTCCACCCACTGGCCGTCGCCGGGGTGCTCGAAGCCGAGCCGCACCGCGTGCAGCCACTGGCGCGTGAGGCCGAGCCGCTTGCCGAGCGTGGGGTCCGCGCCGTACGTCAGGTCGCCCACGCACGGGTGGCGGTGGGCCGCCATGTGCACGCGGATCTGGTGCGTGCGCCCGGTCTCCAGCTTGATGTCGAGCAGCGAGGCCGCCCGGAACGCCTCGATGAGGTCGTAGTGCGTGACGGAGGGCTTGCCCTCGGCCGTGACCGCCCACTTGTAGTCGTGGTTCGGGTGGCGGCCGATGGGGGCGTCGATCGTGCCGCTCATCGGGTCGGGGTGGCCCTGCACAAGGGCGTTGTAGCGCTTGTCGACCGTGCGCTCCTTGAACTGGCGCTTCAAGGAGGTGTACGCGCGCTCCGACTTGGCGACCACCATCAGGCCGGAGGTGCCCACGTCGAGGCGGTGCACGATGCCCTGGCGCTCGGCGGCGCCGGAGGTCGAGATGCGATACCCGGCGGCCGCGAGGCCGCCGATCACCGTGGTGCCGGTCCAGCCGGGGCTCGGATGCGCGGCCACGCCCACCGGCTTGACGATCACGAGGATGTCGTCGTCGTCATGGATGATCTCCATGCCCTCGACGGGCTCGGCGACGATCTGCACCGGAGCGGGCGCCTGCGGCATCTCCACCTCCAGCCAGGCGCCGCCGTGCACACGCTCGGACTTGCCGACCACGCTGCCGTCGACCATCACCTTGCCTGCCGCCGCCAGCTCGGCGGCCTTCGTGCGGGAAAAACCGAACATGCGAGAGATGGCGGCGTCGACGCGCTCGCCCTCCAGGCCGTCCGGCACGGGCAGGGTACGGATCTCGGGAATCGTGCTCACCCATTGAGTATGCAGGAGCGCACTGACACTCCCGCACCGCCGGACCCCTCAGGACCCCGCCGGACCCCTCACGCACCCCCAGGAGATCAGTCCTTGTGGACGGTCCCGTCCGGGTCCAGGCCGCGGAAGGACAGGATCACGATCAGGAAGCCACCGCACACGATCGCCGAGTCCGCGAGGTTGAACACCGCGAAGCCCTTCGGCGCGATGAAGTCGACCACCGCTCCCTCGAACACACCGGGGGCACGGAAGATCCGGTCGGTGAGGTTCCCCAGGGCGCCGCCGAGCAGCATGCCGAGGGCGATCGCCCACGGCAGGCTGTAGAGCTTGCGGGCGAGGCGGGCGATCACCACGATCACGGCCGCCGCGATGCAGGTGAAGATCACGGTGAAGGCCTCACCGATCCCGAAGGCGGCGCCCGCGTTCCGGATGGCGTTGAACTGGAGCCAGTCCCCGATGATCTCGATCGGCTCGTGGTGCTCGAGCTTCGCGACAACGATCATCTTGCTGACGAGGTCCAGGGCATACGCCAGCACGGCCACCGCGAACAGGACGAGGATCTTGCGCTTGCCCTTGCCCGGCTTCTCGTCCGGCGAGGCCGTCTCGTCCCCTGCCTCGTCCCGCCCAGCAGCCTCAGGGATATCCGGCGTACCGATGATGCGCTCCGCCTCTGCCACGTGAGTCCCTCAACCTAGGTACCTGACTGGGGACGAGGGTACGGCACACACGTACGGCACCAGGTGGTCAGGCCGTGTTCAGTAGCGCCGTTCCTGCTTCTGCTTGCAGTCCATGCACAGCGTCGCGCGGGGGAAGGCCTGCATCCGCGCCTTGCCGATGGGATTGCCGCAGTTCTCGCAGATGCCGTACGTCCCGGCGTCCAGCCGCTCCAGGGCGCGCTCGGTCTGGAGGAGCATTTCGCGCGCGTTGGCGGCCAGGGACATCTCATGTTCCCGCGTGATGTTCTTCGTGCCGGTGTCCGCGTCGTCGTCGCCGGCGCCGTCCCCGGAGTCGCGCATCAGACCCGCCAGGGCGTCCTCGGAGGAGGTGATCTCGCTGCCGAGCCGCAGTGCCTCGCTCTGGAGGTCCGCGCGGGCCTCCTCGACCTCCTCCGGGGTCCAGGGGTCCTCGCCGGGGCGGACCGCGAGCTCACCGGGTTCCGCCGCCGCGATGCGCGCCTTGGGCACCGCCGTCGGCTTCTTGGCTGCCGTCGCCGTGCCCGGAGTCTTCTTCGTGACCACTGTCGTGGCTCCCGTCGTCTCCGCGGCCTGAGCCGCACCCTCGGCCACTGTCGCAGCCGTCTTCTTGGCCGTGCTCTTCCTGGCTGTGCTCTTCTTGGCAGCTGTCTTCTTGGCCGCGGGGGCCTTCTTCGCCGCAGGGGCTTTCTTCGCCGCGGGAGCCTTCTTCTTCGCCGGGGAGGACTCCTTGGCCGCGCCCTCCCCTGCACCGGTCGCTGTCTTCTTACCGATGTCGGCGACCTTGGCGACCGCCTTCTTGGCGGCGGCCTTCTTCGTGGCTGCCTTCTTCACCACGGCCTTCTTGGCGGCGGTCTTCTTCGTGGCCGCGCCCGTGGATCTGCCCGACGCCGAATGCTGTACGGCGGTCTTCTTCGCCACCATGGCCGCGGCCCCTTCACATTTTGTGATCTTGCTCGCGCAATCGTGCTGGGACGATAAATCGACTCAGGGTCCGCGGCAACGGGGCACGCCGCCTGATGCGCCCGCCCCACGGGTGCCGCGCGGCGAGCATGCATGCGTTGTGCCCAGCTCCCAGCCGGGTAATCCGCCCGGTGCGACGGGCCAGGACGCGGACGCTCCGCATGTCGCCATTCGGGTCAGTCCCGGCGGCCTCGACCGCATCGCTCCCGAGCCCGCTTCGAGGCGGGAAACAGGCATAAACTGGTGCATGACCGAAGAAGGTGCGCCATGCGCAAGACAGCCGACTGCCGAGAATTCCCGAGCGAGACCAACTGCACCCTCGCCATCTCCGGCGAAGAGGAAGAAGTGGTCCGCGCCGCCAGCGAGCACGCCGTGTCCGTCCACGGGCACACCGACAGCCCGGAGCTGCGGAAGATGGTCCGCGAGTCCCTCCGGGACGAGATCCCCCAGCACGCCTGAAGCCGCAGGCCCGCCGCCCCGCCCGCGGCCCGCCCGGAAGCCCGCGATAACCGGTCGGCCGGGTCCGCCCCGGCCCCGTACACTGGGCGGAGCGAGAAGCGTGGATGGGGACGAGTAGCGGCGTACGCGGCCATGAGCGACCCGGGGACGGTGTGAGCCCGGGGGCAGGCACGACGCGAAGATCACCCCGGAGCCGCCGGAAGAAAGCCGAAGCCCAGGCAGAGGCCAGTAGACCCGGCATCGCGACCCCAATGAGGGGGCTTTCCCGAGCGCCACACGCGTGAGGAGGGCCAAGGAGGGTGGTACCGCGGGAGCGCGACAAGCGGCTCTCGTCCCTCCGACGGAACGGAATCGTCCGCCGGAGGAAGCGCGTTGAACACGCAGCCGCAGTACCGCCAGGTGCCCGCCCAGGTCGACCTGCCCGCCCTTGAGCACGCCGTGCTCGACTTCTGGCGCGAGCAGAAGATCTTCGCCAAGAGCCTGGAGCAGTCCGAGGGCCGCCCCGAGTGGGTCTTCTACGAGGGCCCGCCCACCGCCAACGGCATGCCGGGCGCCCACCACATCGAGGCCCGCGTCTTCAAGGACGTCTTCCCGCGCTTCCGCACCATGCGGGGCTATCACGTCGCCCGCAAGGCCGGCTGGGACTGCCACGGCCTGCCGGTCGAGCTCGCGGTCGAGAAGGAGCTCGGGTTCAACGGCAAGAAGGACATCGAGGCGTACGGCATCGCCGAGTTCAACGCCAAGTGCCGCGAGTCCGTGACCCGGCACACCGACGCCTTCGCCGACCTCACGACCCGCATGGGCTACTGGGTCGATCTCGACGACGCGTACCGCACCATGAACCCGGAGTACGTCGACTCCGTCTGGTGGTCCCTGAAGGAGATCTTCAACAAGGACCTCCTGGTCCAGGACCACCGCGTCGCCCCCTGGTGCCCGCGCTGCGGCACGGGCCTGTCCGACCACGAGCTCGCGCAGGGCTACGAGACGGTCGTCGACCCGTCCGTCTTCGTCCGCTTCCCGCTCACCGGCGGCCCGCTGGCGGGCGAGGCGTCCCTCCTGGTGTGGACGACCACTCCGTGGACCCTCGTCTCCAACACCGCGGTCGCCGCTCACCCGGACGTCACGTACGTCGTCGCGACGAACGGCTCAGAGAATTCCGAGAAGCTCGTGGTCGCCGAGCCGCTCGTCGAGAAGGCGCTCGGCGAGGGCTGGGAGACGACCGGCCAGACCTTCACCGGCGCCGAGATGGAGCGCTGGACCTACCAACGCCCCTTCGAGCTGGTCGAGTTCCCCGCCCCCGCGCACTTCGTGGTCAACGCCGACTACGTGACCACCGAGGACGGCACCGGTCTGGTCCACCAGTCCCCCGCGTTCGGTGAGGACGACCTCAAGGTCTGCCGCTCGTACGGCCTCCCTGTCGTGAACCCGGTGCGCCCCGACGGCACCTTCGAAGAGGACGTCCCGCTCGTAGGCGGTGTCTTCTTCAAGAAGGCCGACGAAAAGCTCACCGAGGACCTCCAGGACCGCGGTCTGCTCTTCAAGCACATCCCGTACGAGCACAGCTACCCGCACTGCTGGCGCTGCCACACGGCGCTCCTTTACTACGCGCAGCCCTCCTGGTACATCCGCACCACGGCCATCAAGGACCGTCTCCTCCAGGAGAACGAGAAGACCAACTGGTTCCCCGACTCGGTCAAGCACGGCCGCTTCGGCGACTGGCTGAACAACAACGTCGACTGGGCGCTGTCCCGCAACCGCTACTGGGGCACCCCGCTGCCCATCTGGCGCTGCGAGGAAGGCCACTTGACGTGCGTGGGCTCGCGCGCCGAGCTCTCCGACCTGACGGGCACCGACCAGTCGGAGCTCGACCCGCACCGCCCGTACATCGACGCGGTCACCTTCCCCTGCCCGACCTGCCAGGAGACCGCGACGCGCGTCCCCGAGGTCATCGACGCCTGGTACGACTCCGGTTCGATGCCGTTCGCGCAGTGGGGATACCCGTACAAGAACAAGGAGCTCTTCGAGAGCCGGTACCCGGCGCAGTTCATCTCGGAGGCCATCGACCAGACGCGCGGCTGGTTCTACACGCTGATGGCGGTGGGCACGCTCGTCTTCGACAAGTCGTCCTACGAGAACGTGGTCTGCCTCGGCCACATCCTCGCCGAGGACGGCCGCAAGATGTCCAAGCACCTGGGCAACATCCTCCAGCCGATCCCGCTCATGGACCAGCACGGCGCCGACGCGGTGCGCTGGTTCATGGCGGCCGGCGGCTCCCCGTGGGCGGCACGCCGCGTGGGCCACGGCACCATCCAGGAGGTCGTCCGCAAGACGCTCCTCACGTACTGGAACACGGTCGCCTTCCAGGCCCTGTACGCCCGTACGTCGAAGTGGGCCCCCAGCGACGCCGACCCGGCGCCCGCGGAGCGCCCGCTCCTGGACCGCTGGCTGCTCAGCGAGCTGCACGCGCTCACCGACCAGGTCACCCAGGCCCTTGAGGGCTACGACACCCAGCGCGCGGGCAAGCTCCTGTCCACGTTCGTCGACAACCTCTCGAACTGGTACGTACGCCGTTCCCGCCGCCGCTTCTGGCAGGGCGACAAGGCGGCGCTGCGCACCCTGCACGAGGTCCTGGAGACGGTCACCCGCCTGATGGCCCCGCTGACGCCGTTCATCACGGAGCGCGTCTGGCAGGACCTGGTGGTGCCGGTCTCTCCGGACGCCCCGGAGTCGGTCCACCTGACGTCCTGGCCCGAGGCCGACCTGTCGGCGATCGACCCGGACCTGTCGAAGCAGATGGTCCTCGTGCGCCGCCTGGTGGAGCTGGGCCGCGCCACGCGCGCGGAGTCGGGCGTCAAGACACGTCAGCCCCTGTCGCGCGCGCTGATCGCGGCCACGGGCTTCGAGTCGCTCAACCCGGAGCTGCACGCCCAGATCACCGAGGAGCTCAATGTCTCCTCGCTCGCGTCGCTCTCCGAGGTCGGGGGGTCACTGGTCGACACGACCGCGAAGGCCAACTTCCGCGCGCTGGGCAAGCGGTTCGGCAAGGGCGTCCAGGCGGTCGCCAAGGCCGTCGCCGACGCCGACGCAGCCGCGCTGTCCCTGGCCCTGCGCGAGGGCACGGCATCGGTCGAGGTCGACGGCGAGACGGTGACGCTGGCCCCGGACGAGGTCATCATCACGGAGACCCCGCGCGAGGGCTGGTCGGTGGCGTCCGACTCCGGTGCCACGGTCGCCCTCGACCTGGAGATCACGGAGGAGCTGCGCCGGGCAGGCCTGGCCCGTGACGCGATCCGCCTGATCCAGGAGGCCCGCAAGAACAGCGGCCTGGACGTCGCGGACCGGATCGCCCTGCGCTGGACCTCCACGGACCCGGCCGTGATCACGGCCCTGTCCGACCACGCCGACCTCATCGCGGACGAGGTCCTCGCCACGGACTTCCAGCAGGGCGAGGCGGACGACGCGTACGGCGAGACGTTCACGGACGAGTCCCTGTCCCTGACGTTCCGCCTCCGCAAGGCGTAGCCGAACCGGATAGCCACGAAGGCCCGGTCCCGCCAAAGATCTTGGCGGGACCGGGCCTTCGGCGTTGTGTGCCCACGCACAGATGAACGTTTCTGCAAACACGCGCCGACAGGCAGCCGGCGAGGCACACAAAAGGGCGAGGCCCCCAGAAGATCTGGGGGCCTCGCCCTGAACGCTGCCGACGCCTAAGGCGTGGAAACGGCCGTCAGTTGTCGTCCTCGTCGATGAGGAAGCCACGCATCGGCGACGGAGCCTGCTGCATGGGCTGCGGGGCCTGCGGCCGCACCGGCGCCATCGGCTGGGTCATCGCCGGCGACATCTGCTGCTGGCCGCCGTAGGACGGACCGGCGTTCTGCTGGTTGCCGCCCATGGACTGCTGACCGCCGTACGACGGGGCGCCCGCGCCGGCCGGTGCCATGGAAGGCGCCGGGGACGGCGGAAGGGAAGCAGTCGCCGGGGTCCGCGGCGGGGCCAGCGAGTCGTCGGCCTGGGTCTCCAGCTGACGGAGCTGCGACTCCAGGTAGGACTTCAGACGCGTGCGGTACTCGCGCTCGAAGCCGCGCAGGTCCTCGACCTTGCGCTCCAGCGTGGCGCGTGCGGACTCCAGGGAGCCCATCGCGACGCGGTGCTTCTCCTGCGCGTCCCGCTCCAGGGCGTCGGCCTTGGCACGGGCGTCACGCTCGAGGCCCTCGGCGCGCGAACGGGCCTCGCCGACGATCTTGTTGGCCTCGGAACGGGCCTCCGCGATCGCCTGGTCAGCGGTCTGCTGGGCGAGGGAGAGCACGCGCGCGGCGCTGTCGCCACCGGGGCCCTGACCGGGCTGGGGCATCTGCGGACCGTGGCCGCCCATGGGACCACCCATGGGGCCGCCCATCGGGCCACCCTGACCCATCGGGCCAGGACCCTGCGGACCACCCTGCGGGCCGTGCCCACTGGGTCCCGCGGGCAGCTGCGGCGCACCACCGGGCAGCTGGGGCGGACCGCCCATCTGCTGGTGCTGCGGGTGCTGCTGCTGCGGCGGCACCGGCTGCGGACCTGATATTGCGGCGGGCACCGGGGCGCCCGGACCGCGCTGGTCCTGCGGTTCCGGTGGCTTGCGCATGCCGCCCTGCTGCTGGTTCTGCGCAGCGGCGCGGGTGGCTGCGGCCAGTTTGGCGCGCAGGTCCTCGTTCTCGCGGAGCAAGCGAGTCAGTTCGGCTTCGACCTCATCGAGGAAGGCATCGACCTCGTCCTCGTCATAGCCTTCTCGGAGGCGGACGGTCGTGAACTGCTTGTTCCGCACGTCCTCGGGGGTCAACGGCATCTCTTCACCTCAACGTAGTCGTCGGCATTCGGCAAGACCGTATCGTTCACACAGACACCGACCTGACGACGGTGATCAGGATGTAGACGATGATCATCAGTACGAAGAAGGACAGGTCGAGCGCCACGCCCCCGAGACGCAGCGGCGGGATGAACCGCCGCAGAAGCTTGAGCGGTGGATCAGTGACAGTGTAGGTGGCCTCCAAAATGACCACCATCGCCTTGCCGGGTTGCCATGAGCGGGCGAACTGGAAGACGTAGTCCATGACCAACCGGAAGATCAGCACGATGAGGAAGCACATCAGCGCGATGTAAAGCACCTGCCAGACCACGCTCATGTTCGCGGTTCCCTCTCCCCTGTTACCCGTGCTGCGTTTGCCGGTTCTGCGTTACTGCTTCACTTACGTCTCAGCTCTGGTTGAAGAACCCGCCCTCTGCGATGCGAGCCTTGTCCTCCGCCGTTACATCGACGTTAGCAGGCGACAACAGGAACACCTTCTGCGTCACTCGCTCAATGCTGCCATGGAGACCGAACACCAGACCGGCGGCAAAGTCGACAAGTCGCTTCGCATCCGTGTCATCCATCTCGGTCAGATTCATGATCACCGGGGTGCCTTCGCGGAAGTGTTCCCCGATGGTACGGGCCTCGTTGTACGTCCGCGGGTGCAGCGTGGTGATGCGGTAGGGCTCCCGCTCGGACACGACCTTGGGCATGATCACCGGTGCGTTCTTCTCCAGGCTCTGGCGTTCAGGTGTGATGGATGCCACGGGGGCGATTCGTGCCGGACGTCCGGATTCCGCGGCTAGCGAAGCGGAATGGGCGACCGGCTCACGCTGCGCGGGGGGCTGTACCGCTCGTACCGATTCGTCCCGATCTGACACGTGTGCCTGACGGGACTGGTGCGACTGGTGTGGCGGATCGTGCCGCCTGCGGTCCCGCTCGGGCTCCGGCTCGGGTTCGAATTCGTCATCGGGGTCGAACCCCGGACCGTCGTACCCGTCGTCCTCCACGAGGCCGAGGTAGACCGCCATCTTGCGCATCGCGCCGGCCATGCTCTGAGTCCTCCGCTCTGTGGTGGATCGGCTGTCGTCACCAACTGCCCGCGATCCACGAGGTCTCCCCGCCCAACAGCGAGAATGACCATATTTTCTGCTGTGGTCCGACTTCTTGGCGACGTTACCCGAGCCCGGGTCGGACTCCGAGTACCGCCGTACCGACGCGCACATGTGTCGCTCCGGCCGCCACGGCCTGTTCGAGGTCCGCACTCATCCCTGCCGACACCATGTTCGCAGCCGGATGAGTCGCGCGCATGAGGGTTGAGAATTCCATCAGCCGCTCGAACGCCGCCTGTTGCCGCCCCGCGTACGGACCGGTCAGCGGCGCCACGGTCATCAGACCGTCGAGCCGCAGCCCCGGAGCCTGCGCCACGAGTCCGGCCAACTCTTCGATGCCGCCGGGGCCCACGCCCCCGCGCTCGCCCCGTCCGTTCTCCTCGGCGTCGAGGGCGACCTGGATCAGACAGCCGAGCTCCCGCTCCGCGCGCACGGCGCCTGCCGACAGGGCAGTGACGAGCTTGGGGCGATCCACGGACTGGACCACATCGGCATAACTGACCACAGAACGGACCTTGTTGGTCTGCAATTGACCGACAAAGTGCCAAGCAAGGGGAAGATCCGAGCAGTCGGCGGCCTTGGGGGCCGCGTCCTGGTCACGGTTCTCGGCGACATGACGCACGCCGAGCTCCGAGAGGATCCGCACATCGCTCGCGGGGTAGGTCTTGGTGACCACGATCAGGGTCACCTCCTCCCGCTTGCGCCCGGCCGCCGCGCACGCCGCGGCGATGCGCTCTTCGACCTTCGCCAGATTTGCGGCGAGTTGAGACTTACGGTCCGTCATGCCCTATCAGTCCAGCCAGACATAGCCCGCGAGACGACCGGTGGTCCGGTCGCGGCGGTACGAGAAGTGGTCACCGGATTCCAGAGTGCACACCGGCGACTGCTCCCGGTCGCACACCCCGAGGCGCTCCAGCTGCGCGTGCACCCCCGCGGTCACGTCGACCGCCGGAGTGTCCCAGCTCGTCTCGGCGTACGCCGCCGGCTCGATCGCGGCGGCATCGGCGCGCATCGCCTCCGGCACTTCGTAGCAGCGGCCGCAGACGGCGGGCCCGGTGCGGGCGACGACACGGGCCGGGTCGGCGCCCAGCTTCACCATCGCCTCGACGGCGGCGGGGACGACCCCCGCCAGCATGCCGGGCCGCCCCGCGTGAGCCGCCGCCGCGACCTTGGCGACCGGGTCGGCGAGCAGGACGGGCGTGCAGTCCGCGGTGAGGACCGCCAGGGCGAGGCCACGGCGGGCGGTCACCACGGCGTCGACCGCCGGGATGTCGGCATCGGAACCCCAGGGTCCGTCGACCACGACGGCGTCGGGGCCGTGGACCTGGTTCATCCAGACGACCCGCTTCGGGTCGATGCCGAGCGACGTGGCGGCGAGCGAACGATTCGTCCGCACGGCCTCAGGGTCGTCGCCGACCGCGCCGCCGAGATTGAGCTCTTCGTACGGAACGGCGCTCACCCCGCCCCACCTGTCGGTGAAGGCGAAGTGCGCGCCGCTCACGGTGCTGTGCTGGCTTATCACTTCAGGAAGTCCGGCACGTCCAGCTCTTCGGCCTGGCTGTCCGAGTACGGACGGGCCGGCGGAACCTGCGGCGGGGCCACGGGCGCGGACGGGGTCTCGTTCACCGGAGTGGCCTCGACGGGCTCCGGAGCCGGCTTCTCCTCGTGCGGCGTGACGCTGCCGAGTCCGCCGTACGGCGAACGGGACTCGGCCGGGCGGCTCGTGGCCGACGGCTGCTCGTCACGTTGCTTGGTCGGCGAAGCCGAGCCGAGGACCGTGTCGCGCTTGGACGGCGGCTGCCCGCCGTCGAAGCCCGCCGCGATGACCGTGACCCGGACCTCGTCGCCCAGGGCGTCGTCGATGACGGCGCCGAAGATGATGTTGGCCTCGGGGTGGGCCGCCTCGCTGACCAGTTGGGCCGCTTCGTTGATCTCGAAGAGGCCGAGGTCGGAGCCGCCGGAGATGGAGAGCAGGACGCCCCGCGCTCCGTCGATGGACGCCTCGAGGAGCGGCGAGGAGATCGCCATCTCGGCGGCGGCCACCGCGCGGTCGTCGCCGCGCGCCGAACCGATGCCCATGAGCGCCGAACCGGCCTCGGACATGACCGACTTGACGTCGGCGAAGTCGAGGTTGATCAGACCCGGGGTCGTGATGAGGTCGGTGATGCCCTGGACACCGGAGAGCAGGACCTGGTCCGCCGACTTGAAGGCGTCCAGAACGCTGACCTGGCGGTCCGAGATGGACAGGAGCCGGTCGTTGGGGATGACGATGAGGGTGTCGACCTCTTCGCGCAGCTCCGCGATCCCGTCCTCGGCCTGATTGGCGCGACGACGGCCCTCGAAGGTGAACGGCCGGGTCACGACGCCGATGGTCAGGGCGCCCAGGGAGCGGGCGATGTTGGCGACGACAGGTGCGCCGCCGGTGCCGGTGCCACCGCCTTCGCCGGCGGTGACGAAGACCATGTCGGCCCCCTTGAGGACCTCCTCGATCTCCTCGCGGTGGTCCTCCGCCGCCTTGCGGCCGACTGCCGGGTTGGCTCCGGCGCCGAGGCCGCGGGTGAGTTCACGGCCGACGTCGAGCTTGACGTCGGCGTCGCTCATCAACAGGGCTTGCGCGTCGGTGTTGATGGCGATGAACTCGACGCCCTTGAGACCGACCTCGATCATCCGGTTGATGGCATTGACACCACCGCCGCCGACACCGATGACTTTGATGACTGCGAGGTAGTTCTGCGGTGCTGCCACGTCGAAGGCCTCTCGCCTCGAGTTACGTGTCGCCGCCTCGCGGTCAAGCGCCGCGACGACTGATGCCGAATGGGACGGTCCGAACGCCGACCCGAACCCTAACGCTGAAGTTTAGGGTTACCAGTGTGTCTGTTCCTTGGACTCTTCCGAACAGGACACTAAGTCGACAAGTGGCGCACGTTCAACGAACACGCCGAACCTCCCGTTTTTCTTTTCACCCTATGTGATCAGCCGTAGCGCTGCCGAACCAGGGTGCTGGCCTGCGACGATATGCGTCAACTCGCCGATGACGCAGGGGCGGTGGGGACACTCACATCGAAGTGCCGTGCCTTGGGGGCGGCTTTCATCAGGGCGTTGAGTGTGCTTGCCTTCGTCCGGCCCTTCTCGCTGCTGCCCCACGCTACGGTGCGTCCCCGGCTCAACTCCAGCGAGATCGAGTCGTACGAACGGGCCTTGACGACTCGTGTATCGCGGGCCACCGACGCGGGCAGCGCACTCGCGACCTGTACCGCCTCGCGCCGCAGCCGGTGGGAGTCGAAACGGCGCAGACTCGCCGCCGCGTTCTCCTGATCCGGCCTCAATTCCAGGAGCGGAACACCCTTCGGCGCATGTCCGACCGTGGCGAATCGCACGCCCTTGGCGTCCACTTCGACGAACTTTCCGCCCTTTTCGATAAGGAGAACCGGCTTGCGTTCGGTCACTTTCAGACCGATTCCGTGCGGCCAGGAACGGACGACATCGACCGAGTCGATACGCGGAAGTCTCTTCCGCAGCCGGTCCTCGATCGCGTCGGTGTCGACCGAGATCAGGGGCGCCCCGACCGGGGCCGCGGCGGCTTCGCGCACCTCATCGGGCGTCAGAATCCGCGTCCCGGACGTGGTCACACGCTCCACGCGCAGGTACTGCGAGCCGTAGAGCAGCCAGACTCCGCCCGCGCCGAGCAGCACGAGCGCGATCAGCGAGAGGACCAGGGTACGCGGCCGCGGCATGCGCGGGCGGGAGCGCGGGGGACGGGGCGGGCCGGAGTCGAGCTTCTGCCGTTCGGCGGTGGTCGGTCCGGCCACGGTCCCCTGCCTTCTTGTGCTTCTAGTGCCGTCTCACCCGTTGCGGCGTGACGCGATCGCCTCGTACACCATGCCGACGAGGAGGTCGTCGGCATCCCTGCGGCCGAACTCCGATGCGGCGCGGGACATCTCGTACAGCCGGTGCGGGTCGGCGAGCACCGGGAGCACGTTGCCCTGCACCCACTCGGGCGTCAGTTCGGCGTCGTCCACGAGGAGTCCACCGCCCGCCTTGACCACCGGCTGGGCGTTCAGCCGCTGTTCGCCGTTGCCGATGGGCAGCGGTACGTACGCGGCCGGAAGCCCGACGGCGGAGAGTTCGGCGACGGTCATCGCGCCCGCACGGCAGAGCATCATGTCCGCCGCGGCGTACGCGAGGTCCATCCGGTCCACGTACGGTACCGGGATGTAGGGCGGCATACCGGGCATGTTCTCGACGTACGGCATTTCGTTCTTCGGGCCGACCGCGTGCAGGATCTGGATCCCGGCGCGCTGGAGCACCGGAGCGACCTGCTGGACGACCTCGTTGAGCCGCCGGGCGCCCTGCGAACCACCGGAGACGAGCAGCGTCGGCAGGTTCGGGTCGAGGCCGAAGGCGGCGCGCGCCTCCGGGCGGACCCGGGCCCGGTCGAGCGTGGCGATGGTGTGGCGCAGCGGGATGCCGATGTAGCGCGAGTTGCGCAGCTTGCTGTCCGGCGTCGCGACGGCCACTCCGTGGGCGTACCGCGAACCGATCTTGTTGGCGAGGCCGGGGCGCGCGTTGGCCTCGTGCACGACGATCGGCGTGCCCGTCCGCTTGGCCGCGAGGTAGCCCGGCAGCGCGACATAGCCGCCGAAGCCGACCACGCAGTCCGCCTTCGTGCGCTCCAGGATCTGCTCGGCCGCCTTGATCGTGCCGCGCAGCCGTCCCGGGACGGTGATCAGCTCAGGAGTGGGCTTGCGCGGCAGCGGAACGGCCGGGATCAGCGCGAGTTCGTAGCCCCGCTCGGGTACGAGTCGGGTCTCGAGTCCACGCTCCGTGCCCAGGGCCGTGATGCCCACGGTCGGGTCCTGCCTCCGCAGGGCGTCCGCGAGGGCGAGCGCGGGCTCGATGTGGCCGGCGGTCCCCCCACCGGCGAGTACGACATGCACCGAAATTCACCGCTCTCCGGACGAACGCGCCTTGACGCGCCGTCTCATCGTGTTCCATCTCACCCGAGGTTGCCGCATGGCCAGGGCCGCCTTTGCCGCCGGATCCTCCCGCGCGAAGGCGATGAGGAGTCCGATGGCGAACATGGTCGGCAGCAGGGCTGAGCCCCCGTAGGAGAACAGCGGGAGCGGGACACCGGCGATCGGCAGCAGACCGAGCACCGCACCTACGTTGATCACGGCCTGCGCCGTGATCCAGGTGGTCACGCCTCCCGCGGCATACCGTACGAAGGGGTCCTCCGTGCGTCCGGCCACGCGGATACCCGCATAGCCTAGAGCCGCGAACAGGGCGAGCACCGACAGCGTCCCCGCCAGGCCGAGTTCCTCCCCTGTGATGGCGAAGATGAAGTCGGTGTGCGGTTCCGGCAGTTGACCCCATTTTTCCACACTCGCGCCGAGGCCGGAACCGAAGAATCCGCCGGAGGCCAGGGCATAGATCCCGTGCACGGCCTGCCAGCACTGGTCGCCGGGGCCCGGATCCGTCGCGCCGATGCAGGCGAGCCTCGCCATGCGGTTGGGGCTGGTCTTGATGAGGATCACGCCGAGCAGGGCCGCGACCGAGAGCACCCCCGCGAAGAGCCGCGTGGGCGCCCCCGCGAGCCAGAGCAGGCCGAAAAGGATCGCCGTGAGGATGATCGCCGTGCCCATGTCGCCGCCCAGCATGATCAGGCCGAGCAGCATGAAGGCGACGGGGACGAGCGGCACCAGCATGTGTTTCCACTGGGTCAGGAGGCGCTTGTCCTGTTTACGTGCGAGCAGGTCCGCGCCCCACAGGACGAGGGCGAGCTTGGCGAACTCACTGGGCTGGAGCTGGAAGGGGCCGCCCAGATAGATCCAGTTCTGGTTGCCGTTGACGCTGCGCCCTATCCCGGGGATCTGCACGAGGACCATCAGGAAGACGGTCACCGCGAGGATGGGATAGGCGAGCGCCCGGTGCAGCTTGATGGGCATCCGCATGGCCACGAGCAGCAGGACCGAGCCCAGTACGGCCGCGACGAACTGCTTACGGAAGAAGTAGGCGGCGGGCAGGTCGAGCTGCAGCGCCTGGATCATCGACGCCGAGTAGACCATCACCAGGCCGAGCACGGTGATCAGCAGGCTGCTGCCGAAGATGAGGTAGTACGCGGTCAGCGGCCGGTCCCAGGCGCGCTTGGCGCGGGTGTAGGACCGCCGCACCGGGTTCTCCCGCGGCGGGCGGGGCGCTCCCGCGGAACGGATCGGCGCGGGCCGCTTGGCGAGGCGCGTGGGCGCGCGCCCGCTACTGCCGGCCATCAAGGCCCCCGTACGGCCACCACGACGCTGCCACGTGCCCTCCTAAGGGTGCCGGGCGCCCCCGGACCACCGGGGTCCGCGTCAGGCGCTCGCGCCGAGTTCGCGGACCGCGTCCGCGAACGCGTCACCACGCTTGTTGTAATTGGTGAACATGTCCATCGACGCACAGGCCGGAGCCATCAGTACGGTGTCCCCCGGCTCGGCGAGCCGTGCCGCCTGCCGTACCGCCTCGGACATCGCCCCAGTGTCGGTCCGGTCGAGGTCGACGACCGGGACCTCGGGCGCGTGTCGCGCCAGGGCTTCGCGGATCAGCGCGCGGTCGGCGCCGATCAGGACAACACCCCGCAGCCGCTTGGCCGACTTGGTGACCAGCTCGTCGAAGGTGGCGCCCTTGGCGAGCCCGCCCGCGATCCAGACGATGGATTCGTACGCCGCCAACGAGGCTTCCGCGGCATGGGTGTTGGTGGCCTTGGAGTCGTCGACGTACGCCACTTCGGCCACGTCGGCGACGTGTTCGATGCGGTGGGCGTCGGGACGGAACGCGCGCAGACCGTCGCGTACGGCCGTCGCCGGGACGCCGTAGGCGCGCGCGAGAGCCGCCGCGGCCAGGGCGTTGGCGATGTTGTGCGGCGCGGGCGGCTGCACGTCGGAGATCTCGGCGAGCTCCTGCGCCTGCTTCTGACGGTCCGGCACGAAGGCACGGTCGACCAGAATGCCGTCCACGACGCCCAGTTGCGAGGGCGCGGGCGCATTCAGCGTGAAACCGACGGCCCGGCAGCCCTCTTCGACGTCGGCCTCGCGGACGAGGTCTTCCGTCGCCTTGTCGGCGACGTTGTAGACGCAGGCGATCTGATTGCCCTCGTAGATCCGGCCCTTGTCGGCGGCGTACGCCTCCATGGAGCCGTGCCAGTCCAGGTGGTCGGGCGCGAGGTTCAGGACGGTCGCGGAGTGGGCGCGCAGCGAGGGCGCCCAGTGCAGCTGGTAGCTGGAGAGCTCGACGGCCAGCACGTCGTACGGCTCGTCGCAGGTGACGACGTCGAGGAGCGAGACCCCGATGTTGCCGACGGCTGCGGTGCGCAGACCCGCGGCCTCCAGGATCGACGCCAGCATGCGCACGGTAGTGGTCTTGCCGTTCGTGCCGGTGACCGCGAGCCACGGCGCCGCGTCGGGGCCGCGCAGGCGCCAGGCCAGCTCCACGTCGCCCCACACCTCGACACCGGCAGCCGCGGCGGCCGCGAAGAGCGGCTTGTCCGGCTGCCAGCCGGGCGTGGTGACGACGAGTTCGGTGCCTTCGGGCAGGGTGGCCCCGTCACCGAGGCGGACGCTGATGCCCTCGGACCTCAGCTCCTCGGCCTGCGTACGGGAGCGTTCGTCGTCGCCGTCGTTGACGACCGTGACGACCGCGCCCAGGCCGTTCAGCACGCGGGCCGCCGGGATCCCGGAGACGCCGAGCCCGGCGACGGTGACGTTCTTCCCCTGCCAGCTGGTCACTTCTTGGCTGCCCATCCTGCGTAGAAGAGGCCGAGTCCGACGATCACGCACATGCCCTGGATGATCCAGAAGCGGACCACCACAAGGACTTCGGACCACCCCTTGAGTTCGAAGTGGTGCTGAAGTGGCGCCATGCGGAAGACGCGCTTGCCGGTCATGCGGAACGAGCCGACCTGAATGACGACGGACATCGTGATCAGGACGAAGAGGCCGCCGAGCAGGGCGAGGAGCATCTCGGTGCGCGAGCAGATCGCGAGTCCGGCGAGCGCGCCGCCGAGGGCGAGCGAACCGGTGTCACCCATGAAGATCTTGGCGGGCGAGGTGTTCCACCACAGGAAGCCGAAGCAGGCGCCCATCAGCGCGGAGGCCACGACCGCGAGGTCGAGTGGGTCTCTGACCTCGAAACACGCCTGCGGGTTGGTCAGCGTGACGGCGTTGGCGCAGGACTCCTGGTACTGCCAGACACCGATGAAGGTGTACGCGCCGAAGACCATCACGGAGGCGCCGGTGGCGAGGCCGTCGAGGCCGTCGGTGAGGTTCACGCCGTTCGACATCGCGAGGATCATGAACAGCGCCCAGACCACGAAGAGCACCGGGCCGATCGACCAGCCGAAGTCCGTGACGAACGACAGCTTGGTGGAGGCCGGGGTCTGGTTGCGGTTGTCCGGCCAGTTCAGCGCGAGCACGGCGAAGCCGATGCCGACGATCAGCTGTCCGGCCATCTTCGCCTTGGCGCGCAGACCGAGCGAGCGCTGCTTCACGATCTTGATGTAGTCGTCGAGGAAGCCGACGAGGCCCATGCCCGCCATCAGGAAGAGCACGAGGAGCCCGGAGAGCGTGGTCTCCGTGCCCGTGATGATCTTCGTGAGGAAGTACGCGATGAGCGTGGCGAGGATGAAGGCGATGCCACCCATGGTCGGCGTACCGCGCTTGCTGTGGTGCTCGCGCGGGCCGTCGTCCCGGATGAACTGCCCATAGCCCTTGCGGGCAAGGAACTTGATAAGGAGCGGGGTTCCGACCAGGGTCAGGAAGAGCCCGATCACACCCGCGAAGAGGATCTGCCTCATCGGCCGGCGACCTGCCCCTCGGGAGACGCGGAGTCATCGAGCAGCGCCGTGGCGACCCGCTCGAGACCGACCGATCTGGAAGCCTTCACCAGCACGACGTCTCCCGGGCGCAGCTCGCTGCGCAGCAGGTCGATCGCCGCCTGTGCGTCGGACACGTGCACCGACTCCTCACCCCACGAACCCTCGTTGTATGCGCCCAGTTGGAGCCAGGACGCTTCCCTGCCCCCGACTGCCACGAGCTTGCTCACGTTCAGCCGGACAGCGAGCCGTCCGACCGCGTCGTGTTCGGCGAGCCCTTCGTCACCGAGCTCGGCCATGTGACCGAGCACCGCCCACGTACGACGTCCCTTGGCCATGGCCGCGAGCGCGCGCAGGGCGGCTCGCATGGACTCGGGGTTCGCGTTGTAGGCGTCGTTGACGACCGTCACGCCGTCCGGGCGCTCGGTGACCTCCATCCGCCAGCGGGACAGCGTGCCCGCCTCGGAGAGCGCGCGGGCGATCTCGTCTGCGGACATGCCCAGCTCATGGGCGACGGCGGCCGCGGCAAGCGCGTTCGACACGTGGTGCTCACCGTACAGCCGCAAGGTCACGTCGCTGCACCCGGAGGGTGTGTGCAGCGTAAAGGCAGGCTGTCCGATCTCCGTGAGCCGGACATTCTCGGCACGTACGTCGGCGTCGGCGGCCTCTCCGAAGAGCAGGACGCGCGCCTTCGTGCGCGAAGCCATGGCGCGGACGAGGGGGTCGTCGGCGTTGAGGACGGCGGTGCCGTCGGTGGGGAGGCTCTCGACGAGTTCACCCTTCGCCACTGCGATCTGCTCGCGTCCGCCGAACTCGCCGATGTGGGCGGTGCCGACGTTGAGTACGAGGCCGATCTTCGGCGGGGTGAGGCCGGTGAGGTAGCGGATGTGGCCGATGCCGCGGGCGCCCATCTCCAGGACGAGGAAGCGCGTCTCGTCGGTGGCGCTGAGGGCTGTGAGCGGCAGGCCGATCTCGTTGTTGAGCGAGCCCGGTGTGAAGACCGTGGGCGCCTTGCTCCGCAGGACCTGGGCGAGCAGGTCCTTGGAGCTCGTCTTGCCGACGGAGCCGGTGAGCGCGACGAGCGTCGCGCCGAGCCGCTCCACGACGTGCCGCGCGAGGGCGCCGAGCGCCGCCTGTACGTCGTCGACGACGATGGCAGGTACGCCGACGGGGCGCGAGGCGAGGACGGCGGCGGCGCCCGCTTCGACCACGGCGGACGCGTAGTCGTGGCCGTCGACGCGCTCGCCGGCGAAGGCGACGAAGAGGCTGCCGGGCTCCACTTCACGGGAGTCCCTGACGACCGGTCCGGTGACCTGGACGGACGGATCCGGTATGTCGTACGTCTGCCCGCCGACGACAGTGGCGATCTCGGCGAGGGAGAGGGCGATCACAGATTCATCCCTGGGTTTGCTGGATTGCTTCGCGAAGTACCTGGCGGTCGTCGAAGGGACGCACCACCCCGGCGATGTCCTGTCCCTGCTCGTGGCCCTTGCCCGCGACGAGCACCGTGTCGCCCGGCTCGGCCCGTGCGACGGCCGCGCGGATGGCGGCGGCGCGGTCCTCGAACACGGCGACCTCGCCGCGCTCGTGGGCCGGCACGTCGGCGGCGCCGGCGAGCATCGTGGCGAGGATCGCGAGGGGGTCCTCGCCACGGGGGTTGTCGGAGGTCAGTACGGCGGAGTCGGCGAGCCTGGCCGCCGCGGCGCCCATCGGCATCCGCTTGGTCTTGTCCCGGTCGCCGCCGCAGCCGAGGACGATGTGCAGCTTGTTCTCGGTGACCTTGCGCAGGGCGCGCAGGACCGATTCGACGGCGTCCGTCTTGTGGGCGTAGTCGACGACCGCGAGGTAGGGCTGGCCCTCGTCGACGCGCTCCAGGCGGCCGGGGACGCCCGGCACGGCCGCGACGCCGTCGGCGGCCTGCTGCGGGTCGATCCCGGCGACGGCCAGCGAGACGATCGCCGCGAGCGTGTTGGCGACGTTGAAGGGACCGGCCAGCGGGGACTTGGCGGTGATCCGCTCCCCCCGCGGGCCGACCGCGACGAACGTGGAGTCGAACAGCCGGACGTCGACGTCCTCCGCGCGCCAGTCGGCGTCGGGGTGGCCCTCGGCGGAGAACGTGGTGACGGGCACCTCGGACTCGTCGATGAGCCGGCGCCCGTACTCGTCGTCGAAGTTGACCACTCCGACCTTGGAGCGCTGTTTGCTGAACAGCTGCGCCTTGGCCTGGAAGTAGTCCTCCATGTCGGAGTGGAACTCCATGTGCTCCGGGCTGAGGTTGTTGAAGACGGCGACGTCGAAGACGCAGCCGTCCACCCTGCCGAGCACGAGGGCGTGGGAGGAGACCTCCATGGCGACGGCCTCGACGCCGCGCTCGCGCATCACCGCGAACAGCGCCTGGAGGTCGGTCGCCTCGGGGGTCGTACGTTCGGACTTGATCCGCTCGTCGCCGATGCGCATCTCGACCGTGCCGATGAGGCCGGTCGACTTGACGCCCTTGAGGCCGCCCTCGACGAGGTACGCCGTGGTGGTCTTGCCGGACGTACCGGTGATGCCGATCTGGAGCAGATCGCGGCCCGGATGGCCGTACACCGTGGCCGCGAGCTCCCCCATGGAGCCGCGCGGGTCATCGACGACCAGGACCGGCAGGCCCGTGACGGCCGCGCGTTCGGCGCCCGTCGGGTCGGTGAGGATCGCGGCGGCGCCGAGGTCGGCGGCCTGGGCGACGAAGTCGGCGCCGTGCAGCCGGGCGCCGGGCAGGGCGGCGTAGATGTCGCCGGGGCGGACCGCGCGGGAGTCGTGCGTGATGCCGCTGACCTCCCCCGTGCCCGGGGCGGCGACGCCCAGCTGATCGGCGATCCTGGCGAGCGGCGTCGCGGAGACCTGGACCGGCCTCGGCGGTCCCGGATATGTCACGGGAACGCCCTTCTGGGTGGTTTGGGACTGATCAGCGTGTGGCACGGCGGTGAGCGTACCGGGCTGACCCGCCGTTGGGCGAAGCGGGCGGTGTGGCGGGGGCTGGTTCCCCGGCTTCGGGGTGATCGTTGTCACGGGTTTGTCCTGGTGGGGCTCAGGGTTCGACGTGGGGCTCAGGGTTCGAAGGTGACGGGGAGCCTGGCCGCGCCCTTGCCGGTGGGCGGGACCTGGAGCGTCTTGAGGGCGAACTGCATGACTTCCTTGTAGATGGGACCGCAGATCTGGCCGCCGAAGTAGCTGCCCTTGGTGGCGTTCTGGATGGCGCAGTAGACGGTGACGCGCGGCTTGTCGGCGGGCGCGAACCCGGCGAACGACGAGGTGTAGCCCTTGTACTTGCCGGTCTCGGGGTCGACCCGGTTGGCCGTACCCGTCTTGCCCGCGACCCGGTAGCCGGCGATGCGGGCCTTGGTGCCGGTGCCCTCTTCGTCGTCGACGACGGACTCCAGCATCCGCGACAGCGTCTTGGCGGTCTTCGCGCTCACCACGCGGGTCTTCTTGGGCTTGGGCGCGGGCGTGAAGCGGCCGTCGGGGCCCTTGGTGCCGCGCACCAGCGTGGGCTCGACGCGTACGCCGTCGTTGGCGATGGTCGAGTAGACGGAGGTCGCCTGCATCGCGTTGATCGAGAAGCCCTGGCCGAAGGGGATCGTGTACTGCTGCGAGGTGGACCACTTGTCGGCGGGCGCGAAGATCCCGGACGTCTCGCCGGGGAAGCCGAGCCCGGTCTCCCTGCCGATGCCGAACTTCCGCAGGTACGAGTAGAGCGACCGGTTGGCTTCCTTCTGGGTCTTGCCCAGTTCGCCGGTGGCCAGGATCGTGCCGATGTTGCTGGACTTGGCGAGCACGCCGTTGAGCGTGAGGTGCCAGGTCGGGTGGTCGATGTCGTCCTGGAAGAGCCGGTCGCCGCGGTGCAGCCGGTTGGGAACCGTCACCCGCGTCGCGGGCGTGGCCGCGTTCTCCTCCAGGACGGCGGCCATCGACATGACCTTGGCGGTCGATCCCGGCTCGAAGGCGTCCTGGAGCGAGGCGTTGCCCAGTGCCGTCCCGTCGGCCTGCGAGAGGTCGTTCGGGTCGAAGCCCGGGGAGTTGGCCATCGCGAGGATCTCGCCGGTCTTGTTGTCCTGCACTATCACGTAGCCGCGGTCCGCCTGGGACTTCTCCACCTGCTCGGTGATGGCGTTCTGCGCGGCCCACTGGATGTCGCGGTCGATGGTGAGCTCGACGTCGGAGCCGGGCACGGCGGGCGTCTCCGTGCTCCCCGCGGTGGGCACCCGGTGGCCGCCGGACTGGGCGTACCTGATCTTGCCGTCCTTGCCCGCGAGCTCCTTGTTGAGCTGCTGCTCGAGGCCGCCCGCGCCCTTGCCCTCGGCGTTGACCCAGCCCAGTATCCCGGCGGCCAGGGTGTCGTTCGGGTACACACGCTTGCTGCTGGGGTCCTGGAAGACGCCCGCCAGGACGTTGGCGCTCTTCTCGTCGGTGCGCGCCTTGTCGTCGAGCGCGCCGCGCAGGTCCTTGATCTGCTTCCAGACCTGCGGGGTCTGCCGGCGGGCCAGCAGGACGTAGCGCGTCTTGGGGGTCTTCAGCTGCTCGGTGAGTTGGTCGACGTCCTTGTCGAGGATCGGGGCGAGGAGCGCGGCGGCCTGCTCGGGCGCGTCCTTGATGCCCATCTCCTTCGCGGTGAACATCGTGGGGTCGGCCGTGATGTCGTACGCGTCCACGCTGGCGGCCAGTTCGACGCCGCGGCGGTCGGTGATGCCGCCGCGCTCGGCGGTCAGTACATGGCTGAAGTAGCGGTTCTTCTCGGCCTTGCTGGTGTAAACGCTGGCGTCGACCGCCTGCACCTGGAGGAGGCGTACGACGAAGGCCAGCATCACCAGGGTCAGACCGAGGCTCACCATGCGAAGGCGGGGCCGCGGGCTGCCGAGCCGGATGGTGCGGGCCTTGGTGGCGGGGCGCGGGCGGCGGGCGGCGGGGCGGGAGCCCGCTCCCGGGCGGCGCTGGCGGCCGGGTTGGGCGGGGCGCGAGGGCCGCGCGGGACCCGGGACCCTGCGTCGCGGGGGTTGGCGGTCCGTCACTTACGTCACCTGCCGGAGGTCGTGGGGCCGGGCGTCGCGGAGAGGCCGGGCGCGGGCGGGGCGTCCGGGGCCGGGGCGGAGGGCGCGGGGGACGCCTGGGGCGCTGAGGGCGCGGGCAGCACCGGGATCGAGACGGAGGGCGCCGGGGAGGCCACCTCCTGGGGGCGCGGGTCGGGCTCCAGCGCGGAGGACTGCTCGGCGGCTCCGGGAACGCCGCGCACGGTGCCGTCCGGGTTCAGGAAGGCCGGGTCGCCGCCCGGCACCATGCCGAGCTCACGGGCGCGGCGCTGGAGGGCGTCAGGAGCGGCGTAGGCGTCCACGTCCCGCTGGAGCTCCTGCTCCTGGTCGGTGAGCTCCGTCGTCTCCTTCTTGAGCTCGCTCAGCTGGAACGAGCCTTCGTTGAGCGAGGAGTTCAGGATGAGCAGCGTGATCAGACCGCCGCCGAGCAGCAGCACGACGAGGAGCACGAACGGCGTGCGCGCGGCCTGGCTCGGCCCCGACGGCAGGAGCCGCGCGAGCCGGGCGGCCCTCCCCCGCAGCTCGGGCTTCTTGCTCATGGGGCCTCCTCAGGGACGCCGTTCACGGGTCCTCCCGGCGGGCGCGCTTCACAGCGTCTCCTCGCGGATGCGCTGCGCACCCCGCAGCCGTGCCGGGGCCGCCCGGCGGTTCTCGGCGACCTCTTCCTCGGTGGGGAGCTCCGCGCCGCGCGTGAGCAGCTTGAGCCGGGGCTGGTAGCGCTCGGGGACGACGGGCAGGCCGGGCGGCGCGGTCGTCGCGGCGCCGGCCGCGAAGACCTGCTTGACCAGCCGGTCCTCAAGGGAGTGGTACGACAGGACGGCGATGCGGCCGCCGACGGCGAGGGCCTTCACGGCGGCCGGGATGGCCGCCTCCAGGACGCTCAGCTCGCCGTTGACCTCGATGCGCAGGGCCTGGAAGGTGCGCTTGGCGGGGTTGCCACCGGTGCGCTTGGCGGCCTGCGGCAGCGAGTCGCGGATCAGCTCGACGAGCCGGGCGCTGTTGCTGAACGGCTCCTTCTCGCGCTCGCGGACGACGGCGCTCACGATCCGCTTGGCCTGCTTCTCCTCGCCGTACTGGCGCAGGATCCGCACCAGTTCGCCCGGCGCGTACGTGTTGAGGACCTCGGCGGCGCTCATGCCGGTCGTCTGGTCCATGCGCATGTCCAGGGGCGCGTCCTGCGCGTAGGCGAAGCCCCGGTCCGCCTCGTCGAGTTGCATCGAGGAGACGCCGAGGTCGAAGAGCACTCCCTGGACCTTCGCGATGCCGAGCCGGTCGAGCACGTCGGGCAGTTCGTCGTAGACCGCGTGCACCAGTTCGGCGCGGTCGCCGAAGGGGGCGAGCCGCTCTCCGGAGAGCCGCAGCGCTTCCTTGTCGCGGTCGAGGCCGATGAGGCGGGCCGACGGGAAGGTCGACAGGAGCGCCTCGCTGTGGCCGCCGAGTCCGAGGGTGCAGTCGACGACGACCGCGCCCGGCTGAGCGAGCGCGGGGGCCA
Source organism: Streptomyces sp. NPDC054866 (assembly GCF_053610745.1). Taxonomy (NCBI): domain Bacteria; kingdom Bacillati; phylum Actinomycetota; class Actinomycetes; order Kitasatosporales; family Streptomycetaceae; genus Streptomyces; species Streptomyces sp. NPDC054866. Next base: position 401,737 of record NZ_JBSGZA010000002.1, read on the forward strand.
ACAGGTCCAGGCATCGCTGGAGCATCACCGGGACGTGTCGGGTGTGGCTCAAAGGGCCCTCTCAGGTCCGGCGCGAGGCGGTGCGCACGGCCGGGTCCCCGCCCGCTCGGGAAGGGGAATGGCCTGCTGGCGCCGGGGAAGTGGCGTCAGCCGACCGGGAGCGGGAGGAGGCCGAGCCGTACGTACGCGCCGCGCACGTGGGGGGATTCAGGGAATCTCCGGGTGAACAGTCCAGCTGGGAGCAGGGTCACGGCTCCCACTTCGCGTCACTTTAGTCCACCGTGTCGCCCGGTCAATCAACTGGCCTGCGCGTCGCGGACAGGTCGTCGACGGGCCGCGAAAGACGCCTCGTCACCCGTTCGGGGGTAGGCGCCGCACCCCTGTGGGTTAGCTCACAACAAGACTCATTGACGTTCTTTGTCCCTTCTCACAGCGGGCCCGGGCGATCAGTGCCGACTACCGTCATAGTCATGTCGACTTCCGCATCCCCTACGGGCAGCTTCCCCGCAGAGCCGATCGGTGACATAGCCGTCGGCGACACCGTCACGGATCGCCTCGTCGAGGCGAACAAGCGGTACGCCTCCGGCTTCACCGACCCGGGCATGGACGCACGCCCCGTCCTCGGCGTCGCCGTCGTCGCCTGCATGGACGCCCGCATCGATCTCCACGACGCGCTCGGCCTCGAACTGGGCGACTGTCACACCATCCGCAACGCGGGCGGCGTGGTCACCGACGACGTCATGCGCTCCCTGACGATCAGCCAGCGCGCCCTCGGCACCCGCAGCGTCGTACTGATCCACCACACCAGCTGCGGCCTGGAGAGCCTCACCGAGGAGTTCCGGCACGAGCTCGAGCTCGAGGTCGGCCAGCGGCCCGCCTGGGCGGTGGAGTCCTTCCGCGACGTCGATCAGGACGTGCGGCAGTCGATGCAGCGGGTGCGGACCTCGCCGTTCCTTCTGCACACCGACGATGTGCGGGGATTCGTCTTCGATGTGACCACAGGTCTGCTGCGGGAGATCGACCCTGCGTGACGGGGTCCGGACCGGACCTTTCCGGACCGGCTCGGTAGCCAAAAGGCCGTAAGACCCGACATATCGCCGCCAGTTATCCGCGGGCGAGTGACACAACCCGGTATGCCCAACAAGAATGCGGGGTGGGCATCACGCTGAACCATTCACGCGTGGTGTCCGTGATTCGGGGTGGGCCGGGCCGCACACAAATGCGTCGGCCCGGAGAACGTGTCCGAGGAGGGCCGGGTGACGACCTATGACGATCGAGCGAGCCTCACAGATCTGACCGCCACAGCGGAGCGTGTCCGCAGGTCGGTCGAGGGTGTGATCGAGGGCAAGCCAGAGGTCGTACGGCTTTCGCTGACCGTGCTCCTCGCCGAGGGGCATTTGCTGATCGAGGATGTACCGGGCGTGGGCAAGACCATGCTCGCCAAGGCGCTCGCGCGGTCCATCGACTGCTCCGTGCGGCGCATCCAGTTCACGCCCGACCTGCTGCCGTCGGACATCACTGGTGTGTCCATTTTCGACCAGCAGCGCCGGGACTTCGAGTTCAAGCCCGGCGCGATCTTCGCGCAGATCGTGATCGGCGACGAGATCAACCGCGCGTCTCCCAAGACGCAGTCCGCGCTCCTGGAGTCCATGGAGGAGCGCCAGGTCACCATCGACGGGCAGACCTATGAACTGCCGAGCCCCTTCATGGTGGTGGCGACGCAGAACCCCGTCGAGATGGAGGGGACCTATCCCCTGCCCGAGGCGCAGCGCGACCGCTTCATGGCGCGCGTCTCGATCGGCTATCCGAACGCGGAGGCCGAGCTGCAGATGCTGGACGTGCACGGCGGTGTCTCGCCGCTGGACGACCTCCAGCCGGTGGCGCACGCGCACGACATCGTGAAGCTCATCGACGCGGTCCGCACGGTCCACGTCGCCGACTCCGTACGGCGGTACGCCGTGGACCTGGTGGGGGCGACCCGCAACCACCCGGACCTGAGACTCGGGGCGTCGCCGCGCGCGACGCTGCACCTGCTGCGTGCGGCCAAGGCCTCCGCGGCGCTCAGCGGCCGGGAGTTCGCCCTGCCGGACGACGTCCAGGCCCTCGCCGTGGCGGTGCTCGCGCACCGGCTGCTGCCCACGGCCCAGGCGCAGTTGAACCGGCGTACGGCCGAATCGGTCGTCCTGGAGATCCTCCAGCGCACGCCCGTCCCGGCCGCCGCCCAGCCGAACAGCGGCTACTTCAACCAGCAGCCGCCCGGCGCACGGAGGCTGTGATGGCGGCCGGGGGGCCGCAGCCGGCGCAGGCCGAGGAGGGCAAGGGCGGACTGCGGACCGCGCTCGCGGGTCTCACCACGCGCGGGCGATCGTTCCTCGCGGCCGGGGTCGCCGCCGCCATCTGCGCGTACGTCCTGGGGCAGAGTGATCTGCTCCGGGTCGGGCTGCTGCTCGCCGTGCTCCCTCTGGTGTGCGCGACGGTGCTCTACCGCACCCGCTACCGCGTCGCGGGCAGCCGCAGGCTCTCCCCCGCGCGCGTGCCCGCCAGTTCGGAGGCGCGTGTCCATCTGCGGATGGACAACGTCTCGCGCCTGCCCACGGGGCTGCTCATGCTCCAGGACCGGGTGCCCTACGTCCTGGGGCCGCGGCCCCGGTTCGTGCTCGACCGGGTGGAGGCGGGGGGCCGCCGTGAGGTGTCCTACCGCGTCCGCTCGGACCTGCGGGGGCGCTATCCGCTGGGGCCGCTGCAACTCCGCCTGACGGACCCCTTCGGGATGTGTGAACTGACCCGCTCCTTCTCGACGTACGACACCTTGACGGTCATCCCGCGGGTGGAGGCGCTGCCTCCGGTGCGGCTGACCGGTGAGGCCAAGGGGTACGGGGACGGGCGGCACCGCTCGCTGGCCCTCGCGGGCGAGGACGACGTGATCCCGCGGGGCTACCGCCACGGCGACGACCTGCGCCGCGTCCACTGGCGCTCCACGGCCCGCTATGGAGAGCTCATGGTGCGCCGCGAGGAGCAGCCGCAGCGGGCCCGCTGCACGGTGCTCCTGGACACCCGGGCGCTCGCCTTCCGGGGCGCGGGGCCCGACTCGGCCTTCGAGTGGGCGGTGTCGGGCACGGCGTCCGCCCTGGTGCACATGCTCGAACGGGGCTTTTCGGTACGGCTGTTGACCGACACCGGCAACTCCGTGCCCGGGGAGGGCTCGGACGGTTTCGCGGGCGCGAGCCAGGAGTCGGCGGACGCGGCGGGACTGATGATGGACACCCTCGCCGTGATCGACCACTCGGACGGCGCGGGGCTCTCACCCGCGTACGACATGCTGCGTGGGGGCAACGAAGGCCTGCTGATCGCCTTCCTCGGCGACCTCGACGAGGAGCAGGCGACGGTGGCCGCCAAGATGCGGCAGCGCAGCGGCGCGGCGGTCGCCTTCGTCCTGGACAGCACGGCCTGGGCCCAGGGCCCCGGCGGCGCTCCCTCGGGCCCCGGCGACGAGCGGGTCCGGATGCTGCGCGAGGCGGGCTGGACGGCCGTGGCGGTGCCTCCCGGGGTGCCTCTGGTGGACCTGTGGCGCCAGGCGGACCATCTGCGGGCGAGCGTGGGCCCGGCGCCCGCGGCGGGGACGACGACCGGGGGCTGGGGATGAGCCGCGGTCCGTCCTGCGGGACGTCAGGCGCGACAGGCACGACAACAGGGGGACGTACATGAGTGGGCGCGCGCGACTGGCGCTCTGTGCCACGGCGGCCACGCTGATGGCATCCGGGGCGCTGCTGCCGCTCGTCGATCCGGCGACGTGGTTCGTGCAGGCGGCGATCCTGCTCGCGCTGCAGAGCGGCGTGGGCGCGCTGACCCGGCGGGTCCCGCTGGCCCGGCCGGTCACGGTCGCCGTGCAGGCCCTGGTGACGCTGCTGCTCCTCACGCTGGTGTTCGCCCGTGAGCAGGCGATCGGCGGGGTGCTTCCGGGCCCCGACGTGTTCCGGGAGTTCGGGCTGCTCCTTGAGGCGGGCGGCAACGACGTCGGGCGGTACGCGATCCCGGCGCCGCTCAGCGAGGGCATCCGGCTGATGCTGGTCGGCGGTGTCCTGGTGATCGGCCTCGCGGTGGACGCCCTCGCGGTGACGTTCCGTACGGCCGCGCCCGCGGGTCTTCCGCTGCTCGCGCTGTACTCGGTCGCCGCGGGGCTCTCCGGGGACGGGGCCGGGTGGCTGTGGTTCCTGCTGGCGGCCGCCGGGTATCTGCTGCTGCTCCTGGCGGAGGGACGGGACCGGCTCTCCCAGTGGGGGCGGGTCTTCGGGGGCGCCGCGCGTGCGCCCGGCCGGATCTCCGGGGGCCTGGAGACCGACAGTGGCGCGATCGCGCCGGTCCGCACCGGGCGGCGCATCGGCGCGGTGGCCCTGGGCATCGCCCTGGTGGTGCCGCTCGCGCTGCCCGCCCTGGACGGCGGGCTCCTGGACGGTTCCGGCGGCGGCGCAGGCTCGGGTTCCGGCGGTGGCGGCACGATCTCCGCGGTGAATCCGCTGGTCGCGCTCCAGGACAGCCTGAACGAACCGGACGACCGCGAGGTCATCTCGTACAAGACGAACGCCAAGGAGACCGAGAACCTCTACCTGCGGATCGTCTCCCTCGACCAGTTCGACGGCACGACCTGGAAGACCACGGTCCGCAGCATCGAGGACGTACCGCCGCGCCTGGAGGACCCGCCGGGCCTCTATCCGGACGTCCGCAGGAGCGAGATCCAGACGAACATCTCGGCCGCCGGCAACTACGCCCAGAACTGGCTGCCGATGCCCTATCCGGCGAGCGAGGTGAAGATCAACGGCCGCTGGCGGTACGAGCCGGTGGGGCGCGCCCTGGTGGGCGACCGCGGGCAGACGACGCGCGGCGCGCAGTACGAGGTCAAGAGCCTCATCGTGGAGCCCACGGCCGAGCAGCTGGCGAACGCGTCCGAGCCGCCCCGGCAGATCGCGGAAGAGTTCACCAAGGTGCCCGGCTCCCTGCCGCCCGTGGTGGCCTCCGAGGCCCGCAAGATCACCAAGGGCGCCTCGAACGACTACGAGAAGGCGGTCAAGCTCCAGGACTGGTTCGCCTCGGAGGGCGGCTTCACGTACAACACGCAGGTGCGGGCGGGCAGCGGTCCGGCGGCGATCGCCCGCTTCCTGGAGCAGAAGGAAGGCTTCTGCGTCCACTTCTCGTTCGCGATGGCCTCGATGGCGCGGACGCTGGACATCCCGGCGCGCGTCGCGGTGGGCTTCACGCCGGGCGCCGCGCAGGCGGACGGTTCGATGTCGGTCGGTCTGCGGGACGCGCACGCCTGGCCCGAGCTGTACTTCGAGGGCGTGGGCTGGACCCGCTTCGAGCCAACCCCGAACCGCGGCACGGTGCCGGACTACACGCGCCCGGACACCCCGTCCGACGGCGCAAGCGACCCGGCGGCGCCCGAGTCGAGCTCGTCGGCGGCGCCGTCCGACGAGCCTTCGGCCTCCGCGAGCTGCCCGCCCGACCAGCAGAAGCAGGGCGGCTGCGCGAGCACGGCCCCTGCGATCGCGGGCGGCTCGGGCGGTGATGGACCGCCGATCGGCATGATCGTGTCCGTGACTCTGGGGGCCCTTGTGGTCCTGGGCCTGCCCTTGCTGCCGATGCTGTGGCGCAAGCGGATCCGGGCGGTGCGCCTGGGCTCTCCGGGCCGTACGGAGGCGGACGCGGCCGCGCGGACTCTCGCCGCCTGGCTGGAGGTGACCGATACGGCCTGGGACCACGGGATCACGCCGGACGAGTCACAGACCCCGCGCAAGGCGGCGGCCCGGATCGTACGCATCGGGCAGCTCGCCGCGGCACCCGCGGAGTCCGTCCATCGCCTGGCGGCCGCGGTCGAGCAGGTGCTCTACGCGCCACGGCCCCAGCCGGCGGCGGGCCTGGCCGACGATGTGCACCGCGTGTCCGAGGGGCTGTGGGCCACGTCGAACCGTTCGGCCCGGCTGCGGGCGACGCTCGCCCCGCGTTCGGCCGCACGAGTGGTGTGGGCGGTCTCGGACCGCTGGACGGCGCTCAAGGGGCGGTGGTCCGAGCGGATCGCCAAGCGGTGGGCGGCGCTGCGGAGGCCGTCGCAGCAGGAGAGCTAGAGAGCATACGTAAGGGGTGACCGCCTTGGCGGTCACCCCTTACGTACTGCTGAAAAGCTAAGAACTCATTGGCCCTGTTCGTCTCGGCGGCGCTGCCAACGCTGCTCGATCCGGTCCATCATCGACTTTCGCTGCCGGGTCTGCCGACGGGCCGGGGTGCTGCCCTCTGTCGTGGGCGTGCCGGCGGCCGGCTGTTCACCCGGCTTGGGCGCTTTGCGCCATCCGGTGACGGCGAGCACCGCACATCCCAGCATGACGAGGAATCCCACCACGCTCACCCAGATCTGCTGGGCGACCATTCCGGCCATGAGAAGGGCGATACCCACAAGGAAGCCCGCGACCGCTTGGTAGACCCGTCGCCGGGTGTACGTACGCAGCCCGCTTCCCTCGAGCGCTGTCGCGAACTTGGGATCTTCGGCGTACAGCGCTCGCTCCATCTGCTCGAGCATGCGCTGCTCGTGCTCCGAGAGCGGCACGGAGTCCTCCTCATCGTGCAGTCGCCGGGGCGACCGGGGGTCCCCTTCAGGATAGGCAGGGAATCGCCCCCGTGAAACCCGCCCCTCTGCGCCAACTTCGCCAAACCGGACCACCCTGCCGCTCCGGCTCGCTGAAGCGTGCATTCCCCAGCGGCCGGTCCGGCATGCCGGACGGTCTGCCTCGATCATACGGCGCCCATAGCCCGTTCGGGGGGTATGTGCCGTACTCCATGTGCGGCTGCGTCGCTGATCAGCGGGCGGCGGGGCCGGACATCAGGTCTCGTCGGCATCCCGGGTCTCACCGAGCACATGCAGCTGGGTGGCCACGGAGTGGAAGGCGGCGAGCTCGGCGGCGGCCGCCTCCAGCTTGAGCAGGGCCTCCAGGGCGCCGGGCTCCGTGTCCACCAGAACCCCGGGAACCAGGTCGGCGAAGACCCGCACCCCGTGCACCGCGTCGACCCTGACGCCCGCGCCCTCGACCAGCTCGGTGAGCTGCTCGGCGGTGAAGCGCCGGGGCACGGGGTCGCCGTCGCCCCAGCGTCCCGCCGGGTCGCTGAGTGCCTGCCTGGCCTCGGTGAAGTGCCCGGCGAGCGCCCTGGCGAGCACGGCCCCGCCGAGTCCCGCGGCGAGCAGGCTGAGGGTGCCGGAGGGGCGCAGCGCGCCGACCGCGTTGCGCACGCCTTCGGCGGGGTCGTCCACGTACTCCAGGACGCCGTGGCACAGGACGGCGTCGAACCCGGCGCGCTCCACGACGTCGAACAGGCCGTGTACGTCGCCCTGGACGCCGCGCACCCGGTCGGCGACGCCCGCTTCGGCTGCCCGGCGCTCAAGGGCGAAGAGGGCGTTCGGGCTGGGGTCGACGACGGTGACGCGGTGGCCGAGGCGGGCGACGGGCACGGCGAAGTTGCCGCTGCCGCCTCCGGTGTCGAGCACGTCGAGGGAGTGTGACTCCCGGCCCGTGGCCTTGACCCGGCGGTCGAGAGCGTCCTTGAGGACCTCCCAGACCACGGCGGTACGGAGAGAAGCGCGGGGGCGCATCGGGTCCGACACGGCAGTTGACTCCTCGGCGCGTCCACCGCATGTCCGCGGCGGAGCTAGGGGGTTCCCTCCGCCTGCTCTTGCGGCAGCCGGGAGGGTGCGGGCGCTCCCACCCTATTGCCTTCGGCCGACTGCCCCGTCACCCGTCTCGGCCGGCGTCCGGCGGCTCCTGCCTGGGCTGGGGCAGCACGGGCTGGAGCACCAGCATCCGCTCGACGAGGCGTAAGAACATCGCCACGTCACGCAGCAGGTCGTCCGCGTCCCGGACGGTGGCCGCGCCCTGTATGCCCGCCTCCGCGCGGGCCCTGCGCGCCGCGCCTGAGGCGAACAGGGCGCTCCACTCGGTCAGTTCGGGTGCTATCTCGGGGAGCACTTCCCAGGCGCTGCGGATCCGCTGCCTGCGTCGTGGGGTCGTCTCGGGCCTGCCGCGGGCGGCGAGGACGGCGGCCGCGGTGCGCAGGGCCGCGAGGTGGGCCGTGGCATAGCGCTCGTTCGGAGTCTCCTGGTGCGCGGCCTCGTCGATGCCGGCGCGGGCCTGGGCGAGCAGTTCGAGTGCGGCGGGCGGGGCCGTGGCCCGGCGGAGGACGGGGTGGACGTCGCTCGCGGGGCCGGTCAGTGAGGGAGCAGGGCCGACGGGGCGGTGCCGACGTGCGGCTGCTGCGGAAGTGCTGGCCATGACGAACCTCCTGTCGTCGCGTAACGGCTCTGTGGCCGTATGTGCACATCGTGTAGTACGCCACTGACAATCGGCTCTGACCTGCGCTTTTGCCTCGATCGCCGGTTCGCGTTAGTTTTTGCACTGACCAGTCAGTTCAAAAGAGTGGGTGCGAGGGGGAACTGTGGACGGGCCGAACGACGGCGCGCGGGGAGCCGCCGTCACAGCGCGGGAGTTCGGGCTCAAGGGACCGCGGGGCTGGGCGTTCCGCGGGGTCGGGGTCGAAGCCGGGCCGGGGTCGCTGATCGCGATCGAGGGGGCTTCGGGCTCGGGCCGCACCTGTCTGCTGCTCGCGCTCACCGGGCGGATGCGCCCCACGGAGGGCGAGGCGTCCGTGGGGGGCTTCCGGCTGCCCAAGCAGCTCGCGGCGGTCCGCCGGATCAGTGCGCTCGGGCCCGTGCCCGGCGTGACGGACCTCGATCCGGCGCTGACCGTCGCCGAGCATCTGCACGAACGGGCCCTCCTGGAGCGGCGGTTCGGCGGCTCGCTGCGGGGGCTGCTGAGGCCGCGCGCCGAGCGGGCCGCCAAGGCACGGCTGCGGATCGACACGGCGCTGGCCGCCGCGGGGCTCGACATGGAGTCGCTGCCCAAGGGGCGCCGGACCTCCGTACGGGATCTGGAGCGCCTGGAGGTGCTGCGGCTCTCCGTGGCCCTGGCCCTGATCGGGCGGCCCCGACTGCTGGGCGTGGACGACGTCGACCTCAAGCTGTCGGATGCCGAACGGGGCGAGGCCTGGGCCCTGTTGAGGTCCATCACGGAGAGCGGCACCACCGTCGTCGCCGTGTGCAACGAAGCCCCCAGGGGTGCGATCGCCGTGTCCACCGACCGCAGCAACGACGACGACAAGGAGACGGCAGATGCGCTCGCCGAAGCTGGCCGCGCTTGAGCTCAGGCGCTTCGGCAGGGGGAAGCTGCCGCGCATGGCGCTCGTCGCGCTCCTGCTGCTGCCCCTGCTGTACGGCGCGCTGTACCTCTGCTCGTTCTGGGACCCGTACGGCCGTCTCGACCGCATACCCGTGGCGCTCGTCAACGACGACAAGGGCGCCACGGCCGCGGGCAAGAAGCTCGCGGTGGGCGACGGCATCGTCGACGGGCTGGAGGACAGCAAGACCTTCGACTGGCACGAGGTGAGTTCCGCCGAGGCGCGCAAGGGCGTCGAGGACGGGACGTACTACCTGTCCCTGAGGATGCCGTCCGACTTCAGCAAGCGCGTCGCGTCGAGTTCCGGCGACTCTCCGGAGACGGGCGCTCTCCAGGTCCGGACGAACGACGCCAACAACTACATCGTCGGGCAGATCTCCCGGACGGTCTTCTCCGAAGTGCGCACCGCGGCCTCGACCAAGGCCTCGCGCTCCTTCCTCGACAAGATCTTCATCTCGTTCTCCGACATCCACGGGGCGACCGAGAAGGCCGCCAAGGGGGCGGACAAGCTCGACAGCGGCATCGGTGAGGCCAAGAAGGGCTCGAAGAAGCTCGCGACCGGCCTCAAGGACGCCAAGAACGGCAGCAGCGACCTGGCCGGGGGCATCAAGAAGCTCGACAAGGGCGCCGGCAAGCTGGAGACCGGCTCGAAGAAGGTCTCGGACGGCACCCAGAAGCTGGCCGACAAGGTCAACGGCACCGCGGACGAGGTGCGGCCCTTCCTGAAGGACAACGGCAAGACCATCGGGGACACCGCCAAGCTCGTCGCCGACTCCTCCAAGGCCCTGCGCGGCAACCTGGACACCTGGGTCAAGCTCGCACCCGTGGCGGCCGACGGCGCCAAGAAGGGCTCCGAGACCATCAGCGGCCTCTACACGGAGCGCTGCGTGGACCTCCCCGTGCCCGACCCGGCCTGCCCGCAGCTCAAGAAGGCCAAGACGGCCGCGGAGAACGTGTCGACCATCGCGGACGACATGAACACCGTGGTCAAGGACCAGAACAGCGACGTCAAGAAGATCGACAAGAACCTCGCCACGCTGCAGAAGAAGTCCGAGGCACTCGCCGAACGCGCACCGCACCTCGACGAGGACCTGAACAAGGCCGTCACCCAGATCAACGACCTCAACACGGGTGCGGGGAAGGTCGCCGATGGCGCCAAGAAGCTGCACACGGGCCTCGGCACCGCCAAGATCGGCGCCACGGACCTCGACACGGGTATCGGCAAGCTGGAGACGGGCGCGACCGATCTGAAGGGCGGCATGTTCAAGCTGGCCGACGGCTCCGAGAAGCTGTCCGGCGGGCTGCACGACGGCGTCAAGAAGATCCCCGACTACGACAAGCAGGACCGCGACCAGCGCACCGACGTCATGGCCGACCCGGTGCAACTCGCCTCCCAGTCGATGCACAAGGCGCCCAACTACGGCACGGGCTTCGCCCCGTACTTCATCCCGCTGTCCCTGTGGGTCGGCGCGATGGTGGCGTACATGCTGATCCAGCCGCTCAACCGGCGCGCGCTCGCCGCGGGCGCCTCCGCCTGGCGGATCGCGTTCGCGGGCTGGCTGCCGGTCGCCGCCCTCGGCGTGCTCCAGACAGCCGCCCTGATGTCGGTCCTGCACTGGGGACTCGGTCTGCAGATGGCGCGGGCCGCCGGGACGGTGGGCTTCCTGTGCCTGGTGACGGGCTGCTTCGCGGCGATCGTGCAGTGGCTGAACGCGCGCTTCGGAGCGGCGGGCCGGATCCTCGTCCTCGCGGCCCTGATGCTCCAGCTGACCTCGGCCGGCGGCACCTACCCCGTCCAGACGAGTCCGTCCTTCTTCAGCTGGATCCACCCCTTCCTGCCGATGAGTTACGTCGTCGACGCCCTCCGGAGGCTCATCACGGGCGGCGGGCTCGGCCCCGTATGGCAGGCGTGCGTGGTCCTGACGGCCTTCACGGCGGGCGCCCTGGCGCTCACCGCGCTCTCCGCGCGCCAGAAGCAGGTGTGGACCCTGGACCGTCTGCACCCGGAGCTGAGCCTGTGAGACCCGCGACCGCGCCTGTGCGGGCGCCAAGACCTGTGAGAATCGGGCCCATGGACAGCAGCGCAACCAGCACCCGGCGTGAGGCCACCCGGCAGAAGCTCTACGAAGCGGCCGTGACCCTCATCGCGGAGCAGGGTTTCTCGGCCACGACGGTCGACGAGATCGCCGAGCGGGCCGGGGTCGCGAAAGGCACGGTCTACTACAACTTCGCGAGCAAGTCGGTCCTCTTCGAAGAGCTCCTTCGGCACGGCGTCGGCCTGCTCACCGCCTCCCTGAAGGAGGCGTCCGAGAAGGCGGCGGGGAGCGGCGGCAGCCAGGTCGACGCGCTGGACGCGATGATCCGGGCCGGCCTGGTCTTCATCGACCGCTATCCGGCCTTCACCCAGCTGTACGTCGCCGAACTGTGGCGCACCAACCGCGCCTGGCAGTCCACCCTGATGGTGGTCAGGCAGCAGGCGGTCGCCGTCGTGGAGGACGTCCTGCGCGCGGGCGTCGAGAACGGCGAGCTCAGCGAGGAGATCGACATCCCCCTGACGGCCGCCGCGCTCGTCGGGATGGTCCTGGTGGCGGCGCTCGACTGGCAGGCCTTCCAGCCGGAGCGCTCCCTCGACGACGTGCACTCGGCGCTCTCGCGGCTGCTTCAGGGCCGGGTGAGCGGCGGGCGCTGAGCCCCTCCCCGCCCCGCGCCCACAAAGGCGCCGGGCCGGTGTCACCTGATCTCCAGATGACACCGGCCCGGCGCTTCTTGCGTTCCCCCGTAGTCCCCCGTTCGGCCCCTCGGGTGGTCATCCCCCGAGCGGCCGCCCGTCTCCCCGTGTCTCGCTCCCACCTTCGGCGGGGTGGGAGGAGCGGCCAAGGGCGCCGCGCCGTTCCGCCGCCCCGTGTCGGCGGTACGGGCGCTGCGCCCTTCTCCGTGTCCCTCACTCTTCCGTCTTCGCAGGTCGGGACCCATCCGCGCTGGTACTCATCTCCATCACTAGGTACGGATACTCAGGCCTGGGTGCTCAACCCCAGGCCGGAACGTTCCCTACTGGTTACGATCGCGTCCGTGTCCGTACTCCCCCTGGTCTTCACCAGCGGCTGGGCAAGCGGGATCAACGCGTACGCCGTGGTCCTGCTGCTCGGTGTCTTCGGCGCGACCGGGATCTCCGACGAGGTGCCCGAGGCGCTGCAACGTCCTGATGTGCTGATCGTTGCCGGGATCCTCTTCGCCTGCGAGGCCGTCGCCGACAAGATCCCCTACGTCGACTCGGTGTGGGACACGGCGCACACCGTGATCCGGCCGGTGTCCGGCGCCGTGGTGGGCGCGCTGCTCGCCGGGCAGAGCGGTTCGCTGTCCGACCTGGCGGCGGGCGCGGTGGGCGGTTCGACGGCGCTGGCGAGCCACTTCGTGAAGGCCGGGACGCGGATGGCGATCAACACATCGCCGGAGCCGTTCAGCAACGTCATCGTGAGCACGGCGGAGGATCTCGGGGTCGGCGGGATCGTCAGCTTCGCGATGTTCTATCCGGAGGCGGCGGCGATCATCGCGGCCGTACTGCTGGTGCTCGGTCTGATCCTGCTGTACTTCCTGGTCTCGCGGATCCGGCGGTTCCTGCGGCGCAGAGCGCAGCTGCGCGAGGAGAAACGGCTCGCGGCGCACCAGGGACGGCCGCCGGACTGAGGGCTCCCGGCGTGACTGTCAGTGGTGGCCGATAAAGTCCCTGGCATGGCACGGATTGTGGTGATCGGCGCCGGGATGGGCGCGATGGCGGCCGCGGCCCGGCTGGCCGTCGCGGGCCACCGGGTGGTGGTCCACGAGCGGTCGGGGACGTACGGCGGCGCGCTCGGCAGCCTCGAGCGGGACGGCTTCGCCTTCGACACGGGACCGAGCCTCCTCCAGCTCCCGGCCGTCTATCGGGACTTGTTCGTCAAGACGGGCAAGGAACCGCTGGAGAAGTGCGTCGAGCTCTCCCAGGTGGAGCCCGCCGTGCGGCACGTCTTCGCGGACGGCACGACGGCCGACCTGCCGAACGCCTCGCGCGCGGGCGTCGGCGACGCCCTCAACGCGGCGCTCGGCAGCGGCGCGGGCGCCGCCTGGTCGGCGTACATGAACCGCGCCCGTGAGGCGTGGGACCGCACTCGGCGCCCCCTCCTGGAAGAGCCGCTCTGGCCGAACTGGCAGGTCCTTGCCGAGCGCGAGCCCTACCCCTCGGTGCCGCGCAAGCGCCTCCTGCGGCGCGAGCGGCGCGCGAGCACCCTCACCGAGGTCGGTGAACTCGAACTGGGCGGCGACGCACGCCTCCTGGCACTCCTGGAGCAGTACGCCCTCGCGTGCGGCCTCGACCCCCGTGCGACCCCGGCGAGCGCGGCCGTCCTGCCGTACATGGAGCACACCTTCGGCGCCTGGTCCGTGCGCGGCGGGATGCGCGCGCTCGCCCGGGCCGTGTACGAGCGGTGCCTCGCCCGGCGGGTCGAGTTCGCGTTCGACTCCCCCATCACCCGGATCATCGAGAAGGACGGCCGCGCGGCGGGCGTCGAGCTCGCGGACGGGACGGTGCGGGAGGCGGACTTCGTGGTCGCCGGTGTCGCGCCCGGCGCACTGGACGGCTTGCTGTCCGGTGTATCCGCCTTGTCCGGCGATTCCGGTGTGAACATACGGGCGGAGGGTGAAGTGCAGGCCCGTTCGGGACTGCCGAGCCGTCTGATGGTCTTCCTGGCACTGACCGGCCCCCGGCCTGACGGCACACCCCACCGCACGGTGCTGCACACACCCGACCGCGGGGACGAGCTCGACCGGCTCTTCGGGGACCGCCCCGGACTGCCCGCCGCCCCCACCCTCACGGTGCTGCGCCCGGCCGACCCCGCGCTCACGCCCGACGCCGGGCACGAGGCGGTCACGCTGACGGTCACGGTGCCCGCGCACACGGAGGTCACCGAAGCGGACGTGCAGCGGTTGCTCGACCGTGCCGAGGCCGTGGTGCCCGGACTCCGTGACCGCCTCCTGTGGCACGAGGTCCGCACCCCCGCCGACATCGCGGAGGCCACCGGCGCCGACGGCGGCGCGGTCCCGCCCCCGTCCCTCGCGGCGGGAGAGGGCCGGCTGCTCCACCCGGCCAACAGCACACGCCTGCCGGGGCTCTTCGCGGTCGGCGGCTGGGCTCATCCCGGCGGCGGTCTTCCGCACGCGGGCATGTCCGGCACGCTGGTCGCCGGACTGATCGTGGAGGGACCGGAGTTCCGGGGCTCGCAGTGAGCGGCGGCGGCCCGCGGCGCCGACCGGCACCGCAGGCCCCGGATCAGTACCGGTACTGCTCGTTGTACCCCGCGTCGTAGCCGTTCCCCTGGGCCTGCTCGCCCTGGTAGGGGTAGGGCTGCTCCGGCGGGAGTTCGCCGCCGTACTGCCCGTAGGGATCCTCGACGCTGCGCTGCTGGGGCACCCAGACCCCGCCGGGCGGCGTCTCGTTGTACGTCCCGGCGCCGCTGCCGTATGGATCGGCGGCAGGATAGGGCGCGTACTGCTGCTGGTCGCCGTACGTGTCGTAGCTCTGCTGGCCGCCGTACGTCTGCGTCCCGATGTACGGGTCGGAGTACGCGGCGTACTGCTGCTGCCCCGTCTCGCCGTACGCGTACGGCTGCTGGGGGTCATAGCCCGCGGTGGCGTACGTGTCGTAGCCGTAGCCGCTGTCCGCGGAGGCAGGCTCCTGCTGTGCGTACGCAGTGTCGCTGTAGACGCCGTACTGCCCGGTGTCGTCGGGCAGCGGCTCCGGCGCGTAGACCCCGGTGCCGGGCGGGGCCTCGGGCGGCGGCCCTGCCGGACCCGCCGCCTCGTACTCCAGGTCGGAGACCTGGAGCGTCGGGTCCTGCGAGGCCTCGGTACCGCGCGGATTCGTCTTGCGGCGCTTGCTCAGGCCGGGCTGGCCGCCGAGCGCCCAGCCGGTCGAGAAGCCGCGGCGGAACGACAGCGTCACGTACGTCTGTCCCGTGGCGAAGGCGATCGCGCCGACCCCGATGACCACCACCGAAGGCAGCAGCACGCCGATGACCACGCCGAGGAAGCCGCCGAAGGCGAGCAGCCGCCAGCGCAGCCGTGCCTTGTACTGCAGCAGCACCTCGCCGAGCAGCCACAGCGCGACGCATCCGAACGCGATGTAGAGGACCGTCCAGCCCATGTACGCCCCTCTCCCCACGGCCGCCGCCCCAGGGGTACGGCCGGTCAGGCCTGCGGATGATGCAGACCCAGATTCTCGTAGATTTCCAGCGTGGCCGTGGAGTTGTTCAGCGTGATGAAATGCAGCCCCGGCACACCCTCGTCAAGGAGTCGCGCGCAGAACTCCGTCGCGAACTCGATGCCAATGGAGCGTACAGCCGCCGGATCGTCTTTGGCTGTGAGGATGCGCTCTTTGAGCGCCGGGGGGAAGGAAGCGTTGCTGAGCTGGGGCAGCCGCTCCAGCATGCGCACGTTCGTGACCGGCATGATCTCCGGGATGATCGGTGTCGAACAGCCCGCGGCCTCGACCCGGTCGCGAAGGCGCAGATACTCCTCCGGGTAGAAGAACATCTGTGTGATCGCGTAGTCGGCGCCGGCCCGGCACTTGTCGACGAAGTGCCGGACGTCGGTGTCCCATTCCTCCGAGCGCGGATGCATCGCGGGGAAGGCAGCGACGCCCACGCAGAAGTCGCCCGACTCCTTGATCAGCTGGACCAGTTCGGCGGCGTACGTGAGGCCCTCGGGGTGCTTGACCCAGTCGGCGAGGGGGTCGCCGGGCGGGTCGCCGCGGACCGCGAGCATGTTCCTGATGCCGGCGTCCGCGTACTGCCCGATGATGTTGCGCAGTTCGGCCACGGAGTGGTCGACCGCGGTCAGGTGGGCGACCGGCGTGAGCGTCGAGTCGGCGACGATCTGCTGCGTCTCCTTGACCGTGCCCGCACGCGTGGACCCGCCCGCTCCGTACGTCACGGAGACGAAGCTGGGGGCCACCGCCTCGACCCGGCGCAGGGCGTTCCACAGGTTCCGCTCGCCCTTCGGGGTCTTCGGCGCCGAGAACTCGAACGAGTACGTCGTCTTGCCGGTCGCGAGCATGTCGCGCACGGTGCGTGCGCGATCAGTTCTGGTGGAAGCAGTGCCTAGGGCCATACGGGCAGGTTAGCCACGGGGCACCGATACCGGCTAATCCCCGTCCACCCTGCGGACAGCCTCCCCGAAGGTTGGCCGAAGATCGCCGATCAGGCCGTACGCAGCCGCTTCGCGAAGTCGGCCGCAGCGGCCCCCGGGTCGTCCGCCTCCGTGATCGCCCGGACGACCACCACGCGGCGGGCGCCCGCTTCGAGCACCTCGTCGAGGTTGCCCGCGTCGATGCCGCCGATGGCGAACCACGGGCGGTCGGTGCCGAGCGAGGCGGTGTACCGGACGAGGTCGAGACCGGGGGCGTGCCGGCCAGGCTTGGTGGGGGTCGGCCAGCAGGGGCCCGTGCAGAAGTAGTCCACGCCGTCCTGCGTCGCCGCGGCCGCGGCCTCGGTGTCGGCGTGCGTGGACCGGCCGATGAGGACGTCGTCACGGCCGCCGAGGATCGCGCGGGCCGCGGGGACGGGCAGGTCGCCCTGGCCCAGGTGCAGCACGTCGGCGCCGATGGCGTGCGCGATGTCCGCGCGGTCGTTCACCGCGAGGAGCTTGCCGTGCCGGCGGGCGGCTTCGGCGAAGACCTGGAGGTGTTCGAGCTCCTCGGCCGCCTCCATGCCCTTGTCCCGCAGCTGCACGATGTCGACGCCGCCGCCGAGGACGGCGTCGAGGAACTCGGGGAGGTCTCCCTGGCGCTTGCGGGCGTCCACACACAGGTAGAGACGGGCGTCGGCGAGCTGCTCGCGGGCAGGCTTGGTGGCCATGAAGAGGTCCCCCCGGTCGTCGGTGGCCTACGGGCCGCGTGTCCCCGGGGACACGCGGTCCGTACGCAACGGTTTTCCGTTTCGGTCAGACGTGATTCCGTCGGACGCGTTTCGGTCAGACGGCGAGCGCCTGGGCGCGGCGCTTCACCTCCGTGCCGCGATTCTCGCTCAGGGCCTGCGCGGGGGTGCCGGGCAGGGTCGGGTCGGGAGTGAAGAGCCACTCCAGCATCTCTTCGTCGTTGAAGCCGTCGTCCCTCAGGAGCGTCAGGGTGCCGGTGAGGCCCTTGACGATCTTGTCGCCGTCGATGAAGGCGGCCGGCACCGCGAGCGCGCGGTTCTCACCACGGCGTACGGCGATCAGCTGGCCCTCCTTGACCAGCTGGCGCACACGCGTCACCTCGACGTCGAGCATTTCTGCGATGTCGGGGAGGTGGAGCCACTCGGGGACGAGAGCATCAGTCTTTGCGTCAATCTCGGTCACGGGGTCAAGCGTATCCCCGGGCACCGACAGCGGCCGGGCAGCGGCCCCTCGGTCAGGGCAGTACGGCCTTCTTGAGGGGCACTGCGGGGTCCGACGCCAGCTCGGCCGACAGGTGGGCGCCCGCCTCGATCAGCTTGCGGCCCTGCGCCAGGTCTCTGGGGCGGCCCACCGCGAGGACGGCCACCAGGGCGCCCCCGCGCAGCCAGCACACGGTCCAGGCAGCGCCCGCGGGGTCGCCGCGCCACACCAGCTCGTCGGCGGAGGCGTGGTGTCCCGCGTACTGGACGAAGCGGCCGAACTGCTCGGACCAGAAGTACGGGACGGGGTCGTACGCGGCGGGGTCCTCGCCCATGATGTTGGCCGCCACCGTGCGCGGGCCCTGGAGGGCGTTGTCCCAGTGGTGCACGAGAAGGCGCTCTCCATACCTTCCCGAAGGGAAGGAGGAGCAGTCGCCGACCGCGTACACATCGGGTTCCGACGTCCGCAGGTGGTCGTCGGCGAGGATCTCCCGGTGGGCGCCCAGGGTGATGCCGGAGTCCGCGAGCCAGCCCGTGGCGGGGCGGGCGCCGATGCCGACGACGACCGCGTCCGCGGGCAGCCGGGTGCCGTCGGCGAGGAGGACGCTGCCGGGCTCGACGTGGTCCACGCGCGCGTGGGTGCGCAGTTCGGCTCCGGAGTCGGCGTACCAGGCCGTCATGGGCGCCGCGACCTCCGCGGGCAGCGCCCCGGCGAGCGGTCGCTCGGCGGCCTCGACGACGGTGACCGAGCAGCCCGCCTCGCGCGCGGCGGTCGCGAACTCGGCGCCGATCCAGCCCGCGCCGACGACCACGATGCGGTGCTGCTCGGCGAGCACGGGCCGCAGCCGCTCGGCGTCGTCGAGGGTGCGCAGCAGATGGACGCCGGGGACTCCGGCCGCGCCGGGCAGCCGGATCGGCTCGGCGCCGGTGGCGATGACGAGGGCGTCGTAGGGAACCGGGCCCCGCTCCGTGTCCAGTTCGTGGTCCGCGGGGCGGACGCCCGTGACCTCGTGGCCCAGGCTCAGCTCGATGCCGAGCGCCTCGAAGTCGATGTCGAAGGCGGAGCCCTCCGCCTTGCCGAGCAGGACGGCCTTGGACAACGGCGGCCTGTCGTACGGCTGGTGGGGCTCCGCGCCGATCAGGGTGACCGCACCGGCGAACCCCTGCTCGCGCAGGGCCACGGCGGTCTGCACCCCGGCCATCCCCGCGCCCGCGATGACGACCCGGCGCTCTTCGTGCCCCTGCCTCTGCTGCTCGCTCACCCGATCACTGTAGGACGGCGGGTGACGCGCGCCTGAGGGCGCGGCGAGGAGATCTCTGACACACCGTCACTGCCCGGCCCCCGCCAGCTCCCCTACCTTCCCTGGGGGGCCAACGGCTAAGGTTGCCGTGCAGAGCACTCGCGGGAGCCCGGACGCACCGGGCTGAGAGGGAGGCTGGACGGCCTCCGACCGTACGAACCTGATCCGGGTCATGCCGGCGAAGGGAGGGGCTGGACACCCATGCATCCACGCACACCACCCCACGAGACGACGCGGACGACCGACGTCCTTGTCGTCGGGGGCGGCATCATCGGCCTGGTCACGGCCTGGCGGGCGGCGCAGCGCGGCCTGTCCGTCGCGGTCGTGGACCCCGAGCCCGGCGGCGGCGCGGCGCAGGTCGCCGCGGGCATGCTGGCCGCCGTCACCGAGCTGCACTACGGGGAGCAGACGCTGCTCGCCCTGAACGTGGCCTCCGCACAGCGCTATCCCGACTTCGCGGCCGAGCTGACGGAGGCGAGCGGCCGCGATCTCGGCTACCGCGCGTGCGGCACGCTCGCCGTCGCGCTCGACTCCGACGACCGCGCCCACCTGCGGGAACTGCACGCCCTTCAGGAGCGGTCGGGGCTCGCGTCGGAGTGGCTGAGCGGGCGCGAGTGCCGCCGCCTGGAGCCGATGCTCGCGCCGGGCGTCCGGGGCGGCCTCCGAGTCGACGGCGACCACCAGATCGACCCGCGCAGGCTCTCCGCGGCGCTCCTGGTGGCCTGCGAGAGGGCGGGCGTGATCTTCCACCACGCGTGGGCGGAGCGCCTCTCGGCCGCGGGCGACCGGGCCACCGGAGTCGTCCTCGCCGACGGCACCGCCCTGGAGGCCGGTCAGACCGTGCTCGCCGCGGGCAGCCTCAGCGGGCGCCTTGCCGGGGTCCCGGAAGGGGTCCTGCCTCCCGTGCGCCCCGTGAAGGGGCAGGTGCTTCGGCTCACGGTGCCCGAGCGGTACGCGCCGTTCCTGAGCCGCACCGTGCGCGCCGTCGTGCGCGGCAGCGACGTCTACCTGGTGCCGCGCGAGAACGGCGAGCTCGTCGTCGGCGCGACCAGCGAGGAGCTCGGCTGGGACACGACGGTCACGGCCGGCGGCGTGTACGAGCTCCTTCGGGACGCCCACGAGCTCGTACCCGGCATCACGGAACTGCCGCTGACGGAGACCCGCGCGGGCCTGCGCCCCGGCTCGCCCGACAACGCGCCGATGCTCGGGCCGACCGCGCTCCCCGGCCTCCAGCTGGCCACCGGGCACTTCCGCAACGGCGTACTCCTGACGCCCGTCACCGGTGACGTGATGGCGCACGCCCTGACCACCGGTGAACTGCCCGACGAGGCGCGGGGGTTCACCCCTCTGCGCTTCGCCGGCACCCCCTTCACGCAGCGCTTCATGGAGCAGCCCGCATGACTCTCCCAGCCGTTACCGCCGTCTCCGTGAACGGAGAAGCACGCGACGTGGCCGCGGGCACCACGCTCGAAGCCCTCGTCGCCACCCTCACCGCGGCCCCGTCCGGAGTCGCCGCCGCACTCAACGAAACCGTGGTCCCGCGCACGCGGTGGTCCACAACCCCGCTGACCGACGGGGACCGCGTCGAGGTCCTCACCGCAGTCCAGGGAGGCTGAACCGACATGGCAGACGACCCCTTCGTCATCGGCGGGCTCACCCTCTCCTCGCGCCTGATCATGGGTACGGGCGGTGCGCCGAGCCTGGACGTCCTCGAACGTTCCCTCGTCACCTCCGGTACGGAGCTGACGACGGTCGCGATGCGCCGCCTGGACCCCGGAGTGCAGGGCTCGGTGCTCTCCGTCCTCGACCGGCTCGGCATCCGCGTCCTGCCGAACACGGCGGGTTGCTTCACCGCGGGCGAGGCCGTCCTGACCGCCCGGCTCGCGCGGGAGGCGCTCGGCACCGACCTGGTCAAGCTGGAGGTCATCGCGGACGAGCGCACGCTGCTCCCCGACCCGATCGAGCTCATCGACGCCGCCGAGACCCTCGTGGACGACGGCTTCACAGTCCTCCCGTACACGAACGACGACCCGGTCCTCGCCCGGAAGCTGGAGGACGTGGGCTGCGCGGCGATCATGCCGCTCGGCTCCCCCATCGGCTCCGGGCTCGGCATCCGCAACCCGCACAACTTCCAGCTGATCGTTGAGCACGCGCGCGTGCCGGTGATCCTGGACGCGGGGGCGGGCACGGCGTCCGACGCCGCCCTCGCCATGGAGCTGGGGTGCGCGGGTGTGATGCTCGCCTCCGCCGTGACGCGGGCGCAGGAGCCGGTCCTGATGGCCGAGGGCATGCGGCACGGGGTCGAGGCGGGGCGGCTCGCGTACCGGGCCGGGCGCATTCCCCGGCGGCACTTCGCCGAGGCGTCGTCCCCCGCGGAGGGCATGGCCCGCCTCGATCCGGAGCGGCCCGCGTTCTGAGCGTCGCACGCCTGTTACAGCTCGGCTGCAGTCGGGGCCCGAGCCAACCCGGGCGGGCAACCGTGTCAGCGGTGGCTCGTAGACTCCCTGCGTGGACACGACCCTTCAGGACCCGCTCGTCGGGCAGGTGCTCGACGGCCGCTATCGCGTGGACGAGCGGATCGCGGTCGGCGGGATGGCCACGGTCTACCGGGCCGTGGACACCCGCCTCGACCGCGTGCTCGCGCTCAAGGTGATGCACCCGACGCTGGCCGCCGACGTCTCCTTCGTCGACCGCTTCATCCGCGAGGCGAAGTCGGTCGCCCGGCTCGCGCACCCGAACGTGGTGGGGGTGTACGACCAGGGCGCCGACGGTGCGTACGTCTATCTCGCGATGGAGTACATCGCCGGCTGCACCCTGCGTGACGTGCTCCGCGAGCGCGGCGCCCTGCAGCCGCGCGCGGCCCTCGACATCCTGGAGCCGGTCCTCGCCGCGCTCGGCGCCGCGCACCGCGCGGGCTTCGTGCACCGCGACATGAAGCCGGAGAACGTCCTCATAGGGGATGACGGCCGGGTCAAGGTCGCCGACTTCGGGCTCGTGCGCGCGGTGGACACCGTCACGAACACGACCGGCACGGTCCTCGGCACCGTCTCCTATCTCGCTCCCGAGCAGATAGAGCACGGCACGGCCGACACGCGCGTGGACGTGTACGCGTGCGGCGTCGTGCTCTACGAAATGCTGACCGGCGCCAAGCCGCACTCCGGTGAGTCGCCCGCCCAGGTGCTCTACCAGCACCTCCACGAGGACGTGCCGCCCCCTTCGGCGGCCGTCCCGGGGCTCGCCGTCGAGCTCGACGACCTGGTGGCCTCCGCCACGGCCCGCACGCCCGACGTCCGCCCGCACGACGCGGTGGCGCTCCTCGGGCAGGCCAGGGCGGCGCGGGCCGCGCTCTCCGTGGAGCAGCTGGACGCGGTGCCGCCGCAGGCGCACCCGGCGGAGCCCGGCCACGACAACTCCGACGACCGCACCAGCGTGATCCCGCGCGCGGGGCGGTCCGTGCAGCTGCCGCTCCCCACGGACGGCGACGAGGACCAGCGGCACCGGCAGGACCAGCTCAACCGCACGAGCGTCCTGGCGACGCCGCCGCCCGCTCCACCGGCCGCCCCCGACCGCAGGCGCCCCAACCCGCGCGGCCGCGTGCTCGCGGTGGTCGCCGCCGTCCTCCTCGCCCTTGGGCTCGGCGCCGGTGTCTGGTACATCAACTCGGGCCAGTTCACGAAGGTCCCGCCGCTCCTGGCGAAGACCGAGTCGGCGGCCAAGGAGCGCCTCGGTGAAGCCGGTCTGGAGGTCGACGACGTCAAGCGCGCGTACAGCGACACCGACAAGCGCGGCACGGTCATGGCCACCCACCCCAAGGCGGGCGAGCGCATCCGCGACAACGGCGCGGTGACGCTGACCGTCTCGATGGGCCCCGAGATCGTGAAGGTCCCGAGCCTCAAGGGCAGCCCGCTCGCCGAGGCGAAGAACAAGCTCAAGGACGCCGGGCTCGCTCCCGGCATGACGACGAAGGCCTTCAGCGACGAGGTGCGCAAGGGCTCCGTGATCAGCACGGACCCCAGGACGGGCACCAAGCGCAAGGCGGGCTCCGCCATCGCGATGGTCGTCAGCAAGGGCCCCGAGGTCGACGTCCCGGACGTGACGGGCGACTCCCAGGCCGACGCGACCGCCGAGCTCGAGGACCTGGGCCTCAAGGTGAAGATCGCCACGAAGCGGGTCCACTCCGAGGAGGACAAGGGCACGGTCGTCGACCAGTCCCCCAGGGAGGACCAGAAGCGGCTCGCCGAGGGCGACACGGTCACGCTGACGCTGTCCAAGGGCCCGGAGATGATCGAGGTCCCGGACGTCGAGGGCATGAGCGTCGACGACGCCACGCAGAAGCTGGAGGACGCCGGGTTCGAGGTCGACGAGGACCGCGGCCTGCTCGGCATCTTCGGGGACACGGTGAAGGGCCAGTCGGTGGAGGGCGGCGAGGAGGCCCCCAAGGGGTCCAGCATCACCATCGAGATCCGCTGATCCTGGCCGGGGGCCTGTGGCATACGTCCGGGCCCCCGGCGCGGGCCCGCGGACGTGCGCGGGTGGCCTGCCTGTTCCGAGCCGCGGGCCGTCTGTGGCTGGTCGCGCAGTTCCCCGCGCCCCTGCGGGGCCCGACCCTTCACGCTCGCATGCCACCCTTGAGCGTGTGAGCAGCAACAAGTCCCCCAGCACCCCGCCCCGCGTCGCCTCGTCCCGCAATCCCGTCGGCGGCCACGTCCCCGTGGCCGGCGGTCTCGCGTCCGTAGGGCTTTCGTACGCCCGTGACCTGGGCGCGGAGGCCGTCCAGGTCTTCGTGGCCAATCCGCGGGGCTGGGCCACCCCGCCCGGCAATCCGAAGCAGGACGAGCAGTTCCGCGCGGCCTGCGCCGCCGAGGGGATTCCCGCGTACGTCCACGCGCCCTACCTCATCAACTTCGGCTCGCACACCGAGGCGACCGCCGAGAAGTCCGTGGAGTCCCTGCGCCACTCGCTGCGCCGGGGCCGTGAGATCGGCGCGCTCGGCGTCGTCGTGCACACCGGCTCCGCGACCGGCGGCCGGGACCGCGCCGTCGCTCTGAAGCAGGTGCGCGACCGGATGCTGCCGCTGCTCGACGAGCTGACGCACGACGACGACCCGTTCCTCCTCCTGGAGTCCACCGCGGGCCAGGGCTTCTCGCTCTGCTCCCGCACCTGGGACTTCGGACCGTACTTCGACGCGCTCGACGCCCACCCGAAGCTGGGCGTCTGCCTGGACACCTGCCACATCTTCGCGGCGGGCCACGATCTCGCCGGCCCCGGCGGCATGAAGCAGACGCTGGACCTCCTCGTCGACACCGTCGGCGAGGGCCGCCTGAAGCTGGTGCACGCCAACGACTCCAAGGACGTGGTCGGCGCCCACAAGGACCGCCACGAGAACATCGGCACCGGCCACATCGGCGAGGAGCCCTTCCGGGAGCTGATGGCCCACGCCGCGACCGAGAACGTACCGCTGATCATCGAGACGCCCGGCGGCAAGGAGGGGCACGCGGCGGACGTGGCGCGACTGAAGGAGCTCAGGAGCATCCAGTGACCCCCGGGACCTCTTGAGGAATACCCCCTAGGGGTATACGGTTCTTGCCAGGCGGCAGGAACCGATATCCGACGTTGGGGGATTCTCATGCAGCACGGTCACGACACTCATGACGGTCACGACACTCACGCCGAGCACGCGCACCACGGCCACGAGGGGCACCACGGCATGGGCAAGGTCAGCTGGCGCACGGCCGCCCAGGCCACCCTGCACTGCCTCACCGGCTGTGCCATCGGCGAAGTCCTCGGCATGATCATCGGTACCGCACTCGGCTGGGGCAACGTGCAGACGATGATCCTCGCGATCACCCTGGCCTTCTTCTTCGGATACGCCCTGACCCTGCGCGGCATCCTCAAGGCGGGCGTCGATTTCAGGACGGCGTTCCGGGTCGCGCTCGCTGCGGACACCCTGTCCATCGCGGTGATGGAGCTGATCGACAACGGCGTGATCGCGTTCTGGCCGGGAGCCATGGACGCCCACCTGTCGGACCCGATGTTCTGGTGGATCCTCGCCATCGCGCTGGCCGCCGCGTTCGTGATCACGGTCCCGGTCAACAAGTGGATGATCGGCCGCGGCAAGGGCCACGCCGTGGTGCACCAGTACCACCACTGACCACAGCCGCCAGGAGATCAGAGCTCGGGGCCGTCCCCGGGCTCTTCCTGGTACGAGTAGCGCTGCTCGGTCCAGGGGTCGCCGACGTTGTGATAGCCGCGCTCCTCCCAGAAGCCGCGGCGGTCGGCGGTCATGTACTCGACGCCGCGGACCCACTTGGGGCCCTTCCAGGCGTACAGGTGGGGCACCACGAGCCGCAGCGGGAATCCGTGCTCCGCGGTCAGCAGCTCGCCCCCTTTGTGGGTGGCGAAAATCGTGCGCTCGTCCATGAAGTCGGCCATGCGCAGATTGGAGCTGAAGCCGTACTCGGCCCAGACCATCACATGGGTGGCGTCGGGCGCGGGCGGGGCGATCTCGAGCAGCGCTCGCGCGGGCACACCGCCCCATTCGGCGCCGAGCATGCTGAACTTCGTGACGCAGTGCAGATCGCCGACCACGGTGGCGTACGGAAGGGCCGAGAACTCCTCGTGCGTCCAGCAGTGCTTGGCCCCGTCGGCGGTGGCCCCGAAGACCCTGAACTCCCAGCGCTCCGGGCGGAACTTCGGCACCGGGCCGTAGTGGGTGACCGGCCAGCCCCTCTGCAGTCGCTGCCCCGGTGGGAGCTCCGGCTCCACTGCTTCCCGAGATGCGCGATCCGCCGACTGACCCATGTGTCCATCCTGACAGACCCGGGTAGGTGGACGTGACCAGGAGGCCTCCGACAGAGGCCGCCCGGACGCCGATTGGGGCAACTCCTACTAAGCGTGCACTTACTGGACGGTCTCTCGCACCGGTGCAAAGATGCGCGGAACCTGCCCAGTTACCACGTGGAAGGAGCCTCTGCGATGCAGGGCGACCCCGAGGTCATCGAGTTTCTCAACGAGCAGCTGACCGCCGAGCTCACGGCGATCAACCAGTACTTTCTCCACGCCAAGATGCAGGAGAACTTCGGCTGGCCCAAGCTCGCCAAATACACCCGGTCCGAGTCGATCGACGAGATGAAGCACGCGGAGATCCTGACCGACCGGATTCTCTTCCTCGACGGCCTGCCCAATTACCAGCGGCTCTTCCACGTACGCGTGGGTCAGACCGTCACGGAGATGTTCCAGGCCGACCGGCAGATCGAGGCCGAGGCGATCGACCGCCTCAAGCGCGGGATCGAGGTGATGCGCGGCAAGGGAGACATCACTTCCGCGAATATCTTCGAGTCGATCCTGGAGGACGAGGAGCACCACATCGACTACCTCGACACTCAGCTCGAACTGGTCGAGAAGCTGGGCGAGCCGCTCTACATCTCGCAGCTCATCGAGCAGCCGGAGAGCTGACGCGGGCCAAGCGGGCTAGGCGGCCTCGTCCAGGCCTGTGTCCAGACCGGTATCCAGGCCTGCGTCCAAGCCGGTGAGGACGGGCGCGCCCTGGTCGGCCAGCTCCCTGCGGGGACACGTGCCCCGGCCCAGGAGCGCCTGAATGCTGCGTACGCACGAACCGCAGTCGGTGCCCGCCTTGCTGGCGGACGCTATCTGGCGGGGCGTGCAGGCGCCGTCGGCCGCGTGCTGTTTCACCTGCGCCTCGGTGACCCCGAAGCAGTTGCAGACGTACACGCGGTTCACCTCCCGGACAGGACTTATCGGCGGCGCCGTCCCGATTAATCGGTGAGGCTAACCTAACCTTACCCACGCCCTCGGGTCCACAAAAGCCCCCGGTACGCCGGTGGGGCACGGATCACATGGATCCGTGCCCCACCGCCGCGTCCTACGGGAATACCTACTGGTCGCGGTACATCTCCGCCACCAGGAACGCCAGGTCCAGGGACTGGCTGCGGTTCAGGCGCGGGTCGCAGGCCGTCTCGTAGCGCTGGTGCAGGTCGTCGACGAAGATCTCGTCGCCGCCGCCCACGCACTCGGTGACGTCGTCACCGGTGAGCTCGACGTGGATGCCGCCCGGGTGCGTGCCGAGCGCCTTGTGGACCTCGAAGAAGCCCTTGACCTCGTCGAGCACGTCGTCGAAGCGGCGGGTCTTGTGACCGGAAGCCGCCTCGAAGGTGTTGCCGTGCATCGGGTCGGTGACCCAGGCGACGGTCGCGCCGGAGGCGGTGACCTTCTCGACGAGCTCCGGGAGCTTGTCGCGGACCTTGTCGGCGCCCATGCGGACGATGAAGGTCAGACGGCCGGGCTCACGGTCCGGGTCGAGGCGCTCGATGTACTGCAGCGCCTCCTCCGGGGTCGTCGTCGGGCCGAGCTTGATGCCGATGGGGTTGCGGACCTTGGAGGCGAACTCGATGTGCGCGCCGTCCAGTTGACGGGTGCGCTCACCGATCCAGACCATGTGGGCCGAGGTGTCGTAGAGCCGCCCGGTGCGCGAGTCCACGCGGGTGAGGGCCGACTCGTAGTCGAGGAGCAGCGCCTCGTGCGAGGCGTAGAACTCGACGGTCTTGAACTCCTCCGGGTCCGTCCCGCAGGCGCGCATGAAGTTGAGCGCGTTGTCGATCTCGCGCGCCAGCTGCTCGTACCGCTGGCCCGACGGGGACGACTTCACGAAGTCCTGGTTCCAGGCGTGCACCTGGCGCAGGTCGGCGTAGCCGCCGGTGGTGAAGGCGCGCACGAGGTTGAGCGTCGACGCGGACGCGTTGTACATCCGCTTCAGGCGCTCGGGGTCCGGGACGCGGGACTTCTCGTCGAAGTCGAAGCCGTTGACCGAGTCGCCGCGGTACGTCGGCAGGGTCACGCCGTCGCGGGTCTCGGTGCCCTTGGAGCGCGGCTTCGAGTACTGGCCCGCGATGCGGCCGACCTTCACGACGGGCACGGAGGCCGCGTACGTCAGGACGGCGCCCATCTGGAGCAGCGTCTTCAGCTTGTTGCGGATGTGGTCGGCCGACACCGCGTCGAAGGCCTCGGCGCAGTCGCCGCCCTGAAGCAGGAACGCCTCTCCCTTGGCGACGGAGGCCAGTCGGGCGCGCAGCTGGTCGCACTCGCCCGCGAAGACGAGCGGCGGATACGACTCGAGGTCCGCGATCACATCGCGCAGAGCCTCGGCATCGGGGTACTCGGGCTGCTGCGCCGCGGGAAGGTCTCGCCAGGTGTTGCCACCGGTAGGGGTGGTCTTAGCGTTCACGGTCACCCCCACAACATTACGGGGTGATGTCCGCCGTCCATTCACCCGCTCACCAAGTGAGACGGACCCGACACAGCCGAGCGCCGGCGCTCCAGCTCCCGCTCACCGGCTGCCGGTGTCGCCAGGGCAAGCTTCCGGTGCGTGCGGCGCATCATCATGCGGGCCATGAAGGGGTGGACGTGCTTGACCACGCTCCAGTAGGCCCGGCTGCGCAGGGCGTCGGCCCGCACCGCGGTGCTGAGCGTGACGTGGCGCCCGTCGACCAGGATCGAGGCGCGGGCGGTCAGGCCCGCGGCCTCCACCTCCAGGAGCAGTTCACCGCCCTCGCGGGCGATCACGGGGAAGGCGTCGCGCAGGATGCCGGTCCAGGCCTCCGGGTCGCGCGGCTGCCCGGGGAGCAGTTCCATGCGGTACGCGTCCTCGTAGCCCGGGCGGTCGACGGCGGTGCGGATCAGGCGGGCGGCCTCCGGGATGCCGACGGTCTCGGGGCGGCTCCACATGAGCCGGTTGTAGAGCCGCACCCTGGGCGACCACCGGACGGGGCGCGCGCAGCCGCCAGCGGCGGCCCGCTCGATGTTGTCGAAGACCTCTTCGATGATCGTGTCGTGCAAGGGCCGGACGACGACGGGCCACAACAGGCGGTTCCCGCCGAGCAGTTCGGTCTCCAGGACGTGGCGGACGCGGCAGCGCCCCTCCCCCATCGGCTCGACGGTCAGCTCGTGGAAGCCGTTGTCCGGCGGCGTGAAGGCGAAGCGCACGCGGCGTCCCGGCTCGTACTCCGTGACGCTGTAGCGGACCGGGCCGTGGCCGCCGGTCGCGCCCACGGCGAGCGGGCGGTCGAAGGTCATCGCCGCCCAGGCCGGCGTAGGGAAGATCGGGTCGTCATCGGCGGAGAGCCGGTCCAGCAGGGCGCCGACGACCTCCGCCGGAGCCTCGATCACGCGCTCGTGTTCGTTGAGTACCGTGCTCATCGCGCACCTCCATACGCTGGCGTATGGTCGACCATACGGTACCGTATGGCCATGGTGCAACGGCAGCAGAAGAAGCCCGCGACGAAGCCCCGCCTGACCGCTCAGGACTGGGCGGACGCCGCCCTCACCGCGATCGGCGAGGGCGGTATCGCCGCCGTCGCCGTGGAACCCCTGGCCGTCCGGCTCGGCACCACCAAGGGGAGCTTCTACTGGCACTTCGCCAACCGCGCCGCGCTCATCGAGGCCGCCCTGAACCGCTGGGCGGAGACCAACACCGAGGAGATGATCGAGGAGGTCGAGGCCGAGCCCGACCCCCGGCGGCGCATCCGCCTCCTCTTCGGCGAGGCCATCGCGTCGGCCACCTCCGACCCCCTGGAGGTCGCCCTCCTCGCGACCGCCTCGCACCCCCAGGTCGCCGAGGTCCTGCGCCGCGTGACCGAGCGCCGGGTGGCGTACGTCGCCGGGCTCTTCGCCGGGCTCGGCTTCCCCGGACCGGAGGCGCGGCGCCGCGGGCTGCTCGCGTACACGGTCTATCTGGGGCACGCGCAGCTCGGGCACGCGGTGCCGTCGGCGCTGCCCGCGTCCGACGAGTTCGACGCCTATCTGGACGAAGCCCTGGACGTCCTGATGATGCGCTAGGGTGCGGAACATGCACGCGCAGACGAACCGAAACTGGTGGTGGCCCGCTCATCCGGCGGCCCACTGATTCTGCGCGTATCGAGACTCGCGAAGGCCGCCCGAGGGGCGGCCTTCAGTGTTTTCCGGAGCGGGTTCTCCGGGCCGGGCCGTTCCTCTCCGAGTGAGAAGGAACAAGACCCGATGGACATCCCGAACCAGCTCGCGGGACTGCTGACGGACGACCGTCCGTTCGCCGTGCTCCGCCGCCGCACGCCCGGCCACGACCAGGACACGGTCGAGGTCCTGATCGGCGCTGTCGGCACGTACGACCGGCTCGCCGACATCCCCGACCAGGGCCTCGCCCTGATTCCCTTCCGGCAGATCAGGGAGCGCGGATTCGACGTGCGCGACGACGGCACGCCGCTCGCGGTCCTGACCCCCGACGAGACGTACGAACTCCCGTTCGCCGAAGCCCTGTCGGCGCTGCCCACCCATGACGTGCGCGTCGAGGGCGGGGCCTTCGACGTCGACGACGCGGCCTACGGGGAGATCGTCGGGCGGGTGTTGCGCGAGGAGATCGGGCGCGGCGAGGGCGCGAACTTCGTCATCCGGCGTACGTACGAGGGCGAGATCCCCGGCTTCTCCAGGGCGGACGCCCTGGCCCTCTTCCGCAGGCTGCTCGTGGGCGAGCGCGGCGCCTACTGGACGTACGTCGTGCACACCGGGGAGCGGACGCTCGTCGGGGCGAGCCCCGAGGTGCATGTGCGGATGTCCGGCGGGACGGTCGTCATGAACCCGATCAGCGGGACCTACCGCTACCCGGCCGAAGGGCCCACGGCGGACGATCTGCTCGGCTTCCTCGCCGACGGCAAGGAGACCGAGGAGCTGTCGATGGTCGTCGACGAGGAGCTCAAGATGATGTGCACCGTCGGCGACATGGGCGGTGTCGTCGTCGGGCCGAGGCTCAAGGAGATGGCCCATCTCGCGCACACCGAGTACGAGTTGCGGGGCAAGTCCTCGCTCGACGTGCGGGAGGTCCTGAAGGAGACGATGTTCGCGGCGACCGTCACCGGCTCGCCCGTACAGAACGCCTGCCGCGTCATCGAGCGCCACGAAGCGGGCGGGCGCGGCTACTACGCGGGTGCCCTCGCCCTCATCGGCCGCGACGCGGGCGGCGCGCAGACCCTGGACTCCCCCATCCTGATCCGCACCGCCGACATCTCCGCGGACGGAAAGCTGCGCGTCCCGGTGGGCGCGACGCTGGTGCGCGGCTCGGACCCGGCGGGCGAGGTGGCCGAGACGCACGCGAAGGCGGCGGGCGTCCTCGCCGCCCTCGGGGTGCGTCCCGGCAGGCCCCGCGACGAGCACGTACGCCCTGCTCTGGCCGACGATCCGCGGGTGCGGGCAGCCCTGGACAGCCGACGGGCCGGGCTCGCGCCGTTCTGGCTGCGGATGCAGGAACAGACGGCTGAGCTGACCGGGCACGCCCTGGTGATCGACGGCGAGGACACGTTCACGGCGATGCTGGCGCATCTGCTGCGCTCATCGGGCCTCACCGTCTCCGTACGCCGCTACGACGAGCCGGGCCTGCGGGAAGCGGCGCTCGCCCACGAGGGCCCACTGGTCCTGGGCCCCGGCCCCGGCGACCCGTCGGACCCCAGCGACCCGAAGATGACCTTCCTGCGCTCACTGGCCGCCGAGGTGATCCGCGATCACCGCCACGGCGTCCTCGGTGTCTGCCTCGGACATGAGCTCCTGGCCGCCGAGCTCGGCCTGGAGATCGTCCGCAAGGAGGTCCCGTACCAGGGCGCCCAGACGCGGATCGACCTGTTCGGGCGGCCGGAGACGGTCGGTTTCTACAACAGCTTCGTGGCCCACTGCGACGAGGAGACGGCACTGGAAC
This sequence comes from Streptomyces sp. NPDC054866, assembly GCF_053610745.1. Taxonomy (NCBI): domain Bacteria; kingdom Bacillati; phylum Actinomycetota; class Actinomycetes; order Kitasatosporales; family Streptomycetaceae; genus Streptomyces; species Streptomyces sp. NPDC054866. The sequence continues at coordinate 433,418 of NZ_JBSGZA010000002.1, forward strand.
TGGCCGCGCACGGCATCGAGGTCAGCAGGGACACGGCCACGGGAGAGGTGCACGCGCTGCGGGGGCCCGGCTTCGTGGGGGTCCAGTTCCACCCGGAGTCGGTGCTCTCGCTGCGCGGCACGGCGATCGTGCGGGAACTGCTGTCCGGGGTGCTCGTCTAAGCCGTGGGGGCCGCCGGGACCAGCACGTTCTCGCTGCGGCGGCCCTCCCTGTAGTCCAGGACGTTCTGCACCGTGGTGTCGATGATCTGGCCGACCGCGTCCACGGTGTAGTACGCCTGATGCGAGGTGACCACGACGTTCGGGAACGTCACCAGTCGGGCCAGGGTGTCGTCCTCGATGGCTTCCAGTGACTTGTCGAGGAAGAAGAGCCCGGCCTCCGCCTCGTACACGTCGAGCCCGACGCCCGCGAAGCGCCCCATCCGCAGCTCCGAGACCAGGGCGTCGGTGTCGATCAGGCCGCCCCGGCTGGAGTTCACCAGGATCGCGTCGTCCTTCATCATCCGCAGCGCGTCGGCGCCGATGATGTGCTGCGTCGCGGGGAGCAGCGGGACGTGCAGGCTGATCAGGTCGGCCTCCGTGAAGAGCTCGTCCTTCGCGACGTACTTCATGCCGAGCTCGACGCACGCGGGGTTCTCCGCGACGTCCCAGCCGAGCAGCTTCATCCCGAAGCCGTGCGCGATCCGGGTGAACGCCTCGCCGATCTTCCCGGTGCCGAGCACACCGACCGTGCGGCCCCGCAGGTCCCGGCCCATCAGACCGTCGAGCCTGAAGTCGAAGTCGCGGGTGCGGTTGCTGGCGCGGACGATGCGGCGGTTGACGGCCATCGCCAGGGTCCAGGCGAACTCCGCTACGGAGTACGGCGAGTAGTACGAGACGCGGGCGATGGTGAAGCCGAGGCGCTCGGCGACCAGGAGGTCGATGTTGTTGAACCCGGTGGAACGCTGGGCGATCATCTGCGTCCCGCCGGCCGCGAGGGTCTGCAGGACGCGGTTGCCGAGATCGGCGTTGACGCTGGTGGAGACGATCTCGTAGCCGGCGGCGATGGGGGCGGTGTCCTCGGTGAGGAAGACGTCCAGACAGCGGACGTCGTGGTGCGCCTCGAAGGCCTTCTCGATCAGCGGCTTCTCATCGGCCTGCACGCCGAAGGCGAGGATCTCCATGGGGCCGAGTGTATGTACCGCCCAGAGGGACGGCACCCCGAAACCGGCGTGGGCCGGGGGCCGTCCAGGTGTTGTTCTCCTGCGGGTCGCCGGGGGCTGGTCGCGCAGTTCCCCGCGCCCCTTCGGGGCGCTCCTCAGCCGAAGAACACGCCGACTTCGGCGTACAGCTTCGGGTCCACCGTCTTCAAGCGCGCCGTCGCCTCCGCGATCGGAACCCGCACGATGTCCGTCCCCTGCAACGCGACCATCTTCCCGAAGTCGCCGTCCCGCACGGCCTCGATCGCGTGCAGCCCGAAGCGCGTGGCCAGCCAGCGGTCGAAGGCGCTGGGCGTCCCGCCGCGCTGGACGTGCCCGAGGACGGTGGTCCTTGCCTCCTTGCCGGTCCGCCCCTCGATCTCCTTGGCCAGCCACTCCCCCACGCCCGAGAGCCGCACATGCCCGAAGGAGTCCTGCGTCCCGTCCTTGAGGACCATCTCGCCGTCCTTGGGCATGGCCCCTTCAGCGACGACGACGATCGGCGCGTACGACGCCTTGAACCGCGAGGTCACCCAGGCGCACACCTGCTCCACGTCGAAGCGCTGCTCGGGGATGAGGATGACGTTCGCGCCCCCGGCGAGCCCGGAGTGCAGCGCGATCCAGCCCGCGTGCCGCCCCATGACCTCGACCACCAGGACCCGCATGTGCGACTCGGCGGTCGTGTGCAGCCGGTCGATCGCCTCGGTGGCGATGCCCACCGCGGTGTCGAAGCCGAAGGTGTAGTCCGTGGCGGAGAGGTCGTTGTCGATGGTCTTGGGTACGCCGACGACATTGATGCCGTACTCGTCGGTGAGCCGCGCGGCTACGCCGAGGGTGTCCTCGCCGCCGATGGCGATGAGGGACTCGACCTCGTACTTGGCGAGGTTCTCCTTGATCCGGCGGATGCCGTTCTCCGCCTTGAGCGGGTTGGTGCGCGAGGAGCCGAGGATGGTGCCGCCGCGCGGCAGGATGCCCCGCACGGCCGGGATGTCGAGCGGGACGGTGTCGCCCTCCAGGGGGCCGCGCCAGCCGTCCCGGAAGCCGACGAAGTCATAGCCGTACTCCTGCACGCCCTTGCGGACGACGCCTCGGATGACGGCGTTGAGCCCGGGGCAGTCGCCGCCTCCGGTCAGTACTCCGATTTTCTTGGCCGCCATGGAAACGTCCCTTCGCCTCAGTGACCTGTATGCGAGTCACGCTAATGGTGATACAGGTCACTCAGGGTCGGTCCGGATGGTCAATTCCTGGCCGTTACAGGGGAGTTGATCACGCGAGTTCACCCTTATGAGGGGTCGGCCGAGGGGCTGCCCGAGGGTTCACGCGTCGTCGAGACCCCGCTCGATCGCGTACCGCACGAGCTCCACGCGGTTGTGCAGCTGGAGCTTGCCCAGGGTGTTCTGCACGTGGTTCTGCACGGTGCGGTGCGAGATGACCAGGCGCTCGGCGATCTGCTTGTAGCTCAGGCCCTTGGCGACCAGGCGCAGCACCTCGGTCTCGCGGTCGGTCAGCTGCGGTGCCTTCGGCTCGTCCGGGGCGCCGGGCGCCGGATCGGACGCCAGACGGCGGTACTCGCCGAGGACGAGGCCCGCGAGGCCCGGCGTGAAGACCGTGTCGCCGACGGCCGTGCGGCGCACCGCGTCGGTCAGCTCGGCGGTGGATGCCGACTTCAGGAGATAGCCGGTGGCGCCGGACTTGACCGCCTCCAGGACGTCCGCGTGCTCGCCGCTCGCCGAGAGGACCAGGACGCGCAGGGCGGGGTTGGCGCTGACAAGTTCCTTGCAGACCTGGACGCCCGGCTTCAGGGGGAGGTTCAGGTCGAGTACGAGGACGTCGGGTGCGGCGGCCTGTGCGCGGCGCACGGCCTGGTCGCCGTCGCCCGCCGTGGCGACCACGTCGAACCCTGCCTCGGCGAGGTCGCGGGCGACCGCGTCCCGCCACATCGGGTGGTCGTCGACGACCATGACCTTGACCGGGTCCTCGCCGCCGTCGGCATCCCGCAGTCGGTGCTCGTTCATCGTTCCTTTCCTGCCTTCCCCCGTGGGACTCTCAGTTCTACTTCCGTGCCCTGGCCCGGTACCGAGATCAGCTCGGCCGTGCCGCCGATGTCCCGCAGCCGGCCCCTGATCGACAGGGCGACACCGAGCCGCCCCTCGCCCTCGGCCTCGGCGAGACGGCCCTCGGGGATGCCGGGGCCGTCGTCCCGCACCGTCACGATCACGGCGTCCGGCTCGTCCTCGACCAGGATCCAGGCCGCGGCGTCCGGGCCCGCGTGCCGGTGGACGTTGTCCAGGGCGGCGCCGACCGCGGCGGCCAGTTCCCGGGCGGCCTTCGGCTCGAGGGTGACCGGAGCGCCCGGCTCCGAGAGGGTCACCCGGGCGCCCGCGTACGGGAAGAGCAGGGACCTCAGGTCACAGCTGTCTCCGTCGTCGGCGTCGCCGTCCGGCTCATCCACCGCGCGGACGACGGCCCCCATCGAGGCGTCCTCCGACTCGTGCGACGTCCGGACCAGGCCGCCCGCCACCAGCGTGCGCAGCGCGACCTCCTGCTCGCCCGCCATCCTGCCGAGCTCCGCCGCCTCGCCGCCGATCGCGCTGCCGCGCCGCTGCACCATCGCGAGGACCTGGAGCACGCTGTCGTGGATGTCACGGGCCAGGCGCTCCCGCTCGCGGGTCGCGGCCTCGATCTCCAGGGCGCGGGCGAGGGTGCGCTCGGAGGCGCGGGCCACCTCGACGACGTATCCGATCGCGATGGAGGCGATGCACACGAGCAGGACGTTGTGGAGCGTGTCCTGGGTGGGCCTGCCGCGCTGCGCGATGTTGGCGGCGCCGACGAGCGCCGACGCGAACGCCGCCCACCGCCAGCCTCCCTTGATCGCGAAGGCGAGCACCGCGCCCGCCGTCCATATCGACGGCAGCGTCGGGCCGTCGTGGACGATCCGCTGGTGCGAGTCGGCGACCGGCGTGAGCAGGATGCCGACCAGCGCGATGGTCAGGTCGGCGATCAGGAACCGCTTGGTGCAGCTGGCCGCGTTCGCGACCTTCGGCAGCGTGCCGATGGTCCATCCCGCGAGCACCACGTAGTACCCGATGGCCACCCAGGGGCGGTCGAACTTCTGGTGCGCCGCCACGAAGAGGCCGATCGCGTACAGCATCGTCAGTACGCGGTAGCCGGTCAGGGCACGCCACAGCGGCTGCTCCACCGACATCCTCATGACGCGGACGCGCTTGGTCATGTCCCCCACCCCCTCGGGTCGCCCGGCCGTTCCCCCCGCACCCGGCTCCCCTTCACAGCGACGCGATTACGCGCCGGACCGTTCCTTCTCGGCCGCCGCGGCCGCTTTCTCCGCCTTCTTCTCCGCTTCCTTCTCGGCCTTCGCCGCGTCCGAGAGGCGGCGCTTGGCCGCCGTCGCGTACTCGTCGACGTACTCCTGGCCGGACAACTTCATGATCTCGTACATGACCTCGTCGGTCACCGCCCGCAGGACGAACCGGTCGTGCTCCATGCCGTGGTACCGGGTGAAGTCGAGCGGCTTGCCGATCTTGATGCCGGGCCGCATCAGCTTCGGCACCACCTTGCCCGGCGGCTGGATCTTCTCCGTGTCGATCATCGCCACGGGGAGCACGGGCGCCCCGGTGGCGAGGGCCACGCGCGCGAGGCCGCCGGGCTTGCCACGGTAGAGCCTCCCGTCGGGCGAACGCGTGCCTTCCGGGTAGATGCCGAAGAGCTCGCCGCGCTCCAGGACCTCGATGCCGCTCTTGATGGCCGCCTCGCCCGCGCCGCGGCCGCCGGAGCGGTCCACGGGCAGCTGGCCCACGCCCTTGAAGAAGGCGGCCGTCAGCTTGCCCTTCACGCCCGGGGACGTGAAGTACTCCGCCTTCGCGATGAAGGTGACCTTGCGGTCGAGGACCGCGGGCAGGAAGAAGGAGTCCGAGAAGGAGAGATGGTTGCTCGCCAGGATGGCCGGTCCATCGGCGGGTACGTTCTCAAGGCCTTCCACCCAGGGCCTGAAGCCGAGCTTCAGCGGCCCTCCGATGGCGACCTTCATTGCGCCGTAGATCAAACCGTGTGCCTCCTGTTATGTGTGGATCAGACCTTAACCCGCAGTAAGCCCAAAGGGCCCGACGGCCCTGGTCGGTGTCAGTCCGGTCGCGTACGGTGAAGTACTCCCACCCCGCAGCCACATCTCACGAAGGAGACCGAAGTGCCGGTCCTCCCCGGAGCCGAGCCGTACCGCCACGAGGGCGGCGAGGTCGGCGTCCTCCTCTGTCACGGCTTCACCGGATCCCCGCAGTCCCTGCGCCCCTGGGCGGAGTACCTCGCGGGGCAGGGTCTGACCGTCTCGCTCCCGCTCCTTCCCGGGCACGGCACGCGCTGGGAGGACCTCCAGGTCACCGGCTGGCAGGACTGGTACGCGGAGGTGGAGCGCGAGCTGCGCGGGCTCCTGGAGCGGTGCACGGATGTCTTCGTCTTCGGCCTCTCCATGGGCGGCGCGCTTGCCCTGCGGCTCGCCTCGAAGCACGGCGACGAGGTCCGTGGCCTCGTCCTGGTGAACCCGGCGAACAAGGTGCACGGCCTGGCCGCGTACGCCCTGCCGGTCGCCCGGCATCTGGTGCCCACGACGCCGGGCATCTCCAGCGACATCGCCCTGGAGGGCTCGAAGGAACTCGCGTACGACCGGGTGCCGCTGCACGCCGCCCACTCGTTGCGCCGGTTCTTCCAGCGGCTCGACCGTGAACTGCCGCAGGTGACACAGCCGTTGCTGCTGCTGCACAGCCCTCAGGACCATGTGGTGCCGCCGGCCGACTCGGCCAGGATCCTCAGCCGGGTGTCGTCCTCGGACGTCACCGAGACCATCCTGGAACAGAGCTACCACGTCGCGACGTTGGACCACGATGCGGACCGGATCTTCGAGGAGAGCTACGCGTTCATCGGCCGGCTCGCCCCCAGTGTCGGTAAGGAAGGGACGGCCACCGGTGGCTGAGCAGGACCGAATCGAACCCGACGGCGACGAGAGCCGCGAGCCCGAGAAGCGCGAGGAGCCCTCCGAGGGCCAGGGCCTGCCGCTCGACGAGGACGCGGCCTGGCAGGCGATCGTCGCGGGGTACGGCCAGGAGCCGGCGGACCCGCCGGGCGCCAAGCCGTTCAAGTCCATCGAGGACCTGGCCCTGCTCGAACCGGAGACGAACGAGAAGCCCGGCTCGGGCGACACGAGCGTCAAGAACCCCACGGCCCCGGAGAACCCGGACGACTCCGGGTCCAAGAAGCCGCTCGGCGGCTCCGTCTCCTTCGCCCCCGGCGTGGGCGGCGGCCCGCGTGACTACGCCGCCCCCGAGGCGTCGGACGACGACCTGGGCGCGGACGACGAGGGCCACTTCGTCCCGCCGGAGCCGCCGCCGCTGCCCGCCGCGGACGTCACGGCGAAGTTCGCCTGGCTCGCCGTGCTCGGCGGCCCGCTGCTGCTCCTGCTCGCGGTGCTGCTCGGCTGGCAGATGACGTGGTGGCTGACGACGCTCAGCATCGGCGGCTTCCTCGGCGGCTTCGGCACGCTGGTGGCGCGGATGAAGGGCGACGACGACGAGGAGGACGACGACCCGGGCCGCGGCGCGGTGGTCTGAGGGGCCGGTGGTCTGAGGGGGCTACGCGCCCCGGGCGGCCGGAACCCTGAGGGCGGCGAGCACCGGCAGGTGGTCGGTGGCCGCCCGCAGATCCGCCTCGCTCACCCCGTCGAGCTCCAACGGCACGCCGCAGCCGAGCACTTCGACCCCCGACGTGGCGAAGACGGCGTCGATGCGCTGATGCGGATCCCCCGGCGTCGAGGTGTTCTCGCCGCCCCAGGGCGCGGTCGCCCAGCAGTCCCGCAGCTCCGAGGCGATCCTGCGGAACGTACGACCCTTGGGCCTTTCGTTCAGGTCACCGCCCGCGACAGCGTGCTCCACGCCCATCCCGGCGAGCCGGTCGAGCAGCATCCCGCCCTGCTCGTACCGCTCGTCGGTCTGCAGGCTCAGATGGCAGCTCAGGACGCCGAGCCGGGCGCCACCGAACCGTACGACAGCGGTGGCGAAGCCGCGCCGGTGCAGTCCCGGCGTGAGCGGAAGCAGCACGTCCTCGGTCCGTTCGACGGTGGCCCGCAGCGAGCAGAGCAGCGCGGGCCCGGACGCGGTGGCGCCGCCCGAGAGCATCACCAGATCGGCGGCGCGGGCGAGCCGCGCCAGCTTCTTGCGCCACCGGAAGAACCGCGGCGCTTCCTGGACGAGTACGAGGTCGGGCGCGCAGGCGGCGATGACCCGCGCCAGCGCGTCGGTGTCGTCCCGCATGGACCGGATGTTGTAACTGAGCACCCGGACCACGGCTGAACCGTCGTCTTCGGTCCGGGAGTTGGGCAGCGTCACCATGGGGATCAAGATACGCGCTGCGGGGTGCCGTCACGGCGAAACCCGCCGCCCCCGAAAGGGGACAGCGGGCCTCGTACGAAACGCGAGATCAGCGGTGGCTCAGCCCTGCCGAGCAAGGTCAGCCGCGCCCACAAGCCCCGCCTTGTTGCCCAGCTGCGCTGCAAGCACCTGCGCGTGCGGACGCCACTGCCCGCCGATGAGCCACCGGCGGAACGACTTGCGGATCGGGTCGAGCACCAGCTCGCCCTCGTCGGAGAGGCCGCCGCCCACGATGAACGCGGAGGGGTCGAAGAGCGAGGCCAGGTCGGCCAGGCCCGCGCCGACCCAGCGGGCCAGCTCGCGGTAGGAGTCGACGGCGACGGGGTCACCCTGCCGGGCCGCCTCGCTGATGTGCTTGCCCTCGATGCCCTCGACCGTGCCGTCGCCCAGGCCGAGGAGCAGCTCCGCGGCCTCCGGCGTCGCGTTGGCCCGCTGGCGTCCGTACCGCACGAGGGCGCGCCCCGACGCGTACTGCTCCCAGCAGCCCTGGCTCCCGCAGCCGCACAGGAGACCGTCCGGCACGACCCGGATGTGCCCGAACTCGGCGGCCACGCCGAAGCGTCCGCGCCGCAGCTTGTTGCCGATGATGATGCCGCCGCCGAGGCCCGTGCCCAGCGTGATGACGATGACGTCCTCGTGGCCCGCGCCCGCGCCGAAGCGGTACTCGCCCCAGGCCGCGGCGTTCGCGTCGTTCTCCACGACGACCGGAAGGCCGACCCGCTGCTCGACCTTGTCCTTGAGCGGCTCGTGGCGCCAGTCGATGTTCGGTGCGAAGAGAACGGTGGCGCGCTTGTCGTCCACGTAACCGGCGGCGCCGATGCCGACGGCCTCCACGTCGTTCCCCTTGCCGGCCCCGGACACGGCGGCACAGATCGCGTCCACGATGCCTTCGGCGGTCGGCGGCGTGGGCACCTTGTGGGTGTCGAGAATGGTGCCCTCTTCGTCGACCACTCCGGCCGCGATCTTCGTGCCGCCGATATCGACGCCGATGGTGAGTCCCATGTGTCCCTCAGTTTCGGTCGAGCCCCGCTATGGGCAACCGTACCCGAGGGGTAGTCAGTCCAGGTCGATGTGTTCCGCGGGACCGGGGCCCTCATCCCGCGGGTCGGGGCCCTTCGCCGCGTCGCTCCCGCGGGTCCAGCGGCCCTCCTGGCCCTCGACCGCGGAGCGGTACGCGGCGAGCAGTTCACCCCCGGCGGCTGCGAGGTGGTCGAAGACGTCGGGGTTGCGCTCGATGACCGGTTCGACGGCGGCCTTCGCCTGCTGGACGACCTGCCGGACGGTCTGCTCGACGGCGCCCTGGGCGACCGCGCCGAGCAACGGCGTCTGGAGTCCGGACAGCTTCTCCGACACGGCGTCGACGAGCTTGCGCAGCTCCTCGCCGGCCGATCCGGGCGGCGGCCCGTACTGGGCACGGCGCCGGGCCTTCTCCGCCGCGAGATCCTCGGCGCACGCCTTCTCCCACGCGTCGGCGTCGGCGCTGGCCGCTTCGGGTTCGGGCGCTTCGCGCTCGGTGGCATCGCTCATGACGGACAGACTCCCGCGGAGGACGGTCAGGACGGTCTATGGATTCGTACTCTCGACGTTACCCGAACGGCGGTAGCCCGTTCACCGTGTCCGCGGCCACAGATCGGGGTCGGGCGCGAACCGCACCCTCAGCTCGCCCTCGCGCAGTCCGGCCCCCGCGACGGTGCAGCGGCGCAGGGCGGACGGCAGGGTCACCATGCGCCGGAAGGGGCCCGCGGTGACGACGAGTTCGTCCCCGCGCCGGATCAGACCGAGCTCCTCGCGTACGGCGCCGGGGAGCGGGATGTGCCAGATCAGTACGCCGTCGTCGGCGAGGGCGTCGACGACGGGCCACCGCACGGCTTCCGGAGCCGCGGCGGGAGCGGGCACGCCGAGGGCGGTCAGGTCGTCGGCACCGCGGGCGTCGCGGCCCAGGTGCGGGAGCGGGAGAAGGCCGTCGCCGTACGTCTCCTCCCACTCGGCCAGCGTCTTGCGCTGCTGGGCGATGAGCTCGGCGAGCCAGGTGTCGGGGGTGTCGTCGGGCAGGACGCGGTTGGCGTGCACGGCGTCGGTGCGCAGGCCCTGGAGCGCGAGGCCGGTGGCGGCGGCGCGCACGGCGTCGGCGCCCGCGGGTCCTGGCTCGGCGACCAGGCGGACCGTCGTGCCCGGGTCCTCGATCACGGCCTGCGCGGCGGCGAGTTCGGTGTCCCAGCGGTCCGCGGTCTCGTACAGCCAGGAGGCGGGCATCGGGACGCCCGCGATGCGGCCGAGCATGGGCCGCAGGGCGCGGGCGGCCTGCCGCTCTGGGGGCAGCAGCCTGCGGAGGTAGCGGCGCAGCTGCTCGGGGAGCGCGAGGACCGCGAGGGCGCGGGGCGCCGGGGGCAGGTCCACCACCACGGTGTCGTACGCGGCCTGCCCGGCGTCGCGCAGGGCGCGCAGCAGGGCCAGTTCGTCGCTGCCGGGCAGGGGCGTGAGCTCCTCGCCTTCGAGGCGTCCGGCGCCGAGCAGGTCCAGCGCGGAGGAGGCACGGTTCTGCAGGGCCAGGAGATCGTCCCGGAACTCTTCGCCGGGGGTGAGGCGCCGGACGGTGAGGCCTTGCTCTGTGCCGGTGTCGACTCGGTCGGCGGTGATCAGGAGGGTCCTGCTGCCCTCACGGGCGGCGGACAGCGCGGTGGCCGCGGCGACAGTGGTTCGGCCGGAGCCGCCGGGGCCGGTGATGAGGAGGGTGCGCATAAGGGTGAACGTTACGTGAGTCGAGACCGCCGCTTCGCGGCGGAATTTCCCCGCCCACCTACCCGATCACCCCGCGGTGTCAGGCCTGAGGACCCGACTCCACCCGCTTCTTCAGGCCCGCCAACGCCCGGTCGATAATGACCTTCTCCGCCTTGCGCTTGATCATCCCGAGCATGGGGATCTTGACGTCGACGGTCAGCTTGTACGTGACCTCCGTGCCGGTCCCCGCGGGCCGCAGCAGGTACGAACCGTCCAGCGACCGCAGCATCTGCGACTTGACGAGGGTCCAGCTGACCTCGTTCTCGCCGGTCCACGTGTACCCGAGCGTCTGGTCGTCCTTGATCGCGCCCGCGTCCATGACGAGGCGGACCTGCTTGGCGCGGCCCTGGTCGTCGGTGTCGAGCACCTCCGCCTCCTTCACCTCACCCGTCCAGTCCGGGTAGCGCGCGAAGTCGGCGATCACCCCCATCACCTCGGCCGGTGCCGCCTCGATCGTGATGCTCGAGCTGGTGTGTTCCGCCATCGCTGTGGCTCCTCCAGATGCGGTCCGGTACGGGGGGTGGTGTGTACGTGTGTGACGCGTGAAGGCTACCGCGCACGAAGTGGCCCACTGTCACCACTCCAGGGCCCACGGCCTGCCCGAGCTCGCGAAGTGCCCCACGTTCACACACTCCGTCGCCCCGATCCTCATCCGCCGGGTCAGGGGCTGGTGGACGTGGCCGAAAAGTGCGTATCGCGGGCGGGTCTTGTGAATGGCCGCGAGCAGGGCACGGCTGCCGCGTTCGAAGCGGCGCGCGACGGTGTCGTAGACGAGCTCGGGCACGTCCGGCGGGATGTGCGTGCAGAGCACGTCTACCTCGCCGACGGCCTCGATCTTGGCCGCGTACTCCTCGTCGCTGATCTCGTAGGGCGTCCGCATGGGCGTGCGCAGGCCGCCGCCGACGAACCCGAAGACGCGGCCGCCGATCTCGGCCCGCGCGCCGTCGAGGACGGTGGTGCCCGGGCCCGCGTACTCGGACCAGAGGGTCGGCATGTCGACATTGCCGTAGGTGGCGTACGTCGGTGTGGGGAAGGCGGCGAACATCTCGGCGTACTGCTTGCGGACCGCGCTCTCGATGGCGGGCCCGCGGTCTATGCCCGCCCACAGCCGCGCGCCCAGCTCCCTGGCCTCGTCGAATCGGCGGGCGGTGCGCAGCTCGACGAGGCGGTCGGCGTTCTCCTCGCCGAAGAGGTCGGGGAAGATGCCGCGCGAGTGGTCGGCGTAGTCGAGGAAGAGAACCAGGTCACCGAGACAGATGAGCGCGTCGGCTCCCTCGCCCGCGCGGGCGAGATCCTTCGTGTTGCCGTGCACGTCACTGACCACATTGACCCGGAAACCTGGCATGCCGATCACCCTAGAACGAGCGGGCAAACGTGGGTAGAGGCACTGAGAAGGGGGCGGACCTGCGGTTACTTCCGAGTCGGGAATGGCGTGGCGTACTGTGCGGTTCAGACCACAACGACGTGTGACGCACCGAACATCTGGCCCGGACCCCCTACCGAACAAGCCATACCCATGGGTAACGTCCGGGCAGTCCAGTAGTGCTCCAGCCCCCTTTCCCCCCAGTTTCCACGGAGCACCTGCCCGATCTTGGACCGCACCGTCGCATCGCACAACGTCGTGGCGCCGGCGCCCTATGTAGGAGCAGCAGTCTTGCGCGAGTTCAGCCTTCCGGCCCTGTACGAGGTCCCTGCGGACGGCAATCTGACCGACATCGTCCGCAGAAATGCCGCGCAGCACCCGGATGTCGCCGTCATCGGCCGCAAGGTGAACGGCACCTGGCAGGACGTCAACGCCAAGACTTTCCTCGCCGAGGTGCGCGCCGCGGCCAAGGGGCTCATCGCCTCCGGGGTGAGCCCCGGCGACCGCGTCGCCCTGATGTCCCGCACCCGCTACGAGTGGACGCTCCTCGACTTCGCGATCTGGAGCGCGGGCGCGGTCACCGTGCCGGTGTACGAGACGAGTTCGGCCGAGCAGATCCAGTGGATCCTGGGCGACTCCGGCGCCGTGGGCATCATCGTCGAGCTGGACACGCACAGCGCGGCCGTCGACTCCGTACGCGACCGGCTCCCCGATCTGGTCAACGTCTGGCAGATCGACCGCGGCGGCGTCGACGAGCTGAACCGCGCGGGCGCCGACGTCTCCGAGGAGACCGTCGACGAGCGCGGCGCGGTCGCGGGCGCCGACGACCCGGCCACCATCGTCTACACCTCGGGCACGACGGGCCGCCCCAAGGGCTGTGTGCTCACCCACCGCAGCTTCTTCGCGGAGTGCGGCAACGTGGTGGAGCGCCTCAAACCGCTCTTCCGCACCGGTGAGTGCTCCGTACTCCTCTTCCTCCCCGTGGCGCACGTCTTCGGCCGCCTGGTCGAGGTCGCCGCGCTGATGGCGCCGATCAAGCTGGGCCACGCGCCCGACGTCAAGAACCTCACGGACGAGCTGGCTTCGTTCCGGCCGACCATGATCCTGGGCGTCCCGCGCGTCTTCGAGAAGGTCTACAACTCGGCGCGCGCCAAGGCGCAGGCCGACGGCAAGGGCAAGATCTTCGACAAGGCCGCGGACACGGCGATCGCGTACAGCCGCGCGCTGGACACCCCGAGCGGCCCTTCGCTCGGCCTGAAGATCAAGTACAAGACGTTCGACAAGCTGGTCTACAGCAAGCTGCGGGCCGTCCTCGGCGGGCGCGGCGAGTTCGCGATCTCGGGCGGCGCGCCGCTCGGCGAGCGCCTCGGCCACTTCTTCCGTGGCATCGGCTTCACCGTCCTTGAGGGCTACGGCCTCACGGAGTCGTGCGCCGCCACCGCCTTCAACCCCTGGGACCGCCAGAAGATCGGCACGGTCGGCCAGCCGCTGCCCGGCTCGGTCGTCCGGATCGCCGACGACGGCGAGGTGCTGCTGCACGGCGAGCACCTGTTCACGGAGTACTGGAACAACGAGGGCGCGACCGAAGAGGCGCTGGCCGACGGCTGGTTCCACACGGGTGACATCGGCACGCTCGACGAGGACGGCTACCTCCGGATCACCGGCCGCAAGAAGGAGATCATCGTGACGGCGGGCGGCAAGAACGTCGCTCCCGCGGTGATCGAGGACCGTATCCGCGCGCATGCGCTGGTCGCGGAGTGCATGGTCGTGGGCGACGGGCGGCCCTTCGTGGGGGCGCTGGTCACGGTGGACGACGAGTTCCTTGGCCGGTGGGCCTCGGACCACGGGAAGCCGGCCGGTTCCACGGCGGCGTCGCTTCGGGACGACCCGGATCTTCTTGCCGCGATCCAGACCGCGGTGGACGACGGCAACGCGGCGGTCTCCAAGGCGGAGTCGGTGCGTAAGTTCCGTGTCCTGTCCTCCCAGTTCACGGAGGAGTCGGGGCATTTGACTCCGTCGTTGAAGCTGAAGAGGAATGTTGTCGCGAAGGACTACGCGGACGAGATCGAGGCGATTTACCGCGGGTAGCGTTGGCGGGGCCCGCCCACTCGCCGTGGGGGGCTCTGTGCTCTCGCGACTGCCGGTCGCGTCTGGTTGCTCGCGCAGTTCCCCGCGCCCCTAAAGCCGGGGCTGCGACAAGCGCCCCGTAGGGGGCGCGGGGAACTGCGCGGCCAGCCCATGACGGCAGTCAGTCACGCAACAGCCCCCCAGCGGCACCGCCCCTTTAGGGGCGCGGGGAACTGCGCGCTCAGCCCACTACGACCGTCAGCCGCGCGACCAGCCCCCGTGGCAACCCCATCAGGCGCCCCTTCAGGGGCGCGGGGAACTGCGCGGCCAGCCCATGACGGCAGTCAGCCGCGCAACAAGCCCCCAGCAGCAACCCACTAGGCGCTACAACAACTCCCGCAGCCTCTCCGCCAGGAGATCCCAGCGCCACCGTTCCTCCACCCATTCCCGGCCCCGCTCCCCCATGCGCTGACGCAACTCCGCGTCACCGAGCAGGGTGACGATCCGGTCAGCGGCCGCCTCCGGGGAGCCGCCCCGGACGACCCAGCCGGTCTCACCGTCGAGCACCGCGTCCGGCGCCCCGCCCGAATCCCCGGCCACGACCGGGAGGCCCGTCGCCGAAGCCTCCAGGTAGACGATGCCGAGGCCCTCCACGTCGAGGCCGCCCCGCCGGGTCCTGCACGGCATCGCGAAGACGTCACCCGCGCCGTAATGCGCGGGAAGCTCCTCCCACGGCACCGCCCCCGTGAACCGCACGGAGTCCGAGACCCGGGTCTCGGCGGCCAGCTTCCGCAGCTCCTTCTCGTAGGGCCCGCCGCCCACCACGAGAAGCACGGCCTCCGGCTCCGCCGCCAGAATCCGGGGCATGGCAAGGATCAGCGTGTCCTGCCCCTTGCGCGGCACGAGCCGCGAGACGCACACCACGACAGGACGGTCCGTCAGGCCGAGGCGGGCCCGCACGGCGTCCCCGCCCGATCCGGGGTGGAAGGTCTTCTCGTCGACGCCCGGCGGCAGTTGGACCATCCGCCCGGCCGCCGCAGGCGACAGCGCCGCGGCGATGCGCGAGCGCGTGTACTCACCCAGATAGGTGACCGTGTCCGTCGAGTCGCCGATGCGGCGGAGCAGTTGGCGCGACGCGGGCAGCTGCGCCCACCCCGCCTCGTGCCCGTGCGTCGTGGCGACGAGCCGCCGCGCGCCCGCCTTCCGCAACGCGGGTGACATGAGCCCCAGCGGCGCCGCGGCCCCGAACCACACCGACTCGCAGCCGTGTTCCCGCAGGAGCGAGACCGCGCGCCGCGTGACGCGCGGGGTCGGGAGCAGCATCGTCGTGGGGTCGCGTACGACCTTGAAGGGCTGCTCCGCGTCGAAGGCGGCCGTGGCCTCGGCGCCCTCGCGTCCCCGCTTCCACGTGGAGGCGTAGACGACGAGCTGTTCGGGGTCCAGGCGCAGCGCCATGTTGTGCAGGAACGCCTGGATGCCACCGGGCCTGGGCGGGAAGTCGTTCGTGACGATCAGGGTCTTGTGCATCGTCGCCGACAGTACCGAAAGCCCGGCAGAGCGTGCCTCTCGGCCCATCCACGGCCGCGCCCGGCATCATGGCTCCACGAACCACAATGAAGTATCCGAAAAGGGGCGTGGTGCGCGTGGCGCGGATCCTGACCGTCTGGGTCCTGACCAGGACCGTGCTGCTGCTCTGCGTCTTCAAGGTGCTCACCGCCCCCGGCCCCGACGTGACCAGTGACGTCGCCGTCATCTACCAGGGCTGGTACGAGGTCCTGCGCACCGGCACCTTCCCCCTCGACGACGTCACCTGGCAATACCCGCCCGCCGCCGCCCTCGCGGTCCTCTCCCCCGCCCTGCTGCCCTTCGTGGACTACACGTCGGCGTTCTTCGTGCTCGCCCTCCTCTCCGACGCGCTCGTCTGCGGACTGCTCCTGTACGCGGGCCGGCGGCCCGGCAAGTCCCTCCGGGGGGCCTGGGTGTGGGTCGTGGGCGTGGCGCTGCTCGGGCCGACCGTGTACGCCCGTTACGACGTGATGGTGACGGCCGTGGCGGTCGCCGCGCTGCTCGCCGGGGCGCGCCACCCCCGCACGATGGGGGCGCTCGCGGGGTTCGGCGCGCTGCTCAAGGTGTGGCCCGCCCTGCTGCTCATCGGCATGCCACGCGCGCGTGCCACCCGGAGTTCCTGGGGCGCGGCGGTCGCCACCGCAGCCGGTCTGACCCTCGCCTTCCTGGTGACGATGCCCGGAGCGCTCGCCTTCCTGACCTTCCAGCGCGACCGCGGCACCGAGGTCGAGTCACTCGGCGCGCTCTTCTTCCACATCGCACGCCACCTCGGCTGGCAGGGCGATGTGCAGCTCAACTACGGCTCGGTGGAGTTCCTCGGCCCGTACGTCCCGCTGGTCAGCACCCTGGCGCAGGGGCTCTCCGTGGCGGCCTTCTGCTGGCTCCTGGTGTGGCGGCTTCGCGCGCGCGTCCGGTCGGCCAGCACGGTGGCGGACGCGGCCTTCGTCGCCGTACTGCTGTTCACGACGACGAGCCGGGTGATCAGCCCGCAGTACCTACTGTGGCTGGTAGGGGTCGCCGCCGTGTGCCTGGCGTTTCGCGCGAGCCGCATGGCGCTGCCCGCGCGCCTGGTGCTCGCGGCCACGTTCGTCACGTTCCTGGAGTTCCCCATCTGGTTCTCGCACGTGGTGGCGAGCGACCCGCTGGGCATCGCCCTGCTCTTCGTACGCAATGGTCTGCTCGTCGCGGCGGCGCTCCTCGCCTGCCGGAACCTGTGGCGGCAGACGGTGTCCGAACCCCGGGCACGTGAACGCGCGTCGGCGTCCGAAGAGGTCAGCCGAGCTCCGCGCGCAGATACGTACGCCACCGCGCCGTGAACTCCTGCACAGAGATGTCCAGGACGTCCCGCAGCGCGTCCTCCACCGCGCCCGGCCTCTTCTTGTGCTCGCCGACCGCTTCGTAGAAGCGCGTCAGGCTCTCCTCGCCCCACTGGTCCGCGATCATCCGGCAGGCCAGCCACGACCCTTCGTACGCCTGGGCCAGCTTCCCCGCGTCGCCGCTGAAGCCGAAGGCTTCGTCCTCGGGGAGCGCGCCGGGCAGTTGCTCCCGCTGGACCGCGCGGCGCAGTTCGGGGGCGGCCTGCGCGGCGGTGCGGCCCGTGCCGCGGTAGCCCACCCAGTCGGCGAAGCCTTCGGAGAGCCACAAGGGGGTCGCGGGTGAGGTGTGCGCGCGGGTCGCGACATGGGTCGTCTCGTGGGTGAGGACGACCTGCTTGCCGAAGTCGCCGAGCACGCCGTACGCCTCGGGGTTGACGATGATCCGGTCCGCGGGCGCGGCCCCGGAGCCGCCCGTCTCCCCCGTGGTCACCGCCGCGATCCCCTGGTAGCCGGAGGCGGGCGCCCCGAGAAGACCGGCCATGCCGTCCAGGGACTTGGGCACCATGACGACGACCCGCTGCGGCCACTTCCCCCGCCAGGCGTCCCGCACGAGGGGAACCGCACGGTCGGCGAGGTGCGCGTACTCGCGCAGCGTCGTCTCGTTCCGCTCGCCGCGCCCGATGCCGAGCACGAGGCTGTGAGCGCCCCGTACGGACGTGACAGGCCCCTGGTCCCAGAGTTGCTGCGTGGCCTTCTTCGCGGGCCGTTCAGCGGCGACGTACCACCGTCCGTCGCGCTCCTGAAGCGTGAGCGCGCGCGACGTGGTGAGCGGCTCGCTGTCGTAGCCCTTGATCCGGTAGCGGAGGTCGGCGGTCGCCGTGGCCCGCGTGCCGGTCCGCTCGAAGGTGGTAAGGCGGTACTGCCAGGACTGGAGCGGGACCTCGCGGAGGTTGTCGTAGGCCTCGGCGGCCCCGGCATCGCGGCCCGTCGCGCGGTACGCCTTCGCGTCCCGGTCGAGCAGCGCATCCGCGCGCCGGTCGAGCAGTCTGCGCACGTCGCCGGGCGCGGCATCGGGCGCCGAAGGGCCGCCGCACCCGACGAGCAGGGCGACACAGATTCCAAGGACCCACGACCCACGCCCGCGACCAGCCACGTTTCAGATCGTACGGGCAGCGGGCCGCGGGCCGCCGGTCAGATCCGCGTCACGGACGACACCGGCATCATGCCGACCGGGTCGTAGCGCACGGGGGCACCGGGGTAGGGCGCGTGCACGACCTGGCCGTTGCCCATGTACATCCCGATGTGGCTCGCGTCGTCGCGGTAGGCGACGAGGTCACCGGGCTGCGCCTGGGCCAGCGGCACCTGGCGCCCCGCGTACCGCTGGGCCTGCGAGGTGCGCGGCAGGCCGACGCCCGCCTGTGCGTACGACCACTGCGTGAGGCCCGAACAGTCGAAGCCGGACGGGCCGTTGGCGCCCCACACGTAGGGCTTGCCGATCGCCGACCGTGCCGCCGCGATGGCGGCGGCGGCCCGCGACGACGACGGCCCGGCGCTCCCGAGGTCCGGCATCCCGTCGCGTCCCGAGCGCGATGTCCTGTCGTACTCCTCCCGGTCCTGCGAGGAAAGCGAGTTGAGCAGCCGGCGCGCCTTGGCGAGCTTGTGCTCGACGCTCCGCTTGTGGCGGGCCACGGCGGTGCGGCTCTTCTCCAGCTCGGAGAGCTTGCGCCCCGCCTCGGTACGCTCCTGGGCGAGGCTGCGCTGGGCCTTCTGGAGGTCGGTCAGTTCACTCGCCTGCCGGGCGCTGATGCGGTCGAGCGCCGCCGCCTTGTCCAGGTAGCCGTCCGGGTCGGAGGAGAGCATCAGGGCGAGGGAGGGGTCGATGCCGCCCGAGCGGTACTGCGCCCCGGCGAGCGAACCGAGCGCGCCCCGCATCGTGTTGATGCGCTCCTGGCCGCGGGCGACGCTGTCCTTGGCCCGCTCGACCTGCTTGCGCAGCGTGTCCGCGCGCTCGTCGGCCTTGTTGTACGCCTCGGTGGCCTTCTCGGCCTGCTCGAAGAGGCGGTCCACCTTGGCCTTGGTGGTCGCCGGGGTGTCCTGCGGTGCGGCGCCCGCCGGTGTGGCGAAGGCGGCCGCGGCGGTTGCCGCGGCGGCTGACAGGACGGTTACGCGCGTGCTCCGGTCAAGGCCGGACGGCGCGAGACGACGATGGGACCCCACGGGAAGCCGCTCTCCCTTCGCTGACGGACCCCCGGGCAGAAGGACGAACCGGGGGAAAGTCCCCCCGATCCGTCGGGGGATGCGCGCGACAGTAGCCGTGGGATCACGTCACGGCCAAAGACCCGGCCGTGCACACAACGTGACGCCCCGCCGGAGACGCAGGTCACCGACGGGGCGCGGGGTCAGCTGGAGTTGCCGGAATTCGCCCGTTCGGACGGCATGCCGGTCGTTTCAGATGCGGACGCCGAACTGGAAGGAGCCGATCGTGGACATCGACTCGTAGCGCACGACGGCGCCCGGCTTCGGGGCGTGGAGCACCTGGCCGTTGCCCGCGTAGAAGCCGACGTGCGCGAGGCTGTTGAAGAACACCAGGTCGCCGGGCTTCAGCTCGCTGCGGCCGATCTTCGTGCCGTCGTTCTGCTGGGTGTACGTGGTCCGGGTGATCTGGACGCCGGCCTGGTTGTAACCCCACTGCGTGAGACCGGAGCAGTCGTAGGAGTTGGGGCCGCTGCCGCCGGAGACGTAGGGCTTGCCGAGCTGCGTGGCGGCGGCGCTCAGGGCGGCCTGGCCGCGCTGCGATGCCGGGGCCTCCTTGCCGAGGTCCACGCGGTCGCCGGCGTCGCGGCTCGCGCGGGTCTCCTTGGCGGCGAGCTCCTGCTTCTCCTTGGCGGTGAGGGTGTTGAGCAGCTTCTGGGCGGCGCCGAGCTTGCTCTGGACTTCCTTCTTCTTCTTGCCCAGTTCCTTGCGCGTGTCGGCGAGGTCCTTGAGCTTGTCGGAAGCCTCCTTGCGCTCCTGCGCGAGGGTCCGCTGCTTCTCCTGGACCTTCTTGAGCGCCTCGACCTGCTGACCGCTCAACTGGTCCATGGTGGACGCCTTGTCGAGGTAGTCGTCCGGGTCGGCCGAGAGGAAGAGCTGGACGGAGGGGTCGAGGCCGCCGGAGCGGTACTGCGCGCTGGCCATCGAACCGAGGCCGCCGCGCAGGTCGTTGAGGTCCTCCTGGCCGCGGGCGACCTTGTCCTGAAGCTCGCCTATCTCCTTCTCGAGCTTCTCCTGCTTCTCCTTGGCGCCGTTGTACCGGTCGGTGGCCCGGCCCGCGTCCTCGTAGAGCTTGTCGACCTTGGACTTGACCTCGTCCTTGCTCGGCTTCTCGCTCGGCGTCGCGTTGGCCGCCTGGGAGGTGAGTGCGACGGCAGCGGCGGCGGTCGCGGTGAGCACGGTCACGCGCGCGCGGCTCGGCTGCTTGGGTCGACGGTGGGACGCCACGAAGGCGGCTCCTTCTTCCTCCAGCCGCCTACCGAGATCCGGTCGGCGGGTACCACCGCTGTCACCCCGGATGGGTGATCAACCGAGCGGAGGTTCGAGGCGAGACCCTAGTGACCTTCTTGTGATCAGTTCAAATCCTGACCGGCAAAAAGTGGGGTGCGGGACGCATATTTTACCGATAACGCACAGGCGGTAATGATCAGTTGACACTGCGTCGCGCAGGCGGCGCCCCAATTCGGGCATAGGGAACAGGAGTTACTTGCACACCCTTAGTCCCGCGAAAGCGGCGTACGTCAGCCCCGCGAAAGCCGCTTCAGAAGCACGGCCGAAGCGACGGGCCGCGCGCCCGCCTTCGCGATCCCGTCGGCCACTTCGCGGTCGGTCGAGACGACGACCACGGGGCGCCCGGGAGGCTCGGCGCGCACCAGCTGGCGGATCAGTTCGTCCGCGGTGACGCCCGGCTTGGAGAACAGCACCCGCACCCCGCGCGGCGGCGCGAGCAGCACGGGCGCGGCGAGTTCGGCCCCGTCGAAGACGCAGGTCATCTCGGCGCCGGTCTGCGCGGCGAGCTGCGAGAGCGAGCCGAGAAGCCGCAGCCGCTGTTTCTCCAGGGGCATCGTCGGATAGCCGGTCTTGGTGACGTTGTAGCCGTCCACGACCATGTGCGCCTGCGGCAGCGCGAGCAGCTGGTCGAGGATCGCCGGGTCGTTCTCGGAGAGCGCGCGGGCCGCGATGTCCTTCGGGGTCATGCGCCCCGGCTCGACGGCGTCCACGGTCTCGGCGGGCCGCACGGAGACGGGCGGCAGGGCCAGTTCGCGGCGCAGCCCCTGGGCGGACTCAAGGACCGTGTCGAGCAGCAGCCGCACCCGCATGTCCTCGACGCTACGGCCCTCGCGCGCCGCCCTGCGGCTGGCCTCCAGGGCGGCCTCGGTCTCGCTGAGCCGCGCCTTGAGCCGCCGGGTCTCGCTCTCGGCGGCGGACAGCTGCGCCTGGCCCTCGGCCCGCGCGGCGTCGGACTCGGCCGCGGCCTTGCGCAGGGCCGCCTCGCCGCGCTTGACGTCGCTGAGGGCGCCGCGCAGCTTGCGATGCATCGATTCGGCTTCCTTCTTCGCCGACTCGAGCTCCGCGCGCAGCCGTTCGGTCTCGGCCTTCGTCTGGCCGCGGGCCGCCGAGAGTTCCCCGCGCAGCCGTTCGAGCTCGGCGCGGGTCTCGTCGTCCACGCGCTCGGCGTCGGCCCGCATGGCCTCCTCGCCGGCGGCGGTCACCAGCTTCACCCAGCCGGTGGGACGCAGCACATAGGCCGCGGCCGCCACATCGAGGGGGTCCGCGGCCGGGGGTGGTGAGCCCGCGTCCAGGGCGCCGGTGAGTTCGGGCTCCGCCTCTCTGAGACGTTCGCCGATGCGCTGCCGGAAGAGCGCGTCGCCCTCCAGGGCCGCCGCCATCGCGTTGCCCGCGAACTTCGTGCGCCGGTTCGGCGTGAAGCGGGCGTACTGCCGCAGCTGTGCGGGCAGTTCGCTGACCGTGAGGCCGCCGAAGCCGTCCGAGACGATCTGGACGACCCGTCGGCGCACTCCGTCGGGCAGCGGGCGGTCGAGCACCTCAGCGGCGCCGTCGCCCGGCTCCCCGCTTGCGCTCTCCACCATCCGTCACCCCACTAGCTGTGCGGGGCCCGCTCCCTCAGGAGCCGGCACCCGGCCTGTCCACGAGTTCCACCTGGTCCACCGCGTTGCACCAGCGGCAGCGCACCGACTCGATGGTCTCACTGACCACCTCGCGTTCCTCGACGTTCGACTCACCGGCCAGGTCGAGGTGCACGTATTCGACGACCTTCGAACTGCGGGTCACATCGAAACGTGTGAGGTTGCCGCAGAGCTGGCAGCGCCACCTGGTGGTGTCGGTCGGCAGAGGAACCGTCATCGAGGCTGTTCGCTTTCCTTCGGAATTCCATGGTGCGTGGTGCCCGTAACCCTAAGGCCTGTAAGGGTCTCCATGCGGCGGCCGTCCACGCGGCGGGGCGGTCTGTACGGTTTGCTGCCCTTACGTCATGCTCTGTTCATGATCGCGACGTGGGGTACGACGGCGGGCCGGATGCTCAGGGGACAGTCCGCCCCGGTGACGTACGGCCTGATCGCCGTCTGCTGTCTGGTCTTCGTGATCTCACCGGTGTCCGGGCTCAATCCCGTGCACGGCACCGGCGATGAGCTGCTCGCCGCCCAGCAGGCCTACTTCGAGCGCTGGGGCGTGGTCCCCACGGAACTGTTCAGCGGGGCGATGCGGCCCCTGCTCGCCCCGGCCACCGCGCTCTTCGTGCACGGCAGCTGGCTGCATCTCCTGGGCAACATGCTGTTCCTCTTCGTCTTCGGGGCGATGGCCGAGGAACGGATGGGGCACCTCCAGTTCGCGCTCTTCTATGTCGGCTGCGGCTATCTCGCCCTGTTCGCGTACGCGGTCGCGCACGCGGGCTCCGACCAGACCCTGGTGGGCGCGTCGGGGGCGATCTCCGCGGTGCTCGGGGCCTTTCTCCGTCTCTTCCCCAAGGCACGGGTCACCAGCCTCTTCCCGTTCCTCTTCTTCCTGCCGTTGCGGTTTCCGGCATGGGTGGTGCTGCCGTTCTGGGTGGTGCTGCAGTGGCTCGCGGCCTGGCAGGGCGTGGCGGGGCCCGGAGTGGCGTATCTGGCCCATCTGGTCGGGTTCTCCCTGGGCTTTCTGTACGCGTGGGGGCGCTACAGGGGGACAGCTAGAGTGAAGAAGCAGAAGCCAGCACCGGCTACCGAGGGAGACAGTCAGCCGTGATCACCGCGATCGTGCTCATCAAGACCAGCGTGGACCGGATCCCGGAGATCGCCGAGTCGATCGCCGCCCTCGACTGTGTCAGCGAGGTCTTCTCCGTGACCGGTACGTACGACCTGATCGCCATGGTGCGCGTCGCGCGCCACGACGACCTGGCCGACGTCATCCCCGGCAAGATCAGCAAGATCCCGGGCGTGGAGGCGACGGACACGCATGTCGCGTTCCGTACGTACTCGCAGCACGACCTCGAAGCGGCGTTCGCGATCGGCCTCGACTCCTGAGTCGCCCTTCCCAGGCGCCGGATGAGGGTTTCTTCATCCGCCGCTCATGCTGCTGACGCACCGCGCCCGGCACGCTCACCGTCATGGTCTTCACCCACCGCATGGCCGCCCTGGCGGCCGTCGTGGCGATCCCCCTCGGCATCGCCGCGACCAGCTACGCCCTGACCGACAGCCCCGAGCCACCCAAGGCGCCGCCCAAGGTGGAGCTGGAGAGCAGCGGCTCGCCGTCAGCCCCGTCACCGTCCGCGCCCTCCGCCAAGCCCACCACCCCCCGGCCGACGCCGAGCGACGAGACGGTGTCCCCGCCGCCCGTGAGCGAGAATTCCTCGGGCGATGACAACGACGACGACGGCAGCGAAGGAAGCGGCGGCGGCCAGGGCGACAACGACGACGACGGCCCCGGTGACGACGGCTGAGCGCCCGCACCGCTGGATATCCGCCCGTGTCCGGATCCTGCTCTGGCTGCTCGTGGTGATGACCGTCGCGCTCACCGCGGTCGCGGCCACCACCCGCTCCGTCCTGCTGCGCGACGTCGACCACCGCATCGACCGGCTGCTCGCCCAGGAGACCGCGGAGTTCACCAACCTCGCCCGCGAAGGGGTCGATCCGCAGACGGGCGAGAAGTTCAGCGCTCCCGACCCGCTCCTGCGGCTCTTCCTCTCCCGGCAGTACGCCGACCCCGACGAAGAACTCCTCGGCCTGGTCGGCCGCCCCGGCAAGGCACCCGCGAAGAAGGAACAGTCACGCGAGGCGCGGATCGACCATCCGCTCGCCGAGGACACCGCGGCACTGCGGGCGGTCTTCGAGTCCCGCGACGCGACCGGCACGCTGCACCGCGACCGGGGCGAGGTCCGCTGGGCGAAGGTGGAGATCGCGGCGAGCGGAGGCCACCCGGCGGCGGCGTTCGTCGTCGCCTTCCATCCGGCGGGCGAACAGGCCAAGGCGGGCGACGTGTTCACGATGCTGCTCGCCATCTCCGGGGTCGCGCTCCTGATGACGACCGGCATCGGCTGGGCCGTCGCCGGGCGCATCCTCAAGCCCGTACGCCTGGTGCGTACGACCGCCGCGCAGCTCACCGAGCAGGATCTGACCCAGCGCATCCCGGTGCAGGGCAGGGACGACATCGCGGCCCTCGCCGAGACGTTCAACGGCATGCTCGACCGCCTGGAGCGGGCCTTCGCCGCGCAGCGCGAGTTCGTCGACGACGCCGGGCACGAGCTGCGTACGCCCATCACCATCGTGCGCGGCCACCTGGAGCTGATGGGCGACGATCCCGGCGAGCGCGAGGAGACGATCCGGATCGTGACGGAGGAGCTCGACCGGATGAGCCGCATCGTCGAGGACCTCCTCCTCCTCGCCAAGGCCGAGCGCCCCGACTTCGTCACCCCCGAGCCGGTACAACTCGCCGAGCTGACCGCGGACGTCTTCGTCAAGGCGCGGGCACTCGGCGACCGCGACTGGCAGCTGGCCGAAGTGGCCGAGGGCGAAGCCGCTCTCGACCCGCAGCGCATCACCCAGGCGATGGTGCAACTCGCCCAGAACGCCGTCCAGCACACCGTCCCCGGCCAGCGCATCGGCATCGGCTCGCGCAGCTCGGCAGGCCTGATCGAGCTGTACGTCGCCGACAGCGGGCCCGGCGTCCAGGCGCAGGACGCCTCGGTGATCTTCGAGCGGTTCCGGCGCGGCACCGCACGCCGCGGCTCCCGCGCGACCGGCGCCGGACTCGGCCTCGCCATCGTGCGGGCGATCGCCGAGGGGCACGGCGGCCGGGTCGAGCTGCGGCCCACGGTGCCGGGCTCCGGCGGCGCAACCTTCGTACTCGGCTTGCGAGAACAGGAACCAGGACAGCCATGAACAACCGGATTCTCATCGTCGAGGACGAGGAGCGCATCGCCTCCTTCGTCGAGAAGGGCCTGCGCGCCAACGGCTTCACCACCAGCGTCGTCGGCGACGGAGACGCGGCCTACGACTACGCTCTGACCGGCGGCTTCGACCTGGTCGTCCTGGACATCGGCCTGCCGGGCAAGGACGGCTTCACGGTCCTGCGGCAGCTGCGCGAGGCACGCGTGACCACACCGGTCATCGTGCTGACCGCACGCGACTCGGTCCGGGACACGGTGGCGGGACTCGAAGGCGGGGCCGACGACTGGATGACCAAGCCGTTCCGCTTCGAGGAGCTGCTCGCGCGGGTGCGCCTGAGGCTGCGTACGGCGGCGGGGGCGCCGGAGGTGACGGTGCTGCGCGGCGGGGACCTGACGCTGGATCTGCGCACGCGCAGGGCCCGTTCGGGCGAGCGCACGGTGGACCTGACGGCACGTGAGTTCGTGCTGCTCGAACTGTTCCTGCGCCACCCGGGGCAGGTGCTCTCGCGGGAGCAGATCCTCTCGCACGTGTGGGGATACGACTTCGACCCCGGGTCCAACATCGTGGACGTGTACGTACGGGCGCTGCGCAAGAAGCTGGGCGCCGAGCGCGTGGAGACGGTGCGCGGGATGGGGTACCGCCTTCCGGGGTGACATCCGGGGCAGCGGGTGAAATTCCTTTCATCCGCGGCTCATTGAGGGCTCACGGCCGGGCCCGAGTCTCGATGCGTGACCCTGAATCCCCGCCAAGCCATCACCCTCTGCATAGCGCTGAGCCTGTGCGCGCTGCTCGTGGTGCCCGGCAACTTCCCCGGCCTGAGCGGCGACGCGCGGGTCACCCTCGCCGTGTTCGCCCTGGCGACCTGTGCGTGGATCGGTACGCCGATCGACGACACGTACATCGCGCTCGGCGCCGGGCTCGCGCTCACCGCGACCGGCGTGATCAGCAGCGACACGCTCTTCGGCACCCTCGGTGACGAGACGGTCTGGCTGCTGATCTGCGCCTTCGTGCTCGCGGCCGCGGTGGCCCGCAGCGGTCTCGCGGGCCGGGCCGCGGCCTTTCTCGTCAGCGGGGCGCGCGGCGTACGGCAGTTGACGCATCTGACGACGGCCGCCCTGGTCGTGACGGCCTTCGCGGTGCCCGCCACGTCGGGCCGCGCCGCGCTCGCGCTGCCGGTCTTCCTCGCGCTCGCCAAGGTCCTGGCCGACCGGAAGCGCCTGGTGGTGATGCTCGCACTCCTCTTCCCCACCGTGATCCTGCTCTCCGCGGTGGCGACCCTGATCGGCGCGGGCGCGCATCTGATCACGGTGTCCGTCCTGTGGGAGGCCACCGGGGAGCGGATCGGCTTCACGCAGTGGCTGCTGCTCGGCCTGCCGCTCGCCGTCGCCTCGTCCCATCTGGCGGCGGAGGCCGTCCTGTTGACGACGACCCGGCGGGCCGATCGCAAGGGCCCGGTCCACATCACCGTCGAGCAGCTCCAGGAGCACAGCGAGCAGCCGGTCTCCGGGCCCTGGGAGCCCGCGGAGACGCGCTGCGCCCTCCTGCTCGCCACGGTCGTCGCGCTGTGGTGCAGCGAGCCGCTGCACCAAGTGCCGCCCGCCGTGGTCGCGTTGATCGGCGCGGTCGTCGCCTCGTCCCCCGCTCTCGGCACCGTACGCCTGAAGGACGCGCTGAAGACGGTGCCGTGGTCGCTGCTGCTCTTCATGGCCGCGACCATGGCGATGGGCGTCGCGCTCGCCGAGTCGGGGGCGGCGAAGTGGCTGGTGGGCGGGGTTCCGCTCGACGTATCGCCCTGGCTCTTCCTTGCCGTCGTCGTGGCGGTCAGCACGGCCGCGCACCTGGTCCTTCAGTCCCGCTCGGCCCGCTCATCCGTCCTGGTCCCGCTGGTCGTCGCGGCGGCCGTCGGCGCGGGCGTCAACCCGGTCGCGGCCGCCCTCGCCTCCACGGCGGCCGCCGGCTTCTGCCACACCCTGCCCGCATCCGCGAAGCCCGTCACGCTCTTCGCCGACATCCCAGGCACCCCCACCTACACCCCGCGCGACCTGCTGCGCCTCTCCGCGGTCCTGGCGCCGCTGACCGCCGCCCTCGTCCTGCTCTTCGCCGTCACGCTCTGGCCGCTGCTCGGCGTGCCCGTCCGCTGAACCCACCCTTGAATCCACTCTGGAGACCGCCATGCTGACCCGTTTCGCCATCGCCCCCAGCGGCTTCAAGGAGTCCCTCTCCGCGCAGTCCGCGGCCGAGGCCATCGCCGAAGGAGTACGCCGTGTCGTGCCGCACGCCGAGACCGATCTGATCCCCCTGGTGGACGGCGGCGAGGGCACCGCGCGCGCCCTGGCCACCACGGGCGGCGGCCGCCTGGTCGCGCTGCCCGCCACCGGCCCGGTCGGCCAGCGGATCGGCACGCACTTCGCGCTGCTTCCGTCCGGCACCGCCGTGGTGGAGATGGCCGCGGTCGCCGGGCTCTCGCTGGTCCCGCGGGATCTGCGTGACCCGGGCGCCACGACGACGTACGGCGTGGGCGAGCTGATCAGTGCCGCGCTCGACGCGGGTGCCCGCCGCATCCTGGTGGGCTGCGGCGACTCCGGCACCTCGGACGGGGGCGCGGGGGCGCTCCAGGCGCTCGGCGCCCGACTCCTGGACGCGGACGGCTGGGAACTGCCGTGCGGTGGCCGCGAGTTGACCCGGCTGAGCCGCATCGACCCCTCGGGCCTCGACCCCCGCCTGAAGGTCACCGAGATCCGCGTCGCCTGCAACCCCTTCAACGTCCTGACCGGCGAGCGCGGCGTCGCCCGCGTCTTCGGCCCGCAGAAGGGTGCCACCCCCACGCAGGTGGAACAGCTGGCGGCGGGCCTCGAACACTGGGCGCACGTCCTGACCCGCGACCTGCACGTCACGGCGGACCTCTCCCTCGGCCCCGGAACGGGCGCCTCCGGCGGCCTGGGAGCCGGTCTCGCGGCGCTCGGCGCCCAGCTCCTCCCCCGCTTCGACGTCCTGCTCGACCACCTCGACCTGGACGCACGCCTGGCCCGCGCCGACCTCGTCGTCACCGCCGAGGGCGCCCTGGACCACCAGACGCCGCGCGGCAAGGTCCCCGCCGAGGTCGCACGGCGCGCCAAGCGCTCCGGCCGCCCCGTCCTGGTCCTCGCGGGCACGATCGGCCAGGGCGCGCACCACGTACGGGCGGAGGGCGTGGACGCCTACAGCGCGATCCTGCCCGCTCCGGTCTCGCTGACCGAGGCGCTCGGGCGTGGCGGTGAGTTCCTCACCGACGCGACCGAGCGCGCCCTGCGGATGATCGTCCTGGGGTCACGTCTGAGGGGGCGTCCCAAGGCTCAGGCTGCCGTGGTGTCCGGCACGCAACGCCCGTCCTCCGTGCGGTAGTTCCAGCGCGCGCCGTCCGCCACGAGCTCCTTGACGGCGCGCACGAAACGCTCCACGTGCTCGTCGGGGGTGCCCGCGCCGAAGCTGACGCGGATCGCGTTCAGGGACTTCTCGCCGGGCGCGGCCTCGGGGGCGCCGCACTCGCCCTGGGACTGCGGGTCGCTGCCGAGCAGGGTGCGCACCAGCGGGTGGGCGCAGAAGAGACCGTCGCGTACGCCGATGCCGTACTCGGCGGAGAGCGCGGCGGCGAAGTGCGAGCTGTTCCAGCCGTCGACGACGAAGGAGATGACGCCGACGCGCGGCGCGTCGTCGCCGAAGAGCGAGAGCACCTTCACCGCGGGCACCTCGGCGAGACCGTCGCGCACCTTCGCGATGAGGTGACGCTCACGGGCGACGAGTTCGTCGAAGCCCGCCTCGGTCAGCGCCTTGCAGGCGGAGGCGATCGAGTACACGCCGATGACGTTCGGCGAACCGGCCTCGTGCCGCGCCGCGGTGTCGTGCCACTCGACGTCCACGCCACCGTCGGTGCGCCGCGCGACCTTCCGCGAGGCGCCGCCGCCCGCGAGGTAGGGCTCCGCCTCCTGGAGCCAGTCGGAGCGGCCCGCGAGGACGCCCGAGCCGAAGGGCGCGTACAGCTTGTGACCGGAGAAGGCGACCCAGTCGACGTCCAACTCGCTGATGGAGACCGGGTGGTGGGGCGCGAGCTGCGCGGCGTCCAGGACGATGCGGGCACCGTGCGCGTGGGCGGCGGCGGCGAGCTCCTTGACCGGCCACAGCTCACCGGTGACGTTCGAGGCGCCGGTCACGCAGACCAGGGCGGGCCCGTAGGGGTCGCGGTCGGCGAGGGCGCGCTCCAGGGTGGCGACGGCCTGGTCGGCGGTGCGCGGGGCGTTCAGGTACGTCACGCGGGCGTCGCGCCAGGGCAGCAGCGATGCGTGGTGCTCGGTCTCGAAGACGAAGACCTGGCAGTCGGCGGGGAGGGCCGCGGCAAGGAGGTTGAGCGAGTCGGTGGTCGAACGGGTGAAGACGACCTGGTCGTCCTCGCGGCAGCCGAGGAACTCGGCGACGGTGACCCGGCTGTTCTCGAAGAGGTCGGTGGAGAGCTGCGAGAGGTACCCGGCACCGCGGTGCACGCTGCCGTAGTACGGCGCGTACGCGGCCACGTCGTCCCACACCCGCTGCAGGGCCGGGGCGCTCGCCGCGTAGTCGAGCGCCGCGTAGGTCACCTCGCCGCCGGTGACGAGCGGCACGGTGACGTCACGGCCGAGGACGGGCAGCGGGGCGGCACAGACGGATCGGTCGGCGGCAGCGGTGGTGACAGACATGGCGAACTCCCGTGGGAAGGCAGGCGAGTTCACTGCGAGAGCGCTCGTACGGCGCCGCAGTGATGAAGAGAAAAGGGGGTGCGGAAAAGGGGCTGAAAGCCCTATCGCATTCGCTTGCTCACGAGACTGCTCCCTTGAGGACCAGGACCCCAGGGTTGTTCGCAGGGGTCCGCGCTTGCCATGGACCTTGCTGTCCACGGCCTGGTCTTCACCCGGGGCACCCCGCCACGGACGGAGGGTTGCCGGACAGCGAGCCGGGGCCTAATCGCTGTCACTCATGACCTGCGCAGCATCTTGCCACACGATCTTCTCGGTGCCCACCGCAGTCCGGCATCCGGACTGCGGTGGGCACCACACTCACCTGTTGCTGGCCGCCACCCACAGCTCGAGGGCCTTCTTCGCGGCCCCGGAGTCGATCGCCCGCGCCGCCTTCGCGATGCCGGCGCCGATCTGCTCCACGAGGGTCCCCTCGCCGGGCGTCAGGGCCACCAGGGCCGCCGCCGTGTTGAGCAGCACGGCGTCCCGCACAGGGCCCGTCTCGCCGTCCAGGAGGCGCAGGGCCACCTCGGCGTTGTACGAGGCGTCGGCGCCCCGCAGCGCCTCCACGGGGACGAGGTCGATGCCGACGTCCCGCGGGTCGAAGGCCTCCTCGCGCACGGCGCCGTCCCGTACGACCCAGACCCGGGAGGTCGAGGTGGTCGTCAGCTCGTCGAGGCCGTCGTCGCCGCGGAAGACGAGGGAGGAGTTCCCGCGCTCGGCGAAGACCCCGGCCACGATCGGCGCCATCCGCGGGTCGGCGACCCCGACCGCCTGGGCGCGCACCTTGGCCGGGTTGGTGAGCGGGCCGAGGGCGTTGAAGACGGTCCGGATGCCCAACTGGCTGCGCGCCGCTCCGGCGTGCCGCAGCGCCGGGTGGAACTTCACGGCGAAGCAGAAGGTGATCCCGGCTTCCTCGGCCACCTCGACGACCCGCTTCAGCGGCAGCTCCAGGTTCACCCCGAGCTTCTCCAGGACGTCGGAGGCGCCCGAGGCGCTGGAGGCCGCGCGGTTGCCGTGCTTGACGACCTTCGCGCCCGCTCCCGCGGCCACGATCGCGGACATCGTGGAGATGTTGACGGTCTTGGCGCCGTCACCGCCGGTGCCGACGATGTCGACGGTCTGCCCCGGTACCTCGATCACATTGGCGTGCTCGTACATCGTGCGTACGAGGCCGGAGATCTCCTCCACGGTCTCGCCCTTGGCCCGCAGCGCGACCATGAAGCCCGCGATCTGGGCCTCGGTCGCCTCGCCGCGCATGATGCGGTCCATAGCCCAGGCGGTGTCCTCGGCGCTCTGGTCGCGTCCCTCCAGCAGCCCGTTCAGTACACCGGGCCAGGAACGGGCCGCCGCGGTGTTGCCTCCTGCGGGGGTCACAGCGCTCATATGCCGCTCCTGGGTTCGTCTAGGCATGGGTCAGGAACACCTTATCCAGCTCCGGGGACGGCAAAGAGCCCCGTCCATGCACTGGAATGCATGGGACGGGGCTCTCGCCGTGGCGACCTTGGTCAGAGCTTCAGAGGATCAGTGGTGGCCGTGGCCGCTCGTGATCTCCTTGTACTCCTCGGTGGTGGGCTTGGGGATCTGGTTGTCCTCCCCGTAGTAGCCCTTGCTGAGCTTGGCCCGGAGCTTCTGCGAACCCGACACCTTGCGCTCGACGCCGTTCTCGTCGACCGAGGGGCCGATCTCGAGCGGCGCGTACTGCTCGTGCGCGGTGAGCGTGTGCAGCTGCTCCTGGTTGAGCGGCTCGTGGACCTCGATGAACTCACCGTGCGGCAGGCGCTTGATGATGCCCGACTCGCGGCCGTGCAGGACCTTCTCCTTGTCACGCCGCTGCAGACCCAGGCAGATCCGCTTGGTGATGACGAAGGCGAGGACCGGTGCCACGAAGAAGGCGATGCGCACGAACCAGGTGATCGCGTTGATCGACAGATGGAAGTGCGTGGCCCAGAGGTCGTTTCCACCACCGATCAGCAGCACCATGTACCAGGTGATCCACGCGACGCCGAAGCCCGTACGGGTCGGGACGTTGCGCGGGCGGTCCAGGATGTGGTGCTCGCGCTTGTCCCCGGTGACCCAGGACTCGATGAACGGGTAGACCGCGATCGCGACAAGGACCAGCGGGAAGATGACCAGCGGGACGAACACACCCATGACGAGCGTGTGACCCCAGAGGTTGATCTCCCAGCCCGGCATGACACGGATCAGGCCCTCGGAGAAGCCCATGTACCAGTCGGGCTGCGCTCCGGTGGACACCTGGTCGGGACGGTAGGGACCGAGCGCCCAGATCGGGTTGATCGTGGCGATCGCCGAGATGGCCGCGATCACACCGAAGACCAGGAAGAAGAAGCCTCCGGCCTTCGCCATGTAGACGGGAAGGAGCGGCATGCCGACGACGTTCTTGTTGGTCTTGCCGGGACCCGCGAACTGCGTGTGCTTGTGGTAGAAGACCAGGATCAGGTGCGCCACCACGAGCCCGAGCATGATGCCCGGCAGCAGCAGGATGTGCACCGAGTAGAACCGGGCCACGAAGTCGCCGCCGGGGAACTCCCCGCCGAACAGGAACATCGCCAGGTACGTGCCCACGATCGGCACGGACAGGACGGCGCCCTGCATGAAGCGCACGCCGGTTCCCGAGAGCAGGTCGTCAGGGAGCGAGTAACCGGTGAAGCCGGTGAACATGCCGAGGACGAACAGCAGGAAGCCGAAGACCCAGTTGACCTCGCGGGGCTTGCGGAAGGCACCCGTGAAGAAGACGCGCATCATGTGCACGAACATCGCCGCGAGGAAGATCAGCGCCGCCCAGTGGTGGATCTGCCGGATCAGCAGACCACCGCGCACATCGAAGCTGATGTGCATGGTCGAGTTGAACGCCTCGGACATCAGCTGGCCCTGCAGCGGGATGTAGCTGCCGTGGTACTCCACCTCGTTCATCGACGGGTGGAAGAACAGGGTCAGGTACACACCCGTGAGGATGATGATGATGAAGCTGTAGAGGCAGATCTCACCGAGCATGAAGGACCAGTGGTCCGGGAAGATCTTGCGCATGTTGGCCTTGGCCAGGGAGTAGATCCCCAGACGTCCGTCGGCCCAGTCGGCGACCCGCTCACCTGCGGGCGCCTCCTTCTTACGCGTATCAGTCGTCGTAGTGCTCATCCGCGCTCCCAGAAAGCAGGACCGACGGGCTCAGCGAAGTCGCCGAGCGCCTCGAGGTAGCCCTCTTCGTTCACGCCGATGCGCAGCTGCGGCAGCGCGTGACCGGCCGGGCCGAAGATCACTCGGGCACCGTCGGAGAGGTCGAAGGTGGACTGGTGGCACGGGCAGAGGACGTGGTGCGTCTGCTGCTCGTACAGGGAGATCGGGCAGCCGACGTGGGTGCAGATCTTGGAGTACGCGACGACACCGTCGTGCGACCACTCGAGCTCCTGCTTGTCCTTGATGTTGTCCGGCTGGATCCGGACGATCATCAGGGCCGCCTTGGCGATCTCCTTCTGGAAGTCGTGATCGTGCTCCTCCAGGCCCTCGGGCTTGGCGAAGGTCAGCGAACCGACCTGGACGTCCGACGGACGCAGCGGCTCGTTCGTGTTCATGTTCACGAGCAGCTTGCCCTTGGCCCACAGCGTGTGCCGCAGCTTGTCCTCGGGCAGCGGACCGAGGTCGCGCAGCAGGACGACGCCGGAGAGCGGCACCATGGCGAGCGCGCCGAACATCGTGTTGCGGATCAGCTTGCGCCGGCCGAACTGCGACTCCGCGGCACCGGCCTTGAAGTCGGCCATGACCTTGGCCTTGACCTCGGGCTCGGCCTCGATCGGGTGCCGCTCGTCGGCGACCTCCACATCGGACATCAGGGTGCGGGCCCAGTGGACCGCGCCCGCGCCGATGCAGAAGAGCGCCAGACCCAGGGTCATGCCCAGGGAGAAGTTCAGCGCACTGATGTGACCGATCGGCCAGATGTAGATGTTCTTGTCGACCGGGAACGACACGAACGAGGCGATGAAGCCGATCGTGGCGAGCATCGACAGCGTGAACAGGAACGCGACCGCACGCTCGGACCGCCTGGCGGCCCGCTCGTCGATGTCCTGGACACGGTGCTCATGGGGCGGAAGGCCCGGGTCGGCGAACGGGTTCTCGTCCTTCACCGCTACCGAGCCGTGCTCGGTCTCCTGCACGCTGGGCAGGTTCTCTTCTGGATTCTCTTGGCTACTCATGACTTCTTGGCCTTTGCGGTCCGAGCGGCGACCCACACGGCGACCGCGATCAGCGAGCCGAGACCGAAGATCCAGCCGAACAGGCCTTCACTGACCGGACCCAGGCCACCCAGCTTGAGACCGCCAGGGCTCTCGGTCTGTTCGCCGTTGACCGCGTCGAGGTACGCGATGATGTCCTTTTTGTTCTTCTCCGGCATGATCGTGTCGGGGAAGGACGGCATGTTCTGCGGGCCGGTCTGCATGGCCTCGTAGATGTGCTTCGGGGAGACATCCTCCAACGAAGGAGCGAACTTGCCCTTCGTCAACGCGCCACCCTCACCGGTGAAGTTGTGGCACTGCGCGCAGTTGGTGCGGAACAGCTCGCCACCCTTGGCGATGTCCGCCCCGTCCGGGCTGTACTGCTTCTCGGTGGGGATGGTCGGGCCCGCGCCCAGCGAGGCGATGTACGCCGCGAGCTGGTCGATCTGGGCCTGGTTGTAGATGGCCTTCTTCTTCGGCGCCTGGGCGCCCGGCTGCTGGAGCGGCATGCGGCCGGTGCTGACCTGGAAGTCGACGGCGGCTGCGCCGACGCCCACCAGGCTAGGACCGTCGGAGGACCCCTGACCGCCGGTTCCGTGGCAGCTGGAGCAGCCCACGGAGTACAACTTCTTGCCCTCGTCGATGGCGAGGGACTGGGCGGTGTCGTCGGCCTGCGCCTTGTCCGCGGGTGCGAACGCGGCGTACAGCCCCCCGGTGGCCGCCAGCGCGAGGAGTAGGACGACGACCGCCGCCAGCGGGTGGCGTCGTCGTGCGGAGAGCTTTTTCACGGATTACCCCGGTGTCAGGATCTTCTGCGTCGATGCTTCTGGAATGAGTCGGAACGTCGGGCCCGTCTGGGCCCGGCCCCGTTTACTTGATCATGTAGATCGTGGCAAAGAGACCGATCCAGACAACATCGACGAAGTGCCAGTAGTAGGACACGACGATGGCTGCGGTCGCCTGCTCATGGGTGAACCTCTTGGCCGCGTACGTCCTGCCGAGGACCAGCAGGAAGGCGATGAGACCGCCTGTCACATGCATGCCATGGAAGCCGGTCGTCAGGTAGAAGACCGAGCCGTACGGGTCCGACGAGAGCGAGAGGCCCTCGTGCTTGACCAGCTCGGTGTACTCGTACACCTGACCACCGATAAAGACCGCACCCATGATGAAGGTGACGATGAACCACATCCGGAGCTTCTTCACGTCACCACGCTCAGCGGCGAACACGCCTAGCTGGCAAGTGAGGGAGGAGAGCACCAGGATCGTGGTGTTCGTCGCCGAGAACGGGAAGTTCAGCGCGGACGCCATTTCCTTCCAGTGCTCAGGTCCTGTCACCGATCGCAGGGTGAAGTACATCGCGAAGAGGGCCGCGAAGAACATCAGCTCGGAACTGAGCCAAATGATGGTTCCGACGCTGGTGAGGTTCGGCCGATTGACCGGCGGGTGCGCGTGCCCGGTATCTACTGTCGTTGCTGTCGCCACGACCGACATTATGTCGGTCGCTTATCCCGCCCTCACCCCGGGGGGTGCCGTTCGGAGTGTCTGCGGGGTGTGTCCTGCCCGTATGGCCCATCGAAGGGCTGTCCGAACCGCTGTTGACGGGGTGTCCGGAGGAGTAGCATCCGCGCATCGGTCCCCGGCCGAGAGCCCCTCAACGAAGCGGAGGAACAATGCAGCCGACCGCCACGGTGCTGGTCTACAGCGACAACGCGAGCACCCGCGAGCAGGTCCGGTTGGCCACCGGACGCAGGCCGGCGGCGGACGTTCCCGCGGTCGAGTTCATCGAGTGCGCGACGCTGCCCGCCGTCCTGAAGGAACTCGACCGGGGCGGCATCGACGTCTGCGTCCTGGACGGTGAGGCCACGCCCATCGGCGGCATGGGGGTCTGCCGTCAGCTCAAGGACGAGATCTTCCGGTGCCCGCCCGTGCTCCTGCTCATGGGGCGCCCGCAGGACGCCTGGCTGGCCACCTGGAGCCGCGCGGAGGCCGCGGTGACCCTTCCGGTCGATCCGGTCGAGTTCGCGGACTCCCTGGCCGCCCTGCTGCGCGAGAGGCTGGCCGTACAGGCCTGACGCCACGGGAGAAGGCCCCGCGCCTCGGCACGGGGCCTTCTGCGCTGTTCTGCGGCCCCGCTAGACCTGCGGCCGCAGCCGGGCCGCGTCGAGCGCCGTGGGGCCCTTCTTGACTCCGCCCAACAGGGCGCTGCCGTCCCGCCAGTTCTTCCAGTCGACGTTCCAGTCGCCGAAGCCATTGCCGAACGGATCCATGTCCGCGCCATAGCTGTTGACGACCCTCACGATGTCGCCCTGGCGCACGGTCTCGTAGAACCAGGCGGCGTTGCCGGTGCTCATGCCCGTGCAGCCGTGGCTGGTGTTCGCGTTCCCCTGCGAACCGACCGACCAGGGGGCGGCGTGCACGTACTCACCGGAGTCGGTGACCCGCGTCGCGTAATAGACCATCTTGTCGTAGAAGTCCGATGCGCCGATGCTGGCACTGGTCATACGTACGGCGTACTCCTTGCCGAGCACCACCTTGACGCCGTTGCGCGTGGAGTAGCCGGGCTTGCCCGTCGTCACCGGCATGGAGTTGATCTCCTCGCCGTTGCGGTAGACCGTCATCCAGTGCGAACCGGCGTCCGTCACGGCCTCGATGCGGTCGCCGATCGTCAGCCTCAGCGGCTTGGCGGTGCCGCCCCAGAGCCTGTCGCGGACCTTGATGCCCTCCAGGTTGCTCCGGACGTTGATGGTCGCCCCAGTGGGCCAGTACTCCTTGGGGCGGTAGTGCAGCGTCTTGCTGTCCACCCAGTGCCACACGCCTTCCGTGGCGGGCTGCGTATCGACCTTCAGCGAGCGCTCCACGATGGCCCTGGCCTGCTTGTCCTTCACCTTGGCGCTGAGCTTGGCCGTGACCGGCTGGCCCACGCCGTACTTGCCCGATTCGGGGCCGAAGGTGACGTCGAGGCGCTTCTTCTTGGCCGCCGCGTTCGTGTCGAACGTCATGACCTTGCGGCCCGGCGAGCCTTCGTCGTCCTCCGTGCTCACCCGCACCGTGTACTGCGTGCCCGCCGCGAGGGGCGCCGTGCTGTGCCAACGGGCGCCGTCGGCGGCGAGTTCGCCCGCCAGGTACCGCCCCATCGCGTCGGTGGCCGTCACATCGGTGATGCGCCCGTCCTCGCCCTGAGCTGTGACCTCCAAGGGCTTGTCGGGATCCGCCTTCTGACTGCCCACAGGGCCGTTGAAGGCGATCTGGCCCGCCGCGTCGTACGGCTTCGC
This sequence comes from Streptomyces sp. NPDC054866, assembly GCF_053610745.1. NCBI lineage: Bacteria > Bacillati > Actinomycetota > Actinomycetes > Kitasatosporales > Streptomycetaceae > Streptomyces > Streptomyces sp. NPDC054866. The sequence continues at coordinate 470,770 of NZ_JBSGZA010000002.1, forward strand.
CGAGAGCGGATGGCCGTCGGAGCTGCCGCACGCCGTGGTTCCCACCCCGAGGGCGGCCACCAGCAAGGTGCAGCTCAGTACCGTGCGGATTCGCGGTGAGTGGCTCATGAACACACGGTATGAAGGTTCATCGGCTCCGGCGCGCCGAGTGACCCGTACGAGTGTCAAGGCAACACGCCGAGGGGCCCGGACTCTCCTGACGGAGTGTCCGGGCCCCTCGGTGAAGCGGGAATCACAGACTCACTGGGTCTGGTTCTCGCCCCGGTAGTACTCGAAGACCCAGCCGAACAGGCCGATCATGATGATCGGCATCGAGAAGTACAGCAGCCACCAGCCGAAGACGACGCCCATGAAGGCGAGCGCGCCACCGATGGCCAGCGACAGCGGCTGCCAGCTGTGCGGGCTGAAGAAGCCCACCTCGCCGGCCTCGTCCGCTACGTCGGCCTCCTTGTTGTCCTGTGCGGCCGCGTCGACACGCCGGGCCGTGAAGGCCAGGTAGTAGCCGATCATGATGCACAGACCGAAGGCCAGGAACAGCGCGGTCGTACCGGCCGGCTCCTTCGACCACCAGCCGTAGACGATCGCCATGGCGAGCACGAAGACGCTCAGCCAGATGAACATCTTGCCTTGGACCTTCACTTGCCGGCCTCCTTGCCGCCCGCGAGCGCCTTGTCACCGTGGCCGCTGTTCTCGAGCTGGTCGAGAGCCGCGATCTCAGGGTGATGCAGGTCGAACGCCGGGGATTCGGAACGGATCCGCGGCAGGGTGAGGAAGTTGTGCCGCGGCGGCGGGCAGGACGTCGCCCACTCGAGCGAACGGCCGTAGCCCCACGGGTCGTCGACCTCGATCTTCTTGCCGTACTTGGCGGTCTTCCAGATGTTGTAGAAGAACGGCAGTATCGACAGACCGAGCAGGAACGAGGCGATCGTCGAGATCGTGTTCAGAGCAGTGAAACCGTCGGCCGCGAGGTAGTCCGCGTAACGACGCGGCATGCCCTCGGCGCCCAGCCAGTGCTGCACCAGGAACGTGCCGTGGAAGCCGATGAACAGCGTCCAGAAGGTGATCTTGCCGAGCCGCTCGTCCAGCATCTTGCCGGTGAACTTCGGCCACCAGAAGTGGAATCCGGAGAACATCGCGAAGACCACGGTGCCGAAGACGACGTAGTGGAAGTGCGCGACCACGAAGTACGAGTCGGAGACGTGGAAGTCCATCGGCGGCGAGGCCAGGATGACGCCGGTCAGACCACCGAAGGTGAAGGTGATCAGGAAGCCGACGGCCCAGAGCATCGGTGTCTCGAAACTCAGTGAGCCCTTCCACATCGTTCCGATCCAGTTGAAGAACTTCACGCCTGTTGGCACGGCGATCAAGAACGTCATGAAGGAGAAGAACGGTAGGAGCACGCCACCGGTGACGTACATGTGGTGCGCCCACACGGTCACGGAGAGACCCGCGATGGCGATCGTCGCGCCGATCAGGCCCATGTAGCCGAACATCGGCTTCCGGGAGAAGACCGGGATGACTTCGGAAATGATTCCGAAGAATGGCAACGCGATGATGTACACCTCTGGATGGCCGAAGAACCAGAAGAGGTGTTGCCATAGCAGTGCGCCGCCATTGCCGGCGTCGAAGATATGGGCACCGAACTTACGGTCCGCCTCCAGGGCGAACAGCGCGGCAGCCAGAACCGGGAAGGCCAGCAGGACCAGGACCGCGGTCAGCAGGACGTTCCACACGAAGATCGGCATCCGGAACATCGTCATGCCAGGTGCGCGCATGCAGATGATCGTGGTGATGAAGTTGACCGAGCCGAGGATCGTGCCGAAGCCGGAGAAGGCCAGACCCATGATCCACATGTCGGCGCCGATGCCCGGCGAGCGGACGGCGTCCGACAGCGGGGAGTAGGCGAACCAGCCGAAGTCGGCCGCACCCTGCGGGGTGAGGAAGCCGCCCACCGCGATGAGCGAGCCGAAGAGGTACAGCCAGTACGCGAACATGTTCAGCCGCGGGAACGCCACGTCGGGCGCGCCGATCTGCAGCGGCATGATCCAGTTGGCGAATCCGGCGAACAGCGGCGTCGCGAACATCAGCAGCATGATCGTGCCGTGCATCGTGAACGCCTGGTTGAACTGCTCGTTCGACATGAGCTGCGAGCCGGGACGAGCGAGTTCGGCGCGCATGAAGAGCGCCATCACGCCGCCGATGCAGAAGAACGCGAACGACGTGACCAGGTAGAGCGTGCCGATGGTCTTGTGGTCGGTGGTCGTCAACCACTTGATCACCACGTTGCCCGGCTGCTTGCGCCGTACCGGCAGCTCGTTCTCGTACGAGTCTTCTGCTGCCGCGGCACCCTGAGGTTCGTTGAGGATGCTCACAGGTTGTTCGTCTCCCGGTTCTTCTCGTGGCTCGTCTGCTCGATGCCGGCCGGGATGTATCCGGTCTGGTTCTTCTTCGCGAGGTCCTCGAGGTGCTTCTGGTAGCGCTCGGGGGAAACGACCTTCACGTTGAAGAGCATCCGGGAGTGGTCGACACCGCAGAGCTCGGCGCACTTGCCCATGAAGGTGCCCTCCTTGTTGGGAGTCACCTCGAAGGCGTTCGTGTGGCCCGGGATGACGTCCTGCTTCATGAGGAACGGCACCACCCAGAAGGAGTGGATGACGTCACGCGAAGTCAGTACGAACCGGACCTTCTCGCCCTTGGGGAGCCAGAGGGTCGGGCCGGGGTTGCCGTTCTGCGGGTTCCGCTGGCCGGGCGTACCGACGTCGTAGACGCCGCCGGCGTTGGACGGGAACGCATCGCGGAACTTGTCCGGGATGGCCTCCAGCTCCTTGGCCGTCTTCGCGTCTCCCTTGTCGGAACCCGGCACATCCTCGATGTAGTTGAAGCCCCAGCTCCACTGATAGCCGACCACGTTGACCGTGTGGGCGGGCTTGTCGTCGAGGTGGAGGAGCTTCGTCTCATCACGTGCCGTGAAGTAGAAGAGCACCGAGACGATGATGAGAGGCACCACCGTGTAAAGCGCCTCGATGGGCATGTTGTAACGCGTCTGCGGAGGAACCTCGACCTTGGTGCGGCTGCGCCGGTGGAAGATCACACTCCACAGGATCAGACCCCAGACCAGCACGCCCGTGGCGAGCGCTGCCGCCCACGAGCCCTGCCAGAGGGAGAGGATCCGGGGAGCCTCTTCCGTTACGGGGGTGGGCATACCAAGGCGGGGAAAGTCCTTGTATGTGCAACCGGTCGCGGTTGCCAAGATCAGGCCCGCAGTCAGCACCTGCGGCAGCTTCCGCCGCATCGGGCGCCGCGACGAGCGGTCGGAGCCGTTGGGACTCACGTAGCGCCTTCCCGAGAGTCTCGGCCCGCGCGGTCGGGTGCGGCCTTCTCGGTCGTCGGTCGCCGCCCTGCGGCGGGCAGGGGTTTGGATGTTTATGCGGGCCAAACCTTACTGGACGCTATTTGGGGTCGCGCGGGGAGGGTGCCTAACGCGCCGCGGGTCACTCGGGAGGGTGGGATGCCTTGCCGCTGGCCGCTTTCTGACGGGGCTTCGGGGCGCCCACCAGCTCGGTGGAATCTCCCCGTCCGCGACCGCGGGTCCGCCGTGGCTCGTCGCGCCCACGCGGCGGAGCCGCACATGTCACAGCCCCGCGCCCCTTCGGGGCGCTTAGCGTTGCGGCGTGTCCTACTTCGATGTCGCCTCCTCCGCTCCCCTGCACCCCGTGGCCCGGCAGGCTCTGCAAGCCTCGCTGGATGAAGGGTGGGCCGATCCGGCCCGGCTCTATCGCGAGGGGCGGCGGGCCCGGCTGCTGCTCGACGCGGCGCGGGAGGCCGCCGCCGATGCGGTCGGGTGCCGTCCCGACGAGCTCTCCTTCACCCCCTCCGGCACCCTGGCCGTGCACTCCGGGATGGCCGGAGCCCTCGCCGGGCGTCGGCGTGTCGGGCGGCATCTGGTGGTGTCGGCGGTCGAACACTCTTCGGTGCTGCACGCGGCGACGGCCCTCGAAGCCGCCGGGGGCGCGGTGACGCAGATCCCGGTGGACCGGTTCGGGGCGGTGTCGTCATCCGCGTACGCCGCTGCCCTGCGCCCCGACACGGCGCTTGCCTGCCTCCAGTCCGCCAACCACGAGGTGGGCACCGAGCAGCCGGTGGCCGACGTCGCTTCGGCGTGTCGCGGCGCCGGGGTGCCGCTCCTGGTGGACGCCGCCCAGTCGCTGCCCTGGGGCCCGGTGGGCGGTGAGTGGTCGCTGCTCGCCGCCAGTGCCCACAAGTGGGGCGGGCCCGCGGGCGTGGGGCTGCTCGTCGTGCGCAAGGGGGTGCGGTTCGCCGCGCAAGGCCCCGCCGACGAGCGGGAGTCGGGGCGCGCCCCCGGCTTCGAGAACATCCCGGCGGTGGTCGCCGCCGCCGCCTCGCTGCGTGCCGCGCAGGCCGAGGCCGCCGATGAGGGCGCCAGGCTGCGGGAGTTGACGGAGCGGATCAGGGCGCGGGTGCCGGGTCTCGTGCCGGACGTGGAGGTGGTGGGCGATCCGGAGCGGCGCCTCCCCCATCTGGTGACGTTCTCGTGTCTCTATGTCGACGGAGAGACCGTGCTGCACGAGCTGGACCGGGCGGGCTTCTCGGTCTCCTCCGGCTCGTCCTGCACCAGCTCGACGCTGACCCCGAGCCATGTCCTGAAGGCGATGGGCGTACTGAGCGAGGGCAACGTCCGGGTGTCACTCCCACGGGGGACCCAGGAGGCGGACGTCGAGCGTTTTCTGGAGGTCCTGCCGGGCGTGGTGGCCGGCGTACGCGAACAGCTGGGCGCGCCGGTGGCGCCGGCGTCGCGTACGGAATCGGCTTCCCTCGTCGTCGACGCGCTCGGCAAGCGCTGCCCGCTGCCGGTCATCGAGCTCGCGAAGGTCATCGGGGACGTGCCGGTGGGCGGCACGGTCACGGTCCTCGCCGACGACGAGGCGGCGCGGCTCGACATCCCGGCGTGGTGCGAGATGCGGGGGCAGGAGTACGTGGGCGAGGAGCCGGCGGACCACGGCTCGGCCTATGTGGTCCGCCGGAGCTCCTGACTAGGCCAGGTGGGTCTGGACCTCGGACGCGGCCTCATGGCCGTACGCCTTGGTGAAGCGGTCCATGAAATTGCTGCGCTGCAGCTCGTACTCCTGCGTGCCGACGGTCTCGATGACCAGGGTGGCGAGCATGCAGCCGACCTGTGCCGCGCGCTCGTGGGAGACGCCCCAGGCGAGGCCCGAAAGGAAGCCCGCGCGGAAGGCGTCGCCGACGCCGGTCGGCTCGACCTTCGCCTCCTCCTCGGGGACGCCGACCTCGATCGGGTCCTGGCCGGTGGACTCGATGCGCACGCCGCGCGAGCCGAGGGTCGTCACGCGGTGGCCGACCTTGGAGAGGATCTCGGCGTCGCTCCAGCCGGTCTTGGACTCGATGAGCCCCTTCTCGTACTCGTTCGAGAAGAGGTACGTGGCGCCGTCGAGGAGGGTACGGATCTCCTCGCCCTCCATGCGCGCGATCTGCTGGGAGAAGTCGGCGGCGAAGGGGATCGCGCGCGTCCGGCACTCCTCGGTGTGGCGCATCATCGCCTCGGGGTCGTCCGCACCGATGAGGACCAGGTCGAGACCGCCCACGCGGTCGGCCACGGTCTTCAGTTCGATGAGGCGGGCCTCGCTCATCGCGCCCGTGTAGAACGAGCCGATCTGGTTGTGGTCGGCGTCCGTGGTGCACACGAAGCGGGCCGTGTGCAGCGTCTCGGAGATGCGGACCGACGCCGTGTCCACGCCGTGCCGGTCGAGCCAGGCGCGGTACTCGCCGAAGTCCGAGCCCGCGGCGCCGACCAGGATCGGCTCGGTGCCGAGCTGGCCCATGCCGTAGCTGATGTTGGCGGCGACGCCTCCCCTGCGTACGTCTAGGGCGTCGACCAGGAAAGAGAGAGAAACCGTGTGCAGCTGATCCGCGACCAGTTGGTCGGCGAAGCGGCCGGGGAAGGTCATCAGGTGGTCGGTGGCGATGGAGCCGGTGACTGCGATACGCACGACGGCATGCTCCTGTGGAGGAGAGGCAAGGGGTTGACACCTCACGCTACCGGGTGGGGACACTGTCGCTGAAGAGGCCAAACTACCCGTTAGTAGGTCTTTTTTCGCGAGGTGTGCGATGCGTACGGTGCGGTTATGGCCGTTATCTCGAAGCATGTCGTCACCACGCGTCCCGTCGAGCTGCCCTCCGAGACCCTGGAGACGCTGCGCGGCGACTGCGCCCGCATGGCCCCGCACTGGGTGTCCCCCGCGGCCGCCGCGACCGCCCCGGTGTCGCCCGCGCTGATCCATGGCGTCGACGTCCCGCCCGCCTCCGCGCGGCTGATCGACGGCATGTCCGAGTACGGCGACTGAGCCCAGGGGCACCGGAGCGCGCCGAGGGAACCGCGCGCTCCCCCGCTGCGTCCCACCGCTGTCCCCCGTAAAGGGGACGCGGCATACGAACGAGGCCCGCACACGGGTCTCCAGGGACAGCAGTGCAGTCGAAGGAGCGATGCGGTGAGCACCGAGCGATCCGTTCATGACGGGGCCGAGCGGCACGGGCGGCGTTCCCGCCTTGCCGTCGCGTCGGTGGCGGCCACGGTGCTGCTCGTCGGTGGCGGCGGCGCCTACTTCGCCGCGACCGCGTCAGGCGGCAGCGACGGCAACGGCAGTTCTCCCGCCGCAGACGGCGGCACGCCCCCGCCCCTCGCCATCGACGGCCACACGGACGGCGACCGGCAGGAAGGCGGCACCGGCGACACCGGCGGCATCGCACCGGGAGAGCCCGACCCGAACGGCGCCGCCTACCGCGCCGACGGCAAGCTGCCCGGCGGCCCCGAAGCGGCGGCCGTGCACCACGCGCGGGGCACCGTCGGCCAGGACCAGGTCGCCGAGCTCGCCAAGGCCCTCGGCGTCACGGGCAAGCCCACCTCGCAGGACGGCGCCTGGAAGATCGGCCCTGCCAAGGACGGCTCCGGGCCCTCGCTCCAGGTGAGCAAGCAGGCGCCGGGCACCTGGACGTTCACGCGGTACGCCAGCGGCGGCAGCGACAACTGCCAGAAGGGCAAGCCCTGTTCGGAGACATCCACCGCGCCGAACGGCGAGGGTGACGCGGTCGGCGAGGGCGCGGCGAAGAAGGCCGCGGCGCCGGTCCTGAAGGCGGTGGGCCAGGACGACGCGAAGCTTGATGCCCGCCAACTCATGGGCGGCGTACGGGTGGTGAACGCCGACCCGAAGGTGGGCGGCCTCCCGACGTACGGCTGGTCGACCGGCATCCAGGTCGGCTCGGACGGACAAGTGGTCGGCGGCAGCGGTCAGTTGAAGGCGCCGGAGAAGGGCGCGACGTACCCGGTGATCAGCGCCGACGAGACCCTGGACCAGCTCAACAAGTCGGGCGGCGGCGGTGACGGCCGCGTCGGCATCGGCGGCTGCGCGTCGGCGGTGCCGAACGCCAAGGGGGACACGGCGGACAGCTCGGACGGCGACGGCCCCGCGGTGGAGGCGGGGACGAAGGCGCCGTGCGAGGAGCCCTCGTCCGCGCCTCCGAAGCCGCAGCCGATCACGGTGAAGGGCGCCACGTTCGGGCTCGCGACGCACTTCGTGGACGGGCGCCAGACGCTCGTACCCTCCTGGCTTTTCGACGTGAAGCCGCAGGGCGCGAAGGACAGCTTCACGGTGACGCATCCGGCCGTGGAGCCGAAGTTCCTCACCTCGCCGAGCACGCCGTCACCCACCCCGACGCCCACTGAGAAGCCGGGCACGGGCACGGGTCAGCAGGACCCGACCACGCGCGTCGAGTCCTACCGCGCGGACGGCAAGTCCCTGACGGTGCACTTCTGGGGCGGTGTCTGCAGTGACTACTCGGCGTCGGCCGACGAGAGCAAGGACAGCGTGCGCGTGAAGGTGACCGAGACCCACAAGAAGGGCGAGGTCTGCGTGATGATGGCCAAGGAGTTCACCAAGACCGTGACGCTCGACCAGCCGCTGGGCGAGCGCAAGGTCGTGGACGCGTCGGGCGGCGGGACGGTGCCGCGGAAGTAGCGGTTCGCGCCAGGACGTACTGCGCGCCTGGACGTACCCAGGACGTACGAAGGCGGCGGCCCCCGAAGCACTTCGGGGGCCGCCGCCTTCGTACGTCTCAGATTTAGCTGAACGAGTCGCCGCAGGCGCAGGAACCCGTGGCGTTCGGGTTGTCGATCGTGAAGCCCTGCTTCTCGATGGTGTCGACGAAGTCGATGGAGGCGCCGCCCAGGTAAGGAGCGCTCATCCGGTCGGTGACGACCTTCACGCCGTCGAAGTCCTTGACCACGTCGCCGTCGAGCGAGCGCTCGTCGAAGAACAGCTGGTAGCGAAGGCCCGAGCAGCCGCCGGGCTGAACGGCGACGCGCAGGGCAAGGTCGTCCCGGCCCTCCTGCTCAAGAAGGCCCTTGACCTTGGCCGCGGCGGCGTCGGACAGGAGGATGCCGTCGCTCACGGTGGTGGTCTCGTCCGATACGGACATCTGCTTCTCTCCCGGGTTGTACGGAGACTGCTTGCCGACGGTTGCAACCGGCGGGGCCGCGGATTCATTCCGGGCCGAGTGCTCTGTCTTTCGGCTGTCTTACGACTGTCTTCCCCTTCATGCTCGCACATGCCACCGCGAGAGGCAGCGGCCCGTCGAAGGCGAACGCGTCACATCGACACTATGGCCTTCGTCAAACTGACGTGAAGCGGTTATGATAGATAACGTCAATTAGACGAAAAGGCTCGTCTGCAGAACAGAAAGGGTGCGTGTCGTGACCACCGCCCAGTCCCCCGCGGACCTCGTGGACCTCGATGTTCAGCCCACACCGCTCGCCCTCCTGCTGCTCGGCCGCGAGGCCGACCCCAAGAGCGAGCGCGGTGTGGAGTGCCCCGGCGATCTGCCGTCGCCCTCCGACCCCGACCTCGTGGAGCGCGCCCGCGCCGCCAAGGAGAAGCTCGGCGACAAGGTCTTCGTGCTCGGCCACCACTACCAGCGCGACGAGGTCATCCAGTTCGCGGATGTCACCGGCGACTCCTTCAAGCTGGCCAAGGACGCGGCCGCCAAGCCGGAGGCCGAGTACATCGTCTTCTGCGGCGTGCACTTCATGGCCGAGTCCGCGGACATCCTGACCACCGATGACCAGAAGGTCGTCCTGCCCGACCTGGCCGCCGGCTGCTCGATGGCCGACATGGCCACCGCCGAGCAGGTCGCGGAGTGCTGGGACGTGCTGACCGAGGCCGGGATAGCCGAGCAGGTCGTGCCCGTCTCGTACATGAACTCCTCGGCCGACATCAAGGCCTTCACCGGCAAGCACGGCGGGACGATCTGTACTTCGTCCAACGCCAAGCGGGCCCTGGAGTGGGCGTATGAGCAGGGCGAGAAGGTGCTGTTCCTGCCCGACCAGCACCTCGGGCGCAACACCGCCGTCCGCGACATGGGCTTCTCGCTCGACGACTGCGTCCTCTACAACCCGCACAAGCCGAACGGCGGCCTGACCGTCGAGCAGCTGCGTGACGCGAAGATGATCCTGTGGCGCGGGCACTGCTCGGTGCACGGGCGCTTCTCGCTGGAGTCCGTGGAGGACGTGCGCGCGCGGATACCCGGCGTGAACGTCCTGGTGCACCCCGAGTGCAAGCACGAGGTCGTGGCCGCCGCGGACTACGTGGGCTCGACCGAGCACATCATCAAGACCCTGGAGGCGGCTCCCGCCGGGTCGAAGTGGGCGATCGGCACCGAGCTGAACCTCGTACGCCGCCTGGCGAACCGTTTCGCCGCCGAGGACAAGGAGATCGTCTTCCTCGACAAGACGGTCTGCTTCTGCTCGACCATGAACCGGATCGACCTGCCGCACCTGGTCTGGGCGCTGGAGTCCCTGGCCGAGGGCAAGCTGGTCAACCAGATCGAGGTCGACCGCGAGACCGAGCAGTTCGCGAAGCTGGCGCTCGAGCGGATGCTCGCGCTGCCGTAGGGCTACTTGTTCGGCTTGTTCTCGTCCGTAAGGGGCGTCCGCCATTGCGGGCGCCCCTTACGGCGTCTTACGGTTCCTAGGTCGTCCTGCGCCGTTCCTTCAGCGCCGAACCCAGCGCCTCCAGGGCCGGTACGGACGCGACCAGCGCCGCCGTCTGCTCCTCGGAGAGGGTGGCGAGCGCGTCGGCGAAGATCTCCGCCCAGGCGTTCTCGATCAGGGCCATACCCTGCTCCGCCTTGAGGGTCGGCTTCAGGCGCACCACCCGGCCGTCGTTCGGGTCCTTCTCGCGCTCCAGGTGTCCCGCGTTGACCAGGCCGCGGACCGTGGCGCTCACATTGCTCGCGTGCAGGCCGAGTTCGCGGGCCAGGACGCTCACCGTCACGCCCGGCTCCGCGTGGACGTAGCGCATCAACTCCAGCTCCGACGGCGGCAGTCGCCACAGCCCCGCCTCCTCCATGCCCTGGAAACGCAGGACGCGCGAGAGCGCGTACAGCGCGGGAGTCAGCTCCCTGGCGTGCCGGAGGAGCCTGCGGTCGGCCTCGTCGTTCTTCACGTTCCTCTGCGCATTCCTCTGCACATTCCTCTGCTCGGTCACGCCCTCATGCTAGCGTTACAGATACTTATATAAGTATCTACATCTTCCCGCGTCACGAATCCGGGGGTCCCTCTGCCATGCCCTTGCTCACCGCCGCGCTCGCGCTGCTCTCGTTCATAGGCCCGCTCTCGACCGACATGTACCTCCCGGCCTTTCCGCGGATGGCCGACGAACTGCACACCGACGCCTCCGGGGTGCAGCTCACGCTGACCGCGTTCCTGGTCGGGATGACGCTCGGGCATCTCGTCTTCGGGCCGCTCTCCGACCGGTACGGCAGACGGGTGCCGCTGCTCGCGGGCGCGGCCGTGTGCACCGCGGGGACCGCGCTGTGTGCCGTGGCGCCGTCACTGGGGTGGCTGGTCGCGCTGCGGTTCGTGACCGGATTCAGCGGGGCCGCGGGGGTCGTGATCAGCCGGGCCGTGGTCGCGGACCGGGTCCAAGGGGCCGCCGCCGCACGGCTGTTCGGGGTGCTCATGACGCTGGCCGGGATCGCGCCGATCATCGCCCCGCTGGCCGGCGGCGCGGTGATCGGGGCCGCGGGGTGGCGAGGCGTGTTCTGGGTGCTCGCCGGGGTGTCGCTCCTCGTGACCCTGGCGGTGGTGGTCGGCGTACCGGAGAGCCTGCCGAAGGAGCGGCGGCACGAGGGCGGGGTGCGGCAGGTGGTGGCCTCGGCCCGCGAGGTCGTGGGCGACCGGGCGTACGTGGGCTACACGCTCGCCTTCACCTTCGGGTTCGGGATGCTGTTCTGCTACATCGCCGGGTCGCCGTTCCTGCTGCAGAACGTGCTGGGGATGGGGGTGGGGGCGTCGTCCGTCGCGTTCTCGGGCGGGGCCGTGGTGGCGACGCTCTCCAGTGCGGTGGGGGCCCGCCTCGTGGGGCGGGTCGCTCCCGAAGCGCTGCTGCGGGGTGGGCTGTTGGCGATGCTCTCCGGGTCGGCCGTGCTGCTGGCCGCCACGACGGCGGGGCTGCTCACGACGGTGCTCTGCCTGGTGCTCCTGGCCGTGGTGTGCGGCGGGCTCGGCCTGGTGGTGGCGAACTCGGCGGCGCTGGCTCTCGCGCGGGTCCCTTACGCCTCCGGGGTGGGGTCCGCCCTGCTGGGTACCGCCCAGAGCGCGCTGGGCGCGGTGGTCGCGCCGCTGGTGGGGCTCGGCGGGGACTCCACTGCCGTGCCGCTGTTCGTCGGGATGACGCTTTGCAGTGGGGCTGCGGTGCTGGCACTCGCAGTGGGCGTACGCGGACGGGGTGCCCCTCTGGATGAGGAGCACCCCGTCGCTGGTGGTGCTGGGCGCCTTGGTTAGCGGTTACCCGGCGGCTTCGGCGTTGTGCCCACCCTCCCCCCACTCTCGGCTGCGCTCGAGCGGGGGGACCCCCATCGCCCTGCGGAACGCCTGCCCACAACTCGGGGCGGGCGCCCCGTAAGGGGCGCGGGGAACTGCGCGACCAGCCACGAACCACCCGCGGACAGCGAACCGGCCGGCGGAGCGCTCAGACCTTGGCCGGCTCCGGGTCCCCGGAGCCGGAGTCGGCGGCGGTCTGAGGCGGGACGCCAGCCTTCGCCCGCTTCGCCTCGCGCTTCGTGCGCCTCTTCTCCTTGCGGAGTTCCACCATCGCGTACAGCGTCGGGACGAGGAGGAGGGTGAGGAGCGTCGACGTGATCAGGCCGCCGATGACCACCACCGCGAGCGGCTGGGCGATGAAGCCGCCCTCGCCCGTGATGCCGAGGGCCATCGGGAGCAGGGCGAAGATCGTCGCCAGGGCCGTCATGAGGATCGGGCGGAGGCGGTGGCGGCCGCCCTCGATGACTGCCTCGACCACGCCGTGACCCTGCTTGCGGTACTGGTTGATCAGGTCGATCAGGACGATCGCGTTCGTCACGACGATGCCGATCAGCATCAGCATGCCGATCATCGCCGGGACGCCCATCGGGGTGTCCGTCGCGATGAGGAGGCCGATCGCGCCCGTGGCCGCGAACGGGATCGAGACCAGCAGGATCAGCGGCTGCACCAGCGAGCGGAACGTCGCCACGAGCAGCATGAAGACGATCGCGATCGCCGCCAGCATCGCGAGGCCGAGCGACGCGAACGCCTCGTCCTGGTCCTCGGAGACACCGCCGATGGACGCTGTGGCGCCGTCCGGCAGCTTCAGCGCGTCGAGCTTCTTGGTGAGTTCGGCACTGACCGCGCCGGTGTTCTCGCCGGTCGGCTTCGCGGTGATCGTCGCGGCGCGGGCGCCGTCGATGCGGGTCATCGAGACCGGTCCGTCCACCAGCTTCACGTCGGCGATGTCGCCCAGCTTCACCGTGCCGAGGTTGAGCCCCCGCAGCTCGGCGAGGGTCTTCGCCGGCTTCGCCGACTTCACCACGACGTCGCGCTCGGTGTCGTCCAGGATCGCCTTGCCGCTCTGGGTGCCGCGGACCGCCTGGGCGACGGCCTGGCCGAGGGTGGTGTCGTTGAAACCGGCCGCCGCGGCCTTGGCGTTGGCCTTGACCGAGATCCGCGGGATGCTCTGCGACAGGTCGCTCTGGACGTCCGTGACGTCGTCGATCTTCGCGACCTCGTCGCGCACTTCCTCGGACGCCTTGCGCAGCACGTCGCCGTCGGCGGCCTTGACGACCACGCTCAGGTCCTGGCTGCCGAAGCCGTCACCGGCCGCGATGGACGTCTGGCCGATGCCGGAGAGCTTGCCGAGCTCCTCCTCGACCTTGTCCTGCGTCGTGTCGTACGCCGCCTTGTCCTTGAGCGTCAGGGTGTAGGACGCCTGGTTGGTGTCCGTGCTGCCGCCGAACGCCGCCATGAAGCCGGACGAGCCGACCGTGACCTGGTAGTCCTTGATCTCGTCCAGGCCGTCCAGCATCTTCTCGACCTTCTTGGCCGAGGCGTTGGACGCCGCCAGGCTCGTGCCCGGCTTCAACTCCTGCTTGATGGTCAGGACTTCCTGCTCGTCCTGGTCGAAGAAGTTGGTCTTCAGGAGCGGCGCCATGCCGAACGTGCCCACGAGGACCACGATCGCGATGACGAGGCTGGTGAAGCGGCGCCGCGTCGCGAAGCGGAGCACGGGGACGTAGAAGCGCTGGAGCCTGCTCTTCGCCTCCTTCTCCTCGGCCTTGCGGCGCGCCTCCTCCGGGTCGGCGCCGCGCACGTCCTTGGGGGGACGCAGGAACCAGTACGAGAGAACCGGCACGACCGTCAGCGAGACGAGCAGGGAGGCGAGGAGCGCCGCCGTGACCGTCAGCGAGAAGGAGCCGAAGAGCTCGCCCACCATGCCGCCGACCAGGCCGATGGGGAGGAACACCGCGACCGTGGTCAGGGTCGAGGACGTAACCGCGCCCGCGACCTCCTTGACCGCCGTGATGATCGCGGCCTCGCGCTCCTCGCCGTATCCGAGATGGCGCTTGATGTTCTCCAGGACCACGATCGAGTCGTCGACGACGCGGCCGATGGCGATGGTCAGCGCGCCGAGCGTGAGCATGTTGAGGGAGAGGTCCCGCGTCCACAGCACGATCAGGGCGAGGACGACCGAGAGCGGGATGGAGACCGCGGTGACCAGCGTCGAGCGGATCGACGCCAGGAAGACCAGGATGACCAGGACCGCGAAGACCAGGCCGAGCGCGCCCTCGGTGGTGAGTCCGTCGATGGACTTGGAGACCGCGGGGCCCTGGTCGCTCGCGACCGTCAGGTCGGAGCCCGCGCCCAGGTCCCCCCGCAGGTCGGGCAGCTTGTCCTTGACCGCGTCGGAGATGGCGACGGCGCTGCCGTCCTGGTCCATCGTGATCGCGACGGCGAGGCTGGGCCTGCCGTTCGTGCGCGTGATGGACGTGGCCTCGGACGGCTGCTGCTTCACCGTGGCGAGGTCACCGAGGCGCACCGGCTTCCCCGGGCGCTCCCCGGGCTCGGCCTCGGGGGTGACCATCAGGTCCTGGATCTGCTTCAGGGAGCTGTAGCCGCCGCCGACCTGGACGGTGCGGTTCTTGCCGTCCTCGTCGAAGGAGCCCGCGGGGAGCGTGGCGCCGCCGGCCTGGAGCGCCTGGCCGAGCGCGGCCGGGGTCAGGCCCGCCTTCGCCAGCTTCCTGTCGTCGGGGGTGACGTCGACCTGGAGGTCGCGCACGCCGTCGACGGTGACCTGGCCGACGCCGTCGATGTCCTCCAGGGCGGGGACGACGGTGCGGTCGAGCCGGTCGGAGAGCGCCTGCTGGTCCTTGTCGGAGGTGACGGAGAGGACCACGGTCGGGATGTCGTCCGTGGAGCCCGCGATGACCTGCGGGTCGACGTCGTCCGGGAGCTCGGCCCCGGCGCGGTTCACGGCCTGCTGGACGTCGGCGACGAGCTGCTTGGAGCCGCTGCCGTAGTCGAACTGGGCCATGATCACGGCGTTGCCCTCGCTCGCCGTGGAGGTGATGCCGGTGATGCCGTCGACCGCGTCGATCGAGGACTCGAGAGGTTCGACGACCTGCTTTTCGACCACATCGGGGGACGCGCCCTGGTACGGGGCCAGGACGGACACCATCGGGAGTTCGATGGAGGGCAGCAGCTGCTGCTTGAGCTGAGGGATCGCGATCGCGCCGAAGACCAGCGCGATGATGGATATCAGCCCGACTAGGGCCCGTTGGGCGAGGCTGAAGCGGGACAGCCAGGACATGGTGGTCTCTCTCTGTGGCGTACTGCGCAGGAACAGGCACCGGCAGGCCGGTGCCCCCTACACGATCTGCCATGTCCAGAGCAGGATTCGTCACTCCGAGGACCCGTTCTGACGCGGCGCATACTGCGGGTGCAGTACGTCGCGTCCGCAATCACTCCACCCTTGGACGTACCAGGCCCGATTCGTAGGCAATGACGACGAGTTGCGCCCGGTCACGGGCGCCCAGCTTCGCCATCGCACGGTTCACGTGGGTCTTCACGGTGAGCGGGCTAACCTCAAGGCGCTCGGCGATCTCGTCGTTCGAGTGCCCGCCCGCGACCTGGACGAGGACCTCGCGCTCGCGCCCGGTGAGCGCGTCGAGCCGCTCGCCGCGCGCCCCGCCGTCACCGTCCGAACTGTCGCCCTGCGCGAGGAACTTGGCGATCAGGCCCTTCGTCGCCACCGGGGAGAGCAGGGCGTCGCCCGCGGCCGCGATCCGGATCGCGCCGAGCAGTTCGTCCGGCTCCGCGCCCTTGCCGAGGAATCCGGAGGCACCGGCGCGCAGCGACTGCACCACGTACTCGTCGACCTCGAAGGTCGTCAGCATGACCACGCGTACGTGGGACAGGGCGGGGTCGGAGCTGATCAGGCGGGTGGCGGCGAGACCGTCCGTGCCGGGCATGCGGATGTCCATCAGGACGACGTCGGCAGCCCGCGACTTCGCGAGCTCGACGGCCTCCGCGCCGTCCGACGCCTCGGCGACGACCTCCATGTCGGGCTCGGAGTCGACGAGCACCTTGAACGCGCTGCGCAGCAAGGCCTGGTCGTCGGCGAGCAGCACCCGGATCGTCACGCGGTCCCTCCCTCTGCCGGGCTGACCGGCTTTGCCGTGAGGGGCAGGATCGCATGGACGCGGAAGCCGCCGCCGTAGCGGGGTCCCGCCGTGCAACGGCCGCCCAGGGCGCTGACGCGCTCGCGCATGCCGATGAGGCCGTGCCCGCCGCCGTCGTTCTCGCCGCTGGGTTCCTTCCTCTCGCCGCCTCCGTCGTCCAGGATCGTGACCTCGATGTTCGGTCCTACGCGGACGACGCTGACCTCGGCCTTGGCGCCCACTCCCGCGTGCTTCTGCACGTTCGTGAGGGCTTCTTGGATGATCCGGTAGGCGGCCAGGTCGACTCCGGCGGGCAGGCCGGCCACCGTGTCGCCGAGGGCGACCTCCACGGGGAGGCCCGCGTGGCGGAACGTCTCGACGAGGTCGTGGAGGCGGGCCAGGCCGGGGGCGGGCTCGGTGGGGGCCTCAGGGTCGCCGGTCTGGCGCAACAGGCCGACGGTGGCGCGCAGTTCGTTGAGCGCGGAGCGGCTTGCGTCGCGTACGTGGGAGAGGGCTTCCTTGGCCTGGTCGGGCCGCTTGTCCATGACGTGGGCGGCCACGCCTGCCTGCACATTGACCAGGGCGATGTGGTGGGCGACGACATCGTGCAGATCGCGGGCGATACGCAGCCGCTCCTCGGCGACGCGGCGCCGGGCCTCCTCCTCGCGGGTGCGTTCCGCGCGTTCGGCGCGCTCGCGTATGGCGTCCACGAAGGCGCGGCGGCTGCGGACGGCGTCACCGGCGGCCGCGGCCATGCCGGTCCAGGCGAAGATGCCGAGGTTCTCCTGGGCGTACCAGGGCAGCGGTCCCGCCAGCATCGCGACGCCGGTGAGGCCGGTGATGGTGACGACGCCGACGCGCCAGGTGGTGGGGCGGTTGGTGGTGGCGGCGACGGTGTAGAGGGCGACGACCGCGCTCATGACGACGGCGCCGCGGAACTCTCCGGTGATCAGGTCGATGACGGAGACGGTGCCGGTCGCCGCGAGCACCACCCAGGGGGCGCGGCGGCGGAAGACCAGGGCGGTGGCGCCGAGCAGCATCAGGACGAGGCTGAGCGCGCCCGGGGTGCGGGTGCCCCAGGTGGGGCCGCCGCCGTGGCCGTACGGCTCGACGAAGGAGCCGATGACCATGCATACGAGGACGGCTGCCGCGAGGGCGGCGTCCACAGCCAGGGGGTGCGCCTTGGCCCAACAGCGGCCTCGCACGAGAGTGGTCACGCCTTGAACGGTACGGGGCCCTGCGGGCTGCGGGGACCGGCCTGACCGGCTCGCCCCTGCGGGGCGTTGCCCTTTGTTCCGGCTGAGCTCCGTCTGCCTGGCATGCCTGTTCCGACGCTTCGCGCCGGATCTTTCCCGCCCACCCACCCGATTGCCCCGCGTCGAGTTCTCCTTCTCGCCCGGCACCGCTGGGTAATGGGCGGGTGGGGGGGGGGAGACATCCGGCGCGAAGCGCCGGGGCAGGTCAGCCACACAGACGGAGCTCAGCCGAAGATCAGGCATCGTCAGTCAGCAGGCCCCCGGCCAGGACTAGCCAGGGATCAAGCCGTCGTCGCTCAGCATCTGGCGGACCTCGTCCAGCGTCGCGTCCGGCGCGGGGAGGATCAGCTCGGAGGGTTCGAGCGCGTCGTCCGGCAACGCGTCACCCAGCTCCCGGACCTTGTCGAGGAGCGCGCCCAGCGTCCTGCGGAAGCCGGACTCGTCGCCGCTCTCCATCTCGGCGAGCAACTCGTCGTCCAGCTTGTTCAGTTCGGTGAAGTGGCTGTCGGCCAGCTTCACCTGCCCCTCCCCCATGATCCGTACGATCATGTCGCCCTCCTCGGACGTGAGCGGTGAGCTACTGCTTGTCGAAGCGCGGGGTGTCCTGCGGCTGCTGGGGCTGGGCCTGACCCTGGCCCGGCTCGATGGCCTGCTTCGACGTCGAACCGCCGGCCAGCTCCGCCTTCATGCGCTGCAGTTCCAGCTCTACATCAGTACCACCGGAGAGGCGATCCAGCTCGGACTGGATGTCGTCCTTGGCGAGCCCGGAGGAGTCGTCGAGAGCACCGGAGGCGAGGAGTTCGTCGATCGCGCCCGCCCGCGCCTGGAGCTGCGCGGTCTTGTCCTCGGCGCGCTGGATCGCCATGCCGACGTCGCCCATCTCCTCGGAGATGCCCGAGAAGGCCTCGCCGATCCGGGTCTGCGCCTGGGCGGCGGTGTACGTGGCCTTGATCGTCTCCTTCTTCGTACGGAAGGCGTCGACCTTGGCCTGGAGGCGCTGCGCCGCGAGGGTGAGCTTCTCCTCCTCGCCCTGGAGCGTCTGGTGCTGCGTCTCCAGGTCGGTCACCTGCTGCTGCAGGGCCGCACGGCGCGAGAGCGCCTCGCGGGCCAGGTCCTCACGGCCGAGGGCGAGGGCCTTGCGGCCCTGGTCCTCAAGGGTGGAGGACTGCTTCTGGAGCTGGCTCAGCTGCAACTCCAGGCGCTTGCGCGAGGTCGCCACGTCGGCGACACCACGGCGCACCTTCTGGAGCAGCTCGAGCTGCTTCTGGTACGAGTAATCGAGGGTTTCGCGCGGGTCCTCGGCCCGGTCAAGGGCCTTGTTCGCCTTCGCGCGGAAGATCATCCCCATACGCTTCATGACACCGCTCATGGGCTTCGCGCGCCCCCTTCTGACGGACTTCCAGCTCCAGGTACTGCTCAGAACCCACAGTACGGGCCCTGCATCCATTACCGCACTGTTCGCGTGCGGATGCGCTCATCCCCAAGGACGACTGTGTCCGGCCGGGCTCAGGCGTAGGGAGTAGGTGCACCCCCGGGAACCGCCCGAAAACCGCTTGTAAACCACACGGAACGTCCCCTTAGCCACACAATCAAGACGCCCGGTGTTGCCGGATCGTTCCCCGTCGGGCGGGGGTCCATGCGTCAGCACCCCGTACCCTTGGGTTTTGTGTTCCGTAGCCGATCCAAGGACGAGAAGGCCCCGGCGAGCAAGGCCCCGGTGACCGACTCCCAGCAGCCCCGTGACCCCGAGGCCCCGAAGGGCCGCCCCACGCCCAAGCGCAGTGAGGCCCAGACCCAGCGCCGCAGCGTGGCCAACACGCCTGTGACGCGCAAGGAGGCGGCGAAGCGGCAGCGCGACGCACGCCGCGTCCAGATGGACAAGCAGCGCCAGGCGCTCGCCAGCGGTGACGAGCGCTATCTGCCCGCCCGCGACAAGGGCCCCGTGCGCAAGTTCGCGCGCGACTTCGTCGACTCGCGGTTCTGCATCGCCGAGTTCTTCCTGCCGCTGGCCGTGATCATCCTCGTACTGAGCATGGTCCGTATCCCCCAGCTGCAGAACATCGCGCTGCTGCTCTGGCTCTTCGTGATCGTCCTGATCATCGTGGACTCGGTGACGACGGCGGTCCGCCTGAAGAAGCGCCTGAACGAGCGCTTCCCGAGCGAGAGCAAGAAGGGCGCCGTCGCGTACGCCCTGATGCGTACGCTCCAGATGCGCCGTCTGCGACTGCCGAAGCCGCAGGTCAAGCGCGGAGAGCGGCCCTGAGCGGATTCGCCGGCGGGGCCGCCGCGTGGCTTCAGAAGCTGGGCGGCCTTCGTAACGCCGTACGCCAGGAGCTGGTGACCCGGCAGCTCGACGAGCAGATAGCCGGGCGCTTCCCCGTGGGGCAGCGGCTGCGCGTGCTCGACGTGGGCATGGGTCAGGGCACGCAGGCGCTGCGGCTCGCCCGCGCCGGGCACAAGGTGACGGGCGTCGAGCAGGATCCGGCGATGGTGGCCGCGGCGCGTGCCGCGCTCGCCGTCGAGCCGGAGGGGATCCAGGGGCGGGTGCGGATCGTCGAGGGCGACGGGCGCGAGACCGGGGTGCATTTCCTGCCGGGCAGCTTCGACGTCGTGCTGTGCCACGGCGTCCTGATGTACGTCGAGGAGCCGGACGCGCTGCTCGCGGGTCTGGCCCGGATGCTTGCCCCCGGCGGGCTGCTCTCCCTTCTCGTACGGAACGCTGACGCGCTGGCCATGCGGCCGGGGCTCGCCGGGGACTGGGCGGGGGCGATGGCCGCGTTCGACTCCGTCGTGTACCGCAATCGGCTCGGCCTTGAGGCGCGGGCCGATCGGCTCGATGCCGTTTCCGCTTCGCTCTCGGGGATCGCTGCGCCGTTGCACGCCTGGTATGGCGTGCGGGTCTTCACCGACGGTGCGTCGGATGAGGCTCGGCCGCCGGAGGACGCGGAGTTGGCGGCGTTGCTCGCCGCCGAGGAGCGGGCCGGGCGGACCGACCCGTATCGACGGGTCGCGGCTCTGTTGCACGTCTGCGGCGTGCGGGACTGACTGGACCGCCGCTTCGCGGCGGATGTTTCCCGCCCACCCACCCGAGCACCCCGCAGCGGATTGGGTGGGTAGGAGCCGGGACGCTTCCCGGCACCGTCAGAAACGAACCGCAACCCCCTGATCGGCCCTCTATTTCGGGGCGGCATATTGGGGTGAACGCGACACTCGGGGCATGAATGCCTCGCGTATCCGTGCCATCACCGTGACCGCCTCCCTTGCCTCCGCGCTCCTCGTCGCCGGCTGCTCAAGCCCCGGCTCCGGGGACTCCGGTGAGTCCACCACCCAGGCCGCGCCCATGGCGGAGAGCGATCTGGAGGGGGCCTATCAGCAGGTGATCAAGGACGTCCTGCCCTCGGTCGTCCAGATCGACGCCTCCGACAGCCTCGGCTCCGGCGTCGTCTACGACGACAAGGGTCACGTCGTCACCAACGCCCATGTCGTGGGCAAGGAGGAGACCTTCAAGGTCACGACGGCCACCGGGGAGCAGGCTCTCACCGCGAAGCTCGTCGCCTCCTACCCCGAGCAGGATCTCGCCGTCATCAAGCTCGACAACCCGCCGAGCGGGCTCAAGCCCGCGAAGTTCGGGGACTCCACGAAGGCCGAGGTCGGGCAGATCGTCCTCGCCATGGGTTCGCCGCTCGGCCTCTCGTCCAGCGTCACGCAGGGCATCGTCTCCGCGACCGGCAGGACCGTCAGCGAGCCCCGCACGGAGGGCGCCCCCGGCGCCACCATCGCGAACATGCTCCAGACGTCCGCCGCGATCAACCCGGGCAACAGCGGCGGCGCCCTGGTCAACCTGGACGGCCAGGTCATCGGCATTCCGACGCTCGCCGCGACGGACCCGCAGATGGGCGACAGCGCGGCGCCGGGGATCGGGTTCGCGATCCCGTCCTCGATGGTGAAGACCATCGCCGGCCAGATCATCAAGGACGGCAAGGTCACCGACTCGGGCCGGGCCGCCCTCGGCATCACGGGGCGCACGGTCCTCGGCGACAACTACAGGCCCGCGGGCGTCGCCATCGTCGACGCGCAGAAGGACGGCGGCGCGGCCAAGGCCGGCCTGGAGAACGGCGACATCATCACCAGGCTCGGCGACTCCGACATCACCACGATCACCTCGCTCTCCGAGGCACTCGCCGGGGAGAAGCCGGGTGACAAGACGCGGGTGACGTACGTACGGGACGGCTCCGAGAAGACCGCCGACGTCACGCTGGGCGAGATGTAGGGAAGGGATGGGACGGGCGAAGGGGCGGCCGTCGAAACGGCCGCCCCCTCACGTTCAGCCGTCACTCACTCCTGCGCCGCGTCCTGGGCGTGCAGGCTCATCGGCCCATAGATCTTGTCCGTGTCCTCGAAGAGCGACACCTGGTCGGCGCCTCCTTCGGCGAGCTCTTTCCAGTACTCGCCGATCCACGACTCCGCGTCCCCCTGAGTCGTGAACTCCTCGGGCGTCAGAGCGGGCTGGACCTCCGTCCCGTCCGCCTTCTCGAACCGCCACGTCCATGCCGCCATGCCAGCCTCCCGATGGTCCGACAGCTGTGTGAGCCGCTAGAAGCCTAGCCGGGCGAGCGGCGTCGGCGGCGACGCGGGAGGATCTTCCTGTGGAACTGACTCTGCTCGGCACCGGAGCCCCCGAAGGCCTGCCCCGACCCGGCTGCCCCTGCGCGGCCTGCGCGACCGCGCTCGGCGGCTCGGCGCGCGGCGCCACCGCACTCCTGGTGGACGGCGTCCTGCTGCTCGACCTCACCCCTGGCGCCGTCTTCGCGGCCGCCCGCTCCGGGCACTCTCTCGGCGGTGTACGCCAGGTCCTGCTCTCCCATCCGCACGACGGCCCCTCGGTGGAGGTGCCCGCGGGACTGCCGCAGCCGGGCCGGGTGCCCGACGGGCGGGAGCTCGCGCTGCTCACCGGGCACCGGGTGCGCGCGGTGGCGATGGACCATCCGGGCACGGGGTACGAGGTCGCGGGCCCCGACGGGGAGCGGCTGCTGTATCTGCCGCCGGGCGGTGCGCCGGCGGGGCTGCCGGACGAGCAGGCTCCGTACGAGATGGTCGTCGCCGATGTCGTCGGGCGTCCCGACGGGCTCGCGCGGCTGCGGGCCACGGGGGCGATCGGGCCGACCACGGACGTCGTCGCCGTCCATCTGGGTCACGAGGTGCCGCCGGGCGCGGAGCTGACCCGCAGGCTGACCGCCGCAGGGGCGCGGGCCGTGCCGGACGGGACGACGCTGGTGGTCGGCGCCTATGAGGACGTACCGGACGTGCCGCGCCGCACCCTCGTCCTCGGCGGCGCCCGGTCCGGGAAGTCGGTGGAGGCGGAGCGCCGCCTCGAAGCCTTCCCCGATGTGCTGTACGTGGCCACGGGCGGGACGAGGAACGGCGACTCCGAGTGGGCGGACCGGGTGAACGCCCACCGGGAGCGGCGGCCCGGATCGTGGAGCACCGCCGAGACCTGCGACCTCGTGCCGCTGCTCGCCGAGAACGGCCCTCCCCTGCTCATCGACTGCCTGTCGCTGTGGCTGACGTACGCCATGGACGAGGTGAACGCGTGGGACGACGACGAATGGGCGGGCGGTGGCGAACGGGCGCTGCGCAAGCGGGTCGCCGAGCTCACGGAGGCGGTGCGCGCGACCCGGCGCACGGTTGTCGCCGTGTCGAACGAGGTCGGCTCCGGCATCGTCCCCGCGACCGCGTCGGGCCGCCGCTACCGCGATGAACTGGGCCGTCTGAACGCGGCGTTCGCGTCGGAGTGCGAGCACCTGCTGCTTGTCGTGGCGGGACAGGCGCTCACCCTGCGCGGCTGAGACGGCCGCTCAGGCGGTGGGCTCGCGGCGGGCGATGACCCGGTAGGCGTTGGAGAACCGGGTGCGGCTGACCAGGGGGGCGAGGATCCGGTCGAGCAGGGCCGCGGCGGCGAGCAGCGGGACCGCGAGGCGGGCGGCGGCGCGGATGCGGCCAAGGGTGATGGCCAGGCGCGCGGTCAGGTCGAAGGGGATGTGCGGCTCGCGGCGGTCGGTGGCCACGACGGTGTAGCCGAGGCTCTCCAACTCGGCGTGGAGGGCGGCGAGCGGGATGCGGTGGTAGGGCTCGGGCCTGATCCACCCCTTGTCGAGGACCCTGGCGTACCGGCTCCGCGGGACGGGGACCTCGATCATCAGATGGCCGCCGGGCCGCAACACCGTGCGGGCGGCGATGAGTTCGATGCGCGGGTCGGCGCTGCGCTCCAGGTAGTGGAACATGCTCAGCGCGTCGTAGCGCCCCGCGAGCTTGGGCGCCAGGTCGGCGAGCAGCCCCCGGTGTGCCTCCTCCACGCGCCCTGCCCTGCGGCCCTCCTCCACGCGCCCGGTGAGGTCGAGGCCGTCGAAGGCGGTGTACGGGTGCACCTGTTGGGCGACGGCGGGGAAGTGCCCGTGCCCGGTTTCGATGTCCAGCCAGCTCTCGGGCTCGATGAACCGGCCCATCGCGCGGGCCCGTGCCTGATGGCGGCGGGTGGCGTGCGGGACGGCGAAGATCTTCTCGGCCTGGGCGGCGGCGGCCTGGGCGGCGTCCATGGGCGTGGCAGGCTCCTCCGTCGGGCGATGCACGACAAATCTCCTCAAACGGTACGTAAGGGATGATCAACACCGGTGCAACGACACCGTGGAGGTGGCGCCTCCGGCAGCGGCGCCCGCGCGCGGATGCCGGCCGCCGGGCCGTCTGACCCGACGCCAGGCCCTGCCGGTACTGTTCGGCGAATGAGCTCGCTGAATCTCGACGACTTCACCGACCTGATCGAGCGGCCCGACGGCGGGGTCCGCCGCGACGCCGAGGAGCGCAGGGAACGGCAGAGCGTGCCGCCCGGGGCGCTCGGCCGCCTGGACGAACTCGGCGAGTGGCTGTCCGCGGCCCAGTCCTCGGTGCCGGTCAAGCCGATCGAGCGACCGCGCGTGATCCTCTTCGCCGGTGACCACGGGGTCGCGGGCCTCGATGTGTCCGCGAGGCCCGCGGGCGGTGCGGCCGAACTCGTCCGTGCCGTGCTCTCCGGCGCGAGCCCGGTGTCCGTCCTCGCGCGCCGCCTCGACGTGCCCGTACGGGTCGTCGACATGGCCCTGGACTGCGACCCGGCCGAGCTGCCCGCGGAGGTGGCGGGGCACCGGGTGCGGCGCGGCTCGGGGCGCGTCGACATCGAGGACGCGCTGACGGCACAGGAGGCCGAGGCCGCGGTGCGGGCCGGGATGGCCGTCGCCGACGAGGAGGCGGACTCCGGGACCGATCTGATCGTGCTCGGCGATGTGAGCGTCGGCGGGACGACGCCCGCGGCGACGCTGGTCGCCGCGCTGTGCGGGACCGACGCGTCCGTGGTGACCGGGCGGGGCGGTGCGCCGATCGACGACCTCGCGTGGATGCGCAAGTGCGCGGCGGTCCGGGACGCGCTGCGGCGGGCGCGGCCCGTCCTGGGGGATCAGCTGGAGCTGCTCGCGACGGTGGGCGGGGCCGACATCGCCGCCATGACCGGGTTCCTGTTGCAGTGCGCGGTGCGGCGTACGCCGGTCATTCTGGACGGCGTGGTGGCATCGGCCGCGGCGCTCGTGGCCCAGCGGGTCGCCTTCCGGGCGCCGGACTGGTGGCTCGCGGGGCACAACAGCGGAGAGCCCGCGCAGGCCAAGGCCCTCGACCGGATGGCGCTCGACCCCGTGCTCGAACAGGGCGTGCAGGTCGGCGAGGGCGTGGGGGCACTGCTCGCGCTGCCGCTGGTGCAGGCCGCGGCGGCGCTCTCCGCGGAGCTGCCCGAGCGGAAGCCGGAGCCGGAGGCCGAGCCGGAGCCCGAGGCCGAGAACCTGGAGCCCGAAGCGGAGTAGGCGGCGCGGTCGCTCGCAGCCGAGGACGGCCCGGCACGGCCCATATGATCCCTTTTCATGGGAGATGAGCAATTTGCTGCTGCCGGGCACCGTCGCGATCTGCGTAGGCGGCGGCTCGCCGCGGCCTACAGCGTCTGGTACCTCCGCGCCGTCACCTTCATCAACTTCCTGAGCGCGGTCTGGGTCTCCCTCGGGCAGGATCTGCGGCGGCACAACACCGAGAACTACTTCACGCCGTATCTGCTCACCGCGGGCTTCGCCTCCGGCGCGTTCACGCTGTTCCTGGCCATCACGATGCGCCGCCGCAAACGCGCCGCCTGGATTCTCAACCTCGTACTCAGCGGGCTCTTTCTGCTGCTCTTCGCGTTCGCGATGGTCTTCCCGGAGATCCGCCGGTACCCGCAGAACTGGATCTCCCTCGTCCTAACCGCCGCCTTCGTCGCCTCGCTGATCGTCGGGCGGCGGGAGTTCTACGCCAAGGGGGACCGCTCCAATCCGAAGCTCGCCGCGGCCGTCGCCGTCGGCGGGCTTCTCGCGGCCTCGCTGGTCGCCGCGCTCCTGGTCACGGTCACCAACCGAGCGCACGACGAAAGCCGTTCGACGTTCCTCGACCGCTGGCGCTACGGCACGATGCGCCTGGTCTCGCTGGCCGCCGACGACCGGAGGTTCGAGGGCATCACCACGCCCGGCTGGGTCAACGTCAGCATCAACGTGCTCAGCACGCTGCTCCTCCTGGCCGTCCTGTACGCCGCGTTCCGCTCGCGCAAGGCGGTCGACCCGCTCACCGTGGACGACGAGCGCAAGCTGCACGAGCTGCTCGACAAGTACGGCGAGCGCGACTCGCTCGGCTACTTCGCGCTGCGCCGCGAGAAGAGCGTCGTGTGGTCGCCGAGCGCCAAGGCGGCGGTCGCCTACCGGGTCATCGGGGGTGTGTCGCTCGCCTCCGGCGACCCGATCGGGGATCCGGAGGCCTGGCCCGGCGCCATCGAACCCTGGCTCGCCGACGCCCGCGAGCACGGCTGGATCCCCGCCGTCATGGGCGCGAGCGAGGAGGCGGGCACGATCTACGCCCGGCACGGCCTCGACGCGCTCGAACTGGGCGACGAAGCCATCGTCGAGACCGCAGCCCGGGGCGGAGCCCCTGATCAACACTTCACGATGGAGGGGCGGGCCATGCGGACGGTCCGCCAGGCGTACAACCGGGTCAAGCGGGCCGGTTACGAGGTGCGGATCCGCCGCCACGAGGACATCCCGGCCGACGAGATGGCGTATCTGCTCAAGCGCGCCGACGACTGGCGTGACGGGGCCACCGAGCGCGGCTTCTCGATGGCGCTCGGCAGGCTCGGCGACCCCGCGGACGGGCGGTGCGTGATGCTCGAATGCACCGACGGGGAAGGGGAGTTGAGAGCACTGCTCTCCTTCGTGCCGTGGGGGCCGCGCGGGCTCTCCCTCGACCTGATGCGGCGCGACCGCGACTCCGAGAACGGCCTGATGGAGTTCATGGTCATCGAGCTGCTCCAGCGCGCCGCCGAGATCAAGATCACTCAGGTCTCGCTGAACTTCGCGATGTTCAGGTCGGTCTTCGAACGTGGCTCGCGGCTCGGCGCGGGCCCGGTCCTGCGGCTGTGGCGCTCGCTGCTCACCTTCTTCTCACGGTGGTGGCAGATCGAGTCGCTGTACCGCGCCAACGCGAAGTACCGCCCGATCTGGGAGCCCCGCTTCCTTCTCTTCGAGAAGAGCGGGGACCTGCCGCGCATCGGCATCGCGTCGGCCCGCGCGGAGGGCTTCCTTGAAGCGCCGGGCCTGCCGAAGTGGCTGCACCGCAAGCATCTGGAGTCCCGACGATGAGCTCCCTAGCCACGGGCCGTCTGACTCGCCTGACCCGTCTGGCGCGTACCGAGTGGGGGCCGCTGTACGCCGCCGTGCGGGGCGGCATCGCCGAGCGGCGGTGGCGGGCGGCGCCCATGACGTTGGCCGCCGTGTGCCTCACCGCCCTCTGCCAGTTCGTGCAGAACCAGTCCTGGGGCTACCAGTTCGTACAGAACATCGGCTCCGTACGGGCCGAGGACCCGCTCTGGCTCGCCCTGCTCCGTACACCGCTCTCGCTCTTCGTGCCCGCGCTCGACCTGCCCGTCTGGGGTGCGCTCGCGCAGATCCTGCTGGTGTTCGGCATCGCGGAGATCTGCGTCGGTTGGCGGCGTACGCTCGCCATCGGCTACGCGGCCACCCTCGCGGGCACGCTCTACGCGCGCGTGGGCATCGCGTGGGGTCCCGGCAACCCGCTGGGGCTGCCCGCGTCCGACGCGCAGGTCGTCGACACGGGCCCTTCCGCCGCGGTGGTCGGGCTCGCGGTCTACGTGTGCTGGCGCTACCGGGCGTGGTTCACGGCGGGGCTCGTGACCGCCGTGATGGTCGCCGAGGTGTTCGTCAAGAACAACCTCGCGGGCAAGGAGCATCTGGCGGCGATCGCGGCGGTGCTGGTGCTCTGCGTTTGCTCGGAGGCGCTTCAACGGCGTCAGCGGCGGGCGCGTGGACGTGCCAGTTCCGGGTCGGGTTTGCCGCCGATCCAGTCCTGAACCTTGCGGCGCGGGCCCGCCCAGCGGCGGTCGTGGTGGTAGGCACGCAGGCCCGCTCGGGCACGGGCGCGGTGCCGGTTGCGGTAGAAGCGCCTGGCCCATGCCGATCCCGGCCGGGCGAGGCGGATCGCGCCCACCAGCGCGACCAGCGGGATCACCATGCCGATCACGGCCGTCTGCAGTTTGCCCTTGGCCAGGGCGATCAGGGCGAAGCAGCAGTTGACGGCGACGTTCAGGGCGAGGCCCGCGCGGTTGCTCCGCTCCTCGGGCGTCAGGTCGTTCACGCCGAACGGGGTGAAGCCGGTGAGGATGAGCACCACCAGGGCCGCGGTCAGCATCACGACCTCGACGCTCTTGCGGCCCTGTTCGCTCCAGTAGACGTCGTCGAGGTAGAGGATCAGCGCGAACTCGTCGAGTACGAGACCGGCGCCGATGCCGAAGATGACGGCCGCGAACATCGAGGCGAGGCTGTGCCGGCCGGCCGCGACCGCCCAGAACCCTCCTACGAGCATGAGGAAGATGCCGGGCACGACGTGGTGGATGTGGACGTCGCCCGAGCTGATGTTCCGGAAGGGGCCTTTGCCCGCGCGGATCAGGCGGGTGATGGTCCGGGTGATCAGGAAGGTGGCCACGAAGGAGAGCAGGGCCAGGAGGAGCGGGAGCTTTCCCGGCTCCACGATGTTCCGGTACCACCAGTCGCCCATGGGGCCATCTTGAGGGGCCGTCCTGCGTTCCGCAGGGCGAGAAAAGCCTGGGGGGTACCCTTCCGCGGTGCCCCGAACCTCCCCCGCCGACGGCCTCCGCTTCGCCTTCGGCACCCTCACCGCGCTCCCGGTCACCGTCACCAAGTGGGACCGGGAGGCCGCCCGCGCCGGGATGCTGTGCGCCCCGCTGGCCGGGCTGGTGGTCGGGCTCTGCGCGGCCGCTCTCGGCGGCGCGCTCATGGCCCTGGGGGCGGGCCCCCTCCTGGCAGCCGTGGCCACCGCCGCCGTCCCGGCGGCGCTCACCCGCGGCCTCCATCTCGACGGCCTCGCCGACACCGCCGACGGACTCGGCAGCGCGAAACCCGCCGACCAGGCGCTGCGCATCATGAAGCAGTCCGACGTCGGGCCCTTCGGCGTCATCACCCTGCTCTTCGTCCTGCTCGCCCAAGTGGCCGTCCTCTTCCAGCTGTACGAGGTCTCCTGGACCCGGGGCGCACTCGCCGCGGTCGTCTCGGCGGCCGCGGCCCGTCTCGCCCTCACCCTGGCCGCTCGCGATGGCGTCCCGCCGGCTCGCCCCGAAGGGCTCGGGGCGGCGGTGGCAGGAACGGTTCCCCGGGGTGCGGCTCTGCTCGCGACGGCACTCACCACCGCCCTGGCCGCGCTCGCCGCCGTGCCCTTCGGGACGTACGAGGCAGTGCGGTACGCCGCTGCCGTCCTCCTCGCGGTGTGCGCCGCCGAACTCCTCCTGCGGCATTGCGTCCGCCGTTTCGGCGGCATCACCGGCGATGTCTTCGGTGCGCTCGCGGAGACCGCGGCCACGACGGCCCTGGTCGTCCTGGCCCTCGGCTGATTCGCGGATGCTTCCGCCGAAACACAAATGCGGCGCCACGTACGGATGAATCTGCGCCGACACGATCGAATGGGCGCGACGCGCGTAGGCTCATGTTCGGTGCCTTTCCGGCCCGTTCTAGGCTGGCGCCGGGCGGGTCGACCCACCCCATCGGCCAAGGAACTCAACGGAAGCGAGAATTCACCACCGTGACTGCTCTGACTCTCAGCACTGCCGCCGCGTCCGGCCTCCGTGCCGACGCGATCGTCGTCGGCGTCGCGAAGGGCGCCAAGGGGCCGGTCGTCGCTCCCGGCGCCGAAGCCGTGGACAAGGCGTACGACGGCAAGCTCGCCTCCGTCCTTGAGACCCTCGGCGCCACGGGCGGCGAGGGCGAGGTGACCAAGCTGCCCGCGCCCTCCGGCTTCAAGGCTCCGGTCGTCCTCGCGGTCGGCCTCGGCACGGTGCCGGAGAAGGACGAGACGTACGGCACCGACGCCCTTCGCCGCGCCGCGGGTACCGCCGCGCGCGCCCTTTCCGG
The DNA here is from genome assembly GCF_053610745.1 of Streptomyces sp. NPDC054866. NCBI lineage: Bacteria > Bacillati > Actinomycetota > Actinomycetes > Kitasatosporales > Streptomycetaceae > Streptomyces > Streptomyces sp. NPDC054866. The sequence goes on from NZ_JBSGZA010000002.1 coordinate 500,612, forward strand.
CTCGAAGAAGGCCGCGTTCGCGCTGCCCGCCGAGGATGCCGAGGACACCGGTGCGATCGCCGAGGGCGCGCTGCTCGGCGCGTACTCCTTCGACGCGTACAAGGAGAACGGTTCCGCCAACGGCAAGAACGGCAAGGACGCCAAGGGTCCGCTCGCCGAGATCGCCCTGCTCGGCGCCAAGCCCCGCGACAAGGCGTACAAGGCGGCCGTCGAGCGCGCCACCGCCGTGGCCGAGGAGCTCAACCGCGCCCGCGACCTCATCAACACCCCGCCGAACGACCTGAACCCCGAGGCCTTCGCCGCGGTCGCCACCGCGGCCGCCAAGGAGCACGGCATCAAGGTGCAGGTCCTGGACGAGAAGGCGCTCACCAAGGGCGGCTTCGGCGGCATCCTCGGTGTCGGCGTCGGCTCGGACGCCCCGCCGCGCCTGGTCAAGCTCTCGTACACGTCGTCCAAGGCGAAGAAGCACCTCGCCTTCGTCGGCAAGGGCATCACGTACGACTCGGGCGGCATCTCGCTGAAGCCCGCCGGTCACAACGAGACCATGAAGTGCGACATGGCCGGTGCCGCCGCCGTCTTCGCGGCCGTCGTCTCCGCCGCGCGCCTGGGCCTCGAAGTGAACGTCACCGGCTGGCTCGCGCTCGCCGAGAACATGCCGTCCGGCTCCGCGACCCGCCCCGGCGACGTCCTGCGGATGTACAGCGGCAAGACCGTCGAGGTGCTCAACACCGACGCCGAGGGCCGCCTGGTCCTGGCCGACGCGATCGCCAAGGCCTCCGAGGACAACCCCGACGCGATCGTCGACGTGGCTACGCTGACCGGCGCGATGATGATGGCGCTCGGCAGCCGCACCTTCGGCATCATGGCCAACGACGACGCGTTCCGCGCCGCGATCCACGACGCCTCCGAGGAGGCGGGCGAGCCCTCCTGGCCGATGCCGCTGCCCGAGCACCTGAAGAAGGGCATGGACTCCCCCACCGCCGACATCGCCAACATGGGCGAGCGCATGGGCGGCGGTCTGGTGGCCGGTCTCTTCCTCCGGGAGTTCGTCGGCGAGGGCATCACCTGGGCGCACCTGGACATCGCGGGCCCGGCCTTCAACGAGGGTGGCCCGTTCGGCTACACCCCCAAGGGCGGCACCGGCACCGCGGTCCGCACCCTGGTCCGCCTCGCCGAGCGCACGGCCGCGGGCGACCTCGGCTGACCGGCTGACCTGTCGTACGCGGGCAGGGCCCGGACGTCCAGATGTCCGGGCCCTGCCCGATTTCGCCCTCAACGAAATCCGTACGTTCATACGCCTCGGTAACGCCTGGACGTGGCGAATCAGACGTCTCACAGCCCGGCCCGCCGTCCCACCTCTCGCCGACAAGTGCGAAGATGGGTTCTCGGCAGGACAGGGCCCCCACCACAGGGCCGAAACAAGAGCGGCCGATACCAGCCGACAGACCGGTCGTCCCCCGAGAAAAGGGGTCCGGCGTACGGCGCACATGCATGGAGGACGTGACGTGGCGAACGACGCCAGCACCGTTTTCGACCTAGTGATCCTCGGCGGCGGTAGCGGCGGTTACGCCGCGGCACTGCGCGCGTCGCAGCTGGGCCTGGACGTCGCCCTGATCGAGAAGGGCAAGGTCGGCGGCACCTGCCTGCACAACGGCTGCATCCCGACGAAGGCGCTGCTGCACGCCGGTGAGATCGCCGACCAGGCACGCGAAGCCGACCAGTTCGGCGTGAAGGCCACCTTCGAGGGCATCGACATGGCGGCCGTCCACAAGTACAAGGACGACGTGATCTCCGGCCTCTACAAGGGCCTGCAGGGACTCATCGCCTCGCGCAAGGTGACGTACATCGAGGGCGAGGGCAAGCTTTCGTCCCCGACCTCCGTGGACGTGAACGGCCAGACCGTCCAGGGCCGCCACGTGCTCCTCGCGACCGGCTCCGTGCCGAAGTCGCTGCCGGGCCTGGAGATCGACGGCAACCGCATCATCTCCTCGGACCACGCCCTGGTCATGGACCGCGTGCCGAAGTCCGCGATCATCCTGGGCGGCGGCGTCATCGGCGTCGAGTTCGCCTCGGCGTGGAAGTCCTTCGGTTCCGAGGTCACCGTGATCGAGGGCCTCAAGCACCTCGTGCCCGTCGAGGACGAGAACTCCTCGAAGCTTCTTGAGCGCGCGTTCCGCAAGCGCGGCATCAAGTTCAACCTCGGCACCTTCTTCGAGAAGGCCGAGTACACGCAGGACGGCGTCCGCGTGACCCTCGCCGACGGCAAGACCTTCGAGGCCGAGGTGCTCCTGGTCGCCATCGGCCGCGGCCCGGTCTCCCAGGGCCTCGGCTACGAGGAGCAGGGCCTCGCGATGGACCGCGGGTACGTCCTGGTCGACGAGTACATGCAGACCAACGTTCCGACCATCTCGGCCGTGGGCGACCTGGTGCCGACGCTCCAGCTCGCGCACGTCGGCTTCGCCGAGGGCATCCTGGTCGCGGAGCGCCTGGCCGGTCTCAAGACCGTCCCGATCGACTACGACGGCGTGCCGAAGGTGACGTACTGCCACCCCGAGGTCGCCTCCGTGGGCATCACCGAGGCCAAGGCCAAGGAGATCTACGGCGCGGACAAGGTCGTCGCCCTCAAGTACAGCCTGGCGGGCAACGGCAAGAGCAAGATCCTCAAGACCGCGGGCGAGATCAAGCTCGTCCAGGTCAAGGACGGTGCCGTGGTCGGCGTCCACATGGTCGGCGACCGCATGGGCGAGCAGGTCGGCGAAGCCCAGCTGATCTACAACTGGGAGGCGCTGCCCGCCGAGGTCGCCCAGCTCATCCACGCCCACCCCACGCAGAACGAGGCGATGGGCGAGGCTCACCTGGCCCTCGCGGGCAAGCCGCTGCACTCCCACGACTGAGCCCCCTCAGTTTTTCGGGCGCGACGACCTAGACTTCCGCAATTTCGTAAGGAGCAACTGAAACCATGGCGGTTTCCGTATCCCTTCCGGCGCTCGGCGAGAGCGTCACCGAGGGCACTGTCACCCGTTGGCTGAAGGCCGAGGGCGAGCGCGTCGAGGCCGACGAGCCGCTGCTCGAGGTCTCGACCGACAAGGTCGACACCGAGATCCCCTCCCCGGCCGCAGGCATCCTGGCCTCCATCAAGGTCGCCGAGGACGAGACCGTCGAGGTCGGCGCCGAGCTGGCCGTCATCGACGACGGCAGCGGCGCCCCCGCCGCCGAGTCCGCCCCGGCCGCCGAGCCCGCTCAGGCCGAGGCTCCGGCCCCGGCCGCCGAGGCCCCCGCGGCTCCGGCTCCCGCCGCCGAGGCCCCTGCCGCTCCGGCCGCTCCGGCCGGTGGCGCCTCCGGCACCGACGTCACGCTGCCCGCACTGGGCGAGTCGGTCACCGAGGGCACCGTCACGCGTTGGCTGAAGGAGGTCGGCGAGGAGGTCGCGGAGGACGAGCCCCTGCTCGAGGTCTCCACGGACAAGGTCGACACCGAGATCCCCTCCCCGGCCGCGGGCGTGCTGCTCGAGATCGTCGTGGGCGAGGACGAGACCGCTGAGGTCGGCGCCAAGCTCGCCGTCATCGGTGCTCCCGGTGCCGCTCCGGCCCCGGCCAAGCAGGAGGCCCCGGCCGCCCCCGCGCAGCAGGAGGCCCCCAAGCAGGAGGCCGCCCCGGCTCCCGCGCAGCCTGCCGCGCCCGCCGCCGCTCCGGCCCAGCCCGCGGCTCCGGCCGCTCCGGCTCAGCCCGCTCCGGCCGCGCCCGCCCCGGCTCAGCCCGCCGCTCCGGCTCCGTCGGCGCCTGCCGCACCGGCCGCCCCGGCCTCCCCGTCCGACGACGGTGCGTACGTCACGCCGCTGGTCCGCAAGCTCGCGGGCGAGCACGGCGTGAGCCTGGCGGACGTCAAGGGCACCGGCGTCGGTGGCCGCATCCGCAAGCAGGACGTCATCGCGGCCGCCGAGGCCAAGAAGACCGCTCCGGCTCCCGCTGCCGCCGCCCCGGCCGCCTCGAAGGCCCCGGCCCTGGAGGCCTCTCCCCTCCGCGGCCAGACGGTCAAGATGACCCGCATGCGCAAGGTCATCGGCGACAACATGATGAAGGCGCTGCACTCGCAGGCCCAGCTGACCTCGGTCGTCGAGGTCGACATCACGAAGCTGATGAAGCTGCGCGCCAAGGCGAAGGACGCGTTCGCGGCCCGTGAGGGCGTCAAGCTCTCCCCGATGCCGTTCTTCGTCAAGGCCGCCGCTCAGGCGCTGAAGGCCCACCCGGTCGTCAACGCCCGGATCAACGACGACGAAGGCACCATCACGTACTTCGACTCGGAGAACATCGGCATCGCCGTTGACGCCGAGAAGGGTCTGATGACGCCGGTCATCAAGGGTGCGGGTGACCTGAACATCGCCGGTATCTCCAAGAAGACCGCCGAGCTCGCGGGCAAGGCCCGTGGCGGTGGCCTCACCCCGGACGACATGTCCGGCGCCACCTTCACGGTCTCCAACACCGGTTCGCGCGGTGCCCTGTTCGACACGGTCATCGTGCCGCCGAACCAGGCCGCGATCCTCGGCATCGGTGCCACGGTGAAGCGTCCGGTCGTCATCAACCACCCGGACCTCGGCGAGACCATCGCCGTCCGTGACATGACGTACCTCTCGCTCTCCTACGACCACCGTCTGGTGGACGGCGCGGACGCCGCCCGCTACCTGACCACGGTCAAGGCGATCCTTGAGGCCGGCGAGTTCGAGGTCGAGCTCGGCCTGTAGTTCCGCCGCTGGTGCTGCGGCCCCCAGGGCTGTAAGACTCGTCTCATCAGCGCGTACGCCCCCGTTCGGAGGTTTCCGAGCGGGGGCGTCGCCGTATTGTCTAGGGGTCACCACGCCCTGGGGCGCTGCCCCCGCCGGAGGAGCCCACATGACCGCGCCCGTCGTTCACTCGCTGCGCGAACAGATCCGCGAGCACATCGTGGAGGGGATCGTCAGCGGGCGCTGGCAGCCGGGCGAGCGGATCGTGGAGCGGCGCATCGCCGTGGAGCTGGAGGTCTCGCAGACCCCCGTACGGGAGGCGCTGCGGGAGCTGGAGACGCTGCGGCTCATCGAGTCGGCTCCCAACAAGGGCGTGCGCGTACGGAACTTGACCGCGGCGGACCTGGAGGAGAGCTACCCCGTCCGTGCGGGTCTGGAGGCCATCGCCGCCGAGTTGGCGGCGGAGAGCCTGGCCGACGACTGCTCGGCTCTCGAACCCCATGTCGCCGCCCTGTACGAGGCGGACCGGGCCTCCGACGGCACCGCCCAGGTGCGCCACACGGTCGGTTTCCACCGGGAGTTGGTGCGGGCCGCGGACAACTCCGTTCTGCTGCACACCTGGGAGGGCCTCGGCATCGAGGTCTTCACCGCGCTTTCGATCCGGTGGCTCGGGACGGTGCAGCAGTCGTACGCCGAGGAGCACGAAGCACTCGTCTCGGCGTTCCAGCGGCGGGATCCCGCGATCGCGGAGCTGGTGAAGGCCCACGTCCTTGGCTGCGCGCCGCGCGCCTGACGTAGGAGCACGCGGGCGCTCATACGTGCTCTCACCTGCAAGGATCCTTCGAATCGAAGGCACCGCGTGCCCGCATTAATGGCACCGGATGCCTACTTTCTCAATATGAAGCAGTTTTCGCCTTCAACCCTTTGATCGATCATCGATCACGGAGTTAGAGTCTCCGACGGGCTCTCACCAGAGCTCCACGCCCTGTCCTGCCAAAGACCTAGGGCACCCCCACCCCTTACCGAACAGGGGACCCCCTCCGACTCAGGAAGGCGGCGACATGACCGACCCCTCCGCAATCCAGCCGAGCGAGCTCGACCAGCTCCCGGACCGCGACCCCGAGGAGACCGCCGAATGGCAGGCCTCCCTGGACGCCGTTACCCAGGCGGCCGGGCCGCACCGAGCCGCATACCTGATGCGGCGCACGCTGGAGCGCGCCGAGGGCGCGGGCCTGGCGCTGCCCAAGCTCCTTGAGACCGACTACGTCAACACCATCCCCACCTCCGCCGAGCCGGCGATCGAGGGCGACGAGGCGATGGAGCAGCGGATCGCCGCGTGGAACCGCTGGAACGCGGCCGCGATGGTGACCCGGGGCAGCAAATACGGCGTCGGCGGCCACATCGCCACCTTCGCCTCCGCCGCCTGGCTGTACGAGACGGGCTTCAACCACTTCTTCAAGGGCAAGGAGGGTGACGGGTCCGGCGACCAGCTCTACATCCAGGGCCACGCCTCCCCCGGCATCTACGCCCGCGCCTTCCTCGACGGCCGTCTGAACGAGGCGCAGCTCGACAACTTCCGCCGCGAGTCGGGCGGGGACGGCCTGCCGTCCTACCCGCACCCGCGCCGTCTGCCCTGGCTGTGGGAGTTCCCGACCGTCTCCATGGGCCTCGGCCCGCTGTCGGCGATCTACCAGGCGCGCTTCAACCGCTACCTCACCAACCGCAACATCAAGGACGTCTCCGCCTCGCACGTGTGGGCGTTCCTCGGTGACGGCGAGATGGACGAGCCCGAGTCGACGGCGGCCCTCGCGCTCGCCGCGCGTGAGGGTCTCGACAACCTCACGTACGTCATCAACTGCAACCTGCAGCGCCTCGACGGCCCGGTCCGCGCCAACTTCCGCGTGGTCCAGGAGTTGGAGGCCCAGTTCCGCGGCGCGGGCTGGAACGTCATCAAGGTCCTGTGGGGCAACGCCTGGGACGAGCTGTTCCAGCTCGACACCAACGGCGCCCTGGTACGCCGCCTGCGCGAGGTACCGGACGCGCAGTTCCAGACGTACGCGACGCGCGACGCCGCCTACATCCGCGAGCACTTCTTCGGCTCCGAGCCCGCGCTCGTCGAGCTGGGCAAGCTGCTCAGCGACGACAAGATCAGCGAGTGCTTCCACCTCTCGCGCGGCGGCCACGAGGCCCGCAAGGTCTACGCGGCCTACCGCGCGGCGCTCACCCACAAGGGCGCGCCGACCGTGATCCTCGCGCAGACGGTCAAGGGCTTCACGCTCGGCAAGGGCTTCGAGTCCAAGAACGCCAACCACCAGATGAAGAAGCTCACGGTGGACGAGTTCAAGGACATGCGCGACCTCCTTGAGCTGCCGATCTCGGACAGTGACTTCGTCGACGGCGTGGTGCCCTACGGCCACCCCGGCGCCGACTCCCCCGAGGTCCGCTACCTCCAGGAGCGCCGTGCCGCCCTCGGCGGTCCTGCCCCGGCCCGCCGCACGCAGCCGATCGGGCCGCTGCCCGCACCGGCCGACAAGTCGTTCGCGTCGTTCGACAAGGGCTCCGGCTCGCAGTCGATGGCGACGACCATGGCCTTCGTACGCCTCGTCAAGGACCTGATCCGCGACAAGGAGTCCGGCAAGCGCTGGGTGCCGATCGTCCCCGACGAGGCGCGCACCTTCGGCATGGAGTCGCTCTTCCCGTCGCTCGGCATCTACTCGCCCAAGGGCCAGACGTACGAGCCGGTCGACCGCGACCAGCTGATGTACTACCGCGAGGCGAAGGACGGCCAGATCCTCAACGAGGGGATCACCGAGGCCGGTTCGATGGCGGACTTCATCGCCGCGTCGACGTCGTACGCGACGCACGGCGAAGCCATGATCCCGTTCTACATCTTCTACTCGATGTTCGGCTGGCAGCGGACCGCCGACCAGATGTGGCAGCTCGGCGACCAGCTCGGCCGCGGCTTCCTCGTCGGCGCCACCGCCGGTCGTACGACGCTGACGGGTGAGGGTCTCCAGCACGCGGACGGCCACTCGCCGGTGATCGCCGCGACGAACCCCGCCGCCATGTCGTACGACCCGGCGTTCGCCTACGAGGTCGCGGCGATCGTCAAGGACGGTCTGCGCCGGATGTACGGCGAGGCCGCCCCCGGTGAGGACCAGAACGTCTTCTACTACCTCACCGTCTACAACGAGCCGATGCCGCAGCCCGCGAAGCCCGCGGGTGTGGACGAGGGCATCGTGCGCGGTCTCTACCGCTTCAACACGGCTGAGACGGCGGGTCTTTCGCCTGCCGCCAACGCCTCGCGCATCCAGCTGATCGGTTCGGGTACGGCCATTCACTGGACCCTCGCGGCCCAGAAGATGCTCGCCGAGGAGTGGGGTGTGGCCGCCGACGTGTGGTCCGCGACCTCCTGGACCGAGCTGCGCCGCGACGCCCTGGAGGCGGACGAGGCGATCCTGCGCGGCGAGGAGCGGACTCCGTACGTGCGTACGGCTCTTGAGGGCGCTCAGGGTCCCGTGCTCGCGGTCTCCGACTACATGCGGCAGGTTCCCGACCAGATCGCGCAGTGGGTCGAGCAGGACTACTCGTCGCTCGGCGCGGACGGCTTCGGCCTCTCCGACACGCGTGACGCGGCTCGTCGCCACTTCGGCATCGACGCGGAGTCGATCGTCGTGGCCGCTCTTGCACAGCTGGCGCGGCGGGGCGAGGTTCCCGCCTCCGCGGTGAAGGAGGCTCGGGCCAAGTATGGGCTGTAGGCCTTTGGCTTGATGCTTGATGTGGGTGCGGGTCCCTGCCTTTGTGGCGGGGGCCCGTTCCTGTGTGCGGGTGCGCTTTTGGGCCGCCGCTTCGCGGCGGATTCCTTCCCGCCCGCCCACCACCCGGTTACCGGTAGCGATCAGCCATGCTGTGGGCCGCTTCTGCGAATCGCTCCCTGAGCGTCGTCGGCTCCAGGACCTCCGCCTCCGGGCCCAGCGCCATGAGTTGGGTATACGCGACAGCCTCGTTCTCGACCCGAAGGGTCAGCGTCACCCAGCCCTCCTCGTCCACGGGGCCCGCGGTCTCCAGCGCCTCGCGCGTGGACGCGGAATCCGTGGCGTACGGAAGCTGTCGTACGCCCGCCTCGGAGAGCCGGAGCACGACCTCGGAGCGCAGGAGCTGCCGCGTGAACTGCTCGGCCCGTTCCTCCCAGAAGCCCGGCAGATCGAATTCCTCGTCGCGTACGAAGCGCTCCTCACCGGCGGCGATCGCGGTGAACCGGTCGATGCGGTACACCCGGAACGAACCCGTGTCGGGCACCCGCGCGCACAGATACCAGACCCCGGCCTTGAGCACGAGGCCGTAGGGCTCCAACTCCCTTTCCACCTCGGCGTCCTGGCGCCGGTAGCGGGCGGTGACGCGGCGGTCGTCCCACACCGCGTCCGCCAGCGGGGGCAGCAGTTCGGGCGCCGGTGTCTCCTTGAACCAGCCCGGCGCGTCCAGGTGGAACCGCTGCGAGGCGTTCTGCGGGGCGTCCCGGAGGGAGGGCATCAGCGCCGCCGACACCTTCAGACGGGCCGCCGATGCCGCGTCCTCCAGGCCCATCTCCCGCAGCGCGCCCGGCACTCCGGACAGGAACAGGGCCTCCGCCTCGCTGCGTCCGAGGCCGGTGAGCCGGGTGCGGTAGCCGCCGATGAGGCGGTAGCCGCCGGCCCGCCCCCGGTCCGCGTACACCGGGACGCCCGCCTCCGAAAGGGCCTGGGCGTCCCGCGTGATGGTCCGCTCGGACACTTCGAGCTCACCCGCGAGCTCGGCGGCGGTCATGGAGGGGCGGGCCTGGAGCAGAAGCACCATCTTGATGAGGCGGGCAGCGCGCATGCCCCCATGATGCCGTCAGCCGGGGGGCATCCACCCGATCCCGGGCGACTAGCGGTAACCGGTGACGTCCGCCTCCTTGCTCTCCTGGTCGACCTCCGCGATGTAGCGCCAGGCGTCGGGCGCCGAGCCGTCGACGTCCGTGAAGCCGTACTCCTTGGCGAGACCTCCGCTGGAGAGCGACGTGCCGTTCCAGCGGGCCACTTCGGGGTCGGCGGCGAGGGCGACCAGGGCCCGGCCGACGAAGGTCGGGGTCTCGGAGATCGCGAAGTGCGGGTTCTGCTTGCGGCCGTCCAGCCAGTTCTCCTCGGTCACCTTGAAGTACGTGTCGAGCATCGCCTCGGAGCGCAGCCAGCCGGGGGTCAGACAGAGCGCAGTGCAGCCGTACTCCTCGAGCTCCTCGGCCAGGCCCTTCGCCATCCGCAGCGGGGCCGCCTTGGCGAGGTCGTAGTAGAAGGGCTTGCGGTAGTGGGGGCCGTTGTACTCCTCGGTCCCGTCGGTGACCTCGACGACCAGGCCGCCGGGGTTTCTGACGAGCAGCGGCAGCGCGTACCGGCTGGTGACGATGTGGGTCTCGATGCCGAGGCGCATCAGGCGCAGCCCCTTGCCGAGGTCGTGCTCCCACATCTTCTTGTCCCACTCGACGTGGACGTCGCCGCCCCAGATGTCGTTCACCAGGATGTCCAGACGGCCCTGCTCGCGGTCGATCCGGTCGACGAGTGCCTCGACCTGCTCGGGCTCCAGATGATCGGTGGGTACGGCGATCCCGGTGCCGGGTCCGCCCGCCTCCCGGCCCGCGGCGGTGATCAGCTCCGCGGTCTCCTCGATGGTCTCCGCGGTGCGGCCGACCTCGCTGGTGTGCTCGCGGGTCGTGCGCCCTGTCGCGTACACGGTGGCTCCGGCGCGGCCGAGCTCCACGGCCATGGCCCGGCCCGCGCCGCGGGTGGCACCGGCGACGAGAGCGATCTTTCCGGCCAGTGGATGCGCGGGTGAGTGGTTGCTGTCCATGTCTGCGTGGTTGCTGCCCGTGCCTGCGTGGTTGCTGTCCATGTCTGCGTCCATGGCTTTGAGGCTGTCACCCAATGCCGACACCTGCTGTCGGGTTTTCCACGGGCATGTGCACGCATAACGACACAGTCGCATCCGCCGCACTCCGCGTGCGTACCCACTCCCCAGGACCGATGCTTGTCCCGTGATGGACGAGACGGAGTTCTGGGAGATCGTGGACCGCACCCGCGTGGCCGCCGAGGGCGACCCCGAGGACCACGCCGACCTGCTCACCGAGAAGCTCCTCGAGCTTGAGCCGGACATGGTGCTCGACTTCGCCCGTCACTTCGAGGCGCGTTACAACCGCGCGTACCGCTGGGATCTGTGGGGAGCTTCCTGGGTCCTCCTCGGCGGCGCCAGTGACGACGCCTTCGACTACTTCCGCTGCTGGCTGATCGGTCAGGGGCGCGAGGTCTTCGAGGGAGCCCTGCACGACCCGGACTCGCTCGCGGATCTCCTCGACGACTTCGACGAGGACATCGACGGTGACGGGGAGGAGCTCGGCTACGCCGCGGACGAGGCGTACGAGCAGCTCACCGGCGTCGTCACCCCCGACCTCGGCATCGCTCCCGCCCCTACGGAGCCACAGGGGACGCCGCTCGACTTCGAGGACGAAGCGGCGATGGCCCAGCGCTACCCGAAACTGTGGGAACGCTTCGGCGAGGTCGACTGAGGGGCGACTGAGGGGCGAGGGCCTCCGGGGGTCCTGCCTGCTCACCGGTCCTGCTCAGCGGTTCTGCAACCGTGCGGCCGTCTCCCTGATCGCCGGGAGCGCGGCCGTCAGCGCCGCTCCCGGGCAGGACGTGGAGTAGCCGTCGTTGTGCCCGGACACCGAGCTGAACCGCACCCTCGCCCCCGCCGGGTACTTGCTGAGGCTGTTCGAGGAGACCAGCCGCACCGTGGAACGCGGGTCCACGCCCGAAAGGCCGAGCTTCCACGCGACCAGCGCCGCCACGGCATCGGTCATCGCCCGGGGAACAGGGCTCCCCGCCGTGAACGTCCCGATCGCCGCGATCCCCACCGACCCCCGGTTGAAGCCCTGCGTGTGCGCCCCGACGACGGCCCTCTCGATGCCGCCGGCACGCCCCTCGTAGACGGTCCCGCACCGGTCGACGAGGAAGTTGTAGCCGATGTCGTCCCACTGCCTCCCCCCGGTCTGACCGGCGTACAGATAACGGATGGTGCGCGGGGCGTCGGCGCAGTCGTAGCCGTTCGGTGTGTCCGTGTGGTGCACGAACACCGCCTGGACCCGGTCGGCATACCGGGCGGGCGGCGGCTCCCCCACCGCCCCGGCCAGCCACTCGGCGCGCGGCACCACGTGAGGCTGCGCCGCCGGATGGTCCACCGCCCTGCGCACCGGCGCCGCGGCCGCCGGCATCACGGAGTGCCGCCCGGTCACGCCCGCCCGCTCCCCGAGCCCGGCGAACGCCACCGGACCGTCACTCACCTGCCCCGACGCCCCCGGCACCCCTGGCCCCACGAACAACGCACACAACAGGAGAAACCCCACGGCAGCGGCCCCCGGCACACAACCCAGCACCACGCGCACCACCGGCGGCACGCGCGCCGCGGACACCCCACGGAAGACACGCATGGTCCGACTCTCCGGCCCACCCGCTCCCCCCGCGATCCACGCTCCGCCAATCGGATGAACCTGCCCCTGGCTTTGCCCCCTGGCCCTGGCCCGTTCTCGCGCCGCGCTCAGACCCCGCCCAGGTCCAGACGCGGATTCGTCCGGGAAAGGATCATGTCCGTGCGCGGCTGGAGTGCCGCGTCGATCATCTCGGGCTGCGGAGTGATCCAGTAGCGGCCCTCGGCGGCCTGCTCGAAGACACGGCGGGCGTGCTCCGCGGGTGTGATGCCCTGGGTGTCGGCGCGCGCCTGGAGCTGTTCGTTGAACCCCGCTATCTCGGGCGGTGTGCCGTCCCCCGGCCGCGCGGCCTTGAATATCTCGCTCTTGACCGAGTCCGGCAGCACGACGGAGACCCGCACCGGCGCCTGCTTCATCTGCATCTCGTAGGCGAGGGATTCGGTGAGCGCGAGCGTCCCGAACTTGGTGACGCTGTACGGCGCCATCAGCGGGCTCGGCAGCAGTCCGCCGACCGAGGACACATTGAGCACCCAGCTCTGCGTGGACTGCTCGAGGAGGCGCGGCACGAAGGACCGTATGCCGTTCACACAGCCGCCGATGTTGATCCGCAGGGCGGCGTCCCAGCGCTCGGCGGGGATCTCCCAGGAGTAGCCCATCGCCATGATCCCGGCGTTGTTGATCAGCATGTCGACCGCGCCGAAGCGGTCGTACGCGCGGTCCGCGAGGGCGTCCACGGAGAGCGGCTCCGACACGTCCGTCACGACCGACTCGACCTCGGCTCCGGAGGCGCGCAGCTCTTCGGCCAGGCCCGCGAGGCGCTCGGCGGCTATGTCGGCCAGGACGAGCCGCATCCCGAGGTCCGCCGCATGCCGGGCGAGGCCGGAGCCGATACCGGCGGACGCACCGGTGATGACGACGACTTTGCCCCCGAAGGTCTCGCACGCGAGGGACTGGCCCACGAAGGGCTGGCCTGCATCAGGCCCGCCGGCGTAGGGCCCGCCTGCGTCGCTCATGTTTCTCTCCTCCGTTTTCTCTCCTCCGTCAGAAGTGCGTGCCGCCGTCGACCCGGACCTCGGTGCCGGTGATGAACTTGCCGTCCTCCGAGCCGAGCAGGGCGACGACCGAGGCCACGGATTCCGGTCCCGCGAAGCCCTGGCCGATGGCCGGGGCCAGCTTCATGAACAGGCTCATGTCGGCGTCCTCGGGCAGACCGGGGCCCACGCTCTGCTTGCTGGCGCCGCTGCCGTCGGTCATGCCGCTGGATATGGAGCCGGGCTGAACGGAGTTGAAGCGGATCCCCTGCTTGCCGTACTCACTGGCCAGCGCGTGCGTCATGGACTGGACGCCGCCCTTGCTCGCCGCGTACGCCGCCATGTACGGGTGGGCGAACATCGCTGACGTGGAGCTGAAGTTGATGACGGCCGCGTCTTCGCCGTCGAGCAGCGCCGGGATCGCTTCGCGGATCACCAGGAACGTGCCCACCAGGTTGATCTGGATGACGCGGTTGAAGGAATCCAGGCTGGTCTCGTGCGTGTGCGAGGAGCGGAGCACGCCCGCCGCGTTCACCAGCACGTCAAGGCCGCCGAGCGCGGTGACGGCGGCGGCGACGCACTCGCGCACCGAAGTCTCGTCCGCGATGTCGACCACGAGGGTGGTGAGGCGGTCGGCCGCTGCACCCGCCTTCTCGGAGGTGTCCTTCAGGCCCGCCTCGCTGACGTCGGCGGCCACGACGCTGCCGCCCTCGTCGAGGATCCGGAGGACGGTGGCCTGCCCGATGCCCGAGCCACCGCCGGTGATGAGTGCGCGACGGCCTGCGTAGCGGTTCATGAAATGCCTCCGATCAACTCCGGGCTCCCGGATCCGTCCATGGACCCGGCCTTTCCCGATCTGATTTCAATGTACGTCCCTCTGGCACGTTTTGCCATGCCGACAATTCATGTATCAGGGTGAGAATCGCGCGTAGGCTACGAGGGTGAGCACACACCCGTCGCTGACCGAGCGCCGCAAAGCGGCCACGCAGCTGGACATCGCCCGCGCCGCGGCCGAGCTCTTCGCCGAGCGCGGCCCGGACGGCACCACGGCCGAGGAGATCGCGGGCCGGGCCGGAGTGGCGCTGCGCACCTTCTACCGGTACTTCCGCAACAAGCAGGACGCGGTCGCCCCGCTCCTCGCGGGCGGCGCCGCCGAGTGGCGGGCCCACCTGGCGGATCTCGACCCGGCCGCCGGGGTACCCACTGCCCTGGAGCGGTCCATCGCCGACGCGCTGACCGCGGCGGACGACCGCGCGGCCGAGTCCTTGGAGTGGACCCGCGGCCTACTGCGCGCCGCGCAGGGCGACCCGGCGCTGCGCGCCGTCTGGTACCGCGTGAACCAGGAGTCCGAGGAGCAGCTCGTGCCCGTGCTCGCCCGCCTGGCCGGGGACGACGCCGACGAACTGGACGTACGCCTCGCGGCCGCGGCCGCCACCGACGCCATCCGCCTGGCCCTGGAGTCCTGGGCCGCCACGGACGCGCCCACCGAGGGGCCCGGCTCCCCCGCCGTCCTCGCGGTGCGCTGCCTGCGCGAACTGACGGGCGGGCTGCGGCTCCTGGCCGCCCCCAGGAGCGACACCTGAGGCCCTGCGCCCCCGCTAGAGCTACAGCTACGCCTCCGGATCCCTCCGCAGCCCCAGCTCCAGGTCCAGCGAGAACGCCAGCAGAGCCACGTCGTCGCCGACCCCTCCCGAGAACCGCACCAGGTCCTTCCAGACCGCGGACGTCATCGCCGCCGGGTCGTCCCGCAGGTCGGCGCAGAGCACCGGAAGGCGCTCGGTCAGCGGATAGAAGTCGCCGCCCGCGTCCCGCGCCTCGGTCACCCCGTCGGTCACCACGAGCAGCCGGTCGCCGGGCTTCAGGCCCACGGTCACCTCTTCGGGCGGTGCGACACCCGCGATCCCCAGGCCGAGCGGAGCCCCCGGCGCCACGGCGAGCTCCTCGACGGCCCCGCCGCGCAGCAGCAGCGGGGGCGGATGGCCGCAGGAGACGATCCGCAGCTCAGGGGCGTCGACCCGGAATTCGAGGAGCACGGCGGTGGCGAAGAGTTCGGCGTGCTCGGCCTCTTCGGAGTCGACCACCAGGCGCCGGTCGAGCCGGGCGGCGACCCCCTCCAGGTCGGGCTGGTCGAGCACCGCCTCCCGGAAGGCACCGAGCAGCGCGGCGACGGTGCCGACGGCGGCCAGGCCGTGCCCTTGCACGTCGCCGACCAGCGCCCGTACGCCACTGGGCCCCTTGCGCACGTCGAAGAGATCACCGCCGACCAGCGTTCCGCCCTGTGCCGCGCGGTAGAGGCCCGCGCAGCGCACCGGGCCCACGCGCTCCGGCAGCGGCGGCAGGACGGCGAACTGGGCGGCCTCCGCGACGGTGCGGACGGTGACGAGCTGGGCGTCGCGCCGACTGCGTACCCAGGCGAACATGATGCTCAGGAGCGCCACGAAGGCGACCGTCAGCACATCGCTGTCCCCGGGGCGACCGAGCCCGAAGCCGGGCACGTAGAGCAACAGCACCACGGTGCCGCCGAAGAGCGCCGTGATCGAGGCGCCGTACGACAGAGCGGCGAGCGGTGGCACTGCGGCGAGCAGGAAGCTGAGGTCGACCGCCTCCGGAGTGGCCAGCTGGATGACGCAGATGACGACCAGGAGCACGGGCGGAGGCCAGCGCACCCAGGGGGGTGGCGGCGCGCCGCGCAGCCAGCCGGGTTCCTCCCTGTCCCGCCGGCTGGCAGCGGCGACCCTGAACATCGGTTCGCTCCTTCCGGTCGGCCTCCCCACGCTCCTACGCGCGCGTGCCCGCCGCACGCCGGGCCGGTCCGTCGGGTGGCGAACCCCGGGCGGGGGTCGTGTGAGGCCCCGGAGTGTCAGAGCACGCGGCCCATCAGCACGTCGTCCACGTACGAGCCGTCGAGGAAGAACTCGCCCGGCAGCACCCCCTCGACCACGAAGCCCTCGGACGCGTAGAGCGTCCGGGCCGGAGTGTTGTGGCCGAGCACCCGCAGTGTGATGCGCCGCGCGCCCTGACGGCGGGCCTCCTCCACCGCGGCCCTGACGAGACCGCGGCCCACTCCCCGGCCGCGCACCTCGTCGACGACGGCGAAGCCCAGGATCTGGCGCACGTGGGCGTTGGCGAGGAGGGAGGTGGGATAACCGAGCCGTATGTAGCCGACGACCACGCCGCGCAGCTCGGCGACCAAGTGGTCGTGAGGCCCGAAGCGTTCGCTGAAGAACGGCGGGTACGGAGGCTGCGGAGCAGGCTGTACCGCGTGCAGGGTGGACCAGGTGTCGCGGTCGATGCGGGCGAGGGCCTCTTCGTCGTCCGGCAGAGCGGTACGTATGTGCGTGTCCGGCATGGGCGTCACTGTACGACGGGCGTCTGACGCCTTTAGGCGGGTTTCCGGGGCAGGATGGCTTCATGGAGCCCACCGAGTCCGAGCAGCCGGCCCCCTCACCGCGGTTGTCGCGTATCGCAGTGGCCGGTGCGTCCGGCCTCATCGGAACGGCGCTGACGCGCGCCCTCGCCGACGACGGTCACGAGGTGGTGCGGCTGGTGCGCCGGGCACCTCGTACGAAGTACGAGGTGCGATGGGACCCCAAAGGGGGGTACGTCGACACGGCGGGGCTCGCGGGCTGCGACGCGCTGGTCAACCTGGCGGGAGCCGGGATCGGCGACCACCGCTGGACGGCCGCCTACAAGCGGGAGATCCGCGACAGCAGGGTGCTCGGCACCGCGACACTCGCCGAGGCGGCGGCCTCGCTGGACGAGCCGCCCCGGGTGTTCCTGTGCGCGAGTGCGATCGGCTACTACGGAGACACCGGTCAGCGCGCGGTGGACGAAACCGCGCCCTCCGGAGAGGGCTTCCTGCCGTCCCTGTGCGTGGAGTGGGAGGGCGCGGCCGCCGCGGCGCACGCGGCGGGCATCCGCACGGTCTTCTCGCGCAACGGCCTGGTGGTGGCGCGCGAGGGCGGGGCCTGGCAGCGGATGTTTCCGCTGTTCAAGGCGGGGCTCGGCGGGCGCCTCGGCAATGGCCGGCAGTACTGGAGCTACATCTCGCTGCACGACGCGGTGGCCGCCCTGCGGCACCTGCTCGACACCGATTCACTTGCGGGTCCGGTCAATCTGACGGCGCCCGATCCGCTGACCAACCGCGAGGTCACTGCCGCGATGGGCCGGGTGCTGCACCGTCCCACGCTCTTCACAGCACCCAAGCCCGCGCTGCGCGTCGTGCTCGGAGAGATGGCCGGTGATGTGCTCGGCAGCCAGCGGGTCCTGCCGACCCGGCTCCTGGAGTCGGGCTTCTCGTTCGCGTTCCCGGGCATCGAGGAGACGATCCGCGCGGCGTTGCGGTAGACGGCCTGCGGAAGAAGGCCTTCGATCGTGTTCTTCGCTTCTGCGATGCTTCTGCGATGCTTCTGCGATCGCGTGCGACCGGCGTGCGACCGTGCTCGGTCGATGCGCGACTGACCCCGACCGTTCGTGCTCCTACCCTCATGCGGAACTCGGTGATTCCGGAGCCCTGTTGAGGGCATGACGTCCCCAGCAGCCGCGCAACCTCGGGGAGGGGCACGTGCTAGAGCCTGCGCACCATGCGGATGTCGTCATCGTGGGAGCCGGGGTCGCGGGACTGTCGGCAGCCCACCAGCTGACCAGGGCGGGTGTAACGACCGTCGTCCTGGAAGCCGCCCCTTACGTCGGCGGGCGCATGTCGACGGAGAAGGTCGACGGGTTCCGGCTCGACAGGATCGGGCAGCTGCTCACCACGTCGTACCCCGAGTTGCGCCACACGCCCGGCCTCGACGCACTCGTACTGCGGCCCTTCGTACCCGGCGTCCTGGTGCACAGCGACGGCCGGCACCACCGAGCCGTCGAGCCCACGAGCGCCCGGCGCACAAGGGGCGCACTCACCGCGGCGCGCGCCCTTGCAAGCGCCCCCAGGGGTTCGCGAACGGCACGGTCCGCGGCACGGACCACCGCGCCCCGCACCACCCCCCTCGGCGGCGCGCTCGACCAGGCCCGCCTCGGCACGGCACTCGGAAGGCTCGCGGCGACGGACCCGAAGCGCTTCCTCTCCCGCCCCGAACTCCCCTCGTCGGAGGCCCTCTTCGCCCGGGGCCTGCCCGCCCGCACCGTCACCGGCTTCCTGCGCCCGCTGCTCTCGGCGCTCCTCTGCGACCCGGACCTGACGACATCGAGCCGGTGCGCCGACCTCGCCCTGCACTCCTTCGCGCGCGGCCGCCTGTGCCTGCCCGAGGGCGGCGCCGAAGTGCTGCCCGAGCTCCTGTCGGCCGCGCTGCCCCCGGGGACGGTCCGCACCGGCGTACGCGTCACCGCCGTATCCACGACCTCCGTCACGACCGCTGAACACGGCGAAATGAGCTGCCGCGCCGTCCTGTTGGCCACCGACGCGCGCGCCGCCGCCGAACTGCTGCCCGGCCTGCGTGTGCCGTCCTTCCACCAGGTGACGGTGCTGCACCACGCGGCGCCCGAGGCACCGCTCGCCGAGCCCGCGCTGCTGCTCGACGCCGACCGTTCGGGCCCGGTCGCGCACACGGCCGTGATCAGCCACGTCGACCCGTCGCGCGCGCCCGCGGGCCGGGCGCTCGTCTCGTCGACGGTCCTCGGGCCGCCGCCGGACGAGCGGGCCGTCCTCACCCATCTCGCCGATCTGTACGGCACATCGACCGCCCGCTGGGAATCCCTCGCCGTCCACCACACCCGCGAGGCGGTGCCCGCGATGATGCCGCCGCACGATCTGCGCCGCCCGGTGCGGTTGCTCTCGGGGCTCTACGTGTGCGGGGACCACCGGGACACCAGCACGGTCCAGGGCGCCCTGCACTCGGGCCGCCGCGCGGCACGGGCCGCACTCGCGGACTTCGGCGTGGACCCCGCGTACGGGACGGGGCAGCTGCCGATGGCGGCCTGACGCCCCCGGCGGCCCGCGGCCCTGCCCTCGCCCCCACCCCACGACTGATCCATCCGACCTATAAGTCACCCCTGGAAGCCCCGCGCCCCCACGCGGGGCTTCCCCTTTCCTTCCCCTTTCCCACCCGTACCCCTGCAACTCCCCTTGCCACACAGGTATCCCACGGCTACGGTCCCACCGGATCGCCAAGCCGCGGGAGGCTCACGTGCGTCGTACCATCCCGGTGATATCACTCATCCTCGGCCTATTCATGGGAGGTCTATCTTTGCCGACCGCCGCAGCAAGCACAGAAGTCGACGTACCCTCCGTGGTCCCCCGCCCCACCGACTGGACCGCGCTCGACGGCCGTACGCAGCTCACCGAGCGCACCCGCATCCTGATCGACCCTCGCGCCGGATCCAGCACCGCGCTCCCCTCGGGCCGCAGTGAATTCCCGGGCCCCGCACGCCAATCCGTACGCAAGCTCGCCGAGCAGCTCCGTACGGAGATCAAGCAGGTCACCGGCATCACGCCCCGGATCGCCCACACGGACCGACCGGCCACCAGCGACATCACGCTCAGCCTCACCGCCGAGGGGAACCCCACCGCCAAGGGGAACCTCGGCGCCGAGGGCTACGCCTTCGACAGCGCGGGCCCGATCCGCATCGAAGCCGCGTCCACCCACGGCCTCTACTACGGCACCCGCACGCTCCTCCAGCTCCTGCGCTCCACGGCCGACGACCACCGCGCCGTCCCCCGCGCCCGCTCCACCGACCGCCCCGCGCAGGCGATCCGCATGGTCCACCTCGACGCGGGCCGCAAGTACTGGAAGATCTCCTACCTGGAGAATCTGATCCGCAGGATGGGCGACCAGAAGCTCAACACCCTCTTCCTGCACCTCTCCGAGTCCGAGGGCTTCCGCCTGAACAGCCCGAAGTTCCCAGGCCTCGCCGACCCGGACCACAGCTACAGCCGCGCCGACATCGAACACCTGAAGGCCTTTGCGGCCCGCCATCACGTCCAGCTGATGCCCGGCCTCGAACTCCCCGGCCACGCCACCGTGATCAGCGAGACCTTCGGCATCGGCTTCGGGTCCGGCGCCGGCGCGTGCACGGGCAAGCACACGCACTCGCACCTCACGCCCGACTGGATCATCGACATGACCAGCGAGAAGGCGATCGCGAAGTCGAAAGAGATCGTGGACGAGTTCGCGGGATGGTTCGACGCGCCGTTGTTCTCGATCGGCGCGGAGGAGGTCCCCGGACAGCTCGCGCAGTGCCCGCGCGTGAAGAACCACCTGGCGAGCGCGCCCGACGTGTCCACGCTCGGCGACCTCCTCAACCGCTACATCAACACCCTTGACGACGTGGTCACTTCGCACGGCAAGCGCACGGCCGTCTACAACGGCTCCGAGCACCTCGACGCGCCGCAGCAGAAGGTCCACGACCCGGTCGTCTTCCTCACCTGGGAAGGCACGGGCGCCGAGCCCGAGATCCCCGGACACGACGAGATCGCCATCGGCCCGTTCTACGACACCCCGAACAACTACCACCACCTGTATCCGGACGAGCCCTGGATGTACGACAGCTGGGCGCCGAACACCGACCCCGACATGCTCGGCTCCGGCGTCACCAACTGGGCCGACTACAACTTCTGGGCCGACGACGGCTACTTCGAGCAGCACATGGCGGGCCCCCGCGCGATCCTCGCCGACCGCGCCTGGAACAAGTCCGCGACCCCGGACACGCTCGCCGACTTCAGGACCCGTGCCGCCCGCATCGGCGACCCGCCAGGTACCACGCCGACGCCGCTGCCGCCGAGGGTCGAGGGCCGGCCGAGCCACCACTGGACGTTCGACGACGCCTCTTACCCCAGCGGCTGGACGTACGCGGGCAGTCCCGGCAACACGATCCTCGCCGAGGACGTGGCGGGCGGTCTCCCCGGTACCTCGTACATCATCAACAACCCCACCCCGGTCAAGGGCGTGAGCGGCCAGGCGTGGCGCTTCGACTCCGACCGGGACGGCGTGGGCTTCGGCGGTCTCGACGTCGCCGAGCCGTGGACCGTGTCGGTGCGGGTCCGCCCGACGGCCCGGACCGGGGATCAGGTGCTTCTCAGTTCCAAGGCGGGCGCGCTGAAGCTGATGCAGCACGGCACCGGGAAGGTCGGCTTCACGCGGTACGGCGCGGCCGACTTCAGCTTCGACTACACGGTGCCGCTCGACCGCTGGACGCGGCTGACGTGGGTGACGACTCCGGGGCATACGACCCTGTACGCCGACGGTCAGCGGGTCGGGTCCGTCGCCGCGTCGATCCCCCTGCCGCTGCGGTCCATCGGGACGGAGAAGGCGAGCCTGCGGGGCGACCTCGACGAACTCATCACGTGGGACGAGGCGTTGTCCCCCGAGAAGGTCGCACGGCTGCGCTGACCCCCGGTCGAGCGCATGTGTAAGGGGCGGGGCTGCGCAGCCCCGCCCCTTACACACCGCCTCGGAGGTCAGCCCAACGCCGCCACCCGGTCGCGATACCCCCGCACCGCCGCCGCGTCGCGGTACGGCTCCAGCCGCCGCTCGAAGTCGCGTACGTACTCGACCGCCCGCACCGACCGCATCTCACCCGCCGCCTGCGCCGCCTCGGCGCCCAGCTGGCAGGCCTGCTCCAGCTCGCCGAGGCCCAGGCGCGACGTGGCGAGCACGATCCGGCAGAACAGCCGGCTGCGGGCGTACCCGGGGGCGCGCAGTTGGAGCGAGCGCTCCGCGTGCTGGGCGGCGACGCGGTACTGCTGGAGGTCCCGGTGACAGTGCCCGAACTCGTCCGCGAGCTGTGCCTCGTCGAAGAACCGCGCCCAGTAGGGGACTTCGTCCCCCGGCCGCGCCGTCTCCAGGGCGCGCTCGGCCCGCACCATCGACGCCGTGCACGCCCGGACCTCGCCGAGCACACCGTGCCCGCGCGCCTCGACCGAGTGCAGCAGGGCCTGTACGACAGGCGGCGCCGATGACCCGACGCCCTGCTGTGCCACCCGCGCCAGCTGTACGGCCTCTCTGCCGTGCCCGAGGTAGACGGCCTGGCGGCTCATGGTGACCAGGACGTACGAGCCGTACGCGCGGTCGCCCGCCGCCTGCGAGAGCCGCAGCGCCTGCACGTAGTAGCGCTGGGCGAGGCCGTGCGCCGCGATGTCGTACGAGGTCCAGCCCGCGAGCCGGGTCAGGTCGGCGGCGGCCGCGAAGAGCCGCCGCCCGGCCTGTTCGCCGTACGACCCCCGCAGCATCGGCTCGGCCTCGTGCTCCAGGTAGCGCACGAGTGCCTGCCGGGCGTGCCCGCCGCCGTACGCGTGGTCGAGCGCCCGGAAGAGTTCGCCGACGGAACGCAGGGCCGAGATGTCGCCGCTGGTCACCTTCGCCCCGACGCCGCGCTCGGGCTCCTTGCGCTGGCGCGGTATGGCCGGCCTGCCCTGTGTGGGTACGCGGGCGCCGCTCGACGCGTAGTCGCCGCGGCTCACCCGGTCGTCGGCTCGGCCGATCAGCCAGTCTCTGCTGGGGACGACGAGGCCCGCCGGGGTGAACGCGATCTTCCGGAGCTCGGCATGGCTCCCGGAGTCCTTGCGCCAGAGCCCGCCGACGATGTCGATCGCCTCTTCGGGGCTCGCCGCGAACTCAAGACCGGCGTACACCGGCGCGCACGCGTCGAGCCCGAGATCCTGCGCGGAGAGGCGGCGGCCTAACCGCCGGGTGAAGACCTCGGCGATGAGGGCGGGGGTGGTGCCGCGCGGCTGCTGCCCGCGCAGCCAGCGGGTCACCGAGGTCTTGTCGTACCGCAGGTCGAGACCGTGCTCGAGGCCCAACTGATCGACGCGGCGCGCGAGCCCCGCGTTGGAGAACCCGGCTTCTGAGATGAGCGCGGCTAGCTGGCGGTTGGGGGTGCGCTGCGGAGGTCGTTCCGTCATCAGCTGTGCGGTCTCCTGCCTTTCGGGCGTTGCCTTGAGCAGCCCTTATGGCTCTGTGAACGGCGTGAATGTAACGGCCCGCACCGCCCTCCCAGCGGCCTTCGACCCGCATTCATCCGATCGTGTGAGGATTGACCGGACGACTGACGAGAATCCGCTGCCCGTACAGTGGCTGGGGCGCGATATGTGCACGGTGCAGGTTCTGGTGCACGTTCTGGTGCAGGTTCTAGGGAGGCACTTGCCGTGAGTGAGTTTCAGTTCGTCCGACTTGGCTTCGGCCCGGATTCGGTCGAGTACCAGGAGGCCTGGGACGAGCAGCGCCGCGTGCACGCCGCCCGCTTCGCCGACGAACTCCCGGACACGTGTCTGCTGCTCGAGCACCTGCCGGTCTACACGGCGGGCCGCCGCACCGAGGACAGCGAGCGCCCGCTGGACGGCACCCCCGTCGTCGACGTGGACCGCGGCGGCAAGATCACCTGGCACGGCCCCGGACAGCTCGTGGGCTACCCGATCCAGAAGCTGCCGCGCCCGGTGGACGTCGTAGCACATGTGCGCCGTCTGGAAGAGGCGCTTATCCGTACGTGTGCGGAATTCGGCCTGGAGACGTCCCGCGTCGAGGGCCGCAGCGGCGTATGGGTGCTCGGTGACCCGGTGGAGCGGCGTCCGGCGCTCGGTGGCCTGACCCTGGACTTCGATCCCCGGACGCAGGACGACGAGTTCGACGCCCGGTTCAACGGCCCGGAGTACGCCCCGTCCAACGCGGGCCAGCGCCGCGAGGACCGCAAGATCGCGGCCATCGGCATCCGCGTCGCCAAGGGCGTGACGATGCACGGCTTCGCGCTGAACGTGAACCCGGACAACACCTGGTTCGACAAGATCATCCCGTGCGGCATCCGCGACGCGGGCGTGACGTCCCTCTCGTACGAGCTGGGCCGCGAGGTCACGATCGCCGACGTCCTGCCCGTCGCCGAGAAGCATCTGCGGGACGTCCTGGAGAACGCGGAACTCAAGCCGAGGGCCGTGGAGAAGGCGGCCGAGCAGACGGTTGAGAGCCCGGAAACCGAGAAGGCGACCGCCTAGGGATCCGGGGCTGCCGGGGCCGCGTGGGAATGCACCCCGTCGGCCAGAGGTTGGCCGAACGTAAGCCCAACGACATCACGGGCGTACCCTGGTGTGCGCCGAAGAATCGAAGCTACAGGGAGCCGATGTGTCCGCAGTCGCACCCGACGGACGCAAGATGCTGCGCCTTGAGGTCCGGAACGCCCAGACCCCGATCGAGCGCAAGCCCGAGTGGATCAAGACCCGGGCGAAAATGGGCCCCGAGTACACGAAGATGCAGAACCTCGTGAAGAGCGAGGGCCTGCACACGGTCTGCCAGGAGGCGGGCTGTCCCAACATCTACGAGTGCTGGGAAGACCGCGAGGCCACCTTCCTCATCGGCGGTGACCAGTGCACCCGGCGCTGCGACTTCTGCCAGATCGACACGGGCAAGCCGCAGGCACTCGACCGCGACGAGCCGCGCCGCGTCGGTGAGTCCGTCGTCACGATGGACCTGAACTACGCCACGATCACCGGCGTCGCCCGCGACGACCTGGACGACGGCGGCGCCTGGCTGTACGCGGAGACCGTGCGCCAGATCCACGCGATGACGGCGGAGCGCGCGGAGGGCAAGACCAAGGTCGAGCTGCTCATCCCCGACTTCAACGCCGACCCCGACCAGCTGGCCGAGGTCTTCTCGTCCCGCCCCGAGGTCCTCGGCCACAACGTGGAGACGGTGCCGCGCATCTTCAAGCGGATCCGCCCCGGCTTCCGTTTCGAGCGCTCGCTGGAGGTCATCACCCGCGCCCGCGAGGCCGGTCTGGTCACCAAGTCGAACCTCATCCTCGGCATGGGCGAGGAGCGCGAGGAGATCAGCGAGGCGCTGCACGCGCTGCACGACGCGGGCTGCGAGCTCATCACGATCACGCAGTACCTGCGCCCGACGCCGCGCCACCACCCCGTGGAGCGCTGGGCCAAGCCGCAGGAGTTCGTGGAGCTGAAGGAGGAGGCCGAGGAGATCGGCTTCTCCGGCGTCATGTCCGGGCCGCTGGTCCGCTCCTCGTACCGCGCCGGGCGGCTCTACCAGATGGCGATCGAGAAGCGCGGGGCGTACGTCGCCTCGCAGGCGGTCTGATCCCTCCCCGGAGAGCCCGACCGGGAGCCGACTGTGTGAATCGGCGCACAAGCGACTACTGACGAGTAGTGGCCGAGATGACGCGGCCTCTACGGTCCCCGCAGGTGAGGGGGACCGTAGAGGCCGCGTCAATGTTTTGCGGTCCGGCGTCAAGGCTTCATCCGTGTTTGACCGGTCGGTCACGCCCTGGTAACACCAATCAGTGACCCTGGAATTACCCCACGTACAGCCCTACCCATAGCCGCTCAGGAGGGCCCCACCATGCAGGCCGCGCCCGTACGCGCCACCGCCATCCCGTCCGTCACCGACGCACTGCGTGCCGTCGAGTCGCTTCTCATGAGCAGCGGCCAGCGCACCGCTCGCCGCAACGCCTGGACGTCCGTGCTCGACGACCGGCGTCGCGCCAAGGACCGGGCCGAGGCGCTGCGCGTGCTCGAAGAGGCGATGACAACCCGCACGTCGTAGTCACCTCCAGGGACACGTAGACTTCACGACATGGCGAGGAAGGAAACCGCGGCGGACGCCGCGAACCCCGGGCGACTCAAGCAGATCGCTCAGACCTACAAGATGACCCGCAGGGCCGATCCGCGGATCGGTCTCATCATCGCGGCTGTGGGAATCGTCACCTTTGGTGTCTTCCTCGCGATCGGCTTCTTGATCGGTCACCCGATCTATCTCGGCATTCTCGGCTTCGTGCTCGCCTTCCTCGCGATGGCGATCGTCTTCGGGCGCAGGGCCGAGCGTGCCGCCTTCGGGCAGATGGAGGGCCAGCCCGGTGCGGCGGCCGCGGTGCTCGACAAGATCGGCCGCGGCTGGACGACGACTCCGGCGGTGGCGATGAACCGCAGCCAGGACGTCGTGCACCGCACGGTCGGCAAGGCCGGCATCGTGCTCGTGGCCGAGGGCAACCCGAACCGGGTGAAGAGCCTGCTGGCCGCCGAGAAGAGGCGGATGGCGCGCGTCGTCTCGGACGTCCCCGTGCATGACGTCATCGTCGGCACCGGCGAGGGCCAGGTCCCGCTGAAGAAGCTGCGTACGACGCTTCTGAAGCTGCCCCGCGTCCTCCAGGGCCCGCAGGTCACGACGACGAACGACCGGCTGCGCGCGATGGGCGACCTGATGAGCAACATGCCGCTGCCGAAGGGCCCGATGCCGAAGGGTGCGGGACGCGGTCGCACGCCGCGCATGCCGCGAGGCTGAGCGCAGGCATCTCCTACGCGGACCTACGTGGACGAAGGCCCCGGAACCGATCGGTTCCGGGGCCTTCGTCGTCGTACAGGATGTCCCCGTACAGGATTCAGATCCGCACCTGGACAGCGCGGCCGAGGCGGTCGTGGAGGCCGCGGCCGTCGCGGTCCCAGATCAGGGCCGGGACGGCGACGCAGAGCAGCACGCTGCGGATGAGGACACGGCCGATGCCGAGTCGGCCGCCGCCCTCGGCGACGACGCGGAGCCTGAAGAGGGCCTTGCCGGGTGTGCAGCCGACCGTGCCGACCGTCAGGACGGTCATGACGAAGAAGATGCCGAGGGCCCAGTTGCCCATCGCCTGCTGGTCACCGCGAGCGAACAGGCCGTATGCGATGAGCATGCACAGGGCCCAGTCGACGGCGATGGCGCCCATGCGCCGCCCGGGGCGCGCGATCGATCCCGGCCCCTCCTCCGGCAGGCCGAGCTGCTCGCCGCGGTACCCGAAGTCGACGCCCGCTTCCTCTGCCGCCGCACGAGGGCCGGAGAGCCACGATCCGATTGCTTGCCTGTTGTCCACCCGTCCACGGTACTGCGCCCGATTTCGTACGAGGACGGGCGGGGTAGGGCGAATGACACCTGGCTCGAACCCGGCTCGGTTAACTTCGGCGAAACAAATGGGTCATGCTTGAGAAATCCCCCGTCCCTATGGTCGGGTCCCAGCGTGTGCCACCGCACTGGCCGCACAACGAGCTGCAACCCCGTCCCCGCCTGGGGGCCGGGAGTAGGAGGAGTTGGATGTTCCAGAACGCCGACGACGCAAAGAAGTTCATCGCGGACGAGGACGTGAAGTTCGTAGATGTCCGGTTCTGCGACCTGCCCGGAGTGATGCAGCACTTCACGATCCCGGCAGCGGCGTTCGACCCGAACGAGGAGCTCGCCTTCGACGGTTCGTCGATCCGCGGCTTCCAGGCCATCCACGAGTCCGACATGGCGCTGCGCGCGGACCTGTCGACCGCCCGGGTCGACCCCTTCCGCCGCGACAAGACCATCAACATCAACTTCTTCATCCACGACCCGATCACGGGCGAGCAGTACAGCCGTGACCCGCGGAACATCGCCAAGAAGGCCGAGGCCTACCTCGCGTCCACCGGCATCGCGGACACCGCGTACTTCGGTCCCGAGGCGGAGTTCTACGTCTTCGACAACGTCCGCTTCCAGACGTCGGCGAACGAGAGCTTCTACCACATCGACTCCGAGGCGGGCGCCTGGAACACCGGTGCGGTCGAGAACAACCGTGGCTACAAGGTCCGCTACAAGGGCGGCTACTTCCCCGCCCCGCCGGTCGACCACTTCGCGGACCTCCGCGCGGAGATCTCCCTGGAACTGGACAAGAACGGCCTCCAGGTCGAGCGCCAGCACCACGAGGTCGGCACGGCCGGCCAGGCGGAGATCAACTACAAGTTCAACACGCTGCTCGCCGCGGCCGACGACCTGATGCTCTTCAAGTACATCGTGAAGAACGTCGCCTGGCGCAACGAGAAGACCGCGACCTTCATGCCGAAGCCGATCTTCGGTGACAACGGCTCGGGCATGCACGTCCACCAGTCGCTGTGGGCCAACGGCGACCCGCTCTTCTACGACGAGCAGGGCTACGCGGGCCTCTCGGACACCGCCCGCTACTACATCGGCGGCATCCTCAAGCACGCCCCGTCGCTGCTCGCCTTCACGAACCCGACGGTGAACTCGTACCACCGCCTGGTCCCGGGCTTCGAGGCGCCGGTCAACATGGTGTACTCGCAGCGCAACCGCTCGGCGGCCATGCGTATCCCGATCACGGGCTCGAACCCGAAGGCCAAGCGCGTCGAGTTCCGCGCCCCGGACCCGTCCTCGAACCCGTACCTGGCGTTCTCGGCGCTCCTGATGGCCGGCCTGGACGGCGTCAAGAACAAGATCGAGCCGCCGGAGCCGATCGACAAGGACCTCTACGAGCTCGCCCCCGAGGAGCACGCGAACGTCGCCCAGGTCCCGACCTCCCTCCCGGCGGTCCTCGACGCCCTCGAGGCGGACCACGAGTACCTCCTGGCCGGCGGTGTCTTCACCCCCGACCTGATCGAGACGTGGAT
Source organism: Streptomyces sp. NPDC054866 (assembly GCF_053610745.1). NCBI lineage: Bacteria > Bacillati > Actinomycetota > Actinomycetes > Kitasatosporales > Streptomycetaceae > Streptomyces > Streptomyces sp. NPDC054866. The sequence goes on from NZ_JBSGZA010000002.1 coordinate 529,177, forward strand.
CGACTACAAGCGCACGAACGAGATCGCCCCGATCCAGCTGCGGCCGCACCCGCACGAGTTCGAGCTGTACTTCGACATCTAAACCGCGGGTCGGCTGAGCCCGACGCCGCGTCAGCGTGAACAGTGGGGCCGTCTCCCGGAACGGGGAGGCGGCCCCGCTGTTCTGTTGGTCTCGCGTCGGCACCGGCTAGTGTCGCTCTCGTCTCCCTGCCCCACGATCAGTTCCTGCCTAGGTGAGCACCGCACATGAAGAACGAAAAAGTGAGATTCCCGAGCGTCGTCGGTCCCGAGCTGGCCGGGGTGATCGACCTGCCGGAGGGCGAGATCCGGGGTTGGGGGCTCTTCGCGCATGGCTTCACCCTGGGCAAGGAGTCACCGGCCGCCTCGCGCGTCTGCAAGCAGCTGGCGCGCGAGGGGATCGGCATGCTGCGCTTCGACAATCTCGGGATCGGAGACTCCGAGGGCGACTGGGGGGACGGTTCCTTCACCGTCAAGGTGCAGGACACCGTCCGTGCCGCGGCCTTCATGGCGGAGCGAGGGACTCCGGTGGATTTGCTCGTGGGGCACTCGTGGGGAGGCGCCGCCGCGATCGCCGCCGCGCACGAGATCGTCGGCCTCCGCGCGCTGGCCACGATCGCGGCGCCCGTCGATCCCAGTCACGTCGAGCGGCAGTACGACTCGGTCCTGGATCGCGTCCTGAGTGACGGGGCGCACGAGTGGTTCGTCGGCGGGAGGACTCTGGTTCTCAAGCGCGCCTTCGTCGAGGACGTGCGCCGGGCTCACCTGCGCGACCGGATCGGCGAGGTGGACCTTCCGCTCCTCGTGGCGCATTCCCCCACCGACTCCACCGTCGACATCTCCAATGCCGCGGAGATCTTCCAGGAGGCACGGCACCCGCGAAGCTTCATCTCGCTCGAAGGCGCGGACCATCTGTTGACCGCGCGAGGGCAGGCGCAGCGGGCCGCTCACATCATCAGCGCCTGGGCCGACCAGTACCTCGACGAGCCTCGGCCCCAATAGGCGGCATCCCCTGGGCTGAGCCGTCGCCGGAGGAACTCATCCGCGCAGGAAGCGGATCGACGGGCGCGGCTCCGGGCCGTCATCCGGCGTTGTCACCTCCGCCCTCACCCCGTACACCTTTGCTATCAGCTCCTCCGTGATCACCTCTGCGGGGGTGCCTGACGCGTGGGCCGTGCCCTCTCTTAGGACCAGTACGTGGTCGCAGAACATCGCTGCCAGGTTCAGGTCGTGCAGGGCTATGACGCTCGTCAGGGGGAGGTTCGCCACCAGGGTCAGGAGGTCCAGTTGGTGGTGGATGTCCAGGTGGTTGGTCGGTTCGTCGAGGAGGAGCTCCTGGGGGGTTTGGGCCAGCGCCCTTGCTATCTGGACCCGTTGGCGTTCGCCGCCTGACAGGGTGTGCCAGGACTGGGTGGCCCGGTGGGACAGGCCTGTGCTGGTCAGGGCCTCCCTTATCGCCTTCTCGTCCTCGGGGCTCTGGAGCGACCACGCTCTGCGGTGCGGGATGCGGCCCAGGCGTACGACCTCCTCCACCGACAGCTCGACCTGTGTCGTGGCCTCCTGGTCCACCATCGCCAACCTGCGCGCCACCGTGCGGCGGCCCGCGTCGCGCAGTGGCGTGCCGTCCAGGGTGACCACCCCGGATGTCGGAGCCAGGACGCCCGCCAGGATGCGCAGGAGAGTTGACTTGCCCGAGCCGTTCGGGCCCAGCAGGCCGACCGTGGCTCCGGGGGGTGGGGCCAGGGTCACCCCGTCGATGATGAGGTGGCCTGCGGTCGTTCTGGTGACCCGGTCCGCCCGTAGGCCTGGTTCGGTGTGCGGGGTCATGTCGTCTTCCTCGTGCGGTAGAGGACCAGGACGAACGCCGGGACGCCGATCAGGGACGTCACCACCCCCACCGGCACCTCCTGGGGGTCCAGGACCGTGCGGGCCAGCGTGTCCACCCACACCAGGAACACCGCGCCCGCGAGCGCCGTGACCGGGAGCAGACGTGCGTGCCCGGCGCCGACAAGGACGCGGGCCGCGTGCGGCAGGACCAGGCCCACGAAGCCGATGGCGCCCGCGCTGCTCACCAGGGCCGCCGTGAGGAGGGCCGTTATGGAGAGGAGCAGCAGGCGGGTGCGAGCCACGTGTACGCCCAGCGTCGCCGCCGCGTCCTGGCCGAACACGAACGCGTCCAGCGTGCGGGCCTGCGTCAGGCAGATCGCGAGGGCCACGAAGAGCACCGCCGCGCACAGCCAGACGTCCGTCCAGCCCACCCCGCTCAACGAGCCGAGCAGCCAGAACAGGACACTCCGCGTCGTCTCCGCGTCGCCCGACGTCAGGATCACGAACGAGGTGAGGGCAGAGAACAGCTGCATCGCCGCCACTCCTGACAGCACCACCCTGTCGGCGCTTCCGCCCAGGGTGTGGCTCAGGAGGAGGACCAGTGCGAACGAGACGACGGCCCCTACGAAGGCTCCCGCCGAGACCGACACCACTCCCCCGCCGACCCCCAGGACGACGATCGCGACCGCGCCCGTGGACGCCCCCGAGGAGACGCCGAGTACGAAGGGGTCGGCAAGAGGGTTGCGCAGGAGGGACTGGAGGACCGTTCCGCAGACCGCGAGGCCCGCGCCGCATACCGCCGCGAGAAGCGTGCGCGGCATGCGCAGGTTCCATACGATGCCGTCCCTGATCGGCGTCAGCGTCGCCTCTCCCCAGCCGAGGTGGGCCGCCACCGCCGACCACACGTCCGGTACGGAGATGTCCGCGGGGCCGATGGTGACGGCCACCGCCACGGAGAGGGCCAGGGCGGCGAGGCCTGTCGTCCAGAGCAGGGCGGAACGTATGCCGCCCGGGGCGGCCTTCATCACTTGGCGAGCCCGAACTCGCGCAAGGCGTCGGCGACTTGTTCCACGCCGTCCACAGTGCGGATCGTCGGGTTCATGGCCTGGCCGCTCAGCAGCACGTACCGCTTCTTCTTCACGGCGGTCAGGTTCTTGGTGACCGGGTTGGACTCCAGGAACTCGATCTTCTTCTTCGCGCTCTCGGCCGTCTGCGACTTGCGGGTGAGGTCCCCGATGACCAGCACGTCCGGGTCGCGGTCCGCCACCGTCTCCCAGTTGATCTGGGGCCACTCCTCGCGGGTGTCGTCGAAGACGTTCTTCACGCCCAGTTCGCGCGTGATGATGCCCGGCGCTCCGCAGCAGCCCGCGATGTAGGGCGCGTCGGAGTTGGCGAACCAGTAGAGGAGCTTCGTGTCGGACGACGCGTCAGCCTTCTTGATCGCCTTCGTCGCCTTCGCCACCCTGGCCTTGAGGTCCGCTATCAGCCGCTCGCCGCGCTTCTCGACCCCGAACGCCTTGGCCAGGTCCCGTACTTCGCCGTACACCGTGTCCATCGTCAGCGTCTTGTCGCGACGGCCGTCGCCGTCGCCGCTGTTGTCCTTGCCCGCGCAGTCGGAGGGCGAGACATAGGCGGGTACGCCGAGTTCGGCGAACTTGGCGCGGTCGGCGACGCCGCCCTTGCTGACCGTCGCCAGGAAGGAGGCGGTGACGAAGTCCGGCTCCTGGGCGAGGACCTTCTCGAAGGAGGGGTAGCTGTCGGCGAGCCGGTCGACCTTGGCGTTGTCCTTCTCAAGTCCCTTGAGCACCGGGTCCGTCCAGGTCCCGGTGCCCGCCATGCGATCCGCGAGGCCGAGGGAGAGCAGGATCTCCGTGGAGCCCTGATCGAGGGAGACCGCCCGCCGCGGCGGCGCCTTGATCTCCACCTTCTTGCCGCAGGAGGTGAGGGTCAGTGGGTAGCCCTTAGCCTTCCCGCCCCCGCTGGAGGTGGCCGACGAGCCGCCTCCGCACGAGGTCAGCGTGAGGGCCAGGGCCGTGCTGAGGAGGACGGACATACGTACACGACGGGCTGTGGAGGACACACGATCCCTTGAGTCTCACGGCTCATACGCGGAGCCTGGCCTGCTTCATCACCTCCGCCGCCCGGTGCGGGGGCGAAGGTGCCAGCAGGTCTTCGGACTCGGGGATCGACCGGACGGGGCGCCTTCCCAGGCGTCCGTGGACGCCCAGTGGCCGTGGCCCCGCCCGTTCCCCCTCACCGCTGCGCGTCAGTTCCGGATTCGCACCGGATTCCCTGGCCCTGGTGTGGGTTGACTGGCGCTCGCAAGCTACCACGCGAGGTCAGGCCGGCTGCTGTCACGTGAGGTCAGGACGGCTGCTCGGGCCTCGGTGCGCCGCGGTAGGTGCCGAACGACCACTTGTTGCCCTCGGGGTCGGCGATCCCGAACTCCCGGCTGCCGTACGGCTGGTCCTCGATCTCCCGGATGATCTCGACCCCCGCGGCGGTGAGCCGATCGTAGAGGTCGTCCACGTGGTCGGTGACGACGTACGCCCCGAAGGTGCCCGGCTTCAGGCACCAGCCCTCGGACTTCTCGTCGTACGAGCCGAGCATGATGGCCCCGCCTTCGGGCCAGTCGAGCTCGGCGTGGGCCACGCGGTCGCCGTCCTCGTAGACGGCGGTGCGCAGGAAGCCGACCGTGCCGACCAGGAAGTCGATCAGGGCGGGGGCGTCGTGCGCCTGGAGGGTCGGCCAGACGTCGGGGGCGCGTCCGGCGGAGGCGGAGGCGGACTGGGGCTGCTGCTTCTCGGTGGTGTTCATGTCGGTGGTGTTCATGGCTCCTACTCTTCGCCCCCGCCATGGCTCCCGGCTTGGATATTCCGGCACTCTTCGGCCAGCCAGCCGCTGGGGCTCACCCCCGTGTACTGCTGGAAGTCCCGTACCAGGTGGGAGTGGTCGTAGTAGCCGCAGTCCGCGGCGATGCGGGCCAGGTCGGGGGCGCCGCCCGTCGCGACCGGGCGTACGACCGCGTTCCGTGCGCGCTGGAAGCGCATCAGGCGGCCCGCCTGCTTGGGGCTCAGGCCCGTCTCGGCGCGGAAGAGCGTGGTGAGGCGGCGTTCGCTGAGGGCGACGTGCCGGGAGAGGCCGCGCAGGGTGCCGACGCCCCGGTGCCGGGCGAGCCAGGCCCAGGCCTCGGCGACCTCGGGCCGTACGGATCCGCCGGAGGCGTCGTCGGCCGCGCGCTGCCTCAAGTAGCCGGACAGAGAAGCGAACCGCTCCTCCCAGGTGCCCTGCTCGCACAGCATCTCCCGTACGTCGGCGGCGCGGCGCCCCATCACCTCCGCGCCGGGCGTCACCAGCTCGCCGGCCAGTTCCGCCGCCGGTACGCCGAACAGGGCGCGGGCGGCGAGCGGGTGCACGGCGAGCTGGATGCCCGCCTCGTGCTCGGGCCGCACGACGTACGCCGGGGACTGGTGGAGGCCGCCGAGGACGATGTCCGTGCGGGTGGCGTCGCGGCCGCCCGCCTGCTCGGGGGTGATGCCGCTGACGACGGGGCCGTCGAGCGAGAAGATCAGCGTCAGGTACGGGGACGGCAGGCCGCGGTGCAGGCCGGGCCGCTCACCCTCCGTGCGGTAGCCGACCGCGGACACCACCATGCCGTCGAGCCGCGGGGCGGCCCGCACGAACTCCCGGGAGACGGTCTCCATGCCCTCCAGTATGCGATGGGCGGGGCGCCGAGGCAGGTCCGCGGGCGTGGTGGGCGTCGGCCTCTGCTACCCGCGCGAGGAGGTCCCATGCCCGTTCCGTCCGGTGACGTCGATCATGGGAATCTGCCGCCTGACCTCGTACGATGACCCGCCGCTCCGGACGGGGCGCAGACCGCTCTCAGGGGGCACAGAACCATGGCAGTAAAGGCAAAGGCCAAGCTGGCCGTCATCGGCACGGCGGGCGCGCTCACCGCGGCCGTACTCGCGGGGACGGCGCTCTGGCCGAGCACGGACGCGACGGCGGCGGACGCCTCCGCGAAGACGGCGAAGACGGCGAAGACCGCGACGTCCGAGCTGAAGCACTGGCCGAAGCCGGTCGCGAAGAAGCTGGGCAAGGTCATCGCGAAGAACGAGGACAAGGGCGCGTACGCCGTCTTCGACGCGGACAACACGACGTACCGCAACGACCTGGAGGAGTCCCTCCTGCCCTTCCTGGAGATGAAGGGGGTGCTGACCCGCAAGTCGATGGACCCGTCGCTGAAGATCATCCCCTTCAAGGACACGGCGAAGCACAAGGAGAGCCTCTACAGCTACTACAACCGGCTCTGCGAGGTCGACGACCAGGTCTGCTACCCGTGGGCCGCGCAGATCTTCTCCGGCTTCACGCTGAAGGAGCTCAAGGGGTACGTCGACGAGCTCCTCGCCCACGACAAGCCGATCCCCGCCGAGTACTACGAGGACGGGAAGCTGACGAAGACCGAGGTCGAGCCGCCCGAGTTCTTCACCGGCATGCAGGAGCTCTACAAGTCGCTGCGGGGCCACGGCATCGAGGTCTACGTCGTCAGCGCGGCCAGCGAGGACCTCGTACGCATGGTCCTCGCCGACCCCAAGTACGGCTACGACGTGAAGCCCGAGAACGTCATCGGCGTCGGCCTGCAGCTCAAGGACCGCAAGACCGGCGAGGTCACCAGCTCCCGCAAGGAGATCGCGGAGGGCCGCTTCGACGAGAAGAAGCTCGCGGGGCGCGAGCTGACGCCGAACCTGTGGGCGCCGCTGACCTGGTTCCAGGGCAAGCCCGCGGCCATCAGCACGTACATCGACGAGTGGAAGAAGCCCGTCCTGGTGGCCGGCGACACCCCGAAGAGCGACGGCCCGATGCTGTTCCACTCGGCGGACGTGAAGCACGGCGGGGCGCGGGTCTGGGTCAACCGCAAGGACGACTACATGAAGGAACTGGACGGCATGAAGCGCAAGAACGCCGACCGGCAGCGGGAGCTCGGCCAGCAGGTGACCGCGGACAAGCGGTGGCTGACGGTGGTCCCGGACGAGATCCGCTAGTCGGGATCCGCTAGTCGGTCCCGGTGGCGGCGCTGACCAGGCCGGAGGCGATCGCCTCGGTCAGCGCCGCGTGGTCCTCGGCGTTCTGCGCGGTGTAACGCAGGGCGAAGTCCGCGACCGCCCGGTCGAAGGTGTCGGAGCCACCCAGGTAGGCGGCGATGGCTATGCGGTCGCCGGAGCGGGCGTGGGCGCGGGCCAGGGCGGTGCCGCAGAGGCGGGCGTAGGAGCGCAGTTCCGCGGGGGACATGGCCTCGACGTCCGCGGAGCCCTTCATGTCGCGCAGCTGGCGCCAGTAGAAGGCGCGGCCCTGGGGACCCGTCATCCAGCCGAGGAAGATGTCGCTCGCCGCCTGGAGGAGGCGCTGGCCCGCGACCACACGGTGGCCGGGGTGGACGTACGGCCCTGCCGGGAGGTGCTCCTCGACGACCGAGCGGACCGCCTCCTTGATCTGGAGGAAGAGCGGGTCCTCGGCGTCGCGCCCGGCGAGGAGCACGATGTAGCAGCGGGTGCCGACGCTGCCCACTCCGACCACCTTCCGCGCCGCGTCCACGAAGTGGTAGCGGTCCAGGAGGAGTCGGCGTTCCTCGGAGAGCGTGGAGCGGTAGTCGCCGAAGATCTTGCGCACCGCCGCGAGGTCCGGGGCGCCCGCGGGTTCGAGGAGCGGCGGGTCGTGGATGATGCGGCGGACGCCGTTCACCTCTTCGGTCAGCTTGCCGAGCGCCTGGAGGCTCGTGCGGCGGCGGGCCCGGTCGAGGGCGGTCGACGCGCGCTTGCGGTGGCGGGTGGAGCGGATGAGGGGCAACAGGTCGTGTGCGTCGGTCCGTTCGTACCAGACCGCCAGTTCGCCGAGTCCGGCCAGACGTCTCATCGACGTGCGGTACGCCGCCACAGCCGCGAGGCACGCATCGCGTGTCCCGCGCTCCGGGTGGCCGTTGTCGCGGGACGCCACGGCGATGCTCGCGGCCAGGCGTTTGACGTCCCATTCGAAGGGTCCTGGGCAGGTCTCGTCGAAGTCGTTCAGGTCGAAGAGCAGGGCGCGTTCCGGGGAGGCGAACAGGCCGAAGTTCAACAGGTGGGCGTCGCCGCAGAGTTGGACGGTGAGGCCGGTGTGCCACTGGACGGCGAGGTCTCCCGCCATGACGGCGGCGGCGCCCCGCAGGAAGGCGAAGGGTGAGGCTGCCATACGGGCGTATCGGATGGGCAGCAACTCCTGGACGCGTCCCTCGCCCTGCCGCTCAAGGACGGCCACCGGGTCGGCGCGGTCCGCTGAGGGTATCCACGCCCCGTGCGAGGAGCGGGAGGCGCGCTTGCGGGCGGCCTTGCCCTGGCGGGCGCGCTCGTCCGGAGTGGTCATCGCCCTCGCCCCTCTCCGTCGGCGGCTCCCGGCAACAGCCTCCCCCTCAGGAGCAGCCAATGCCTCCACGTGCGCGTACGCATGCCGGGTACGCCGAACGGGTGACCCTTGCCGGGGCCTCAGCTTCCGCCTGCCACCGCCCACGCCGCCACCCTCTTGGCCAGCGCTCCGCCCGCCCGCGTCCACACGAAGTGGTCGAGGCGTGCGCCCGCTTCCCGCACGGAGTACCGCAGGCGGGTGACGCGGGCCGCCGGCACCTTGCCGACGAGGTGGTCGAGGGCGGCTGCCGGGGCCCAGGTGTCGCCCTCGACGGAGACCGCGAGGACGGGCAGGGCGAGGGTGCGCAGGGCCGCCTCGTAGTCGTGCGGGGAGCCGGGGGACGAGTAGCGGCCCGTGCGCCCTTGCCGTGCCCAGTCCCGCATGACTCCCTCGGGCTGGTTGCCGCCGAAGCCGAGCCGGGTCCCGGGCCACCGGCCGAGCAGCGTCGACGTGGCCGCGGCGAACAGCTCGCCGATGAGCAGCAGGGGCCCGCGCAGGGGGCCGTACGCCCGGAACCAGACGGAGCCCGAGGCGACGAGGACGACTCCGTCGACGCCGGGTCCGATGCCCAACGAAGCATGTACGAGCCCGAGTTGGCCGCCCATGCTGTGGCCGAGGAGGTACAGCGGGGGCTGCGGGCCCAGTTCGGCGCGTATCGCCTCGATGACCGCGACGAGGTCCTGCTCCACGATCGTGCGGTAGCCGTGGTCGACGGCGTCCGCGTCCGTCACCCGCGGGGTGCTCTCCCCCTGGCCCCGCATGTCCACGGTCAGGGCGGTGAGCCCTTCTGCGTTCAACTGGCGGGCGAAGGCGCGGTAGTAGCGGGCGGGGGTGCCCATGGCAGGGAGGATCAGGACGGCGGGCGCGGGGCGGGGCGAGGCGTCGCTGCCTCTCATCCCGCGAACGGGAAACCGTGCCCCGTCCGGGAGTTGGGCGGTGACGAGCAGCGGGAGCTCGTCCGCGGGCTCCTGCTGGGCGGGGGCGGATTCCGGCTGAGTCATGCGCCCAGCATGAACTACGCGTACGGGCAGGGGCCTTGGGCCCCCACCCGTACGCGTCCGCGCGACAGCTCAGCGGCTGTACCTCATCAGGGCGCGCACCATATGGCAGGTGATGTCCGACGGCGGATGGATTCCCACGTCCTCCGCCATGCTCCGGATCCTGGTGTTGTTGGCTTGGTTCGGCAGATAGACGCCCGAGTCCAGCAGGGCTATCGCCAGGCGCATGGCCTTCAGGCGCCGGTTGTGCGTGATGTACCACTCGCGCGGCCGTCCGGCCGGGAGCGGCCGCTTCTCCAGTGGTGCGTACGTCGCGTCGATGAACACGGGCCGGGAAGCGTTGCGCTTCGACTTCGATGTGAGTGCGGCAGCGGGCACAGGCATCCTCCTGTCGCGGTCAGGAACCCCCGTCGGGAACCCTCGAACACTGCTTCTAGTTTACTGCCCGGCACTGACATCCAGGGAGCCCACAACCCTGGCCAAATGGCCAGCTGAACAGGGGAATTACCCCGGTGACACGCCAGGTCCGCGAGGTGCCTGTGGGGCGCCGGTCAAATTCGAACAGCCTCTCCCGCGGAAGGGGTCCGACCAGCCGCGTCCGGGGGCTGTGCGTCGGTGGGGCGCCGGTAGCGTGTGGGGTATGGAGATCTGGATCAATCCCGCCTGTTCGAAGTGTCGTAGCGCGCTCACGTTGCTCGATGCGGAGGGCGCCGACTACACCGTTCGTCGCTATCTCGACGACGTCCCCACCGAGGACGAGATCCGGGCCGTCCTGGAGCGGCTCGGGCTTGAGCCGTGGGACATCACACGGACCCAGGAGGACGCCGCCAAGGAGTTGGGGCTCAAGGATCGCGAGGCCTGGCCGCGTGATGCCTCCGGCCGTGACCGCTGGATCGCCGCGCTCGCCCAGCATCCCAAGCTCATCCAGCGGCCCATCATCACCGCCGACGACGGCACCGCGGTGGTGGGGCGCACGGAGGAGGCGGTGCGGGACGCGTTGTCGCGGTAGCCGCAGGGCGTCGCGCCGGGGCCGCAGATGACTGGCTAATGATGGGCTATCTCCGGCGAAACGTTACATATGCCTCCATAGCGTTGGGCACTCCACATTGCCGCCGGCCGGAATGGAGTGCCCCCGTGCGGAACCTGATGTTCGGAGGTGTATACGGCACCATCCTCGCGAGCGCGCTGATCGCGGCGCTGCACTCGGGGAAGCAGGCCTACACGCCCTACTACGACGCGGCCTGGATCATGGTGACCGCGGGCACGGCCGCCCTCGCGCACGGATACGCGCACCACATGTCCACGCACCGGCCCGGCAGCGGCCTGCACCGCTGGCGGCAGCTGGCATGGGAGCTCATGGACGAGTGGCCGGTGGTCGTCGCCTGCTGGCCCACCGTGGGGCTGCTCGTGCTCGCCGGGACCTTCGGCTGGCCCGAGGCGCCCGTCACCTACTCCGCGCTCCTCCTGAACGCGGCCCTCCTCCTCGGCTGGGGCACCTTCGCCGCACTCCGGGCGGGCTACCGGCGGCGCTCGGCCGTGCTGCTCGGCACGGCGGACGCGACGATCGGGCTGCTGATCGCGGCGGCCAACGCCGTCATCAAGTGAGGGGCCCTGGGCGCGGAAGGGGCGCGAAGGGGCGTGAAGTGAGCCACATCCATCCCAGGTAACACGGGGTTCACATTCGAGCAATGGACGGGAAATCGCGTGTTGGCAAGCTGCGCGGCATCACCACGGCACCGCAGCACCCGCACGTTCTGCGCCGTACCGAGCATTTAAAGGATGGCCCCCGTGACCTTCAAGGCTGAGTACATCTGGATCGACGGCACCGAGCCGACCGCCAAGCTCCGTTCGAAGACGAAGATCATGACGGACGGCGCCGAGCTCCCGAACTGGGGCTTCGACGGATCCAGCACCAACCAGGCCAAGGGTCACGCATCCGACCGCGTGCTCAAGCCGGTCTTCACCTGCCCGGACCCGATCCGCGGCGGCGACGACGTACTCGTCCTGTGCGAGGTCCTCAACACGGACATGACGCCGCACGAGTCCAACACGCGTGCCGCGCTGGCCGAGATCGAGGAGCGCTTCGGCTCGCAGGAGCCGATCTTCGGCATCGAGCAGGAGTACACCTTCTTCGAGGGCGACCGCCCGCTCGGCTTCCCCGTCGGCGGCTTCCCCGCCGCGCAGGGCGGCTACTACTGCGGCGTCGGCGCGGACGAGATCTTCGGCCGTGACGTCGTCGAGGCGCACCTGGAGAACTGCCTCAAGGCGGGCCTCGGGATCTCCGGCATCAACGCCGAGGTCATGCCCGGCCAGTGGGAGTTCCAGGTCGGCCCGCTCGCGCCCCTTGAGGTCTCCGACCAGCTGTGGATCGCCCGTTGGCTGCTCTACCGCACCGCCGAGGACTTCAACGTCTCCGCGACCCTCGACCCGAAGCCGGTCAAGGGCGACTGGAACGGCGCCGGCGCGCACACGAACTTCTCCACCAAGGCGATGCGCGAGGGCTACGACGCGATCATCACCGCCGCCGAGTCCCTCGGCGAGGGCTCGAAGCCGATGGACCACGTCAAGAACTACGGCGCGGGCATCGACGACCGCCTCACCGGCCTGCACGAGACCGCCCCGTGGAACGAGTACAGCTACGGCGTCTCCGACCGCGGCGCCTCGGTCCGCATCCCGTGGCAGGTCGAGGTGGAGCAGAAGGGCTACATCGAGGACCGCCGCCCGAACGCGAACGTCGACCCGTACGTCGTGACGCGGCTGCTCGTCGAGACGTGCTGCACCGCCCTGGAGAAGGCCGGCCAGGTCTGATCCCGCGCATCCATGACGTTTCCCGAAGGGGGCGCCCGCCGAACCGGTGGGCGCCCCCTTCGGCTTGGGAGCCCGGCGGGCCCTTCCATCTGCTTCAATGGGGTCATGGTCATGGGCAGCTACGAGAACACCGCGACAGGTCGTCACCACGACCTCGAGCCGTTCTGGCCTTCCCGTCAGCACCATGATTTCGACCGGGTGTGTTGCCGCGCGATGAACGCGCAGGCCCTCTAAAGCCGTTCACCCGGCCTTCGCCTGACGCGCACGACGTACGTACGTCCTCGACGACTGAGACGACTGACGACTCCTCCGCGCGAAAGAGCTGACTTTCATGGCGAACTCCCGTTCCTTCTCGGCATCCACCGCTTCCACCGCGACCGCCACCGCCACCGCTGCGCTGCTGAACAGCCCCGGCCGGGGGCGGCTGCGAGCCGTCGCCCCGGACGAGGTGGCGCAGATCACCGACTTCCTGCCGCCGGGCGCGACCTGGCTGCCCGCGCCCCAGCACACGCTGCCCACGCTGCCGGGCCAGCCGCCGATGATCGGCTACCTGGTCCTCGTACCGGCCGGGCAGGAGCCGGTGGCCGCCGCCGTACCCGAGCCCGAGCCTCCGCGGGCCTCCGGCGGGCCCGTGTGGATCGACCCGGTGCAGCGCGCGGCGCAGGTCGACGGCCGCCCGCTCGACCTCACGTACCTGGAGTTCGAGCTGCTCGCGCATCTCGTCGCCCATCCCCACCGGGTGCACACGCGCGACCAGTTGGTGACGACGGTGTGGGGGTACGGGCACGTGGGCGACGGGCGCACCGTGGACGTCCACATCGCGCGGCTCAGGCGCAAGCTGGGGGCCGAGCACCGCCAGACGATCCAGACGGTGCGGCGCGTGGGCTACAAGTACGCGCCGTCGGTATCCCGCTGACCTCCGGTTTCCCGGGGCGGGCCGGGCTCTGCCGGTAGCAGAACCCGGTTCCCCCGAGGGCGCGGAGCGTGCAGAGTCCTCGTCATGAGACTTCTGATGCTGGGTGGTACGCAGTTCGTGGGACGGGGCGTCGTCGAGGCGGCGCTTGCGCGTGGCTGGGAGGTGACGGTCTTCCATCGCGGGAACCGCGAGGCACCCGCGGGCACGGTGTCGCTGCTCGGTGACCGTACGGCGGAGGGCGGCCTTGACGCGCTCGCCTCCTTCGACGGCGAGTGGGACGTCGTCGTCGACACCTGGTCGGGGGCGCCGCACGTCGTGCGCGAGGCGGCGCGGCTGCTCGCGGGGCGGGCCGGGCGCTTTGTGTATGTGTCGAGCGGGTCCGTCTACCGGTATCCGGGGGTGGCGGGTTCGGACGAGGACTTCCCCCTGGTCGAGGGGGACCCGGACGCGGATTCGGTGGCGTACGCGGAGAACAAGCGTGGCGGGGAGCTCGCGGCCGTGGCGGAGTTCGGGGCCGAGCGCACGGTGCTCGCCCGCGCGGGGCTGATCCTCGGCCCGTACGAGAACGTCGGGCGGCTGCCGTGGTGGCTGAACCGGGTCGCGCGGGGTGGTCCCGTACTGGCCCCGGGGCCCAAGGAGTTGGACCTTCAGTACATCGACGTGCGGGACCTCGCGGAGTGGGTCCTCGACGCCGCCTCCGCGGGTCTCCACGGCCCGTACAACATCATCTCCCCCATCGCGCACACCACGATGGAGGAGTTCCTGGAGGCATGCGTGGCCGTGGCGGGCGCGCCCGGCGTGGAGCTGCGGTGGACCGACCCCTCGGTGATCGCCGAGCACGGCATCGAGCCGTGGTCGCAGCTCCCCGTGTGGCTCCCGCCGGGCGAACTGCACGACACCATGCACCGCACGTCGACGGAGAAGGCGGTGGCCGCGGGGCTCAGGGCGCGGCCCGTCGCGGACACGGTCGCGGACACGTGGGCCTGGATCCAGTCACTCGGCGGGGCGCTCCCGCAGCGGCCCGAGCGGGGGGCGCAGGGGCTCGACCCCGAGGTGGAGGCGAAGGCGCTGGGACTGTAGCGGGGGAACAGGGCGTCGGCCGGGCTGGAGTCATCCAGCCCGGCCGACGTGCTGTCAGGGGCGCGGGGAGGCCTACGCCGTGCCGGACGGAACCGGCGGACCGGCAGGCTGCTCCAGCGCCACCGGCACCCGCTCCTCGCCGTGCGAGATCTCCGGCAGCCAGGAAAGCCAGCCCGGCGTACGCCAGTTCCGCTCGCCCAGGAGCGTCATCAGGGACGGCAGCAGCACCATCCGTACGACCGTCGCGTCCAGCAGGACCGCCACGCCGAGGCCCACGCCCATCTGCTGCATGTCCTGCATGGACAGGGTGCCGAAGACCGCGAAGACCGCCACCATGATCACGGCCGCGCCCGTCACCGCGCCCGCTGTCCGCGTGATGCCCTCGCGGATCGCCGCGCGGTTGTCCAGACCTCGGTCACGCGCCTCACTGATCCGCGAGACCACGAACACGTGGTAGTCCATCGACAGGCCGAAGAGGACCACGAGGACGAACAGCGGCATCCAGTTCTCGATCGCGCCCACCTGTTCCGAACCGATCAGCTCCGCGCCCCAGCCGTGCTGGAAGACCGCGGTCATCACGCCGTAAGCAGCGCCTACCGAAAGGAGGTTGAGGCCGATGGACGTCACGGCGATGACCACCGAGCGGAAGCTGAAGAGCATCAGCAGGAACGTCACCGCCGCGATGAAGGCGAACACCGGCACGATGCCCTTGCTGAGCTGGTCGCTGAAGTCCTCGGAGTCGGCGAGGTCACCGCCGACGTACGCCTCCGCGTCCAGACCGTCGAAGGCGGCCGGGACCACGTCGTCCCGCAGCTCGCCCAGCGCCTCCTTGGACTTCGCGTCACTGCCGTCACCGGGGAGCGGTACGTCGATCTCGGCCACGCCCGCGCTCTTGTGGACGGTGAGTTCGGCGCCCTTGCCCGCGTCCCGCACCACCGCGGCCAGTGCGTCGCGCATCTCCTTCGACCGGATGTCGTCCGCGTCGCCCGCCTTGACGACCACCTGGGCCGGGGCGGGGCCACCCGGGAACTCCTGGGTGATCTCACGGAAGGAGACCGAGAGCGGCGCGTCCGAACCGAACTGCTTTTCCAGGCCCAGCTGTTCGGTCTTCATGCCGAGCGCGGGAGCGGCCAGGGCGAGCAGCAGGACCGCCGAACCGACGGCGAAGAACTTCGGCTTGGCGAGGACGGGGCGAAGGAGCTTGCCCGCGATGCCGCCGCTGGCGTGTGCGCCCTTCTTGCCCTTGCGGTTCAGGAACGGGATGCGGCCGGCGTTGATCCGGTCGCCGAGTGCGGAGAGCAGCGCGGGAAGCACCGTCACCGAGCCCAGCATCGCCACGCACACCACCAGGATCGTGGCGACCGCGAAGCCCTTGAAGAGCAGAAGCCCGGACAGGAACATGCCCGCCATCGCGACCATCACCGTCAGGCCGGAGACGAGCACGGCCCGCCCGCTGGTGGCCGCCGCGATCCGCAGCGCCGTCTCGGCGTCATGCCCCGCCGCCCGCTCGTCCCGTTCGCGCCGCAGGTAGAACAGGCAGTAGTCGACGCCGACCGCGAGCCCCATCAGGAACATCACCGAGTACGTCGTCTCGAAGAGGTGCAGCTGGTGGCTGGCGAGCGAGAGCAGGCCGAAGGCCGCCACGCACGCGGTCAGCGCGAGCCCGACCGGGAGGAGCGCCGCGACCACGGCCCCGAAGGCGACCAGGAGAATGCCGAGCGCCAGCGGCACCGCGGTGAACTCGGCCCTCGTGAGGTCGTCAGCGAGCAGATCACTGAGGTGCTTCTCGGAGCTCGCGTCGCCGAACTGGTAGACGGAGATGCCCTTCCCCGCACCCTCGTCCTTCGCCTTCTGCACCGCGTCGAGCACCGGCTGCACGCGGTCGGTGGCGTCGTCGGACGCGCCCTTCATCTCGAACCGGAGCAGCGCGTCCTTGCCGTCCTCGGAGGGCAGCGGCGCCTGCATCTCGCGTGTCTCGCCGGTCGCGGTCAGGGCCTTGGAGAGGTCGCTCGCCGCGTCCCGCCAGCCGTCAGCGGTCTTGGAACTGACCATGACGAGTTCACCCGCGGGCTCTTCGACGCCCGCGTCCTTGAGGATCGTCGCGGCCCGGCCCGAGTCGCCGACCCCCATCTCGTCGTCGGACGCGGTGACCATGCCCGAGGCCCCGCCGACGGTCGTGGCGAGCACGACGAACAGCAGCCAGCCGAGGATGGCCGTCTTGCGGTGGTGTGCGCTCCACACCCCGAGTCGAGCCGCGAGGTTTGGCCTCATGGCGTTTCGCCCCCATAAGTAAGCAGTGGATAAGCCGGTTGATGACGTGGACCACGCTAGAAATCCGGGGCCCGCCCACCCAGCCGCCGAAGCCCCCACTGTCAGAAGCACAGGGCGAGGTGCGGGGGTGTCGCCAGGTACACCCCCTGCTCGGGTGCCGGACCCAATGACCCGCACCGATCTCTGCGGCGAGAATGTGGCCATGACGTTCGAAGAGATGGGGATCAGAAAATGACGAGGGTCCGTGAATCCGTGGTCGCGGGAGCCCGTGGGCTCTACCTGGCGATCGCCACGCTCGCCGGTTCGATCACTCTCTTCGTGCTTTCGGTCCTCTCGATCGCCTTCATCCTGCTCGGCATCGGCGTCTTCACGACCCCGGTGGTCCTGACCGCCGTACGCAAGTGGGCGGACCTGCGCCGCGCCCAGGCCGGCGCCTGGTCGGACGTACGCATCCCGACCCCGTACCGCCCCTTCCCCGCCGACCTGCGCAGGGGAGTCACCGGGCAGGTGGAGCGCACCTCGCTGATGCTCAAGGACCCGGCGACCTGGCGGGATCTCCAGTGGCTGCTCGTCGACATGACCGCCGGTTGCGTCACGGTGATCTTCGCCCCCGCCCTGCTCCTCTACATGCTGTACGGCTACGTCCTCGCGTTCGGCGTCTGGGAGCCGATCTACAACGCGGGCGGCGGCGACTGGTACGGCTTCATCCACGTCACCTCGCAGTCCACCGCCAACATGGCGGCGCTGCTCGGCACCGCGCTCGGCATCACCGGCATCTTCGCCAACCCCTCGATCGTGCGCGGTCACTTCCTCCTCGCCCGGACGCTGCTCGCGCCCACGACCTCCATGCGGGAGCGTGAACTGGCCCGGCGCGTCGACCGGTTGACCGAGACCCGGCACGACGCCGTGGACTCCTCCGCCGCCGAACTGCGCCGCATCGAGCGCGACCTGCACGACGGGGCGCAGGCCCGCCTGGTCGCGATGGGCATGGACCTCGGGACCATCGAGGCGATGATCGAGAAGGACCCGGCGAAGGCCAAGGAAATGATCGCCAAGGCCCGGCAGAACTCCGGCGAGGCGCTGACCGAGCTGCGCGACCTGGTCCGCGGCATCCACCCGCCGGTGCTCGCCGAGCGCGGCCTCGGCGACGCGGTGAAGGCCCTCGCGCTGCGGCTTCCGGTACAGACCGATGTGGACGTGGAGCTGTTCGGCCGGGCCGACGAACCGGTGGAGTCGGCGGCGTACTTCGCGGTGAGCGAGGCCCTGACCAACACCATCAAGCACGCGGGCGCGGACCGCGTCTGGGTGGACATCCACCACGCGGAGGGCATGCTGCGCATCGCGGTCACCGACAACGGCAAGGGCGGCGCGGCCATCGGGGCGGGGTCCGGGCTGAGCGGGATCGAACGCCGACTCGGTACATTCGACGGCGTACTGGCCGTCAGCAGTCCCGCGGGCGGCCCGACCATGGTGACCATGGAGATCCCTTGCGAGTTGTCCTAGCCGAAGATCTCTTCCTGCTGCGTGACGGCCTGGTCAGGATGCTGGAGGCATTCGACTTCGAGATCGCCGCCGCGGTCGAGACCGGGCCCGAACTCACCAAGGCCCTGGCCGAGTTGGAGCCGGACGTCGCCGTCGTCGACGTCCGGCTTCCGCCGTCCCACACGGACGAGGGACTCCAGTGCGCGCTCGCCGCGCGGCGGGCACGGCCGGGGCTGCCCGTGCTCGTGCTCTCCCAGCATGTGGAGCAGCTGTACGCGCGCGAACTGCTCGCCGACGGGAACGGCGGGGTCGGCTATCTCCTGAAGGACCGGGTCTTCGACGCCGACCAGTTCATCGACGCCGTACGCCGGGTCGCCGCGGGCGGCACCGCGATGGACCCTCAGGTGATCCAGCAGCTCCTGTCGCGGCGTTCGGCGGACCAACCGCTCGGCAAGCTGACGCCGCGCGAGCGCGAGGTGCTCGAACTCATGGCGCAGGGACGGTCGAACGCGGCGATCGCGGCGGAACTCGTCGTGACGGAGCGGGCGATCGCCAAGCACACGTCCAATATCTTCGGGAAACTGGACCTTTCGGTCTCGGACGACGACAACCGGCGCGTTCTCGCCGTACTCGCCTATCTGGATCAAGGGCGCTGAGCGGAACTCCGGAGATCGTCCGCGAGATCGCCCGTGAGATCACCGGAGAGATTGCCGGGGGAATTCCGCGCGTGATTGAACGGGGCCGACTCCTGTTGCGTACGTAGTCCCATGGGACGCACACCACGACGCACATCACGAAAACGATCAAAACTCGCCGGGCGCGCGATCGCCGCCTCGGCGGCACTCATCCTGGGCGGCGGCGGAATGGTCGCGGTGAATGTCTACGCGAACGCCGGGGAAAGCTCCGGTTCGCCGTCCGCCAGGACCCAGGCCGGCGAGCAGGGCGGCGGTCCGGGGGTGGGGATGGCCACCATCAGCTGCCCGGACGTGGGCACCCAGCTGTCGGACGTGCCGGACGGCGCCCGCGAGGACGTGGACCGGCGGCTCGCGGAGCTGGACACCCAGATCACCGCCGCCTACGAGAAGTTCGCCGACGCGCAGAACACCGAGCAGGCCGAGGCCGTGCTCGGACCCCTTGAGGAGCAGCGGCGGCCGACCATCGAGGGCATCGGCTCCTCCATCGACCAGGCGGGCGGGCAGCCGCCTCAGGGGATCGACGGCATGGCACCGTGCACCATGCGGGCCGACGACTCGGCCGGGCAGCAGCCCGGGCAGGACGACGGCAACGGGGACGGCGGGCAGCAGCCTCCGCAGGACGGCGGCGACCAGGAGCAGCCCCCGGGTGACGGCGGCGACCAGCAGCAGCCGCCGGGTCAGCAGAACGGCAACGGCCCCGAGGCCGCCGACTTCGTCGACATCAACTCGGTCCAGCCCAACGTCAACCGCCCCGACAAACAGCGCGGCGCGTCGCGCGGCACCTTCACCACGAAATGCGGGACGAACGAGAACGGCAAGTTCAATCCGGACAATGTCATCGCGGCGCCCGGCGTGAGCAATGGCGCTCACCATATGCACGATTACGTCGGAAATCAGGCCACGGACGCTTTCTCCGGTGACGACGATCTCGCGAACGGCGACACAACGTGCCGGAACCAGGGGGACAAGTCGACCTATTACTGGCCGGTCCTGAGGCTGCAGAACGGAGAGGACGAGAATGACGCCGACGCGGACGGCGGCGGCAAGGACCAGAACGTCGGCCAGATCCAGACACCGACCTCGGTCACGCTGAAATTCGCCGGTAATCCGACAAGCAAGGTCGTCGCGATGCCGCGCTTCCTGCGCATCATCACCGGTGACGCCAAGGCGCTGACCAACGGTGACGCGAACGCCAACGCGTCCTGGAGCTGCACCGGCTTCGAGGACCGGCAGCTGAAGGACAAGTATCCGATCTGCCCCGAGGGCAGCCAGGTCGTCCGGACGTTCAATTTCCAGAGCTGCTGGGACGGCCAGAACACCGACAGCGCCAACCACCGTACGCATGTGGCCTTCGCCGACGCGGAGAGCGGCGCGTGCCCGCAGGGGTTCAAGGCCATTCCGCAGCTGGTGCAGCGCATCGTGTACGACGTGCCGCCAGGGCCGGGATTCGCCGTCGACTCGTTCCCCGAGCAGCTGCACAAGCCGATCACCGATCACGGTGACTTCATCAACGTCTTCGACGAGAGGCTGATGAACCGCATGGCCAAGTGCATCAACAGCGGTCAGCGCTGCAACTGAGCCGCGCTGACCCCCGTACCGCTGCGCGGTCAGCTCGACTGGTGACCGGAGTGGCCCGAGTGCCCCGGGCTCTTGTCCTCGTGATCCCCACCACCGCTACTCCCCGAGTGGTGCGAGGACTTCTCCACCGTCCCACCGAGCCGGCCGCGCAGCCGCATGACCACCTTCTCGTCGCCGACCGCGATCCACTTCTCGCCGACGAGGTACGTACCGCCGTAATCGGCCGCCTCGTCGAACCATTCGGCCTGGCCACGGGCATTTGTAAAGGTTACTAGGACGTAGCGGCGGGCACCTTTGTCACAGGTGGCCTGCCGCAGTTCGGCCGCGTCCGTCTGGATGTCCGGCTTGCATCGCGCCTTGGCCGCCAGCTGCTCCAGGCTTCCGCTCGCCGTGTCCGGCGGCGCGTCGTCGCCGTCGGAGCCGCATGCCACAAGGATCATCAGCAGTCCCACACCCATGCCCGTACGCATGCGCCCCCGCATGCCCCTGCCTGCGCCCGCAAGCGGCTTTCGCGCTGCCTTCATCGTCCCACCAGTCCCTTCGGGCGAGGTGAACTCGCCATCTCCGTATGCACCGTTGAGCGCACGACGCCACGCGGATACCGTGCGCCGCACCATCCGACCCAGGGGGTACACATGTCCGATCCATCCCGACGTTCCGTGCTCGGCACAGCCGGGGCCATCGGCCTCGGTGCCGCCATCGGCGGGGTGACGGTTCCGTCCCACGCCGCCGACGGGCCCGTCCAGGGCCCCGCCCTCGCCCTCGATACGGATTCCGCGCGCTCAGCGCTCAACAGACTCCTGCCGCATCACGCGGAGCAGTTCCGTCTCAGACTCGTCCCCGCGAAGGGCGGCGCGGACCGATTCCGGGTTTCGGGCACGACCGGGCGGATCGATGTGTCCGGTACGACGCCCGCCGTGCTGCTCACCGGGGTCCACTGGTATCTGAAGTACGTCTGCGGAGCCCATGTCGCATGGAACGGCAGCCAGCTCGACCTGCCGCGCAGGCTGCCCGCGCCCTCGCGCCCGCTGGAGCGGTCCACCTCGCTGCCGCACCGGTTCGCCCTCAACGACACGAACGACGGGTACACCGCGCCGCACGCCGACTGGGCGTACTGGGAGCGGATGATCGACGTGCTCGCGCTGCACGGCTGCAACGAGGTCCTGGTGATCGCGGGGGCGGAGGCCGTCTACCACCGGGTTCTCCAGGACTTCGGCTACAGCGACGCGGAGGCGCGCGCGTGGCTGCCGGCGCCTTCGCACCAGGCGTGGTGGCTGCTGCAGAACCTTTCGGGGTACGGCGGGCCGCTGTCGCCCGAAGTCATCACGGACCGCGCCGAGCTCGGTCGCAAGATCGTGGACCGGCTGCGCTCGCTGGGGATGGCGCCGGTGCTTCCCGGCTACTACGGGCACGTCCCCGACGGCTTCGTGGCACGCAACGGCGGGGACGCGCGGGTGGTGCCGCAGGGCACCTGGCACGGGTTCAAGCGGCCCGACTGGCTCGACCCCAGGACCTCGTCCTTCGCGAAGGTCGCCGCTTCCTTCTACCGGCACCAGGAGCAGCTCTTCGGGGCCGCCGAGAACTTCAAGATGGACCTGCTGCACGAGGGCGGCACCGCGGGGGACGTGCCGGTGCCGGACGCGGCGCGCGGCGTGGAAGCGGCCCTGCACAAGGCGCGCCCCGGTGCGACCTGGGTGATCCTCGGCTGGCAGTCCAATCCGCTGCCCGAGCTGCTCGACGCGATCGACCGGCGGCGGATGCTGATCGTGGACGGGGTCTCCGACCGGTTCACGAGCGTCACCGACCGCGAGAAGGACTGGGGTGGCACCCCCTACGCGTTCGGGACCATCCCGAACTTCGGGGGCCGTACGACGATCGGCGCCCGCGCGCACATCTGGAACGAGAAGTTCTTCGCGTGGCGGGACAAGGGCGGCAGCGCGCTCGTGGGCACGGCGTTCATGCCGGAGGCGACGGACCGGGACCCGGCCGCCTTCGAGCTCTTCTCCGAACTCGCCTGGTCCAAGGACAAGTTGGACCTGAAGTCGTGGTTCGACGGGTACGCGGGCTTCCGCTACGGCGGCCGTGACTCCGACGCGCTGCGCGCCTGGCGGGCGTTGCACGACACCGCCTACCGGCACACCGCCATCGAGCGGAGCGACCCTCACGACTCGCTGTTCGCGGCCCGTCCCGACCTGGCGGCGAACCGCGCCGCCGAGTACGCGCCGAGTGCGCTGACGTACGACCCGGCCCGGTTCGACGCGGCGTTCGCCGGGCTCCTCGGGGTACGTGGAGGGCTGCGGGGCAGTGCGGCGTACCGGTACGACCTGGTGGACGTGGCCCGGCAGGCGCTCGCGCACCGGAGCCGGCAGTTGCTGCCGCAGCTTCGGACCGCGTACCGGCGCAAGGACGCGGACACCTTCCGCGCGCTGTCGACGCTGTGGCTGCGGCTGATGCGGCTGTCCGACGAGCTGACAGCGACCAACTCGGCGTTCCTCCTGGGCCCTTGGGTGGAATCGGCACGGAGGATGGGGACGAACGACGCCGAGCGGGCGGAGTTCGAGCGGACCGCCAAGGTGCTGATCACGGTGTGGGGCGACCGGGCGACGTCCGACGGCGGGAAGCTGCACGAGTACGGGAACCGTGAGTGGTCAGGCCTGATGGCCGACTTCTACGTGCCCCGCTGGCAGAAGTGGCTCGACGAGCTGGCCGACGCGTTGGCCGCGGGGCGTGAGCCGCGGGCGGTGGACTGGTTCGCGGTGGAGGAGCCGTGGACCCGGGAGCGCAAGGACTATCCCCTGCGGGGAATCGGCGACCCGTACCGGACCGCTTCACGGGTCCATGACGTGCTGGCCCGGGCGCCCTACCAAGGGTCGCTGGAGGTCGTCGCCGACCCGCCGTCGCTGCCGCCCGGCGGGCACGCACGCCTCGAGGCGGTCTTCCGCAACGTCAACGGGCTGCGGGCCACGGGACGCGTCGACTTCCGGCTGACCGGCATCGACGCGGAGCCCTTGGGCCCGGTGTCGCTGCCCGGGGTCGCTCCCGGGGGCACGGGCAAGGTGGCGTGGCGGGCGAGCGCGCCGGGAACACCACTGGACCGTCCGTTGCGGCCGCTTCCGTACGAGATCGAGGTGCGGTACGGGCCGGCCGGCGAGCGGCGGGTCGAGGCCGTCCACGAGGGCGTGCTGTTCGAGGCGGGGCCGGTGGGCGCGGCTTGGAAGAAGTACTCCAACAACGCTGCGGTCTTCGGGGAGTTGAGCGGCCGCTACGCGATCAACGGCGCGGGCACGGACCTGTGGAAGGGCACGACGGAGTTCGGCACGCTGTACCGGGAGGGCGCGCTGCGCGGCGGCGTCTCGGTGACGGTCCGGGTCGACGCCCAGGCGGTGACGGGCCCCTGGGCCAGAGCGGGCCTGATCGCACGCAACGCGATGGAGGTGCCGGGCTCCCCGGGCTTCGTCAACCTCGCGGTCACTCCGGCGAACGGGGTGGTCATGTCGTACGACACGAACGGCGACGGAACCCTGGACACGTACAAGCGCATCACGGGGATCAAGGCACCGGTACTGCTACGCCTGGAGCGCACGGGCAACGCGGTGACGGGCTCCTGCTCGACGGACGAAGGGGCCAACTGGCGGGTGGTGACGAGCGTGCCGGTGCCGGGGGTTGCGGCGGCGCAGGACGTGGGCCTGTTCATGAGCGCGACCAACGGGGGCGATGGGGAGCGGGGGACGGTGGAGTTCAGCGGGTGGGGGGTGACCTGAGGGTTCCATGCGGGGCTTGGCGGGGGCGGGTGCCGTCCGGCTGTGGGGCGGGGCGGGTCCCCTTGGCCGGGGGGCGCGGTCCTCTTTGGCCGGGGGGCGCGCTGCCGACTGCGGCTGTTCGGTGGTCGCTGCGGGGTAATCGGGTGGGTGGGTGGGAAAGGTCTGTTCGGTGGAGTCACCTCCCGGCATGGTTACCCCGTGCGAAAGTGTGGCCATGGATATTGCGTGGGAGCAGCGGTTGGCCGAGGCGTGGGCCACGGTTGAGGAGTACGACGACCGGGGCGAGGAGTTCCGGAAGGTCATCGAAGCGTTGGTCGAGGAGTTGCCGGGCGGCAGTCCTGTCGCTTCCTTCGAGCGCGCCTGCGCCTTCGATTCCACGGGGCACTCCGACCGCGCCGTACCCCTGTACCGCGAGGCGTTGGAGCGCGGCATCGACGGATACCGGCGGCGCCGCACCGTGATCCAACTCTCCAGTTCCCTGCGGAACATCGGCCACCCGGAGGAAGGCGTAGCACTGCTCGAAGCCGAACTCGACCGCCCCAGCGATGAGTTGGACGATGCCGTACGCGCCGTCCTCGCCCTCTGCCTCGCCGGCCTCGGGCGTGAGCGCGAAGGCCTAGCCCTCGTTCTCGGCGCCCTCGCGCCCCACCTCCCCCGGTACCAGCGGTCGATGGGCAACTATGCTCGAGAGCTCACAGAGAGGTGACCATCCGACGATTCGCTCGTTTTGCTGAACGTGTCGTCGAATGTGAAGTCCCCCTCCCCGCCCCATGATCTCTCCGGCGTCGTCGATGTCGAGCAGGCCGAGGCCGCCCTCGTCGAGCACTACCCACGCCTGGTGCGGCTCGCCTATCTGGTCCTTACGCCCAGCCTCGGGCGCAACCGGCGGGTCCTGACCGCCCACGCCCTGACCCAGCGCGCGCTGCCCCGCAGCCGCAGGCCGGGCGATGCGGAGGTCGTCCCGGAGCAGCGCTCGGGGGACGGGCGGGGCGGCGACCCCGGGTACGCGTACGTACGGCTGCGCGTCGTCGGCACGGCGCTCGACGCGGGGCTTCCGCTCCGGCGGAAGGCCTGGCCCAAGCGCGCACAGCTGCCGCCGCTGCTGCCGCAGGTCTGGGGGCTGAGGCTCTTCCCGCGGTCGGGAGGCGCCGACGAACTCGCCCTCGACCAGGAGCTGTCAGCGCTCTCGGGCCCCGCCCGGGCCGCCTTCGTACTGCGCGGCCTCGAACGCCTCCCCGACGGCGACGTACGCAAGGTGCTCGCCGCCGCCGGAGTCGACGAGCCCGCGGCCGCGATGGCCGAGGCCGACGGCGTGGACGCGGCGTACGACCTGCTCAGGTCCCCCGAGTTCGACCCCTGCTCACTCCAGGCGCGGCCCACCGACCTCATGCGCCGCAGGCAGCACATGAAGGCCGCGGGCGTCGCGCTCGCCGCGGCCCTGGTCTGCGGGGCGCTGCTCGGCCTGCCCGGCGACGGGTGGGGTCCCGACGGAGCCGCCGCGCCCGCGTACGCGAGGAACCCGGCGGGCCAAGCCGCCCTGGATCCTGGCCAGTTGACGAAGGTCGCGGCCAGTACGTGGAAGAAGTCCGCCCGCGCCGACTTCTCCGTGTGGCCCGCCCGGGGCGCGCTCATCGACGACCACGCCCTGCTGCGGCGGGCCCTTGCCGTCTGGGCACGGCCGGGAGAATCGGTGCAGGTCTCCGCCACGCCCGGCACGGCGGCAGGGGCGCCTCCCGGACCCGCGCAACTGCTCTTCGCCGGCGAGGTCGACGCGGCACGGGTCGTGCTGCTGTACGACGGACTGCGCATCGTGCGGTACGCCGAGCCCAAGGACGGCACCAGCGGAGCCGCGCTCGACTTCGCGCGCGTGGACGGCGCGACCAGCGCCGAGTCGGGAGCCCTGATCGTCAGCCGGGTCGACGGCAACGTCCGCTACCTGACCGCGCCCTGGGTCGGCGGAGTCGCCGTACGCGACCTGCTGAAGCCGGAGGGGAACGCCGACGCCCTGAAGCGGGACGGCGAGGGGGTCACGGAGCCCTTCGCCAGTCCGGCGCAAGCACGCTCGTGCACCTCATGGAACGCCCTGCAGCTGCGGGACGACAGCGGGGTGAACCGTCTCTCCACCGACCTCGGCGAACTCGTCCCCGCCCATCTCACCGCGGGCCGCCCGCAGGCTCCGCGCGAGGCAACGGCCGCGAACTGGTCGTCGGCCGCCTGCTCGCTCGCGGACGCGCGCTCGAACGGCGTGCGGTCCGTCAACTCCTGGCAGTACGCGCGTCAGGCACTGCCCGAGGCGAACGGCTCCGCGGCCTGGCTCTGCACCCGGGCCGACACATGGCGGGGCGACGGAGGCCGGGCCCTCGCGCAGTTCCAGGCGGCGGGCGCGGCAGCGGTCGCGGCGAAGGCGGAGGACTCCGCGGCATGCGGGGCACGGGAGCCTTCGGTGCTCGCGGGAGTGCGGTGGAAGTCCCGCGCCGGGAACTGGTACCTGCTGGGAGGCGGCAGCAAGGACGTCGTCTCGCTCAGGGCGTCCGGCGGTTCGCAGACCCCCGGCAACACCGTGGCCGCGCCCCTGAAGCAGGGCGCTCGCGCCGGGCTCACCGGGCGCCTCGCGGACGGCACGAAGGTGTCGACGCTGCGTTGAGCCGTCAGGCGGACGGGACCGGGCCCCGCAGATCCTTCTCCAGGAGCATCACGCCGTACGTGCTCCCGTCCACCGCCACCTTCCCCGGCAGCTCCCCCACCACGGCATAACCCGCCGCCTCGTAGTACTCCCGCAACCGCGGGTTGGTCGACACGCAGTCCAGGCGGCAGCGCTCCCTGCCCACCTCCGCTATCCGCCGTTCCGCGCGCGCCAGCATCGCGCGGCCCGTTCCGGCCGGGGCGCCGCGCCGGGTCATCAGGCGGTGCACGTAGCCCGCGACGGGCGGCTGTTCGCCCCAGGCGGGCTCGTCCGCCCACCACACCTCGTACGCCCCGGTGACCATCTCGCCGTCGTAGGCGAGCCAGACCTCGTCCGACGCGATCCGCCCGCGGAAGTGCTCCGCGCCCTTCTCGCCCGGCTTCCACTGGTCGATCCCCCGGGCCCGCATCCAGTGCGCGGCGCCGTCGTAGAGGGCGACGAGGGTGGGGATGTCCTCTTCGCCGGCCATGCGGTGGTTCAACTGCTCTGCTCCTGCGGGACGAGGCCGACCAGGCGGGTGACCAGCTCGGCGAACGGTCCGTCCGGCGGCTCCTCGACGAGGATGCGGCGCAGGATCGCGGCCATCTCGTCGTCGTAGGCGGCGCTCACGGCCGCGAGCGCCGCGAAGTCGTGCACCAGTTGCAGCTCCAGCTCGGCGCGCGGGATGCGGCGTCCGTCGAGCCAGATGAGTGCCGTGGACTCGGCGAGCGAGATCCAGGAGCGGACCACCAGTTCGAGCCTGGCGGACGGGTCCGTGATGCCCAGGTGCGTGAGGATCTGGACGTACGCCGCCTGCCGCACCGAATCGATCAGCGCGTTGGTGGTGGAAGAGCCGACGGCGGGGCCGCCGCGCATCAGCGCGGAGAAGCCGGGGCCGTGGCCGTCCACGAAGTCCAGGAAGCGGCCCATCACGCGCAGCAGGCGCGCGCCGAGCGGGCCTTCCCTCGGCTCCACGAAGCGCTCGGCGAGATCGTCGGCCGCGCGCTGCAACGCCGCTTCGTACAGGCTGAGTTTGCCCGGGAAGTAGTGGTAGACCAGCGGTCGCGAGATGCCCGCGGCCGCTGCTATCTCGTCGATGGACACATCGTCGGGCGAGCGGTGGCTGAACAGGTCGAGCGCGACCCCGATCAACTGCTGCCGCCGCTCCTCGACACCCATTCTGCGGCGCACCCCGGTAGTCATGCGAACACCTTACCGAGCAGATCCGGCCGTCCAAGGGGCCGGTGCGCCCCGACCGTTCACATGATGGCGGTGATGTCTCACATGTCCAGGACGATTCGGTCACCGCTCGCCCTCGACACACAGATCAGCATCGAGTCGGCGCGCTCGGCGTCCGTGAGCAGTTCGTCCCTGTGGTCGATCTCCCCTTCCAGGACCCGCTGTTGGCAGGTTCCGCAGAAGCCCTGCTCGCAGGAGTACGCGGTGTTGGGCAGCTCCGCGCGCACCGCGGTCAGGACCGTGGTGTCCGCGGCCACGGAGAGGGTCCGTCCGCTGCGGCGCAGTTCCACTTCGAAGGTGCCGTTGCCCTCCGTGGAGGTGTGGGGCGTGAAGCGCTCCAGGTGCAGCTCGGCGCCCTCGGGCAGCGTCGCCGCCACCGCCTCCATCAGACCTTCCGGGCCGCAGACGTGGACCGCGGTGGAGGGCGCGAGGTCCGCGAGGAATGCGGCGAGGTCGGGGCGGCCGCCCTCGTCCTCCGCGACGACCGTGAGCCGGCCCTCCGTCGTGCCCGCCAGTTTCTCCACGTCCTCCAGGAACGGCATCGAGGCCCGGGAGCGGCCCCCGTACAGCAGCCGCCACTCTCGGCCCGCGGCCTCGACTGCTCGCAGCATGGGGAGGATCGGCGTGATGCCGATGCCGCCCGCCACGAAGACGTACGTCTCGGCGTCGGCCAGCGGGAAGCGGTTGCGCGGGCCGCGCACCTCGACCTCCGTGCCCTCCTGGAGCTGCTCGTGCACCTCGCGGGAGCCGCCGCGGCCGCCCTGCTCCTCGCCGATGAGGCGGGTCGCGACGGTGTACGAGGAGGTGTCCTCCGGGTCCCCGCACAGCGAGTACTGGCGGACGAGGCCGGAGGGGAGGACCAGGTCCAGATGGGCGCCCGGCTTCCAGGCGGGCAAGTGGTCGCCTTCCAGGCGCAGTTGTACGACTCCTTCGGCGATCGTCTCGTGGCGGGTGACGAGGAGGCGCAGCGCGCGGGAGCGCGGCCGGCCCGAGACCGGCTCCTCCAGGGCGGGCAGCGGCCACAGCGGGGAGGCGTCGATGCGGCGGCGCATGGCCCGCTTGGCGAGCAGGGCGGCGCCCGTGACGAGCAGGACGGTGCGGATGCGGGGCATGTCAGCGGGCTCCCTTCGGCAGCGATTCCGTCGCGGTCTCGGCGGCGGTGGCCGCCGGGGACGAGGCGAGGTAGGCGACGGCCTGTGCGGTGCTGCCCTCGTGGGAGGGGTGGTAGGCGCGGCTGAGATAGCGGGGGATGGAGCGGATCATGTCCTGCGTCGTGGGCAGCGTGCCCTTCTTTCCGCCCTGGTAGAAGTCCTTGAACGACGCCTTGCCGCCGATGAGTGTCGGGTCGTTCTCCATGAAGAAGCGTGCGCCGCGCTGCCAGAGGAAGACCAGGGCGGTGAAGGCGGTGGCCCAGGTGCGCGCGCGGCGGCGGTAGCTGCCGTCGACGTGCATGAAGAGCTCGAAGGCGACGGAGCGGTGCTCGACCTCCTCCGCGCCGTGCCAGCGCAGCAGGTCCAGCATCGTCGGGTCGGCGCCCCTGCGGTCGAGCTCGTCCGCGTTCAGGACCCAGTTGCCGAGGAAGGCGGTGTAGTGCTCGATGGCCGCGATCATCGCGACGCGCTCCATCAGCCACCACTTGCGGGCCTTGCCGGGCGGCAGCGTCCTGTCGCCGAGCATCTTCTCGAAGAGCCAGTCGACCTGGGCGGTGTAGGGCGTGGGGTCAAGGCCCTGCTCCTTGAGGTGCGGCAGGACCTCGTCGTGGGCCTGCGCGTGCATGGCTTCCTGACCGATGAAGCCGATCACGTCCTCGCGGAGCCTGTCGTCACGGATGTACGGCAGGACCTGCTTGTAGACGTGGACGAACCAGCGTTCGCCCGCCGGGAGAAGCAGATGCAGCACGTTGATCGTGTGCGTGGCGAAGGGGTCGCCAGGCACCCAGTGCAGCGGGGTGTCCTCCCAGGAGAAGGAGACTTTGCGTGCCTTGAGCGGTATGTGCTCGGACGCGACGGGCTTCGGCTCCCGGCTCTGCGTATTAGACATGGCGTCAATGTACTGACGGGTAAGCGTGTGGGTACAGGCCCGTGCGGCGGTTAATTCGGCGGTCCACCGCAAGCCGTCCCGCGCCGTGCGAGGTCAGTTGGTCCTGCGCAGCGCGAGCAGCGCGATGTCGTCCTCGCGTTCGTGCCCGAAGCACGCGAGGAGCGTGTCGCACAGCTCGGCGACGCCTCGCGGCGCGCCCGCCGCCGCGATCCGCAGCTGCTCCATCGACACCGCGAGGTCCATGCCCCGCGTCTCGATGAGGCCGTCCGTGACCATCAGCAGGCGCTCGGTCCGTTCCAGGATCAGCTCGCTCGGCGGCGGCCGGTCGAGGCCGAGGCCGAGGAGCGGTCCCCGCACGTCGGTGTACGTGGCCGTGCCCTCGTCCCGCACCACGAGCGGCGGGATGTGGCCCGCGTTGGCGATCCGGATGCGTCCGGTGGCCGGATCGATCAGGCTCAGGCACATCGTGGCCGTCACGCCCGGGTGGTAGTGCTGCAGCATCCGGTCGAGGCGCCGGGCGAGCGCGCCGGGGTCGGGGTCCTCGACGCAGTACGCGCGCAGCGCGTGCCGGATCTCGACCATCACGGTGGCCGCCTCCAGCGAGTGCCCGACGACGTCACCGATACCGGTCAGGACGCCGCCGGGCACCGGAAGCGCCGCGTAGAAGTCGCCGCCGATCTCCGTCTGGCGCGACGCGGGTTCGTAGCGGACGACGACGTCCGTGCCGGGCAGTTCCGGCAACTTCGACGGCAGGAAGCTGCGTTGCAGGGTCAGCGCGACGTGGCGCTCCTCCTCGTACATCAGCAGCGGTTCCGCGGCCAGCGCGGTCGCGTGGGCGAGCCGCTCGACGAGGTGACCCGTCTCGTCGGGG
The DNA here is from genome assembly GCF_053610745.1 of Streptomyces sp. NPDC054866. Taxonomy (NCBI): domain Bacteria; kingdom Bacillati; phylum Actinomycetota; class Actinomycetes; order Kitasatosporales; family Streptomycetaceae; genus Streptomyces; species Streptomyces sp. NPDC054866. The sequence goes on from NZ_JBSGZA010000002.1 coordinate 559,858, forward strand.
AGACCCTCCCGGTACGCGGGTGTCGCGAGGCACACGAGTGTGCGCCCTTCGCGCAGGCGGGCCAGGACGAGGTCGGCCTCCTCCGGCGTCCCGTCGCACCACTGCCCGGCGCCTCCCACCGAGCGGAAGAACCCCGCGGGCCACAGCGGGGCGGGCACGACCGTGCGGCGCACGCCCGTACGCCCTGACATGACGCGCCGCATCAGCCGGGCCACCGCCTCGTGCGCCCCGGGGTCCGGCAGCGAAGCGGCGGCTCTGCGCCGGGAGAGACCCCGGTGGATCTCCCCGTCCGCGCCGAGCACGAACACCGTCGCGGGGCAGTCGGTCAGCCGCTCCGTGCCGGTGGCCGCCGCGTCCGCGAGCTCGCCGAGGCAGCGCGCGGACTGCACGGTCAGGATCGTCCCGGCGAGCAACGCGAGGCGCCCGGCCCGGAGTTGGGCGTCGCAGCGGGTGCGGGCCCCGCGCGCGGCGGCCCGTACGACCGCCTGGATCTCCTCGGGTTCGGCGGGCACCGTCAGATAGGACTCGCCGCCCGCGTCGAGGCCGCGGCACCGGTCGGCGGGCGGGCGGGCCGCTGCCGAGAAGTGGACGACGGGCAGGCTGGCGATGGGCGGCAGCTGCTTCATGCGGCGGCAGAGTTCATAGCCGCTCATGTCCGGCAGGCCGACGTCGACCAGCGCCACGTCCGGCAGGTCCCCCGCCCGCATCCGCACGTCGAGTTCGATCAGGGCCTCGCTCGCGCTCGCGGCGAGCAGCACGCGATGGCCGGCCCTGCGCAGGACGGCGCTCAGCGCGTACCTGCTGGCGGGCGCGTCGTCGACCACCAGGACCGTACTGGCTGTGCTCACTGCCTTGCCCTTGACGCTCACGCGGGACAGCCCCTCGGCGCGGAACGGGGCAGGCCGACTCGTGCCTGCCTCATCAAGTTAGCGCGCCGCCGCCCTCCTCGGGGAAAGACGGCGCCAGCACGACCCGGAACGGTGGAGGTCATCGAACTCGCCTCATGTGCGACGTGCCTGACAGTAGAATTTTCGACTTCGGCCTGTTTGGGGAAACCGGCGAGGAGGACACCCTCGTGACCTTCGCCTTCCGCGGGACGTTCAACGGAGTGCCGCCCGCCCCCGTACTCCTGAGGGACTTCATGACCCAGCACGTGACCGCCGCCCTTCCCGCAGACGCACCGGACGACGGCTCCGCGCACCACGAGTGGTGGCGCGACGCCGTCATCTACCAGGTGTATCCGCGCAGCTTCGCCGACGGAAACGGCGACGGCATGGGCGATCTGCCGGGCGTCACGGCCCGCCTCCCCCATCTGAAGCGGCTCGGCGTGGACGCCGTCTGGCTCTCCCCCTTCTACGCGTCCCCGCAGGCCGACGCCGGGTACGACGTGGCCGACTACCGCGCGGTCGACCCCATGTTCGGCACCCTGCCGGACGCCGACGACCTCGTACGGGAAGCGCACGCGCTCGGCCTTCGGGTGATCGTCGACGTGGTGCCCAACCACTGCTCGGACCAGCACGAGTGGTTCAGGCAGGCGCTGCGCGAGGGCAAGGGCTCGTCGGCGCGCGAACGCTTCCACTTCCGGCCCGGAAAGGGTGATGAGGGTCAACTGCCGCCCAACGACTGGGAGTCCGTCTTCGGCGGGCCCGCCTGGACGCGCGTCGCGGACGGCGAGTGGTACCTCCACCTCTTCGCGCCCGAGCAGCCCGACTTCAACTGGGACCACCCGGCGGTGCACGACGAGTTCCGCTCCATCCTGCGCTACTGGCTCGACCTCGGCATCGACGGTTTCCGCATCGACGTGGCCCACGGCCTGGTCAAGGCGGCGGGCCTGCCCGACATCGGCCACGAGGAGCAGGTGAAGCTGCTCGGCAAGCAGGCCGTCCCCTACTTCGACCAGGACGGGGTGCACGAGATCTACCGCGACTGGCGGCGGATCCTCGACGAGTACGCGGGCGACCGCATCGCCGTCGCCGAGGCGTGGACGCCGACGGTGGAACGCAGCGCGCGATACCTGCGTCCGGGCGAGCTGCACCAGGCCTTCAACTTCGAGTATCTGACGACCGATTGGGACGCGCCCGCGCTGCGCGCCGTCATCGACCGTTCCCTGGACGCGATGAACGCCGTGGGGGCGCCCGCCACCTGGGTGCTCTCCAACCACGACGTCGTGCGCCACTCCACCCGATTCGCCGACGGCGACCCGGCACGCGGCCTGCGCCGGGCGAAGGCCGCCACGCTGCTGATGCTGGCGCTGCCCGGCTCGGCGTACATCTACCAGGGCGAGGAGCTCGGCCTGCCCGAGGTGACCGAACTGCCGGACGAGGTGCGCCAGGACCCGGCGTTCTTCCGCAGCACGGGGCAGGACGGGACGCGGGACGGGTGCCGGGTTCCGCTGCCGTGGTCCGGGGAGCGGGCGCCGTTCGGCTTCGGCCCCGACGAGGGCGGCCCGAGCTGGCTGCCGCAGCCCGCCGGGTGGAAGGACCTCACGGTCGAGGCACAGGAGGGCGACCCCGCGTCGACCCTGGAGTTCTACCGCGGGGCGCTCGCCGTGCGCCGCGAACACCCGGCGCTCGGCGCGGGCCGCGACGTGGAGTGGCTCGACTCCCCCGAGGGCGTCCTGTCCTTCCGCCGTACGACGCCGCGAGGTTCGATGGTCTGCACGGTGAACCTCACCGCCGGTCCTGTCACGGTCTCCACCCCCGGCACCGTGCTCCTGTCGAGTGCCGGGACGACGCCGGGCGCGGACGGGACGGTCGTCCCCGCGGATTCAACGGTCTGGTGGGCAGCCTGAGATGTGACCGGTACAGTCCAATCCTGTGACCGCGCGACTGGCCGACATCGCAGCGCAGGCGGGGGTCAGCGAGGCGACGGTCAGCCGGGTGCTCAACGGCAAGCCCGGCGTCGCCGGGGCCACCCGTCAGTCAGTGCTTGCCGCACTCGACGTGCTCGGCTACGAACGCCCGGTGCGGCTGCGCCAGCGCAGCGCGGGCCTGATCGGGCTGATCACGCCGGAGCTGGAGAACCCGATCTTCCCCGCGCTCGCCCAGGTCATCGGCCAGGCCCTGACCCGGCAGGGCTATACGCCGGTCCTCGCCACCCAGACGCCGGGCGGCTCCACGGAGGACGAGCTGACGGAGATGCTCGTGGACCGCGGCGTCTCCGGCATCATCTTCGTCTCGGGCCTGCACGCGGACACCTCCGCCGACATGCAGCGCTACGACCAGCTGCGCGCGCAGGGCGTGCCGTTCGTGCTCGTCGACGGCTTCTCCCCCAAGGTGCAGGCGCCCTTCATCTCGCCGGACGACCGGGCCGCGATGCGCCTCGCGGTCACCCATCTCGTCTCCCTGGGTCATACACGGATCGGACTGGCCCTGGGCCCCAAGCGGTTCGTGCCCGTACAGCGGAAGATCGAGGGCTTCGTACGCACGGTGCAGGACCTGCTCGCACTGTCCCCGCAGGAGATCGAGTCGGAGCTGGTCCAGCACTCGCTGTACACGCTGGAGGGCGGGCAGGCCGCGGCGTCCGCACTGCTCGACCGCGGCTGCACGGCCGTGGTGTGCGCGAGCGACATGATGGCGCTGGGGGCGATACGGACGGCGCGGCAGCGCGGATTCGAGGTCCCGGACGACATCTCGGTGGTGGGATTCGACGATTCCCCGCTGATCGCGTTCACCGATCCGCCCCTGACCACGGTGCGTAAGCCCGTGCCGTCGATGGGGCAGGCGGCGGTGCGTACACTCCTCGAGGAGATCGGTGGCACTCCCGCCCCGCACAGCGAGTTCGTCTTCATGCCGGAACTGGTCGTTCGGGGTTCAACCGCTTCTGCCCCTCGGGGGCGAACTGGGGGAAGCACTCGTCCGTAGGGCGTAGAGAATGCGCCCCGAACCAGACCTTGGGATGATCGGTCGTAGGGTCGGTATCTGGCAGACTCTGTGCCTATGGGTGAGATGACTGTGACGACACTGGAAGGCCAGCAGCGGCCCACCACATCACCCATCGCGGGCGAGCGAGAAGACCGCAATGGGCGGACATTCCTGCGCCGCCTGCGCACGCCCCGCCGCCCTCGGCTCTGGTTCGAGATCCTGCTGATCGCGGTGAGTTACTGGACGTACTCCCTGATCCGCAACGCCGTACCGGAACAGAAGTCCCAGGCACTGCGCAACGCCGACTGGATCTGGCAGGCGGAGCAGCACCTCGGGATCGCCGTGGAACAGAGCGTCAACCACGCGGTGAACTCGGTGACATGGCTCATCGTCGGCATGAACTACTACTACGCGACGCTGCACTTCGTGGTGACGCTCGGTGTCCTGGTCTGGCTGTTCCGGTGGCATCCGGGACGTTATGCGGCCACGCGCATGGTTCTCTTCGCGACGACGGCGGTGGCCCTGCTCGGCTACTACCTGTATCCGCTGGCTCCCCCGCGCCTGATGAACGGCCACGACTTCATCGACACGGTCCTGGTCCACCAGACCTGGGGCTCCATGGCCTCCGGCGACCTCAAGCACATGTCGAACCAGTACGCGGCGATGCCGTCGATGCACATCGGCTGGTCCCTGTGGTGCGGCCTGACGATCTTCGCCCTGGCCTCGGTGCCGTGGGCGAAGGTGCTCGGCCTGCTCTACCCCACGGCGACCCTGATCGTGATCGTGGCCACCGCCAACCACTTCTGGCTCGACGCGGTGGGCGGCATGATCTGCCTGGCGTTCGGCTTCGCGGTGGCCCGGGCGTGGTACGGGGCGATGCCTTACGCACTGCCGCGCGAGGTGGCGCTGCGTGAGGACCGGGCTCCGCTCCTTCCGGCCAAGGTCAGGGCCAGGTTCAAGGCCTGAGCGGAGCCCCGCCCCCCGCTGTCACGGGTGACGGTGGGTGATGTGGCCGCCGGACACGGTGAGCCGGACCGGCGCCTGCGCCACCTCGTCGGCGGGCGCCTCCACGGGGTCGATTCCGAAGGCCGTGAGGTCCGCCCGGAACCCCGGGGCGATCCGCCCCGCGACGTCCGCTTCTCCGGCGGCGATCGCGGCGTGCGAGGTGCAGCCCTCCAGGGCCTGGAGCCCGGTAAGCCCTTGAGCGTGCCCCGCGGCTCCACGGGGCGCTCGCGCGGTGGCCAGGACCTCACGGGCGTCGTAGTGAGCGATGGGCCAGTCCGAGCCAAGCGCCACGACGGCCCCGGCGTCCCGCAGATCCCGGATACGCCAGGCCCGCGCGGCCCGCTCCTCTCCAAGACGCCTGGACCACGCGTCGGTGTGGTCGGCGCGCGTGTACGCGGTGTGCGGCGGCTGCATCGAGGCGACCACCCCCAGCTCCGCCGAAGCGCGGGAAGGTGTCGTCCGGGACGGTCCCGATGTGCTCGATGCGGTGCGCGAGGCGCCCGCCGGGGCCCAGCGACGCGACGGTGTCGAGCACGTGGCACACGGCGGCGTCCCCCGATGGCGTGGGTCGCCGTGCGCACTCCGGCCGCGTGCAGGTGCCGTACGGCGGCGACGTAGGCCTCCGGGTCCGGCCAGAAGGCGTCGGTGCCCTGCCCGTGACAGTCCGCGTGCTCCAGCCAGGCGGTGCCGTCCTCGACGGTGCCGTCCATGAAGAACTTGACCCCGCCGACGCGCCACTGCCTGCCCGCACGCGACTGCAGGGCGATCAGCTCGGCCAGGCCTTCCTTGTCGACACCCGGCAGGGCTCGGGTTCGGCGGGTGGGGTCGGGGTGGTCACGGACATGCGGAGGAGAAGCCCTTCTGCGGCAGACGGGGCAGGCGGGGGCAGGGTTCGCGGCGGTGGGGAGTGGCCGCTGCTCGACAGGGACCGCATCACGACGACCGCGCTCGCCCTCATCGACGAGAAGGGCGACTTCAGCGTCCCGCAGATCGCCAAGCGCCTCGGCGCGCAGACCGGCTCGGTCCACCACCACGTGGACGGCCGCGACGGCATCGTGGAGCTGCTGCGCGAGCGGGTGTGCGAGGCGATCGACACCGGCACCCTCGACCCGCGACGCCCCTGGGACGCGTCCCTGTCCGCCTGGGCCCCGCTCCTACCGCGGCGCCTTCGCCGCCCACCCCAGGGTCATCCCGCTCGTCATGACCTCACCGGTGCGCGCGCCGCGCGTGCTCGATCAGTACGAATGCGCGGTGACGCTCCTGATCGACGCCGGGTTCGCCCTCGCCGATGTCATGCCGGTGATCATCGCCCTGGAGAACCTGGAGCTCGGCTCTGCGCTCGACCTGGCGGCGCCGGAGGCCCTGTGGGAGCTGCCGACCCTGCTGTTGGACCCAGGAGAGCCCTTACGCCCCGTAGAACCTCTCCTCCATCACGGCCCGTGCCCTGCGCGTGGTCCGCCGGTAGTCGTCCAGCATGTCCCCCACGTGCCCGGGGTCGTAGCCCAAGTACCGTCCCACCGCGGCGAGTTCACGGCCGTCCGAGGGGAAGGTGTCCCCTGCCCTGCCGCGTACCAGCATCACCGCGTTGCGCACCCTGGCGGCAAGGACCCACGCCTCGTCCAGGATCGCAGCCTCCTCGGTCGGGATCAGCTCGGCAGCGCAGGCCGCGGCGAGGGCCTCTCGGGTGCGGGTCGTGCGCAGGCCCGGCTCGACCCAGCCGTGGGTCAACTGCATGAGCTGGACGGTCCATTCGACGTCCGAGAGACCGCCGCGGCCCAGCTTGGTGTGCAGGGTGGGGTCGGCGCCGCGCGGCATGCGTTCCGCCTCCATGCGGGCCTTCAGGCGGCGGATCTCGCGGACGGCGTCGTCGCCGAGGCCCTCCGCCGGGTAACGCAACGGGTCGATGAGGTCGATGAAGGCGCGGCCCAACTCGGCGTCGCCCGCGACCGGTTCGGCCCTCAGCAGCGCCTGGGACTCCCAGACGAGTGACCAGCGGCGGTAGTAGGCCTCGTACGAGCCGAGAGTGCGCACCAGCGGGCCACTCTTGCCCTCCGGGCGCAGGTCCGTGTCGATCAGCAACGGCGGGTCGGAGCTGGGGAGTTGGAGGAGCCTGCCCATCTCGGAGACCACCTGCGAGGCCGCCTTCGCCGCCTCGTGGTCGCCGACGCCCTCGCGCGGCTCGTGGACGAAGAGGACGTCCGCGTCCGAGCCGTAGCCCAGTTCGTGGCCGCCGAAGCGGCCCATGCCGATCACGGCGAACCGCACCGGCAGCGTGTCGCCCCAGCCTTCGCGGACCACCGCGCGCAGCGTCCCCGCGATCGTGGCCGCCGTGAGGTCGGAGACCGCGTCGCCCACCCGGTCGAGCAGCGCCCCGGGGTCGGCCGCCACGGGGCTCTCCTCCGTGCCGTACGAGCCGATGATGTCCGCCGCCGTCGTGCGGAACAGCTCGCGGCGGCGGACGCCCCGCGCCGCCGTCACCGCCTGTTCGGCGCCGTCAGCGCGGCCCACCGCGGCCAGGACCTCCTGCTCCAGGTGGGCGTGGTCGCGGGGTTCGAGGCCGCGCTGGTCGCCGAGCAGGGCCACCGCTTCGGGGGCGCGCAGGAGGAGGTCGGGGGCCAGGCGCCCGGCGGACAGGACGCGGGCGAGGTTCTCGGCCGCGGCGCCCTCGTCGCGCAGGAGCCTCAGATACCAGGGGGTCTTGCCAAGGGCGTCCGACACCTTGCGGAAGTTCAGGAGGCCCGCGTCGGGGTCCGCCGAGTCGGCGAACCAGCCGAGGAGCACGGGGAGCAGGGTGCGCTGGATGGCCGCCTTGCGGGTGACGCCGGAGGCGAGGGCCTCCAGGTGGCGCAGGGCGGCCGCGGGGTCGTGGTAGCCGAGGGCGACCAGGCGTTCGCGGGCGGCTTCGGTGCTCAACCGGGTCTCTACGGGGGCGAGTTGGGCCACGGCGTCCAGGAGCGGGCGGTAGAAGAGCTTCTCGTGCAGGCGGCGCACGACCGAGGTGTGCCGCTTCCACGCGCGGTTCAGCTCGGTGATCGGCTCCGTGCGCATGCCCAGGGAGCGGCCGATGCGCCGCAGGTCCGCGTCGTCCTCGGGGATCAGGTGGGTGCGCCGCAGCTTGAAGAGCTGGATGCGGTGCTCCAGGGAGCGCAGGAAGCGGTAGGCGTCGTCGAGCTGGACCGCGTCCACGCGTCCCACATAGCCGCCGGCCGCGAGCGCCTCCAGGGCCGCGAGGGTCGAGCCGCTGCGGATCGAGGTGTCGCCGCGGCCGTGCACCAACTGCAGAAGCTGTACGGCGAATTCGACGTCCCGCAGACCGCCGGGGCCCAGCTTCAGCTCGCGTTCGACCTCACCCGCCGGGATGTTCTCCACGACCCGGCGGCGCATCTTCTGCACGTCGGGCACGAAGTTGTCGCGCTCGGCCGCGTGCCAGACGAGGGGCGCGAGGGTGTCGACGTACTCCTTGCCGAGCTCCAGGTCACCGGCCACCGGACGGGCCTTGAGCAGCGCCTGGAACTCCCAGGTCTTGGCCCAGCGCTGGTAGTAGGCGAGGTGGCTGCTGAGGGTGCGCACGAGGGGGCCGTTGCGGCCCTCGGGGCGGAGGTTGGCGTCGACCGGCCAGATCGTCCCCTCGACCGTGGTCTCCGAGCAGATCCGCATCATGTGCGAGGCGAGCCGGGTGGCGGCCTGCAGCGCCTTGCCCTCCTCGGCGCCGTCCGTGCTCTCGACGGCCTCGCCGACGAAGATGACGTCGACGTCCGACACGTAATTCAGCTCGTGGCCACCGCACTTGCCCATCGCGATGACGGCGAGCCTGCACTGCGCGGCGTCCGCGGGGGCCGCCTGCTCGGCCATGGTGAGCGCGGCGCGCAGGGTCGCCGTCGCCAGGTCCGCGAGCTCGGCGGCCGCCTCGGCCAGGTCCGTCGTGCCGCAGACGTCACGGGCCGCTATGGCAAGGAGGCAGCGGCGGTAGGAGACGCGCAGCGAGATGGGGTCGGTGGCGTCGGCGAGGCCGCGCTCGAACTCCTCGACGCCGGGGTGCAGGTCGGCGAGTTCGTACGTGACCAGGGCGCGCCAGTCGCGGGGATGCCGGGCCAGGTGGTCGGCGAGGGCCTCGGACGCGCCGAGCACACCAAGCAGCCGGTCACGCAGCGGCTTGGCGCTGACCAGGGTGTCGAGCAGCTCCCGGCGGCTGGTGTCGTCGGGCTGCCCCTCGACCAGGCGTACGAGGCCCAGGAGCGCCAGGTCCGGGTCGGCGGCGGCGCCGAGGGCGTCGAGGAGCACCGGATCGGTGCGCACCGCGGACAGCTCGGGAGCGCCGAGCAGCCGCTCGGCGGCGGACGGATCGGTGAAGCCGTGCCGCAGCAGCCGCGTGAACGTACTGCTTCTGCGCCCTTGCGGCACCGTCATCCTCGCGCCTCCGTTCGATCATTCCTGGCCCGAGCCTACGGCCTGACCGATGAGTTCTGCCCGCGTGCGGAGTCCATCCTTGAACGGGAGCATTGGTGTCGGCGTTCAGGAGGCGGACCATGCCGAGCAAGGAACCTCGTACGGAACTGGATTCCCGGTACAGCAGCACGGGAGCGGTGGCGACCCCGTGGGCCGACGCCGTGCGGCAGCTGAAGGCCGCCGAGCTCTTCTGGATCTCGTCCGTACGCCCCGACGGGCGCCCGCACGTCACACCGCTGCCCGCGGTCTGGCTGGACGGGGCGCTGCACTTCTGCACGGGCCCCGATGAACGCAAGGCGCGGAACGTGGCGGCCAACCCCGAGGTCGTGCTGACCACGGGCGTCAACCTCTGGGACAAGGGCCACGATCTGGTCGTCGAGGGCTCCGCGGTCCGGATCACCGACGAGGACAGGCTGCGGCGCCTCGCGGCGGCATGGGAGGAGAAGTACGGCAGCTTCTGGCACTACGAGGTGCGGGACGGCTGCTTCCACCACGGGGCCGGCCACGCGTACGTCTTCGAGGTGGCCCCTCGCACCGCGTTCGGCTTCGGCAAGGGGGAGCCGTTCAGCCAGACGCGCTGGCGCTTCACGTGACGCACGAGAAGAAACGTACGCAGCCACCCAAGGAGACCACCTGATGGACTGGACACTCGAAGTGGTGATGGTCCCTGTCGCCGACATGGACCGCGCCAAGGACTTCTACGAGCACAAGTGCGGCTTCAAGGCGGACCTGGACAGCGCGATCGCCCCGGGCGTGCGCGTCATGCAGTTCACCCCGCCCGGCTCGCGCTGCTCGTTCGCCATGATGACCGGCATGCCGCCCGCTCCCGGCGTCTCGGAGATGACGCCGGGCTCGCTGCACGGCCTGCAGCTGTGCGTCACGGACATCGTGGCCGCGCGGGCCGAGCTCGCGGAGCGCGGCGTGGACGTCACGCCGGTCCTGCACGTGGGCCCGGACGGCTGGGCCGAGGGGACGGGCGGGACGTGGAACGGCTTCTGTTTCTTCAAGGATCCGGACGGCAACGGCTGGTCGGTGCAGGAGGCTCCGAGTCCGCTTTCGGAGCGGTGAAACGGGGTGCGGCCGTCGCGCTGACAGGGCCATCGCGCCCTGATGTACTCGGCGCATGGAATACACACTCGAGGTGATCCCGCTCCCCGTCAGCGACATCGACCGGGCCAAGGAGTTCTACCGCGACAAGCTCGGCTTCCACGTGGACATCGACCAGGAGGTCATGCCGGGCATGCGCATCGTCCAGCTGACCCCGCCGGGGTCCGGCTGTTCCATCGCCCTCGCAGACACCCTCTGGGAGACCATGGCCGGCTCGACCCCCGCTCCCGGTTCCTACCAGGGCCTCCAGCTGTGCGTCGCCGACGCGAAGGCGGCGCATGCCGAGCTGACGGCGCGCGGGTTGGACATCAGCGAGCCGGTGGCTCACGCGCCGCAGGACGGCGGCACGTTCATGTACTTCAAGGACCCGGACGGCAACGGCTGGGCCATCCAGGAGTACCGGGTGCGGGCGTCGACGCCTCTGCGGGATGCGATTGTCAGCGCCCCGTAAGGGGCGCGAGGAACTGCGCGCTCAGCGCGCGAAAAGCCGCAGTCGCGTCTGGCGAATACCGCGCAGACGCGACTGCGGCTTTTCTGTGGTTGCTCGCGCAGTTCCCCGCGCCCCTTACGGGGCGCTGCTACAGCACCGGCAGGTTCTTCCTCAGCTCAAAGGCCGTCACCTCTGACCTGTACTCCTCCCACTCCTGCTTCTTGTTCCGGAGGAAGAAGTCGTACACGTGCTCGCCGAGCGTCTCCGCGACCAGTTCCGACCGCTCCATCAGAGCAATCGCCTCGCCCAGGTTCTGCGGCAGCGGCTCGATGCCCATCGCGCGGCGTTCGGCGTCGCTCAGGGCCCACACGTCGTCGTCGGCGCCCGGCGGGAGCTCGTAGCCCTCCTCGATGCCCTTGAGGCCCGCGGCGAGCAGCACCGCGTACGTCAGGTACGGGTTCGCGCCCGAGTCGATCGAGCGGACCTCCACCCGTGCCGAGCCGGTCTTGCCGGGCTTGTACATCGGGACGCGGATCAGCGCCGAGCGGTTGTTGTGGCCCCAGCAGATGTACGAGGGGGCTTCGCCGCCCGCGCCCGCCGTGCGCTCCGAGCCGCCCCAGATGCGCTTGTAGGAGTTCACCCACTGGTTGGTGACCGCGGAGATCTCGGCGGCGTGCTTCAGGAGGCCCGCGATGAAGGAGCGGCCGACCTTGGAGAGCTGGTACTCGGAGCCGGACTCGTAGAAGGCGTTGCGGTCGCCCTCGAAGAGGGAGAGGTGCGTGTGCATGCCCGAGCCCGGGTGCTCGGAGAAGGGCTTCGGCATGAAGGTCGCGTTGACCCCCTGCTCCAGCGCGACCTGCTTCATGACCAGGCGGAACGTCATGATGTTGTCGGCCGTGGAGAGCGCGTCCGCGTAACGGAGGTCGATCTCCTGCTGGCCGGGCGCGCCCTCGTGGTGGCTGAACTCGACCGAGATGCCCATGGATTCGAGCATCGTGATGGCCTGGCGGCGGAAGTCCATGCCGACGTTCTGCGGGGTGTGGTCGAAGTAGCCGGAGTTGTCGGCGGGGGTGGGCCGCGAGCCGTCCAGCGGCTTGTCCTTCAGGAGGAAGAACTCGATCTCGGGGTGGGTGTAGAAGGTGAACCCGAGGTCGGAGGTCTTCGCCAGGGCCCGCTTCAGGACGTAGCGCGGGTCGGCGAAGGACGGGGAGCCGTCCGGCATGAGGATGTCGCAGAACATGCGGGCGGTGCCGGGGGCCTCCGCGCGCCAGGGCAGGACCTGGAACGTCGACGGGTCCGGCTTGGCGATCATGTCCGACTCGTACACCCGGGCGAATCCCTCGATCGCCGAGCCGTCGAAACCGATGCCCTCGTCGAAGGCCTGCTCCAGCTCGGCGGGAGCCACCGCGACCGATTTCAGGAAGCCGAGGACATCCGTGAACCACAGGCGTACGAACCGGATGTCGCGCTCCTCCAGTGTCCGGAGCACGAATTCCTGCTGCTTGTCCATCTTCCGCTTCCACCCATCATTGCTGGTCAGGCCGCCTGCGTCCGCGCCGTGTTCGAGCAGTCTCCTCGTCTGGGGACGCATCGGGGCACATGAGCATCCCACCACACCGTTTCGGGCGCGTTGCGGGCCATGTGCCGCCCTGTGCCCATAGTGCCTGCTGATCGGCGCGCCCGTAACAGCGGGCGGCTCAGACTGCCCCTACAGCCCGCGACGCTCGCCCATTACGATCAGCGAACCGCACCACCATGTTCCGCCAGCGCGTCCCGCCCTTTCCGTCGTATCGCCGTATCGCCGAAGGACACATCATGGGTTCCGCCAAGAACACGAGCGCCGCTTCCCGCAAGGCCCGGATAGAGGAGATGCGCCGGGCAGAGCGCGCACGCGACCGCCGTGGCCGCGTCATCACGATCACTCTCAGCGCGGTGGTGGTCGCCGCGCTCGCCGTGGGCGGTGTCGTCCTCTTCCAGAAGGCCGACGACGACTCCGGCACGGTCGCCGACGGGGACTCCGCGCCGAAGTTCAAGACGACCGCGGACGGCGAGAAGGTCTGGGACGCGAAGAAGCTGGGCCGTACGCACGTCACCAAGGACGTCAGCTACTCGATGACCCCGCCGGTGGGCGGCGACCACGACCAGGCGTGGATGAACTGCAACGGCGACGTCTACAAGGACGAGCTCCCGGAGCGCCACGCCGTGCACTCCCTGGAGCACGGGGCCGTCTGGGTGACGTACAACGACAAGGCGAAGGCCGCGGACCTGAAGAAGCTGGAGCAGAAGGTCAAGCAGACGCCGTACTCGCTGATGAGTCCCGTCAAGGACCAGAAGGACCCGGTCATGCTGACGGCCTGGGGCCACCAGCGCACGGTGACCGGCGCGTCCGACCCGAAGGTCGCCTCCTTCTTCTCCACGTACGTGCAGGGCAAGCAGACTCCTGAGCCGGGGGCCGCCTGCACGGGTGGCAAGTCCCAGTGAGGCGGCGCACCTGCTGGGTGGTCGGGGCCCTCGCGGCGGTGGCGGTGGCCGGCGGCGGGATCACCGTCGCGGTCGCCTCGTCGGACGGCTCGTCCGGCACGTCGTCCCCCGCCACGGAGTCGGCCGACGCGGGCTTCGCCCGGGACATGGCGACGCATCACCAGCAGGCCGTGGAGATGTCGTACATCGTGCGTGACCGCACGAAGGACGGGGAGATCCGTCGCCTCGCGTACGACATCGCCCAGACGCAGGCGAACCAGCGGGGCATGCTGCTGGGCTGGCTCGACCTGTGGGAGCTGCCGAAGGTGCCCGAGCGGGGGCCGATGGAGTGGATGGGGATGGGGGACATGCCGCCGGGCAAGGACGGCGCGCTGATGCCGGGGATGGCGACGAACGCCGAGCTCAAGGAGCTCGGGAAGCTGAGTGGGCGGGCTGCTGAGGTGCGGTACCTGCAGCTGATGACCAAGCACCACAAGGGCGGGGTCCATATGGCCCAGGGGTGTGTGGACCGGTGCGAGGTGGGGGCGGAGGTGCGGCTCGCGCGGGGGATGGTGGAGTCGCAGGAGTCGGAGATGGAACTGATGGCGGACTTGCTGAAGGCTCGGGGAGCAAAGCCGTGACCTGGCGGCGGTCGGCCGCAGGGGGCTTGCACGCTATGGTCCCGGCCGCGTGGTTCTCAGCCCGTCCGGCGTTTGAGGACGAACTCGGCGGAGCCGGTGATGGACGGCGAGCAAGGCCCCCGCGCCGAGCGGGTTTTCGGGAAGGGGTGGGGTTGGGGAAAGAATCCGCCTACGCCACCCGCAGCAACTCCTCCCTAAGCAACCGCCCCCGCAGCTCCTCCCCCCGCACGAACCTCTCCACCTCCCCCACCGCGTACTCCCCCAGCCTCCGCACCTCACTCCCCTGCGCCCCCGCGACATGCGGGGTGACGAGCACGTTCGAAAGCACCAGCAGGGGGTGACCGGCCGGCAGCGGCTCCGGGTCCGTCACGTCCAGGAACGCGTCCAGGCGCCCCGCCCCGCACTCCCTGGCCAGCGCCTCCGTGTCGACAAGTGAGCCCCGCGCCGTGTTGATGACGGTGCCCCCGTCGGGGATCAGCTTGAGCATCTCCTCGCTCACCATGCCCCGTGTCTCGGGCAGTTGGGGCGCGTGGACGCTGACGATCGAGCTGCGCCGGCACAGCTCCGAGAGGTCGACCAGCTCCACGCCGAGCCCGGCGGCCTCCTCCCCCGTGACGTAGGGGTCGGTCAGCAGTACGCGCCAGCCCACGTCGGACGCGCGCAGCGCCGCGATCACACCCCGCCCGATTCGGGACGCGCCGATGATGCCGACGGTGCGGGCATCGGCGCCCGCCCGCTCGGTGAACGACGGCCACCCGGCGGCGTAGCCCGCCGCGGTCGGCAGCGCGCCCTTCGCCGCGAAGGTGATCGCGGCGAGCGTGTAGGCGACGACGGGCCCCGCGTTGGCGTCGGCCGCCGATGAGACCACCACGCCCCGGTCCCACAGCGCGTCCGTCACCACGGGTTTCACGGATCCGGCGGCGTGCACGAGGGCCCGGAGCCGAGGGGCGCCCGCGAGGACATCTGCCGTGATGGGCGGGCAGTTCCAGCCGGTGACCAGGATCTCCGCGTCGGCGAGCACCGCGAGCGCCTCGGTCCCGGTGAGCGACCCGGCGAGCAGGGCGGGCGCCAACTCCACGCTGCGGGCGAGCCGTTCGCGGATGTCGGGGGCGAACACCCGGTCCGCCACATCCGCGCTCATGGCGAGCACCGCGTTCAGTCGGCCTTTCAACTCTGCCTGGTCTGCCACGCGTGACCATCCCTCGTAGTAACCGGTTACCCAACAGCGCCTGGAGGCTAGGCCGAAGTCGGGACGGCGGTCAAGAGATCGCGGGGTCAAGGGGGTTGACCGGGGTTAGTAACCGCTTTAGATTCCGGTCACCTTGTTCCGACAACGGAGGGGCTGCCGTGTCAGCGGTGACGAAGGACCGGACGGAAACCGAGGCGGTGAAGCCGCCCGGCAAGCGCAGCAATCGGCCAAATGGCAACAAACCCAAGCGTGATGAGCGATGGAAACGGTTTCGCTCCTCGCGAGTCCTGTTGCTGCTCATGGTCCCGGGAGTCGCGTACTTCCTGGTGTTCCACTACGGCGCGTTCATCGGGAACGCCGTCGCCTTCAAGGAGTACGTCCCCTTCGACGGCCTCTGGGCCAGCCCCTGGGTCGGCTTCGAGAACTTCGACCGGATGTTCGGCGACCCGGACTTCTGGCACGCGACCTGGAACACGCTCTTCCTCGCGGTGCTCCAGCTGGTCTTCTTCTTCCCGGTCCCGCTCGGCCTCGCCCTGCTCCTGCACAGCCTGACCTCGGACCTGACGCGGCGCTTCGTGCAGTCGGTGGTCTATCTTCCGCACTTCCTGTCGTGGGTCATCGTCGTCGCCCTGTTCCAGCAGGTGCTCGCCGACACCGGGCTTCTCAACTCCGTGCTGGGGCAGGCGGGTCTGCACTCCGTCGACATCATCGGCAACCCGGACGCCTACCCGGCGCTCGTCGTCGCGCAGGTCGTCTGGAAGGACGCGGGCTGGGGCACGATCATCTTCCTCGCCGCGCTGATGCAGGTGGACGAGCAGCAGTACGAGGCCGCCGCCATCGACGGGGCCGGCCCCTGGCGCCGCTTCTGGCACGTGACGCTGCCATCGATCCGGCCGGTCGTCATCCTGCTCCTGATCATGCGGCTCGGCGACATCCTCTCCGTCGGCTTCGAACAGATGCTGCTGCAACGGCAGTCGGTGGGACCCGAGGCCGGTGAGGTGCTCGACACCTTCGTCTTCTGGCAGGGCATCGTCGGCGGCGACACCGGATACGCCGCGGCGGCGGGCCTGTTCAAGGGCGTGGTCGGCGCGATTCTCGTCTACGCGGCCAACAAGGCCGCCCATCGCCTCGGCGAGCAGGGGGTCTACAAGTGAGCACGAAAACCGCCGCGATACGCCCCGGACGGCCCGCGCGTCGCGCACGCCCCGTACGCCCCCCGCGCCCCTCCTGGATGGAGAAGCCGAAGCCCGTCACCCAGGTGGCCAAGGCCCTCGCCATCGTCACCATCCTGGTCATGGTCTTCGTGCCGTTCCTGGTCATCGTCTCGACGTCGTTCGCCTCCAACCGCGAGGTCATCGCCAACGGCGGCTGGGTCCTGTGGCCGACGCACCCGACCCTGCGCGCCTACGAGCAGGTCTTCGCGGGCGGCATCGTCACCAAGGCGCTCGGCGTCAGCGCCGGCATCACCGTCATCGGCACCCTCGCCTCGCTCGCGTGCACCACGTTCCTCGCGTACGCACTGAGCCGCCCCAAGGTGTACGGCGGGAAGCCGATCCTGCTGATCATCCTGTTCACGTTCCTCTTCCCGCCCGGCATGATCCCCGCGTTCCTGCTGGTCAAGGGCATGGGGATGCTGGAGAGTTACAGCGCCCTGATCGTCCCGGTCCTCATCAACGTCTTCAATCTGGTCGTCCTGCGCGGCTTCTTCCAGGGCGTACCCGAGGAGCTGTACGAGGCGGCGCGGCTCGACGGCGCGAACGACTGGCAGATCCTGTGGCGGGTCGTCCTTCCGCTCTCCAAGGCGGCCCTCGCGGTGGTCGGCCTCTTCTATGCGGTGAGCTACTGGAACGCCTGGTTCCATGCCTCGATCTACCTGGAGTCCGACCACTGGCCGCTCCAGCAGGTCCTGCGTACGTACGTGATGGGCGGCTCGCAGATCGCGGACACCGGCCTGAGCGACGCGGCGAACGTCTCGGCCCCGCAGACGATGCAGATGGCCGTCCTGGTGATCGCCACCGTGCCGATCCTGATCGTCTACCCCTTCCTTCAGAAGTACTTCACCAAGGGCGTGCTCACGGGCGCCATCAAGAGCTGAGCCAACTCCCCCGTATCTTTCGAAAGGTTGACACTGTGTCCGGTTCCTCGATGTCGCGCCGTACGCTGCTGCGCTCCATAGCCGTCGGCGGCGCCGCGGTCGCGGCCCCCTCCCTGCTCACCGCCTGCTCCACCGGCTCGGGCGGCGGCGGTTCGGTCAGCAACGCCAACAAGAAGGCGGCGCCCTGGCCGACGTACACGCCGGCCAAGGGCCCGACACCCGACCTCGCGCCCAGCACCGATGGCGTACAGCCCGGGTTCACCAAGTACCCGGAGAAGCTGGTCGCCGCGACGGCCGAGAAGCCGGGCACCGGCAAGCAGAAGATCAAGGTCATGACCATCACCTACGGCACCCCGCCGAAGCCGGTCGGATCGAACAAGTACTGGCAGGCGATGAACGAGGCCCTCGGTGTCGAGGTCGAGTTCTCCGTGGTGCCCGACGCGGACTTCCGCTCCAAGATGTCCACCCTGATGTCCGGCGACGACCTGCCCGACATGATCAACTTCGGTGGCGGCTACGTCCTGCCGCGCGAGTCGCAGTTCGTGAAGTCGCGGTGCGCGGACCTCTCGGAGCACCTGTCCGGGGACGCGGTCAAGGACTACCCGAACCTCGCCAACATCCCCACGTACGCCTGGGAGGGCATGGGCCGCGTCGCCGGCCGCATCTACGGCCTCCCCGTCGAGCGCGCCAAGGTGCAGGGCGCGATGTTCATCAACCGCGAGGCCTTCGACAAGGCGGGCTACAAGCCGGGCATGGCGGCGGCCGACTTCCAGACGATGGCCAGGGAGGCCTCGCGGAACAAGAAGTCCGCGCTCGGCGCGTCGTCGGTCGGCTTCTTCGGTTACCTCTACCACGCGATGTGGCACGGGGCGCCGAACCAGTGGCAGATCAAGAACGGCAAGGTCACCGACATGTACGGGACCGACGAGTTCAGGGCCGCCCTGGAGTACATGTCCAAGATGCGCAAGGCGGGCTCGTACAACTCCGACGCCACCTCGATCTCCCAGGTCGACCTCAAGACGCAGTTCTACAACGGCACGGTCCGCTCGATGACGGACGGCTGGGGCGCGGCCATCTCCAACGCGCAGGGCATCAAGGACGAGTTCACGCTGGACGCCGCCGTGCCGTACGTGGTCGACGGCGTGACGCCCGTCTACCAGCAGAACCGCGGCTGTTTCGGCTACACCGTCATCAAGAAGGCCTCCAAGGACCGCGTCAAGCTGATGCTGCGGGTCCTGGACTGGCTGGCGTCGCCGTTCGGCTCCAAGGAGTACGAGCTGATGCACTCGGGCGTCGAGGGCACGCACTTCGAGTACGACAAGAGCGGCGACCCGATCCCCACCTCGCTCGGCCTGGTGGAGAACCGGACGAACCTCCCCTTCGCGTACCTCATGGACGCGCCGCAGCCGCTGTACTTCCCGGGGTTCGCCGATCTCACCAAGCGGCTGCACACGTGGGAGAAGGCGGTCGTGCCGAACCTCGTCCGTGACGACCACTGGGGGCTGATGTCGGACACGTACAACCGGCAGGGCGCGTCCATGCAGCAGGTCATCGAGGACGGTGTCACGGCGATCGTCTCGGGCCGCAAGAAGCTGTCCGACTGGGACGCCGTCTACAAGAAGTGGCAGACGCAGGGCGGCGAGAAGGCGCGCGAGGAGTTCGCGAAGGAGTACGAAGCCGCGCACTGATCCGGCGGGGGGCGCGGGATGATGGTCCGGGGCGGGCTGCCGTGGAGCGCGGGCTGCCATGTGGGGCAACGCCGCCCCGGATTCTGCTACTTGAGGGAGACACAGTGGGTGAGCGGGTCACCATCCGCGATGTGGCGGCGCGGGCGGGCGTCTCGGTCGCGACCGTCTCGCGGGTGCTCGCGGGCAACTACCCGACGTCGACGGCGTCGCGGGCGAAGGTCCTGAGGGCCGTCAAGGACCTCGACTACGTCGCCAACGCGCACGCGCGCGCGTTGGCGGGCGCGGGCCGCAAGACGATCGCGGTGCTCATGTTCGACGTGGTGAGCTCCTTCTACGCGAACGTCGCACAG
This sequence comes from Streptomyces sp. NPDC054866, assembly GCF_053610745.1. NCBI lineage: Bacteria > Bacillati > Actinomycetota > Actinomycetes > Kitasatosporales > Streptomycetaceae > Streptomyces > Streptomyces sp. NPDC054866. The sequence goes on from NZ_JBSGZA010000002.1 coordinate 579,132, forward strand.
GGCGTGGAGATGGAGGCCGCCCAGCGGGGCAGGCTGACCCTGGTCTCGTCGACGGGCAGTGATCCGGCCCGCGAGCTCGCCCTGGTGCAGATGATGCGCGAACAGGCCGCCGAAGCCGTGGTGTTGGTGGGCGGTGTCATCGAGGACGACGAGTACCGCGAGCGGATGGCGCGGTACGCGGAGGCCCTCGCCGCGGCGGGCTCCCGGCTTGTGCTGTGCGGGCGTCCCGCGCCGGCGCCGGATGTCCCCGCGCTGGTCGTCGAGTACGACAACGAGGCGGGCGCGTACGCGATCACGAGCCACCTGCTGGGCGCGGGCCACCGCAAGATAGCCCTGATCGGCTACCAACCCGGCCACACGACGGGCGAGGACCGTGTCGCCGGTTACCTGCGGGCGCTGGCCGACCACGGGGTGCCGCGCGAGCAGGCGATCCTGCACGGCATCGGCTTCGGGCAGAACCACGGGTACGAGGCGATCATGGACCTTCTCAAGAAGGCAGACGGCAGGCCGGACTTCACGGCGGTGTTCGCGGGCGACGACAGGGTGGCGGCGGCCACGGTGATCGCGCTGCGGGAGCACGGGCTGCGGGTGCCGGAGGACATCTCGGTGGTCGGCTACAACGACGACCCCGTGGCGGCGGACATCACCCCCGGCCTGACGACGGTGCACATCCCCGCGGAGGAGATGGGCCGGACGGCGGTCCGCCTCGCTCTGGCGGGGGCACCCCGGGCGGGCCAGGAGAGGCATCTGCTGGGGACGCACATCGTGATCCGGGAGAGTGTGCGGGGGCTCCGGGGGAGCCGGGGGGCCACTTCTTAGTGGCCCTGCGGTATCCCTCGCGGGCCGAGGGCTTCGGGGGGGCGCTTTCGGGGTGACCCGGCGGTATCCCCTGAACCGCCGCTCCGCGGCGGGTGTCTCCCACCCACCCGCCCGATTGCCCCGCGGCGAGTCGGGGAGGCGTTTCGTCCCCCTGGCCGCCCAATTGCCTCGCCGCGAGGCGGGCGCAGGCGCTCTGCTTCATGGCCGCTCCACCGCGTGGCCGCCCGGCTGCCCGGCTGCCCGGCTGCCCCAAAGCGATGCGCGGTGGCTTCCCGCAGCCTTGCGCCCACCTCAAACCGCCGCTACACGCCGGAAAACCCAAGCCACCCACCCACGTGATCTACCTGCACCACGGCACCGCCGGGTCATCGGGTGGGTGGGCGGGAAAGATTCGCCGCGCAGCGGCGGATCAGGGGATACCGCCGGGCGCCCCGCCGGCGAACCCCGTATCAAGCACCGCCCCCGCCACGCCCCCCGGGGCGTCCCGCATCACCAAGTGGCCCGATGGTTCCGCTACGCGGAAGGTCGCGTCCAGCGTGGTGGCTAGGGTCCGCTGCCGGGCGAGCCACCCCGCCGCGCCTCCCCCATACGCGGCAAGCACCGTGACCGGAAGCCGCCCCGGGAGGGGGAACTCCCGGCGGAGAGCGGTGAGTTCGGTCGCCACGTCGCCGTACGTCGCGTACTCCAGGAGCGAACCCCGCAGCACACGACTCGCCCCGTAGACCTGCCTCACCGCCCCCGCCGACGCCCCGTCACCCCGCACCGCCACCCTCCGCAGGACAGGCCCCACAGCCCTCGGCACCCCCGCCCCGCTCAGCACCGCCCCGCACACCCGCGCCGTCCCCACCCGCACCCCGCGCGGCACCCGCACCCTGGGGTTCTCCTCGACGCTGGAGTCGGCCAGGACGAGGCCCGCCGTACGCGCGGGGAAAAGGCGGGCGAACGCCTCGCAGTGGAAGCCCGCGAGCGAGTGCCCGACCACCGTGGCGGGGCGCCCGCCGAGGCCAAGGGCGTCCAGGACGCGCGCGATCCGCTCGGCCTCGCCCGCAAGCGTGGGCGCCACGCGCGCGTGCCCGCTCAGGCCCGCCCCCGGCCGGTCGAAGCAGACGACGGTCCGCCAGGGGGCGATGCGCTCCACCACCGCGTCCCAGTCGAACCACGCGAGCCCGAGCCCCGCGCTCAGCACGCACACCGGCCCGCTCCCCGTCACTCGCACGTGGTGCGGCACTCCCCCGATCCGTACGAAACTCACGCGCGCCGCACCACCGCGCGCGCGAGCAGCCCGAGCCAGACCGCGATCAGCAGCACCTGGAGCCGCTGCCCCACCCCGAGACCCCACGTGCCGTGCCCCGCGTCGAAGGCGGTGACAGCGGCCAACGTCCAGGCGGTGGCGGCCAGTTCGAGGATTACGAGGAGGAGGGCCAGGGAGCCCGCGATGGAGGGCGGGAATCCGCGCCTCCGCGCCGCGAGCGTCAGCGTCACCATCCCCACCAGCGCTCCCGTCACCGCGACACTGCTGCTCACCGCGTGCGCCTCGTGCGCCGCGGGCACGAGCCCCGCGCCCTCCCTGGCCACGCAGGCCGCGTCGGCGGTCGGCGCGCAGCTCAGCGGCAGCCGGGAGTCCACCGCGGTGGCCGCCCCGAACAGGGCGAGCCCCGCCCACCCCACGACCGTGCTCCACCGTCGCGACAGCCACAGCAGCGCGCCCACCGCGCCCGCGAGGACCAGCAGCCCGGCGGTCAGGTCGGCCGTGCGGAACAGCGTGCCGTGCGGCTGGTCCTGGGCGGCGAGTTCACTGACGTACGAACTCAGCGGCGAGAGTCCCGTGCCGAGGAAGGCTTCGAGGATCCACGTGCTGTAGGCGACAGCGCCGAGTGCCAGGAGCGCCGAGACGGCGATGGCGCGGGCGGGGCGGGGCTCCGTCGGTGCGGTGGGCGCGGCGGTGGGCACGGCTGGGAGGGTGGCGCTAGTCGGCGGCAGCACGCGTGTTCCCCGGCGAGGGACGCAGGCCTCCGACAGATGGTGTGGTCTGCACCGGTTTGTGCGTATTCGTCATGAGCTCATGATCAGCGGAGTACCGGGGGCCCGCATGTCGCGGAATACCCGCCGGGGGTAAGGTTTCGCCCATGGCGGCCCTGAAGAGATCAGCGAACGGCGGCAGGCAGCTCCTGCTGCTCGCGGCGCTGCTCTTCGGCATCGTGACGATGCATACGCTGGGCCATCCGACCAGCCACTCGTCGAGCCCCGCGACGGGTCACTCGGCGGGTCACTCGGCGAGCCCCGCGGCAGGCCACTCCTCGGGCCCCGCGACGGGTCACTCCTCCGGCCCCGCTACGGCCCACTCGTCGAGCTACGTGCCGAGCCACCCGAGCGGGCCCGAACAGGCCGCCGCCCGGCATGAGATGAGCGCGGGCGACGCGGAGCCGCCGGAGATGCCCGAAGTCACCGGCCACGCGCGCGTGGTGACAGCCGTGGGCGAAGGCGTCGGCATGGACGGGATGGACCCGCTGTCCGTCTGCCTGGCCGTCCTCGCCGCACTCACCCTCGTACTGCTGCTGAAGGCGGGCCTGCTGCGGCCCGGCGGCTTCGCCGTCCCCGCCCGTGCGCTCGCCCGGCTGCTCGACGGGCTGCGGCCCAATCCGCCGCCGCCTCGCATACTCCTCTCCCACCTCTCAGTGCTGCGCATCTAGGCCGACGCACCGGCTGCTTCACGCTGCCCGCGTCCTGGTGGGCCCTTGATGGGAACCTCCGGGCGTCGAGCGGTGTACCAGAAGCAGCAGATGCGCCCATCTGCACGCACCACTACGACGAGGTGTACTAAGCCATGCGCAATCAACCCCTGCGCACCCCTTCACGCCGCGCCCTGCTCGGCGCCGCGACCGCCGTCGCCGGTTCGGGAATCCTGACGGCCTGTTCCGGCTCCGGCTCCGGGTCGGACTCCGGCCACGCCGGACACGGCAGCGGCTCCGCGCCCAAGGGCAAGCCCGAGGGCTATGTCGATCCCGCAGGCGAGGAAGTCGCCGCCGCGGAGAAGAAGCGAGCCGGTGGCGGCACGGTCCGTGAGGTGAAGCTCATGGCCATGAAGGCCAAGCTCGACCTCGGCGGCCGCACGGTCAACACCTGGGCGTACGGCGACCGGCTGCCCGGCAAGGAAGTCCGCGTCACCGCGGGCGACACCCTCGCCCTCACGCTCGCCAACCACCTCCCCCAGGCCACGTCCCTGCACTGGCACGGCCTGGCCCTGCGCAACGACATGGACGGCGTCCCCGGCCTCACCCAGAAGAGCATCAGGCCGGGCGCCGACTTCACGTACCGCTTCGCGGTGCCGCACCCGGGGACGTACTGGTTCCATCCCCACTCGGGCACACAGCAGGACCGCGGTCTGTACGCGCCACTGATCGTCGAGGACCCCAAGGAGCCCTTGAAGTACGACAAGGAGTGGGTCGTCGTCCTGGACGACTGGGTCGACGGCGTGGACGGCTCGACACCGGACGCCGTGCTCGCGGAGCTCGGCAAAGGCATGAGCGGCCATGACATGAGCGGCGGCATGGACCACAGCGGCCACTCCATGTCGAACATGTCGCTGCGCACCGACGCGTCCCCCAAGCCGAAGCCCACCCCGGGCTCCTCCGGCCCCTCCCGCATGATGATGGGCGCCAAGAGCGACCTGCTGGGCGGCGACGCGGGCGACGTCGCCTACCCGCACTACTTGATCAACGGCCGTACACCGGACGCCCCTTCCTCCTTCAAGGCCCGCCCCGGCGACCGCATCCGCCTGCGCATCATCAACGCGGGCGGCGACACGGCCTTCCGGGTGGCGCTCGGCGGCCACGAGATGACGGTGACGCACACGGACGGCTTCCCGGTGGAGCACGCGAAGACGGACGCGCTGCTGCTCGGCATGGGCGAGCGCTATGACGTCCTGGTCACCGCCAAGGACGGCGCGTTCCCACTGACGGCGGCGGCCGAGGGCAAGAAGGCGGCAGCCCTGGCAGTCCTCCGCACGGGCGGCGGCGCGGCCCCCGCTCCCTCGACCCGCCCCCGGGAGCTGAAGGGGCGCCTCCTGACGGCGGACAAGCTGCGGGCGGCACGCTCGGTGGCGCTCCCGTCCCGTAAGCCGGACCGCACGATCAGGCTCCGGCTGACCGGCGGAATGGCGAAGTACGACTGGGCCTTCGACAAGAAGTCGTACTCCCCCGACCGCCGCCACCCGGTCCGCGCGGGCGAACGGGTCCGCCTGGTCTTCGCCAACTCGACGACGATGTGGCACCCGATCCATCTGCACGGCCACACGTTCACCCTGGCGAACACACCGAACGGCCCCCGCAAGGACACCGCGATCATCTTGCCGAACGGCACCCTGACGGTGGACTTCGAAGCCGACAACCCGGGCCTGTGGATGATCCACTGCCACAACGTGTACCACTCGGAGGCAGGAATGATGACGGTCCTCGGCTACCGCAGCTGACCGCCCCCAGCCGTCGCGGCTGACCGGCGGCCCCAGGCGGGTGTGGGGCGTCCCAGTGGGGCGCCCCACACCCTCCCCGCAGGGCATCGCGTCGCTCTGACGATTACACTGTGCTCCGTGCCTCAACTACGCCTCGCCCTGAATCAGATCGACTCGACCGTCGGCGATCTCGCCGGGAACGTCGAGGCGATCGTCCATTGGACCCGGCACTCCGCCGAGCAGGGAGCGCACCTCGTCGCGTTCCCCGAGATGGCGCTGACCGGCTATCCCGTCGAGGACCTCGCTCTGCGGTCGTCCTTCGTCGACGCCTCGCGGGAGGCGCTGCGCGCGCTGGCCGTGCGGCTGAACGACGAGGGGTACGGCGAGCTGCCGGTCGTCGTCGGCTATCTCGACCGCACGGAGGAGGCCAAGCCGAAGTACGGCCAGCCCGCGGGCGCCCCGCGTGACGCCGCCGCCGTGCTGCACCGCGGCGAGGCCGTCCTGACGTACTCCAAGCACCACCTGCCGAACTACGGCGTCTTCGACGAGTTCCGCTACTTCGTGCCGGGCGAGACCCTGCCGATCCTGCGCGTGCACGGCGTCGACGTCGCGCTCGCCATCTGCGAGGACCTCTGGCAGGACGGCGGCCGCGTCCCCGCCACGCGCACCGCGGGCGCGGGCCTTCTGCTCTCCATCAACGCCTCGCCGTACGAGCAGAACAAGGACGACGTACGGCTTGAGCTCGTACGCAAGCGGGCGCAGGAGGCCGGCTGCACCACCGCCTACCTCGCCATGATCGGCGGCCAGGACGAGATCGTCTTCGACGGTGACTCGGTCGTCGTGGACCGGGACGGCGAAGTCATCGCGCGGGCCCCGCAGTTCGCCGAGGGCTGCGTGGTCCTCGACCTGGATCTGCCGGCCGCCGCCCCCCAGCCGCCGTCAGGCATCGTGGACGACGGGCTGCGCATCGAGCACGTCACCGTCTCCGAGGAGCCCCTGGCCGCGTACGAGCCGGAACTCACCGGCGGGTACGCCGAGCGGCTCGACGACGACGAAGAGGTGTACTCGGCGCTGGTCGTGGGGCTGCGTGCGTACGCCGCGAAGAACGGATTCAGCAGCGTCCTGATCGGCCTCTCCGGAGGCATCGACTCCGCCATCACGGCCGCGATCGCCTGCGATGCGCTCGGTGCGCAGAACGTGTACGGCGTCGCCATGCCGTCGCGCTACTCCTCGGACCACTCCATCAGTGACGCGGAGGAGCTGGCCCGGCGTACGGGGCTGAACTTCCGTACCGTGCCGATCGCCCCGATGTTCGACGCGTACATGGGCTCCCTTGGCCTCACGGGGCTCGCCGAGGAGAACCTCCAGTCGCGGCTGCGCGGCACGATGCTGATGGCCATCTCCAACCAGGAGGGCCACATCGTCCTCGCGCCGGGCAACAAGTCCGAGCTCGCGGTGGGGTATTCGACGCTCTACGGCGACTCGGTCGGGGCGTACGGGCCGATCAAGGACGTCTACAAGTCCCTGATCTTCCGGCTCGCCGAGTGGCGCAACCGCGCGGCGCTCGACCGCGGCCAGACGCCGCCGATCCCCGAGAACTCCATCAGCAAGCCGCCGAGCGCGGAGCTGCGTCCCGACCAGGTGGACACGGACTCGCTGCCGGACTATCCGGTGCTCGACGGGATCCTGGCGCTCTACGTCGACCGCGACCAGGGCGCGGACGCGATCGTCGCCGCCGGGTACGACCGGGAGCTTGTCGTGAAGACGCTGCGGATGGTCGACACCGCCGAGTACAAGCGGCGGCAGTACCCGCCGGGCACGAAGATCTCCGCGAAGGGGTTCGGCAAGGACCGTCGCCTTCCGATCACCAATCGGTGGCGGGAGTCTGTCTGACCCCCGGGGTGGGCGGGCTGATCCTGTACTGCCGCTTCGCGGCGGATCTTTCCCGCCCACCCACCTGATTACCCGGCGTGAGACGTCTCTCGAAGCGGCTCGCCCGAAGCCACGAGCCGCTCACTGCCAACCGCGGGCGACCGCAGGTCCACCAGATACGCCACCCCCGCCACCCCGAGGCCGAGCACGGCAAGACCCGCGCCCACCACCGCCGGAGACGTGACCCCGAAGCCCGCGGCGAGCGCGAGACCGCCGACCCACGCGCCTCCCGCGTTGGCGAGGTTGAACGCGGCCTGGTTGGCGGAGGAGGCAAGGGACGGCGCCGCCGACGCCTTCTCCATGACCATCAGCTGCAGGGGCGACCCCGTCGTGAACGCGGCCATGCCGAGCAGCGTCACCGCGAGCGCCGCGCTCCACGCCGTCCCCATCAGGACCGGGAACAGGGCGAGGACCACGACGAGGGCCGTGAGTCCGCCGAAGAGTGTGCCCCGCAGGGAGTGGTCGGCGAGACGACCGCCGAGAAGGTTGCCCGCCGTGGCACCGACACCGAACAGCGCGAGCAGCAACGTAACGCTGGATTCGGCGTAGCCCGCGGCGTCGGTCAGCATCGGTGTCACATAGCTGTACGCGGAGAACAGCGCCCCGAAGCCCGCCACGGTCGTGCCGAGCGCGAGCCAGACCGGAACGCTGCGCAGGGCCCGGAGCTCCCCGCGCAGACCGCCGCTCTCCCCGTGGCCGTGGTCGGCGGGGACGAGGAAGGCGAGCGCGGCGATCGCCGCGATGCCGATCGCGCTGACCGCGAGGAACGTCGCGCGCCAGCCGAGCTGCTGTCCCATCGCCGTGGCGACGGGCACGCCCACGATGTTGGCGACGGTCAGGCCGAGGAACATGAGCGAGACGGAGCGCGCCTTGCGCTCGGGTGCGACCAGTCCGGTGGCGACGACCGCGCCGACGCCGAAGAACGCGCCGTGCGGGAGGCCGCTCAGGAAGCGGGCCGCCATCAGCCAGTGGTAGTCGGGGGCCGCGGCCGAGAGCGCGTTGCCCGCGACGAAGAGCACCATCAGGCCGATGAGGACGCGGCGGCGCGGCATGCGCGCGGTGACCGCGGCGAGCAGTGGGGCGCCGATGACGACGCCCAGGGCGTACGCCGAGACCAGGTGTCCCGCGGTGGGGATGGATATGTGCAGGTCGTCCGCGACGTTGGGCAGCAGGCCCATCATCACGAACTCGGTCGTGCCGATGCCGAAGGCGCCCACGGCGAGGGCGAGCAGGGCCAGGGGCATGAAGAACCTTCCGGGGGAGCGCATGAGGGAGGGGTGTTCCGTAAGTTTACGTACGGAACAAAGTCTCTCGGGCTCAGTATTCCGCAAGGTTGAAAGCAGATGTCCGGGACGCTGCCCGGGGGCTACAGCTCGACGCGCGCCGCGATCGGCAGGTGATCGCTGCCCGTCTCCGGGAGCGTCCACGACGACAGCGGCTCGACGCCCTTCACCATGATCTGGTCGATCCGCGCCATCGGGAACGAAGCGGGCCAGCTGAAGCCGAAGCCGTCGCCCGCCGCGCCCTGCGTGGAGCGCATCTGTGAGGTGACCGCGTTCAGGGCCCGGTCGTTCATCGTGCCGTTCAGGTCCCCGAGCAGCACGACCTTGGAGACCTGCTCGTCGGCGATCGCCTCGCCCAGCGCGTCCGCGCTCGCGTCACGCTGGTTGGCGGTGAAGCCGGCGTCCAGCTTGACCCGCACCGACGGCAGGTGGGCGACGTAGACGGCGACCTCGCCCTTGGGGCTGTTGACCGTGGTGCGCATCGCGCGCGTCCAGCCCAGCTTGATGTCGACGGGCTTGGTGCCGGTCAGGGGGTACTTGCTCCACAAGCCGACCGTGCCCTGCACCGAGTGGTACTTGTACGTGCCGGCCAGGGCCTTCTCGTACGTCGGGACGGCGTCCGCCGTGAGCTCCTCCAGGGCCACGACCTCGGCGCCGGAAGCGGCGACGTCACGGGCGGTGCCCGCCGGGTCGGCGTTCTCCGCGTTCACGTTGTGGGTGGCGACCGTCAGATCGCCGCCGGTGCCGGACTTGCCGGTGATCAGGCCGCCGAAGGAGCTGACCCAGATGACCGAGGGCAGCAGCACGGCGACCAGCGCCGTGGCGGACTTGCGGACGAAGCCGACGACGAGCAGCACCGGGATCAGGACGCCGAGCCAGGGCAGGAACGTCTCGATGAGGCTGCCGAGGTTGCCGACACCGTTCGGGATCTGCGCGTGGAAGAGCATCACCAGGGCGAGCAGCACCGCGACACCGGCCGTGACGAGCCCGCGCCTCCAGATGCCCCGGTCGCCCCGCCATCCGTCGACCAGGCGCCGGAACCGAGACCCCTGGCGGTCAGGTTCCGAGCCGCCGCTGCCCGTCTCCGTCACATACGCCTGCGCCATACGCTCGTCGCCTCACTGGTGCCGTGCAACCGTCCTCGCCCCTGAAACCCTAGGCGATGATCCGGTGTCTCCCCGCCGTCCGTGACGGCCGTACGGGACGAGGACGAGCGGGGCGGCGCGGCGGGTTCCGCATCTCCCCGCACAACGGGCCGCTGTGACGAAACGCGCACATTCACCCCGTGGGCCGCAGCGGGGGCCGCAGCCCCGCGAGCACGGTGTCCACGATCCGCTCGGCGAGGTCGTCGTCGAGCGGCGCGTCGGAGCGCAGGACGGTGCGCGCGAGCATGGGTCCGACGATGAGGTCGTTGGCCAGCAGCAGGTCGACGTCGGCGCGCAGTTCGCCGTTCTCGACGCCCCGGCGCAGCACGTCGAGCATGACGCGGCGCTGCGGCTCGATGACGGTCTGCTGGTAGGCGTCCCACAGCTTCGGCAGGCTCTTCGCCTGCGCGAAGACGTTGTGCAGCAGCGCGGACGACCGCAGGTTCACGCCGCGTCTGCGCACGTGGTCGAGGAGGGTGGTGAGGTCGCCGCGCATGGATTCCCCGGCCAGCTCGGGCGGCGGCTCGTCCAGGCTGCGCATGACGTCGACGAAGAGTTCCTCCTTGCCGCTCCAGCGGCGGTAGATGGTGGCCTTGCCCACGCCCGCCGTGCGGGCGATCCGCTCGATGGAGAGATCGGTGAGGGGCACACCGTCCTCGATCATCTTCAGGACACCCTCGACGATCGACCGCTCCACGGCCTCGCTGCGGGGGCGCCCCCGGACGCCTTTGGTGATGCTGGCCACATCAACTCCGTCTCTCGTCGTCCGGCGCTCTGCCGTGGCGATTCTCCCCTGCCCCGGTCAGCGCCCCGCGCCCACGGGGTCGGCCTCCGGGCGCTCCGCCTCCGGCTCCTGGGGCGCGCGGCCCGGCAGGAACAAGGCGACGACCACGACGCCGATCAGGGCGACGCCCGCGCCGCAGAGTGCCGTGATGTGCATGGCGTGCAGGAAGGAGTCGTGGGCCGCGGTCACCAGCGGTTCACCGCGCGGGCCGAGCTTGGCCGCGACGCCGAGGGTGGCCTCGATGGACTCGCCCGCCGCGTGCCGCGCGTCGGCGGGCAGGAGCGTGAGCTTGTCCTCGACGCCGCTGCGGTAGGCCGCGGAGAGGACGGAGCCGAGCACCGCGATGCCCAGGGCGCCGCCGACCTGCCGGAAGGTGTTGCTCAGGGCGGATGCGGAGCCCGCCTTCTCGCGGGGCAGCGCCTGCATGATGACGACACTGGCGGGCGTCATGATGTGCGCCATGCCGGTGCCCATCAGGAAGAAGATGACCTCCAGGATCCAGATCGGCGTATCGGCTTCGAGCGTCGTGAACGCGGCGAGCATCGCGGCCAGGAGCAGCAGCCCGCCCGTGCACACGGCGCGGACGCCGAAACGGTCCACGACGAGACGGGCCCGCGGCGCGAAGATGAGCTGCGCCGCGGCGAGCGGCAGCATCAACAGGCCGGTCTGCAGCGGTGAGTAGCCGCGCACGCTCTGCGTGTAGAAGACCGCGAAGAACGTCACGCCCATCAGCGCGAAGAAGACGAGCGCGAGGGAGCTGATGGCCGCCGAGAAGACGCGGTTCTTGAAGTACGAGATGTCGATGGACGGATGGTCGCTGCGCTTCTCGTACAGCACGAAGCCGACGAGTACGGCGAGGCCCGCGACGACGGTCCCGATGACGGCGGGGTCGGTGAAGTCGGCCAGCTGGCCGCCCTTGATGATGCCGTAGACGAGCAGGACGAGGCCGACGACGGACAGGGCCACGCCCACCAGGTCGATCCGGCCCGGCTTCGGGTCGCGGGATTCGGGCACGAGCCAGATCATCAGGCCGATCGCGACGATCACGATCGGCACGTTCACCAGGAAGACCGAGCCCCACCAGAAGTGGTCGAGGAGTACGCCGCCGGTGATGGGCCCGATCGCGATGGCGAGGCCGACGCCGCCCGCCCAGATGCCGATGGCCTTGGGCTGTTCGTCGCGCTCGAAGACGTTCATCAGGACGGCGAGGGTGGCGGGCATCACGAAGGCGGCGCCGAGGCCCATCACCGCGCGGAACAGGATGAGTTGGACGGGTGAGCCGGACTCGGCGGCGAGCGCGGAGCCGATGCCGAAGACGGCGAGGCCCGCGATCAGTATCTTCTTGCGGCCCAGCCGGTCGCCGAGCAGGCCCGCCGTGAAGAGCAGCCCGGCGAAGACCAGGGTGTAGGAGTTGATGGCCCACTCCAGGTCGCCCTGGGTGGCGCCGAGGCCCGTGGGCTCCGGGGTCGAGATGGTCTTGATGGCGACGTTCAGGATCGAGTTGTCGAGCACCACGATCAGCAGGCTCAGCATCAGGACGCCGAGGATCGCCCACCGGCGCCGGTGGACGGCTTCCGGAATGCGTGGGGTGGAGACGGCGGGAGTAGACATGGCTCCCACACTAAAGGCATTTCGATACGACACCGTCTCGTATTGTAAAGACTTTACCGAGGGGCCCACTAGCCGACGGGCGGCGCGCGGTGCCACCATGGAAGTGATCCGGGGACGCCGTCAGGGCGCCTCGAGATGAGAGAAGGAGCCGTTGCGATGACGCAACTTTCGGCTGCCCAGAACCAGCCTGCGGGGCCCGCGAGCCAGTCCACCGACAGCAGCAAGGCGCTGTACGGAGGCAAGAGCACCCGCCGCATCACCGTGCGGGACATCGCCGCCGCCAAGGAGCGGGGCGAGAAGTGGCCCATGCTCACCGCGTACGACGCCATGACCGCGTCCGTCTTCGACGAGGCCGGCATCCCCGTGATGCTGGTCGGCGACTCGGCGGGCAACTGCCACCTCGGGTACGAGACGACCGTGCCCGTCACCCTCGACGAGATGACCATGCTCTCCGCGGCCGTCGTACGGGGCACGTCGCGTGCCCTGATCGTCGGCGACCTGCCCTTCGGGTCGTACCAGGAAGGCCCGGTCCAGGCCCTTCGCTCGGCGACGCGCCTGGTGAAGGAGGCCGGGGTCGGCGCGGTGAAGCTGGAGGGCGGCGAGCGCTCGCTCCCCCAGACCGAGCTGCTCGTCTCCTCCGGCATCCCCGTCATGTCCCACCTCGGCCTCACGCCGCAGTCCGTGAACACCATGGGCTACCGCGTCCAGGGCCGCGGCGACGAGGCGGCGCACCGGCTTCTGAGCGATGCCAAGGCCGCGCAGGACGCGGGCGCGTTCGCGGTGGTCCTCGAACTGGTTCCCGCGGAGCTGGCGGCCGAGGTCACCCGCTCCCTGCACATCCCGACGGTCGGGATCGGAGCGGGCGCGGCGTGCGACGCGCAGGTCCTGGTCTGGACGGACATGCTGGGCCTGACCGGCGGCAAGATGCCGCGCTTCGTGAAGCAGTACGCGGATCTGCGGGGCGTGATGAGTGGCGCGGCCAAGGCGTTCGCGGAGGATGTGGTGGGCGGCGCGTTTCCCTCCGGGGAGCATGCGGTCCACTAGTACCGCTGGGCGGTTCCTCACCGCCTTATGAGCCATAGCGGCACCACCGGCAGCCCGTCGAACTTCCCCCGTCGACGGGCTGTCCGCTTTTTCCTCGCCGGGGGGCGTTTTACCGAGGGCACGGGTGCGGGTCTTTTCGTCCGCCGCTTCGCGGCGATGTTTCCCGCCCACCCACCCGATTGCCCCGGGGTAATCGGGTGGGTGGGTGGGGAAGATCCGTCGCGAAGCGGCGGGACAGAAGCGGCCGCGGCGAGAGCGATCGGATAAACCCCCACCCGGCACGGGGCGACCCCGGGGCAATCGGGTGGGTGGGTGGGGAAGATCCGGCGCGAAGCGGCGGGACAGAGGCGACCTCGGCGGGAGCGATCGGACAAGCCCCCACCCGGGAGATCCGCCGCGGAGCGGCGGGACAGGAATCCGCTGCAGGCCCCCCGGCCAGGTGTAGGTGGGATGTCGGTGGTTTGTCGGTGGGGGGTGTCATTCTTCCGGCATGACGCGAATCAACAACACCCCCGGCGGCGCCGGAAGCGCCGTCACCGTGAGGGGACTGGTCAAGCACTACGGCGAGACCAAAGCACTGGACGGCGTGGACCTCGACGTACGCGAAGGCACCGTCCTCGGCGTGCTCGGCCCGAACGGCGCCGGCAAGACCACCCTCGTACGCTGCCTCTCCACCCTCGTCGTCCCGGACTCGGGCTCCGCCTTCGTGGCCGGGTACGACGTCGTGAAGCAGCCCCGCCAGCTCCGCCGGGTCATAGGCCTCACCGGCCAGTACGCCTCCGTGGACGAGAAGCTCTCCGGGCGCGAGAACCTCTACATGATCGGGCGGCTCCTCGACCTCTCCCGCAAGGAGGCCAGGTCGAGGGCCGACGCCCTGCTGGAGCGGTTCTCCCTCACCGAGGCGGCGAACCGCCCCGCCAAGACGTACTCCGGCGGCATGCGCCGCCGCCTCGACCTCGCGGCGTCGATGATCGGCAGCCCCTCGGTCCTCTACCTGGACGAGCCGACCACCGGCCTCGACCCCCGCACCCGCAACGAGGTGTGGGCCGAGGTCAAGCGGATGGTCACCGACGGCGTCACCGTGCTGCTCACCACGCAGTACATGGAGGAGGCCGAGCAGCTCGCATCCGAGCTGACCGTCATCGACCGCGGCAAGGTCATCGCCAACGGCGGCATCGACGAGCTGAAGGCGAAGGTCGGCGGCCGCACCCTGCGCATCCGCCCGGCCGACCCGCTGGAGCTGCGCCCGCTGGCCGGCGCGCTCGACGACATGGGCCTGACCGGCCTCGCCACCTCCACCGTGGACGTCGAGTCCGGCACGGTCCTCGTGCCGATCCTCAGCGACGAGCAGCTCACCGCCGTGGTCGGCGCGGTCACCGCGCGCGGCATCACGATCGGCTCGATAGCCACCGAACTGCCCAGCCTGGACGAGGTGTTCCTCTCCATCACCGGCCACAAGGCCAGCGCCCCGCAGGACGCCCGCCCCGAACTCGAGGAGGTTGCCGTATGAGCGCCACCACACTCACGCCGCCCCTCCACCAGGGAGAGGCCGACGCCCGTATCGGTCTTCGCGACCACGTGCGCCACACCAGCGCCCTGGTCCGCCGCAATCTGCTGTGGATCCGGCAGGACCCGGAGTCGATGTTCGACGCGGTCCTGATGCCGATCGTCTTCACGCTCCTGTTCGTGTACGTCTTCGGCGGCTCCATCGGGCAGGCGCTCGGCGGCGGTCAGGACGCCTACGTGCAGTACGTGGTGCCGGGCATGATGGCGATGATGAGCATGAACATCGCCATGGCCGTCGGCACGGGCTTCAACCAGGACTTCCAGAACGGCATCATGGACCGCTTCCGCACCCTGCCGATCGGCCAGGGCTCGGTGCTCTTCGCCAAGATCGTGGTGGAGCTGATGCGGATGCTCATCGCGACGACGATCATGATGATCGTCGGTGTCCTGGTGGGCTTCGACATCACGAACTGGGGCGGACTGCTCGCCGCCGTCGGCCTCACCGCGCTCTTCGGCTCGTCGATCATGTGGATCTTCCTCGTACTCGGCGTCACGATGAAGAGCGCCCAGTCCGTACAGGCGATGGGCTTCCTGGTCCTGATGCCGCTGCAGTTCGGCTCGTCGATCTTCGCACCCACCCAGTCCATGCCGGGCTGGCTGCAGGGCTTCACCGACTACAACCCGCTGTCGGCGCTCGCGGACTCCGCGCGCGGCCTGATGGTGGGCGGCCCGGCCGCACACGACGTCTGGGTGACGGTCGGCTGGTCGGCGGTGCTCACCCTGGTGATGGCGCCGATCGCGATCCACAAGTTCCGCACGAAGAGCTGAGCGCGGACGCGTCAGCCGATGTACGTGTCGCAGAGGGCGGCGGCCTCCTCCACGGAGAGGCTGCCGCCTTCCGCGTACGCGGCCTCGTACGCGGCATCGCCCAGTGCCCCGCGTGCCGACTCCTCGGCGGCCGTGTGGATCTCACGCTCGGCGGCGGGCGCGAAGTGGCCGGGCGGCAGCTCACGGTCGGCGGCGGCGATCAGCCGCGCCGCGTCGTGGGCGTACCGGCCGCCGTCGAGGGCGGCCAGGGCGCGGGCGGCGGTGGTGAGGTGGATGGAGGTCATCTGCGGGGCCATCATCTTGCTGAGCGGGTCGAGGGATTTGTCGAGCGCGGCGCGCGACGTGGCGAGAGCCTCCGCGTGACGCCCCTCCACGGCGTTGATCCAGGCCTCCGCGCCCAGCATGAAGCCCTCGAAGATGACGAAGTCGACGGCCTTGAACTCCTCCCGGAGCAGCCGGAGTTGTTCGCGCGCCTCGGCGGTGCGGCCGGTGCGGGCCAGCAGGTCGACGAGGAAGAAGCGGGCGGCGGGCAGCGACTCGCTGGAGTTCGCGGCGGCCTTGCCGTCGCGCTCCAGGACCGACCAGAGCAGTTCCTCGCCCCGGGCAAGTTCGCCCGCCTCGGCGAGCACCGAGCCGAGCCGCGCCGTGAGCACGCTCACCTGCGCGGGGGCGCCGAGCCGCTCCGCGTGCTCGATGGCGGCGCCGAAGTCCTCGGCGGCCAGGGTGAACCGGCCGCGCCGCTCATGGGCCTCGCCGCGCGAGGAGAGCGCCTCGGCCATGCCCCACACATCGCCGAGCCGGGTGAAGATCTCCAGGGACTCGTCGGCGTCACGGCGGGCGTCGCCCGCCCAGTCGGCGCGGTTGGCGAGGATGTTGGCGCGCTGCTGCAAGGACGCGGCGAGCTCCCAGTCGTATCCCCGCTCGCGGCAGGTGGCGATGGTCGCGTCGATGATGACGTGCAGCTTGTCGATGTCCCCGTCGAGCAGCACAGCGAAGAACCACAAACTCCCTGGCGACCAGCAGGTCTGCGGAAGACCCGGCCGGTAGGCCTCCCTGATGCCCGCGAGTTTCTCGGCGGCCTCGGGTGTCTGCCAGGCCTCCAGGTTCATGTCCATGCAGGAGAGCTGGATGAGGTGGACACCGCGCCGCGCCTCCGCCAGCACCTCGGGGCGCATGGGCGGCGGGTTGTCCGTGCAGCGTTCGTAGAGCGGTTCCACCGGGGTGACGGGGCGCGCGAACGGGTCGGGGCCGAGGGCGACGACATCGCGCGACCAGTTGCGGATCTCGATGCGCAGGTCACGGATCGTCCAGAACCAGGAGAGCGAGAGGACGAGGCAGAGCGCCTCCTGCTCCTCCCCTGCGGCGACGGCGTGCCGCAGGGCGGTGCGCAGATTCTCGTACTCGACCTCGAGCCGTTCGACGGCCTCCCGCTGTCCGCCGCCCCGCAGCCGTGGTTCGGTCAGCCGGGCCAGCTCACGGAAGTACACCAGGTGGGCCCGCTCGGCGGCGGCGCGGTCACCGGCCTCGTCGAGCCGCTCCCTCGCGTACTCGCCGACGGTCTCGAGCTGTCGGTAGCGCATGACGCCCTGCGGCGAAGGGGCGGCGACGACAAGGGACTTGTCGACGAGGGAGCCGAGCACGTCGGCGACGTCGGGCGACTCGGCGGGCGCCCCGCACACCGCTTCGGCGGCGGCCAGGTCGCAGCCGCCCGCGAAGACGGAGAGGCGGCGCAGGACGGTGCGTTCGGGGGTGTCGAGGAGGTCCCAGGACCAGTCGACGACCGCGCGCAGGGTCTGCTGGCGTGGCAGGACCGTGCGGGCGCCGTTCGTCAGGAGGCGGAAGCGGTCGTCGAGGCGGTCGGCGATCTGCCGGGGGGTGAGCATGCGCAGGCGGGCCGCGGCCAGTTCGATGGCCAGCGGAAGGCCGTCGAGGCGGCGGCAGATCTCCGCTGCCGCGGCCCGGTCGTCCTCGACGCGGAAGTCCGGCCGGGCCGCCGCGCCGCGGTCCGCGAGCAGGCGCAGCGCGATCGGCTCCGGCAACGGCTCCACGGGGCGCAGCAACTCCCCCGGTACGCCCAGGGGTTCACGGCTCGTGGCGAGGACCGTGAGGCCGGGGCAGTGCGCGAGCAGCCGGTCCGCGAGGCGGGCCGCGGCGTCGATGACGTGCTCGCAGTTGTCGAGGATCAGGAGCATGCGGCGTGGCGCGCAGTGCTCGGTGAGCCGGACGACGGGGTCGTCGCCGTGCCATTCCGAGACCGCCCGCAGCTCTTCGGCGCCCGCGCCGCGCAGCACCGTCTCGCGGGCGCCGAGCGCGGTGAGGACCGCCTCGGGCACCGCGTCCGGGTCCTCGACCGGCGCGAGTTCGGCCAGCCATACGCCGTCGGGCACGCCATCGGCGTGGGCCTCGGCGGCCTCCTGCGAGAGCCGCGTCTTGCCGGCGCCGCCGGGCCCGAGCAGCGTGACGAGGCGGGCCCGCGCCAGGTCGCCCCGGATGGCCTCGATGTCGCCCTCGCGGCCGACGAAGGAGGTGAGCCTGGCCCGCAGGTTGCCCTGCGGTCTCTCCGCCGCGCGGGTCCTCGCGGGAGGCGCCTTCGGGGCGTCGGCGTGCAGCAACTCCTCGTGGAGGGCGCGGAGTTCGGGTCCGGGGTCGGCGCCGATGCGGTCCGCGATGAGGCGGCGTACTCCGTCGTACTCGTCGAGTGCCTGCGCCGGGCGGCCCGCGTCGCGCAGCGCCCGCAGCCGCAGGGCCTGGAGCGGCTCGTCGAGGGGGTGGCTTTCGCACAGGGCGGCGAGCTCGGGCAGCACCTGCTCGGCCCGGCCGAGCGCGAGGGACGCGGCCAGCCTGGCGCGGTGGGCTTCGAGGCGGCGGGACTCCCACCGGGCCGCCTCCGCCGTGCGGTCCGGCAGGTCGGCGAGCGCGGGGCCCTGCCAGAGGGCCAGCGCGTCGTCCAGGATCCCCGCCGCCTTGGCTGCGTCGCCGTCGCCGAGCGCGTCCGTACCCTCGGCCGCGAGGCGGTCGAAGCGGTAGAGGTCGATGTCGTCCGGCGCGGCGCACAGCCGGTAGCCGCCGTCGGTGGAGGTGATCGCCCCGGAGCCGATGGCCCGGCGCAGGCGGCCCACCAGGGCCTGTAGCGCGCCGGTCGCGTCGGCGGGCGGATCGCCGTGCCACACCTCGTCGACGAGCGCCTGGGCCGGGACGGTCCGGGGGACGCGGAGGGCGAGGATCGTCAGGAGGGCGCGCAGCCTTGGGCCGCCGACGGCGATGGGGGTGCCGTCGGCGTGGACTGCCTGGGTGGTGCCGAGAATGCGGTAGCGCACGGGGTCCATTGTCTCTGGTGGCGGTGAGGAGCGGTGCAGGGCGCTGCCCTGGGCAGGCGCACCTCGATCACCGTCCGGTGCCGGGGGCGCTCTTCGGCGTCATCGGGCTGCGTTCCGGTGTGACACACCGCCGGTCCCGGCTTCGATCGCTGGGCAGGCCGCTGTCCTCCCGGTCCGCGGATCAGGAAAGACGCCGGTCACTCGGCATCATCCGGTACGTCGAGCGAAACCAGCACCCCCACCTCCCGCCGGAAGTACCCCTGCTCCCGGCTCCCTTCCGCCAGGTCCACGAACCACTTCGGGCAGCTCTCCACCGGGCGGAGCCACTCCTCGCCCTCCACCGGCTCGAAGGTGTCCGTGCCGGCCGGCCGCGCGAAGCCCCACGTCACCATCTGGATCGACCGCACCCGCCCCACGGTGTCCGGCCCTTCCTCGCCGTGCCGCTCCACGGAGTACAGCGGTGGCCCACCCTCCAACTGCCACGCCACCTCGTCCCCCACGGAGAACGGTGTCCCGCAGCACTCCATCTGCCAGTCCTCGTACATCACGTTCCACAGCGCCATGCCCCCACCCTCCCCGGAACTCCCCACGGAGTGCGAGACGTTTTCTCCGTACGCCGGGGTACGGTCCCGTACGACAACCGGCCCGCCACCTCCAGGAGCCCCGCCCCATGACCACCGCTCCCACCCGACGCAGCGACCGGCGTGTCAGCCCCGTCTTCCTCGGGATCGCCGCCGTCACCGCGGTCTCCGGCTGGGCCGCATGGACCGGATTCGCGGACAATCCGGGGCTGGCGGTCTTCCTCTTCGTGACGGCGGCCTGGATCGTCTCGCTCTGTCTGCACGAGTACGCGCACGCGCGCACCGCCCTGCACAGCGGCGACATCTCCGTCGGAGCGAAGGGCTATCTGACCCTCAATCCGCTGAAGTACACGCACGCGCTGCTCAGCATCGTGCTTCCGGTGCTCTTCGTGATCATGGGCGGCATCGGCCTGCCCGGCGGCGCGGTCTTCATCGAGCGGGGCCGCATCAGGGGCAAGTGGAAGCACAGTCTGATCTCGGCCGCGGGACCGCTCACGAACGTGGCGTTCGCCGTCGTGTGCACCGCGCCCTTCTGGCTGGACGCGCTCTCCGGCGTCCCGGACACGTTCCGGTTCGCGCTCGCGTTCCTCGCCCTGCTCCAGGTGACGGCCGCGATCCTGAACTCGCTGCCCATCCCGGGCCTGGACGGGTACGGCGTCATCGAGCCCTGGCTGTCGCACAAGATCCGCCGCCAGGTGGAGCCGTTCGCGCCGTTCGGCCTGATCGCCGTCTTCGGCATCCTGTGGATCCCCGAGGTCAACGGCGCCTTCTTCGACGCGATCGACGCGATCCTGCGCGGCCTCGGCGTCACCGATCTGGAGACGTACTGCGGCCGGGACTTCTACCGCTTCTGGGACGGCGACACGAGCCAGTACTGCACGCTCAGCCCGTAGCGGTGCGCCCGGCGTCCCGCTCGGTCTTCGCGCGACGCAGGTAGTACCACGCCATGTTCGAGGAGAGCCCGGCCAGCAGCACCCAGATGACGCCGATCCAGTAGCCCTGGACGAAGGAGACCACGGCCGCGACGACGGCGAGGGCGCAGACCGTGAGGGCGTAGAGAGCGAGGCGGGGCATGGGGGTCGGCTCCTGTCGGGGGTCGGTCCGGGTGGTTCGTAGGTCGGTCCGGATGCTGGGCGGGCCGCCGTACGAAACGGCGCCCGCACCCAGTGTCCCCCATGCCCGCTACGTCCTAGACGTCGGTCACGCGCAGTCCCGCGTGCGCCTTGTAGCGCCGGTTCACGGAGATCAGGTTGGCCACGAGGGACTCGACCTGGTGCGCGCCCCGAAGCCGCCCCGCGAAGACGCCCCGCATACCGGGGATCCGCGCGGCGAGCGCCTGGACGAGGTCCGTGTCGGCGCGGACCTCGCCGAGGACCATCACGTCGGTGTCGATCTCCTCGACGGCCGGGTCCTGGAGCAGGACCGCCGACAGGTGGTGGAAGGCGGCCGTGACCCGGGAGTCCGGAAGCAGGGCGGCGGCCTGCTCGGCGGCGCTGCCCTCCTCGGGCTTCAGGGCGTAGGCGCCCTTCTTGTCGAAGCCGAGCGGGTTCACGCAGTCGATGACGAGCTTGCCGCTCAGTTCCTCGCGCAGCGCTTCCAGGGTCTTGCCGTGCCCGTCCCACGGCACGGCGACGATCACGATGTCGCTGCGCCGCGCGCACTCCGCGTTCTCGGCGCCCTCGACGCCGAGGCCGAGCTCGTCGGCCGCGGTCTGCGCGCGCTCGGCCGCGCGGGAGCCGATGATCACCTTCTGGCCGGCGCGGGCCAGGCGGTAGGCGAGGCCGCGGCCCTGGTCACCGGTGCCGCCGAGCACGCCGACGACGAGCCCGGAGACGTCGGGCAGCTCCCAGGGATCCTTGGCGGGAGCCTTCTGCACACTGTCGTTAGAGGTCATGCGGCCGACCTTACTCACCGCCCGTCCCGCGCCCGAGTCAGGCCAGCGCGGCCACCGGTATCCGCCGGAACGTGATGGTCTCGTACGCGCTGAAGTCTCCCGTCTCGTAGAGGAGTCCGACGGTCTCGTCGTCGACGCGTACGAGGTCGGAGTACGCGGCGGGCAGCCCGTCCACGGTGTACGCGTCCTGCCACGTGGTGCCTCCGTCGCGGCTGCGGCGCACCGTCATCAGGGCACGGAAGCCGGGGTCGGCGGGCCCGGAGAACAGCAGCACGTCCGGCGTACGCAGCTGGAGCACGCTGCACTCGACGACGGGGCCGACGAGCCCGGCCTGCGGGCGGAAGGGCTTGACGAGACTCCGGCCGCCGTCGAGGGAGTGGGCGTCGGCGCGGGTGCCGGGGGCCGGGGAGTCGTTGCGAGTGTTGAAGTAGAGCCGCCCGTCGGGGAGTTCGGCCGCGGTGGTCTCGTTCACGTTCACGTAGCCGTTGGTGTTGTCGTCGACGTAGCCGATGCGCCAGGTCTGGCCGAGGTCGTCGCTGAGCAGGCAGTGGCCGCCGTTGTACTTGCCCTCGGTGCCGTTGTCCGTCCCGGTGGGCGGCAGGGAGTGGTTGGCGGGTACGACGACCCGGCCCGAGGCGGTCTGCACGGCGTGCCCGGGGGTGGTGGCGTACCACCGCCAACTCGCCTTCTTCACCTGCGAGGTGATCTCCCGGCCGGCCGACCAGGTCAGCCCGTCGTCGTCGCTGTGCCGCACCCAGATCCGCCGCCCGTTCGCGGCGGACACCTTGCCGCGGCGGATGGCGTCCTCGGTCGCGGCGGCGGCGTTGCGGACGTGGACGAGGAGGATCCGTCCGGTGGTGAGGACGACGGGGGCGGGGTTGCCCGCGAGGTCGGCGCCGTTCTGGACGACGACCTGGAGCGGGCCCCAGGTGCGGCCGCCGTCGCTGGACCGCTTCAGTACGACGTCGATGTTGCCGAAGTCCTCCTGCGAGCCGACCCTCCCCTCGCAGAAGGCCAGCAGGGTGGCGGAGTTGGTGCGCACGACAGCGGGGATCCGGAAGCTCGCGTAGCCCTCGCGTCCGGCCCGGAAGGGAACAGATGTCTCATCAGCCATCCCCGGTCAGTCCCCACCCCGGACGAATTCCCGGTGAACTCCGCCTGACGACTCGTCCGTTGAGGCAGGATGCGACCCCATGGACGCCGTACGGGTCGCGCTGCTGCGCGAAGTGCTCGCGGGAACCGAGTGGGTGGGCGCCACGCGCCGCTTCGCGGGGACGCTGCGTTCCTCCGTCGTGCCGCACGGCGGGGGGCTCCTGCTGGTGGGCACCCAGGAGTACGAGCCGTGGCATCTGGCCGCGCATCTCGTGGACGAGGCGGCGTGGTCCGGGACGCCGGAACTGACACCGACGCTCGTACGCCACCGGGTGCGGGACGGCGATCCCGCGCACCTTTCGACCGGGCTCGGCCGGATCGAGGCGGCGAGGCGGGGAGAGACTCTGCTGGTGGTGGCGCCGGACACGCCTGCTCCGCCGCCGGGGGCGGACCTGCTCGAGCGGGTCCACGACGCCCGCGCGGCGGGCGCGACGGTACTGTCCCTGGGTCCGGGGCACGGTGATCTGCGGGCCATGGCTCACGAGGCCCTGCCGGTGCCGGAGTCGCCCGACATCGACCTGGACATGGTCCAGCACCTGGTGAGCGCGGCGGCGGGCGAGAACTCGCTCCCGGCGGCGCGGGGTCGCCGACGGCTCCGCGACCGTTTGTCCCGCCTGGCCGACCAGCTGACGGCGCCGCCGCCTGCGCGGTGGTGAGGTCTCTGGCGGGGGCGCCTTCTGCTGGGAACTGAGCCGCCGCTGCGCGGCGGATCTTTCCCGCCCACCCACCCGATTACCCCGCAGGGCAAACGGGTGGGTGGGAGGGAGACATTCGCCGCGCAGCGGCGGTCCAGTTCCCAGCAGAAGGCGCCCCCGCCAGAGACCGCTGCCGGTCTCCTTCGTCGTCTCCGTGGCCCTGTGCACCCGCATCGCCCCCGCGCCTCCCGCGCACGACGCGGACGAGCCGTCCTTGCGGGGCCTCGCGGAGGATCTTGACGCGGAGTGGTCGCTGGGCCCGGGGGTCCCCCCACGCCCTTAAGGCAGTGGGGGCGTACGCGGCCGGGGCGGTCGGCTCGCTGCTGCTCAATCACGGCGGCCGGGTGGTTCGGCAACGTCTGGCTGGTTCTTGTGTGCCTGGCGCTCGCGGGCGCGGGCGACATGGTCAGCGGGCTCGGCCGCTCCACCATCTGGAACCAGACCATCCCGGACGAGCTGCGGGGGCGGCGGCCGGCTGGACGGGCACGCGCAGCGCCATCTGGTCGGGCGGCATCGCCTGCGTGGCCTCGGTCGCCGTTCTGACGGCGGTACTGCCGAAGCTGCTCAGTTACGACGCGAGCACGGACGAGGACGCGGTCCGGCGCCGGGAGGTGTCCGCAGCGGCTTGACGGGGCTGACGGACCGTCCCGGCGGCGGGCTCAGGCGTTGCCCCCCTCGCCCCGGGCCTCCTTGTCATGCCACTTCGGGTCGGTCTCCCACTCCAGGTTCCGCTCGGCGGCGGTCTCCATCGCCCGCTGGGCCTCCTCGCGGGAGGCGTACGGCCCGAAGCGGTCCTTGCCCGGGCAGTCGGGGCCCTCCTCGACCTTCTTGTGCTCCAGGCAGTAGAACCACTCGCCCGGTTTACCGACGGTCCGCTTCTTGAACAGTGGCATGGTCTGCTCCTCTCTCTCCCGCCATGCTGCCCCACCACCGCTGGTTAGACTCGCTTGCATGTCTGGCCAGTCACTGCTCGTACCAGGGGAGCTCTCTCCCATCCGCCCCGTTCCGGGAAACATCAGGCGCCCGGAGTACGTGGGGAAACCCGCGCCCACCCCGTACACGGGGCCCGAGGTGCAGACCCCCGAGACCATCGAGCTGATGCGCACCGCGGGCCGTATCGCCGCCCGCGCGATGGCCGAGGCCGCCAAGCACATCGCGCCCGGGGTGACCACCGACGAGCTGGACCGCGTCGCCCACGAGTACATGTGCGACCACGGCGCCTACCCCTCCACGCTCGGCTACCGCGGCTTCAAGAAGTCGCTGTGCACCTCCGTCAACGAGGTCATCTGCCACGGCATCCCGGACTCCACCGTCCTCAACGACGGCGACATCATCAACCTCGACGTGACCGCGTACATCGGCGGGGTGCACGGCGACAACAACGCCACGTACCTGGTCGGGGACGTCGACGAGGAGTCCACCCTGCTCGTGGAGCGGACCCGGGAGTCACTCGACCGCGCCATCAAGGCGGTCAAGCCCGGCCGCCAGATCAACATCATCGGCCGCGTCATCGAGTCGTACGCCAAGCGCTTCGGCTACGGCGTCGTGCGCGACTTCACCGGCCACGGCATCAACACGTCCTTCCACTCCGGCCTGATCGTCCCGCACTACGACAGCCCGCACGCGACGACGGTGATTCAGCCCGGCATGACGTTCACGATCGAGCCGATGCTGACCCTCGGCACGTACGAGTACGACATGTGGGAGGACGGCTGGACCGTGGTGACGAAGGACCGCAAGCGGACCGCGCAGTTCGAGCACACGCTCGTGGTGACGGACAGCGGGGCGGAGATCCTTACGCTTCCCTGAGCTCTGAGCGGGTAGCGTTTTACCGACAGGACGTCGGGAACCAGTTGACTTAGGTAAGCCTAACTTGGATGATCGGTGGAGGTCACCGGTTCGTCACTGGTTCCTGCGCTTCTTCGGCGTTCCTCGCTTTCTTCGGCTTCGGAGGTCCCTCATGGAACCGTTCTCGACGGTCATCCGCACCGCGTCGCACGAGCAGCACACGGAGGCGGAGACCTCGACGTTCATGAGCGACCTGCTCGGCGGCAGGCTCGGCGTCGACGCGTACGCGCGCTACACGGAACAGCTGTGGTTCGTGTACCGCGCCCTGGAGGAGGGCGCGGAGGCCCTGAAGGGCGATCCGGTCGCGGGACCGTTCATACAGCCCGAGCTGCTGCGCGTGGCGGAACTGGAGCGGGACCTCGCGCATCTGCGGGGCGCGGGCTGGAAGTCTTCCGCCACCCCGCTGCCCGCCACGACGGCGTACGCGGCGCGGGTCGCGGAGTGCGCGCGGGAGTGGCCCGGCGGTTATGTGGCCCACCACTACACCCGCTACCTCGGCGATCTCTCCGGCGGCCAGATCATCCGCGGCAAGGCGGAGCAGACGTGGGGGTTCGCCCGGAAGGGCGACGGGGTCCGTTTCTACGTCTTCGAAGGCATCGCCAACCCCGCTGCTTTCAAGCGGGGCTATCGGGAGCTGCTGGACGGGCTGGGGGAGGTCGTTCCCGATGAGCTGGAGCGGCAGCGGATCGTGGACGAGTGCAAGCGCGCTTTCGCTTTGAATACGCGGGTTTTCCGTGAGCTGGGGGAGGAGTTCCCGCTCTCCGCTTAGGCGCACCGTCGATCACCGGCTCCGCCGAGTTCGTCCTCAAACGCCGGACGGGCTGGAAATCCAGCCCGTCCGGCGTTTGAGGACCGGGGTCTGGGGCGGAGCCCCAGTTTCGGGAAGGGGCGGGATCGGGGAACAGAACCGCCGGAGGCAAAACCTCAACCCCCACCCAGCCGAACCCGTCCCCCCACCTCAATCACCCCACCCGGCGCCGGCGCCGTAAGGATCTGTGAGCCGCGCCCCTGCGTGATGTTGAGCGCACGGCCAAGACGCTCCGTCAGGAGAAGCGCCGCCGCCCCCGTGGCCTCGTCCTCCCGGATGCCGTCATCCCGCCCAGGAAAGCCCCGCGCACGGACCCGCCCCGCCGCCTCGTCCTCCCACGCCCACGCGTACACCCACTCCCCCGGCGGGGGCACCGCGAGGGCGTCCACCTCGGCCGGGGTGCCGTAAGCACGCAGCGTCCGCCCCGGCGCCCACTCCGCCCGCGCAGCGATCCAGCTGAACTCCCCATCCTGGCGGGCCTCCACGACCCCCGCGGGCGTAACCAGTTCAGGGACGTCGAGGAGCCAGGACGTACCTACGCAGGGGTGCCCGGCGAAGGGCAGCCGCAGCGTAGGGGTGTAGATGTCGATGACCCCGCGCTCGGGGTCATCGACGAACACCGTCTCGCTGAAGCCGAGCTTCGCGGCAACCGCCTGCCGCTCGTCCCGCCCGGGCACGCGGGCCCCGTCCCGCACGACACCCAGCTCATTGCCGTACCGGCCGTCGGGCCCGCAGAAGACTCGCAGGACGTCCAATACGTCCGGTCCGTCAAGTAGTTCTGTCACCCGGGCATTCAAGCATCCTCAGGAAGTGCGGCGCCGAGCCACGAAGACCGCCCCCGCACCCGCGGCAACGATCGCGCCCGCCGTTCCGAGCAGCGCGCCCGTCGGCACCGACGCACCCGTGGACGCCATGGAGCCGCCCGTGCCCCCGCCGACCGAGCCGCCTCCGCCGAGGTCGGACGAAGCCCCGCCGGTTCCACCTCCGGTGCTACCGCCGGTGGAACCAGAGCCGCCACTGCCACCCGGCAGCTCCGCGCCCTCGGCGACCGAGAGCGCCACCGTCACGGGGTCGATCGCGTCGCCCTCCTTGTAGCCGGACGGCGCGTCCTCGCTCTCGAACTGCTTCGCGCCCGCCGCGGTGAACGCCGCCGGCACCTTGTCGAGCACGACGACGTCGTCCTTCGCCGCGTACGACGCCTTGGAGAGGTCGAGCGTCGCGAACTTCACGTCGTTGTTGGTGCCCTTGGGCGTGGTGACGTCCACGGTCAGCGTGCCCTTGGCGCCGTCCGCCGCCACCTTGATGTCGCTGAACTTCATGTCGATGCCGTGCGCCTTGTACTGGAAGCGGACGGCGCCGCCGAAGGACGCGTTCAGCTTCTTCGCGTCGCTGTCCACGTCGCCCTTGGCGTACGGGAAGTCGTAGCCGTTGTCGTTCTTCTCCGCGCCGCCGGAGAGCGTGGCGTCGCCGCCGGACTCGATGTAGCGGCGGAAGCTCTCCTTCACACCCCAGGCGAGCGAGCCGTCGTGAACCTCCCCCGCCTCCCCCGCGTTCCCCGACTCCTCCGAAGGCGCGGGCTTCGAGGTGGACGACGTGGGGGCGGGAGTGGGCGAGGCCGTCGTCGAGCCGGTCGGTGTGGGGGTGGCCGTCGGCTTCGGCGTCGAGGTCGGCTTGCCCGTGGGTGTCGGCGTGGGCGTCGGGGTCGGGGTGCCCGTCGGAGGCGCCTTCGGCGCGACGGTCAGCGGGTCGCCCTCCGCGCCCGTGTACCGGCCACCGCCGCCGAGCGCCTCGTCCGCCTCCTTCGTCAGCTTGGTCTTCATGTCGGCCATGGTGCGTGTGACGGTGACGTCGGCGAGGGGCACGTCGTCCTTGGGCGTACCTCCTTCTCTGGTGACGTCGGCCGTGATCTTCGCCTTGGCGCTGTCGAAGCGGACGTCCGTGAGCTTGACGTCGAAGCGGTGCAGCTCGGAGGTGAAGTTCACGCTGCCCTTGAAGGCCAGGTCGACGGTGTGCTTCTCGGAGTCGTAGGTCCCCGCTCCGTCGACGAAGCTCAACGGCCCGTTCCCGGCGGCCTGTTCGGCGCCGCCGGCGACGGTGATCTTCCCCGCCGCCATGCCGGTCACATAGCTGCGGTAGCTCTCCTTGACGCCCCACGTCAGCCGGTAGTCCTTCAGCGGCACTTCGGCCGCGGACGCGGGGACGGCCGCCAGGACGGTGGCGCCGAGCGCCACAGCGGTGGCGGCTGCTGCGGCGAGGGCTATCGGGCGGCGAATGGCTGCCATGGTCAGTGGTCTCCTTGAACTGAGGCGAAGTGAAGTGCTGTGCAGTGCTGTGGAGTGCAGTGCAGTAGTGCTGTGCTGCGGCGTCAGGTCTTGTCCGCGCCGCGCCGTTTGCGTACGACTCCGAACGTGACCGCCGCTGCGAGCAGCACCGCCACGCCCGCCCCGACGCCGATCGGCACGGCGGGCGACGAGGAGTCGGACGAGTCGGCGGCGTTCTCGGTCTTCGGCTCGGCGGGCTTCTTCGCCCGCGGCGTCGGGCTCGCGGACGAGCCGAGGTCCGGCAGCGCGGGCAGCTTCGCGTCGGCGTCGAGGGCGACGGCGAGCGAGAGGGGGTCCATCTCGGAGCCCGCCTTGTACATGCCGCCGAACGCCTTGGCACCGTCGGCGGTGAGCTTCGACGGCACTTCGGTGAGGGAGACGAGCCCGTCCTTCGGCTTCAGCTCCTCGGCCGCGAAGGTGACCAGCGGCGCATTCTTCAGCGTGACGCCCTTGTCGCCCTTGCTGTGCACGTCCGCCGAGAGCGTGCCCTTGCCGTCCTTCACCTCGACGGCGACCTTGCTCAGGGCGAGGTCGAGGCCGTGTTCGCCGGTGAAGCGCACCGCGCCCGCGAAGTCCGCGTCGAGGGTCTGCTTCTTCTTGTCGTACGTCCCCTCGCCCTGGGGGAAGCGGAAGAGCGCGCCGCCGTCCTGGGCCCCGGCGGACAGTTTCCATTCACCCTTGGCGATGGATCCTGTGACGTACTCGCGGAAGGTGCGGCGCACGCCCCAGTCGACGGCGGCGTCCTCGATCCGGCCGTTCTTCGCCTCCGCCTTCTTCCCTGAGTTCGAGGGCTTCGGCGCGGGCTTCTTCGACGGCTTGTCGGAGCCGGACTTCGCCGCGAGGTCCGTGGACAGGCTCACCCGGTCGAGCTCGGTGCCCGCCGTGTAGTACCCGGCGAAGGCCTTCGCTCCCTGGGAAGTGAGCGTCGCGGGGAGGTTGTTGAGCGCGATCGGTCCCGATCCGCCCTTCATGTTGATGCCGGACATGCCGAGGGTCGCAAGGGGCACCTGGGCGGTGGACGTGACCTTGCCCGTGCCCTTCTCCTTGCTGACCATGTCGGCGTAGAGCGTGCCGGAGCCGCCGGAGATCTTGACCGTGGGGCGGCTGATGGTGAGGTCGAGCTCGTACGAGCCGCCCTTCTTGTGCCCGAGGAAGTGCACCCCTCCGGAGAACCCGGCGCTGAAGGCCCCGCTGGCCGGGTCATACGAGCCCTTCGCCGAGTGGAAGCGGAACTGGCTGCCGCCGACCGTGGCGGCGCCGCCCTGGAGGGTCGAACTCCCCTGGGCGATGGGCCCGGTGACGTAGCTCTGGAAGGAGGATTTGATGCCCCAGTCGAGCCGTCCGCCCTGGACCGTGCGGTCATCGGCGTGCGCGGCGGCCGTGGGGAGCAGTGCTCCGACGAGTGCGGTGAGCACGGCCACGGCTCCGGCGCGGGCGATGGCTCGCGCCTGTCTTGACGACGACATGGGACCCCTCCGGGTGTGGCTAATGAGGTAAGGCTAACCTAAACTACGATCACTCGGGCTGGAACCCCCATCCCGGCCACCCGGGCACCAGGTACCTCACAGCGCCTTCGACAGCAGACCCTCAACAGCACGACAGGACGGTGGACTTCGGTGCGTAGGCCGCGCTCACTCCGTATCGCCGGCGCGTGGACCGCCGTCCTCGCCCTGGCCCTCACGGGCTGTGGATCATCGTCGGACGGCGGTGGCGAGACATCGCCGAAGACGAAGGCGGCAGCCTCCGCGCCCGACCGGGTCGAACCGCTGAAGTCCCGCCCCTCCCCCGCGCTCCCCGCCACCGTCACATCGGCCGACGGCAAGAAGGTCACCGTCGAGGACACCAGCCGGATCGTGCCGCTCACCGGCAGCCTGAACGAGATCGTCTTCACGCTCGGCCTCGGCGAGAACGTCGTGGCCCGCGACATCACCGCCACCTTCGAGCAGGCGAAGAAACTGCCGGTGGTGACACGTGCGCACGACGTCTCGGCGGAGAGCGTCCTCTCCCTGAAGCCGACGGTCGTCCTCGCGGACACCACGACCGGGCCCGCCGAAGCCATCGGCCAAATACGTGACGCGGGCATCCCGCTGGTCGTGTTCGACCCGGCGAAGGGCCTCGACGACGTCGGCCCCCGGATCGACGCGGTGGCCAAGGCACTGGGGGTCGAGAAGTCCGGCGACGAGCTCAAGTCCCGTACGCAGGAACGGATCGCGAAGGTACGGAAGGCCATCCCTGCGTCCGCCCGCGCCGAGAAGCCTCGCGTCGCCTTCCTCTATCTGCGCGGCTCCGCGTCCGTCTATCTGCTCGGCGGCCGCGAGTCCGGCGCCGGTTCGCTCCTGGAGGCGGCGGGCGCGGTCGACGCGGGCAAGGCATCGGGACTGAAGAAGGACTTCACGGCGATCACCAGCGAGGCCCTCGCCAAGGCGGCGCCCGACGCGATCCTGGTCATGTCCAAGGGGCTCGAATCCGTGGACGGCGTGGACGGTCTTCTCAAGATCCCGGGGGTCGCCGAGACCCCGGCCGGGCTCGACCGCCGCGTCGTCTCGATCGACGACGGAGTGCTCCTGAACTACGGGCCGCGCACGGACCAGGTCCTGAAGTCCCTGGTGGAGCAGTTGTACGGGGGCGCTCAGAAGTGACCGTCCTGACCAAGGCGGCGGACGCCGGTCCCGGCACGGAGGAGCCCACGGCCCACCGAAGGCGGCGGGGCACGGCCGCCACCCTGACCATCGGTCTCACCGCCGCCCTCGTACTCCTCTGTCTCCTCTCCGCGGGCATCGGCGCGTACGACATCCCGCTCGGTGACGTCCTCAGTTCCGTGCGGCACCGCATCGGGCTCGGCGGGAGCGCGCTCGACCGCGTCGGTGAGAGCGTCCTGTGGAACGTGCGGCTGCCGCGCGTGACGCTCGCGCTGCTCGTCGGCGGGTCGCTCGGCTGCGCGGGGGCGCTCATGCAGGGGGTGTTCGGCAATCCGCTCGCCGAACCCGGCGTCATCGGGATCTCCGCGGGCGCGGCCGTCGGCGCGGTGGCGTCGATCGCGCTCGGCCTCAGCTTCTTCGGCAACTGGACCGTGACGGTCTGCGCGTTCGTCGCGGGGCTCGCCACCGTCCTTCTGGTGTACGCCCTTTCGCGCGACGGCGGGCGTACGGAGGTCGTCACGCTCATCCTCACCGGGATCGCCGTGAACGCGTTCGCGGGGGCGCTGATCGGGCTCTGCATCTTCTTCGCGGACAACGCGCAGATCACCCAGATCACGTTCTGGCAGCTCGGCTCGCTCGCGGGGGCGACATGGCCGAAGGTGCTCGCCGTGCTGCCGTGCGCGGTGGCCGGTCTTGCCGTGGCGCCGTTGTACGCACGGAAGTTGGACCTGCTCGCGCTCGGCGAGCGGCCCGCGCGGCATCTGGGCGTGGACGTCGAGCGGCTGCGGCTCGTGCTGGTCCTCGTGGTGGCGCTGCTGACCGCCGCCGCCGTGGCCGTCGCCGGGATCATCACGTTCGTCGGCCTGCTCGTCCCGCATCTGCTGCGGATGGCGGCGGGTCCCGGCCACCGCTTCCTCGTGCCGGGCAGTGCGCTGGGCGGGGCGGTCGTGCTTGTCGGCGCGGATCTCGCGGCGCGGACGGTGGCGGCTCCGGCGGAGCTGCCGCTGGGGGTGCTCACCGCGCTCTTCGGGAGCCCGTTCTTCTTCTGGCTGCTGCGCAGGACTCGGCGTAGGCAAGGGGGTTGGGCATGATTGGGCGGATTGCGCGGCGGCTGTTCTCCTCCGGGGGCGGGCGGGGCTCCCTGCCGGGGGACTTCGCTCCCGGCGACGTGCTCGCCGAGGCGGCGGGGCTGCGGGTGCGGCTGGGTGGGCGCGAGGTGCTTGCGGGGGTGTCCCTCACCGCGCGGGCGGGTGAGGTCCTTGCCCTTGTCGGGCCGAACGGGGCCGGAAAGTCGACCCTGTTGGCCGCGCTGGCGGCGGATCTCCCGGCGCACGAAGGGGTCGTACGCGTCTGTGGCCGCCCTGTCGCGGAATGGACCGCCCGTGAACTCGCCCTGCGGCGGGCGGTGTTGCCGCAGTCCGCGGCGCTCTCCTTCCCGTTCGCGGTCGAGGACGTCGTACGGATGGGGCGTGCGCCCTGGGCTGGGACGGCGCTGGAGGAGGACGACGACCGTGTCGTGCGGGAGGCGATGGCCGCGACGGAGGTCGGTGAGTTCGCCGCGCGTTCCTTCTCGGCGCTGAGCGGGGGTGAGCGGGCGCGGGTCGCGCTGGCGCGGGTGCTGGCTCAGCGGGCGCCCTTGCTGCTGCTCGACGAGCCGACCGCGGCGCTCGATCTGCGCCACCAGGAGCTGGTGCTGCGGATCTGCCGGGAGCGGGCGGGGGCGGGGGATGCGGTGGTAGTGGTGCTGC
This sequence comes from Streptomyces sp. NPDC054866, assembly GCF_053610745.1. NCBI lineage: Bacteria > Bacillati > Actinomycetota > Actinomycetes > Kitasatosporales > Streptomycetaceae > Streptomyces > Streptomyces sp. NPDC054866. Next base: position 611,534 of record NZ_JBSGZA010000002.1, read on the forward strand.
ATGACCTGGGGCTTGCGGCGGCGTATGCGGATCGGGTGGCGGTGTTGCGGGATGGGGGGCTCGCCGCGGAGGGGGCTCCGGGCGGGGTCTTCACCGGCGAGTTGCTCTCCGAGGTCTACCGGCAGCCGGTCGAGGTCTTCCCGCATCCGCGGACGGGGGCTCCGCTGGTGGCGCCGGTGCGGGGCTGAGGCGGGGCGGTCCCTGCGGGGCATTCCCCAATCCCACCCCTTCCCGAAACCATGGGGCTCCGCCCCCTGGACCCCCGAAAAGATGGCCTCAAACGCCGGCCGGGCTGAACTATCCAGCCCGGCCGGAAACTTCCAGCCCGTCCGGCGTTTGAGGACGAACTCGGCGAAGCCGGTGATGAGGCCCACCAAGGCCCCCGCGCCAGAGCGGGTTTTCGGGAAGGGGCGGGGTTGGGGAAAAGAACCCGCCCCTTGACCCGGACTTTGCGATCCCATGAGCCCCTTATCACCTCACCGTGATGCCCTCGTGAGCAGCAGAGAAGGTGAGAGCTGAATCACGGAACAGCTGGGTATCGACCAGGTAAGGGTCAGTTAAGTTAGGTCCGCCTCACCAGCGTGCCGGAATCGTCCGTGACCCCTCTTGGAGCCCCCATGCACCCCGCCCGCCTCACCACCGCCACCGCCATCGCGGCAGCGGCAGCTCTCACCGCCGTCACGGGCTGCACCGAGAAGAGCGACGCCAAGAGCGGCGGCAACACCGTCGAGGTGACCGCCACCGACGACAAGTGCGAGGTCTCCAAAACCAAGCTCACCGCCGGGCACGTCGAACTTGCCATCGAGAACAAGGGCTCCAAGGTCACCGAGGTCTACCTCCTCTTCCCCGACGACCGCATCGTCAGCGAGCGCGAGAACATCGGCCCCGGCACGAAGCAGAAGCTCACCGCCGAGGTGAAGTCCGGTTCGTACCAGATCGCCTGCAAGCCCGGCATGAAGGGCGACGGCATCCGCCAGAAGGTCACCGTCAGCGGCGGCAAGGCCGTCAAGCGCGACCCGCGCCTGGACAAGGCCGTCGCCGACTACCGCGCCTACGCGCAGGAGCAGGCCGACGCGACGCTCCCCAAGGTGAAGCTCTTCACCGACGCCGTCCGCAAGGGCGACATCGAGGGCGCCAAGAAGGCGTACGCCAACTCCCGCATCGGCTGGGAGCGCACCGAGCCCGTCGCCGAGTCCTTCGGTGACATCGACCCGAAGGTCGACCTGCGCGAGGACGGCCTTGAGGACGGTCAGGACCTGGAGAAGGACTGGACGGGCTGGCACCGCCTGGAGCGCTCCCTGTGGAAGGACAAGAAGCTCGGCGAGCGTGACAAGGAGCTCGCCACTCAGCTGGACAAGGACCTCAAGGACTGGCAGAACCGCGTCGGCAAGGCCGAGATCACCCCGACCTCCATGGCCAACGGCGCCAAGGAACTCCTCGACGAGGTCGCCACCGGCAAGGTCACCGGCGAGGAGGAGCGCTACTCGCACACCGACCTCGTCGACTTCAAGGCGAACGTCGAGGGCGCGGACAAGGCGTACGGGCTGCTGAAGGCCGTCGCGTCCGAGAACGACCCCGCGCTCACCAAGGAACTCGACAAGCAGTTCGCGGCCCTGGACAAGCTGCTCGGCAAGTACCGCAAGGGCGGCGGCAAGGACTCGTACACGTTCACGTCGTACGACAAGGTCGGCCAGGCGGACCGCAAGGAGCTGTCGGACGGCGTCAACGCGCTCGCGGAGCCGCTGTCGAAGCTCGCCGCCGCCGTCGCGAAGACCAAGTAGCGGCAAGGGGGAACCTGAACGATGACTGAGACCACGAACGACACCGCTCCGGAAGAGGTCAGCTCCGGTTCCCCTTCCCGGCGTTCGCTCCTCGGCTGGGGTGGTGCCGGGCTCGCGCTCGGCGCCGCCGTCACCGGGGGCGCGGTCGCGGTGGCCCGGTCCGGGGAAGGGGAAGAGGCCGTGCCCGCCTCGTCGGCGGGCGGCGCTGTCGCCTTCCTCGGCAAGCACCAGGCGGGCATCGCGACACCCGTCCAGGACCGTCTGCACTTCGCCGCGTTCGACGTGAAGACGGACGACCGCGAGCAGTTCGTGCAGCTCCTGAAGGACTGGACGAAGGCCGCCGCGCGGATGACCGCGGGGCACGAGGTCGGTGAGGGTGCCTTCGGCGGGCTCGTGGAGGCGCCGCCGGACGACACCGGCGAGGCGCTCGGCCTCAAGCCGTCGCGGCTCACCCTCACCATCGGCTTCGGGCCCAGCCTCTTCGAGAAGTTCGGGCTCAAGGACGACCGGCCCGAAGCCCTCGTCGATCTGCCCAAGTTCCCCGGCGACAATCTCGACAAGTCTCGCGGCGGCGGCGACCTCTGCGTGCAGGCCTGCGCGGACGACCCGCAGGTCGCCGTGCACGCCATCCGCAACCTCGCCCGCATCGGCTTCGGCAAGGTCGCCGTGCGCTGGTCGCAGCTCGGCTTCGGGAAGACCTCGTCGACCACGCCGGGGGCGCAGACGCCTCGTAACCTCTTCGGGTTCAAGGACGGGACCCGCAATGTGTCGGGCGAGGACGACTCCGCGCTCGCCAAGCATGTGTGGGTGGGTGAGAAGGACGGGCCGGACTGGATGGTGGGCGGTTCGTATCTCGTCGCGCGTCGCATCCGTATGAACGTCGAGACCTGGGACCGGACTCCGCTCGGTGAGCAGGAGGACATCTTCGGGCGCGACAAGGGCGAGGGCGCTCCGGTCGGCAAGGCCAAGGAGCACGACGAGCCGTTCCTGAAGGCGATGAAGCCCGACTCGCACGTCCGGCTCGCGCACCCGGACACCAACGACGGCGCGACGATCCTGCGCCGCGGCTACTCCTTCACGGACGGCACCGACGGCCTGGGCCGTCTGGACGCGGGGCTCTTCTTCCTCGCCTACCAGCGGGACGTCCGTACGGGCTTCATTCCGGTGCAGCGCAGCCTGGCGCGCGCCGACGTTCTCAACGAGTACATCCAGCACGTGGGTTCAGCGGTCTTCGCGATCCTGCCGGGCGTCCGCGACAAGGACGACTGGTGGGGCCGGGCACTGTTCAGCTGAGGGGATCTGACAGACATGTTCGGTAATTACCTGATCGGCCTGCGCGAGGGACTTGAGGCCAGCCTCGTCGTCTGCATCCTCATCGCCTATCTGGTGAAGACGGAGCGGCGCGACGCCCTCAAGCCCATCTGGATCGGCATCGGCGTCGCGTGCGGCCTCGCGTTCGGTTTCGGCTGCGTGCTCACCTTCGGTTCGCAGGAGCTGACGTTCAAGGCGCAGGAGGCGCTGGGCGGTTCGCTGTCGATCGTCGCCGTCGCCCTGGTGACGTGGATGGTCTTCTGGATGCGGCGTACGGCCCGCCATCTGAAGGCCGAGCTGCACGGCAGGCTGGACGCGGCGCTGCAGATGGGCACGGGCGCGCTGGTCGCCACCGCGTTCCTCGCCGTGGGCCGGGAGGGCCTGGAGACCGCGCTGTTCGTGTGGGCCTCGGTGCGGGCTTCGAACGACGGGACGCCCGGTCCGCTGATCGGCGTGCTCCTGGGTCTTGTCACCGCGATCGCGCTCGGCTGGCTGTTCTACAAGGGCACGGTCCGCATCAACCTGGCGAAGTTCTTCACCTGGACCGGCGCCATGCTGGTGGTCGTGGCGGCGGGCGTGCTCGCGTACGGCGTGCATGACCTGCAAGAGGCGGAGTTCCTCGGCGGCCTTCGTAACAAGGCGTTCGACATCAGCGCGACGATCCCGCCGGACAGCTGGTACGGCACGCTCCTGAAGGGCATCTTCAACTTCCAGCCCGATCCGACGGTTGTCCAGGTCACGGTGTGGCTGCTGTACCTGATCCCGACGCTCGCGTTCTTCTTCGCCCCGGTAGGGTTCGGGCCCGGGAAGGGGAAGGTGAACGCAACGCATGAGCAGGCTTCCAAGGCAGCGCACTCCGATGCTGGGCGGACGGTCGCAACGGCCGCGCCGGTACGCGATGGTGGCGTCGACGGTGACCGTACTGACGGTGACGGCGAGCGGCTGCGTGACGGTGCACGGGGAGCGGGAAGTCGTCCCGTCGGCGACGAAGGCTGAGGCCGACCGCGCGCTCGAGGACTTCCTCACCGCGTACAACAAGGCCGAGAAGGCGTACGACCCGGCCCTGGACGCGGCGCGGGTCACGGGTCCGCTGAGCGCCATCAACCAGGCGGGCCTGAAGGTGCGGGGCACGCAGAATCCGGGCGGCAACCCCAAGCATGTGCCGCTTGAGCTGACGGACGCGAAGTTCTCGATCCCGAAGAAGGCCGGCTGGCCCCGGTGGTTCGTGGCCGACACGAAGTCCAACCGGCGGGGCGACCTGCGCTGGGTCCTGGTCTTCACCAAGGGCAGCAAGGACCAGCTGTGGGAGGCGTCCTACCTGAACCTGGTCTCGCCGGCCAAGATGCCCGAGCTGAAGAAGGACAAGGACGGCTGGGCGGAGCCGGTCGAGCTGAACACCCCGTCCCTCGCGGTGGCGCCGAAGAACCTCGGCAAGGAGTACACGACGTATCTGAAGTCGGGCGGCGACAAGTTCGCGCCGGGCGACCACACGTCGACGTGGAAGTCGTTCCGCGACAAGAACACCAAGCGCCGCGGCATCGCCGTCCAGTACATCGACGAGCCGCAGAACGAGGGGACGTTCGCGCCGGTGGGGCTGCGCACCCAGGACGGCGGGGCGATGGTCTTCTTCTCGACGCACCACTACGAGAAGCAGACCGCCGCGAAGGGCGTGAACCTCACCGTCGAACCCGAGGTGAAGCCTCTCCTGAAGGGCGAGGTCAGGCAGTCGGTGATGCTGGAGCGCGTCTCCAACCAGGTCGTTCTCGACCCGGCGGGGTCGGGCAAGGTGACGTTCCTGAGCCGCATCCAGGGGCTGACGGGCGCGAAGGGCGAGTAGCCCCCCGCGGCAGGCGTCAGCCTCTCAACGGCCAGGCCGCGACGTCGTGCTGGGGCTCGCCCGCGACGCGGGCGCATTCGTCGGTGAGCGTCTCCAGGAGCGTCAGCGGGTCCGGGAGCGCGTGCTCGGGGCCGCGGATCCAGTGGACCGTCAGGTCACCGGGCAGCCGCGCGGGCGGCACGAGGACGTACGAACCGCGGCAGTGCCAGCGGAAGCCGGGGTGTTCGTTCGTGGTCTCGGGGTGGCAGTCGAGCTCGCAGGGCCACCACTCGTCCTCGTCCTCGGGGGTGCCGCGGGTGAGGGTGAAGAAGAGCATCCGCCCCTCGTCCATGGTGCCCTCGGACTCGGCGACGGGGCCCACGTCGATGCCGTCGGCGAGCAGCCTGGCGAGCGCCTCGCGCCCGGCGGCGAGCGGCACGTCCAGGACGTCGTGGACCATGCCGGTCGCGGTGATGAAGTTGGCCTGCGGCTGATGCCTCGCCCAGCGCTCGATCTGCCCGCGGTCGGTGGTGGACTGCGTCTGCCAGGCGAAGGAGATGGGGTGCCTGGCGGGGGTGGGACAGCCGATGCGGTCACAGGAACATCGGTACGCGGAGGGGTGCGCCGCCGGTGAGAGCGGCAGACCCGCCGCCGCCGCGGCGACGAGCAGGGCCTCGCGGCCCGCCTCTTCACCTGCCGTGTCCTCCGGTCGGGGACGTCGGCGAAGCCACTGGGAAATCCTGCTCTGCCCGCCGGACCGGCGGCCGAACTCCGCGCCCATCAATCCCCTCACCTCGCATGTGTGCCGAGAAGCATCTCCCATGGTCGCACCATCCTGCTCCTCGGGGGGCCAGAGCCCACATCCGGGGTAGCTGGGGTGATGCAAGGCGCAGGGTGACAACGCGCGTCATTGCGTACTAACAGGGGATTTACCCCCCTACCGTGTTCGCCATGGTCACCAGGACTGTGCTCACGGGACTCTCGGGGCTCATGAGCCTCACCACACTGACCCTCGCGGCGCCCACGGGACCGCTCGCCCCGATCGAATGGGGCCGCGGCGGCCCGCTGACGGTGGAGGCCCTCCCCCGCATCACCTACACCGCGCACCGCGGGGGCGCCCTGGAGGTACCGGAGAACAGCATGTCCGGCCTGGTGGCGGCGTACAAACGCGGAACGTCCCAGGTCATCGACGTCGATACGCGGATACTGCGCGACGGCACCCTCGTGGCCATGCACGACGCGACCCTGGACCGTACGACGACGTCGAAGGGCCCGGTGCGCTCGCTGACCCTGCGCGAGTGGCGGAAGGTCAGGCTGCGGCCGGGCCCCGGCCTGCCCGGCAGCTGGCGCTCCGAGCGGCCGCCGACGGTCGCCGAGGTCCTTGACCGCTTCGGCGGGCGGATCGTGCTGATGCTGGAGGCGAAGGATCCGCGCAGCCTGCGCAGGCTCGGCTCGCTGATCCGCGCCCGCGGCCTGACGCGCTCGGTGTTCGTGAACTCCAACGAGCCCCGCGTGGCCGCGCGCGCCCACCGGATGGGCCTGCTCGCGCAGCTGTGGCGCTCCAAGGCGCAGATGCGCACGGACCGGCCCGAGCGGTGGGCCCGGTTCGTGGACGTCCTGGACGTGGATCACAAGGCGCGGGACGTGGATCTCCTGCGCGCGGTCGGCTCCGGGGTCCCCCGGGTGTGGGCGCACACGGTGACCACGCCGCGCCAGCGCGACCGGGCACTGCGGCTCGGCTGCAACGGCGTGATCACGGACACGCCGGGGCTGCTCGCGCGGACGCCGGTGACGGGAGCGAAGGTCTTCGGGCGGTATCAGCGCGGCGCGATGCCGTAGAGGGCGTACTCGACGAGCTTGTCGGCGTACTCGTGCGTGAGCGGCCCCGTCCGCTGCATCCAGCGCTGGGCGAGCGGGCCCGTCCACAGTTCCAGGGCGATGCGGGGGTCCACGTGGGGCGCGACCTGGCCGGCTTCCTGGGCGATCTCGATGCGCCTCGCGTACATCTGGAGTCCGGGCTCCAGGAGCTTCTCCACGTACTCGGCGCCGAGCTCCGTGTTGAGGATGCCCTCGGCGGCCAGCGCCCGCCAAGGGGCGTCGTACTTGGGGTTGTTGAACTCGTCGATGGTGGCCCGCATGACGAGTTTGAGGTCCGCCTCCAGGTCTCCGGAGTCCGGGATCTCGGTCGGGGTCAGGTCGTGGCCGGCGTTGTCGCTCGCCTCTTGGTGGGCCTGCTCGCCGAGGTCCAGGAAGGCGTCGAGCAGGACGGCGCCCTTCGACGGCCACCAGCGGTAGATCGTCTGCTTGCCCACGCCCGCGCGGGCGGCGATCGCCTCGATCGTGAGCTTGCCGTATCCGACCTCGGAGACCAGGTCGAGGGCGGCGTCATAGATCGCGCGGCGCGAGCGTTCACTGCGGCGCTTGGAGTCAGGGGCGGATTTCGTGGCCATGCCGTCGAATGTAGCAGCGGACGAGCCGAGACGTACCGTCTCGTAAACGCTTGACAAGACGAACCGTCTCGTTCAAAGTAATCGAAGAAGCGAGACGAGACGTCTCGCCGGGCTAATACTCTCGATCCGGAGGTACGCACATGTCGCGAGGTGGAGCAGGAAACATGCTGGGCGTGGGCGGTACGCGCACCAACCTCTCCCGCAAGGCGCTGCGCGGCGGGGGCCGCGGCGGCCAGGTCGGCGGCGGGCTCAGCCCGCAGGCGCAGAAGCGTGAGCTGCTGCGCAGGCTCCAGGAAGGCCGCTCGGCGCGCGGCCAGTCGTGAAGCGGGGCGTGGGCCGGGGAGGTGGACGGGGAGGTGGACGGCGTCTTGACCATCCGCCTCCCCGAGTGGACCACTCGCTGAACCACCCGTTCAGATCACAGCGCGAGGGCTCCTCAGACCGCACCATGGGCAGCAACTGCCCCACTGTGGGCAGCAACTGACCACCGCGGTACGTGAGGAGCCCTCGTTGAGTCGTTTTCCTCGTCGCGCCACACCCCGGCGCTATCTGATGTGCTCACCCGCACACTTCAAGGTCACGTACTCCATCAACCCCTGGATGGACCCCTCGAAACCGGTCGACGTCCCCCTGGCCATCGCCCAGTGGGAGGACCTGCGCGACCGCTACCGTTCGCTCGGCCACACCGTCGAGGAGCTCACCCCGCGCCCGGGCCTGCCGGACATGGTCTTCGCCGCGAACGGCGCGACCGTCATCGGGGGCCGTGTGCTCGGCGCGCGGTTCGCCTACCCGGAGCGCGGTGCCGAAGCCGTCGCTCACCTGGAGTGGTTCCGGGAGCACGGCTTCACGGACCTCCACGAACCCACGCACATCAACGAGGGCGAGGGCGACTTCGCCGTCACGTCCTCCTACGTCCTTGCCGGGCGCGGCTTCCGGGCCAGCCCCCTGTCGCACGGGGAGGCGCAGGAGTTCTTCGGCCGCCCGGTGATCGGGCTCGATCTCGTCGACCCCCGCTACTACCACCTGGACACGGCGCTCGCGGTGCTCAGCGACACGGGGGACGCCCCGGACGACGTCATGTACTACCCGCCCGCGTTCTCGCCCGGCAGCCAGGCGGTCCTGCGGCGGCTCTTCCCCGACGCGCTGATCGCCGAGGAGCCGGACGCGGTGGCCCTCGGGCTCAACGCGGTGTCGGACGGTCTGCACGTGCTGCTCCCGCAGGCTGCGGTGGGCCTCTTCGCCCCGCTGCGGGAGCGTGGCTACGAACCCGTCGCGATGGATCTGAGCGAGCTGCTCAAGGGCGGCGGCAGCGTGAAGTGCTGCACGCAGGAGCTACGCGTCTAGCGCGTCGCCGTCGTGGGGCGGCCAGGCGTCGCCCCACTCCGCGTCGCGGGCCGCGCGGTACAGCGGGCCGTGGCGCTTGGTCACGGTCTCGCGGTGCAGGGTCTCGTCCGCCGCGCACAGGTCGAGCAGGACCTGGCCCTTGCGGATCTGCGGCTTGCGTACGACGCGCTTGGGCGCCGGTGCGGCGTCGAAGCGGACGGCAGCCACGTAACTGAACTTCTCGTCCTCGTACGCCAGCGAACCGCCCTTGACCTTCCGGTGCAGGGAGGAGCGGCTGACGCGGGCGGAGAAGTGGCACCAGTCGTCGCCGGGCACGATGGGACAGGCCGAGCTGTGCGGGCAGGGCGCGGCGACGCGGAATCCGGCTTCGATGAGCCGGTCGCGGGCCTCGATGACGCGGGCGTAGCCGTCGGGGGTGCCGGGTTCGACGATGACGACGGCCTGCTGTGCGGCTGCCGCGGCCGCGTCCACCAGGGACCGCCGGTCGTCCTCCGTCAGCTCCTTGAGGACGTACGACACCGTGACGAGATCGGTGCTCTCGATGCTGAGCGCCGATCCGATACGAGAGCGCTGCCACCGCGCGGCCTTCAACCACGGGTTCGCCGCGGCCAGTTCACGGCCCAGGGCGAGGGCGGGCTCGGCCCAGTCGAGAACCGTGACGGGCCGCTCGCCCTCCCAGGTCGCGCTCACCGCCCAGGTCGCGGCACCGGTCCCGCCGCCGACGTCCACATGACTACCGGGCGCCCACCCTGCGGGCGCCGCGTCCGCGAGGGCCCCGAGCGCGGCACGCACCGCCTCGAAGGTCGCGGGCATGCGGTAAGCGGCGTACGCGGCGACATCGGCACGGTCACGCAGAATCGGGGCGTCGGTAGGGGTAAGCCCCCGGTAGTTGGCGATCAGCCGGTCAACAGCTTGCGCGGCTTGCCTGGGCCCAAGCCCGTCGAGCAGCCCGGCGAGGGCGGTGCGCAGGGTCTCGGCCGGGGATGCCGGGAAAATCGGGGCGTTCACCCCGTGATTCTAGGCGCGTAAGAGACAGCCGCCGGCAGTCGGCGCTGCCGCGGGGCACGACCGGGCCCCGTAAGGGGCGCGGGGAACTGCGCGAGAAACCCCCACCGGCCCGCAGGTGACCGACGGCCCGCAGGTAGAGCACCGCTCAGCGCGCCCCGCGGGCCAGCCGCGTAGCCGCCCGAGCCCGGGGTCCGCTGTCGGCGGGCCGCCGCGCTGGATGCACCGTGTTCGCCAGAAGGATCAGGAACGTGTCCGTGGCAGGGTCGATGACCAAGGACGTCCCGGTGAACCCCGTGTGCCCCGCCGCCCCCCGCCCCGCGAGCTCCCCCATGAACCACGCCTGGTCAAGGCCGAAGCCGAGCCCCGGCGGCGTCAGCATCAGCTCGACGAAATCCGGGCCGAGGATCCGCGCCGTACCGTACGAGCCGCCGCACAGCAGCGCCCGGCAGAACACCGCGAGGTCGCGCGCGGTGGAGAAGAGCCCGGCGTGGCCCGCGACGCCACCGAGCGCCCAGGCGTTCTCGTCGTGCACCTCGCCCCGCAGCATCCCCCGATCCACCTTCGCCCAGGGCCTGCGCTGGTCCTCGGTGGCGGCGGCGTCGGGACGCGGCCCGAAGCCGGTGGCCGCCATGCCGAGGGGCCGAGTGATGCCCTCCCGGATGAGCGCGTCGAGCGGGCGGCGCGTGAGGCGCTCCAGGACGTGCTGGAGGAGCAGCATGTTCAGGTCGGAGTAGAGGTGGTCGCCCGGCTGGCTCGACGGCGCCTCCGCGCGCAGGGCGGCGAGACGCGCGGCCCCGTCCGAGCAGTCGTACAGCGGGAGTTCGGGGCGCAGACCGGAGGTGTGCGTGAGCAGCTGGCGCACCGTGATGCCGTGCTCGGCGGCCGCCGTGAACTCGGGAACGTACGCGGAGACCAGCGCGTCGATGCCGAGCGTGCCGCGCTCAAGCTGCTGCATCGCGGCGACCGTGGTGAACAGCTTGGTGAGCGAGGCCAGGTCGAAGGGGGTTCCCGTGCGGGTCAACACCTGTTCCGCGGGCGGCAGTTCGACGCCCGCGTCCTTCTCCGGGTCGTACGCGGCATAGCGCACCGCACGGCCCACCGCCTCATGGACGGCGATCACCGGGCCGCGTCCGGCGAGCACGACGGCGCCCGCGCACCAGGGCCGCTCGCCGCGCGTCAGCGCGCGCACCTCGCGTACGAGGTGGGCCATCTCATCCGTGTCGAGCCCCGCGCGGTCCGGCGTCCCGGCGCGCAGGAGGCGTGGCGCGGTCAGTGGTCCTTCCCCTCCCGATTCGGCCTGGCCGAGTGCTGCCAGGGGCGGCACAGTCCCAAGAAGCAGCCGATGGCCGCAAGACCGCAGACGAGCTGGACGAGGGCCATCGGCACGGCCGTGGCCTCGCCGGCGATGCCCACGAGCGGGGACGCGATCGCGCCGACGAGGAACGAGGACGTGCCGAGCAGCGCCGACGCGGAGCCCGCGGCGTGCGGGGTGCGCATCAGGGCGAGGGCGTTGGTGTTGGGTGTACCGAGCCCCATCGCCGACATCAGGACGAAGAGCCCGGCCGCAACGGGGAACAGACCGACGTCACCGAAGACGCCCGACGTCATGAGGAGCAGCGCGCCCGCGGCGAGGACGATGACGCTCAGGCCGAAGGCGAGCACCTTGTCGAGGCTGACCCGGCCGACGAGGATCTTGCCGTTGATCTGGCCGACGGTGATCAGGCCGATGGAGTTCATGCCGAAGAGCAGGCTGAAGGTCTGCGGGGACGCCCCGTAGATCTCCTGGACGACGAACGGCGACGCGGAGACGTACGCGAACAGGGCGGCGAACGCGAAGCCGCCCGCGAGCATGTACCCGGTGAAGACGCGGTCGGCGAGGAGCGACTTCATGGTGCGCAGCGCCTCGGCGGTGCCGCCGCTGTGCCGGTTCTCGGGGGCGAGCGTCTCGGGCAGGCGCCGCCAGACCACCGCCGTCAGGGCGATGCCGACGACCGTGAGGACGGCGAAGATGCCGCGCCAGTCGGTGATGCGCAGGACCTGGCCGCCGATGAGGGGCGCGATGATCGGGGCGACCCCGGAGATCAGCATGAGGGTGGAGAAGAAGCGGGCCATCTCCACGCCGTCGTAGAGGTCACGGACGACGGCGCGGGCGATGACTATGCCCGCGGCGCCCGCGAGGCCCTGCAACAGGCGGAAGGCGATGAGGAGTTCGGCGGTGGGCGCGAACGCGCAGATCGCGGTGGCGAGTATGTAGATGAGGAGCCCGATGAGCAGCGGCCTGCGCCGCCCCCACTTGTCGCTCATCGGCCCGACGACGAGCTGCCCGAGCGCCATGCCGGTGAGGCAGGCGGTGAGGGTCAGCTGCGCGGTCGCGGCGGACGTGTGCAGCGAGCGGGTGACCTCCGGGAGCGCCGGGAGGTACATGTCCATGGAGAGCGGCGGCACCGCGGTGAGGCCGCCGAGCACGAGGGTGACGAGGAGGCCGGTGCGGCGCTGGGCGGTGCGGGCGGGGGCCGCGGGGGCCGGGGCCTTCGCCGGGACCTTCTCCACCGTCCGGGACTGCCGTACGAGGGGGCCTTCGGGCCCACTCGTGGTGCGGCTGCCGTGCTCCGGCATGCGGATTCCCTCCCGATTAGGCGTGCGATTACCTATGCTCTCAGCTCAGCTGTGCTGGTTGAGACCATTTCCGCGGGACTCCGCGGTACTCCGGCCGTACGAACAGGGGCCCCAGTGGTGGAAGACAACCGTGAACCCGTGCGCTGGGGCATCCTCGCGACGGGCGGGATCGCCGCGTCGTTCACGGCGAACCTCCTCGACATGCCGGACGCGGAGGTCGTCGCCGTGGCCTCGCGGACCGACGCGTCGGCGAAGGCGTTCGCCGAGCGGTTCGGGATACCGCGCGCGTACGGGGGGTGGGGCGCGCTCGCCGAGGACGAGGACGTCGACGTCGTGTACGTGGCGACGCCGCACGCCTCGCACCGGGCGGCGGCGGGGCTGTGCCTGGACGCGGGGCGCGCGGTGCTGTGCGAGAAGGCGTTCACGCTGAACGCGCGCGAGGCGCGGGAGCTGGTGACGCTCGCCCGGCGGCGGGGCCTCTTCCTGATGGAGGCCATGTGGATGTACTGCCACCCGCTGATCCGGCGGATGAAGGCGCTGGTCGACGACGGGGCGATCGGTGAGGTGCGGACCGTGCAGGCCGACTTCGGGCTCGCGGGACCCTTCCCTCCGGCGCACCGGCTCCGTGACCCGGCGCAGGGTGGCGGCTCGCTGCTCGATCTGGGCGTGTACCCGGTGTCGTTCGCGCAGTTGCTGCTCGGGGAGCCTTCGGGGGTGAGCGCGAGAGCAACGCTCTCGGATGAGGGCGTTGATCTCCAGACGGGAATGCTGCTCTCTTACGAGAGCGGTGCTCACGCCGTGTTGCACTGCTCCATCAACGCGGGCACCCCCGTCACCGCCTCCGTCACCGGTTCGCGGGGCCGCATAGACGTCTCGAACGGGTTCTTCTTCCCGGACCGCTTCGTGCTGCACCGCGAAGGCCACGACCCCGAGGAGTTCACCGCCTCCCCCGAGTACGGCCCCCGCGACAGCCTCAAGCACGAGGCCGCCGAGGTCATGCACCGCCTGCGCGCTGGCGACACCGAGTCCCCCCTCGTCCCCCTGGACGGCACCCTCGCGGTGATGCGGACCCTGGACGCGGTGCGGGAGCGGATCGGGGTGCGCTACCCGGGCGAGTGAGCGCACCCCGCGGGCCGACGGCCCCGCCGAACATCCGGGTCAGGCGGGTCAGGCGGGTTTGAGCCCCGGGTTCCCCGCTTCCGTCACGAAGGACGCGGCCGTGGTGATCGGCGCCCCGGGCGTCGTCACCGCGGAGACGGTCTTGAAGTCGGCGCGCGCGGATTCCTGCCCGAGGCCGACCCTCACGTACCCGCGCCGCCCGTTGTAGAACTTCATGTGCGGGTTGGCCTTGGTGTAGGTGTCCCAGTTCACGGGCTTGTCGGCGCCGTCCTTGCCGCTCGCGATGGACGTGGCGACGATCTCCGTACCGACCGTCTTGGACGCCTGGTCGTCGAAGTCGGCCTTGATGTCGTAGGCGTACCCGACGTGCACGTCGCCCGTGAGCACCATCAGGTTCTCGATGCCGGCCGACGCCGCGCCCGCGAGGACACGGTCGCGGGAGGCGGGGTAGCCGTCCCAGGCGTCCATGCTGACCTTCGCCACCGCGTTGAGGTCCAGCTTGCGCTGGGAGAAGTTGACCTGCTGCGGCATGACGTTCCACACGGCCGAGGAGTTCCGCCAGCCGTCGATGAGCCAGCGCTCCTGGGTGGCCCCGGTGATGGTGCGCTTGGGGTCCTTGGACTCCGGGCCCGGGATGTCCTGGCCGTCGCCGTAGGCCTGGTCGGAGCGGTACTGCCGGGTGTCCAGGATGTCGAACTGCGCGAGGTTGCCCCACTGCAGGCGGCGGTAGAGCTGCAGGTCCGGGCCCACGGGCTGCTGGGGGCTGCGCAGCGGCAGGTTCTCCCAATACGCGCGGTAGGCGGCGGCGCGGCGCACCAGGAACTCGGCGGGCGGGTTGCCGTTCTCGTCGAGGTCGTCCGCGTAGTTGTTCTCGGTCTCGTGGTCGTCCCAGGTGACGACGAAGGGGTGCGCGGCGTGCGCGGCGCGCAGATCCGGGTCGGTCTTGTAGAGGGCGTACCGCAGGCGGTAGTCCTGAAGCGTCTGCGTCTCGCGGTTGAAGAGGGCGGGCAGCGTGCGGTCGGTGTAGTTGCGGGCGCCGCCGGTCGAGTTCACCGCGTACTCGTAGAGGTAGTCGCCGAGGTGGAAGACGACGTCGACGTCGTCCTGGGCCAGGTGTTTGTACGCGTTGTAGTAACCGTCGTGGTAGGCCTGGCAGGACACCGCGGCCAGCGTCAGGGAGCTCACCTTGCTGCCCGCCGCGGGGGCGGTGCGGGTGCGGCCCGTCTCGCTGATCCATGTGCCGGTCTTGAAGCGGAAGTAGTACGCACGCCCTGCCTCGAGGAAGTCCACCTCGACGTGCACGGTGTGGTTGAACTCGGGGTGGGCGATGGCCACGCCGCTTCTGGCGACGCGCCGGAACGCGGCGTCGTGGGCGACCTCCCACTGGACGACGACGCGCATGTTCGGCAGGCCGTTGCCCGGTTCGTACGGGGCTGGGGCGAGGCGGGTCCAGAGCAGCACGGAGCCGGGCTGCGGGTCGCCGGACGCCACGCCGAGCGTGAACGGGTTGTCGGCGATCTTCCGCGCGTCCATCTCGGCGGCGCTCGCCGCGCCCGCCGTCGGCAGGTTGGTGGCGAAGGCGAGCGCGGCCGCGGCGCCGGTGACGCTGAGGAAACGACGGCGGCCCAAGCGGCTCGCGGCGGCTCGGATTTCGGCTGTGTCCTGCTGGCCTGCGGGTGTCATGTGGCCCTCCCCTGACGATTTGGTGTCACGGGCATGCAAGTGGTGGGGGACGACGCGCGACTGTCGCGTACACAACACCCGCATGGCGGGCGGATGATGACCATATGGACGCCACTCCCGTACGCTGCGGGGCCATGAACGCAGAGCTAACTGGGCATCCGGACGGGCATCCGAGCGGGCAAGCGAGGATCGCCGTGGTGACCGGCGCGGGCTCCGGAATCGGCAGGTCCGTGGCGGTGGAACTGCTGCGGGCCGGATGGTCCGTGGCGCTCGCGGGGCGCCGTAAGGAGACGCTGGAGGAGACGGCGGCGATCGCGGCGGGGGTGTCGGAGGGCGCCGCGGTGCGGCCCGTCCCGCACGCCGAGGAATCCACCGAGGTGAACGCCCCGGCCGAGACCGACGCCCTGTGCGTGCGCACCGACGTCTCGCGGCCCGAGGACGTGGCCGCGCTCTTCTCGGCCGTGCGCGACCGCTTCGGCCGGCTCGACCTCCTCTTCAACAACGCCGGTACGTTCGGCCCCGGCGGTGTGCCGGTCGACGAACTGGAGTACGACGCGTGGCGGCACGTCGTCGACACGAACCTCAACGGCGCTTTCCTGTGCGCGCAGGCCGCCTTCCGGCAGATGAAGGAGCAGGACCCGCAGGGCGGCCGGATCATCAACAACGGCTCCATCTCGGCCCAGGTCCCCCGTCCGCGCTCCATCGCGTACACGGCGACGAAGCACGCGCTGACCGGCCTGACGAAGTCCCTCTCCCTGGACGGCCGCCCCTACCGGATCGCCTGCGGCCAGATCGACATCGGCAACGCGGCGACGGACATGACCGAGCGGATGCAGACCGGGATCCTCCAGGCCAACGGGGAACTGGCACCCGAGCCGGTGATGGACGTGTCGGACGTGGCGCGGACGGTGCGCCACATGGCGGAGCTGCCGCTGGAGGCGAACGTGCAGTTCGCGACGGTGCTCGCGACGAACATGCCCTTCATCGGGCGGGGTTAGCCACCGCCGCCCCCTCGTGGCCGACCGTGACCCCGCCCTCACGGTCGGCCCACATCTTCACAAACGGAATAGGAAGCACCACGACAATTACGCGCATCACACCCCGTATGCTCAGCGTGCCCTCCACGAGAACTCCACATTCAGAGCACACTCGGAGCACACCTTGCGCATACGTTCCGCTGCCCCGGCCGTCCTCGCCGCGGCCGCACTCGCGGCCCCTCTGCTCGCCGCGACCCCCGCGACCGCGGCCGCCCACCAGGGCGGACTGCACCTCGGGTACATCCAGTTCGACAGCCCGGGCAGCGACACCCGGTCCAACTCCTCGCTGAACGCGGAGTGGGTGAACATCCACAACAACTCCGGCTCGGCGATCCAGCTCAAGGGCTACAAGCTGAAGGACAACACCGGCTACACGTACACCTTCGGCAGCTACAAGATCGGCGCCGGCAAGACCGTCAAGGTCCGCACGGGCAAGGGCACCAACGCCTCCGGCGTCCGCTACTGGGGCCGCGGCTCGTACGTCTGGAACAACACCAGCGACAAGGCCCGCCTCATCAAGCCGAGCGGCTCGCTCAAGGACTCCTGCTCCTGGACGAACAGCAACCCCGGCTACAAGAGCTGCCACTGACGGCTCACATGCCACTGTGAAGGGGAGGGGGCAGGGCAGCCGCTCCGTGGCGGCCGGCGGGGACCCGCGCCGGGGGGCCGCGGGAATGGCCGGGGCCGCGGAACGGTTGCCCTGCGACATGACGACGAACTCAGCCGACGCCACCTCTCCCGACGTGCTGCGCTACACCGCGTTCGCGACCGACCCGGCGGGCGGCAACCCCGCCGGGATCGTGCTCGACGCCGCCGGTCTCGACGATGCGGCGATGCTGGGGATCGCGGCGGAGGTGGGGTACAGCGAATCGGCGTTCCTGGTCCCGGTGAGCCCGGCTTCCGGTTCCGCCGACGCGGGCCGCGCCTTCGACGTGCGCTACTTCAGCCCGCGGGCCGAGGTCTCCTTCTGCGGGCACGCGACGGTGGCGGCGGCGGTCGCACTGGCCGAACGGGGCGACGGCGCGGGCGACTTCGTCTTCTCCACGCGGGCGGGCACGGTACCGGTGACCGTGACCGACGTGGACGGCACCCTGCGGGCCACGCTCACCAGCGTCGAGCCGCACGTGGACCAGGTCGCGGCGGCCGACCTGACCGAGGCCCTGGCCGCGCTCGGCTGGCCCGCGGAGGACCTGGACGCATCCCTGCCGCCCCGCATCGCCTACGCGGGCGCCCGCCATCTGATCCTGGCCGCCGCGACCCGCGAACGCCTCGCCGACCTGTCGTACGACTTCGAACGCCTCGCGACCCTGATGCGCCGCCTGGATCTGACCACCGTCCAACTGGTGTGGCGGGAGTCGGACTTGACCTTCCACGCGCGCGACCCGTTCCCGGTGGGCGGCGTCGTGGAGGACCCCGCGACGGGCGCGGCGGCCGCCGCGTTCGGCGCGTACGCACGCGAACTGGCCCTGGTCCCTGCGGAGTCGGAGCTCACCCTTCACCAGGGCGCGGACATGGGACGCCCCGGACTGCTCACGGTGAGCCTGCGGGAAGGGGACGCGAGGGTACGGGTGAGTGGGGCGGCGGTGCGGATCGAGGGGTAGGGCCGGGGCTGCTCCCCGTCAGGCTGGCCGGTCTCGAACCGGCCTCAGGCCTGGCCCGTCTCGAAACGGGAGACCTTCCCGTCCTCGACGGTGAACCGCCACTTCGTCCGCATCTCCCCCCACGTGTCGTTGCGGTACGTGACGATCAGCACGCGCCCGCCGTCCGACTCGTTCTCCACGTCCATGTGGCCGTTCGAGGAGAAGACCTCGCGCTCCGTCCACTCGGCGACGTCCCGGTCGGAGCCGTCGTCGGACATGGTCGCGTCGGGTGTGAGGACGGCCTGGAAAGCGGCCTGGTCGTTGGAGTTCACGGCGGTGACGAAGGCCCGGACCGTCGGGTCGGCGAGGCGGTTTACCTGAATGCTCATGCGCCCACGGTCACACCGGCAGCCGCGTCCCGCCACCGGACGCAGTCACTCGTACGGCCGATTGAGCGGGGTGCGCGGCGAGGCTCTGACGGACGGTGGGGGTGACAGCCACGGGCCCCCACAGGCCCCGACCGGCACCCACCGCCCCTCCCCACTCCAGGAGACAGCGCCATGACCCGTTCCTGCTTCGACCGACGCGACCTGGGCCTTCTGCTGCTCCGTGTCACCACCGGCGGCGTCCTCGTCGCCCACGGCACCCAGAAGCTCTTCGGCTGGTTCGGCGGCCACGGCATCGAGGGCACCGGCGCCTTCATGGAGTCCATCGGCTTCGCGCCCGGCAAGGCGAACGCCGTCGTCGCCGGGCTCGCCGAGGCGGGCGGCGGCACGCTGCTCGCGCTCGGCCTCGCGACCCCCGCCGCCGGTTCCGCGGCGGCCGGCGCCATGGCCGGGGCGACGGCGGTGCACGCCCCCAACGGCTTCTTCAGCCAGGCGGGCGGCTACGAGTACCCGGCGTTCCTCGGCATGGTGGCCGCCACCCTGGCCGTCGCGGGCCCCGGCGCCTACTCCCTCGACGACGCGCTCGGCCACTCCTTCAACCGCAACTGGATGGTGCCCGCGGCCCTTGCGGGCACGGCGCTCGGGGTGCTCGTCTCGGTGGGCTCGCGGACGAAGAACGTACGGGCGCAGGAGAGCGCGTCGGAGCCGGAGGACGGCGCCTGACCGCCGCCTGACGACCGCTTGACGGCGGTCTGACGGCCACTTGACGGCGTACGTGGTTGCCTGACCCCCGTGATTGTCTGGATCAACGGAAGTTACGGCGCGGGCAAGACGACCACGTCCGAGGAACTGGTCGGCCTGCTCCCGGCCGCCCGGCTCTTCGACGCCGAAGAGGTCGGCTACATGCTGCATCACGTCCTCGGCCCCCTCCAGGAGGAGGCCGACTTCCAGCAGTGGCCGCCGTGGCGGGCCCTCGTCGTCGAGACGGCGCGCCAGTTGCTCACGTACACGGGCGGGACGTTGGTCATCCCGCAGACGGTGCTCGTGGAGGAGTACTGGACGGAGCTGCGCGAGGGCCTCGGCCAACTCGGCGTTCCCGTACGCCATTTCGTGCTGCACGCCGATCCCGGGACGCTGATCCGGCGCATCGAGGCCGACATCCCGGCGATCATTCCGTGGCGCCTCGACCATGTCGTCCCCTACCAGGAGGCACTGCCATGGCTGCGGCGGGCGGGCGAGGTGATCGATACGACGGACACTGCGCCGGACGAGGTCGCACGGCGCATCGCGGCGAAAGTGGCTGGTGGGGAGGGGAGTTGACCGGATAGCGTCCTCGCTCATGACCGAGACCACCGTGCAGAACCTGCCGCCCCGCCTCACCCGTCTCACCTTCCACGGCCCGCTCTCCGAGGCGCGGGCCACCCGTCTCGTCGAGCGCGTCGCACCGGGCACCGGCTCCGTCCTCGATCTCGGCTGCGGCTGGGGCGAGTTGCTGCTCCGCGTCCTCGAAGCCGCCCCGGACGCAACCGGCGTGGGCGTCGATCTGTCGGCCGAGGACCTGGCCAGGGGCCGCGCCGCCGCCAAGGAGCGCGGTCTGGCCGAGCGCGTCTCCTTCGTCGAGGAGTCGGCGACGGACACCGCCCGCGGCCCCGCCGACCTCGTCCTGTGCCTGGGCGCGAGTCAGGCGCTCAGCTCCGCCGAACCGCCCGGCCACACCGAAGCGGCCCTGCGCGAACTGCGCCGCCTCGTCACCCCCGGCGGCCGCGTCGTACTCGGCGAGGGTTTCTGGCAGCGCACCCCCACCTCCGACGAACTCGCCGCGATGTGGCCGGGTGCCCACACCGGCGAACACCTCTTCCTGGGCGACCTCGTGGACGCGGCGATCGCCGCGGGCTTCCGCCCCGTGTGGGTGGAGACAGCGAGCGCGGAGGAGTGGGAGGAGTTCGAGTCCGGCTACCGCGCCGACGTGGAGGAGTGGCTTGCCACGCACCCCGGCCATCCGCTGGCCGCCGAGACCCGCGCGAAGACGGACCGCCAGCGCGACACCTGGCTGCGGGGCTACCGCCAGGTGCTCGGTCTGGCCTATCTGACCTTGATGCCGGTGGGCTGAGGGCGGTCGTACCCGGTGTCGAACCACGCCTGGGCCAGCGCGTCGAGCGTCAGCTCCGGCGGGTCCGGCAGCTCGCGCAGGTACCAGGGCAGGTTGCTGTAGACGTGCAGCAGGGTGTGGGCGAGGAGTTCGCGCGGCTCGAAGGTGCGGCCGTACGCCCGCATGAAGCGGCCCAGGAGGCCCGGCTCCGCGCGCGTGACGAAGAGGCCGACGCCCACGAAGTCGTACGCCCTGTCCCCGATCATGGCGGGCTCGAAGTCGAAGAGCCCGGTGAGCCGGAGCCGCCCTGCCCCACCGCCGGATCCGCCAGAACCGCCGGAGCCGATGGAGCCGATGGAGCCGATGGAGCCGACCAGCAGATGCTGGCGCATGAACTCGGTGTGCAGGAGGACGCGCGGGGCGTCGGTCGGCAGCGGCACCGCGTCCAGGAAGCCGGGGATCTGCTCCAGCCAGCTCTCCGGGAGCCCGCATTTCCGCTGCCGCGCGACGACCCCGGCGCGCTGCCTGCCGAGGAAGGCTCCCCAGTCGCCGGGCCCGAGCACATCCGCGAGCGGCCCGGGATCCAGGGCGTGCAGCGCGGCGAGCGCCTCTCCGGCCTCGGTGACCAGGCGCTCCCGGTCGGCGCGCGGAATGCGCGGCCAGGCGGAGGCGAGGTCTTCGCCGGGCAGCCGGGACATCAGTACGTACCGCCAGCCGTTCTCGTACGACCCGGACGCCCGCACCCGCGGTGTGGGGACGGGCAGCCGGCCCTCAAGATGGCTCAACACCCGTGCCTCGGCCAGGGCGTCGTCGGCTGCGGCGCCGGGGAAGAGCTTGAGCACGAGATCGTCCCCGACTGCGTACACGGGCTGCGACCCCTCTTTGAACCGGTGGAGCGGCGCCCCGGCGAGGCCCAGCCTGCCGCAGAGGTCCTCGGCTCCGGGCCGCATGACGGCCTCGTCGGGGACGACGACGTCCCATTGTTCGTCGGTGTCCACAGGGGGCAGCATGATCGGCACAGTAAGAGGGGCCGAGGGCGACGGCAACGCATTTATACGGCAACGCATTTGTACGGCCCCGGCGGCCGGCCCGCGGCGCCCGCGATACCGACCGAAGTCTGCCGCCCATCGACTTTCGGCCGCTCCCCCGCGGGTACCCGCTCGCCTAGCGTCGAGGCCATGACCAGCGAAGAGAGCCTCGGCCCCGTCCCGCTCCGCAAGGACCGGACGACGGTCCTCGGTTACCCGCGCGGTGACCTGCTGACCGTACTCATCGGCATGCCGATCCTCGGTCTCCTGCTCGGCATCGCCCTGCCGCCCCTCGCCCGGTGGCTGAGTGATCTGCCGGTGCTGCCCCGGCGGGACGGCATCGCGCTCGTCGGCTCGCTGGACAGGCCGTGGCATACGGCGATCGCGGTGGGCGTCGGCCTGGTCGTCGGACTGCTCCTCGCGGGCACGGACTACGACGAGACCCTCAAACTGACGCTGACCGACCAGGAGTTGGTGGCCGACCTGCACGAACGGAAGCGGAGCATCGAACGCGCCCGCGTCTCGGCAGTGTTCCTGGACGGCAAGGAACTGGTGGTCCTGGACGAGTCGTCACGCGAGTTCACGCGTGGCGTCCACAAGACGGCGGCTCCGGCCCTGGCCAAGGCGTTCCGCTCGCACGGCTACCCGTGGCGGGACGCCGACCCGCACGCGGCCCTGTTCCACCGCTGGATCCCCGGCGTTCCCGGCCTGCCCGCCGAGGCGCACGCGGTCCTCGCGGCACGGAAGGCCGCCTTGAAGAACAAGGCCGCGGAGGACGTCCGGGACCTCGCCGAGACGGTGCAGGGTCTGGGGTACGTCGTACGGGACGAGGGCAAGGACCAGTACTGGCGCGCGCTGGCGGACGGGGCGACCGCGACGGACGAGGCGGACGAGAGGGACGGGGCGGACGAGAGGGGCGGCGCCGCCCGGGACTGAGGGGTGCAAAATGGCGATCATGACCTCGCCGACCCCACCGATCCCACCGACCCCCTCGACTTCGCGCCAGACCTATCAGCCGGTCCTCGACCGCATCGCGGCCGAGATCGAGGAGACGCCGGGGCGCGGCAGGCCCGCCGACTACATTCCGGCGCTCGCCGCGTGCGACCCGCGCAGGTTCGGCATGGCCGTCGCGGAGCCGGACGGCACGGTGTACGGGGTGGGCGACTGGCGGCAGCCGTTCTCCGCGCAGTCCATCACCAAGGTGTTCACCCTCGCGCTCGACCTGGCACGCGAGGGCGACGCCCTGTGGGACCACGTGGGCCGCGAGCCTTCCGGCAACCCCTTCAACTCGCTCGTGCAGCTGGAGTACGAGAACGGCATCCCGCGCAATCCCTTCATCAACGCGGGCGCGCTCGTCGTCACCGACCGCCTCCAGACGCAGACGGGAGACGCGGCGGGCGCCCTCCTCGGCTTCCTGCGCGCCGAGAGCGGCAACGACCGGCTCGCCATCAACGAAGCCGTCGCCGCCTCCGAGTCCGCGCACGGGGACCGCAACGCCGCGCTCGGCCACTTCATGGCGTCGTACGGAAACATCGGCAACCCGGTGCCGGTGCTCCTGAACCAGTACTTCCGCCAGTGCTCCGTAGAGGCCTCGTGCGCCGACCTCGCCCTGGCCACCGGCTTCCTCGCCCGCCACGGCATCCGCGCCGACGGCACCCGCCTGCTCAGCCGCAGCCAGGCCAAGCAGGTCAACGCGATCATGCTGACCTGCGGGACGTACGACGCGGCGGGCGACTTCGCCTACCGCGTGGGGCTGCCCGGCAAGAGCGGCGTGGGCGGCGGCATCATCGCCGTCGTCCCCGGCCACTGCACGCTCTGCGTCTGGAGCCCGGGCCTGGACGAGCGGGGCAACTCGGTGTCGGGAGTGGTGGCGCTCGACCGTTTCACGACACTGACGGGCCTATCGGTGTTCTGACCCGACTGCCCTGACTGCCCCGACTGCCCTGACTGCCCTGACGCGCGCTCGACGCCCTTCAGGGCGATCTCGCCGACGATGTGGGCGGCGGGCTGGATCGACTCGCGCGGGGTGAGGTGCGGGGCGTCAGGGGGCCGGGGAGGGAGTCCGGCCGTGTCGGTGTCGGCGAACGCCGCCGCCGTCGGCAGAGCGACGGCGGCAAGCGCTGCGACCACGATCGCGAGGGCCCTCAGGCGGACGCGGTTGGGCATGATCTTTTCCTCGCAGAGCCCGGCCGGCCCTGGGTCAGGCGGCCGGGAGGGGAGCGGGGGCGGGGGCCGGGACGGCATCGGTGCCGGGCTTGACCGGGTCGATGTGGGGCTTGACCGGGTCGATGTCCGGCTTGGGCTTCTGCTCGTTGGGCTTCACCGTGTCGGCGGAAGTGTCCGAGTCGGGCTGGGGCTGCGGGTCCGGCCGTACGTCATCGGGGTCCGGGGTGGGCTGCGGGTCGGGCTGGACCTCGTCGTCCGGGGTGGGCTGCGGGTCCGGTGCGCCCTGTCCGGCGTCGTCGAGCCAGGACCTGAGCTGGCCGTCGGGCTGGAGCGCGACGTGCAGGCCGTTGTTCTGCCCGTAGGCGGCACGCCCGTTCGCGTCGAGGGAGCCGAGCTTGGCACCGGCGCCGAAGAAGTCGGCCTGGTAGTGGCTGGCGGACAGCTTGTAGACCTTCGCGGTGGAACCGTCGGCAAGGGTCGGCGATGCGACGAGGACCCGCTTGTTCGGGCTCGGCTTCGGGTTCGGCTTCGGCTTGGCCTTGTCCATCCAGGAGGTGAGCGAGCCGCCGGGGGTGAGCTTGATGTGCAGACCGTTGTGGTTGGCGTAGGCGTTCTTGCCGTTGGCGATGAGAGTGCCGCCCTTGGGGCCGAGGATGACGGCCTTGGCCTTGTTCTTGCCGAGCTTGTAGACCTTGGCGGTGGAGCCGTCGCGCAGCTTGACCGTCTTGGCCTTCTTCGGCTTCTTGGCCTTGGAGAACGCGACGGACTCGGCACTGACACTCACACCGGCCGGCGCCTGCGGCCCGGTGGCCGCCATGGCCCCGGACGCGGCTCCGAGGCTGATGCCTGCGGTGGCGACGACGGCGATGGCGGTGGTGCGCAGGGTGCGGGCGGTACGCATGATGAGGGGGCCCTCTCGGGTCGGTTCCAGGATGTGTGTTGTCCGCTCGATTGCGGCGACATCTACGAAGTTACGGATCTCACATCAAAGAACCCCATAGGGGATGTAACGGATGTCATGCGCATTGGTCGCAAAACAGGCACTTCCGGGGACGTTTAGCCCCAAAATTTGCGGCCAGAGGGGAGAAGCCCCGAAGAGGGAAGGAAGGGAAGCGGCAGACGAGTCGGGCTGCACGCCAGGCGGAGCGGCTGCTCAAAACGACACCATTTCATGTTATGATTTGGTGTCGTTTTAGTGGGCGAGAGGAGCCCTGATGGCTCGAACCATGATCGACCTGGACGACGAAATGGTCACCCAGGCCAAGGAGATCTACGGCACGAAGACCAAGGCCGCTGCGGTACGTGCCGCTGTGGAGGACGCCGTCAAGCGCCACCTTCGCCAGCAGTTCATCGACGCCGTCAAATCCGGCGAGCTCGACTTCAGCGAGATCGTTGAGGAGACGAAGGTGCCCGACTCCGCCAAGGACACGAAGGCTGCCTGAGTGAGCGTCCCGTTCCTGGTCGACAAGTCCGCTCTTGCCCGCTGGGGCCGTCCCCCGGTCGCCGCCGCGCTCGACCCTCTCCATGAGCGCGGCTTGCTGGCGATCTGCCCTGCCGTCGAATACGAGCTCATGTACAGCATTCGCGGAAAGAGCGAAGCCTCCACCGTGGCCGAATGGCTCCGCGGTTTCGACTACCTCTACTGCGACGACTGGGTCTTCGACCGCGCCCTTGAGGTGCAGCGCGCCGCGATCCAACGCGGATTCCACCGGGCATTGTCCCTCCCCGACTTGCTCGTCGCCGCGACCGCCGAGCACAACAACGCCATCGTGCTCCACCACGACGCCGACTACGACATGATCGCCGGCATCACCGGGCAGCGCTGCCAATGGGTGGTGGAACCCGGAACAGCCGACTAAGCAGGTGGTCCCTACTCTGGCCGAAAGCTAATCCGCGCAGGCCGCAGGCCGGCCGTTCGTCGTGAAGTACGACATCTACCCGACCTCGCCCGACCTGCGCCTCGGGCCACTCGGTACCGATCCTCATCCCGAGCCGGATCCAGCGCAGGTGCCACCACGTCGCCTTCATCATCGGCGACGTCACCGCGAAGATTAGTGACCCGTCCGGCCGCTCCTGCGAGCACCCGCCGCCCACTAACGCCGCCATCGCGGCCAAACTCTCCGGCTACCAGGCACAGGTCACGCCGTTCAACAGCTGCGAACGTACCGCTGGCCGCTTCAACGGCGAGTGGCTCAACAAAGGTGGCCACGGAGTGCACCCCTTGCCAGCCCCGGAGCTCTACGCGGCACTCACCGAGCTGGACCACGAGCTCCACTTCACGGAGTACATCCGCACGCGCATACCGCTCCCAGACCAGGCCCAGGCCCTGCGCCTCCCCGAAGGCGTCCCACTCCTACACATCATCCGCGTGACACTGACGGCCGCAGAGAAGCCGCTCTCACTGGAGGAGTTCCATCTCCCCGGCGACGACCTGGAACTGTTCCTTCAGGCTGTAATAGACAGCCCAGTTGACTCAGACTTTCTCTACCGCTTCAAGGCGCCCAACGACACCGATGCGGAGTACCTCCAGGCAGCCTCTTGGACCGCGGTCGTGGTCCTCGCCGGGCGGCTCGCGCATGTCATGGTTTCAGCGCCCTTGCCCTGTCCGGTTTGAAGGAACTCGCGGACGACGTCCACCCATGGCTACGGCGAGCGTCGCAGGCAGGACACGAGCAGCTGCAACACCCCGGGGTTGCAGCCCGTCGGCGAAGCCGACTCTGAATGGTCGTGACGCCGCAGGCACCTCCGATATGCCTGACCCCATGAGTGAGCTTCTTCAACTTGCCAGGCATCGGGCTTCCTTGGGGCCCGTGACCTGCAGGTTCGGAGAGGCAGGTCACCCGCTTGGTGACCAGGTTCAAGAAGTTCAGTGACGCGGCTCCACCACGGGAAGCACCTACGCCAAGGCTTTGGGAGGGAACTGAATGAAAAGCTACCCCGACGTCATCAAGGATGAGGACGGCATCGTTTGGACCGAAGACATCACACCCCTCGACTACGTGCGCGAAACGCTGGTGGAATCCGCCGGAACCCGTCGGCGCCCCGTGCGGTGGGGCGGCCACAGCCGACGCGCTAACCCCTTACGCCTCTCTCAACTCATCACCAACCAAGCCCTGCCCAGGAAAATTGGAACTTGAAACTCCATTTCTGTCGATCCTCTTTCGCTTTCGCTCAACTCTAAGCAAACTTGTAGAGCAACCTGAGCCTCTGCATGCCCAGGAGCCTGCCTGAACGGCACCTTGAAGCCAGTCGGCTCGTCAGCCACTTCCGGGGGGAGCTTCACTATGAAGAAAACCGTGCCCGCAGATACTGGCGTCCTTTACTGCGAAGACAACCTGCGACAGCTAACACAGATTCCAGACGAAAGCATCGACCTTATATACCTGGATCCACCATTCTTTTCAAACCGGAATTATGAGGTCATCTGGGGGGATGAGGCAGAAGTTCGATCCTTCGAGGATCGCTGGGACGGCGGGATGCAGGTCTACATAACCTGGATGCGCGACCGCGTACGTGCGCTTCATCGGGTATTGCGACCCACAGGATCGCTCTATCTGCATTGCGACCCACACGCGAGCCACTACCTGAAAGTAATGGCCGACGAACTCTTCGGAGAAGGAAATTTTCGCAACGAAATCATATGGCGCCGAACTGGCGCGCACGGGAAGAGTCGGCGTTTCGCCCCCATTCACGATGTAATCCTCTTCTACACCAAGAGTGGAGACTACGTCTGGAATCGCCCCAAGCGCCCCTATATGCTCGGCCATGTCAAGGAGTACTTCGCCAAAGACGCGCAAGGATGGCGCACTAACTACTACGGCAATGTTCTGACTGGCAGCGGCAGGAGGGGTGGGTTATCGGGGCAGCCATGGCGAGGCATCGACCCGACGGCCAAAGGACGCCACTGGGCAATCCCCCGAGCGCTACTCGATGAAATAGATGAAGATTTATCCCAGTTGAATCAGCACGAGAAGCTGGACAGGCTATATGAACTGGGACTCATTAGGATCGAGCCAGGCGCCGCCTGGCCGATCTATCAGCACTACATAACGCCCGAGGACGGAACCCCAGCCCCCGACATCTGGGCCTACCAGCCTTACAGCGAAGGCACTGTATTTGGCACGCAGGATGGAATCGATGCCGATGTAAGGTGGCTGTCGACGCGCGACCGAGAGAGGTTGGGGTACCCAACCCAAAAGCCTGAGGACCTCCTTCGCAGGATTATCGCCGCAAGCAGCAATCCCGGCCAAGTAGTACTTGATCCCTTCTGCGGCTGCGGTACCACCGTATCGGTGGCGGAGCAGCTAAACAGGGAGTGGATCGGAATAGACATCAGCCCCACAGCGGTCAACATAATGGCTAATCGCCTTCGGAAGGTGTCGCGGGGGCAATGTGCACCTAAGATCATCGGGCTGCCGATAACAGAAGAGGACCTAAAGAAGCTCAAGCCATTCGAGTTCCAGAATTGGGTAATTCAGAAACTCTGGGGCACCCATGCGCCTAGAAAATCGGGCGACATGGGCATTGATGGGTACTCCTTCATGGTCAACGACCCGATCCAAGTCAAACAATCTGAGCGCGTCGGCCGAAATGTGGTTGACAATTTCGAGACAGCAATGGATCGCGCCGGTAAAGATAGGGGCTATATCGTAGCCTTTAGCTTCACCAAGGGGGCTAAAGAGGAAGTAGCGCGCGTTCGTTGGCACCGCAGGCTTGACATACAGCTTGTGACAGTAAGGGAGTTACTGGAGCCAGATACGGAGCGATGGAGTCCGTTTACGCCGCAGGTTGCCTCCGTAACCGAGCTCCCGCTACCGCAGTCACGCCCGCGAAGTGCCCGGCCGACGGCCGCCGAACTCATCAGGAGCGATCAAGCCGCAACGTCAGATGGGGCGTCAGGGTAGACGGCTGAGGCTGATGCCCCGCGCGCAACTTAGCGTCTAACTGCGCTACAACGACGGCGTACTGACGCGAACAATCACGGACGTTCAGGGACCGTAGCCCTAGATCACCAGCGAGGCCCGCCTGTCAGTGCAGCGTGAGAGCCTCCGGGCATGAGCTACGACTTGGCCGTGTGGGAGGGCGAGCGCCCTGCGGACGGCAAGGCGGCTGCGCGAGCGTTTACCGGCCTCTATGAGCGCTACGTCGACACAGATGCGGAGCATCCACCGACCAAACGCATAGCGGCCTACGTGGCCGCCCTCCTGGAGCGGTGGTGTGACCTGACCGAGGATGAAGAGGACGCCTCTCCCTGGTCGACGGGGCCATTGATCGGAGAGGCACGCGGCCCGCTCGTCTACTTCCCGATGCGCTGGAGCATGGCTGAGGAGACCTCCAGTTACGCGGCGACCCTCGCGGACTCAATGGGGCTGGTCTGCTTCGACCCTCAGCAGAACCAGCTCAGGCCCTGAAGGCGGGGCACGCTTCCGTCTCAGTCTCCGTCTCATTCAGCGCCGTTCACGACCGTTCAGACGGGACCGGAGGCGGTAGCTGCCCAGGCGACCGGCCGTCTGTGAACTCAGGTGAACGGCCTTGTTCGGGGCCCCCGGGACCGCCACCACAGTTGGAAAGCGTGTTGGGCGTAGCCGAGTTGGGCTTGCAAGCCGACGAAACGTGCTCCGCTTGGGGCATGGCAACCATCATCGCAAGTGCCATAGCTGTTCTGGGTACCCTGCTCGGCGCGGGAATCACCCTCGCGTTTCAGCAGCGCGGCACCGACAGAAGCCATCAGCTCACCCGTGGTGAGAGGCTCCGGCAAGAACGACTCGATGCATACTCCGCCTACGGCAGCATGCTGATCAACCTTCGCCGCTGCTTGATACACCTCTGGTTCTGCGAGCACGAACCACCGCCGTCTGAGGACCCTGAGGCTGTGCGGAACCGCGGATTTGCCCTGCGCTCCAGTACTCAAGAGGCACTTTTCAAGGTGCAGATACTCACGGACGACGAGACGCTGAGCCATGCCGCGGATTCCGTACTCGATGAGGTCAACGCTCTTGCTAGGGCAGAGAGCAGAATCCAACTCGAAGACGGCAGGGTACGGACCCGCGTCGAAATCAGACGACTCATCAGGTCAGCCAAGCAACATCTCTGAATCAGCGCTGGAGGCCGGTTGGTACGGCCGTCTACCGATGCCGCACACAGACGGTCCGCACCACAAGGGCACCAGATCGAGCGGGGCAGCAGGAACCACGGTGAAGGACGCCCGGCCGAGCACGAGTGCCCCGCCTGGTGCGCCCGCGAGGCGCACGCGGAGGCAGTGGGGAGTCATGTCAGCGCCCCGGTGCGTCTGCCTGCCCCTGCAGAGATGAGTCCGAGCCTCGAAGTCCCCTTGCTGTCCGTGCAGATCGGCCTCGGGCACGACGAGGAAGCGCGCGGCGAGCAGCCCCGTCTATGGCTCTCGGCCGTCGACGGTACGGCTGAACTGGACCTCGCTGCCCTGGGGTCGTTCATCACCGGCCTGGAGAACTTCGCTCTGCGGCTCCGAGGGCTGCGGCACCGGTTCGAGGCCGTCATCCTGGGCGGTGCTGCCGAAGCCGTCGACCTCTACCCGGCCGCCACTCATCCACTTGAGCTCGTCGCCCCCTGTCCGCCCTGGTGCCAGTACCGGGACCAGGAGGAGCACAGCGTGACCGGGCTCCTGGCCGACCAGTTCCATGCCACGGAGGAGGACAGCATGGAGTTGGCACTCCATCGGTGGTGCACACGAAATACGGGCGGGAGGCAGAGACGCTCGACCTCGTCATGGAGCACATGCCGCATGCCCCGCTCCCTTTGATCGACCTCACCATCGGCACCACCCAGAAGCGGCACCACGTGGAGATGACCTTCGACGAGGCCGACCGACTGCGAGCCTGCCTCAATGAGTTCATCGCGCAGGGGCGCGCGTACGCCCGCCCGGAAGCCGTCGCAACCCTGCAGGAGCTCGTCGGCTACTGCGGCGTGCGGATCGTGCAACACCCACGCGACGGAAAGGGCTTCTTCGGTCACGCCGTCGGCGATACGCGGCAAGGCGGGCCGGTCTGGGTCACCGTCCCCAGGGAAACCGCCGGCCCCTGCCTGGAAGACCGGGTGAAACATCTGCTGGCGGAGATCCACGAGGCACAACGGGAACTGACCGCCCACGACGGTGCCGAGTTCCGAAAGGCGGGACCCCGCCGGAGCCGCTCTCATGGCTGAGGGGGCAGGCAGCGGCCTGAGCCATTGAGTCACCCACCATGAAGGCCAGGGCGCCGTATGCCATGAACACCGATACAGCGCCCTGGCGCTGAGTTCACCTACAGATCCAGTCAGCACCTCGCCGGGGGTGCGAACCTGTGCAGCGGCGTGCAAGGAAACCAAGGCCAGATCACCGGGCGCGCACGCCTCTCTCGCCCGGGACTCGAACGAGAAACCGCAGGTAGAAGCGGGAAGCGCCTCCGTAAGACATATGGCCCTGGCCAAGGGAAACCCCCTGGTCAGGGCCATAAAGGCAGACGAGTCGGGCTGTACGCCGGGTTCTGTCGCCCGGGCGCCTCGCGGCGGCCGGGGAGACGGCCATCCATCTAGGGCCCGCATTGCTGCGGGCCTCGTGCGGTCTACCCGCGGACTCGGGCGGGCAGCCCTCGGTCGTCCGCGCAGAGCCACCGAAGTGGCTCCTTTTGACCTTGCTCCAGGTGGGGTTTACCTAGCCGCCTGAGTCACCTCAGGCGCTGGTGGTCTCTTACACCACCGTTTCACCCTTACCGGAGACCGAAGCCTCCGGCGGTCTGTTTTCTGTGGCACTGTCCCGCGGGTCACCCCGGGTGGCCGTTAGCCACCACCTTGCCCTGTGGAGCCCGGACGTTCCTCGGGAAGAGCCCCTGGTGAGGGGAGCTTCACGCGGCCGTCCGCCCGGCTCGTCTGCCGTGTCGACCATGCTACCCGGCGTGTGCCCGAGCTCCTGCCCGGAGAGGAGGACGACGTCGCGAGGAACGAGCCCGCCAGGATGAGCGTGAAGGCCGCCGCGATGCCCGCCGTCAGGGGTTCGGAGAGGAAAGCGACGCCTGCCGCCACCGCCACCGCCGGGTTCACGTAGGTGAAGACCACCGCTCGCGTCGGGCCCGCCTCGCGGATGAGTTCCAGGAAGACCACGAAGGCCAGGGCCGTGCAGATGACACCGAGGCCCGCGAGGGAGGCCAGCGTCGGGGCATCCGGGATGGTCGAAGGCCAGGTCAGCGCGGCCGGTACGGCGTACACCACCGCTGCCAAGGTCAGGCAAGGGGCGATCAGTTGGAGCGTGGGGACCGCCTTGAGGTGGCGGGCCACGATCAGGGGCGCGATCGCGTAGCCGAGCGCCGTGAGCAGGACCTCCGTGAGGGACCAGGCGTCGCCGCCGGTGAGGTGCGGGATGGTCAGGACCGCCACTCCGCCGAGACCGAGGCCGAGACCCGCCAGGCGGCGCGCGCCGAGACGTTCCGTGTCGCCGAAGAAGCGGGCCAGGACGGCGCCGATGATCGGCACGGCCGCGATCAGCAGGCCCGCCGTGGAGCTGGAGAGGCGGCGCTCGGCGTCCGTCAGGGTCCACCAGGGGCCCAGGATCTCGATGCAGGCGAAGGCCAGCATCGGCTTCCAGTGGGTGCGCAGGACGCGGGTGAGGCCCCCTTGCCGCAGGGCGAACGGCAGCAGCAGCGCGGCGCCGAGCGCGCAGCGGGTGAAGACCACCATCGAGGGTGAGAGGTCTTCGACCGCCACTTTGATCATCAGGTACGGGATGCCCCAGAGGACGCCCATCAGGGAGAAGAGGAACCAGCCGCGTGCAGTCATGCGGGCAGTTTCCGGCCACTCAGCGCCCGCCGTCTTGAACGCTGTTGCGGTACGCGGCCGGGGTCACGCCGAGTACGCGGCGGAACCACCGGGTCAGGTGCGCCTGGTCGGCGAAGCCCACCAGGGACGCCGCCTCCGCGGGCCGCAGCCCCGCGTCGAGGAGTCCGCGGGCCCGGGTCACGCGGTGCTGGGCGAGCCAGGCGTACGGCGGCATCCCCGTCGACGTACGGAAGGCGCGCAGGAGTTGGTAGCGGGAGAGGCCGAGGGGCGCCGCCAGTTCGGCGAGGGACGGCGGGGCGAGGAGTTCGTCGGCGAGCCGGTCGCGTACGGCGCGGGCGATGCGGTCGGCGCCGGGCACCGTGTCGCACAGGAGCCGGGCGCTGCCGTGTCTGCGGGCGAGGGCGGTGAGCAGCCAGGGCAGCCGCGACTCGGCCTCCAGCGGGTCCGACGTTCCCAACAGGCCAGGGCTGGCGCTGAGTTCGGTGTGCGCCCTGCGCAGAGCCGCGGCCAGCTCGGGGTCGTTCAGGACCGGGTCGCGGAAGTTCGGTGCGGTCAGGGTGCCCTCGGCGAGGAGGCGCGGCGCCGGGTACATCGCCCGGTACGCGTATCCGCCCTGGCGCCCCGGGCCGCCGGTGTGCACCTCGCCCGGGGCGAGCACGACGATGCTCCCCGGCCCCACGTCGAGCCGTCCGCCCCGGTAGTCGATGACCTCGGAGCCGCCGACGCAGACGCCGACGGTGAACTCCTCGTGGTAGTGGGGGGCGTAGCGGTGGCGGTCGAAGCGGGCGGTGAGCAGGTCGAGGGGCGGGCCGCCGCCCGGTCCGAGGGAGGCGCGGGTCCACACGGCATGCTCCCCGCCACCGCTACCGCCGCCGTGCACCGCTCCCGCGCTCATGCCGCTCCCCCGTCGTCGCCTCTCAGGAGTGCAACGCCGGGGACGCCCGCGAACCTTCCGTGGTCAGTCGAACTCCGCGGCACAGGGTCACGGGTGGACGTCAGGCTTCGCCCGCCCGGCGGGTCCCCGTCCGGCGTCGCTTGACCTTGTCGCAGCGTCAACGTTTCTACTGGCCTCATGAACGGGATGCGAACGGCCTCATGAACGGGATGCGAACGGCCTCATGAACGGGATGCGGATCGGCGAGCTCGCCGGGATCGTCGGTGTCACCACGCGGGCCATCAGGCACTATCACCACCTCGGGCTGCTGCCCGAGCCCGAGCGGCGGGCCAACGGGTATCGGGAGTACGGGCTGCGGCACGCCGTCGTGCTCGCGCGGATCCGGCGGCTCACCGAGCTGGGGCTCGGCCTCGCCGAGGTGCGGGACGTGCTCGCGGACGACGCGGGGCGCGAGCTCGCCGAGGTGCTCGCGGAGCTGGACGCGGACCTCGCACGCCAGGAGGACGCGATCCGCGAGCGGCGGGAGCGGCTGCGGGTCCTGCTGGGGGACGCGGAGCGCGGGCAGCTGTCCGCCGAGGGGCCCGTCTCGCCCGAACTGGGCGCGTTCTTCGCCGAGATGGCCCGCTCCACCGCGGGCCGCGAGGGGCCGGAGTCCGCGATGGCCGCGAAGGACCGGGAGCTGCTCGCCCTGATCGACACGACAGCGCCCCCGGAGGATCGCGACAGGTTCATGGCCGCGCTGCACCCCGCGCTGTCCACTCCGGACGCCGTGGAGCGCGCGCACGAGGTGTACGCACTGCTCGACGCGCTCGCGGACGCCGACCTCGCCGATCCGCGTACGGAGGCGGCCGTGGAGGCGGCCGTGGACGAGGCCGCCGGGGCGCTCGCCGGAGCGCTGCCCGACTCCCTCCTGGAGGAGCTGGGCACCGAGGGCGTACGGGCGGTGGCCGATGGGCTCGGCCGCGGCGAGGACAGGTTCCTCGAAGCGTTCTTCTCCGACTTCGCCCCCGCCCAGGCGGAGGCCGTGCGCCGCGCGATGCGGCTGCTCATCGAGCGGGGCGCCCGGTGAAGGGGCCCGCGCGGGGCTTGCGTCCGGCCGCGCTGCTCCGGTGCGTCGCCTGGATCGTCGTACCCCTCGAACTCGTCCTTGTCGTCTGCCTGTCGGCGGGGGCCTCGCTCCCCGTCGGCGTACTCCTCGGCGTGGAGACCGCAGCCGCGGCGCTGCTCGCCGTCGGGGGCGCGGGGTTCGCGCTCGTGTACCGGCGGGGCGGGCGCGCGGCGGTCAGGGAAGTCGTGCCGGTGCCGGTGTGGCGGATCGTCGGGCATGAGGTGCGGGCGTTCTCCAGCCTGGCGCTGTGGGTGGCACGGCGGCGGCACGGCGTGCGGCAGGGGGATCTCGCGTTCGGACACGCCCGCGATCAGGCCGCGATGCTCTACGGCTTCGTCTTCGTCAGCGTCGTGGAGACCATCGGGGTGGCCGTGCTGCTGCGCGACTGGCCCACGCTCCACGCGATCACCCTGTTCATCGACGTCTACGGCGTCATCCTGATGCTCGGCATCCACGCGGCCTCCGTGACCCGGCCGCACGTGCTGTCCTCCGACGCGCTCCGCGTGCGCCAGGGCGCCCACCGGGACCTGCTGATACCGCTGGAGCGGATCGCCGCCGTACGCGGCGAGCGGCGTTTCACGCACGAGGCCGCCGAGGGTGTGCTCGACCTGCCCGTCGGCGCGCAGACCTCCCTCACGCTGGAGCTGACGGAGCCCGTCACGGCGGTCGGCTTCCTCGGCGGGCAGCGCCCGGTGACGACCGTACGGCTGCACGCGGACGAGCCTGAGCGGCTGCTGAGCGCCCTCACGCAGGCGCGAACCGCACCTTCGCCGCACCCGGGTCCGCCTGCGTGAGCCGCACCCGCAGCCGCTCCCCCAGCGGAAGACCGCCCGTGCCGCCCTCGACGCGGGCGACGATCGCAGGGTCGGTCAACTGGACGGTACCGGCGGCCGGTTCACGCTCCTGGACGTCCACCACCACCCCGTCGAAGATCTCGCCCACCCGGTCCTTGAGCAGCGCGGCCTCGACGAGGTCCACGCACTCGCGCTCCACGGTGTTGCCGCGCCGCGTACCGTCCGCCATCTCCTTGGGCAGCTCGGGCAGCGCGGCGAGCACCCACTGAGGCGGCTCGTCCCCGGCGACCGCCGCGAGGCAGAGCTCGGAGGCGTAGCGGTCGACGAGGCGGCGGAGCGGGGCGGTGCAGTGTGCGTAGGGGGCGGCGACGGCGGCGTGCGTGGTGAGGTCGGGGACGTCGCCGCCGCTGAACGCGGTGTATCCGGCGCCGCGCAGCAGCGTGGTGCACTCCTGGAGGAACGCCGCGTGGTGGGGCAGACGCGGGTCGAGGGAGCGGACCAGCTCGGCGTACGGGACATGGTGCGGCCAGTCGACCCGCAGGGCCTTGGCGGTGCGGCGGAGCCGGCCTACGGCGCCGTCCGGGGCGGTGGGCAGGGTCCGCAGGATCCCCGCCCCCGACTGGATCATGAGCTCGGCGGCGGCCATGCCGGTGAGGAGGGAGATCTGGGCGTTCCACCCGTCGGCGGGCAGCGGGGCGCGGAAGTCGAGTTCGTACGCGCCGTTCCGCTGGACGATCTCCTGCTCGGGCACGTTGAGGGAGATGCCTCCCCGCTCGACCTCCAGCTGCTCGCGCAGCCGCCCGATGTCGGCGAGCAGCGCGAGGGCCTCATCGGCGGTGCCGCCGTCGATGGCCTGCTGCACGCCGTCGTAGTCGAGCTTCGCGCGGCTGCGTACGAGGGCACGGCGCACGTCGGTGGAGACGGTCCGCCCCTCCCCGTCGAGGTCGATCGTCCAGAGCACCGCCGGGCAGTCCTGGCCCGGCAGCAGACTGGCCGCGCCCTCGCTCAGCGAGGTGGGGTGCAACGGCACCTTCTCGTCCGGGAAGTAGAGCGTGGTGACGCGCCGATGAGCTTCGGTGTCGAGCGGCCCGCCCGGCGTGACGTACGCGGCGACGTCGGCGATGGCGTACCGCACCCGGAAACCGCCGCCGTCACGCCGGGACAGGTGCATCGCCTGGTCGAGGTCGACGGAGGTGGGCGGATCGATGGTGAAGAGGGGGATGCCGGTCGCGTCGTACGCGGGCAGCCGTGGCGCGGCGAGAGCCCTCTCGGCGTCGGCGAGGACGTCCGCGGCAAAGCCCCCGGGGACATCCAGTTTCGTACGCAGCTCACGCAGCACGCCCCGCAACGGAGCTTCGGCTGCGCCGGTCACGCGGAGGTGGCGACGGGGCATGGGACGAGCGTAGGCGGGGAGGGACGGGGTGGCACGGCGAGGCGGGCCCTCTTCCCGGCTGGGGGCCGCGCGGGGCAGTAGGCGCGGGGGCGTGCGCGGGGTGGTGGTCGTCCGGCTTGGGGGCCGCGCCCGGGCAGCAGGCCCGTGCGCACGCGGGCCGGTGTTCCTGCGGCTTGGGGGCGGGGACGCGCCGGTATGTCCGTCCTCGCTATCGTCCGGTGGTCGCCTGGTCGCCTGGTCGCTTCGGCGCCGGAGTGCCGCGAACCGTGCTCCGGGCAGACATACCGGCACGTCCCCTCACGTGCGTCGCCGACCGCCGACGCGTGCGCCTGATGTCCAAATCGGTGGGGGCCGCCGGTGGTGAGGCCGCGGCATGAGCCGGGCGATTACGCTGGCGCGGGGCCGCATCCCCCGCTCGTGAATTCCGAAGGAGACCCATGCTCGTCCTGCTGCCGCCCTCCGAAGGCAAGGCGCCCTCCGGCCGTGGCACCCCCCTGAAGCCGGAGTCGCTCTCCCTGCCGGCGCTCGCGGACGCGCGGCAGGCTGTGCTCGACGAGTTGGTCGACCTCTGCGTGGCGGACGAGGAGAAGGCCCGTGACGTACTCGGTCTGAGCGAGGGCCTGCGCGGCGAGGTCGCGAAGAACGCCGAGCTCCGCACGGCGGGTGCTCGGCCCGCGGGCGAGATCTACACGGGCGTTCTGTACGACGCCCTTGGCCTCGCCACGCTGGACGCCGCCGCCAAGCGCCGCGCGGCCCGCTCGCTCCTGGTCTTCTCCGGGCTGTGGGGCGCCGTCGGCGTCACCGACCGCATCCCCTCCTACCGCTGCTCGATGGGCGTGAAGCTGCCGGGCCTCGGCGCGCTCGGCGCCTACTGGCGCGCCCCGATGGCCTCGGCCATGCCCGAGGCCGCGGGTGACGGGCTCGTGCTCGACCTGCGGTCCTCCGCGTACACCGCCGCGTGGAAGCCGAAGGGTGAGGTCGCGGACCGGACGGCGACGGTGCGGGTGCTGCACGCGCAGATGGTCGACGGGGTCGAGAAGCGGTCCGTCGTCTCGCACTTCAACAAGGCGACGAAGGGGCGGATCGTACGGTCCCTGCTCGAGACCGGCGCCCAGCCGAAGAACCCCGCCGAGCTGGTCGAGGCGCTGCGGGATCTCGGGCATGTGGTGGAGGCGCAGGCGCCGGCTAAGGCGGGCAAGGCGTGGGCGTTGGATGTGGTGGTGCGGGAGATTCACTGACCTCCCCACCCTCCCCGCTCCTGGGGTTGCAGCATGTGCAACACCCTTTGCGCATGCTGCGTACGCCGGGGCAGGATGCTCCCATGACTTCCCCCTCCGCCGCGGGCTCCGCCTCCCCCTCCGTGCTCGATCTCGCCCCCGTCGTCCCCGTAGTCGTCGTGGAGGACCTCGCCGACGCCGTGCCGCTGGCGCGTGCGCTGGTCGCGGGCGGGCTGCCCGCGATCGAGGTGACGCTGCGGACGCCCGCCGCGCTCGACGCGATCCGGGCCATCGCGGAGCAGGTGCCGGACGCGGTGGTCGGGGCCGGCACTGTCATCTCGCCCCAGGGCGTGGCGGACTCCGTGGACGCCGGGGCCCGCTTCCTGGTCAGTCCGGGGTGGACCGACACGCTGCTGGCCGCGATGAAGGCGTCCGGGGTGCCGTTCCTGCCGGGGGTTTCGACGACGTCCGAGGTCGTGGCGCTCCTGGAGCGGGGGGTGCACGAGATGAAGTTCTTCCCCGCGGAGGCAGCGGGCGGCACCGCCTACCTCAAGTCGCTCGGCGGGCCGCTGCCGCAGGCCCGCTTCTGCCCTACGGGCGGGATCGGCCTCGCTTCCGCGCCGTCGTACCTCGCCCTGAAGAACGTGGGCTGTGTGGGCGGCAGTTGGATGCTTCCCGCTGACGCGGTCTCGGCGAAGGACTGGCCCCGCATCGAGGCCCTGGCTCGCGAGGCGGCCACCCTGCGCTGATCCCTGCGGGTGCTTGGTGGCTGGCCGCTGGTCCCTGCGGGTGCTTGGTGGCTGAGCGCGCCGTTCCCCGCGCCCCTTCGGGGCGCCCCCCTGCGCCCTTACCTGCGGGTGCGTCGTGGTTGCTCGCGCCGTTCCCCGCGCCCCTTGCGGGGCTTGAGCCCCTATCGCAGGTGTGACGTGTCGTTCAGGAGGCGGACCGATGCGTTGCCGTCTCCGTAGTACGCCACCGCTGACACCGACGCCGCCGAGAGTTCCATGCGGAACAGGGACTCCGGGGGTGCGCCCAGCGCGAGGCGTACCAGTGTTTTGATCGGCGTGACGTGCGTTACCAGGAGCACCGTGCGGCCCGCGTACTCCGCGGCCAGGCGGTCACGCGTCGCCGACACCCTGTGGGCCACCGCCGTGAACGACTCGCCGCCCGGCGGCGCGGCATCCGGCGAGGCCAGCCAGGCGTTCAGCTCCTCCGGCTGGCGCTCCCGCACCTCGCCGAAGGTGAGGCCCTCCCAGGCCCCGAAGTCCGTCTCGCGCAGCCCCTCGTCGATGCGTACGTCGAGGCCCAGGCGGGCGGCGACGACCTGCGCGGTCTCCTGGCAGCGCTTCAGCGGCGAGGAGACGATCGCCTGGATCGTGCCGCGGGCGGCGAAGGCGGTCGCCGCCCGCTCGGCCTGCTCCCTCCCCACCTCGGAGAGGGAGGGGTCCGTACCCCCGCTGCCGGAGAACCGCTTCTGGGGCGTCAGCGCGGTCTCGCCGTGCCGCAGCAGTACGAAGGTGGCGGGGGCGCCCAGGTCGGCCGGTGCCGCCCAGCCGACGGGCGGGACCTGCGCCGCCACGTTCTCCGCAGCACGCGCGTCCAGCTCCGCCGTCGAGTCCGCCGGCTCCCACCGCTCGCCCCGCTTGCCCGCGTCCATCGCCTCGTTGGCGAGACGGTCCGCGTGCTTGTTCTTCTCGCGCGGGATCCACTCGTACGTCACCCGGTCCGGCGGGAAGATCCGCGCCGCCTCGGCGGCGAGCGGCTTCATGTCCGGGTGCTTGATCTTCCAGCGGCCCGACATCTGCTCGACGACCAGCTTGGAGTCCATGCGGACGTGGACCGAGGCGGCCGGGTCGAGTTCGTGCGCCGCCTTCAGACCGGCCACGAGCCCCTTGTACTCGGCGACGTTGTTCGTCGCGACGCCGATGTACTCCGCCGCCTCCCGCAGGGTCTCCCCGGTGGCCGCGTCGATGACGACCGAGCCGTAGCCCGCGGGCCCCGGGTTGCCCCGCGACCCGCCGTCCGCCTCGACGATGAACTCCCGCACGGCCACGGTCCC
The DNA here is from genome assembly GCF_053610745.1 of Streptomyces sp. NPDC054866. Taxonomy (NCBI): domain Bacteria; kingdom Bacillati; phylum Actinomycetota; class Actinomycetes; order Kitasatosporales; family Streptomycetaceae; genus Streptomyces; species Streptomyces sp. NPDC054866. The sequence goes on from NZ_JBSGZA010000002.1 coordinate 651,198, forward strand.
TTACAGACCCGACTCGGAGGTGCGGACCAGAATGCGGCTGCAGTTCTCGCACCGCACGACCGTGTCGGGGGACGCCGCCTTCACCTCGTTGACCCCGGTGATGTCCAGCTCGATGCGGCAGCCCTCGCAGCGCCGCTGGTAGAGCCTGGCCGCGCCGACGCCGCCCTCCTTGACGCGGAGCTTGTCGTAGAGCTTGAGCAGGTCGGCCGGGACCGAACCCGCCACGACCTCGCGCTCCTTGGTGACCGTGGCGGCCTCGCCGTCGATCTCCTCGAAGGCCGCGTCACGCCGGGCCGTCGCGTCGTCGATCTTCGCCTGGACCGAGGAGACACGTTCCGCCAGCTCGGAGACGCGCTCCTGGGCGGACTCGCGGCGCTCCATGACCTCCAGGACGACGTCCTCCAGGTCACCCTGGCGCTTGGCGAGGGAGGCGATCTCGCGCTGGAGGTTCTCCAGGTCCTTGGGGGACGTCACGGCGCCCGAGTCGAGGCGCTGCTGGTCGCGGTTGGCGCGCTGGCGCACCTGGTCGACGTCCTGCTCCGCCTTGATCTGCTCGCGGGCGCAGTCGCTCTCCTCGGTGGTCGAGGCGACGTGCAGGTCGCGCAGTTGCGCGATGTCCTTGTTCAGCGACTCGATCTCGGCGTGCTCGGGCAGGGACTTCTTCCGGTGCGCCAGCTGCTGGAGGCGTACGTCGAGTGCCTGGACGTCGAGGAGTCGGATCTGGTCGGCGGGCGCGGCGTTCAGTTGGGGGCTCCTGTTGTGTCGGTATTCGAGGCCGCGTGGGCGGTCCAGGGGTCGGTGACCGTCTTGGAGACGTGGACGCGAAGTCCCCATCCGTGACGGTCGGAGATCTGATCGAGCTGCGCGGCGGCCAGCTCGCACCACGGCCACTCGGTGGCCCAGTGCGCGGCGTCGAGCAGCGCGAGCGGAGTCTGTGCGCGGGCCTCGGACACCGGGTGGTGGCGCAGGTCCGCGGTGAGGAAGGCGTCCACGCCCGACGCGCGTACGTCGTCGAAGAGGCTGTCGCCGGAGCCGCCGCTGACCGCGAGGGTACGGATGAGCTGCTCCGGATCGCCCGCGACGCGGATGCCCTGTGCGGTGGCGGGCAGCCGCTCGGCCGCGCGGGCGGTGAGCTCGCGGAGCGTCAGGGGGTGTTCGAGCTCGCAGATCCGGCCGAGGCCGCGGCGGCCGTGGGTGTCTGCCGGGTCCGGTACGAGGGGGCCGACGATCCGGACGTCGAGCGCACCGGCGAGGGCGTCGGAGACGCCCGGGTCGGCGCGGTCCGCGTTCGTGTGGGCGACGTGCAGCGCGACGTCGTTCTTGATGAGGTCGTGGACGACGCGGCCCTTGAACGTGGACGCCGCGACCGTCGTCGTGCCGCGCAGATAGAGCGGGTGGTGCGTGACCAGGAGCTGGGCGCCCAGCTTCACCGCTTCGTCGACGATTTCCTGTACGGGATCGACGGCGAAGAGGACCCGGGAGATCTCCGCGTCGGGGTCGCCGCAGACGGTGCCGACCGCATCCCAGCTCTCGGCCAGTTCGGCGGGCCACAGGACGTCGAGGGCGGCGATGACTTCAGACAGACGGGGCACGGAGAAAGGCTACCTTCCCGCTGCGCTCGGCATGTCGTACGTTACGCACCGCTACGGGCTGCTACTGAGCGCCCCTTGCGGGGGCGCTACTTGACGAGGAAGCCCCTGAGGTCGCCCAGGACCTCGTTCGCCGCCGTCACACCAAGACCCAGGTACCAGGTCTCGTCCGGGACGTTCTTGGCCTGCCCGTCCTTGACCGCGTCGAGCTTCTTCCACAGCGGGTTCTTCTCGGCCTCGGAGCGGCCCGTCTTCTTCGGGTCGCCGTAGACGCCGGTGAAGATCCAGTCGGCGTCGGCCTCGTCGATCTTCTCGGTGCTGATCTCCGTGGCGAGGTCGTTGACCTGCTGGTTCTTGGGGCGGGGCAGGCCGGTGTCGGCGAGGATCGTGCCGATGAAGGACGCCTTCGCGTAGAGACGGACGCGGTCCGGCATGTAGCGGAGCATCGTGATCGTCGGCTTGTCGTCGCCGAGGTCCCGGCCCAGGTTCCTCGCCTTCTCCTCGTACGCGGCGAGCTCCGTCTTCGCCTTGGCGGTCTTGTCGAGCGCGGCCGCGTTCAGAAGGTAGTTCTCCTTCCACGTGAAGCCGGGGCGGATGGAGAAGACCGTCGGGGCGATCTTGGAGAGCTGCGGGTACAGCTTGGCGGCGCGCAGCTCGCTGCCGAGGATCAGGTCCGGCTCGAGGTTCGCGATCGCCTCCAGGTTGAGGGCGTTGATCGTGCCCACGTCCTTGGGGCTGCCCGCGTCCTTCTTCAGGTAGCCGGGGATGCCGTCGTCGCCCTCGGTGGGGGCGTAGCCGACGGGCTTGATGCCGAGCGAGACGACGTTGTCGAGCTCGCCGACGTCCAGGACGACGACCCGCTTGGGCTGCGCCTTGAGCTCCGTCTTGCCGCGGGCGTGCGTGATGGTGCGCGGGAACTCGCCCGGCTTCGCCGTGGTGCCCATCTTCGCGGTCTGCTCGGCGGCCTTCGTGAAGTCCTCGCCGCCCTGGGCGACGGCCTTGCTGCCGCTGCCGTTGTCGGACTTGCCGGAGCCGTCGCCGTCACCGGACCCGCAGGCCGCGAGGGAGAGCGCGCCGGCCACGGCGATGGCGACCGCGGCGGTGGCCCGGTGGCGGCGGGGTCGTACGGACCGTGGGGACGGGGAAAGCGGTGCCATCGGTGCTCCAGGCTCCAGGGGGTGTGCCGGGGCTGCCGCTTCCGCGGGCCCGCAGCCACTTAGGTTCGCCTTACTTTAAGCGCGCCCTCCCCACCCAGCACAACCACCCCCACCCCCTCAGGCGAATCGGTACATCGCCACCCTTCTGTGTGAAGCGGGCGGCCACAGGTGCCACGGCAGTGCGTGCGAAAACTAGCTTCGTGGCCCGGAGGTTTCCCCATGACAGCGCCCACGCTTGAGCCCGAGCCCATGACCGCGCCGACGTCTCCCCCGGCGCCCGCGACACCCCCAGTGATAACCGCCGACGGTGCGTACGCCGCCCGCCTCGCCCACGAAGGCGGTTCCTGGTTCCCCGAGCGCTGGACCCTCGACTCCCCCGAGCCGTACGCGGTGCCGCTGCCCGGCAGCCAGCCCGAGGAGCCCGGTACGGAGGTGCTCCCGATGGCCGACGGACGGGTCCTGATCCACCGCGTGGTCGACGGACGGCACGCGTTCGCGCTCCTCTACCCCACGGGTCCGAAGACCGGCGAGATCCCGCTCGGCGCCGTCGAGTGCGGCGAGTCCCGTCTTACGCTGCTGCCGCCGTCACCGGTCGGCAGCCACGCGTACGCGCTCGCGGTGGGCGCGGGGTCGACGGCCCTGTGGCTTGTAGCGGGCGGCGCCTTCGGGCCCGAGCACGTCGCGGAGATCCCCGGACACTGTTCGGGCGGGGTCTGGCTGGACGGGGAAGGACGGATGCTGGCCCTGGACCGGGAGTTGGACGGTCAGGTCAAGGCGGTGGCGGTGGATCTGGAGCGGGCCGGCGAGGTGTCGCCGCTCCTCCAGATCGCCGACGAGAGCGACGACCGGCTGCTGCTCGCGGACCCCGACAGCGGGCTGCTCCTGATCCGCTCGGACGCACCGGGCCACGACAGGCTCGGCTGGGGGGTCCTCGGGGGTACGCGCCCGGTGCGCTTCCCCGAGTGCCTGCGCCTGCCCGACCTCGCGGTGACGCCGTTCGCCATCCAGCCCGGTCAGACGCTGACGCCGGAGAGCTGTGCGGTGGCGCTGCGGATCGACGGGGCGGCGGGTAGCTGGCTCGGCCTGTGGCGTCCCGCCGAGCGGCGCCTGCATCAACTGGCCGCTCCGGAGGGGTGGTTGGCGGGCGCGGGGTGGTGGACGCGGGAGGGGGCGCTGCGGCTTCCGTACGTGACGGGGGCGGTTTCCTGCGGGGTCGCGGAGGTGGAACCGCCGGCTCCGGCGGCGGCGCCTGGGCCGGTCGCCGCGCGGCCTGTTCCGTTGCAGCAGGCGCCTCTCACGGGGCGTGCGGGCGTTGGTTAGACTCGCTCGGCTGTACGAACGATCTTCTTTACCGGTTTACGGGGTGAGTGTGTTGATGACGACCGAGATCAGTACGGAATCCGAGCGGAATCCCGAGCCGCGGGAGGCGGCGGGCGGTTCCGGCGCCGGTAGGCATCGGGGGCCTGTGGCTGAGCATGATGGCCCTGCGGCGCCGCGGGGGCGGCATCGTCGGCCGGGCAACGAAAACTGATTGACTCCCCAACCCCACCCCTTCCCGAAAACCGTGCCTGCGCCCCGGACCTACCTGGGGCTCCGCCCCAGACCCCGACAAGATGGCCTCAAACGCCGGCCGGGCTGGATATATCCAGCCCGGCCGGAATCTTCCAGCCCGTCCGGCGTTTGAGGACGAACTCGGCGGAGCCGGTGATGACGGCAACCAAGGCCCCCGCGCCAGAGCGGGTTTTTGGGAAGGGGCGGGGTTGGGGAAAATCACCCCCGCTTCAGGCCCAGCACCTCGGACGCCGCGAAGGTCTCATTCGCAGGCCGCCCCGCGTAATAAGGCGACAGGACCCCGTCCAGCTCCTCGTACGTGAAAACCTCCTTCGCCGTGTCGAACTTCGCCGCCACCTTGGGGCGTTCGACCACCGCCACCATGCCGCCGTGGACCACCAGCAGCTGCCCATTGACCCCACCCGCCGCAGGCGACGCCAAGTAGCCGACCAGCGGCGCCACATGCTCGGGAGCGAGCGCGTCCAGTTCGCCCGCGCCCGGCTCCTGGTACCCCGCGAAGACGTCCTCCGTCATCCGGGTCCGCGCCCGGGGGCAGATGACGTTCGACGTCACGCCGTACTTGCCGAGGGCCAGCGCGCTCGACGTCGTCAGGCCGACGATGCCGCCCTTCGCCGCCGCGTAGTTCGGCTGGCCCGCGGAGCCCGCGAGGAACGCCTCCGAGGACGTGTTGACGATCCGGCCGTACACCGGCTCGCCCGCCGCCTTGGACCGCTCACGCCAGTGCACGGACGCGAAGTGCGTCGTGTTGAAGTGACCCTTGAGGTGGACGTGGATGACCGAGTCCCATTCGCCCTCGCTCATCGAGAAGATCATCCGGTCCCGCAGGATCCCCGCGTTGTTCACCAGGATGTCGAGCTTGCCGTACGTGTCGACCGCCAACTGGACGAGCCCGCGCGCCTGTTCGTGGTCCGCGACGTCGCCCAGGTGCGCGACCGCCTGACCGCCCGCCGCCCGGATCTCCGCGGCGACCTCCTCGGCGGGCGTCGCCGACGCCTCGCCCGAGCCGTCACGGCCCGGCTGACCGAAGTCGTTGACGACGACGCTCGCGCCGAGCCTGGCGAGTTCGAGGGCCTCCGCACGACCGAGCCCCCGGCCCGCGCCCGTCACGATCGCGGCCAGACCTTCGAGTGGCAGTGGCGATGGCAATGGCTGTGACATCTGGGATCGAAGTCCTCTCAGATCTCGATGCACGTACGCAGCGCGACGCCCGTACGCATCTGGTCAAGCGCTTCGTTGATCTCGGAGAGCGGCACCCGGTGGGTGATCATGCTCTCCAGGTCGATCCGGCCCGCGCGCCACAGCGCGATGGCCCGCTCGTAGGACTGCAGGACGTCGCCGCCGCCGTACATGGACGGCAGGATCTTCTTCTCGTCGAAGAACAGCTCGAACATGTTCAGCTGGAGGTTGTCGTCCATGGCGCCCGCGCCGACGATGACGAGCGTGCCGCCGCGCCGCGTCGTCTCGTACGCGGTGCGGGCCGTGGCGGACTTTCCGACGACCTCGAAGACGTAGTCGAAGCCCTCGCCCGCGGTGATCCGCTGCTTGGCGTCCTCCAGCGCATCCGGTGCGACCGCCTCCGTCGCGCCGAACCGCAGCGCGGCCTCGCGCCGCGATGCCACCGGGTCGACGGCGATGATCTGCGCCGCGCCCTTGAGCCGCGCGCCCTGGATCGCGGAGATGCCGACGCCGCCGCAGCCGATGACGGCGACCGAGGAACCGGCTTCCACCTTCGCGGTGTTGATGGCCGCGCCGAGCCCCGTCGTCACCCCGCAGCCGATCAGGGCGGCGATGTCGAAGGGCACGTCGTCCGGGATCGGCACGGCGCAGCCCGCGTCGACCACGACCTCCTCGGTGAAGGTGCCCGTACCCGCGAAGCCGAAGACATCGCCGCCGGGGCGCTTGAAGTTGGGGGTGCCCGCGTTCATGAAACCGGCGAGGCAGAGCTGGCTCTGGCCGCGCTTGCACGCCGGACACGTGCCGCAGGCGGGCAGCCAGCAGATCAGGACCCTGTCCCCCTGGCCGAGTCCGCTCACGCCGTCGCCGACGTCGACGATCTCGCCCGCGCCCTCGTGGCCGGGGATGAACGGCGCGGGCTGCGGCAGTACGCCGTTCATCGCGGAGACGTCGGAGTGGCACAGGCCGGTGGCCCGCACCCGGATCTTGACCTTGCCGGGACCGAAGCCCGTCGCCTCGACGTCGTCGAGGACTTCGAGCTTGTCCTGGCCTATCTCGTGCAGTACGGCTGCGCGCATGGTGCGGCTCCCCTCATACGAAGACTCAGGCGTGTACGACGATTCAGGCGTGCTCGACGATTCAGGCGTGCTCCACGATCGTGTCGGCGAGCACCGGCGCGTCGTCCCGCTCGACCGCCGTCACCGCCACCTGGACGCGGCCGCTCTCGGGGCGCCACATCCGGATCCGCAGGGTCTCCCCGGGGAAGACGGTCCCGGTGAAGCGCGTGCCGTAGCTCCGCACCCGTGACACGTCGCCGCCGAGCAGAGTGTCGACGACGGCCTTGAGCGTCATCCCGTACGTGCACAGGCCGTGCAGGATGGGGCGGTCGAAGCCGGCGAGCTTGGCGAACTCGGGGTCGGCGTGCAGCGGGTTCCAGTCCCCGGAGAGTCGGTAGAGCAGCGCCTGCTCCTCGCGGACGGGGCGCTCGACGGTCAGGTGCGGCTCGCCCTCGGGGGCCGGGAGGCGGGTGGAGGGGCCGCGTTCGCCGCCGAATCCGCCTTCGCCGCGTACGAAGATCTGGGCGTCGCTCGTCCACAACGGGCCCTCGGCGTCGGCCACTTCGGTGCGCAGGACGAGGATCGCGGCCTTGGTCTTGTCGTACACGGCGGCCACCTTGGAGGTGGTGACGGCCTTGCCCTTGACCGGGATCGGGCGGTGCAGCGTGATGCTCTGGCCGCCGTGCAGGACCGCGGCCAGGTTCACCTCGACTCCGGGGGACGAGAGCCCGCCGAGCATGCCCATCCCGGCGCCCGCGACAGTGGCGAAGCTGGGCAGGACGTGCAGCTTGGACTCCAGGGTGTAGCGCAGTTCGTCGGGGTCGGTGGCGGGGACGCCCGCGCCGAGGCCCAGGTGGTAGAGCTGGATGTCCTTGTGATCCCAGGTGATCTCGGCCGACCTGGGCTCCGCGGCCAGTGCTTTCGCGGCATCGATGGGCATGTGGTGGCAGCTCCTTGGCCGGTCTGAAGACCTCGGTGCGGCCGTCCGCACCGTCGGTCGCACCGAGGTCGCAACAGGGCCGGAAAGGAGCCCGTTCTAGAACGCGTTCCAGTCCGGCGATCCCATGTATAGCCGAGCGTCCGGTAGTTGTGAAGACTCCTGACGTCACGTCAGATTCACCCCTGATCAGGCGTGTGACATTTGTACCGGCCAAGTCCGTACACCCACGTCTGCCGCGAGGCGGCCTCGGGTCCGTAGCGTCAGCGCCATGACGAACGAGCTCTACGAGGGACCGCGATGAAGGGCTTTTGGCAGCGGCACGCACGCCTCGCGGCCTGGAAGGACAGCGGCAGGGCGCAGCTCGCCGAGATGCGGGAGCGGGAGAAGTCCGGCCGGAGCAGGCCCGAGGACCTGGGCCCGCCCAACGGCTTCGCGATGCTGCCCTGGCTCCTGATGGGCATGGGCTCCTTCTCCAACCTCCTCCAGGGGAAGACGGGGAACCCCTGGCTCGGCGGTCTCGGCCTGCTGGCCTTCAACTCCCTCTACATCGCCGTGGTGTTCCGCGCCTTCGACAAGCGGGCGCGGGAGGCGCGCGTCACCAAGCAGCTGCTGCTCGCGCTGACCGCGGTCACCTTGGCCCTCACCATCGGCTACGGCGACAGCTGGCTGATGTTCTTCCCGCTGCTCGGCCTGGCCACGGGCGCGGCGCTGCGGGGGCGGCAGCTCGTTCCCACGGGGATCGCCCTGAGCGTCGCGGCGGCAGTGGTCGGCGGGCTGAAGGACGGCTGGGACGCGGCCGGCATCGCGTACGGCACGTTCATCTCGGTCATGGTGACGGCGGCGATCCTCGCCCTCTCCGAGACGGTGAAGGAACTGCGCGCCACACGTGAGGAGTTGGCCCGCAGCGCCGTCGAGAAGGAGCGGCTGCGCTTCTCGCGGGACCTGCACGATCTGCTCGGCCACACGCTCTCGGTGATCGTCGTGAAGGCGGAGGCGACGCGCCGTCTGGCGCCCCGTGACCTGGACGCAGCGCTCGGCCAGGTCTCCGACATCGAGTCCGTCGGCCGCCAGGCCCTGACCGAGATCCGCGAGGCGGTCACCGGCTACCGCGAGGGCAGCCTCGCCACGGAGCTCGACCGGGCCCGTGACCTCCTGGACGCGGCGGGCATCGAGGCGGTCGTACGCCAGTCGGGGCCGCCGCTGGCTCCGCAGACGGCGGCGCTGCTCGGCTGGGTCGTCCGGGAGTCCGCCACGAATGTCGTACGCCACTCAAGGGCGACCCGCTGCGAGATCGAGGTGGCGGGCACCGCCGAACGGACTCGGCTGCTGATCACCGACGACGGCCGCGGCGTAGGCTCGGGAAAGCCCGGCAGCGGGCTGAAGGGCCTGGCCGAGCGCCTCGCGGCGGCGGGCGGCTCCCTGGAGTCCGGCCCCGCGCCGCGCGGCGGATTCTGGGTCACAGCGGAGCTGCCGGTCACCGAGCCAAGCCCCGGACCCGGTCCTGCTTCCGGTTCCTGCCCCGTCGCGGAGGAGCGCACCCCATGATCAGAGTCCTGCTCGCCGAGGATCAGGGCATGATGCGGAGCGCGCTGGCGCTGCTGCTCGGCATGGAGCATGACATCGAGGTCGTCGCGCAGGTGGGCGCGGGAGACCAGATCGTGGACGCGGCGCTGAACTCCCGGCCGGATGTGGCGCTCCTGGACATCGAGCTGCCGGGCATCAGCGGGATCGACGCGGCTGCGGCGTTGCGGGAGGAGTGCCCCGAGTGCCGGGTCCTCATCCTCACGACCTTCGGCAGGCCCGGCTATCTGCGCCGGGCCATGGAGGCGGGAGCGGTGGGCTTCCTGGTCAAGGACGGCCCGGTGGAGGACCTGGCGGAGGCGATCCGGCAGGCGCTGCGGGGCGAGACGGTGATCGACCCCGCGCTCGCGGCGGCCGCCCTGAGCGCGGGGCCGAGTCCGCTGACGCCACGGGAGGCGGATGTCCTGCGGGCCTCCGTGGACGGGGCGACGGTCGCCGACATCGCGTCGAAGCTGCACCTCTCGGAGTCGACGGTGCGGAACTATCTCTCGGGGGCGATCGGGAAAACGGGGACGCGGAATCGCATGGAGGCGGTACGGGAAGCGAGACAGCGAGGCTGGCTTTAGCCGACCCAGGGACACAAGATGTCCTCAAACGCCGGACGGGCTGGAACTATCGCTCAGCCCCGTCCCGCGGCATCCAAAGCAGCAGCACAAGGACCCCGGCCAGCAAAATGCACCCACTAGTCCGGAACGCCATCGCGTACCCCGCGGTAAGAGCCTCCGGAGTCGTGGAACCCCCCATCCGCGACGCCGAAACCGTCGAGAGCACCGCGAGGCCCAGCGCCCCGCCCATCGTCCGTGACGTGTTGATGAGCCCGGAGACAAGCCCCGCGTCCTCCGGGTCCGCCCCCGAAGTGCCGAGCGAAGCCAGCGGCGTCGTGGCGAGACCCGCGCCGAGCATCATCACGATGCCGGGCAGCATGATCGAGGTGACGTAGCCGCCGTCGGCGGTCATCAGGGACTGCCAGCCGAAGCCCGCCGCCGCCACCAGGATCCCCAGCACGGACACGTTCTTCGCGCCGAGCACCCGCATCAGCCGCGGCGCCAGCTTGGAGCCGAGGACGATCGTCAGCGAAGAGGGGATCAGGGCGAGGCCCGCCTTGAGGGCCGAGTAGCCGAGGACGTTCTGCGCGTACAGCGTCATGAAGAACCACATGGCGAACATGCCGCCGCCGCACACGAACATCGCCGCGTTCGCCGCCGACACCGACCGCACCCGGAACAGCTTCAGCGGCATCAGCGGAACCCTTGTACGCGCCTCGACCAGGAGGAAGAGGCCGAGCAGCAGGAGCCCGGCGGCCAGCGGCACCAGGGTCGCCGTCGCCGTCCAGCCCTTCTCCTCCGTCTGCACGATCCCGTACGCGAGCGTGGCGAGCCCCGCCGTCACGAGCACCGCGCCCGGCACGTCGAGGCGGCGCGCCTGGCCGGCCTTGCTCTCGGTGAGCCAGGCCACGCCCGCGACGACGACGAGCGCGCCGATCGGCACGTTGATGAGGAGCACCCAGCGCCAGGAGAGCAGGTCGGTGAGGACCCCGCCGACGAGACCGCCCGCGGCGCCTCCTCCCGCGCCCACCGCCGCCCAGGTCCCGATCGCCCGTATCCGGGCAGGGCCCTCGGGCACCGCCGAGGTGAGGATCGTCAGGGTCGAAGGGGCGAGGACCGCCGCGCCGAGCCCCTGCACGGCCCGCGCCACGAGCAGCTGCCACTCGGCCTGCGCGAGCCCGCCCGCGAGCGAGGCCACCGTGAAGAGCCCGAGACCCACCAGGAACATCCGCTTGCGCCCGAAGAGGTCGCCGGCCCGACCGCCAAGCAGCATGAAGCCCGCGAAGGCGATCGAGTACGCGTTGACCACCCATTGCAGTCCGACGGCGCTCATGCCCAGGTCGGAGCGCATCGAGGGCAGGGCGGTGTTCACCACGGACACGTCGAGGACGACCAGGAACTGCCCTGCGCAGGCGGTGAGCAGCACCGCCCACACGGGCGCGGACTTCCGCGACGGTGCGGCTATGTAAGTGTCGGGGGGCGTTTGGACCATGACAGGAATGGTGCCAGGGTCCGGGCTCCGTATGCATCGGGGCATCGACGCAGAGGACCTCGGCCTCGGGTCCTAGGACCCGAGGTCCTCTCCGTTTCCCGCCGTTCAGCCCTTGCGCAGCAGCGTCACCACCGCCGCTCCCCCGAGGCCGATGTTGTGCGCGAGTCCCACCCGGGCCCCCGCCACCTGCCGCGCGTCCGCCTGGCCCCTCAACTGCCAGGTGAGCTCGGCGACTTGGGCGATGCCCGTCGCGCCGAGCGGGTGCCCCTTGGAGATCAGGCCGCCCGACGGGTTCACCACCCACCGCCCGCCGTAGGTGGTCGCCCCGCTCTCGACGAGCTTTCCGGACTCCCCCGCCGCGCACATGCCGAGCGCCTCGTAGGTGAGGAGCTCGTTGATGGAGAAGCAGTCGTGCAGCTCGACGACGTCGACGTCCTCGATGCCGAGGCCCGACCTCTCGTACACCTGCCGCGCCGCCGCCCTCGACATGGGCTGCCCCACGACGTCGATGCACGAGCCCGACGCGAAGGACTCCCCGGTGTCCGTGGTCATCGCCTGCGCGGCGATCTCCACGGCGCGCTCCTGGAGGCCGTGCCGCTCCACGAACCTCTCCGACACCACCACCGCGGCGGCCGACCCGTCCGACGTCGGCGAGCACTGCAGTTTGGTGAGCGGACGGTGGATGGTCTTGGCGGCGAGGATCTCGTCGACGGTGTACTCGTCCTGGAACTGGGCGTACGGATTGTTCACCGAGTGCCGGTGGTTCTTCGCGCCCACCGCGGCGAGCTGCGCCTCGGTCGTGCCGTGCTTCTCCATGTGCTCGCGTGCCGCGTTGCCGAAGATCTGGGCGGTGGGCGGGGTCATCTCGAAGCCGTGGCGTGCCGCCATCACGCCGTAGTGCCGGGCCACGGGGGACGTCTTGAAGTCTCCCCCGTCGCTCCCGCCCCCCAGCGCGCCCCGCGCCATCTTCTCGAAGCCCAGCGCGAGCACGCAGTCGTTGATGCCGCGCTCGACGAACTGCCGCGCCATCATCAGCGCGGTCGACGCCGTCGCGCAGTTGTTGTTCACGTTATAGACGGGGACGCCGGTCAGGCCCAGTTCGTACACGGCCCGCTGGCCCGCCGTCGAGGCCTGGAAGCAGTAGCCGACCGGGACCTGTTCCACCTGCTCGTACGAGATTCCGGCGTCGTCGAGCGCCTTGGTGCCCGCCTCCTTCGCCATGTCCCAGTACTGCCAGTCCCGCGTCTCGGGCTTCTCGAACTTCGTCATTCCGACGCCGACTATGTACGCCTTCACAACCCGTCTCCTTCGATGGATCAGATGATGGGGCGCGGCTCGGGGTCCCTCGGCAGGCCGAGGAGCCGCTCCGCGACGACGTTCAGCTGCACCTGCGTGGTGCCGCCCGCGATGGTCAGGCAGCGCGACATCAGGAAGCCGTGCAGCGCCCGCTCCCCTGCGCCCTCGCGCACCGCGCCCGCGGGCCCGAGCAGTTCGAGGGCGAGCTCGGCGACCTTCTGCTGATGCGGGGTCTGCACGAGCTTGCGTACGGAGGCCCCGGCCCCCGGCTCCGCGCCCGCCACCTGCCGCATCGTCGTGCGCAGGCCGATGCAGGCGAGTGCGTGCGCCTCGGCGGCGAGCGCGCCGATCCGCGCGCGGCAGGCGCCGTCGAGCTCACCGGCGCGTCCGATGAGCGCCTCCAGGCCGGTGTCGAAGGTCAGCTGGTCGGCCATGTGGACGCGTTCGTTGCCGAGCGTGTGGCGCGCGACCCGCCAGCCGTCATTCACCTCGCCGACGACCGCGTCGGCGGGCAGCAGGACGTCGTCGAAGTAGACCTCGTTGAAGAGGGAGTCCCCGGTGATCTCCTTCAGCGGGCGGATGTCGATGCCCGAAGCCCGCTTCATGTCGATGACGAAGTACGTGAGCCCCTTGTGCTTGGGGGCGTCGGGGTCCGTACGGGCAAGCAGGATCCCGTGGTCGGCCCATTGCGCCGCGCTCGTCCACACCTTCTGGCCGTTGACGAGCCAGCCGCCCTCGACCCGCTCCGCCCGCGTCCGCAGCGCGGCCAGATCCGAACCGGCCCCGGGCTCGCTGAACAGCTGGCACCACAGCACCTCGCCCCTGAGCGTCGGCGCCAGGAACCGCTCCTGCTGCTCACCCGTCCCGTACGCGATGAGCGAGGGCACCACCCAGGTGGCGATCCCGAGATCGCTGACCCGCACCCCGGCAGCCGCCAACTCCTCCTGTACGACGAGCTGTTGGACGGGGCCCGCGCCCAGGCCGTACGGCTCGGGCAGGTGCGGCGCGGCGTAGCCGGTCGGCGCGAGTGCCTTGCGCGCGGCGGCCGGGTCGAGCCCCCGGGCCGCCGCGACGGCCTCGCGCGCCTGCTCCCGGTACGCGTCCGCCTCATCGGGCAGCTCCATCCGCAGCTCGCGGCGCGCCCCGCCCTCCGCGAGCCGCACCGCCCGCAGCCGATGCCCGTCACCGGTGCCGAGCAGCTGCCGGGCAACCAGTGACCTGCGCAGATACAGGTGCGCGTCGTGCTCCCAGGTGAAGCCGATGCCGCCGAGAATCTGGATGGAGTCCTTGGCGCAGGAGTACGCGGCGTCGAGCGCGGCTCCGGCGGCGAGCGCGCAGACCAGGCCCCGCGCCTCCCGCGACGTCTCGTCCGCCGCCCGCGCCGCGTCCCACGCGAGCGCCCGCGCCTGTTCGAGCCGCACCAGCATGTCCGCGCAGAGGTGCTTGACCGCCTGGAACTGCCCGATCGGCCGCCCGAACTGCTCCCGCGCCTTCGCGTACTCGGTGGCGGTCTCAAGCGCCCATCCCGCGACACCGCACGCGTCGGCCGCGTACACGGCACACGCGAGATCCCGTACGAGCGCGGCGTCGACAGCGAGCACCCGCCCGGCCGGGACCTCCACCCCGTCCGCCGTCACCTCGGCGGTGGGCCGCGTCGGATCGGCGCTCTCCTGCGTACGTACGGTCAGCTCGGCCGCGTCGACGGCCAGCCACTCGGTTCCGCGCGCGGACTCCGCGGCCAGGATCAGCAGGTCGGCGTCGGCTCCGGAGAGGACGGGCGGCGCGGTGCCGTCGAGGAGGTAGCCGTCCGCCACGGACACCGCGGTCAGCGTGCCCGCGCCGAGCGCGACGGCGCCGATGCGCGCCCCGGACGCCAGGTCGGCGGCAAGCTCGCGGGCGCCCGCCCGGTGCAGGACGGCCGAGGCGAGGGAGCTCGCCAGGTACGGCCCCGGGAGCGCGGCCCGCCCGGCCTCCTCCAGGACGACGGCGAGGTCCACGAGGTCGCCGCCCCCACCGCCGCACTCCTCGGGCAGGTGCACCGCGAGCAGCCCCTGCTCGGCGAGCCCGTCCCAGTGGGCGGGCCTGGCGCCCTCTCCGGGCGGCGCGTCGTCGAGCAGCTTGCGTATCTCCTCGGGCGGTACGGCGCGGGCGGCCCAGCCGCGCACGGCCGCCGCCAACTCCCGCTGTTCCTGCGTGATTCCGATGCCCATGCGCGTCCTCGCCGGTAGCAGCTTCCGGGACGGCGACAGGCTAGAACACGTTTCAGTTCGATGGAAGTCTGACGGAAGGTCAGATACGGGCCCCCTAAGGGTCCGCTCCGGGTCCGCTTCAGCGGTGGACGCGAGCCTCCCCTGACCGCCCGGTTAACAACAGGTCAAGAATTCCCCTCGTACGACATCCGTCGGAATAGTCGCCCAGGGAAACAGGTTCGCACTGCACGTACCCCTGCCACCCTTTGCACCGCCCCCGGAGGCCCCACGTAATGACGCAGTCGACGACCCACCAACGCGGCACCCGCGGAGTCGTCCCCGTACTCGCCTTCGCCGGCATCGTCGTCGCGGTGATGCAGACGCTCCTGGTGCCGGTCATCAAGGACCTGCCGACGCTCCTGAGCACCACGCCGTCGAACGCCACCTGGGTCATGACGGCGACGCTGCTCGCCGGCGCCGTCTCGACCCCGATCATGGGCCGCCTCGGGGACCTCTACGGCAAGCGCCGCATGCTTCTGATGAGCCTGGCCGTGATGGTCGTGGGCTCCCTGATCTGCGGCTTCACCGACAACCTCGTCGTGATGATCGTCGGCCGCGCGCTCCAGGGCTTCGCGATGGGCGCCATCCCGCTCGGCATCGGCCTGATGCGTGACGGGCTGCCCCGCGAGAAGCTCGGCTCCGCGATGGCCCTGATGAGCTCGTCCATCGGCGTCGGCGGCGGCCTCGCGCTGCCGCTCGCGGCACTGACCGCGCAGAACGCCGACTGGCACGCCCTGTTCTTCGGCGCGGCGGGCCTCGGCGTCGTCTCGATGCTCCTGACCGTCCTCTTCGTACCCGAGAGCACGGTGAAGGCGCAGGGCACGTTCGACGTGGCCGGTGCGCTCGGCCTCTCCGCGGGTCTGGTCCTCTTCCTCCTCCCCATCACCAAGGGCAGCGACTGGGGCTGGACCTCGGGCCTGACGCTCGGCCTGTTCGGCGCGGCGGCGGTCGTCCTGGTCCTGTGGGGCGTGATGGAGCTGCGCCTCAAGGCACCGCTGGTGGACCTGCGCACCACGGCACGCCCCGCGGTCCTGTTCACCAACCTGGCCTCGATCATGGTCGGCGTGGCGTTCTACGCGATCTCGCTCGTCCTGCCGCAACTGCTCCAGCTGCCGACCGCCACCGGCTACGGCCTCGGCCAGTCCATGGTCGTCGCGGGTCTGTGCGTGGCGCCGCTCGGTCTGACGATGATGTTCACGGCCCCGGTCTACGCCCGCCTCTCGGCGAAGTACGGCCCGAAGGTGACCCTCATCCTCGGCATGCTGATCATCGCGATCGGCTACGGAGCGGGCCTCGGCCTGATGAGCGCCGCCTGGCAGACGATCATCATCGCGGTGGTCGTCGGCGCGGGCATCGGCCTCGCCTACTCCTCGCTCCCGGCGCTGATCATCGGCGCGGTCGACCCGTCTGAGACGGGCGCGGCGAACGGCCTGAACACCCTGATGCGCTCGATCGGTACGTCGGTGTCGAGCGCCGTCATCGGCATGGTCCTCGCCAACACGGCGGACCACGTGGGCGGCGTCGCGATCCCCACCATGACGGGCTTCCGCACGTCGTTCCTGATCGCCACGGGCGCGGTGGCCCTGGGCCTGGTCTTCGCCCTGTTCCTGCCCTCCGCCCGCCGCTCGGCCAAGACGCAACTGCGGGCCAGCAGCGAGGAGGACGCGAACCTGCGGGCCGCGGAGGAGGCGCTGGCCGGATTCCACGGCCGGGTACTGAGCCCCTCCGGAGCGCCGGTGGCCCGCGCCAAGGTGACACTGATCGACCGGCGTGGACGGCAGGCGGGGGCGGCGCTCACGGACGAGGGCGGGCGATACTCGCTCTCCGTCCCGGGCGACGGCTCCTACGTCCTCGCCGCGACGGCCGCGGGGCATGCGCCGCTTGCCTCGGCGGCGGCGCATCGTGGGGACGACCTGGCGGTGGAGCTGGATCTGCTGCTGCCGGGTGGGAGTGATGTGCCGGCGTAGGGGGCCTGCGGGGCTCTGATGTCCTCGAACGCCGGACGGGCTGAAACTCATCAGCCCGTCCGGCGTTCGAAGACGAACTCGGCGAAGCCGGTGATGAGGGCAACCAAGGCCCCGCCTCCCTGACTGCCCAGGCCATGCGGCAGCATAGGTCGGCCCGAGACGCACCCATCGGCCCGGGACGCACCCATCGCATTGACGACCGGGAGGAACCCCATGGCCGCCCCCCAGCCCAAGCCGGAGATTCTCGCCGCCTTCGAAGCGGCCAAGGGCTTCATGCCCGCCGGTGAGGGCCTCGCCCTGTACGCCGCGGCGACGGAAGCCGCGGCGCTCGGCTTTCCGCTCCTGGAGGTCGGGACGTACTGCGGCCGCTCCACGATCCTGCTGGCGGACGCCGCACGCGAGGCGGGCGTCACGGCCATCACCGTGGACCACCACCGCGGCAGCGAGGAGCAGCAGCCGGGCTGGGAGTATCACGATCCGGCGACGGTCGACCCAGAAGTGGGGCGGATGGACACGCTCCCCACCTTCCGCCGCACGCTGCACCACGCGGGCCTGGAGGAGCACGTGATCGCGATCGTCGGCCGCTCCCCGCAGGTGGCGAAGGCCTGGGGCGGGCCGCTGGGCCTGGTCTTCATCGACGGCGGCCACACGGACGAGCACGCGACGGGCGACTACGAGGGCTGGGCCCCGCACATCGCGGAGGGCGGCCTGCTCCTGATCCACGACGTCTTCCCGAACCCCACGGACATCATGACGGGCCAGGCCCCGTACCGCGTCTACCTCAGGGCCCTGGAGTCCGGCGCGTTCACCGAGGTCTCGTCAACCGACTCCCTGCGCGTCCTGCGGCGAACGGGAGCGGGGATCTGACCTCGCGGTTAGAGTCGCTGTCGTGTCGTACGTAGGTCCGGACAGCCAGCCCCCACGCCCGCCCCGCCGTTTCAGCGGCGGCCCCCTCACGGTGACGCTCGCCGCGCTGGTGCCGACGTGCCTCGCGGGGTGGCTCATCTACGAGGCGACGAGCGGCCCCGGTGGCAGCGAGCCACCCAGAACGCTCCCCTCCACGAGCCAGTCCGCGCAGGGTTCGGCGTCCTCAGCGAAACCCTCCCCGTCGGCCTCCGAGAAGGACGACGGCAAGGGTGACGAAGGCGACAAGGGCGACGGCAAGGCGAGTGACGAGCCCAGCGCGTCGAAGCCTCCGAAGTCTTCGAGCCGCCCCGCCGCCTCCGGCCCCCTCAAGGGCAAGGTCGTCGTCGTCGACCCCGGTCACAACACGGGCAACGGCAAGCACACGGCCGAGATCAACAAGCTGGTGAACGTCGGCACGCACCGCAAGGAGTGCGACACCACGGGCACCTCCACGAACAACGGTTACACCGAGGCCCAGTTCACCCTCGACGTCTCGCGCCGCCTGCGCACGCTGCTGGAGAAGCAGGGCGCCACGGTCAAGTTCACCCAGGACGGCGACCGCCCCTGGGGCCCCTGCGTCGACGAGCGCGCCCGCATCGGCAACAACGCCCGCGCGGACGCCGTCGTCTCCGTCCACGCCGACGGCTCCGCGGCCGGCAACCGCGGCTTCCATGTGATCCTTCCCGCGTCGGTGAAGTCCGGCGCCGCGGACACCTCCAAGATCGTCGTCCCGTCCCGCGACCTGGGCGAGCGCATCGCGGGCAAGTTCGTGCTCGCGACGGGCAGCGCCCCCTCCAACTACGTCGGCGACGGCACCGGACTCGACGTACGCAAGGACCTGGGTGGCCTCAACCTGTCCACGGTCCCCAAGGTGTTCATCGAGTGCGGCAACATGCGGGACGCGAAGGACGAGGCGTTGCTCACCAGCGGCACCTGGCGGCAGAAGGCGGCTCAGGGGATCTCGGACGGAATCGTGAGCTTCCTGCGGGGATAACGGGTCGGTAGCGGGTCGGTAGGGCCTCAGGTCTTTATCCCAAGCAGACACCCCACCCGCGTGAACGATAATGTCCTCCGTACGATGGGGGGCCATCCCCGCGCTCAGCACCACGACCTTGGGGCGAGCGACGCCTCCACCGACGAGACGACTTACGAAGGACCTGAAGTGAATATCCGCTCTCTCACTCGAGGCGACGGCGTGGTGATCGGGGCAGCGGTGTTGCTGTTCATCGCCTCGTTCCTGGACATCTTCGACGTCGAAGACGCTCCGGACTCGCTGGACATGCCGAACGCCTGGAACAGCGGTCCGGTACTGATGGGCGTCACCCTGGCCGGGATCATCGGTGCCGTCTGCATCGTCGTCTCGCGCGGTCTGCCGACGCCCCCGAAGGTGCTCGGCCTCGACCTCGGACACTTCGGTGTCGCCTTCGCCATCGCCGCCGCCTGGAGCGCCCTCGGGCAGGTCTTCGACCCGTCCAGCGGTTACGACAACGTGGGCTCGGGCGGGGGCGATACCGGTGTCGACGCCGGCATCGGCCTCATCCTCTCCCTGATCGCCACGCTCATCCTGGCCGCCGGTGCGATCCTCGCCCTGACGGTCCCCGCCTTCAAGGCCCCCCTCGTCGGCGCCCCGCGCCCCGCCGCCCCCCAGCCCTACGGCGGTCAGCCGCAGGGTGGTTACGGGTACCCCGGTGCGCAGGGTCAGCCGCAGCAGGGGCAGCCGTACGGCGCTCAGCCCGGTCAGCCGCAGCAGGGTCAGCCCTTCGGCGCCCAGCCGGGTCAGCCGCAGCCGGGGCAGCAGACGCCGCCTCCCGGACAGGCGCAGGCCACCGGTGACTTCTCGCCGTTCTGGTTCGCCGTGCCGGTGCCGCGTCCGCTGTACGCGGAGGACGGTTCGCCGACGCCGATCGCCGAACTGGCGCCCGGTACCTGGTACTTGGCCGTCGAGCAGCGCGGTCCCGGCCTGGTGGCCCAGACGCAGGACGGCCGTCGTGGCGTGCTGCAGGACACCACGGGGATCCAGCGCGGCTGAGTCCCTGCCACAGGCAGCATCGCGGCCCCTCGCCCTTCCGGGCGGGGGGCCGTTGTCGTACAGTCGCCACCCTGCACTGAACTGACGGCCCGTCAGGAAGGATCGGGGATCGCGTATGCGCCTGGGACTCGCACTCGGCTACTGGGGGCGCGGCCCCGACCCCGGGCATGTGGCACTGGCCCAGGAGGCCGAGCGGCTCGGATACGACTCCGTGTGGACGGCGGAGGCGTGGGGCTCCGACGCCTTCACTCCCCTGACCTGGATCGCGGCGCAGACCTCAAGGATCAAGCTGGGCACGGCGGTCGTGCAGATGGCGGCGCGCTCGCCGGTGACGACCGCGATGCACGCCCTGACCCTGGACCACCTGTCCGGCGGGCGGATGATGCTCGGGCTCGGGCTTTCCGGGCCGCAGGTGGTGGAGGGGTGGTACGGCCGGGCTTTTCCCAAGTCACCGCTGACCGCGACGCGGGAGTACGTGGATGTCATCCGCCAAGTCCTGCGGCGGGAGGGGCCGGTGGCTCTGGACGGCCGCTTCCACTCGCACCCCTACCAGGGGGAGGACGGGAGCGGCCTTGGCAAACCCCTGAAGCCGATCACGCATCCGCTGCGGGCGGATCTGCCGGTGCTGCTCGGCGCGGAGGGTCCGAAGAACATCGCGCAGACGGCGCGGATCGCGGACGGGTGGCTGCCGCTCTACTGGTCGCCGATGCGGTCCGATGTGTACGAGGCGTCGCTGGCGGATGCGCGGGACGGCTTCATGGTCGCGCCCATGGCGCGGGCGAAGGTCTGCGACGACGTGGCGGAGGGTTTGCTTCCGGTCAAGGCGATGCTGGGCTTCTATATCGGCGGAATGGGGCACTCCGCGCGAAACTTTCATGCGGATCTGATGGCGCGGATGGGGTTCGAGGCGGAGGCGCGGAGGATCCAGGAGCTGTTTCTGGCGGGGCGCCGGGAGGAGGCGGTGATGGCGGTGCCGGACACCTTCGCCGATGAGATCTCACTGGTGGGACCTCGGGAACGGATCGCGGAACGGTTGGAGCTGTGGCGCAAGGGTCCGGTCACGGATCTGCTGGTGCTGGCGCCGGACGCTCATACGCTGCGGGTGCTGGCGGAGCTGAACGGCTGAGAAATCAGCCCGTCCGGCGTTTGAGGACGAACTCGGCGGAGCCGGTGATCAACGGCGCCCAAGGCTCCGGAGCCAGACTCAGCCCTTCGAAAGCTCCCCCGCCGACGGCACCTTGTCCTTGACCTCCGCGCCCGCGCTCTTCCCCGCGCCCTTCACCTGGTTGATGACGTCGTCGAAGGAGTTCACGACCGAGTCCGTCGACTCCCCCTTGCGCAGCTTCGAGGGGAGGTCCTTCAGCGCGTCGATCCCCGCGGTGAGGGGAGCCACCGCCTTGGCCAGCGTCGGGTCGCCCTTGGCGTTCTTCGTTGCCGCCTTCAGGCGGTTGTAGGCGAGGGTTCCGGCGAGCCCCGCCTTGATCAAGGCGAACTTCCTGCCGTCCGCGCCCTTCTTGAACTTCCCCGCCCGGAAGGGCTTCACGATCCACTGGTACGTCGCCCCCGCGGCGATCCCCGCGTTCGCCACGAACCGCGTCTTCGCGAACTTCTGCTTCTCCGCGGAGCTGGTGCCCGACGGCGTGGACGAAGCGTCAGCGGTGTCGTCACCGCCGCACGCGGTCGTCCCCGCGAGCAGGGCTCCGCACAGCACAGGTGCGACGAAAGACCGGCGTACGGCCGCGGCGGACAGCGACACGGGGACCTCCAGGGGCCTCCAGGGGCGGACGGCTCTCCCGGCAGCCTCACCCCGTCCGGCGGGAGCCGCCACTCGGGCGAGCCCGTACGGGTTTCGGCCAGGCCGAGCCTGGTACCCGTCCTCCCATGTCCACCCGACAAGCACGTGGCAGCAGCGCAGCGAGGGTCATCGTCATCGTCGCGGACGTGATGGCCATCATCCTCGGCCTGTGGATCCTCATGTATCTGTTGGACGCGAACCGCGCCAACGACCTCGTCCAGTTCATCCATGACGTGGCCCGCTGGCTGGCCGGCTGGTCCCATGACCTGTTCACGTTCGACGAGGCATGGGCCCGAGTCGTCTGCGGCTACGGCCTGGCAGCCCTCGTCTACGTCTTCGTCGGCCATGCCATCGCGGGACGGCTCCGCCGCTACTGAGCAACGGAGCCGCCACGCCCCTGACCCGGCGCCCCTGACCCGGCGCTACTGGCCCCCCGCGGCCGCCCCGCAGCACTCCGGCGCGAGGCCCACCGGCAGGCGTTCTCCCGAGAACACCGCGCAGGTGGCCTCGTCGCCGCCGAGTGCCGCCACCGCGAGCAGCAGGGAGCCCGCCGTCCACGTCGTCAGTTCCTCGGGCCAGATCGCCTTGTCGTCGAAGACGTAGCCCGTCCAGTAGAGGCCGGTCTCCGGGTCGCGCAGGTGCTGGATCGACTGGAGGATCTCCAGGGCGCGGTCCGATTCGCCCAACACCCAGAGGGACAGGGCGAGTTCGGCGCTCTCGCCGCCCGTCACCCAGTTGTTGGGGATGACGCAGCGCACGCCCAGGTCCGGCACCACGAAGCGGTCCCAGCCCTCCTCCATACGGGACTTGGCCTGCGCGCCCGTCAGCGCGCCGCCGAGGACCGGGTAGTACCAGTCCATCGAGTAGCGGTCCTTGTCCAGGAAGCGCTCGGGGTGGCTGCGTATCGCGTGGGCAAGGGCGCCCGTCGCCAACTCCCAGTCAGGCTGCGGCTCCTCGCGCTGCTCGGCGATCGCCAGGGCGCAGCGCAGCGCCTGGTGAATGGACGAACTGCCGGTCAGGAGCGCGTCGTTGACCGGTGTCCCGTCCTGCTCCCGCTTCCAGCCGATCTGGCCGCCCTGCTGCTGGAGGGCGAGCACGAACTCCACCGCGCCCACCACCGTCGGCCACAGGCGGTCCAGGAACGTGTCGTCGCCGGTCGAGAGGTAGTGGTGCCAGACGCCCACCGCGATGTACGCGCAGAAGTTCGTCTCGCGGCCCCGGTCCGTCACGTCGCGCGGATCCCCGTCGGCGTACGCCGCGTACCAGGAACCGTCCGGATTCTGGTGCCGCGCCAGCCAGTCGTAGGCGCGGGCCGCGGCCGCGTGCTCGCCCGCCGCGTCCAGGGCCATGGCGGCCTCGGTGTGGTCCCAGGGGTCGAGGTGGTGGCCGCGGAACCACGGGATCGCGCCGTCCTCGCGCTGGACCGCCAGAATTCCGCGGACTGTCCTCGTGGCCTGATCCGCCGTCAGGACGCCCGGCAGGACCAGGTGTTCCGTCCGCTCCGGGCTCGTCACGCGTCGGTCTTCGCGTCGGCCTTCGGCAGGTGCGGCTTCGTCGCATACGCCACGAAACTCTTGCCCACGACCGGGTTGAGCAGCTGCTCCGCCACCTTCGTGGCCAGCGGTTTCTTCATGATGTCCCAGACCAGGAGCTTGTGGTACGCCCGCACCGGCAGCGCCTTGTCGTTGTCGACGCCGAACGCGCACTTCAGCCACCAGTACGGCGCGTGCAGCGCGTGCGCGTGATGCGTGCCGTAGGGCTTCAGGCCCGCCTCGCGCATCCTGCCGAGCAGTTCGTCCGCCTTGTAGATGCGGATGTGGCCGCCCTCGACCTCGTGGTAGGCGTCCGACAGGGCCCAGCAGATCTTCTCGGGGCCGTAGCGCGGGACGGTCACCGCGATGCGGCCGCCCGGCTTCAGGACGCGGACCATCTCCGCGAGTACGCCCTTGTCGTCGGGGATGTGCTCCATCACCTCGGAGATGATCACGACGTCGAACGAGGCGTCGGGGAAGGGGAGGTTGAGCGCGTCACCCTCCATAGCGGTGGCGGTCGCGCCCGCGGGCGCCTCGCCCGCCTCCTTCATCGCGGCGAACCACTTGGCGACCTCGCGGATCTCCTCGCCGTTCTGGTCGAGGGCCACCACCTGAGCCCCCCGCCGGTAACACTCGAAGGCGTGCCGGCCCGCGCCGCAGCCCAGATCGAGGACGCGGTCGCCCGCGGCGAGCGGGAAGCGGGTGAAGTCGACGGTCAGCATCAGCTAGGGCTCCCGGAGTACGTCGGGCTGGCGGCGGGGCGGCCGGTTTGCGGGCCTGGGGTGCGGGCGATCGCCGCGCGGTACAGCTCTGCGGTGCCCTGGGCGGCGCGGGCCCAGGTGAACTTGGCGAGAACCCGCTCGCGGCCTGCCGCTCCGAGGCGGGCCCGCAGTTCGCGGTCGCCGAGCAGCCGGATCAGGCCCGCGGCGAGGGCGCCCGGGTCGGCGGGCCGCACCGCGAGGCAGGTCTCGCCGTCCGGCCCCGCGACCTCCGGGATCGCGCCGCCGGTCGTGGCGAGGAGCGGGGTCCCCGTGGCCATCGCCTCGGCCGCGGGGAGCGAGAAGCCCTCGTACAGCGAAGGGACGCAGGCGACCTCGGCCGAGCGGACCAGGTCCACCAGCTCGGCGTCGGTGATGCCCTTGACGAACTCGATGGCGTCCTCGAGGCCGTACTTCTCGATCGCCTGCGCGACAGGACCGTCCTCGGCGCGCTTGCCGACGACGACGAGGTGGGCGGCGGGGTTCTCGGCGCGGACCTTGGCCAGCGCCTCGACGAGGTAGATGAGGCCCTTGAGCGGGACGTCGGCGCTGGACGTCGTGACGATCCGGCCCGGCACCTCGGGGACCGAGGGGTCCGGCGAGAAGAGGTCGGTGTCGGCGCCGATGTGCACGACGTTGATGCGGTCCGCGCGTACGCCGAGGTGGTCGACGATCTCCTGGCGCGATGTGCCGGAGACGGTGAGCACGGAGGGCAGACGGCGGGCCACGCGCTTTTGCATGCGCGTGAACGCGTACCAGCGGCGTACGGACATGCGGCGCCGCCAGTCCGGCGCCGCGTCGAGGTCCAACCGGCGGTCCACGGTGATGGGGTGATGGATCGTCGAGACGAGCGGGGCGCCGAGGTCGCCCAGCAGGCCGTAGCCGAGCGTCTGGTTGTCGTGCACGACGTCGAACTCGCCCCGCCTGGCGCGTAGATGGCGGCGGGCGCGCAGGCTGAACGTCGCGGGTTCGGGGAAGCCGCCGGTCCACATCGTCGCCACTTCGAGCGCGTCGACCCAGTCGCGGTACTCGTCGCGCTTCGGCGTGCGGAAGGGGTCGGGCGAGCGGTAGAGGTCGAGGCTCGGCAGCTCGGTGAGCCTGAGGCCTTCGAGTCCCTCGTCCAGGACGGGGTAGGGCTGCGCGCCGATCACTTCGACGCTGTGGCCGAGGCGGGCCAGCTCGCGTGAGAGGTGACGTACGTAGACGCCCTGTCCCCCGCAGAACGGGTTCCCTTTGTACGTGAGGAGAGCGATGCGCAACGGACGGTCACCATCGGCGTACGGCCCCGTCCGGGGGCCCGCCTCCATGGCCTCAGCGGTCACTCTCGGCCCCCTTCTCCCTGCGGTTGTCCGCGAGGTTACGCCGGGACGGTAATCTAGAACAAGTTTCAGACTTGATCGTTGAATGATCGCTGATTGATCGCGGAACGAGCTTTGAATCTACCGGCAGGTAGCCGCGCTGTAAGGCCCGGATCAGGTGATTCGCGCCACGGCAGGCGCCCTGCCATGCTGGCCCACCACATCCCCACCACATCACCGGACCGGGACGACGGAACAACGGGACATATGACAGCGGAAGCCAAGGCAGCGGAAGTCGCAGCAGCTGATCCGGCGTCGCCGCCCCTGACCGAGCGGCAGGAGGCGCGCCGCCGCCGCATCCTGCACGCCAGCGCTCAACTCGCGAGCAGGGGCGGGTTCGACGCGGTGCAGATGCGGGAGGTCGCCGAGTCGTCGAGCGTCGCCCTCGGCACGCTGTACCGCTACTTCCCCTCCAAGGTGCATCTCCTGGTCGCCACCATGCAGGACCAGCTGCAGCACATGCACACCACGATCCGTAAGCGCCCGCCCGCGGGTGACACGCCCGCCGACCGGGTGGCCGAGACGCTGATGCGGGCCTTCCGTGCCCTGCAACGTGAGCCGCATCTGGCGGACGCGATGGTCAGGGCGCTGACCTTCGCCGACCGCTCCGTGAGCCCCGAGGTGGACACGGTCTCGCGGCTGACCACGGCGATCATCCTGGACGCGATGGGCCTGGAGGACGCGCCGACCCCCGAGCAGCTCTCGGCGGTCCGGGTCATCGAGCACACCTGGCACTCGGCGCTGATCACCTGGCTCTCGGGGCGGGCGTCGATCGCGCAGGTCAAGATCGACATCGAGATGGTGTGCCGCCTGATCGACCTGACGTCCCCCGAGACCGCGTAACCGTCCGCAACCCCTGAATCGGTGCACGGGGGGCGCACGCTCGCCCGGCAATTGCGCCCCTGAGCCTCTCCTGGTCCCGCTTGGCCAGATCTCGCGGCCGTACGAGCGGTCGGCGCCGCTATGAATGGTCTACGTGCTGAATGAAGCAACCGGGACCGACAGCGGGAACCTCGAGGAGCGAAACGTGATCCGGGCACTTCTGGTGCACGACGCCTGTCTGCTGCGATCGGCTCTGGCGGAACGCCTCGCCCGTGAGCCGGACCTGGAGGTGTTCCATGCACCGTGGCACGACGCCCGCGACCGTGTGGGTGCGGTGCGTCCCGATGTCTGCGTGGTCGACCCCGACGGCGATACGGCGTACGCCTCCGCCGAGTTCGGGGAGCAGTCCCATCCCGTGAACGGCGGCCTCGGCTGCCCGCTCCTCGTCCTGGTGTCCGGCAGCCGGCCGGGGCTGCTCCGCCGCTGCATGGAGGCAGGCGCCCTCGGCTTCGTGGACAAGGCGAGCCCGCCGGACCGGCTGCTCGCCGGGATCAGGCAGGTGGCGGCGGGGCAGCGGTTCGTGGACGAATCGCTGGGGTTCGGGTTTCTGAAGGCGGCTCAGATGCCTCTGACCCACCGGGAGTTACTGGTGCTCTCACTGGCCGCCGGTGGCGCGCCCGTCGCCGAGATCGCGCACCGCCTGCACCTGACCAACGGGACGGTGCGCAACTACATGGCTGCGATCACCCGGAAGACCGGGGCCCGCAACAGGATCGACGCCATACGGATCTCGCGCGGGGAGGGCTGGGTGTGAGGTGACGTTCGCCGGCCCCCAGTTGCCGTTCAACTCACGGTAGAGCGAGGAGCGTTCGAGCAGCTCATCGTGGCGGCCGCACAGGGTGTGCGTGCCGTCCATCACCAGGATCCGGTCGGCGCGGCGGGCCGAGCTGATGCGGTGGGCGATCACCACGAGGGTGCCGCCGGGCCGCGCCGCGAACGCCCGCTCGGCGCGGGCCTCCGCCACCGGGTCGAGGTGGCAGGTGGCCTCGTCGAGCAGGGCGAGGGGCGCGTACGAGACGTAGGCGCGGGTCAGCGCGATGAGCTGGCGCTCGCCCGCGGAGAGCGCGGCGGGGTCGACCGGGGCGTCGAGCCCTCCGAGCTGCTCGATCACCCCGCTGAGCCCGACCGCCCGCGCGGCGGCCAGCAACTCCGCGTCGCTGACGGCGTCGGCCCGCAGATACTCCAGGTTCTGCCGCACGGTCCCGCTGAAGACGTACGCCTCCTGCGGTATCAACACCCGCCCCCCAACGGCCTCTCGCCCCCGCACGCCCCGCCCACCCACGCGGACAACCCCACCACCGGGCTCCAACAGCCCGGCCACAAGCCCCGCAAGGGTGGACTTCCCGATCCCACTGGGCCCGACAACGGCAAGATGGCCACCCCGCGGAACACTGAGCGAAAGCCCACGCACGACGGGCTCGGCGAGGGGGCCGTAGGCAAAGGTGACGGAGGAGAGCTGAAGGGCGGGCACGTCGCCAGGCACGTCTGCGCTGCTGGGGGCGGGGGCCTCGCCGGGGGTGGACCCGCTGGGGGTGGGTGCCTCGCCGGGGGTGGGAATCCCGCCGGGGGTGGCCTTCGCGCCGGGGGTGGATGCACCGCCGGGGGTGAGTGCCTCGCCACGGGCAGACGCCCCGCCTAGGGCAGGCGCCCCACCGCGGGCGGATCCCCCGCCGGAAGCGGACGCCCCGCCACGGGCTGGCGCCCCGCCCGGGGTAGGCGCCTCGGTGGGTACCCCACCCGGAGTGGGTGCCTCGCCAGGGGCGAGTGCCTCGTCACGAGCAGACACCCCGCCAGGGGCCAGCCCCTCGCCACGGGCAGGCGTCCCACCCCGGGCGAACGCCCCACCGGGAGCCGCCGATCCGCCAGGGGTAGGCGCCCCGCCGCGAGCCCTCGCCCCCAGCCCGCCAGGGGTAGGCGCCCCGCCAGGAGCCGCCCCACCGGGCCCCGCCGTCCCGGCGGAGGCGGGCGCCCCGCCGGGAGCAGAGGCCTCGCCAGGGGGTGCCGTCGGCGCCGTTGGGCCTGTCAGGCGGCGTAGGACTATGGCCAGGCGGGAGCCGCTTGTGCCCAGGCCGTGGATCAAGTTGTGCAGGGCCGGGAGCAGGGCCTGGGTCACGTATGCGATCGCTCCTACCAGGGCGCCCGGTGTGACGCCCTGGTTCAGGAGCCAGGGTGCCGTGACGAGGAGCAGGACCAGGGGGAGTTGGCCGCCGGTCGCCAGGGCCGCCGTGCGCAGGACGCCCCAGTGGGCGAGGGCACGGGCCGCCGCGTACTCCGTGGCGATGCCCCGGTCCAGGTCCTCGGCCACGTCCCGCTCCGCGCCCGCGGCCGTGACGTCCCGCAACCCCGGGGCCACCACGCCCAGTTGGCTCGCGATTCCCTCGTCCGCGACGAGGAACCTCTCCTGGCGCCGCGCCAGCGGACGCAGGCTCGCCACGAACAGGCCGACCCCCGCGAGCAGCGGCGGCGCGACCACCAGGAGGAGGAGCGGAGCCAGCGAGAACAGGCCGATCAGCGCGCCCACCGCCGTGAAGACGAAGGAGCGGGACACCAGGACAAGGCCGGCGAAGGTGTCCCTGGCGATCTCCACCTGCTGGGTGAGCCGGGACACGGAGCCGCCGTCCGCGTCCCGCAGCCCCCGGTCGACGACCTGCCGCACCAGGGTGTCCCGCAGCGGCTCCACCAGATCGGCGACCGCGCGGTACACCCGCCCCGTGCCGTACGCGGCCACGACCACGCCGAGCCCGGCCGCGCCGAGCCACCCGAGGCCCACCGCCTCACGCCCGGCGAGGAACCCGTCGTCCAGGGCGCGCGCGAGGGCGTACCCGGTGAGGAAGGTCTGCCCGGTCTCCAGTACGGACCAGAGCGCGAGCCGCAGCACCACCGGCCACCTGCGCCACAGGAAGCGGACGCCTCGGCGGTAGGGGCCGTGCGGCATCCGGGCGCCGGAAGACTCCTTCACGTGCCGAACACCTCCCGGTACTCCGCCCGCTCCCACAGCTCCGCATGCGTCCCAACCGCTCGAATCCGGCCGTCGTGCAACCACGCCACCACGTCCGCGCGGGCCGCCGTCGCCGCACGGTGGGCGATGATCAGGCGGCTGCGGTGCGGGGTGTGGTGGAGCAGGGCCTCGGCGATGTGGTGCTCGGTCACCGTGTCCAGGCTCGACATCGCGTCGTCCAGGATCAGGAGCCGCCCTCCTCGCGCGAACGCCCGTGCCAGGCCTAGGCGTTGGGCCTCGCCTCCGGAGAGGGGCGCGTCCGCGCAGGCGGTGGTGTAACCGTCGGGGAGCCGGGTGATGAAGGGGTCTGCGTGAGCCGCGCGGGCCGCCTCGCGGATGCGGGGCGGCGCCGGGCGCGGGGCGCCGAAGCCGATCGTGTCCTCCAGTGTCGTGCCGAGCAGCGCGGGCCGCTCGAAGGCGTAGCCGACCTCGCGCCGCAGCTCCTCGCGGGCGAGCGAACGCAGTGGGACGCCGTCGAGCCGTACGTCCCCTTCGTCGGGGTCGGCGAGCCGGCCCGCGACGGACGCCAGCAGCGACTTGCCCGCTCCGGAGCGCCCGACCACGGCGAGCGTGCCGCCCGCGGGAACGGTCAGGTCGACGCCGTCGAGCACGGTGCGACCGCCGCGGATCACGGTGACGCCGCGCAGCTCCAACAGGCCGTCCCCAGGGGGCAGTTCGGAGGCCCCGTACGAGGTGGCGGGTTCCGCGAGCACCTCCCCCAGGCGGCGCGCCGCGGCCCTGGCCCGCACCAGCGCTCCCAGTTGTCCGACGAGCATGCCGATCCCGGTGGCGAGGACCGCGTACCGGGAGGCGGCCAGCAACTCACCCACACTGATGTGCTGTTGGACCACCAGGTGACCGGCCACCGCGACGACCCCGATCTGCAGAAGGGGTGCGACGGCTACGGCCTGCGCCTGGGAGCGGCCCTGGACGCGCCACATCCGGTGGCCCTGGCGGGAGAGTTCGGGCAGCGCGTCGAGGACGCGCCTGGCCTCTTTTTCCTCGGTGCGCGCGGCGGCGATGGTCCGTGCCCCGCCGATCGCCTCGCCGAGGCGACCCGCGATGTTGCCCTGGACCTGCTGGTAGCGCGCCACGCAGTCGGACGAGACGCGCACGAACCACCGCAGGAGCAGGACGAGTACGGGCGCCCCGGCGATGAACACGACGGCCAGCCAGCCGTCGATCAGGGCGAGGGCCACCACGGCGCCCACGGGCGCGACCAGGGCGGCGAGCAGCGCGGCGAGGGTGGCGGGCGCGACGCCCGCGTGTGCCGCGTTGTCGATGAGGCGGGCCACCAGGTCGCCGGGGGCGAAGCGGGCGGTGGCGCGTGGCCCGACGCCCAGCACGTGGCGTCCGACACGGCCGCGCAGCCAGGCCGTGGTGCGGGCGTTGGTGGTTCCGGTGAGGACGCCGTCGAAGGCGTCGAGGAGCGCGCTCGCGGCGATGAGCGCGGTGCACACGAGGATCCAGCGGGTGGCTTCGGCGCCGACGTGCCCGGCCGCGTGCCCCGCGAGGACGGCGTCAAGGGCGCGCCCGATGGCGAACGGCAGGAAGAGGCTCGCACCCGCCCCCGCGACGCTGCACAGCGCGAGGGCGACGCAGCGGGCGGCACTGTACCGTGTCGCGTCCTTCAACAGGCCCGCGTCGTGGTCGGGTTGATGGGGCGGCCGGTCGATCGTGATCGCCATGCGGTCCGGGTCCTCGCAGTCCTCGTATCCGTGGCGGAGTTGCCTGGCCGAGCGGCCTGGCGGGGCAGTGCCTGTGCCGGAATGCCCGACGCTGGGCGCCTGTGACCGCCGCTTGTCCGGGCCGGCTGTACGACGGGGCGCCCGCGATGGGCACCCGCCGCGGGGCGTCCGCAGCGGGGCTCCGTGCGTCAGCGTCCGTGCGTCGGCGTCCGAGGCGAGCCACCCGTGGCCGGGCGTCCGCGACAGGACGTCCGCGACAAGGCGTCCGCAACGGCTGTCGACGCGGGTCCCGTAACGGTCGCCCGTGACGGGCCACCCGTGGCCGGTCGTCCGCGACAGAGCCTCCGCGACGGATGTCGACGCGGGGGGGCCCGTGACGTCGACCCTCCGGACGGTCGGCGTCCGTGACGGTCGCCCGAGGCGGGCCGCCTGTGACGGGGCGTCCGTGACCGGGCGTCCGTGACAAGGCGTCCGCAACGGCTGTCGACGCGGAGCCCGTAACGGTCGCCCGAGGCGGGCCACCCGAGCCGGGCCACCCGTGACCGGGCATCCGCGACAGGGCTTCCGCCGCCGGTCGTCCACGACAGAGCCTCCGCGACGGATGTCGACGCGCGGTGTCCGTGACGTCGACCCCCGTGGCGTCGGCGTCCGTGGCCGTCGGCCTACGCGGGGCACCGTGACCGGGGCCTTCGCGGGCAGGCGTGGTGGACCCGGGCGGTGCCTCTGAGGAGAGGCGCCGCCCGGTCCCTCATGAACCGTGCCGCTCAGGCACGGGTCTGCGTCACAGACAGAGCAGCACGCTCGCGTCGCTCCAGCACAGCAGCAGGCTCACGTTGCTGCCGCCGCCACCGTGGCCGCCACCGGTCATCTCGTCGGACTCCATGCTCTGCAGGTCGAGAAGCGCCATGATCTTCCCTCTCACTTGGGGACGTTGATGTCCTTGTGGGTTGTGTCACGACCCCGCTGGGTGGCGGGACCGGCTCTGGGGCCGCCTCGGCGGCGGCAGGAAGGGGACGTGTGCTCCGCCGTCCCCCAGGGCGGCGGCGAGGGCGAGAAGACAGCCCGCCGTTCCGGTGTGCAGGTCCATCGAGAGGCGCAGCATCTGGTGGCCGGGGAAGGCGAGTTGACCGGCGTACGGCATCGCGAACCAGCCGAGTGCTTCGATCTGCGCGGCGACGTCCGCGGACGTGATGCCGGGCGCGGTGCTGCGGTTGAGGTGCAGCAGCAGTCCGGCCCGCCCCTGGAACAGGCCCGGCTGCACGCAGAAGCGTGAGCGCGCGGTGGTCAGGATCCCCGGCCGTACCGCCTCGAACCCGGCGTCTTCCCGGTGCGCGAGGTAGTCGTCGACGACCATCCCGATGCCTACGCTGCCGTCACCGAGGTAGGGCATCGTGCGCCACCCCTCGTCGACGCCGACGCTGCCGTCGGGCCGCGTCACGCACCGGGCGAGGTCGGCCCGCAGGGCCTTCGCCGCCAGGTCGAGAAGCGCCGGGTCGCCGTTCCTCTCGTACAGCCGCAGGAAGAGGAGCGCGGGCCCGGTGGCGCCGTGCAGCAGACCGGCCCGTGGCCGCCCCTTCGAAGGGGGCTCCGCGGTGAGCCGCTCGCCGATCACCTCGGCTGCCTGCAACGCGTGTTGGGCGAAGGACTCCTCGCCCGTGCTGTGCGCGATGGCGTCGAGCGCGAGGCCGAGTCCGGCGAGGCCGCCGTGCAGGTCGGAGGGGAGCCGCTGCCAGTTCTCCCGGAGGACGAGCTCCATCAGATCGAGCGCGCGGGTGCGGTGACCGAGCCGGTCGAGTACGTGGGCGATGCCCGCGAGGCCGTCGTTGAGCCCGAGGGGCGTGCCGGACGGCGCGGGCTCGGTGTGCTTCAGGAGCCAGCGCTCGCCTTCCTCGTAGCGTTCGGCGCCGCTCTCGGCGAGGGCGAGCAGCACTCCGGCCGCGCCGTGCGCGAGACCGAGCCCGCCGCCGTCGGTGAACTGCGCGATGTCGCCGGGGAAGAGCCGGTCGTCGCGCTCCGGGGTGGCCGAGGCGAGGATGGCCTTGACCATGGAGTCCCGGCTGTACGGCCAGTCGGCGACGTCGACGAGCGGCGCGGCCACCTCGGAGGTCACCTTCGAGGCCACCTGCGAGGTCAGCCTTGCGGCACCCTTCGCACCGGCCTGCTCCTGCCCGCCGCGCTCGATCTCCGCCACGGCTCCGTCGAGGAACTCCTTCGGTACGTCGGGGAACTGGGACGCGATCACCGTCGCGAGGTGTGCGGCCTTGCCCCGGTCCACGGCGAGGAGTGTCGTGATCGGCAGGAAGAGGGCGAGCCGCAGACACGCGAGGGCGTAGCGGTCGACGTCCACGCCCTCGCGGTCCGCGGGTGCGATGAATCCGGGGTGGGCCACAACCTGCCGGCCGCCCTCGCCCACCGTCGTCGCCGCCTCGAAGTCGAGGAGGGAGACGGACTGTTCGTCGGGCGAGACCATGATGTTGAACATGTGGAGGTCGTTGAAGACGACACCCCGCTCGTGCACGGCGGCGACGGCCTCCTCGACGGCCCGGTGGATCCGCAGCGCCCACGCCGTGTACGCGGCGATCGCGTCGTCGTCCGGCTCACTGACAAGCAGCGGATGCCGGTCGGCGAAGAAGGAGTTGAGGGTGCTGCCCTCCAGGAAGTCCATGACGAGGAAGCGGTGGCCGCCGAGTTCGAACCAGTCGCGTACCTCGGGCGCGACGCCGAGCCCCGTGAGCTTCTGGAGCGCGTCCCGCTCGCGCTCCAGGCGGGCCACGGCGTCGGCCCCGTCCGACGCCAGGCCCGCGTACGGCCGCCCCTCCTTCAGGACGACCTTGTGGCCGTCACGGGTGTCGGTGCCCACATAGACCCCGCCGCCGTTGGAGAAGTGCAGCGCCTTCTCCATGCGGTACGGCAGGTCGGTGACCGTCGTGTTGTTACGCGCCGTGAGCTGGGATTCGAGGAACGGCGGCAGCGTCACCCACTCGGGCACCCGGAAGGCCGGGTCGCGCGAGTCGGGGACGAGGCGGCCCTGGTCGTCCTCGATCGCGGGCACGAGGCTGCCGCGCTCGTTGACGCACATGCGGCGCGTGAAGGCGCCGTATCTGACGTACAGCGGCCCTTCCTGCCAGCGCAGGTCGGTGAGGATGTAGGGCCCCTCGCATCCCTCGAGGGACCGCCCCAACTCCCGCAGGACAACGTGCAGTTGCTGCTCGTCGGCCGGGTAGATCGTCGCGAACTTGCCGCTGCCGTCACGTCCCGCGTACTTGCTGTTGCGCAGGTGGAGCAGGTGCCGTCCCGCGATGAACTTGAAGGGCACGGCGCGCGGCACGCAGTAGTCCCTGACCGCGGCGGCGATGCGGTCCGCGTTCTGCAGCGTGGCGGACACATGGATCTTCCAGCCCTGCTGGGGCGCGGGCCGTGCGTGCCCGTCCTCGTCGAGGGGGACGTAGGTCAGCCAGTCACCCTCGCGGGCCGACCGCCATCCCCGCGGGACCGGGCGCCCCGCCGTCGCGAACTCAGGGGCGGTTCCGCCCACGGACAAGCGGTCCGGAGTCTCGTAGAAGTACCTGTCGGCCAGACAGTAGACCTCGTACCGCTTGTCCACGCCGTCCCCTCCCCAAGTGGTCTGGGTCTGAACAGTTCCAGGCCGCAAAGGGGACGGACAGTCACGGATGTCATCGATCAGCTATGCGGAACGCATGGGTAAAGTCCTGTTCGCACACTTTCGAGCACACATAATGCGCACAGGATGTACGCATATCGGCTCGGGCGCCGTCACGGAAGTAAATTCCGCGGCGGAACAGGCATGATCAGTCCTCTGGCGGGAACACAACCTCCCCACTTTCGGACAACGTGATCGTGATCGCCTCGACCGGGCACCCCTCGGCCGCTTCGAGCACCTTCTCGTTGGCGTCGGTCTCGGGATCCGCGGGGTGCGACTGGCGGGCGGAGTCGAGCGCGAAACCGCCCGGCGCCGTGATCACGCACATCCCGGAGCCGATGCAGACCGACCGGTCCACCTCGACGTGCCAGCGGTCACCCATCAGGCACCCGCCCCTTCGTAGCCCGCGGGGAGGTGGATCATCTTGTGCTCGAAGTACTCGCCGTACCCCTCGGGCCCGAACTCCCGCCCGAGACCGGAGTTCTTGTAGCCGCCGAACGGACCGAGCATGTCGAGGCTGAAGGTGTTCACCGAGTACGTCCCGGTGCGCACCCGCCGCGCGATGTCGATGCCGCGCTCCGTGTCCGCCGTCCACACGCTGCCGCTGAGCCCGTAGTCCGAGTCGTTGGCGATCTTCACGGCCTCGCTCTCATCGCCGTACGGGATGAGGCAGATGACCGGGCCGAAGATCTCCTCGCGGGCGATGCGCATCGAGTTGTCCACGCCGCCGAAGAGTGTCGGCTCGACGTACCAGCCCTCGTCCAGTCCGGCCGGACGCCCGCCGCCCGTAAGGATCTTGGCGCCTTCCTCCTGGCCGATGCGGATGTAGTCGAGCGAGCGCTGCTGCTGGCGCTTGGCGACCAGCGGGCCCAGTTCGGTCTCCGGGTCCAGCGGGTCGCCGACCTTGAGCGCGGAGGCCGCGGCGGCGAAGGCCTCGGCGAACTCGTCGTGGCGCGAGTGCGGCACGAGGATGCGGGTCTGGGCCACGCACGCCTGGCCGTTGATCATCCAGGCGAAGGGGACGATGCCGGCGACCGCCGCCGACGCGTCCGCGTCCGGCAGGATCACCGCGGCCGACTTGCCGCCCAACTCCAGGGTCACGCGCGTGAGATTGCGGGCGGCGACCTCCATGACGCGCTTGCCCGCGCCGACGGAACCGGTGAAGGACACCTTGTCGATGCCGGGGTGCCCGACGAGGTACTCGCTCACCTCGCGGTCCGCGGAGATGATCGAGAGCACGCCCTGCGGCAGCCCGGCCTCGGTGGCGATCTCGGCGAGTATGTACGCGTCGAGCGGCGTCTCGGGCGAGGTCTTGAGGATCACCGGGCACCCGGCGAGCAGCGCGGGCGCGAGCTTGGCCGCGGCGGTGAACTGCGGGACGTTCCACGGGACCACGGCCGCCACGACACCGACCGGCTCGCGGCGCACGAGGATCTTGCCGAGGGCTCCGTCGCGCGCCTCTTCGTACGTGAAGTTCTTCGCGACGGTGAGCGCCGAGTCCCAGACCATCATCGCGGCGAGGGCCTGGACCATCACGCTCGATGTGTACGGGGTGCCGTTCTCGGTGCTGATGACGCGGGCGATCTCCTCGTGCCGTACGGCGAACGCGTCCTTGATCCTGGTGACGACCTCGATCCGCTCGTCGAGCGTCATCCGGGGCCAGGGGCCCTCGTCGAACGCCTTGCGCGCGGTGGCGACGGCCCGATCGACATCGGCGGGCGCGGCGTGCGGCACCCGCGCGAAGACCTGCCCGGTGTGCGGCGAGGTCACCTCGATGACGTCCTTGCCGAGGGGATCCACCAGCTCCCCGCCGATGAAAAGCTGTCCGTGTTCCACGAGCTCGGTCATGGCTGACTGCCTCCTGCGGGATTCCGCCGTGTGCGGCACGCTTTCTGACACAGTTTCAGAACTCACTGATGCAGAACTGATACCAGTTCTAGTTCCAGGAGTCCACGGCGGAGCCGGGCGGAGAATGTGACCGGCGCCTCACTTACGACCGGCCTGCCCAAGTGCCCTGACGAATCGGTCGACTTGGGCGATCATTGGAACTAGTTCTAGTTACGGAGAGATGAGGGCACCCCATGACGCAGGTGACCGATCCGCAGGTGACGGAGCACGGCGGGGGCGTATGGAGCATCAAGGTCCCCATCCCCGACAACCCTCTGGGCTTCACCCTCGTGCACCTCCTGGACACCGACAGCGGTCCGGTCCTCATCGACACGGGGTGGGACGACCCCACGTCCTGGGACGCCCTCGCCTCCGGCCTCGCCGCCTGCGGCACCTCCGTCGACGCGGTGCACGGCGTCGTCATCACCCACCACCACCCCGACCACCACGGCCTCTCCGCCAAGGTCCGCGAGGCATCGGGCGCGTGGATCGCGATGCACGAGGCGGACGCGTCGGTCGTACGCCGCACGCGGACCGGACCGCCCGCGCGCTGGTTCGACTACATGGTGGAGAAGCTGACGGCCGCGGGCGCCCCCGCCGAGCACATGGCCCCGCTCATCGCCGCTCGCGACGCGGGCCGCACGCCCCGGCTGCCAGGACTCGCCGCCGCGCTCCCCGACCGCGACATCACGCCGGGCGAGCTGCTCGGACTGCCGGGGCGCAGGCTCCGCGCGATCTGGACCCCCGGCCACACCCCGGGCCACGTCTGCCTGCACCTGGAGGAGGAGCACCCGGCGCGACTGCCCGGCCACGGGCGTCTGTTCTCCGGCGACCATCTGCTCCCCGGGATCACCCCGCACATCGGCCTGTACGAGGACCCCGAGGACGAGAGGATCACCGATCCCCTCGGTGACTACCTCGACTCCCTGGAGCGCGTCGGCCGCCTCGGCCCCGCCGAGGTCCTTCCGGCCCACCAGTACGCGTTCACCGACGCCCCGGCCCGCGTGCGGGAGATCCTGGCCCACCACGAGGAGCGCCTCACCGACCTGCTCGCCCTCCTCGCCGAGCCCCTCACACCCTGGCAGCTCGCCGAGCAGATGGAGTGGAACCGCCCCTGGGCCGAGATCCGCTACGGCTCGCGGAACATCGCGGTCTCCGAGGCGGAGGCCCATGTGCGGCGCCTGGTGAAGCTGGGGCGCGCGGAGGCGGTGGGCAGCGATCCGGTGCGGTACCGCGCGGTGTGAGCCGCGGCCGGGGGCGGGCGCCCCGGGGCACTCTCCCTACGGGCCGGTAGAGTGGCCCCCGTCGTCATCATGCCCGTACGGGGGGAAGCCGGTGCGAATCCGGCGCTGACCCGCAGCCGTATACCGCACCTGAGCGGTGAGCCGGAATGCCCGGTACGGAGCATGACCGGCTCGCTTCATCGGGGCCCCCGATGAACGGCACCGTCGAGGTATACGGAGCCGGAGCCGCCCGGAGCCCGTGCCCGCTACGTGCCCGTGCTGCCCCGCTCCCCGCAGGGAGAGGCACCCGCCGCATCATGAACGTTCGCCGCAGCGCAGCGGTCCTGGCCGCCGTCGCCGTGTTCGGTTCGGCCGCCGCCCCGGCCGCTTTTGCGGAGACCGCGAAGCCGTCGCCCTCCGCCGCTCTTCCCTCCGCCCTGTACGGCGACGCCGACCCCAAGTTCGACGGGGTGTTCCGGCAGTCGTACGCCCTGCTCGCCCAGGATTCGGCCGGCGTGAAGCCCGCCGCGAAGTCCGTCGACTGGCTCACTGGCCAGCAGTGCGCGAGCGGCGGCTATGCCGCGTACCGCGCCGACGCGGGCGAGCCGTGCGACTCCAAGACGATGTTCGACAGCAACGCGACGGCAGCCGCCGTGCAGGCGCTCGCCGCGCTCGGCGGTCAGAAGAAGGCCGTCGACAAGAGCGTCGGCTGGCTGAAGTCGGTGCAGAACAAGGACGGCGGCTGGGGCTACAGCCCCGGCATGGACTCCGACGCCAACTCCACCGGCATCGTGATCGGCGCGCTCGCCGCGGCGGGCGAGAAGCCGCGGTCGGTGAAGTCGCAGGACGGCAAGTCGCCGCTCGACGCGCTGCCCGCGCTCTCGATGAGCTGCGACAAGGACGGCGGCGCCTTCGGCCTCGCGGACGTCAAGTCCGGCAAGCTCTCGCCGAACGCGGACGCCACGGCGGCCGGTGTGCTCGGCGCCCACGGCAAGGGCCTGGTCGTCGACGCCGCCGAGAAGAAGTCCGCCGCCCCCAAGTGCGCGAAGGCGGACACCGCCGAGCAGGCCGCGGCGAACGGCACCGGCTACCTCCTGAAGACCCTCGCCGATGGCGACGACCACCTGATGTCGTCGATGCCCGGCGCCAAGAACATGCCCGACCTGGGCAACACCGCCGACTCCGTGCTCGCGCTCGCCGCGGCCGGCCAGCCCGAGCAGGCCAAGAAGTCGGCTCAGTGGCTGTCGAAGAACTCGGCGGACTGGGCCAAGAAGTCCGGCCCCGCCGCCTACGCCCAGCTGATCTTCGCCGCCCACGCCTCCGGCATGGACCCGCGCGACTTCGGCGGCGCGGACCTGGTCAAGCAGCTCAACGCTCAGGGCCCCGCGCCGCAAGCCACCGAGCAGGCTGCCGACGAGAAGAAGGACAGCGACGACGGCGGCGTGAGCATCTGGTGGATCATCGGCGTCGGCATGGTCGCCGGTATCGGCATCGGCTTCCTCTACAGCGGCAACAAGAAGAAGCAGCAGCTGTGACGCGGGGTCGCGCGCGGTGCGGACGCCTGGTGACCGGGGCGCTCCTCGCCGCCCTGTTCGGTGTCCTCGCCGCCGCCCCCGCCCAGGCCGTCGGCTACCGCTACTGGTCCTTCTGGGACCGGGACGGCTCCGCGTGGGCGTACGCGAGCCAGGGGCCGAGCACCGCCCGCCCCGACGACGGGGCCGTCCAGGGCTTCCGGTTCTCCGTGTCCGACGACTCGCAGGACTCCGCGAAGCCGCGCGGCGCCGCGGACTTCGACACGATCTGCGCCAAGACCCCCGCCAAGGACGACCGCAAGCGGATCGCCCTGGTCATCGACTTCGGCACGCCGGGTGACGCCCCCGGCGGTGAGACCCCGCCGAAGCCGCGTACCGCCTGTGCGCAGGTCGCGGACGACGCGACGAGCGCGGACGCGCTCGCCGCGGTCGCCAAGCCCCTGCGCTACGACAGCAACGCGCTCCTGTGCGCCATCGCGAACTACCCGAAGTCGGGCTGCGGGGAACAGGTCTCGGGCAACGGAGAGTCCACGGACACGGAGAAGAAGCCGACCGCGAGCGACAGTGAGGGCGACTCCGGTGGTCCCTCCGTCGGTCTGATCGCGGGCGTGGCCGCCATCGCCCTGCTCGGCGCCGCCGCCGTCTGGCAGGCACGCCGCCGACGCGGCTGACCGCACGATGACCGATCACCCGAGCACCGCTCCCGGTGCGCTGCGACGGCGTCTGGCCCCCCAGGCGCACCGGAGCAACGCGCTGCACCCGGGCGCCTGGTGGGTGTGGGCGCTCGGGCTCGGCGTCGCGGCGTCCCGCACCACCAACCCCCTGCTGCTCGGTCTCCTGATCGGGGTCGCGGGCTATGTCGTCGCTGCCCGCCGGACGTCGGCGCCGTGGGCACGGTCGTACGGCGCCTTCGTGAAGCTCGGCCTCTTCGTGATTGCGATCCGGCTCGTCTTCGCCGTCGTCCTCGGCTCCCCCATCCCCGGTTCGCATGTCATCGTGACGCTCCCCGAAGTGCCGCTGCCCGACTGGGCGAAGGGTGTGCGGATCGGGGGCCGGGTGACGGCCGAGGGGCTGCTCTTCGCGCTCTACGACGGGGTGCGCCTCGCGGGGCTCCTCATCTGCGTCGGCGCCGCCAACGCCCTCGCGAGCCCGGCTCGGCTGCTCAAGTCGCTGCCGGGTGCGCTGTACGAGGTGGGGGTCGCCATCGTCGTGGCGATGACGTTCGCGCCGAACCTGATCATGGATGTGCAGCGACTTCGTGCCGCGCGGCGCCTTCGTGGGCGCGCCGACAAGGGCATCCGGGGACTGCTCCAGGTCGGGCTCCCTGTTCTTGAGGGCGCCCTTGAGCGGTCGGTCGCTCTGGCCGCCGCGATGGACGCGCGCGGGTTCGGCCGCAGCGCGCCGGTGCCCGCCGGGGTGCGCAAGGCGACGGCGTTCCTGACGCTCGGCGGCCTGATGGGCGTCTGCGCGGGTACGTACGGCCTGCTCTCCGCGGACGGCACGGGCTACGGTCTGCCGGTCCTGGCCGCCGGTCTCGCCGCCGCCCTCGCGGGACTGCGCCTCGGCGGCCGGCGCTCCGTCCGCACCCGCTACCGCCCCGACCCGTGGGGCGTGCGCGCGTGGCTCGTCGCCGGGTCGGGGATCGCCGTGGCGGGCCTGATGATCTGGGCCGCCACGTACGACGCGTCCGCCCTGCACCCCGGGGTCGTCCCCCTGACGGCGCCGACGCTGCCGCTGTGGCCCGCGGCCGCCGTGCTCGTCGGGCTACTGCCGGCTTTCGTGGCGCCGGTACCCGCGGGGGAGGCGGCGCCTGAGCGGACAGGGAAACCGACTCCGGCGCGGGCCAGGGAATCGGCATCCGCTGAAGCGGGAAACCCGACCCCGACGCGGGCCAGGCAGTCGGCATCCGCCGAAGCGGGAAGCCCGGCGTCCGCGCCAGCAGGGGAGCCGGACCCCGCGCCCGCTGGGCCGCCGCCCGCGCCTGCCGGGGACTCGGCGTCCGCACACGTGGACAAGCCGGCGACCCCCTCCGCGGGGAGACCGGCGCCCGCCCCTCCCGAGTCCGCCGCCGCGCCCTCCGAGTCCGACGCCCCCGTACCCACCGAGGAGCCCTCATGATCCGCTTCGAGGATGTCTCCGTGACGTACGAAGGGGTCGACGGGCCCACCGTGCGCGGGGTCGATCTCGCCGTGCCCGAGGGCGAGTTGGTGCTCCTCGTCGGGCCTTCCGGGGTCGGCAAGTCGACGCTGCTCGGCACGGTGAGCGGGCTCGTGCCGCACTTCACCGGGGGCACGCTGCGGGGGCGCGTCACCGTGGCGGGGCGCGACACCCGTACGCACAAGCCGCGTGAACTCGCCGACGTCGTCGGCACGGTGGGCCAGGATCCGCTCTCGCACTTCGTGACGGACACGGTCGAGGACGAGCTGGCGTACGGGATGGAGTCGCTCGGGATCGCGCCCGACGTGATGCGCCGCCGGGTCGAGGAGACCCTGGACCTCCTCGGCCTCGCCGATCTGCGCGACCGCCCCATCGCCACGCTCTCCGGCGGCCAGCAGCAGCGCGTCGCCATCGGCTCGGTGCTCACGCCGCACCCCGAGGTCCTCGTCCTCGACGAACCGACGTCGGCGCTCGACCCGGCCGCCGCCGAGGAGGTGCTCGCCGTACTGCAGCGGCTCGTGCACGACCTGGGCACGACGGTCCTGATGGCCGAGCACCGCCTGGAGCGGGTCGTCCAGTACGCGGACCAGGTGCTGCTGCTCGCGGCGCCGGGCGAGCCGCCCGTGCTCGGGGATCCCGCCGAGCTGATGGCCCGCTCGCCGGTCTACCCGCCGGTGGTGGGCCTCGGCCGCCTCGCGGGCTGGTCCCCGCTGCCGCTGACGGTGCGGGACGCGCGACGCAGGGCGGGTGCGCTGCGGGAGCGCCTGGCCGGGGCCGAGCCCCGAGAGGAAGGCGTGGCCGTACGTCCGGCGGCGGGCCGGCCGAGCCTCTTCCGGCGTACGAAGAAGACGGATGCCCCGGAGGCACCCGCCGCGAGCGTCTCCGGTCTGGCCGTGCGCCGGGGCCGGGTGGAAGCCCTGCGCCGCGTGGACCTCACCGTCTCCGCGGGCGAGACCGTGGCCCTGATGGGCCGCAACGGCGCCGGGAAGTCCACGCTCCTGTCGACCTTGGTGGGCGTGCTCGAACCGGCGTCGGGCTCGGTACGCGTCGGCGGCGCGACCCCGCACCGCACAGGCCCGCGCGAGCTGATCCGGCACGTGGGTCTGGTCCCCCAGGAGCCGCGGGACCTCCTCTACGCGGACACGGTGGCCGCCGAGTGCGCGGCGGCCGACCACGACGCGTCGGCCGCTCCGGGCACCTGCCGAGCCCTGGTCACCGAGCTGCTCCCCGGCATCGCGGACGACACGCACCCCCGCGACCTCTCCGAGGGCCAGCGCCTCACCCTGGCCCTGGCGATCGTCCTGACGGCCCGCCCTCCACTGCTCCTCCTCGACGAGCCGACCCGGGGCCTCGACTACGCGGCCAAGGCCCGCCTCGTCACGCTCCTGCGCGGTCTGGCCGCCGAGGGCCACGCGATCGTCCTCGCCACGCACGACGTGGAACTGGCGGCGGAACTGGCCCACCGGGTGGCGATCCTCGCCGACGGGGAGATCGTCGCCGACGGCCCGACCCCGGACATCGTGGTCTCGTCGCCGTCCTTCGCCCCGCAGACCACCAAGATCCTCGCCCCGCAGAAGTGGCTGACCGTGTCGGAGGTACGGCACGCGCTGGACGGCGGGGGTGGGCCCGCGTGAGCCGCGCCCCCGTCGTCCGCCAGGCCAGGCCCATCCGCCTCGGCCCGCGCTCCATCGGCGCCCTCGCGCTCGTCAGCGCGGTCGGCGTCGTGGCCTTCGGGTGGCCGCTCATCGCGGGCGGTACGTCGGGGCTCAGCGCGCACGCCCAGGACGCGC
This sequence comes from Streptomyces sp. NPDC054866, assembly GCF_053610745.1. Lineage (NCBI taxonomy): Bacteria > Bacillati > Actinomycetota > Actinomycetes > Kitasatosporales > Streptomycetaceae > Streptomyces > Streptomyces sp. NPDC054866. The sequence goes on from NZ_JBSGZA010000002.1 coordinate 694,013, forward strand.
CCTGGCTGTTCGCGGCCCTGCTTCCGCTGCTGCTCGCCGTCGTCGTGGCGACCATCGCGGACGTCGGGCTCGACGCCAAGGCCATCGCGATGCTCGGGGTGCTCGCCGCCGCCGGTGCCGCGCTGCGACCGCTGGGGGCGGGGACGGCCGGGATCGAGCCGATGTTCTTCCTCATGGTGCTCAGCGGGCGCGTGCTCGGACCCGGGTTCGGGTTCGTGCTCGGTGCCGTGTCGATGTTCGCCTCCGCGCTGCTCACCGGTGGCGTCGGTCCGTGGATGCCGTTCCAGATGCTGTCCATGGGGTGGGTCTGCATGGGCGCGGGGCTGCTGCCGGGCCCCGACAGCATCCGCGGGCGCCGCGAGCTGTGGCTGCTCGCCGCCTACGGGGCCGTCTCGTCCGTCCTGTACGGCACCGTCATGAATCTGCAGGGCTGGCCCTACCTCGGCGGCCTCGCGACCGGCGTCTCCTTCGTGCCCGGCGATCCCGTCGGTGACAACCTCGGCCGCTTCATCGCGTACTGCCTGGCGACCTCCCTCGGCTGGGACCTGCCCCGCGCCGTCGTCACCGTCCTGCTGAGCCTCGCCCTCGGGCCGGCCGTCCTGAAGGCGCTGCGCCGGGCCACGCGCCGGGCCGCCTTCGAGGCCCAGGTCACATTCGAGGGGCCGAAGGCGTAGGCGGGCGCTGGCTCTGCGTCACGCGGGGCGGCCTTCGCGGTGAGGCGGCCCACAGTACTTTGGTCCTCTACTAGGGCGGGCCGTAGATACGACCCCCTGGCGCGTACGCGTCAAAACGTGCCCTGACCTGCGAATTGAGAGCCACGTCACACGCGGGACCTTTCGCCCACATGCGACATCCACTAGTAAAAACGGTCATTGCGGAGGCGCTCCAGCCCTGCTTCTCTGGATCGAGTCGCACGGCGCCGCCGGCCTCAAGGCCCAGGGCGCCGACGCATTCCCCCCGCCACACTCCCGTGGCCAACGGCGTGCCCGCGACACCATGTCCCCCACGGAAGGTCACGCTTTGTCCGCCACGCTCCTCCGCCGTATCGCCACCCCGAAGAAGGCCCTCACCGGTGCCGCCGTGGCCGCCGCCACGACCGGCATGGTGCTCGCGGCGGGTCCGGCCCAGGCCGCGGCCCCGACCGAGGCGAAGGCGGCCGCTCCGGCCGCCGCCCCCGCCGCGGCTCCCTCCTCGGCGCAGGCGATCGCGAAGAAGATGATCCCGGACCCCGCTCAGTACAAGGCGTTCAGCAAGATCGTGGAGCACGAGAGCGGCTGGAACCCCAAGGCCACGAACGCCTCCTCCGGCGCCTACGGCCTGGTCCAGGCCCTGCCCGCCTCGAAGATGGCGTCGGCCGGTTCGGACTGGAAGACCAACCCCGAGACCCAGATCAAGTGGGGCCTCGACTACATGAACGAGCGCTATGGCAGCCCGGTCGGCGCGTGGAACCACTGGCAGGCCAACGGCTCCTACTGAGCCGACAGGACGCCCTGAAGCACACGAAGGCGGCCACCCCCTCTGCGGGGTGGCCGCCTTCGTCGTACGCAAGGGAATGGATCACTCACAGCCGCTGAATAATCGTCCCCGTAGCCACAGCACCCCCCGCGCACATGGTGATCAGCGCGAACTCCTTGTCCCGGCGCTCCAGTTCATGCAGGGCAGTCGTGATGAGCCGAGCCCCGGTCGCCCCCACGGGATGCCCCAACGCAATCGCGCCCCCGTTCACGTTCACCTTCTCCAGGTCCTGCTCGAAGATCTGCGCCCAGCTGAGCACCACCGACGCGAACGCCTCGTTGATCTCCACGAGGTCGATGTCCTTCAGAGACATCCCCGCCTTGCCCAGGACCGCCCGCGTCGCGTCGATCGGCCCGTCCAGGTGGAAGTGCGGATCGGCGCCCACCAGCGCCTGCGCCACGATCCGCGCGCGCGGCTTCAGCTTCAGGGCTCGCGCCATCCGCTTCGACGCCCACATGATCGCCGCCGCGCCGTCCGAGATCTGCGAGGAGTTCCCCGCGGTGTGCACGGCGGTCGGCATCACCGGCTTGAGCCGCTCAAGGCCCTCCATCGTGGTGTCCCGCAGCCCCTCGTCCCGGTCGACGAGCCGCCACATGCCCTGCCCCGCCGCCTGCTCCTCCTCCGTCGTCGGCACCTGGACGGCGAACGTCTCGCGTTTGAAGCGCTCCTCGGCCCAGGCAGTGGCGGCGCGCTCCTGCGAGATGAGGCCGAGCGAGTCGACGTTCTCCCTGGTGAGGCCGCGGTTGCGGGCGATGCGCTCGGCCGCCTCGAACTGGTTGGGCAGGTCGACGTTCCACTCCTCGGGGAACGGCTTGCCGGGACCGTGCTTGGAGCCCGAGCCCAGCGGCACCCGTGACATCGCCTCGACGCCACAGCTGATCCCCACGTCGATGACGCCCGCCGCGACCATGTTGGCGACCATGTGGCTGGCCTGCTGCGACGAGCCGCACTGACAGTCCACCGTCGTCGCCGCGGTCTCGTACGGAAGGCCCATCGTGAGCCAGGCCGTGCGCGTGGGGTTCATGGACTGCTCCCCGGCGTGGGTCACCGTGCCGCCCACGATCTGCTCGACACAGTCGGCGTGGATGCCCGTACGGCCGAGGAGCTCGCGATAGGTCTCGCCCAGCAGATAGGCGGGGTGGAGATTGGCGAGCGCGCCGCCGCGCTTACCTATGGGGGTGCGTACGGCTTCGACGATGACAGGTTCCGCGGCCATGGGCGTCCTCTCCATCCACATCCCGCGGGAGTGTCCCGGCACCCACGCGGAGAACTAGTACGCGTTCTAGTTCTGCAAGCAGTCTGCTGAGCCCGACCCCGCCGCCGCAAGGGGCTTGCACGCACCTTGCGCACGACCTGCACGAAAGCCAGCCCGTCGCGGGCCTTGCCACTTGTAGAACCCGTTACTACCTTGCGGGCATCTCCTGATGGACCGTCAGGACAGCTACAGAGCTGCCAGAACTGAACTCCTGGAGTTGCCGATGCCCTGTCCAGCGCTGCCCGACGGGTTCGACTTCACCGACCCCGACCTGCTCCAAGAGCGCGTACCCCTACCGGAGTTCGCCCAGCTGAGGCAGACGGAACCGGTGCGCTGGATCGCCCAGCCGCCGCGCATCTCCGGCTTCGACGACGCGGGCTACTGGGCCGTCACACGGCACGCGGACGTCAAGTACGTGTCCACGCACCCGGAGTTGTTCTCCTCCAACCTCAACACCGCGGTCATCCGTTTCAACGAGACGATCAGCCGGGACCAGATCGAGGTCCAGAAGATGATCATGTTGAACATGGACCCGCCCGAGCACACCCGGGTCCGCCAGATCGTGCAGCGCGGCTTCACGCCCCGCGCCATACGCTCCCTGGAGGACGCCCTGCGCGACCGCGCGGGCTCCATCGTCGAGACCGCCCTGGCGAACGCCGCGGCCGACGGCTCCTTCGACTTCGTCACGAACGTCGCCGTGGAACTTCCCCTCCAGGCCATCGCCGAGCTCATCGGCGTACCCCAGGACGACCGGACGAAGATCTTCGACTGGTCCAACAAGATGGCCGCCTACGACGACCCGGAGTACGCGATCACCGAGGAGGTCGGTGCCGAGGCGGCCATGGAGATCGTCTCGTACGCGATGAACCTCGCCGCCGCCCGCAAGGAATGCCCGGCCAAGGACATCGTCAGCCAGCTGGTGGCCGCCGAGGACGAAGGCAACCTCTCCTCCGACGAGTTCGGCTTCTTCGTCATCCTGCTCGCGGTGGCCGGCAACGAGACCACCCGGAACGCCATCACCCACGGCATGCACGCCTTCCTCACCCATCCGGAGCAGTGGGAGCTCTTCAAGCGCGAGCGCCCCGAGACCACCGCGGAGGAGATCGTGCGCTGGGCGACCCCCGTGGTCTCCTTCCAGCGCACCGCGACCCAGGACACCGAGATCGGCGAGGCGAAGATCAAGAAGGGCGACCGCGTCGGGATCTTCTACTCCTCGGCCAACAACGACCCCGAGGTCTTCGACGAGCCGGAGAAGTTCGACATCTCCCGCGACCCGAACCCGCACCTCGGATTCGGCGGCGGAGGCCCGCACTTCTGCCTCGGCAAGTCCCTGGCCGTCCTGGAGATCAACCTCATCTTCAACGCGATCGCGGACGCGCTGCCCGATCTGCGTCTGGTATCCGACCCCCGCAGGCTCCGCTCGGCCTGGCTGAACGGGGTCAAGGAACTGCAGGTCAGCACGGGCTGACCCGCTGCCAGGGAGGCAGGGGCGACTCCCCCCTACGCCCTGCCCCTGCCTCCCCCGGGTCTTTTCCCGCGGAGCCAACGTTTCCGTTGCGTGACGCGTCTTGAGAAGTGAACCTTGCCTTTCCAAGACTTCGAACGGAAACGGTCGCCGTGGTCTCCGCAGGTCTCTCCCTGGCACCATCGGGCAGCACACCCAATGAGCGGAAGACCTCCCTCCGCGCCTTCTGCCGACGCCACCGGATCCCGCTCGTCGCCACCCTGCCCACCCTTCCCCTGTACGCGGTGTGGGCGGCGTTCCTCGCCACCGGCGGCGGCGACCTGGCGGCGCAGTACGCCTGGGCGCGCTTCGCCTCGGAGCACGGGGCCGCCGCGTACGGCCTGTTCTGGTACGGCGGCATGCACACCGCCAACTACAGCCTGATCTCGCCCTACTTGATGGCCGCCGTGGGCGTGAAGACGGTGACGGTGGTGTCGGGCGTCGCCGGTGCCTGGCTGGTCGCCGCGCTCGTCGAACGCACCGGGATGCGGCGCCCGCTGTGGCCCGCGGTGCTCGCCTCGCTCGCGGTGTGGTGCAACGTCGCGTCGGGGCGCACGACGTTCGCGCTCGGCATCGCCTTCGGGTTCGCCGCGTGCCTGGCGCTCGTGCGGGAGCGGCGCGTGGGGGTCGCCGTGGTGTGCGCGGCGCTCGCCACCATGTCCAGCCCGGTGGCCGGACTCTTCCTCGTGGTGGCGGGCGCCGCCTATTTCCTCGTACGGGACTGGGGCCGGGCCGCGGCGCTGATCGTGCCGCCGGTGGTGGTCGTGGGGGCGACCACCGCGCTCTTCCCGTTCACCGGCGAGCATCTGATGCCGTTCGACCGGATCTTCCCGCCCGTGGTGTTCGGCCTGGCGCTCATCGTGGCGGCTCCGCGCGAGTGGCGGGTGCTGCGGTGGGGGGCGGGCGTGTACGCGGCGGGGACGGTCCTGACGTATCTCATCCCGTCCCCGATCGGCACGAACGTGGAGCGCCTCGCCGAGCTCCTCGCGCCCGCCGCGCTGCTCGGCGCCCTGCTGATGCCCGCGCTGTCCCGCGTACGCCGCGTCGTGCTCATCGTCGCGCTCGTCCTTTCCACGGCCTGGGTGACGCAGAAGACGGCGGACGATCTGACGGTGTCGACGGCCGTGCCGAAGTGGGCCGCCGACACCCAGGGCGTGGTGCGGGAGCTGGAGCGGCTCGGCGCCGACCGGGGGCGCGTGGAGGTGGTCCCGGCCCGCAACCACCGCGAGGCCACGGCCCTGGCGCCGTACGTGAACATGGCGCGCGGCTGGAACCGGCAGCTCGACATCGAGCGCGGCCGCCTCTTCTACGACGGGTCCTTCTCGGCCGCCACCTACCGGGCGTGGCTGGACAAGTGGGCGGTCGGCTATGTGGTGCTGCCTTCGGGCAAGCCGGACGGGTTCGCCGAGGACGAGGCGGCCCTGGTCGCCAGCGGCCCCAAGTGGCTCGAACCTGTGTGGCGGGACGCGAACTGGCGGGTGTTCCGGGTGAAGGACGCGGTGCCGATGGTGTCCAGGCCCGCGACCGTCGTACGGTCCACCGGCTCCGCCATGGTGGTGCGCGTCCCCACCCGCGAGCCGGTGACGCTGCGCCTGGTGTACTCGCCGTGGCTCCGGGCGGAGGGGGCCTGCCTGAAGCGGGACGGCGACTTCACCCGACTCACGGTGTCCACGCCGGGCACGTACAGGATCAGCTCGGGGTACGGTCCTTCGCCGCGTCCTTCGTCATGTCGATGACCGGCGGCTCCGCCCCCGTCGCCACCTTCACCGTCCTGCCCACGCGGGGCCCGGCCAGGAGGTAGCCGAGGCCGAAGCCCGCGCCGACGACACTCGCGCCGCCCACCGCGTCCAGGACCCAGTGGTTCCCGGTGGCGACGATCGCGGAGACCGTGAACAGCGGGTGCAGCAGACCGAGCGCCTTCATCCACCACTTCGGCGCGAGGATCACGATCACCACGCCGCACCACAGCGACCAGCCGAAGTGCAGCGAGGGCATCGCCGCGTACTGGTTGGTGAGCGCGGTCAGCGTGCCGTAGTCCGGCTGGGTGAAGTCCTGCACGCCGTGGACCGTGTCGATGAAGCCGAGCCCGGGCATCAGGCGCGGCGGGGCCAGCGGGTAGAGCCAGAATCCGACGAGCGCGAGGACCGTCGCGAAGCCGAGCGCCGAGCGTGCCCAGCGGTAGTCGGCGGGACGCCGGACGTAGAGCACACCGAGGACGGTCAGCGGCACCACGAAGTGGAACGACGTGTAGTAGAAGTTGAAGAACTCCTCGAGCCAGTCGACCTTCACCACCGCGTGGTTGACCCAGTGCTCGATGTCGATGTGCAGGAACTGCTCGATGGAGTAGATCTGCTCGCCGTGCTGCTCGGCGGTGGCACGGCCGCCCGAGTTGGTGCCGCCCGTCGCGGCCAGCCGCGCCTGCTGGTAGGCGGAGTAGCCGACGCGGATCAGGAGCAGTTCGAGGAGGAGGTTCGGCCGGGTCGTGACCCGCCGCCAGAACGGGAGCAGCGGCACCCGACTCCAGCGCGCGGGAACGGGCTTGGCGTAGTCGGTCGGGACGGGCTCCTGGTACTGAGGGTGCGCGCGGGAGAGGAACGGCACCACCGTGGCGGCGGCGAGCGCGGCGATCAGCACGACGTTGTCGCGGATGGGCTCCACGACCGGCATGTTCGGCAGCATCATCTTCGCCGGCAGCGTCGACACGAGGATGACGGCGATCGGCCACATGTACCGGTCGGACTGCTTCTTGCCGACCCGGCCCACCACCGCGAGCAGCACCCACAGGAGCTGGTGCTGCCAGGTCGTCGGGGACACGGCGACGGCGACGCAGCCGGTGATCGCGACGGCGAGCAGCAGCTGCCCGTCCTTGGCGTAACGGACTGCGCGGCGCACGCCGAACCAGATGACGGCCACGCCCAGGACCACGAACACGCCGATCTCCAGCGGCCCTTCGAGGCCGAACCGGAGCAGGGCGCCGTGCAGCGACTGGTTGGCGAGACCGTCCGGACTCGCGCCGAGGCCCGCGCCCGCCAGGTGGTGTATCCAGTACGTCCACGAGTCGTGCGGCATCGCGGCCCAGGCGAGCGCGGTGACGGCGAGGAACGTGGCGCCGGTGGACGCCGTGGCGCGCCTGCGGCCGGTGAACCAGAACAGGGCGGCGAAGAGCAGCAGCGTGGGCTGGAGCGCGGCCCCGATGCCGATGAGGACGCCGCTGGCGCGCTCTCCCCGGACGGCGAAGCAGCCGAGCAGGACGAGGAGCACGGGAATGATGCTGGTCTGGCCCAGGTGCAGGGTGTTGCGCACCGGGAGCGACAGCATCAGGAGGCAGATCGCGACGGGCGCGGCGAGCAGTGAGGTGCGCCGGGACACGGGCTGCGGCAGCGCACGGGCCGCGACCATGCCGAGGATCACGACCAGGGTCAGCGTGCCGAACGTCCAGCCCCAGCCGAGTGCTTGCTCGGCCGCGCGGGAGAACGGTTTGAGCACGAGTCCGGCGAATGGAGTGCCGGTGAACTTGTCCGCGTCGTAGAAGGAACCGTTCACATGCAGGACGCCCTCCGGGCCGATCCAGGTCTCCAGATCGGTGAGCCGCTCCCCTTTCGGCGTACGCAGGACGACGGCCACCTGTCGTACCGCGAGTACGGCAGCGATCAGCCAGAGGGTGACGCGGAGCACCCCGATCCGCGTCCTCGGTGTGCCGGGCGTACCCGCCCCAAAGGCATTTCCCGGTCCCCCGTGCTCAACATTCGCCACGCGCCGTCGGCCCTCCCGCCCCGCTCGTCATCTCTGCTCGGTCCCAACGTCCGGTCGGCTCCGAGAGTTCTCCCTCGGTTCCGAGGTGTGCGGCCGGACCCGAAGGGCTCGCGCCCTCGTCGGACCCGAAAGGCCCGCGCCCTCAGATGAGACGCGCGCAACCTCCATTTCACCTGGCAGCCACACCGCTTTCTACCGGCTTTTGCGCAGACTTCCCAACCAGGCCTTTTGTCCGGTTGACGACCGGATCTCCACAGGCCGTCCACCTTCCATCCATGTAACGACGGCCCGGGCCCCGCACGGCGGTTCCCCGCACGAGCCGCGACATAGATCACAAAGGCGCCTTCCGGCCACCAGCGGAAGCGGAACCATTTGCCCTGGATAGCGGCACTTTCCGGGCAGTGTGCGGTTGGCCGGACACCGACCGTAATGATGCCACCTACACCTATGGTCGCTTGCGGGCCGCCCCTCGCTGGGCGGCTCTGCCCTTGCAGTCAACCGAGAGGCAGGCGAGCGAACCCTTGCCGGCAGCCGCCCCCGTCGCACCCGTAGCTCCGCAGACCCAGGCCCCTCCGTCCGCGCACGCCTCGGCGGACGTCACCGTCGTCGACCCGGCGCTGGTCAAGCGGGCGGTGAAGGCGGCCGCTCTCGGCAACGCGATGGAGTGGTTCGACTTCGGCGTCTACAGCTACATCGCCGTGACGCTCGGCAAGGTCTTCTTCCCCTCGGGCGACCCCACGGCCCAACTGCTCTCCGCCTTCGGCGCGTTCGCGGCGGCGTTCCTGATCCGCCCGCTCGGCGGCATGGTCTTCGGCCCGCTCGGCGACCGCGTCGGCCGCCAGAAGATCCTCGCCCTCACCATGATCATGATGGCGGCGGGAACCTTCGCGATCGGCCTGATCCCTTCCTACGCGTCCATCGGCGTAGGAGCCCCGATCCTCCTTCTGCTGGCCCGCCTGGTGCAGGGCTTCTCGACGGGCGGTGAGTACGCGGGCGCGTCGACCTTCATCGCCGAGTACGCCCCCGACAAGAAGCGGGGCTTCCTCGGCAGCTGGCTGGAGTTCGGCACGCTCGCCGGCTACATCGGCGGGGCGGGCCTGGTGACCGTCATGACGGCCCTCCTCTCCACGGAGGATCTCCTCTCCTGGGGCTGGCGCGTCCCGTTCCTCATCGCGGGCCCGATGGGCCTGATCGGCCTGTACCTGCGGATGAAGCTGGAGGAGACCCCGGCGTTCGCCGCGGAGCTCAGTAAGGCACACAAGGACGAGCAGTCCCGCCCGAAGGTCCGCCTGCGCGACATGGTCCAGGGCCAGTGGAAGGCGCTGCTCCTGTGCATGGGCCTGGTCCTGGTCTTCAACGTCACGGACTACATGCTGCTGTCGTACATGCCGAGCTACCTGACGAGCGAGCTCAAGTACGACGAGACGCACGGCCTCATGGTCATCCTCGCGGTGATGGCGCTGATGATGTGCGTCCAGCCGTTCGCGGGCGCGCTGACCGACCGGGTGGGCCGCCGCCCGGTGATCGCCGCGGGCTGCGTGGGCTTCCTGCTCCTCTCCGTCCCCGCCCTGCTCCTGATCCGCCAGGGCTCGCTCTGGGCGATCGGCCTCGGCATGGCGGCGCTCGGCCTGCTCCTGGTCTGCTTCACGGCGTCGATGCCGTCGACACTCCCCGCCCTCTTCCCGACCAAGGTCCGCTACGGCTCGCTCTCCATCGGCTTCAACATCTCCGTATCGATCTTCGGAGGCACGACACCGCTGGTGGTGACGGCACTGATCGGAGCGACGGGGAACATGATGATGCCCGCGTACTACATGATGGCGGCGGCCGTGGTGGGCGGAATCGCGGTGTGGTTCATGACCGAAAGCGCGGGCAGGCCACTGCCGGGTTCGCGCCCGGCGATCGAGCTAGGCTCTACCGCCCCGGCGGGATCAACCACCCCGTCCGGCAAGCGGTAAACAACGGACCTCCGCGGGATCAACCAGCCCGTCCGGCGCTTGAGGACGGGATCAACCAGCCCGTCCGGCGCTTGAGGACGGGATCAACCAGCCCGTCCGGCGCTTGAGGACGGGATCAACCAGCCCGTCCGGCGTTTGAGGACGAACTCGGCGGAGCCGGTGATGAGGGCACGCAAGGCCCCCGCGCCAGAGCGGGTTTTCGGGAAGGGGCGGGGTTGGGGAAAGCCCCGCAGGGACCCGCCCCTACCTCGGCACCCCCGCAGGGCTCGGCACCCCCGCCTGCCACCCCACAAACAACGGCACCTCCCCACCCCCATCAAGCACCACAACCCCGAACGGCCGGTTAAAGGCGATCCACTCGATCCGTCGAGGGACATACGGAGCCCCACCAGGAGCCATCGGCACAGCCGTAACCGCCGCCGCCTCAACCCCCTCCTCCGCAACCTTCACCACGGCCTCCTGCACCACCTGCGATATCGCAAGCCGCTCCGGCGACATCCCGGAGAAGTCGGCCCCCTCGCTCATGGCCCACCGCACACCCAGCACCGCCAACTGCTCCGTCGCGTCGACCCGCGTACGCAAGGACATCCGCGGCAACGCCATATTGATCTGCTCGGCGTCGATCCCCGTCCACCGGCCTTCCGGCGCCCACGCGAGCGGCAGCACCTCGGCGGCCCCGGCTCCCGGCTCACCGAGCACGAACCGCACCCGCGCAGGCGCCCGCCCGTCCTCCGACCGGCACTTCAGCTCGATGACACTCGCGCCGCCCACCGTCCAGGCACAGTTCAGCGGAACGGGCCGGTGCATCGTGGGCACCCGGTGCCGCACGCCCAGCGCGTCCGTGAAGTCCTGATCGCGTGTGCCCGCCCCCTCGAAGGGGATCTCCCAACGCGCCTTGAGCGCAAGCGCGTTGACCAGCACCAGCAGCACATCCGGAGTGATCACCACCGGCAGCCGCTCGATGAGCCCGTCCGTCGCCTCCCGCACCCACGCGTCGATGCCGTCCGGGTCCATCGGCCCGAATCCCACGTCGGGCAGCGCCTCCCGATAGGCGCGGTACACCGGAACCCGGCTCCACACCCGGGTGGCGACGGCCACCGCGTCCGTGCCGGCGAACGCCCGCGCGGCTGCCGTGACCGCACCGGCGGCCTCTTCACCCGCCACGCCGAGCAACTCCCGCAGCTCCCCGGCGGTCTCCTCCCGCGCGCCCACCGCGACGGCGGCCAGCGCGAGCCACAGCCCGGCGGGTGAGCACACGAAGTCCCCCGCACCCGCACCGTCACTGCGGCCCTGCCCCGGCCCGCCCCCCGAGCCAGGCGAAGCCATCAGCGGCAGCCACCGCTCGGCAAGCCCCCGAATCGCCGACGCGGGCAGCATCTGCCCCGCCCAAGTCCCAGCCTCAGCCCCGGTTCCAGCCCCAGCTCCAGTCCCGGTCCCAGCCCTCGCCCCGTACGTCATCTCAACCCCCGCAGCCCACAGCCCTCGTACCGCCATCACAGACCGACAACCCCAGTATGCGAGTCACCACTGACAATCGACCCCCACCCCACTAACATCCTTAGCGAACCTAACGAACACCAGGAAAGGCCCCCATGACCCAGCAGCAATGGACCGCGGTCGACACGTACTTCACCGATCTCCTGACCCCCGCCGACGAGGCCCTGACCGCGGCCCTGCACGACAGCGACGCCGCCGGTCTGCCGCAGATCAGCGTCGCGCCGAACCAGGGCAAGCTGCTCCAGCTCCTCGCCCAGATCCAGGGTGCGCACCGCATCCTCGAGATCGGCACGCTCGGCGGCTACAGCACCATCTGGCTGGCCCGCGCCCTGCCCGCGGACGGCCGCCTGATCACCCTGGAGTACTCCCCGGTCCACGCCGACGTGGCCCGCGCCAACCTCGCCCGTGCCGGCCTCGACAAGCTCACCGAGGTCCGGGTGGGCCCGGCACTCGACTCGCTGGCCGCGCTCGTAAGCGAGGAGGCGCCCCCCTTCGACCTGGTCTTCATCGACGCGGACAAGGCCAACAACCCGCACTACGTGGAGTGGTCGCTCAAGCTCACCCGCCCCGGCAGCCTCATCATCGTCGACAACGTCGTACGGAGCGGAGAGGTGGCCAACGCCAACTCCACCGACCCCAGCGTGCAGGGCACTCGCAAGGCGCTGGAACTCTTCGCCAGCCACCCGAAGTTGAGCGGAACGGCGCTGCAGACGGTGGGCACAAAGGGCTACGACGGCCTGGCGCTTGCCCGAGTACTGGACTGAGTACGGGACCTCAACCCATCAACCCTCCACGTAGAACCCGACGTTCACGCTGCGAGGCCCGGCCCGGTCCTGGATGACGACGTCACCGGAACCGCCCCGGGGCAGCGGCGCCGACCCCCCGTACTCAAGAGGCGACGGCACCCCGCCCACGGTGAGCCGCACCTCCGACGAGGGCTCGGGATGTGACCCGCGCAGCCAGGTGAGCCTCCAGGTCCCGTCGGGCCCGCAGCGGAACTCCAGATGCGTACGCGACACGAACAGCCAGTCATCGGGCGGCACAAGACGGCACACGCTGCGATCGCGCCCCACCCGCAACGCGGAACCCGGTGCGCTCGGCGCGTCAGCCATGAGCATGCCCGCCGTCGCCCCCTCGTCCGCCCCGGACACGCAGGCCATGGTCAGCTCCAGCACGTACGCTCCCCCAGCTCTCAGCGGTCAGAACGCGCGGCGGCCGCACACGCCCCCACGCCGCCGCATCCTATGGCGCACCTCACGCGACCGCACCGGGCCTGGAACAATGAACCCATGACTGAACGGAAACCACCTGAGGTCAGCTTCGAGTCATGGATCGACAAACAGATCCGCGAGGCCGAGGAGCGAGGCGACTTCGCCACCCTGCCGGGCTACGGCAAGCCGCTCCCGAAGGGCCTCGACACCTCCTCGTACGACGAGCAGTGGTGGATCAAGCAGAAGATGGCCCGCGAAGGCCTCTCCCACCTCCCCCCCGACCCTCGCCCTGCGCAAGGAGGCCGAGGACGTCCTGGCCGCGGCCCCGGACGCCCCCTCCGAACAGGCGGCCCGCAAGCTCGTCACAGACCTCAACACCAAGATCCGCGAGGCCCTGCGCATGCCACCCCCGGGCCCGCCCCTGGGCCTGAAGCCCTTCGACGTAGAAGAAGTGGCCCACACCTGGCGCGAACGCCACCCGGCCTGAACGCACGGGGGGCATGCGCGAGGATGGGCGCATGAGCATCGTAAAGATCAACGTCCTGACCGTGCCCGCCGAACAGCGAGAGGTCCTGGAGAAGCGCTTCGCGTCCCGCGCCGGCGCCGTGGAGAACTCGGACGGCTTCGAGTGGTTCGAGCTTCTCCGCCCCATCGAGGGCACCGACGACTACCTGGTCTACACGCGCTGGCGTGACGAGGAGTCCTTCAAGGCCTGGATGGAGGGTCCGATGAAGGCCGCGCACCAGGGTGGGGGTGCAGGCGGCGGCGAGCGGCCCAAGCCCGCGTCCAGCAGTGCCGCGGTGTGGTCCTTCGAGGTCGTGCAGCAGGCAGCGCCCAAGAGCCAGTAGCCGCTGGACTGAGCGGAAAACCGGTACCGGCGCCCCCGCCCCCGTGGTGCCATGGGCCCCATGATGTCCACCGACCGGATACTCGCCTTCGCGGCCATGTCGTTCCTGCTGATCGTGATTCCCGGGCCCAGCGTCCTGTTCGTGATCGGGCGGGCGCTGGCTCAGGGGCGTCGCGCCGCGCTGACCTCGGTGGTGGGGAACACGGTCGGCGCGTACGTGCTCGTCGTGGCCGTCGCGCTCGGGGTCGGGTCCGTGGTCGAACGCTCCGTCGTCGTCTTCACGGCGCTGAAGCTCCTGGGCGCCGCCTACCTGGTGTACCTCGGGGTCAAAGCGGTGCGCCAACGCGGGTCGCTGTACGCCGCGTTCACCGGTGACGCTCCCGCCCACAGTGGGCTGCGTACGTTGTGGGAAGGGTTCGCGGTCGGTGTGGCCAACCCCAAGACCATCGTCTTCTTCGCCGCCGTGCTGCCGCAGTTCGTCGACCGCGAGCAAGGGCACGTCATGTTGCAGATGCTGGTGCTCGGCCTCGTCTTCAACGCCATCGCCCTGGCATCCGACAGCGTGTGGGGCCTGGTCGCGGCCACCGCGCGCGGGTGGTTCGCGCAATCGCCGCGGCGGCTCTCGATGGTCGGCGGAGCCGGCGGGCTCACCATGATCGGGCTCGGCGTCAGCGTCGCCGCCACAGGGCGCAAGGACTGAGCAGAGGCGCCTGGGTGGGAGTAATTCGCTTGCGGGGTACGGCAGTCGCCTCCCGAGAATGGCCCCCATGATCCCTATCGATCCCCGCGCCGGAGCGAGACCCGCCTCCTGGACCGTCGCCCCCGAAGCCGTCGACTCCCCTGTCGCCGCGGCGCTCTGGCGCGCGTACTACACAGAGGTGAGCGACCGGTACTACCTCCTCCACGAGGGGCGCAGGACCGACCCCGCGGAGCTGGAGCGTGAGATCGCGGCGGAGACGGGCGACGACCTGCGCCCGCCCACCGGCACACTCCTTGTCGCCCGGTACAGGGACGAGCCCGCAGGGACCGCCGGAGTACGGCTCATGGGCGACCTGAAGGGTTTCCGTACCGCTGAGCTCAAGCGCGTCTTCCTCCACGAGGACATGCGCGGCAAAGGCGGCGCCACGCTCCTCCTCGCCGCCGCCGAGGACGCCGCCCGCGCCCTCGGTGCCGAGCGGATCATCCTCGACACGCGCCTCGATCTGGTCGAGGCCAGAGCGCTCTACGCACGGCACGGCTACGAGGAGAGCGAGCCGCTCACCGAGCGGATGTACGCCGAGTGCTGGTACGCCAAGAAGCTGGCCCCTGCGGTCAGTTGATCCGGACTGAGCGGCGTTGCGGCGCCGCTCAGGCCGCAACGCCGCGCTGTGGTGGCCTGCCGGACCTGCCAACAGGCCTGCCGCCAGACCTGCCGCCGTGCGGACCGTTGTGCGGCTGTTCGGCGTCCGAGCCGCACATCTCGGCGCCGAGTTCCTCGACGAGCTTGACCAGGTCGGTGGGCCGGTCGGGGCCCCACCAGTCGCCGAGCAGCTCGGCCAGGGACTCCTCGCGGGCCTTGGCCAGCTTGGCGACGGCCACCCGGCCCTCGTCGGTCAGACGCAGGCCCATGCCCTCGCGCCGGGCGAGGTGGCGCTCCTCGACCTGGCGGGACGCGGCCGTGATCACGGACAGCGGCACGGGACTGCGCTCGGCGAGCACCGCCGGTTCCACGTGGCCGTGACGGCTGATGCGCAGGAGGAGCCAGCTCGCACCGGGCAGCAGGTCGTAGCCCGCGCGCTCGGTGATGCGTACGTAGATCTCGCGACGCCCCTCCCGCGTGCCGAGGACCGACAGCGCCCGCGCCACCTCGTCGTACGACGAACGCTCGACGGGATTGCTGGCGAGCGTCTGCGTCGGATCGGGCGCCATGACCGAGCCGCGCAGCTTGTCCTCGCGCAGGAACCAGGCCAGGACGAAGGCGACCAGGGCCACCGGCGCCGCGTACAGGAAGACGTCCGTGATGGACGAGGCGTACGCGTGCACGACGTCCGGGCGCAGCGTCGGCGGGAGTTCGGCGATGCCCCGCGGGTCGGCCGTCAGGGAGTCCGCGCTGACGCCTGGCGGCAGTTGCTGGCCCGCGACGGCGTCGGAGAGCTTGGTGACGAGGCGGTTGGCGAAGATCGTGCCGAAGATCGCGACACCGAACGAGGCTCCGATGGAGCGGAAGAACGTCGCGCCGGACGTGGCGACGCCCAGATCCCCGTACGGAACGGCGTTCTGCACGATCAGTACCAGGACCTGCATGACCAGGCCGAGCCCGAAGCCGAAGACGAAGAAGTAGGCGCTCATCTCGCCCGTCGAGCTGTTCTCGTCGAGCTGGTGCAGCAGGAGCAGGCCGAGAGCCGTGACCCCGGTGCCCGCGATGGGGAACACCTTCCAGCGGCCCGTGCGGCTGACGATCTGGCCGGACGCGGTCGACGAGATCAGCATGCCGATCACCATCGGCAGCATGTGCACACCCGACATCGTCGGCGAGACGCCCTGGACGACCTGGAGGAACGTCGGCAGATAGGTCATCGCGCCGAACATCGCGAAGCCGACCACGAAGCTGATGATCGCGGAGAGCGTGAACGTCCTGACCCGGAACAGTTTCATCGGGATGACCGGTTCGGCCGCCCTGCGCTCGATGACCACGAAGGCCACGGCGAGCACGACGCCGAGCACCGCGAGGACGATGATCTGCGGCGAGCCCCACTCCCAGGTGGTGCCGCCGAGCGAGGCGACGAGCACGAGGCAGGTGGCGACGGCCGCGATGAGGAAGGTACCGAGGTAGTCGATGACGTGCTTCGTCGAGCGCACCGGGATGTGCAGGGCCGCTGCGATGACGACGAGCGCGACGACACCGATCGGAAGGTTGATGTAGAAGACCCAGCGCCAGCTGAGGTGCTCGGTGAAGAGGCCGCCGAGCAGCGGCCCGAGGACACTCGTCGCACCGAAGACCGCACCGAACAGGCCCTGGTACTTGCCTCGTTCGCGCGGCGAGACGATGTCACCGACGATCGCCATCGACAGGACCATCAGGCCGCCGCCGCCGATTCCCTGGAGCGCGCGGAAGCCGATGAGCTGCGGCATGTTCTGTGCCATGCCGCAGAGGGCCGAGCTGACCAGGAAGATCACGATGGCCAGCTGGAACAGCTTCTTGCGGCCGTACTGGTCGCCGAGCTTGCCCCAGAGCGGCGTCGCGGCCGTGGCGGCGAGCAGGTACGCGGTGACGACCCACGACAGGTGCTCCATGCCGCCGAGCTCGCTGACGATGGTGGGCAGCGCGGTGGAGACGATGGTCTGGTCGAGGGCGGCGAGCAGCATGCCGAGCAGCAGCGCACCGATGGAGACCAGTACGCCGCCGTGCGCGTGCTCGTCCGGTGGCCCGGGGACGGGATCTGGCTCCGGCCCCACGGGGCGGGCGCTGACGTCCTGCGTCATGGACACCTCCTGAGGGCTCCTGCGTGTCCTGCGTGTCCTGCTGTGTGTGCTGCGGGGGCTCTCCCTCTCCATCCTGGTCCGTGTGACCCGTTATGGCCTGTTGAAGCCAGGGTCTGCATAATCGCTGGAGTTCTCTAGGGGTGGGGTACGACGAGTGAGCAGCAAGGAAAGACGTCCGGACGGCGCCGAGGGCCACAGGGACGGTCAGCGATGTCCCGAGTGCGGTACGTCGCGGGAGCCGGGCAGCGCGCCTGCCTGCGGCTGTACGGAGCGGGCCGCCGACGCGGCGCGTGACGTGAGGTCCGCGGACGCCGCCGCCGCGGAGGACTTCGATCCGCTGCGGATACGGCCGTACGTGACGCTGCCGGAGCCTGGTCCTGCGGAGGCGGGGGAGGAAGCTCTTGAGCCGGGGCCGGCTCCTGTGCCCGTTCTTCCACCGGAGGCTGTGGGTCCGCCGCGGTCGGCGGATGTGGGGCTTTTCGCGCCCGGCGGACCGGATTCGGCCCTTTCCCCGCCCTCCCCGCCCCCTCCGCCGTACGACGACGAACCGGAGCCGCGGCGCGGCCGTACCGGCCTGTACGCGGGGGCGAGCGCGGCGGTGGCCGTGGTGGCCGTCGCGGTGCTCGCGGCGGTACTGCTCTCGCCCGACAAGCCGCAACGGGAGCAGGCGATGCCGGACGTGCCGACACGTGCGGCGACCGCCGCCCCGTCCGGCTCCGCCACGGAGCCGCCGCCGTCGACGGCTTCCCCGTCGCTTTCAGCGCCCCCGTCCACGTCCTCGTCCGCGCCCGCGTCGCCCGAGGCGAGCCCCTCCGCGTCCCCGTCACGCTCGGCCTCGCCCAAGCCGCGGTCCACCCCGCCTCCGAGCCGCTCGACAGCGCGGGCGACGGGTTCGGTGGAGTCGGCGACGCCGAGGGCCGAGGGAGTCCTGAGGCGTGGGGACAAGGGCCCAGAGGTCAAGGAACTCCAGCAGCGCCTGCAACAGCTGTACCTCTACATGGGCGAGGCCCACGGCACGTACACCACCCCGGTCGCGGACGCGGTGACCCGCTTTCAGTACGCCCGGGGGACGCAGGGGGATGGCGAGGGGGTCTACGGGGAGAGGACGCGGGTGGCGCTGGAGCGGGAGACGAGGGAGCCGTAAGGCGCGGGCGCCTGGCCCACACCGGCTTCGGCAGCTCCGGTTGCCTCACGTCTGCCGCCGGGGTTGCCTCTCGTCCGCTACCGAGGCTGCCGCCCCGGCGGCTTCACGCCTGCTACCGAGGCTGCCTCTCGGCTGCGGGTGCGTGGGGGCTGGGCGCGCAGTTCCCCGCGCCCCTGACGGGGCCCGCTCAGCAGGGCGGTCCGCCCTTGTCCGCTACCCCGCCGACGTCCCGCTGCCCCGCCGCCCAAAAACCGTGCGCCCCACACCGGCTACGCCAACCCCCGCCGCCTCACGTCTGCACGTGCGTGAGGGCTGGGCGCGCAGTTCCCCGCGCCCCTGACGGGGCCCGCTCAGCAGGGCGGTCCGCCCTCGTCCGCCGAAAACAGTGCGTCCCACACCGGCTACGCCAACCCCGACCGCCTCACGTCTGCACGTGCGTGGGGGCTGATCGCGCAGTTCCCCGCGCCCCTGACGGGGCTCGGCTCAGCTCGCAGATCAGCCGAACGTCAGCCGAAGCGCCCCACCCGCAACCGGCTCGACCCGGACCTGCGTCAAGTCGTCGACATGCACAGTGGGCCCGAACTCCCCCGCCCGAGGGCCGATCCCCACGACCCGCATACCCGCGGCGAGCCCCGCCGCGATTCCCGCCCCGGAGTCCTCGAAGACGACGCAGTCAGCGGGGTCGAAGCCCAGCTCGGCGGCCCCCTTGAGGAATCCCTCAGGGTCGGGCTTGCTCGCCCCCACGCTCTCCGCGGTGACCCTCACCGCAGGCAGCGGCAGGCCGGCCGCGGCCATCCGCCCGGTGGACAGGGGCACATCCGCGGACGTCACGAGCGCATGCGGCAGCCCTTCGAGCGAGGCCAGGAAGGCGGCGGCTCCCGGCACGGGAACGACACCCTCCATGTCCGCGGTCTCAGCGGCCAGCATCTCGCGGTTCTCCGCGTAGTTCTCCTCCATGGCCCGCTCCGGCAGCAGCACCGCCATCGACGCGTACCCCTGGCGCCCGTGGACGACCTTGATGACCTCGTCGAAGTCGAGCCCGTGCCGCTCGGACCAGCGCCGCCAGCAGCGCTCGACCACCGCGTCGGAGTTGACGAGGGTCCCGTCCATGTCCAGGAGGAGGGCCCGGGCGGTCAGTACAGAGGCAGTCTCAGCCGTCATCGACGTACTCCAGAGCACAGAGGGGGCTTCACGGACTCCGCGGAAGCAGAGCGGAGGAAGCGCGGAGGAAGAGCAGCGGAAGAATCAAGGCGGCTCCGCCCGCCGGTCAGGGAACACGGGCGGAGCCACTTTGTTCCTCTACGATACAAAAAGGGGCCACCAGACGCCAGCACCGCAGGTCACACCCCCACCGGGGCCCCCAGGAAGACCCAGAGCCAGGCCCGACAAGGCCCCCGGCCAGACCCCTCAGGCAATCGCCTCGTACAGGCTCCACACACCGAGCCCCAGCATCAGCAGCGCCGCGATCTTGGTGATGAGCGAGAGCGGAACACGCTTCATCAGCGCCTTTCCGCCGACGATGCCGAGCCCGGCCACCGCCCACAGCGCGAGCACCGCACCGAGACCCACGGAGAGCGGGTCGTCGTACCGGGCGGCCAGGTTCGCGGTCATGATCTGCGTCAGATCACCGAACTCCGCGACGAGGATCAGCATGAATCCCGCGCCGGAGACCTTCCAGAAGCTCTGGTCCTTGGGCTCGCGGACCTCCTCCTCGTCCTCGCCGCCCTTCATGAGCAGCATCGCCGCCCCGCCGAGGAAGAGGACACCGGTGAGGGCGTGCAGCAACTGCTGCGGCAGGAGCGTCAGTACGCTGCCCGCCGCCACGGCGAGCACGACATGGACGACGAAGGCGGCCGCGACCCCGACGAAGACGTACGAGGCGCGGTAGCGCGTCCCGAGGACGAGCCCGGCCAGCGCTGTCTTGTCCGGGAGTTCGGCAAGGAAGACGACGCCGAAGACGAGCGCCATCACGCTGATGCTGATCAAGATTCCTCAATCGGTCGAGGCTGCCCCACCGAGAGCATTCTGTACGTCACGTACGTACGACACCTCGGCACGGCAGCGCACACGGACGTACACGGTCGTGTACGTCGGGCACTGCTTGCCGAAGGTCTCGCTGGCCGGCCTCGTCCACCGCGGTCATCGCGGTCCATCGCGATCCATCGCGTGGATGACGGGGCCTGCCTCCGGGCGCCGGCTCAGGCGAGCTGAGCAGTATGTCGACGGTCCGGCGAAGAGCTACTCCCCTTCTGCGCCATCCATCGTACGGGACGCCCACGCACCCCGGACCAGGGCCTTTCGACCCCCCGGAACCAGGGCCTTTCGACCTCCGGCACCAGGGGGCCTGCCGCCCCCCGGAAAAGTGATCCGCGCCACACCTGGCAGCCATTTCGACACCTCCGCACCAACTCCCGCACAGATGACCGCACATGACACAGCGCCAGAACTCTTGAACTGACCACCTGATTGACGCGACCCTGTCACCTGACGCACATCCACCGGAAACCCCACCGCGTCAGCATGGCCGCCCCAACGGCCAACATCCCCCCACATCAAGGGAGTTCGTATGTCCGCTGTCTACGCGCGTCGACGCCTCGCCACTCTCACCGCCCTGACCGCGCTGGCCTCCGCGGCGGCCCTTCTCACCGGGGCCCCGGCCCAGGCCGCTCCCCCGGCGCCGGTCTCCGCCGCCACCGCCCGCACCTACCTGGGCCAGCTCACCGAGAAGGCCGAGGGCTCGTCCGACGGCTACAGCCGTGAGAAGTTCCCGCACTGGAAGACCCAGTCCGGCACCTGCAACACCCGCGAGGTCGTCCTCAAGCGCGACGGCACGAACGTCCAGCAGGACTCCAGCTGCGCGGCCACTTCGGGTACGTGGAAATCCCCGTACGACGGCGGCACCTGGACCGCGGCGTCCGACGTCGACATCGACCACGTCATCCCGCTCTCCGAGGCCTGGAAGTCCGGCGCGAGCAGTTGGACCACCGCCCAGCGGGAAGGTTTCGCCAACGACCTCAGCCGCCCCCAGCTGATCGCCGTCACCGACAACGTCAACCAGAGCAAGGGCGACCAGGACCCGGCGGAGTGGATGCCGCCGACGACGTCGTACCACTGCTACTACGCCCGGATGTGGGTGGACGTGAAGCACCACTACAACCTCACGGTGAACGCGGAGGAGAAGACCAAGCTGTCCTCGGTCCTCAGCGGCTGCTGAAGTCACCGCATCCTCAAGAGTTGCTGAGGTCACGGGCCTGTAACCAGCGGGAATCCCCGGAACCTCCCCACTGGCCTCCGTCGTTCCGTACCGTACGGGGCGACGGAGGAGAGTGATCATCGTGGCACGGCTGCGCCTGGGTCCACTGCTGAGGTATGTCGACGGTTCGACGGCGACGGTCTGGGTCGAGACCGACCGCCCGTGCACCGCCGAAGTGCGGTGCGCCGACGGCGCCAAGGGCACGGCGAACACGTTCCAGATCGCGGGCCACCACTACGCGCTCGTCCCGGTCACCGGGCTCCGTCCGGGCACCGAGACCACGTACGAGGTGCGGCTCGGCGACAGCGGTGGCCCCGTGTGGCCGCTGCCGGGCTCGCCCTTCCCGCCGAGCACCATCCGCACGCCGGGCGAGGGCGACGACGAGGCGCTCCGTGTCACCTTCGGGTCCTGCCGCTGGGCGGCTCCGCCGAGCGACGAGCACGACCCCGTCGGACCCGACGCCCTGGACACCCTCGCCGCCCGCATCGCCACCGGCACGGCGGCCGACCGCCCGGACGTCCTGCTCCTCCTGGGCGACCAGGTGTACGCGGACAACACCTCCGAGGCGACGCGGCGCTGGCTCGCTGCCCGCCGGAATCTGAACGACCCGCCGGGCGACCAGGTCGCGGACTACGAGGAGTACACCCACCTCTACTACGAATCGTGGCTCGACCCCGAGGTGCGGTGGCTGCTCTCGACCGTGCCCAGCTGCATGATCTTCGACGATCACGACGTCATAGACGACTGGAACACCAGCGCGGCCTGGCTCGCCGAGATGCGGGCGACGCCGTGGTGGCGTGAGCGGGTCCTGAGCGGCCTGATGTCGTACTGGGTCTACCAGCACATCGGCAATCTGCCGCCCGCGGAGCTGGAGCGCGACGAGCTGTACGCCCTGCTGCGCGCGACGCCGGACGGCACGGACGCGCTGCGCGCCTTCGCCGCGGCCTCGGACGCCGATCCCAGGGCGACCCGGTGGAGCTACCGGCGGGACTTCGGCCGCGTACGCCTGCTCATGATCGATACGCGGGCGGCGCGGGTCCTGGACGAGCAGAACCGCGCGATGATCGACCCGGACGAGGCGCGGTGGCTGCGCGAGCAGGCTCTGGACGGCGGGGGCGGGGGCGGACACGGGGGCGTGACGGGTGGCTACGACCACCTCTTGATCGGTACGTCGCTGCCCTGGCTGCTGCCGCACCTCATCCATGACGCAGAGGGCTGGAACGCCGCGCTGTGCCGTGGCGAGCGGGGCGCGCGCTGGGCCCGCTTCGGCGAGAACCTGCGCAGGCGCTCGGATCTGGAGCACTGGGCGGCGTTCCCCTCGTCCTTCGACGCGCTGACCTCCCTGATCGCCGAGGCGGGCACGGGGGCGGGGGCCCCGGCGACGGTGTGCGTGCTCTCCGGCGACGTCCACCACGCGTACATCGCGGAACCGACCTGGCCGGGCGGCGGCGGCCCCGACTCCCGCGTCCTGCAACTGACGTGCTCCCCCGTCCACAACTCCATCCCCGCGTCGATAAAGCTGGGCTTCCACTTCGGCTGGAGCAGGGTGGGCAGGGCCCTGGGCCGCCGCTTCGCACGACACGGCCGAACAGCACGGGCAGCGATCAACTGGCGCAAAACGGGCGGCCCTTGGTTCGGCAACCAACTCATGACACTGACACTGCGGGGCCGTTCGGCGGATGTACGGCTGGATCAGGCGCGGGTGGTGAAGGGCGTGGGCGTACGCCTGGAAACAACCCAGGAGTCGAAGCTGTCTTGAACGCGCGGGGTTGGTGGCTTTCGTGAACGCGCGGGGCTGACGGCTTTCGTGAAGTCGCGGGGGCGCGCGGTTTTCGTGAAGCCGCGGGGCTGACGGCTTTCGTGAAGTCGCGGGGGCGCGCGGTTTTCGTGAAGCCGCGGGGCTGACGGCTTTTGCGAAGTCGCGGGGGCTGGGGTAGCACAGGGGTGCACGGGTACGCGGGTCGCACGGAGCCTGCGGGCCTCATAACTCCCGCGCGCTCCAGCCGCCCTGGCGGCGGGGAGCTGTGGGCTCACGGACCTCACACGTCTCGCGCACTCTGGCCGCCCTCGCGGCCCTGGTAGTTGAGGCAGCAGGGTGCGGCAGGGAGTTGACAGCCCCGCGTCAGCCTTCTCCCACGCTGCCTTCGCTCTCGCGAGGCTGGGGGCTCACCGGCCTGACAGGCCTCGCAGCCACACGACTCTCGCGCGCTCCAGCCGCCCTGGCGGCGGGGAGCTGTGGGCTCACGGACCTCACACGTCTCGCGCACTCTGGCCGCCCTCGCGGCCCTGGTAGTTGA
>NZ_JBSGZA010000002.1:717808-948556 GCF_053610745.1 Streptomyces sp. NPDC054866
CAGCCCCGCGTCAGCCTTCTCCCACGCTGCCTTCGCTCTCGCGAGGCTGGGGGCTCACCGGCCTGACAGGCCTCGCAGCCACACGACTCTCGCGCCCCCTCACGGCCTCACGGCCCCACGGCCTTCGCGCACCCTCGCAAGGCCCCGCAGCTCTCGCACACCCTCACGGCTCTCGCGGCTCCTGCGACTCCTGCGGCTGCTCAGACATCACAGGCCTCACAGCCCCCTCAGCCTCAGCCCACGTGCTGCCAAACCTCCCACGCCCCCCTTACTTCCCATAGCCCCGCAAAGGTGTCCGACGCCCCTCGGGTAACACGTGACACAGCCCACACCCATCTGACGAACCTCCGTCACGGGGTTCGACTTCGGGGGTTGCGGCGGCATGATGAGGCGGACCGTCCGCTTCCATCACCCCCACGACCCCCCACGCCCCCCACAGCCCCCTCCTATGCCCGGGAGTCACGCCCTTGTCCGCACCATCCGCAGCGGCCGCACCGGAACATGACGTTGCAGTCGCCGTCGTCGGCGCGGGGCCCCGCGGCACGAGTGTCCTGGAGCGCCTCTGCGCATCGGCAGCCGAGCTCCTGCCGCCGAGGGCACGGCTGACGGTCCACGTCGTGGATCCCTCGCCGCCGGGGCCGGGACGCGTCTGGCGGACCGCCCAGCCGGGCGAGCTGCTCATGAACACGGTCGCCTCGCAGGTGACCCTCTTCACCGACGAGAGCGTCGACTGCGCAGGGCCGATCCACCCCGGGCCGAGCCTGTACGCGTGGGCCGCCGCCGGGCACGAGCCGGGGCTCGGCCCGGACGACTATCCGACGCGCGCCTGCTACGGCCGCTATCTGGAGTGGGTCTTCGCCGAGACCCTGCGCGGCGCCCCCGGAACCGTCCGGGTCCAGGTGCACGCGGCGCGCGCCGTACGGCTCGAAGGGCCGGGCGACGGCGCCCAGTCCCTCGTACTCGACAGCGGCCGTGAGCTCTCCGGGCTCGACGCCGTCGTCCTCGCGCAGGGCCACCTCCCCACGGTCGCCGACGAAGAGCAGGAGCGCCTCGCCGCCCACGCGGCACGGCACGGGCTGCGCCACATACCCCCCGCCAACCCCGCCGACGTGGACCTGTCGGCCATCGCCCCCGGCGAACGCGTCCTGCTGCGCGGCCTCGGCCTGAACTTCTTCGACCACATGGCGCTCCTGACGCAGGGCCGCGGCGGACGCTTCACCCCGGGGCCGGAAGGCGGCCTGCGCTATCAGCCCTCGGGGCACGAGCCGAAGCTGTACGCGGGGTCGCGGCGCGGCATCCCCTACCAAGCGCGCGGCGACAACGCGAAGGGCCCGTACGGACGGCACGAGCCGCTCGTCCTCACCTCCGACGTCATAGCCCGCTTCCGCAAGCGCGCGGACAGCGGCGACGCCCCGGACTTCCTGGACGAGATATGGCCACTGGTCGCGAAGGAGGTGGAGACGGTCTACTACACGGCCCTCGTCCACGACGCGACCCTCGCCCACCACGCGACCCTCGCCCAACCCGCCGAGCGGGCAGCGGACTTCCGGGACGCTTTCCTCGCGGCGCCGCATCGCACCCCTCAAGAAGCCCTGATCCTGGACGAGTTCGGGATCCCCGAGGCCGCGCACTGGTCCTGGGACCGCCTCGCGCAGCCGCACTCCGGCCGCATCTTCCGTTCCCCGGACGACTTCCGCGCCTGGCTGCTCGCGTATCTGCGTGAGGACACCGCGCAGGCCGCGCTCGGCAACGTCGCAAGCCCGCTGAAGTCCGCCCTGGACGTACTGCGCGACCTGCGCAACGAACTCCGCCTGATCCTCGACCACGGCGGCCTGTCGGGGACGTCACGCCGCGAGCACCTGGACCGCTGGTACACCCCGCTCAACGCCTTCCTCTCGATCGGCCCGCCCCGGCGCCGTATCGAGGAGATGACGGCATTGATCGAGGCAGGCGTCGTCGAGGTGCTCGGCCCGCGTCTCGACGTGCGGCCCGCAGCGGGCGGCGCGTATCTCGCGCACTCCCCGGACGTACCAGGGTCGGATGTGTCGGTCACCACACTGATCGAGGCCCGGCTCCCCGAACCGGACGTGCGGCGCACCGCGGACGAGCTGCTCGGGCGGCTCCTGAGGACGGGTCAGTGCCGCGCCCACGTCGTCGACGGCCACGAAACCGGAGGCCTCGACGTCACACCCCGCCCCTACCACCTGATTGACCGTCAAGGTCGGTCCCACGCAAGGCGGTTCGCGTTCGGAGTGCCCACCGAGGGCGTGCACTGGGTGACCGCCGCCGGGGCCAGGCCCGGCGTCGACTCGGTGACCTTGTCGGACGCGGACGCGGTGGCGCGGGCCGCGCTGCGAACGGCGGCCCGCGCGACGGAGGGCCCCGCCGCGACCGGAGCGGTCCCGTCCGCGCGGCAAGCGGAATCCCCCGAATGGCCAGATGTTGAACTTGCAAGCATTGATTAGGTTCCCCTAACCTTGGGCCTCCGCTCGGTTACCGTCCCCAAAAACCGAAGGAGTCCCCCACATGACTGGACGTCTCAACAGCGCCCAGCCCTACGCCCTCGGGCTGTTCCGCATCGTCATCGGCCTGCTCTTCGCCTGCCACGGCGCCGCCTCGCTCTTCGGAGTGCTCGGTGGCGCGGTGGGCGGCGGCACGATCGACGCGGGCACCTGGCCGGGCTGGTACGCGGCCGTCATCCAGCTGGTCGGCGGCGGCCTGGTCGCCCTCGGCCTCGGCACCCGCGCCGCGGCGTTCATCTCGTCGGGATCGATGGCGTACGCCTACTTCAAGGTGCACCAGCCGGAGGCCCTGTGGCCGATGCAGAACGGCGGAGAGGCCGCCGCGATCTTCTGCTGGGCCATGCTCCTGCTCGTCTTCACCGGCTCGGGCGCGCTCGGCCTCGACCGGCTCTTCGCCTCGCGCGGCGGGAGCGAGGACAAGGCGGCGTCGGAGCGGACGCCGGTGGCCGCCTGACGCGCACGCGCGCTGACGCCTGCATGTGACGGTGCCCCCTCCCCCGTACGCGTACGGGGGAGGGGGCACCGTCACATGTCGGACCCCGTCACCTGCCAGGCTCGCCGCGCTCCGAGGACTTCAGTGGGTGGGGAGGAACGGCACCGTGAAGCACGCCACCCGCTCCCCCGCGCCGCCCTGCTCACGATGCAGCACGACGGATCGGGCCTCACCCGCCCGGAACTCCCAGTCATGACGGGACGTCGCCGTGCCCGAGCCGTCCGCGCCCGCGGTGAAGTCCAGCCAGACCTCGTTCTTCGGGTTCACGTAGGCCGGGTCCTCGGAGGGCTGGACCGGGTCCTGGCGGTGCTGGTAGTGCCCGCCGGCCGCGGCGGGGTCGGTGCCGCACGGCTTCTGGTGCACATGCGCGCCGTACGCGTGACCGGGCTTCATTCCCCTCACCCGGAGGGTGACCGCCATGTCGTTCGGCCTGCCGCGCTGGTCGACCTCGATCTGGGAACCGACGGGGACGAGTCCCCTGTCGTACGTGACCGCCCACGAGTACATGGAGGCCGTGGGCAGCGCGAACCGCCCCGCGACCCGCATCTCGTAAAAGGGCGCGTTACCGCCGACCGAGCCGCCGCCCGCCGCGAGCACCGCCGTCGCCACGGCCCCGGCGAGCATCCCTGCCACCATCGCCCGCTCCTTCCTGTTGGTGACTCTGTTTGGTGCCTCTGTTCGTACGGGACTTCGGCGCCGTATGCCCCATCGAAGGCGGCAGCCGGGTGAACGTGACGTAGCGAACATATGAGCCCCCAGTGGATCTCCGGCGGAGACCGCGGCGTACGCTGTAGAGCTGTCACCAAGCCGCCCCTGCCGCTCCCCCGCGACGTCGCGGCAGCAAGCCGTCGTCCGGGGAGTTACGGGGAATTTCGGTGCTTGAGAGTCTGGGCTCACTGACCAGCAGCCCATGGATCTACGCGGTGGTCGCACTCTCCGTGCTCTTCGACATCGTCGTGCCCGTGCTGCCGAGCGGGGTCCTCGTCATCACGGCGGCCACCGCGGCGGCCGCGGCGGGCACGGGCGCGCAGAGCGTTCCGCACGCGGTACCCGACATCCTGATCCTGCTGCTCTGCGCGGCCACCGCCTCCGTACTCGGCGACCTGGCCGTCTACCGCCTCGCCTGGCGCGGCGGCGAGCGCCTGGACCGCGCCATCGCCCGCTCGCGCCGCCTCACCACCGCGCAGGAACGACTCGGCACTGCGCTCTCCCGGGGCGGCGGCGCCCTGGTGGTCATCGCGCGCTTCGCCCCGGCGGGCCGCTCGATCGTCTCGCTCGCCGCGGGCGCGGCACATCGCAAGGTGCGCGAGTTCCTGCCGTGGTCGGCCCTGGCGGGCGTGGCCTGGGCCGGGTACAGCGTCGCGCTCGGCTACTTCGGCGGGCAGTGGCTCGGCGCGACGTGGCTGGCCACGGGCGTCTCGCTGCTCGCGCTGTTCGCGGCGGGCGCGGGGGCGGCGTTCTTGGTACGACGGCCGCGTACGGCTGCGGCTGTAGCTGCGACTACGGCTACGGCTACGGCTACGAACTAAGCGGCCGGGGCCTTCTCGGGCATCTGCTCGGCGGCCCGCGGCTTGGCCCCGCGTACCTCGATCCCGGCGAGCAGCTCGGCGGTAGCTTCGGCGACCGCGTCCACGGCGCGGTCGAAGACCTCGCGATTGTGCGCGGCCGGGGCACGGAAGCCGGAGACCTTGCGCACGTACTGGAGCGCGGCGGCCCGGATCTCCTCCTCGGTGGCGTCTTCGGGGATGGCGGGCGGACGGAGCGTCTTGATGCTGCGGCACATGCTTACAGCTTGCCGCGCGTGGGGCGCGGGCGTGAAGTCGTACGTTCACCCCCGCATCAGGCGTGGCGTCTCTCGCACTCAATATTCGAACAGGAGTAGCATTACGGGGTGCCTGCAACCCCTGCATACGACTTCCCGAGCAACCTCCTCGCGGGTCAGGAGGAACTGCACCAGGTCCGGGCCGAACTCCTGGCCCTGCTGAAGCGGCTCCCCTGGTCGGTCACACCCCTCGACGGCTTCAGCGACGACCACGGCTGGCGGAAGGTGGAGCGCCCCGCCTCGCCGGGCTGGACACCGGACGAACAGGCGGAGGTCGAGAAACTCCGCGCGCGGGAACGGGAGTTGGCGGTGTTCGTCACTTGTCACCGCTTCTGGGACGAGGTGTCGGGACCCGACGCGGTGGCGGCTCGCGCACGGCTCAAACACATCCACGAGAAAGTTATTGACACCGGGTGACAGCGGGCGTTGACTCCCCCTACGTCAAGGAGGTGCTGCCATGAATGTTCTGCTGGTCGTCCTGCTCCTTGCACTGGTGGGCCTGGGTTTCAGCCAGCCGCTTCTGTGGCTGGCCGCTGCGGCGCTGGTCTTCTTCATGGTCCAGCAGTACGACCGCGGGGGCTCGGGCAAGAGCAGCGGCAGTGGAAGCGGCGCGGGCGCGGCCCCGGGTGCCGGAGGCGGCGGTGGGGGAGGCGGCGGAGGCGGCTACCCCAAGACCTACCGCGACTACCGCATCCGCAAGGAACGCCAGGAGCGCTGGGACCGCAGGTACCGCCGGACCCACCCGGGTTCGGGCCGCTGAGCGGGGCGGCCGCCGTCCCGCTGAGGCGAGAGTGCCGCCCCTCTGAGCCCCCCCCTGAGCACCACCCCGGCGAGTCAGTCGATGGGCTGGCCGGCGGGAAGCCCCCCGAGCATCGAGACCGCCCCCTGCGCCACCTGGTCCACCTTGGCGGTGGCAGCCGCCGGGTTGTCCGCCCGCAGCTCCCCGGTGGTCGGGTCCACGGCGGCCCCGCCGAGGAGGTCCTGCACGTCCTGCGTGGCCTTGACGGCGGAGTCGAGCACCTGCATCTCGCCGCCGGCGGCGGACGGCTGCGGCGCGGCGAACGCGGGAGAAACGGCCCCCAGAGCGAGCCCGACGCCGACGACACCAGCGGCGGCCTTGGAAATCTTCACGAGGTGAATCCCTTCCGGCAGGGCCCAACGGCGGCACGACGGTCGCCCACCCGAAGCGTCCGGACGGACCGGACACTCACACAGCCCTTGCCTGACTCTCCAACTCACGCAAGATCCCCAAGGTTCTGAACGACCACCCGATCGATTCCGGAGGCTCGAAGCCCCCAGGTGGCGCCCCCGGGTTGGCAGGCAGACGATGGAATGAAGGGGTCGGCTGGTGACGGCGTCGGCCGTGGACCCCGCGGCGGCGACAACTGACTCCGAGATTGCGGGCATGGCCCGAACGGAGGAAGTTGTCATGATCGAGGTCAAGGCGGTCGAAAAGCCGGACGAGCGTCGCGATTTCCCCCACGGTCACCTCGAAGCCGTCCACCTGACAGGGCTGGACTTCGCCGTGGGCACCTTCGAGCCCGGCTGGCGCTGGTCCGAGTCCGTGGCCCCGCTCGCCGGCACCGAGAGCTGCGAGATCCACCACAACGCCTACGTCGTCGCGGGACGGATGCACATCCGCATGGACGACGGAGGCGAGAGCGAAGTCGGACCGGGCGACGTCTTCGTGTGCCCGCCCGGACACGACGCGTGGGTCGTCGGCGATGAACAGGTCGTGGTGTACGACTTCGCTGGAGGCATGGCGCAGGATTACGCGAAGGCGGCGCAGAAGTAGCGTCCGGCGGCGCCCCGAACGCCGCGAACACCCCCCCAGGCCCCGCACCGTGCAGGTGCGGGGCTTCTTCTCTGTCACTGCCGGTGCCGCTGGGTCAGCGGAGGCAGAGGGGGACGGCGGAGGCAGCCGTAACGAACCCAGGAATCAACCACCTGAGGTGACGAACGGATTCTCCAACTCGACTTCGGCATACGGTGGTTACTGAGAGAGGGGGCTCAGGTCCATGCCGACCAAATCCGCGATCCTCGTCGTCGACGACCACAAGGACACCCTGTTCGCGCTGGAGAGCGCGCTTGCCCCTCTCGGCTACCCGCTGGTGAGCGCGACCAACGGCGACGACGCCCTCAGGGTGGTCCTGCGCGGGGACGTCGGGCTCATCCTGCTCGATGTGCGCATGCCGGGCGTGAGCGGTCTCGACGTCGTTCGCTACGTGCGCCGTCTCGACCAGACACGTGGCATACCGATCGTCCTGCTGACCGGTTTCGACGTCAGTCGCGAGATCGCCGCCGCGGCCTTCCTGCTCGGCGTGGCTGACGTAGCCCTCAAGCCCATCGATCCACTGACCCTGCGCACCAAGGTCCGCTATCTCTTCGACACCTACGAGCAACTGAAGTCCATGCAACAGGAGATCGAGGACCTGCGGACCCAGGTGAAGGAAGGCTCCATAGCCCAGACGAACAACAGCGATGCAGACTCGGACTCACTCCCACCCCCAGCCCCAGCCCCAGCCCCAGCCCCAAAAACGCAGTGGACACCAACCCCACAGATCGAATCGTGAGCGCTCCTCCGCCAACAGCTGGCGCCCCCACATGAACAACGCTCGCGGCCGCTGCACCGAAGATGACGTACATCCCATGATCGCGTGGGGATGTGGCCTCTTAGTGGACTTCGAAAACGAAGAGGCCCCCCAACCGATCACGGTTGAGGGGCCCAACAACAGGCTCTGGCCTGCTACCTATCCTCGGTGGGCGCGGACGGTTTCGAACCGCCGACATCTGCCTTGTAAGGGCAGCGCTCTACCGCTGAGCTACGCGCCCGGGATGTTTCGACAGCCTACCTTGCCTGTGGCCCCGGGCCCCAACCCGTAGGGGGCGGGGTCGGGACGTCTCGTACGACGTCGCGGCCGAGACAGCCGAGACGGCCGGCGGGGCGGTGGATGTTTCCGGCCACCGCGACAGTGGTAGTCCGCACCTGGTGTCCGCCCGCAGCGAAGACCGCAAAGTCACGGTGCGCAGCGCGAACTAACCGGCCCGTGTGTTCGTCATTAACCGGTGGGAGAATGTGACACCGGGCAAGGCGGATGACAGCACGGGAGAGGGATAGTGACGGCGACACCTTCGCAGCCGTACACACCGGACACGTCGAGCAGATCGAGTGCCTCAGCAGTGCCGGACGAGGATGTACGTAGCTGCGGGAGCGTGCGGCCGCGTTCCCGCCCGGACCTCGCGCTTCTCCACCCGGACCGCCCGCTCCCCCGCCCGCACAGCCCCCGGGGCCCCCGGGACCGCCGAAGCCCTCTCCGCGACGCCGTAGCGCTCGCCCTCCTGCCGCTCCCCCTCCTCGCCCTCACCCTTCCCGCCGCCTTCGCCGGTGGCGGCACCCGGCGGTGGTTCGGTGGGCGCGGGGAGAGTGTGCGGGCCGATGCCCAGGCCGCGAAGGACGCGGCGGCCGCCGCCTTCTACGAGTTGGACACCGCCCAGCGGGATCTGCGGATCTCCATCGAGACGATCATCGCCGTGGACTCCACACCCGCCGCGCAGCGTGCCGTCTCCGACTTCGAGGCCATCGGGCGGCGGATCGACGAGGTCAGCCTCCAGTACATCAGCGCGGTGGACGCGCACGATCTCGACCGTGACGATCTGGAGGCCTCCGTCGCCGCCCGTGCGCGCACGGAGCTCACCCAGGCCAAGGCCGAGCTGGACAAGGCCAAGCAGGACCTCGACCGCTTCCAGCAGGGGCTCGGCCCGCTGCTCGACAAGGCGGAGACGCAGCTCGCCCGGCTCGCCCCGGCCGTGGAGCGGGCCCGCCAGACGCTTCTGGCCGCCAGCAACGCCCTCGATGCCGTACGGGGCGCCGGGCTCAAGGCCGACGATCTCGCCGCACGCCTCGCCGCCCTCGGGCCCGAGCTGACCAAGCTCAATCAAGGCGCCGGGCAGCACGGCGTGCCGGAGACGCTGCAGCGCGCCGACCGCGTCCTGCGGGACGCCGAAGCCGTCCGTGCCGAGGCAGAGCGGCTGCCGGAGCGGGCCGCCGAGATAGACCGCCGCCTCGTCTCGCTGCGTACGCGCGCGCAGGCGCTCACCACCCGCAGCGGCCAGGTCGACCCGGTCCTCAGCGAGCTGCGGCGACGCTTCACGGCCGCCTGCTGGCAGGACCTGCAGCGGGTGCCGGACCAGGCAGCGGAGAACGTACGGCAGGCCGAGGTCAAGCTGAAGGAGGCCCGGCAGGCGCGCGAGGAGCAGCGCTGGCCGGACGCCACGTCGCTGCTCTCGACGGTCCGCGCCCTGCTGAACGCCACGGACGAGGCGGTCTCGGCCGCCGGCGACCGGCTGCAGCGGCTGAACGCCGTGGCGAAGGACCCCCAGCACGAGATCGAGCGCACCCGTTTCGCGATCCGCGACGCCCAGCGCCTTGCCATGGCGGGGCGCCAGACCCCGGAGCAGCGGCACGCCCGCCCGCTCGACGAGTCGGTGGCCCGCCTGGACCGTGCGGTGGCCTCCCTGGAGGGGCGCCACCCGGATTACTGGCATTTCCTGACCGAGACCGAAGCCGTGCGGCAGGCGGTGGCGCGCGTGGTCACCCAGATCCGGGAGGAGCGGGGGCAGGGGGCCTAGGAGCGCCCCGGTCCCGCACCTCTGCTGGCGGTCCGCGCCGCGCGGGCGGATCCTGGAGGTACGTACGCCGACGTCAGGAGGCGGACATGGCCACGCACGTACTTCACCCAGGGGCGAAGCGGCCCAGGCGGCGCGTCACGCTGAACGAACACCTGCCTGTCGACCACCGCCTCAGCACGGTCTACCGCGTGGGCGCGGGTCTGATGGGGCTCGTTCTGCTCGCGTTCGGCATCCTCGGCCTGATCGACAAGGTCGGCTTCTTCGACACCGGGGGCGACACCGTCGCCGGCCTGAACACGAACGGCGCGCTCAGCGTCCTGTCGATCTGCGTCGGGCTGCTCCTGTTCGCCGGCATGGTGATCGGCGGCAACTTCGCGTCGACGCTCAACATGGTCCTGGGCTGCGCCTTCATCCTCAGCGGCTTCGTGAATCTCGCCCTGCTGGACACCGGCTTCAACTTCCTCGCCTTCCGCATCCAGAACGTGCTGTTCAGCTTCGTGGTCGGCGTCCTCCTGATGATCTTCGGGATGTACGGACGGGTCGGCTCGGCCCTGCCGCACGACAACCCGTACTGGCGGGCACGCCACCCCGAGCAGGTGCGGCACGCCGGGAGCGGGCGTGGAGGCCGCCGCCCTGAGCCCAGGTCCAAGGTCCCGGGCACTGAGACGTAGACGTAGCCCCGTGCCCTGCTCTGAGCCCTGAGCATGCGCGCTGAACCCCCTGTGCGAGCCTTGGGGCATGTCGGACCTCACCACTGCCTTCAGTTCAGCCCTGCGGAACCAGCGCCTGCTAGCCATCGTGCGCGGCACGGACGCGGAGGCCTCCTTCCGGACGGTCATGGCACTCGTCGAGTCCGGTGTGCCGCTCGTCGAGGTCTCCCTCAGCGGCACCGACGCCCTCGGCGTCCTGCGGCGGGCGCGCGCCGAGTTGGGCGGCGCGGCCTGGCTGGGCGCGGGCACGGTCCTCACCGCGGACGACGCGCGACGAGCCGCGGACGCGGGGGCGAATCTGATCGTGACGCCGGGGCTCGGAGCAGGGGTGGACGAGGCGCTACGGCGTGAACTG
Source organism: Streptomyces sp. NPDC054866 (assembly GCF_053610745.1). Taxonomy (NCBI): domain Bacteria; kingdom Bacillati; phylum Actinomycetota; class Actinomycetes; order Kitasatosporales; family Streptomycetaceae; genus Streptomyces; species Streptomyces sp. NPDC054866. Next base: position 728,340 of record NZ_JBSGZA010000002.1, read on the forward strand.
CCCGTCGCCGCCGGGGTGTTGACCCCCACCGACGTGATCGCCGCGAGCGCGGCGGGCGCCACCGCGCTGAAGATCTTCCCCGCTTCGGCGATGGGCGGCCCCGCGTATCTCAAGGCGCTGCGAGCCCCCTTCCCCGACCTGCCCTTCGTACCGGTGGGCGGCGTGGACGCGGCCGCCGCCGAGGAGTACCTGGCGCTCGGCGCGGTCGCGGTCGGCGTCGGCTCCCCGCTCATCGAGGACGCGGCGGACGGCGGCGACCTGGACGCGCTGCGCAAGCGGGCGGCGCAGTTCGTGGCGGTGGCGGGGGCAGTCGCGGGGGCAGGCCGATGAGCGGCATCACGACTCCCGGCGGCAGTGCGACCGACGACGTCCTCACCCTGGGCGAGACGATGGTCGCCCTGCGCGGCAGCGGTCCGCTCAAGCTGGGCGGTTCGATGGACGTGTCCATCGCGGGCGCCGAGTCGAACGTGGCCATCGGTCTCGCGCGCCTCGGCCACGCGACGCGGTGGGCGGGCGCGGTCGGCGATGACGAGGCGGGCGAGCTTGTGCTGCGCACGCTGCGGGCCGAGGGCGTCGACGTCTCCGGCGCGACCCGCGACTTGGACGCGCCCACGGGCCTCATCCTCTTCGAGCCGCGGCTGCCCGAAGTGACCCGCGTGCACTACTACCGTGCGGGCTCCGCGGGTTCACGCCTGACGGCGGCCGCGGTCGAGGGCGCCTTCACCTCACCCGGCGCGCCCCGCGTGCTGCACCTCACCGGCATCACCCCGGCCCTCGGCCCTTCCGCCCTGGCCGCCTGCCGCCGCGCCCTCGAACTGGCCCGGGACCACGACACGACGGTCTGCCTCGACGTCAACTTCCGCTCGCGGCTGTGGAGCGAGGAGGAGTCCGCGGCGGTCATGCGCTCCTGGATTCCGTACGTCGATGTCCTCATCGCCTCGGACGACGAACTGCCGCTGTGCGTACCGGAGACGACAGCCTCCGGTGAAACCCACGCCCTGGCCAAGGCGCTCTTCGCGCGGGGCGTGCGCGAGGTCGTGGTCAAGCTCGGCGCCGACGGTGCGACCGCGTACACCGCCGACGGCGAGCTGTACGCTCCGGCGCGCCCGGTGCGGGCGGTGGACGCGGTGGGCGCGGGGGACGCGTTCGTCGCCGGGTACCTGTCGGCGCTGCTCGACGGGGAGAACGTGACGGGCCGCCTGGACCGAGCCGTGACCACGGGCGCCTTCGCCGTGGCAACACACGGAGACTGGGAAGGCGCGCCGACCCGAGCGGAACTGGGCCTACTGGGAGCGAACCTGGGGACGGTGGTCCGCTAAGGCCTCGCGGGAGCAGGACCAGGGACCGCGGTCCGGCTAACGCCACGCGGGAGCGGGACCTGGGACCACGGTCCCGCTAACGCCTCGCGGGAGCATGACCTGGGACCGTGGGTCCCACTGACGCCACGCGGGAGCAAGACCGGAGCCGTAGTCCGCTAACGCCTCGCGAGAGCAGGACCGGAACCGCAGTCCCCTAACGCCACGCGGTGGCAGAACCCGGGGTCGCAGCCCCGCTAGCGGCCTCGCGACAACAGAACCCGGAACCGCACCCCCGCCAGCGGCCTCGGCCCGTTCTCGCCCTCGCTCTCGTAGCGGGCCTCCTGAAGCAGACCGGCCCGCCAGCCGCCCCCCTTAGCCACAGCAGCCCCCGCCGCAGCAGCCGCCTCCGCCTCCGCCGCGTGGGGCAGGCGTGGGCGATGCGGTTGAGCCTCCTACCGCCACCGTCGACAGCAGCTTCACCGTGTCCTCGTGTCCGGCGGGGCAGGCCGCGGGGGCGGCGGACTCGGCCATCGGGCGGCTCAGTTCAAAGGTGTCGCCGCAGGAACGGCAGCGGTAATCGTATCGAGGCATGGGCCAAGGCTAAGCGGTCTGGGGGAAGTGGAGTGTCTTTCCGCGTCGTTCATGTCGTTCAGTGCGCGCAGCTCGTGCGCGAGGGCGAGCCTCACTTCCCCGAGGCCTCTCAGCCGCAGCGGATCCACCGGAGCCCGCGGCTCCGGCCGAAGGCGCCCCGCCGCCAGCCCAAGACTCAGCCGCTCAACGCCCCGCCGTCGCAAGGAACCCCCGCAGAATCTCCTCCCCCGCCGCGACCCCCCGCTCCGGCAGCACCGTGAGACCCGGTGCCGTCCAGCCCGTGTCCGCCAGTTCGCCGTGGCCCGGACGCCAGGAGCGGTCGGCGGCCAGCAGCAGATCGGCGTCGAGGAGCGAGTCACCGGCGGCGAGGATCTCGTCCGCGTCGATACGGCGGGCCACCTCGCGCACCGCCGCACTCTTGGTCAGCGGCTTCGGCACGGCGTAGATCTTGCGGCCCTGCAGCGAGACGGTCCAGCCGCGCCCCTCCGCCCACACGGCGAGCTCCTTGACCCACTCCTGCGGCAGCAGGGCCCGCTCGACGACCAGATAGGCGAAGAGGTCCTCGGCCACCCGCTCCTTGAGGAGCCAGGCCGGGTCGGCGGTGCGCACCATGTGGGCGCGGACCTCGTCTAGCGACGCGCACTCGGCGGCGAGCCGCCGGTCGACGCCCGCACGCCACGCGGGGTCGGACACCCCGTCGACCAGCAGGTGCCCGCCGTTGGCGCAGATCGCGAACTCCGGTGCGGGGCCCGGCAGATGGATGCGGCCGTACTGCTCGCGCGTACGCGTGGTCGTCGGCACGAAGACCGTGGCGCGGCCCACCTCGTCGAGCAGCCCGGCAGCGCTCTCGGTGACGTACGACAGGGGCTTGCTCTCGTACACCTCGACGCAGAGCAGGCGCGGCGCTTCGGCGTCGGGCATGGTCAGGCCGAGGGCGGCGGCGGAGTAGGTGAGGGTGCGGTCCAGGTCGCTGGCGACCAGCACGGTCCGGGGAGTGCTCACTTGGAGGCCACCGCCTTGCCGTCCGTACCGGTGGCTCCGCGCGTGAACTGAGGGTGGATCAGTCCCACGCAGGTGTAGGGGAGTTCGGCCACCTCCTCGACCGGCACGCCCCGCTGCTCCGCGAGGAGCCGTACGTGATCGAGGTCGGCCCCCGCCCCCGCGCGCGCCAGGATCTTCCAGGGAACGCGGCGCAGCAGCACGCGCGTCGTCTCACCGACGCCCGGCTTGACCAGGTTCACGTCGTGGATCCCGTACTCCTCACTGATCCGCTCGACGGCGGCCCAGCCCTCCCAGGTCGGGGCCCTGTCCGCCGAGAGCAGCTCCTTGGCCTGGGCGTCCACGGCGTCGGCCACCTCGTCGAAGCGGGCGGTGATGGCGTCCAGGAAGTCGAGGGAGAGGTCACCGTCGGCGAGCTCGCGGTAGAACTTCGCGCCGTGGAAGTCGTCGGGGCCGACGAGGTCCGCGCGCAGGACCGTGCGCGAAATCAGGCCGGACACCGTCGAGTTGAGGCAGGCCGAGGGGATGAGGAAGTCCTCGCGGGTGCCGTACGTGCGGACGCAGGACCCGGGGTCGGCGAGCACTGCGATCTCCGGGTTGAAGCCGGCGGGACCGCCCGCCTCCTCGAACTCCCTTACCGCGTCGGCGAGTTCACGCGTGATCGCCCCCTTGCCCGTCCAGCCGTCGACGAAGACGACGTCGGCCGCGTCGTGGTGGGCGGCGAGCCACCGCAGCGCGTTGGCGTCGATGCCCCGGCCGCGCACGATCGACACGGCGTAGTGCGGCAGGTCGAGGCCGTGCCGGTGCTGTGCCCAGCGCCGCATCAGTACGCCGACGGGCGTGCCCGCGCGGGCGAGCGAGACGAGGACCGGACGCGGGGAGCGCTCGGCGAGCACGGTCTCGGTGACGGTGCCGACGGCCTGTGCGATGCGGGCCGCGGAGGTGCCGAGCGCCGCGCGGAACAGCTCTTGGTACTGCGGGCTCGGCTGGTACTCGACCGGCAGCGACTCGGCGTAGTGCGCGCCACCGCTCTGTATCGCCTCCTCGCGCTCCTCGGTGGGCGCCTCCAGCGTCACGTCCGAGAGGTCCTGGAGCAGCCAGCCGACGTCTTCGGCCGCGTACGAGGAGAAGTCGGGGCCACGGAGGGGCTCGGGCAGCATGGAGGGCCTTTCAGGGGCGTACTCAGGGAGGCGCGCAGGGGCCTGCTCGGGGACGTACGAAGGCACGACGGCGAGCAGCACCTGCGGGGTGTGCGCGGCGAGCTGCGCCAACAGGCCGTCGGGGGCGTGGAGTTCGGGGCGGTCGGCCACGGAGTCGATCACGATGACGATCGCGTCGAAGCCACCGCCCGCGACGTTGTACGCGTACCTCTCGCCGGGTCCGTCGGCGGGCGCGTCGTGGGCGGGGAAGACGAGGCGGCTGCGGATGGCGTAGCCGGGGTCGTCGACGGCGAGGACGGGCGAGCGGGTGGTGGTGGAGTACCGCACGTCCGCGGTGCCGTCGGGCAGCCGCTCCTCCAGCGCCACGCCGAGTGCCAGCGGCGCGTACATCAGCTCCTCGAAGCCGAGGACGAGGACGCGGCGCGGCGGGACACCGGGAACCCCGGCGCTCGCGAGAGACGGAGCCAGCGCTTCCGCGACCCGGTCCGCCATCCCCGGCAGCGCCGCCGCAAGGGCCGCCCGGTGCTCGGGGGTGAAGCCGTGGCGCCCGCCGTCCGGCACCCCGGCGGGCCAGCCGAGGTCGACCCGGGTGACCGAACCGGCCTCGCGGCGCGGGGCGGGGAGCGCCGAGGCCTCGTTCTGCCGGGTCGAAGCCTTCGAAGGCTTCGAAGCCTCGTACTCCTCGACCAGTGCCTGGCCCTTCTCCAGGACCCCCTCCGGCAGGCTCACCGTGCCGGACGCCATTGTGGTCAGGTCGACCCGCGCGCCGATCTCCCGGGCGAAGTCGGCCAGGCGGCCCTGGTCCTGCGGGGAGCGCATGTCGACGAGCGCCACGATGACGTACCGCTCGCGCGGGTACCGCTCATGCAGGGCGCGGATGGTGTTGAGGACGGTGTTGCCGGTGGAGAACTCGTCGTCGACGAGGACGAGCGGGCCGTCCCTGGTGAGCAGCCGGGGGTCCTCGGGGAGCAGCAGGTGCGAGGTCGCGTGCGAGTGGGACTCCTCGAAGCCGCCGGCCCTGCGCACCGAGTCGACCGGGCGGCGCGTGGAGTGGAGGTAGGGCGCGAGGCCGATGCCGTCCGCGACGCAGTGGCCGAGGCCGGTCGCCGTCTCCGCGTAACCGAGCACGACGGCGCGCCGGGCCTCCGCGTCGCCCAGGAGCGCGCGCACCCGGACACCGAGGTCGCGCCCGGCCGCGTACACGACGGACGGGAGCTGCGGCACATGTTTGCCGAGGACGTTCGACACCAGGAGGTGCGCCCGCTTCGGGTTGCGGCGCAGGGCGAGGCCGAGCAGGTCGCTCAGCCCCGCGTCCCCGGCCAACTCCACACCGAGCCGCTCGGCGACCCACGTCCCTGACCACACCACGTCGTCGTTCACAGTCCTCGCACAGTCCTTACGTTCAGCCGGAGAGATAAGCGGGCATCGGGTGGTCAGCCGGAGAGCCCGGCGGTGAGCAGCTCCACGAAGCCGATGTCCTCGCGCGCGACGCCGAAGACCTCGGCGCGCTGGAGGGTCCTTTCGGCCCAGGCTCGGTGCGGCTTCACTTCGTTCATCTTGTTCGTGTACGCCGAGCGCATGACCCCTCCGCCGTCCCGTTCCGGGCGCAGGATGTCCTCGGCGTCGCTGAACTCCTCGTGGCTGACGACCGAGAGCGCGTGCACGGGCAGCACGTGCGAGGGGTGGATGCAGGTCTTGCCGAGCAGGCCGTTGGCCCGGTCGAGCTCGATCTCGCGCAGCAGCCCGTCGATGTCGTGCTCGATGAGCGCCTGCCGCAGCTCCTCCGCCCGGCCCTCCAGGAAGGGGCTCCGGCGCAGCTGCGGCTTGAACATCCTCTCCTGGACGCGGAAGTACTCCCACACGGGGCCGGTCACGGTGAAGCCCGTGCCGTCGGCCCTGCCGAGGTGATTGACCACGTCGGCGATGACCGAGGCCACGATGTGGACGTCGTACGCGGTCATGTGCGGCGGCCTGCGCAGTCCGTACGCCGAGCAGAAGTCGGTGACGCCGAGCCGCAGCGCGAGCACCCGCTCGCGGTACTTGTCGACGGTGCGGGCTATCCCCGCGAGGGTCTCGGCGCGGCTCTCCAGGTGCAGCAGCTCGGGCGATTCGAGGACCGGCATCGCGAAGAGCCGGCGGCCGCTCGTGGCTTCCGCCACGGCGAGCGACTCCAGGAAGGCGACGCCTCGCTCCTCGGTGAACTTGGGCAGTACGAATCCGGACAGCAGGCGGATGCTGGGCCCGAGGCGAGCCGCCAGGTCGGCTATCTGTTCGGGGGCCCGGACGCGTACGAAGAGGAGCGGGGGCTCCGCGCCGTCCCGCTCGGCGAGGTCGGCGAACTGTCTGACCAGGTTCTCCTCGGCGCCGACGACCTCCGCGTCGTCGATCGAGTCCTCCAGGCAGAGCACCATCGAGATCACGCCACGCCCGGCCTGCTTGAGGATGTCGTCGGCGAGGCGGGGGCGTGTGGCAGGGCTGTAGAGCGTGGCTCCCAGGGCGGCGGCGAGCAGACGCGGGGAGGAGTCCGCGGTGAAGGTGCACGGCTCCCGATGGAAGAGACGCTGTCGCACCTCTGGGGCGATATGCCCGAAATGACGCATGATTTCCCCTGTACTCGTCGGCGCGACCCGACGTGATGTGGCCGGTAATAGTACGTAGGGACGGGTGTCAAGGGTTCCCCATGGGCATGAAATTCAAGTAACCCGGCCATGTCAGACACACAGGCCACACACCGTCACCCCCGCGTTGTCCCGTCCAAACCCGGGAAGGCAGGATGACCGCATGACGCACGCGATGTTGAAGGGGTCGAACGTCCCGCTCGAAGCCACGGCCGTCCGCGCCGTGCTGCGCTGGACCCCTGGTCAGGGCGTCCCGGACGTCGACGCGTCGGCTCTGCTGCTCGGCGCCGACGGCCGCGTGCGGTCCGACGAGGACTTCGTCTTCTACAACCAGCCGCGCCATCCGTCGGGCAAGGTCTGGCGGCTCGGCAAGAAGCGCGTCTCCCAGGGCCTCTCCGAGGGCCTGACCGACACGATCCAGACGGACATGGCCGGCCTGGATCCCGCCGTGAGCCGGGTCCTGCTCGTCGCCTCCGCCGAGAACGTCGCCTTCGAGAACGTACGCGCGCTGCGCATCCTGCTGTACGACGCCGGCGCGGGCGAGGCCGAACCGCTCGCCTACTTCGACATCACCCCGCAGACGGGCGCCGAGACGGCCCTGATCTGCGGCGAGCTCTACCGCCGCGGTGACGTCTGGAAGTTCCGCGCCCTGGGTGAGGGCTACCTCAACGGCCTGGAGGGTCTCGCCGGGGACTTCGGCATCTCCGTGGACGAGTCCGAGGCGGTGCCCGAGCCGACGACCGAGGCCTCGCTCCCGCAGCCGTACCCCCAGCGGCAGCCGCTGCCCGAACCGGCCACGCAGGCTCAGGCTCCGCAGGCTCCCGCTCCGCAGCCCTTCCCCGCCCCGGCCCCGCAGCCCTCGTACGGCTACCCTCCGGAGCCCCCGCGCCACCAGCCCGCCCCGCAGCCGTCCTACGGCTACCCGCAGCACGCGCCCGCCCACGCGGCGCCGGTCCCGCAGCCTTCGTACGGCTATCCGCAGCCCGTGGCCCCGATGCCCGACCCGAACTTCCGGCTGCCGCCCCAGGGCCCGCAGTTCCTCGCTCGCTGAGGACGCGGGGCACGCCGAGAGCACAGGGCCGTTCAGCACGCTGGGCACGCGGCGGCGTTCAGGCGCGGCCCGCGTTCGTCTTGTAGCCGCGGCCCCACTGCAGCCCCCAGCCGTACAGCCGGTCGAGCTCGGCCTGGAAGCCGTACACGAACTTCACCTCGCGGCGCACGATCAGCTCGCCCTTGATGTTCTCCAGCGTGAAGACGGCACAGGAGCGGGCCTGCGGCTGGCGCTCGTCCAGGTCGATCTCGATCCGCGGGCCGTTGCTGGGGTAGAGCGTCACCTTGGCGTGCGTGCGATCGAAGGCCGGCGTCTGGTCGTATATGTAGGCGAAGAACAGCAGCCGCTTGATCGACTCGCGGTGGTCGAGGTTCACGTAGATCGTCTCGCCGGACGGCGAACCGAACCGGTCGTCGCCGCTGAGCTTCACGTACGGCGGGGCGTTCAGGCTGCCGAAGAAGCTGCCCAGCGGCTGCACGACGCCCTTGGTGCCTTCCACCGTCTCGTACAGACAGCCGAGGTCGAGGTCGACGTTGACCACGCCCTGGGTGTGCGCCTGCACCACGTCGGGCTGGAACATCTTGAAGGGGTGGCGCAGCAGGCCGCCGCCCTTGGGCTTGCCGATGATGTCGGACGTACGCATCTGCCAGGAGAGGTTGACCCGGAGGTTGCCGGTGGCCGCGCCCTGTTTGTTGAGCGAGACCGTCGGGCTCCGCTTGGTGAGTTCGATGGAGTTGGTCGCCGCGCTGCCCGACTCGTAGTCCATCGAGCGCCCACGCCACAAACCGTCCCAGAAGGACATCGCCGCCCCCAAAAAAGTGCCGGAGCCCCATGGGCCCCTTACGAATGCCACGGGGCGGCCAGGAGGACTCGTCCTCGATGGCCGCCCCGCTCAGAAGCGTTCCTCACTCGGCCCCGCGTCACACTCCGGGAACGGGTCGGACTCTGGGTCAGACGCCGGAAGGCACCTCGGTCTTCTCGGAGCCCGAGCCCTTGCCCTCCTCTGCCGCGATTCGCTTGTTGCGGAGGACGGACGAGATGAAGGACCAGGCGATCAGGATGACGCCGACGAGACCGGTGATGACCTCGTGGATCTCGTACTGGATGGTGACCAGGAGGATCACGGCGAGGGCGCCGATCGCGTAGTGCGCGCCGTGCTCCAGGTAGACGTAGTCGTCGAGGGTGCCCTGGCGGACCAGGTAGACGGTGAGCGAACGGACGTACATCGCGCCGATGCCGAGACCGAGCGCCATCAGGACGATGTCGTTCGTGATGGCGAAGGCACCGATGACACCGTCGAAGGAGAACGACGCGTCCAGGACCTCGAGGTACAGGAACATGAAGAACGCGGCCTTGCCGGCCATGACGACGGCAGGAACCTTCTTGCCGCTCCGCTTGGCCTCTTCCTCCTGCTCGTGCTCGCGCTCCTCCTCTTCCTCCAGCTTGTTCTCGAAGAAGCCGGAGAGGCCGCCCACGATGAGATACGTGATGAGTCCGGCAACGCCAGATAGGAGCACCGTCTCCGCCTTGTCCACGTGTGTCCCACCGTGCTGGTGGGCGTGGGTGGCGACGGTCATCGCGGCGATCATGAGCACGATGAGCGCGATGCAGGCCGACAACATGTCGATCTTGCCGAGCTTGGCGAGCGGGCGCTCCAGCCAGCCGAGCCACTTGATGTCACGGTCCTCGAAGATGAAGTCGAGGAAGATCATCAACAGGAACATGCCACCGAACGCGGCGATCGACGGGTGAGCGTCGGTCACCAGCTGCTGGTACTGGTCCTTGTCGTTGAGCGCGAGACGCACAGCCTCGATCGGGCCGATCTTGGCGCTGATGGCCACGATCGCGACGGGGAACACGAGCCGCATGCCGAAGACGGCGATCAACACACCGATGGTGAGGAAGATCTTCTGCCAGAAGGCACTCATCTTCTTCAGGATTCCGGCGTTGACCACCGCGTTGTCGAAGGACAGCGAGATCTCGAGGATGGACAGGATCGCCACGATCCCGAAACCTGTCCACCCCCCGTAGAACACCGCCGCGACCAGGCCGAGCGCGGTAACCGCGAACGACCAGCCGAAGGTTTTCAGAAGCACTGGCTACCCAATCGTGTGTGTACGGGCTCCCGTTTAGCGGTCTCCCCCGCGCCGGTCCCCGGCTTTACGAAACATTGACCCCGAAGTCTAGAGCGATGCCCCGCAGACCTGACGCGTACCCCTGCCCAACGGCACGGAACTTCCATTCGCCGCCGTAGCGGTAGACCTCGCCGAAGATCATCGCGGTCTCCGTGGAGGCGTCCTCGGAGAGGTCGTACCGCGCGAGCTCCTGGTGGTCGGCTTGATTGACGACGCGGATGAAAGCGTTGCTGACCTGGCCGAACGCCTGGCCGCGATTGTCCGCGTCATGGATCGAGACCGGAAAGACGATCTTGTCGCAGGTGGCGGGAACCTTGGAGAGGTCGATCAGGAGCGACTCGTCGTCCCCGTCACCCTCACCCGTGAGGTTGTCGCCGGTGTGTTCGACAGAGCCGTCCGGGCTCTTGAGGTTGTTGTAGAAGACGAACCACTCGTCGCCGAGAATCCGGCCCGAGTTGCACATCAGCGCGCTGGCGTCGAGGTCGAAGGGGGCTCCGGTGGTGGAGCGCGCGTCCCAGCCGAGGCCGACCAGGACCTGTGTGAGGTTCGGTGCGGCCTTGGAGAGGGAGACGTTGCCTCCCTTGGCGAGCGTGACGCCCATGATGTGGTCCTCCCCGTGGTTCGAGAGCAAGATTCCCCGGTCCCCCCCCATGATTCGGGAGCAGTGCCCGGGAGCAGGAGTTTTGAGCGCGTCCGGCGCCGCACTCGTGGTGTGCGGCGCCGGACGACAAGGCGGAGGGCGTTACTCGGCTCAGACGTTGACGCCGAAGTCCTGCGCGATGCCGCGCAGGCCCGAGGCGTAGCCCTGGCCGACGGCGCGGAACTTCCACTCCGCTCCGTTGCGGTACAGCTCGCCGAAGACCATCGCCGTCTCCGTCGAGGCGTCCTCGGAGAGGTCGTACCGCGCGATCTCCGCGCCGCCCGCCTGGTTCACGACGCGGATGAACGCGTTGCGGACCTGGCCGAACGACTGCTGGCGGGTCTCGGCGTCGTAGATCGAGACCGGAAACACGATCTTGTCCACGTCGGCCGGAACAGCCGCCAGGTTGACCTTGATCGCCTCGTCGTCGCCCTCGCCCTCACCGGTGGTGTTGTCACCGGTGTGCTCGACGGATCCGTCCGGGCTCTTCAGGTTGTTGAAGAACACGAAGTTGCCGTCGCTGCTGACCTTGCCCTCGGCGTTGGTCAGAATGGCGCTGGCGTCGAGGTCGAAGTCCGTACCGGTGGTGGTACGGACATCCCAGCCCAGGCCGACCAGAACCGCGGTCAGGCCGGGCGCCTCCTTGCTCAGCGATACGTTGCCGCCCTTGCTGAGGCTGACTCCCACAAATCCTCCCAATTGATGTCCAGGGGCGGGGAGCCCCAGTCGTGCTTGCCATCGGATCAACGAGTGGATCCTAGTGACCGGTTCCCGGCTGCCACAGGCTCTGCACCTGAAGAAACACAGGGTGTCACCCCTGAGGAATCACAGGGTGTCGAGCGCCTTGACGTACTCGTTGAGGTCGCGGGCGTCCGGCAGGCCGTTGACGACAGTCCAGCGCACCACGCCCTCCTTGTCGATGATGAACGTGCCGCGCACCGCGCAGCCCTTGTCCTCATCGAAGACCTCGTACGCGCGCGACGCCTCGCCGTGCGGCCAGAAATCGGAGAGCAGGGGGTACTCCAGGCCCTCCTGTTCGGCGAATACGCGCAGGGTGTGAATGGAGTCGTTCGAGACCGCGAGCAGCTGGGTGTCGTCATTGACGAACTTCGGCAGTTCGTCGCGCAGGGCGCAGAGCTCGCCCGTGCACACACCGGTGAACGCGAACGGATAGAAGAGCAGCACCACGTTCTTCTCGCCGCGGAAGTCCGACAGCCGCACGGTCCGGCCGTGGTTGTCCTTCAACTCGAAGTCCGGGGCCTTGGTGCCGGTCGCGATTCCAGCGAGCGCCATGAGTTCGCATCCCTTCGATGGGGCTGTTCGGGTGACGACCACCCTACGCAACGGACGTTTCGTCCGATCAACCCGCAGGGCGGGCACTTCTCCGCGCCGCCTCTCAGGCCCCCCACGCACGACTGAGCCCCCACCGGCATGCGTCGGTGGGGGCTCAGCTCACAGCGATTGGCTCAGTCGACTTCCTGCTGCCTGAGCGGCAGCTTCACCGCTTCTTGGCTGCCGCCTTCGGCGTGACCAGACGGCTGCCCGTCCAGTCCTTGCCCGCGTTGATGCTCTTGGTCTGAGCGAGGCCGGCCGTCTGTGCTGCTTCGTTGATGTCGCTCGGCTCGACATAGCCGTCGCGGCCTGTCTTCGGCGTCATCAGCCAGAGGTCGCCGCCCTCTTCGATCAGCTGGGTGGCGTCTACCAGCGCATCCGTCAGGTCGCCGTCGTCCTCGCGGAACCACAGCACCACGGCGTCAGCAGTGTCGTCGTAGTCCTCGTCGACGAGCTCGCTGCCGATCACCCCTTCAATGGCCTCGCGGAGCTCCTGATCGACATCGTCGTCGTAGCCGATCTCCTGGACCACCTGCTCGGGCTGGAAACCCAGCCTCGCGGCAGGGTTGGTCCGCTCCTCCGCGTGGTCCGCGGTCGCGCTCACGGCTTGCCTCCTGATCATGTTTTCGGGAATGCCTTCACCCACGCGCGTGCGCGGGACATTGGCGGTAGTCCACACGGGCGGGCCGGATCGCGCAAGTACCCGGCCGTCAAGACCGCTGAAACGGTGACGTTCCCGGCCGTGTCGCCGCAACTCAAGGCCCACCTGCCAGATCCTTCTCCGCTCGCACTTCGCTCGACTTCGCTCGTACGACACCGAACGGAACTGAGGTCCGAACGGCCTTACGAACCGGCTAGGCGGGATGGGCGTATCGTTGCGATTTGGTCGAGCCTACCCCAGGGCCGCCGGGCGGACCCCTCGGTTACCTCTCAGTAGAGATGACGATTCCGCCTACGCGGTACACGATGGGGAACGTCTCACAGCCAGGCAGAACCCAGGCGAAAGCCCCAACAGCGAAGGAACAGCGTGGCTTCCGGATCCGATCGCAACCCGATCATCATTGGCGGCCTGCCGAGTCAGGTCCCGGACTTCGATCCCGAAGAGACCCAGGAGTGGCTCGACTCCCTCGATGCCGCGGTCGATGAACGCGGCCGCGAGCGGGCCCGCTACCTGATGCTCCGGCTTATCGAACGCGCGCGCGAGAAGCGTGTCGCCGTCCCCGAGATGCGCAGCACGGACTACGTCAACACGATCGCCACCAAGGACGAGCCGTTCTTCCCCGGCAACGAGGAGATCGAGCGCAAGGTCCTGAACGCGACCCGCTGGAACGCCGCCGTGATGGTGTCGCGCGCCCAGCGCCCCGGCATCGGGGTCGGCGGTCACATCGCCACCTTCGCCTCATCGGCCTCGCTCTACGACGTGGGCTTCAACCACTTCTTCCGCGGCAAGGACGAGGGCGACGGCGGCGACCAGATCTTCTTCCAGGGGCACGCGTCCCCCGGCATCTACGCCCGCGCGTTCCTCCTCGACCGGCTCTCCGAGCAGCAGCTCGACGCGTTCCGCCAGGAGAAGTCGAAGGCTCCGAACGGACTTTCGTCCTACCCGCACCCGCGGCTGATGCCGGACTTCTGGGAGTTCCCGACCGTCTCGATGGGCCTCGGCCCGCTCGGCGCGATCTTCCAGGCGCGGATGAACCGCTACATGGAGGCGCGCGGTATCGCCGACACCTCCAAGTCGCACGTCTGGGCCTACCTCGGCGACGGCGAGATGGACGAGCCCGAGTCGCTCGGCCAGCTCTCCATCGCCGCCCGCGAGGGCCTGGACAACCTGACCTTCGTCGTCAACTGCAACCTCCAGCGCCTCGACGGCCCGGTGCGCGGCAACGGCAAGATCATCCAGGAGCTCGAGTCGCAGTTCCGCGGTGCTGGCTGGAACGTCATCAAGCTGGTCTGGGACCGCAGTTGGGACCCGCTGCTCGCACAGGACCGCGACGGCGTCCTGGTCAACCGGCTCAACACGACGCCCGACGGCCAGTTCCAGACGTACGCGACCGAGACCGGCGCATACATCCGCGACCACTTCTTCGGCGACGACCACCGCCTGCGCTCCATGGTCGAGAACATGACCGACGAGCAGATCCTGCACCTGGGCCGCGGCGGCCACGACCACAAGAAGGTCTACGCGGCGTACGCGGCCGCCAAGGCCCACAAGGGCCAGCCGACCGTCATCCTGGCGCAGACGGTCAAGGGCTGGACGCTCGGCCCGAACTTCGAGGGCCGCAACGCCACCCACCAGATGAAGAAGCTGACGGTCGACGACCTCAAGGGCTTCCGCGACCGCCTGCACATCCCGATCACGGACAAGCAGCTGGAGGACGGCGCCCCGCCGTACTACCACCCGGGCCGTGACTCGGAAGAGATCCAGTACATGCACGACCGCCGCCAGGGCCTCGGCGGTTATGTCCCGACCCGCGTGGTCCGCTCGAAGCCGCTCCCGCTCCCCGAGGAGAAGGCGTACGCGGCCGCGAAGAAGGGCTCGGGCCAGCAGTCGATCGCCACCACCATGGCGTTCGTCCGCATCCTGAAGGACCTCATGCGGGACAAGGAGATCGGCAAGCGCTTCGTGCTGATCGCCCCCGACGAGTACCGCACCTTCGGCATGGACGCCTTCTTCCCGAGCGCGAAGATCTACAACCCGCTCGGCCAGCAGTACGAGGCCGTCGACCGCGAACTGCTCCTCGCCTACAAGGAGTCCCCGACCGGTCAGATGCTGCACGACGGCATCTCCGAGGCCGGCTGCACGGCCTCCCTGATCGCCGCGGGCTCGGCCTACGCCACCCACGGCGAACCGCTGATCCCGGTGTACGTCTTCTACTCGATGTTCGGTTTCCAGCGCACCGGCGACCAGTTCTGGCAGATGGCCGACCAGTTGGCCCGCGGCTTCGTCCTCGGCGCCACCGCCGGCCGTACGACGCTGACCGGCGAGGGGCTCCAGCACGCGGACGGCCACTCGCAGCTGCTCGCCTCGACCAACCCGGGCTGCGTCGCCTACGACCCGGCCTTCGGCTACGAGATCGCGCACATCGTCAAGGACGGCCTGCGCCGGATGTACGGCCCCGACAGCGAGGACGTCTTCTACTACCTCACCGTCTACAACGAGCCGATCCAGCACCCGGCCGAGCCCGCCGATGTGGACGTCGACGGCATCCTCAAGGGCATCTACCGCTTCAAGGCGGGCGAGCAGGGCGCCATCCCGGCGCAGATCCTCGCCTCCGGTGTCGCGGTGCCATGGGCGGTCGAGGCCCAGCAGATCCTCGCTTCGGAGTGGAACGTCAAGGCGGACGTCTGGTCGGCGACCTCCTGGAATGAACTGCGCCGCGAGGCGGTCGACGTGGAGCGCCACAACCTCCTGCACCCCGAGGAGGAGCAGCGCACCCCGTACGTGACGCAGAAGCTGTCCGGCGCCGAGGGCCCGTTCGTGGCCGTCTCCGACTGGATGCGGAGTGTCCCCGACCAGATCTCCCGCTGGGTCCCCGGCACGTACCAGTCCCTGGGTGCTGACGGCTTCGGCTTCGCGGACACCCGCGGCGCTGCCCGCCGCTTCTTCCACATCGACGCGCAGTCGATCGTGGTCGGCGTGCTCACCGAGCTGGCCCGCGAGGGCAAGCTCGACCGCTCCGTACTGAAGCAGGCCATCGACCGCTACCAGCTGCTCGACGTCACGGCGGCCGACCCGGGCGCCGCTGGGGGCGACGCCTAGGCGGTGCGGCGCCGGGGGTGGAGCGCCCGGGGTGCACCGCCAGCGGTGCAGCTACTGGCGAGCACTCATGGTGCAAGGGTGCCCTGTAGCACGTAGGTCGTTCGGAGGGTGGTGGGGCGGAGGCTCCCGCCGCCCTCCGGCGTTTCCTACGATGCGCGCATGGAAGCGCCCATAAAGCACCAACCGGCACAGCTCCGTTGGGAGCGACGCACCCAACGTCCGCTCCTCGCGCTCGCGGTGGCCTTCGCCGTCGCCTACGCCGTGCCCATCGTGGTGCCCGACGCGAGCAAGAGCGTCGGAACCACGTGCACCGTGGTGGAGTGGATCGTCTGGGGTTCGTTCGCCGCGGACTATCTCGTACGTCTCTACCTCACCGACCATCGCAAGCAGTTCGTCCGCTCGCACTGGCTCGACCTCGGTGCTGTCCTCCTTCCGATGTTGCAGCCGCTGCGGCTGCTGCGGCTGGTCTCGACTCTGCTGCTGGTCGGGCGCCGGGCCCGGATGGCATCTCAGATTCAGCTGACGACGTATGTCGCCGGGGCTGTCGTGGGCCTCCTCATGTTCGGTTCGCTGGCAGTCCTTTCGGTGGAGCGGGAGTCACCGAACGGCAATATCAAGACCCTTGGCGACGCGGTGTGGTGGTCCTTCACCACGATGACCACCGTCGGCTACGGCGATCACGCGCCGACGACCGGGCTCGGCCGCGTGCTTGCGGTCGGCCTGATGCTGTCGGGCATCGCGCTCCTGGGTGTGGTCACCGCCAATATCGCGGCCTGGTTCATCTCGCGCTTCGACCGGGACGACGTCGAGGAGCGGCGCCAGACGGCGGCGATCGAGGCTCTGACGACGGAGGTGCGAGCGCTACGGGCACAGGTGACCGCGCTGTCGGGCGGGGCGGTGCCTGCCGTGGCGGCGGGAGCAGGGATGGGTGCGGCTGGGGCGGTGCCCGGTGCGGCGGAGGTTCCGCGGCCGGCGCCGGCCGCGGATGGTCCTGACGTCCCTCCGGTCAGTTCTCCCAGACCTTGAACGCCCGGACGCGGTAGGGCGATTCGGGGACCCAGCTGCCACCCCCTGGGTATGTGTCGAACTCGCCGGTCTCGGCACACTCCGCGGATTGATACGTGGTGACCGGCCGGCCCGTGCGATTGGCGAGTGCTTGAGCGCTGCCCCCCTCCGGCAGCGCTACACAGCTCTCGATGTCGATCTCGGACAGCTCGTACGTCTGTCGGGCGCCTTTGAACTCCGCCTTTCCCCATAGACAGAGCTCCCCCGGCCCGCAACCGGCGAGCCTGGGTGGCGCGGATGCCCCGGCGTGCTTCACGGGTGTCGCGAGATCGGCGTGTGTGGACGATGCCGTGGCACCGGCCTGTGCGGGGGTGAGGATCACCGTGGCGAGCGCGGCCGCGGCGAAGGACGTGGGCATGGTCGTACGCATCTGCTTCAACTCCCGTGTCGTGTCGATCACTTGCCAGAACTGTGACCCACTCGCCAGCTCCATCGGAAGGGGTACGGATGTGCGTCACCCAGATAGGCGAAAACCCCCCAGTTGAACCCTGAGGGGCTTTCCCTGATGCGCGAGCGCGACCGGCGCGAGCGCGGCCAGATGTGCGCGAGCGTGGCTAGATGTGTCCGACTCCGGCGCCCGCGTCGGCGTTGGTGCCTCGCTTGGTCAACGTGGCGACCAGGGCCGCGATGACCGCGACGACACCGGCGACGGTGAAGGCCAGGCCCATGCCGGACACGAATGTGTCATGCGCGACCGAGGTGATCGCTTCGGCGACCGGCTCGGGCGCCTTCGGCGGGACCGGGGCTCCGCCCATCTCGACGACGGCGGACGCCTGGTCGAGCTGGTCCGGCGTCATGGGCGGAAGCTTGGCGTCCGCCCAGTTCGCGGGGAGGTCTTCGTCGACCCGGGCGGCCATCACCGCGCCGAGTACCGCCGTGCCGAGCGCGCCGCCGACCTGCATGCCGGCCTGCTGCAGACCGCCCGCCACGCCGGACAGCTCCAGCGGGGCGTTGCCGACGATGACCTCGGTGGCTCCCACCATCACGGGTGCGAGGCCAAGGCCGAGCAGGCCGAGCCAGAGCGACATCGGCAGCGTCGCGGTGTCCGTCGTCATCGTGGACATGCCGAACATCGCGATGGCCGTGGCCACCATGCCGCCGACGAGCGGGACGCGCGGGCCGAACTTGGTGATGAGCGCGCCGGCGATCGGCGAGGCCACGATCATCATGGCCGTCAGTGGCAGGAGGTGCAGTCCGCTGTCGACCGGGCTCATGCCGTGCACGTTCTGCAGATAGAACGTGACGAAGAACAGGCCGCCCATGAAGGCGAAGGCCATCAGCACCATCAGGACCGTGCCCGCGGACAGCGGGATGGACCTGAACATGCCCAGCGGGATGAGCGGTTCCTTGACCTTCGTCTCCCAGAAGGCGAAGAGCGCGAAGAGAACCACCGCACCGGCGAGGAAGAGCAGCGTCCTGGATCCGCCCCAACCCCACTCCGAGCCCTTGATGAGGGCCAGGATCAGCGCGAACATGCCGCCCGACAGCAGGACGATGCCGGGGATGTCGAAGGACTTCGGCGCGTTCTCCGCGCGGTGGTCCTTGAGGATCGCCAGGCCGAGGACGAGGGCAATGACGCCCACCGGCACGTTGATGAAGAACACCGACTGCCAGCTGACGTGCTCGACGAGCAGACCGCCGACGATGGGGCCGCCCGCGGTCGAGGCGCCGATGACCATGCCCCAGATGCCGATCGCCATGTTCAGCTTCTCGGCGGGGAAGGTGGCGCGCAGGAGGCCGAGCGCTGCCGGCATCAGGAGGGCTCCGAAGAGGCCCTGGAGCACACGGAAGGCGACAACCAGGCCGACGCTGCTGGAGAAGCCGATGGCACCCGAGGCGACGGCGAAGCCCGCCACGCCTATCAGGAAGGTCTGCCGGTGACCGAACCGGTCACCGAGCTTGCCGGCGGTGATCAGCGCGACGGCGAGCGCGAGAAGGTAGCCGTTGGTGATCCACTGGACACCGGCCATGGTGGTGCCGAGGTCTTTCGCGATGGCCGGGTTGGCGATCGCGACGATGGTGCCGTCCAGGGCGACCATCATCACGCCGATCGCGACGGAGAAGAGCGTCAGCCAAGGGTGGCCGCGGAGCCCCTTGGCCGGGGCCGGAGCGGACGACGGCTCCGGCGCCTTGTCCGCCTTGTCGACGGTGATCTGACTAGTCATGCGTTCGAGGCTAGTGTCAGTCGCTGACAGTTGACAAACCATTTCACAAGTCGGTAACTGTCACGTAGCTCACAGGTATGGTGAGCTGGTCAGAACGGTGGAAAGAGGGCCATGGCGTGAGGACCGAGCAGCGAGCGGCGGACCCCGCGAAACCGCAGGCCGAGACCTCCGGAGACATCTCCGGTGAGCCCTCTCGGCCCGGACTGCGCGAGCGCAAGAAGCAGCGCACCCGTGACGCGCTCCTGCGCGCGGCGCTCGAGCTCTTCACGACCAAGGGGTTCGAGGAGACGACGGTCGACGAGATCGCCGAAGCCGTCGACGTCTCTCAGCGCACGTTCTTCCGGTACTTCACCAACAAGCAGGAGACCGCCTTCGCCGTGCAGGAGATGGTGGAGCAGCGGTTCGTGGAGACGCTGCGCGAACGCCCTGCCGACGAAGCTCCGTTCGCGGCCCTGCGTGGGGCCGTAATCGGGGCCTGGGACGCGATGGGCCGCTCCATCGAGGAGGTCGTCCCGGTCGAACTCCACATGCGGACCTACCAGATGATCGAGTCCACCCCTTCCTTGCTCGCCGCCCACCTGCGCCGGTCCATCGAGATGGAGGAAGAGATCGCGCGCGTGATCGCCGAGCGTGAGGGGCTCGACCTGGACACGGACCCCCGACCGCGCGTGGTGGTGGCCGCCTTCAGTGGAGTGATGCGCGTGACCGGGCGGCTGTGGGGTGCGGGCGAGGACTCGAGCGTGGAGTCGATCCGCGCGATCACCGAGTCATATCTCGACCACCTGGGACCCGCGTTGGCGGAGAACTGGCGTGCGGAGTGACGGTGCGCTCACTCCGAGTCGGGTCACGCGATGGGTCGACCCATCGAACAAATCAACACGTTGAGTGACTGATTGATGCACCGTCAGTAGTGGCGACCCCGGGCGCACTGCGCGCACACGGCGCCTACGGAGCGTGACGGAAACGCTCAAAGCGCGCCCGCTTTGCCTCAATTACCCCACAGGAAACGTGATCTGCCTCACCCGGTGCACGGTAGGCATCACGATTCTCCTAGGGTGTTCCGTAGTGACTTCCTTCGACTCCTCCCCTCAACTCAGCGCCTGGCGCGCACTGCTCGCGCTCGCCGTCGTGTTCGTCATGCTGGCGACCACGGGCTGGACCGCGGTGCGCCACCACAAGGACGCCGCATCGCCGCTCGCGGCCTCGCTCTCCGCCTGGGAGCGCGGGCACATCAGCGGACGGGCCCTGCCCGACGCCAGTGCCCCGGCCGGCAAGCTCGCTCATTTCTTCACGTCGCTCAGCGCGCAGCAGCGCACCCGACTCGCCACCCGCTACCCCCTAGCGGTCGGCAACATGAACGGTGCCCCCGTAGAGCTGCGATATCGCGCGAACCGCATCGCCCTGGACCAAGCGCGCAAGACCGAGCGACAGCGCATGCACGACAACCGGCTCTCCCCTCTCGGGCAACAGGAGGCGGAGCGCAGAATGAAGCGCTTCGGCGTGATGATGCACCCGGGGCGGCAGGTCCTGTCCTTCGATCCCATGGGGTCGGGTCGTATCGCCGAGGTCTTCGGAGACCTCGACCGGGCTTCCAGGGTGTCGGTCGTGGTGCCCGGGGTGGACACGAACCTGCTGACGTTCGAGCGGACGAACCGCAAGTACTCGGCGCCTGTCGGCATGGCCAAGGCGCTGTACGGCGCGGAGCACTCGGCGAGCCCACGCGCGCGTACCGCCGTGATCGCCTGGGCCGACTACACCGCGCCTGTCGGCCTCGGCGTGGACGCGGCCACGTCCATGCGCGCGGATGAGGGCGCGATCCGGCTCAATTCTCTGGTCCGCAGTCTGCCGGGCCACTCGCCGGTCGCGCTGTACTGCCACAGTTACGGCTCGGTGGTGTGTGGGGTCGCCGCGCGGCAGCTGCCCTCCCGCGTCTCCGACATCGCGGTCGCGGGCAGCCCCGGCATGCGCGCGGACACGGCGGCGCAGCTGGGCACAGGTGCCCGGATCTGGGCCACAAGGGACGGCGACGACTGGATCCAGGATGTGCCAAACATGGAGGTCGGCGGGTTGGGCCACGGTGCCGATCCCGTCTCCCGGGACTTCGGCGCGCGCGTGCTGTCCGCACGGGGCGCCATCGGCCACACCGGCTATTTCGAGCCGGGCACGGAGAGCCTCAGGAACTTCGCCGACATCGGCATTGGTTCGTACCGCTCGGTGCGGTGCGCGAGCGGGGATGACGCGTGCCGGAAGGAATTTTCCGGCACGGCAGTGGCCTGACGCGCGTAGAAATCGACAAAACAGCGGCACGCCGCAGGAGGGACGGAGGCGCGCGTGCCGCCTACGATGAGCCGCATGGGTGACGTACTGGCCGGATTTCATGCCGCCTGGGAGTTCGAGTCCGACTCCGTGCTCATCCGCTTCGAACGGGGGATCCGCACGCCGAAGCTCCTTCAGGCGCTCGGCGAACGCCGCATCCCCCACGAGGCGATCGCGGCGGTGACACTTACTCCCGGCAAGCGCGGGACGGTCGTCCTGCACGCCGTGCCGAGACCGGGCGCCGATCCGCTGATGGAGGTGGCCGCGGGTCAGCTCAAGGACGGCTGTGACCCGTATCGACTCGTGCTGCCCGCCGAGCGGGAGACGCTCGCCGAGTACTACGCGGACGAGCTGCGGGCCCAGCTCACAGAGGGCGACTGCGGACCTCCGGACCGCTATCTGGTGGCCCCGCCGGAGACTCCGTTGCAGTTCAAGGCGTACGACGGCAAGGCGTCCTTCGACGGCAAGTCAGTGGCCTTCCGGTGGTTCTGGACGGGCGCTTCGTCCGCGAAGTGGAAAGCCGGCGACCAGAGCTTCCTGGTGACGGACCTGAGCGGCGTCGAGTGGCGCTCGCCGGAGGTCTTCGAGGGCCATCTGCGGCTCCTGCGCCGTGAGACTCCGCTCGCCCAGCCCGCGCAGGCGGACCAGGATCCCGCGGCTGTCGTCTTCGGTCTCGGGTACGGGCCGGTGCACGAGTCGCTGCCGTTCGCGGCGTCGGTGCTCGCCGCCGTGCGGGCATCGGGCCCGGCCCTGACGCCCGGCACGGTCCCCGGCGACGCTCCGGTGGCCCGTCGCGACCCGGCCGACATCGCGGAGCGCATCCGGCACCTCGGCGAGCTGCATCAGGCCGGTCTGCTCACGGACGAGGAATTCACGACGAAGAAGGCCGAGCTGCTCGCGGAGCTGTGACCCGGCGGGGACCCGGGCCACCGGTCCCGAGTCCCCGGCCCCGCCCCGCCTCGGGTCATACCTGGGTATCGAGGGAAGCCAGGTTCGTACCGGGGTATGAGGGGCAGGTCAGCTCCGCGGTACGACGCCGCAGGCCGTGCTTCATGCCTACGCTGATCAGGCCATGAGCAGCGCATCGACACCACCGGACCAGGACCCCCGCCCACCGGCCTCCGAGCCGGACGGGCGCGGGGTCACCCTTCAGCGTGCGACGGCGGGCGTCCGCGAGGGGCTCGGCAGAGCAGGGGCCTTCCTCTCCACACCCGTGGGGCGGGCCGAGCCGCTCCTCGCCCGGGCGCCCAAGCGCTGGATGCGGCTGCTTCCCTTGATCATCGCGCTGGGCTTCGTCGCGGCACTCATCCCGGTCACCACCCAGGTGCTGGCGAACGACTATGGGGTGAACGGCGGCCTGGCGGGCGCATTGGGCGTCGCGCAGGCCGCGCCGCTGCTGCTGGCCATCAGCCGCCCCCTGGCCGCCTGGTGCATCGTCATCGTCGCGGATGTCATCGGGGCGATCGTGACGCTGTCCATGGGCGACGACCGCCCCGTCCCCTGGACAGCCATGATCATCGTGGGGTACGTGGTCGTGTGCCTCCTGCTGTCCCTGCGCGAGAGCCGCCGCACCCTCCTGGGGATCTGGCTGGTCACCGTCGTCGTGAGCCTCGTCCTCGGTGCGTTCCGCGACGCCGGCAGCCAGGACACCAGCGTGCTGCTGATCGTGCTGAGCGGCGTCGCGCTGCTGATGGGCGCGCTGCTGCGCGAGCGTGGCGACGCGCAGCGCAGACTCATCGAGCAGGAGACCATCAGCGAGGCCGAGCGCTCCCAGCGAACCCTCCTCGAAGAACGGGCCCGCATAGCAAGGGAGTTGCACGACGTCGTCGCTCACCACATGTCGGTGATCACGGTGCAGGCCGACTCCGCGCCCTACCGCCTCGACGGCCTTCCGGACGCGGCGCGCGAGGAGTTCGGGAGCATCGCGGCCAGCGCCCGTGAATCCCTCACCGAGATGCGGCGGCTGCTCGCGGTGCTGCGCAGCGAGGACGCACCGGGCGAGAGGGCTCCGCAGCCGGGGCTCAGCAGGCTGCCGCATCTGGTGGAGGCGACGGTGCGCGCAGGCGTACCGATCGATCTGTCACGTCCTGAACTGTCGGTGCTCACACAGCTGGCCGACGTCACACCGGCCGTCGACCTGTCCGCGTACCGCATCGTCCAGGAAGCCCTGTCGAACGTGATGCGGCATGCTCCGGGAGCACGCACCACCATCACCGTCACCCTGGACGAGGAGCATCTGCTGATCCTCGTGGTCAACGGCCCGCCCACGGAAACACCCGACTCGTTGGAGCACAGCGGCACAGGTCACGGTCTCGTCGGCATGCGCGAGCGCGTACGGTTGGTCGGCGGCACGGTCGACACCGGGCCGCTGCCCGACGGCGGTTTCCGTGTCGCGGCCCAACTCCCCCTCCTCAAAAAGGACTCCGGCACCGCATGACCATCCGCGTGATCATCGTCGATGACCAGAACATGGTGCGGGCCGGCTTCGCCGCACTCCTTGCGGCCCAGAGCGACATCGACGTCGTGGGCGAGGCACGGAACGGCAAGGAGGGCGTCGACGTCAGCCGCAACACCCATCCCGATGTCGTCCTGATGGATGTCCGGATGCCCGAGATGGACGGACTCGCCGCCGCCCGCGCCCTGTTGGACCCGCCGCCCGGGGTGGTGCACGTGCCGAAGGTGCTGATGCTCACCACCTTCGACGTGGACGACTATGTGTACGAGGCGCTGCGCGCCGGAGCCTCGGGCTTTCTCCTCAAGGACGCCCCGCCCGCCGATCTGATCTCCGCGGTACGCGTGGTGGCGGCAGGCGAGGCGCTGCTCGCTCCGTCGGTGACGCGACGCCTGATCACGGACTTCGCCAAGCAGCGGCCGCGCAATGACCAGTCCCTGCGGCTGAACGGCCTGACGCCGCGTGAGACCGAGGTACTGGTGCTGATCGCGCGCGGTCTGTCCAATCAGGAGATCGCCGAGCGTTTGGTCCTCGCCGAGCAGACCGTGAAGACCCATATCGGCAAGGTGCTTTCCAAGTTGGACCTGCGAGACCGTGCACAAGCCGTGATCTTCGCCTATGAGTCGGGACTGATCACGCCCGGAGAGCAGTAGAACTCTCTCCCCCGTACCGCGGTATGAGCTCCACATACCCCGGTACGACCTGCGAGTTGGCTCCCCAGTGTGAGGTGCCGCAGGGCACCGTCTCCCTACTTTTCCCCTCGTCACGCCAGAGCGTGCCACGAGATGGGGAGGGAGACGGGCCATGCGCCTTCGTTCTTGGAAAGCCCGCGGGAGCTGGAAGGCCCGCAGCAAGCGGACGCTGATCGCCGCGGCGCTCACGACGACGATCGTGACCGGCACGACCGGCTGGGCAGTCGGAAATGAGCAGCAGCCGCTCACGGGCCCACCGCCGGGCACACAGGCCTGGCGCGCGGACCATACGTGGGGGGTTCGGCTGCCGGATCCGGCAGCGACCTCCCCCGCCCGAGTCGCCGCGTTCTTCGACTCGTTGAGCGAGGCCCAGCAGCACAGGCTGGCCGCACGGCACCCCTCGGTCGTCGGCAATCTGGACGGCGCCCCGACCGCTCTGCGCTTCAAGGCCAACTCCCTCTCCCTGAAAGCCGAGCGTGCCCGTGAGCAGAAGCGTGAGAGCGACCCGGGCCTCACCCTCCAGGACCACGAGCGGGCCCGATCTCTCGTCGCGCGTTACGAAGAGCTCCTGAGCCCCGGTCGGCAGATACTCGCGTTCGACCCACGTGGCAGAGGTCAAGTAGCCGAGGTCTACGGAGACTTGGCGAGCGCCCGGCACGTATCCGTTGTGGTCCCGGGCTCCGACATGGACCTGAGCACCTTCGACCGCTCGAAGGACCAGTACGGCACACCGGCCGGGATGGCCCGCTCCCTGCACGCCACGGCGGGCGACGACACAGCCGTGGTGGCCTGGGCCGGGTACACCACCCCGGTCGGCCTCGGCCCCGACGCCGCCACGGGGCGGCTCGCGGAGGCCGGCGCGCCACGGCTCGCCCAGTTCGTACAGGGCCTGACGGCGTCCGGCGCCCCACGCCCCGCCGTGTTCTGCCACAGCTACGGCTCGGTGGTGTGCGGTCTGGCCGCCCCGCAACTTCCGGCGTCCGACCTGGTGGTGCTCGGTTCACCCGGCATGCGCGCGGACAGCGTGGCCGATCTGCACACCTCCGCCCGCGTGTGGGCGGCCAAGGACGACAGCGACTGGATCGGTGACGTGCCGAACGTCGAGCTGTTCGGCCTCGGCCATGGCGAGGACCCGGCCGATCCGGGGTTCGGCGCCCGACGCGTTCCCGCAGAGCGAGCCGAGGGCCACACCGGCTACTTCGCCCCGGGGACGGATTCCCTCCAGGCCTTCGCCGCCATAGCGGAGACCACTGCCCCCAGCATCCCGGACGACGGCACCGCCGGAAGCGCGCCCGCCGACGCCCGCCCCATCGGAGAGCGGCCATGAGCCTCACACCACTGACCACCCTGCGCAGGACCGCGTCGGCGATCGACGCCAAGACACCCGCACATCGCGACCGGGCCATAGACGGGCTGCGTGCGCTCGCCCTGCTCGCCGTGCCGACCGGGCATTGGCTGCTCGGCGGATTCACGCTCGACGCGGGCGGGGCGCTGCACAATGCCAGCCCTCTGGCGTCGTTCGGATTCTTCGCGCCGCTCAGCTGGTTGCTGCAGATGCTGGGCATCTTCTTCCTGGTGGGCGGCTATGCCTCCGTCCTGTCGTATCGCCGGGCGGCGGCGCGCGGCGAGTCGACGAGACGCTGGCTGCGCGGGCGAGTGGCACGCCTCGGGCGTCCGGTCCTCGGAGTGACGGCTGTCTGGGCCGCACTGATCCCGGTGCTGTACGCGATGGGGGTGCCGGGCGCGACTCTGCGCACGGGGTCCACGCTGGTGATACAGCCACTGTGGTTCGTCGGGATCTATGCGGCGATCACCGCGCTCACCCCATGGTGCATAAAGGCGGCCGAGCGGCTCGGCGCCTGGGCCGCGATGCCCCTGCTCGGATCGGTCGCCGTCGTCGACTTACTGCGCTACGGCCCGTTCGGGGAGGCCATGCCGTCCTGGCTGAGCCTGTTGAATCTGCTGCCCGGCTGGATGTTCGCCTATCAACTGGGCGTCAGCTGGGGTGTGAAGAAGCTGGCCAGGCGCGGAGGGTGGCTGCTGCTCGTCGGAGGGACAGCCCTCTTCGCGGCCCTGCTGCTCGTCTTCCACTATCCGACGTCGATGGTCGGCGTCCCGGGTGAGGCCCGGACGAACTCCCATCCCCCGTCGCTGCTGGTCCTGGCGCTGGCCGCCGCGCAGAGCGGGGCGGCGATCCTGCTGCGGGAACGCATCGGCAAGTTGCTGCGCAGGCCCGCCGTTTGGGCACCGGTGGTCGTGATCAACCTGTCGGCGATGACGATCCTGTGCTGGCACCAGACGGCGATGCTCGCGGCGGCCGTGCCCGGCTCGTTCCTCGGCGGCACGGTGCCAGGGCTGACGGCGGGTCCGGACACCTGGGCCTGGATAGCCGCCCGGATCGCCTGGCTTCCGGTCTTCGGATCGCTCCTGCTGCTGATAGGCCGCTACACCCGCGGCTTCGAGGCCCCGTGGAAGCGAGCCACGCATGCGCGAAGGGCACTCGCCGGTCTCTTGGCGGCCGGGTTCGCGGTCTTCGCACTGGGGCTGGCGTGAAGGAATGGGCGACGGGGTCCTTGCCAGGAGGGGGAGGCGGGAGCGCTACGTGGAGGGGGCTGCATTGCGGGGCGCCGCCGGGCGGGGGCTTCGTGGCAGAGAAACTGCCGGGGGCTGCGGGGCGAGGGTCGCCCCGGGGCTACGAAGCAGGGCTCCTGCCCAGCAGGAATGCGCGGCAAGAGTGCCAGCGCAGGACAGGCAACGCGGCAGTGGCACCTCGCGGAGCTTCGCCCGGGGGAACCGCTGCGGCGCAGACGCCCCGCAGGGTGGATCGCCAGACACCCGCCGGGTGGGGGCCACCGCCGCGCAAGACGCCGCCCCACAGTGTGGATCGCCAAGCACCCCCGCCGAGTGGGACCACCGCCGAGCAAGACGCCGCCTCGCAGTGTGTATCGCCAAGCTTCCCGCCGGGTGGGGCCACCGCCGCGCGAGGATCCTCCCCGCAGGGCGGCGCCAGGCACCCCGCCTGGAAGACCCTGCGGTGCGAGCCGCCCCGCCAGGTGATGCCGGGCCCCGGATGGCACCCCGCAGTGTGGATCGCCAGGCGCCCGCCCGGTAGCACCACCGCCGCGCAAGGAGCCGGCCCGCAGGGGGTCGCCCGGCACCCCGCCCGGTGGCATCACCGCCGAGCAAGACGCCTCCCTGCAGGGCGGCGCCAGGCACGCCGTCGGTGGGATCCCTGCGGGGCGAGGAGCCGCCGGGTGGATCGTCAGGTGGTCCCGCGGGGTGGGGTATGCGGCGCAAGGTGTGCCGCAGGGTGGGCAGTTGGGGCGGGGGCCGTCACGCCTGCGGGGCAGCTGGTTGCCTGTTTACTCGCGGCCCGCCGAGGTGAACGTCATGTCGGCGTAGCGGTCGCCTGCTACCTGGGCGGCGATGGGGTTCAGCAGGGCGAGTTCGGAGGGGGTGAGATTCAGGTGGGTGGCCGCGGTGTTCTCCTCGACGCGGGCGCGCTTGCGGGTGCCGGGGATGGGGACGACGGCCAGGCCGTGGGCCTGGGCCTGCTGTTGGACCCAGGCGAGGGCGACCTGGCCGAGGCTCGCGCCGTGGGCTTCGGCGACGGTGCGGACGGGTTCGAGGAGGGCCGCGTTGGCTGCGGCGTTGTCGCCCGTGAAGCGGGGCTGCTGGCGGCGGAAGTCGTCCTCGCCGAGTTCCTTGTCGGCGCTGACGAACGAGCCGGTGAGGAAGCCGCGGCCGAGCGGGGAGTACGGGACGAGGGCGACGCCGAGTTCGGCGGCGACGGGGACGACGCCCTGCTCGATGTCACGGCTGAAGAGCGACCACTCCGACTGGACGGCGGCGATGGGGTGGACGGCGTGGGCGGCGCGGAGTTCGGGTCCTGTGACCTCGCTGAGGCCGAGGTGCTTGACCTTGCCGGCGGCGACCAGCTCGGCCATCACGCCGACCGTTTCCTCGATCGGCACCTGGGGGTTGCGGCGGTGCATGTAGTAGAGGTCGATGACGTCCACGCCGAGGCGTTGGAGGCTGGCGTCGATGCAGGCGCGAATGTAGGCGGGGTCGTTGTTGATGATCCGCTTGGTCGGGTCGTCCGGGTCGATGGCCAGGGCGAACTTGGTGGCGAGGACGACCTCGTCGCGGTGTGCCTTGAGGAAGGGGGAGAGGAACTTCTCGTTCTCACCGGCGGCATAGGCGTCGGCGGTGTCGTAGAGGGTGACGCCCAGTTCGAGGGCGCGCTCCAGGGTCGCGCGGGCCTCGTCGGCGTCGGTGGGGCCGTAGGCGAAGCTCATGCCCATGCAGCCGAGTCCCTGGACGCCGACTTCGGGGCCGCCTGTGCCGAGCTGCACCTTCGTGATCCGGGCGGGGGTCTTCCCGGGGGTCCCCGTCGCCGCAGCCGTCTCCGGGGTCGGAACCGTCTCGGGGGTCGCAGCCGTCCCGGGGGTCGTAGGCATCTCGGGGGTCTTGGGGGTCTCTGCGGTCATCAGTGTTCAGAGCCTCTCCGGCGCCGGGCGGGCGTCAGCGTAAAAGTTGATCTTGTAGTCGAGTACGGCGAGCGTGTCCTGGAGCTCCGCTATGCGGGTGCGGACGTCGCGGCGGGTCTGTTCGAGGAGTTCGTGGCGCTCGGTGAAGGTGTGGTCGCCCTCGCGCACCAGCTCGGCGTAGCGGACCATGTCCGCCACCGGCATGCCGGTGAGGCGGAGCTTGCCGACGAAGGTGAGCCAGTCCAGATCGCGGTTGCGGTAGCGGCGCTGGCCCGTGTGGGAGCGGTCGATGTGGGGCATCAGGCCGATTCGCTCGTACCAGCGCAGGGTGTGCGCGGTCAGGCCGATGAAGGCGACGACCTCGCTGATCGTGTAGTGGTCCTGTCCGGTCGGGCGGGGGTGCGCGGTGGGCGCCGAGGCGCAAGCGTCAGGCCTGGCGCCAACGCCGTCGGTGCTGTCGGCGCTGTCGGAGCTCCCGGCAGCACCGGCCGCTCCGGCCGCTCCGGCCGCTCCGGCGGCACCGGCGGCACCGGCGGCACCGGCGGTCGCTTCGGTCACGCTCTGCGTGGGGCCCTGTGTGCGGGTCTCGGTCTCCATCACCGTCATGACCACCACGCTAGAACCTTGGAGTGCGCTCTAAGCAAGCAGAACCGGGAGGGAATATGTGACGTGGACAAACCCTCGGAAAATCGGAGGACGCCGGTTCATACGGTGACTACGGTGCCGATCATGAGTCTTGTGCGTCGCGCCACGCCAGAGGATGCCGAGGAACTGATCAGGCTGCGGCAGGTGATGATCGACTCGGTGTTCGCCACCGGCTCAGCGTCCGCCTCCGAGTCCGACATCAGCTGGCATGCCGAGTCCCTTCCTGTCGTCCGGGACAAACTGGCCGATCCTGACGGCGATTTCGCCGCCTTCGTCGTCGACCGGCCGGACCGGCCCGGGAAGCTTGCGGCGCTGGTGGTGGGGAGCCTGGACTACCGCATCGGGCGGGCGGGCAATCCGCGGGGCGTCATCGGTTACGTGTTCAGCGTCGCCACCGATCCGGATCAGCGGCGGCGTGGGTATGCGCGGGCCTGTATGGAGGTGCTGCTCGACTGGTTCCGGGAGCGTGGTGCGGGGAGTGTCGACCTCAACGCGTCGGCGGAGGCGGAGCCGCTGTACGCCTCGCTCGGCTTCGTGCGCAAGCCCGACCCCTCGATGCGGCTGAGCCTGTAGGGCGCTTAGGCTCGTACGCATGCAGAGCCTGGCGTTGATCGAGAACTGGCCGGTCCCTACCGCTGCCGCCGCCGTCGTGCGTGCGGACGGCACGGTCGTCGGGGCGCACGGGCCCACCGGGCACCGTTTCGCGCTCGCTTCGGTCACCAAACCGCTGGCGGCGTACGCGGTGCTTGTGGCGTACGAAGAGGGGGCGGTCGAGCTCGATGAGCCTGCTGGGCCCGAGGGGTCGACCGTGCGGCATCTGCTGGCGCACACCAGTGGGCTTGCGTTCGACGAGCACCGGGTGACCGCGCCTGCCGGGACGCGGCGGCTGTACTCGAACGCGGGGTTCGAGGTGCTCGGGGATCACATCGCCAAGGCGACGGACATTCCCTTCGGGGAGTATCTGCGGCAGGCCGTGCTCGAGCCGTTGGGCATGGGGGCGACCTCGCTCGACGGAGGGGCTTCGCCCGCCAAGGACGGGGTGTCCACTGTCGATGACCTGGTGAAGTTCGCCGCGGAGGTGCAGGCGCCGCGGTTGCTTGATCCGCGGACGGTGGCCGAGGCGATGTCTGTGGCGTATCCGGGGCTGAAGGGTGTGCTTCCCGGGTACGGGCATCAGAGTCCCAACGACTGGGGGCTCGGGTTCGAGATTCGGGACTCCAAATCGCCGCACTGGACCGGGAGTTCTTCTTCGCCCCGGACGTTTGGGCACTTCGGGCAGGCCGGGACGTTCCTCTGGGTCGATCCCGATGCGGGGGCGGCGTGTGTCGCTCTGGCGGATCGGGCGTTCGGGCCGTGGGCCGTTGAGGCGTGGCCTCCGTTCACCGATGCGGTGCTCTCCGAGCTGTAAGGGGCGTACGGGCGGGCCTTGCGGGCGGGCCCCACAGCCTTGAGCAGTACCCCGCAGCACCGTCACCGCAAGGAGCGTTTCCGCAGCCCGGCGGGGGCGGGGTGCCGCCGCTGTGCCCACCCGTGCCGCCCCAGCGGCACGACTGCCCACAGCGACGGGGCGGGTCGCTCACACCCCAGTCATCTCCCACACCAGCAGCTCCGCCGGCCCCCCGTCGCCCGCCACCGCCTCCAGCCCCTCCCCGGCCGTGATCCGGGCCGCGTCTCCTGGGGTCAACTCCTCGTCGTCCAGGCGGATCTCGCCCCGTACCACATGGACGTACGCGAAAGGTGAGTCCGGGATTGCCGTGCGTTCGCCTGGGGTCAGGCGTCGGACGTGGAGGAGGGCGCCCGCGGCCGGGACCGCGTACGGGGTGGAGTCCGCGATGCCGTGGACCACCTCGTAGGACGGGTCGCCGCCAGGGCTGAGCGGGGACAGCCACATCTGGACGAAGACCAAGGGGGCTCCGCCCTCGTTGCGTTCCACGTGACGGACGCCGCCCGCCGCGCTCAGGTGCTGGACGTCCCCGGGGCGCACCACCGACTCGTGGCCCGTCGTGTCGCGGTGCGTCAGTTCGCCCTCGACCACCCAGGTCACGATCTCGGTGTGGCTGTGCGGGTGTTCGTCGAAGCCCGCGCCGGGCGCGAGACGCTCTTCGTTGCAGGCCAGGATCGCGCCGAAGCGGAGGTTGTCCGGGTCGTAGTGCGGCCCGAAGGAGAAGGCGTGGAAGGTCTCGACACCGGCGGCGGGTTCCCCGCCGCGGTACCGGTCGCCGGAGCGCCGTACATCAATCACACACCCCACGTTAGACCCGGCACCGCACACCGCCGTCCCGATAAGGCAGTCTTGTCCCCGTGCCCGAACCCTCTGCGAACGAAGCCCGCCAGGACGCCCATCAGGCAGCCCACGAGGAAGCCGCGCGCCACGAGGAAGCCGCCCGGCAGGACGCGCACCGGAAGGCTCACGCGCACTCAGCCACGCTGAAGCGCCTGGAGCAGTCATCCGGCAGCCTCGCCGCGCAGGCCATCGCGCGCATGGACGAGACGCTGTCCTGGTACCGGGCGATGCCCCCCGAGAACCGGTCGTGGATCGGTCTGGTCGCCCAGGCCGGTATCGCCGCGTTCACCGAGTGGTTCCGGCATCCCGACGCCCCCCAGGCCATCTCGACCGACGTCTTCGGCACCGCCCCGCGCGAGCTGACCAGGGCGATCACCCTGCGCCAGACCGTGGAGATGGTGCGTACGACGATCGAGGTGATGGAGTCCGCGGTCGACGAGATCGCGGCGCCGGGCGACGAGTCCATCCTCCGCGAGGCGCTCCTCGTGTACGCACGCGAGATCGCCTTCGCCACGGCGCAGGTCTATGCGCAGGCCGCCGAGGCACGCGGTGCCTGGGACGCCCGCCTGGAGTCGCTGGTCGTGAACGCCGTGCTCTCCGGGGAGGCCGACGAAGGGGCCGTGTCCCGCGCCGCCGCGCTCGGCTGGAACTCCCCCGAGCACGTCTGTGTCGTCCTCGGCACCGCGCCCGACGGCGACAGCGAGCTCACCGTCGAAGCCATCCGCCGCGCCGCACGGCACGCCAAGCTCCAGGTCCTGACCGGTGTGCTCGGCGACCGTCTTGTCGTCATCGCGGGCGGCAGCGACAATCCGCTGCATGTCGCCAAGGGCCTGATCGGTCCGTACGCGGCAGGGCCCGTCGTCGCCGGCCCCATCGTCCCCGACCTGCTGGCCGCCACCCGGTCCGCGCAGGCCGCGGCCGCCGGGCTCAAGGCCTGCGCCGCCTGGCAGGACGCCCCGCGTCCCGTCCTGGCGGACGATCTCCTGCCGGAGCGCGCGATCGCGAGCGATCCCGCCGCGCGCGAGCAGTTGGTGGAGGAGATCTACAGACCACTGGAGGAAGCGGGCTCCGCGCTCCTGGAGACGCTCAGCGTCTATCTGGAACAGGCCAGCAGTCTCGAAGGCGCGGCCCGGATGCTCTTCGTTCACCCCAATACCGTGCGCTACCGGCTGCGACGTGTGACAGACGTCACCGGCTGGTCGCCATCGGACGTACGCTCCGCATTCACGCTGCGGATCGCGCTGATCCTGGGGCGTCTGGCCGACGGAGATCTCCAACCGTAGGATTTTGTCGGGCCCCTACAATTCCCCCACCGGTTCTTCGTCCCTGTCCCCACGGGCGGCTTGTACCGTCCACAAGAGAGAGTGTGAGAGTGCTCGTACTCGTCGCTCCCGGCCAAGGCGCTCAGACGCCCGGCTTCCTGACCCCCTGGCTCGACCTCCCCGGTGCGGCCGACCGCATCGGCGCGTGGTCGGACGCCATCGGGCTCGACCTTGCCCACTACGGCACGCAGGCCGACGCGGACGCGATCCGCGACACCGCCGTGGCCCAGCCGCTGCTCGTGGCCGCCGGTCTGCTCTCCGCCGAGGCACTCAGTGACGCCCTCGCCGCGAACAAGCCCGGCGCGGTCGCGGGGCACAGCGTCGGTGAGATCACCGCCGCCGCCTTCGCGGGTGTGCTCAGCGATGAAGCCGCGCTCCGTCTCGTGCGCACCCGGGGTCTGGCCATGGCCGACGCCGCCGCGGTCACGGAGACCGGCATGGCGGCGCTGCTCGGCGGCGACCCCGAGGTCACCGTCCCGCACCTGGAGAAGCTCGGCCTGACGCCGGCGAACGTGAACGGCGCGGGCCAGATCGTCGCCGCGGGCACCGCGGAGCAGATCGCGGCGCTCGCCGAGGACAAGCCCGAAGGCGTCCGCCGCGTCGTACCGTTGAAGGTGGCGGGCGCGTTCCACACGCACCACATGGCACCCGCGGTCGCCACGCTGGAGGAGGCCGCCAAGGCCCTCGACCCGGCCGACCCGAAGCTGACGTACGTCTCGAACCGCGACGGCCAGGCCGTGGCGACCGGCGCGGACGTCCTGTCCCGCCTGGTCGGCCAGGTGGCCAACCCCGTGCGCTGGGACCTGTGCATGGAGACGTTCAAGGACCTGGGTGCCTCGGCGATGATCGAGCTGTGCCCCGGCGGCACACTGACCGGTCTCGCCAAGCGCGCCCTGCCCGGCGTGCGGACGGTGGCCCTGAAGACACCCGACGACCTCGACGCCGCATCTGAGCTCATCGCCGACACCGCATCCGCCGCCGACGCGGCGGGTGCCTGAGAAGGAGCCAGGAGAGCATGTCGAAGATCAAGCCCAGTAAGGGCGCCCCGTACGCGCGCATCATGGGTGTCGGCGGCTACCGCCCGACCCGTGTCGTGCCCAACGAGGTGATCCTCGAGACGATCGACTCCTCCGACGAGTGGATCCGCTCCCGCTCCGGCATCGCGACCCGCCACTGGGCCTCCGACGAGGAGACCGTGGCCGCGATGTCCGTCGAGGCCTCCGGCAAGGCGATCGCCGACGCGGGCATCGCCCCGGAGCAGATCGGCGCGGTCGTCGTCTCGACCGTCTCGCACTTCAAGCAGACCCCGGCCATCGCGACCGAGATCGCGGACAAGATCGGCGCGGGCAAGCCCGCCGCCTTCGACATCTCCGCGGGCTGCGCGGGCTTCGGCTACGGCCTGACGCTCGCCAAGGGCATGATCACCGACGGTTCCGCGGAGTACGTCCTGGTCATCGGCGTCGAGCGGCTGAGCGACCTGACGGACCTGGAGGACCGCGCGACGGCCTTCCTGTTCGGTGACGGCGCGGGCGCCGTGATCGTCGGTCCGGCCAAGGAACCGCAGATCGGCCCCACCGTCTGGGGCAGCGAGGGCGACAAGTCCGAGACCATCAAGCAGACCGTGGCGTGGAACGACCTCCACATCGGCGATGTCTCGAAGCTGCCGCTCGACAGTGCGGGCAAAATCAAGTTCCCTGCGATCACGCAGGAGGGCCAGGCGGTCTTCCGCTGGGCCGTGTTCGAGATGGCGAAGGTCGCCCAGCAGGCGCTGGACGCGGCCGGAATCACCGCGGACGAGCTGGATGTCTTCATCCCGCACCAAGCCAACGAGCGGATCATCGACTCGATGGTGAAGACTCTGAAGCTGCCGGAACACGTCACGGTCGCCCGTGACGTGCGCACCACCGGCAACACGTCGGCAGCCTCGATTCCGCTCGCGATGGAGCGGCTTCTGGCGACCGGCGAGGCGAAGAGCGGCGACACCGCGCTCGTCATCGGCTTCGGGGCGGGTCTCGTGTACGCCGCCACGGTCGTTACCCTCCCCTAGGCATCACGTCCGGATCATCCGATCCGTACGGCTGTAAAACCAACCTGCCGCTGCCGCGGCGGGCGCCACACCCTCTGGATACATAGAAGGAGCGCCAACATGGCCGCCACTCAGGAAGAGATCGTCGCCGGTCTCGCCGAGATCGTGAACGAGATCGCCGGCATCCCGGTCGAGGACGTCCAGCTGGACAAGTCCTTCACCGACGACCTGGACGTCGACTCGCTGTCCATGGTCGAGGTCGTCGTCGCCGCCGAAGAGCGCTTCGACGTCAAGATCCCGGACGACGACGTCAAGAACCTCAAGACGGTCGGCGACGCGACCAGCTACATCCTCAAGCACCAGGCCTGATAAGGCTGCTCTGCTGTCGCCACCCGGCGGTGGCGCCGCTGATCCCCTCAACACCGTGGAGAAATTTCCTGTGAACTCGACCAATCGCACCGTGGTCGTCACCGGTATCGGCGCAACCACACCGCTGGGTGGCGACGCAGCCTCGACCTGGGAAGGTCTGCTCGCGGGCCGTTCCGGTGTCAGTCTTCTCGAGCAGGACTGGGCGGCCGAGCTTCCGGTCCGCATCGCGGGCCAGATCGCCGTCGAGCCCGGCGAGATCCTTCCGCGCCCGCAGGCCCGCAAGCTGGACCGTTCGGCGCAGTTCGCGCTGATCGCCGCCAAGGAGGCCTGGGCCGACGCGGGCTACACCGCGAAGGCGGGCGAGGACACCTCCGTGGACCCGCACCGCCTGGGCGCGGTCATCGCCTCCGGCATCGGCGGCGTGACCACCCTGCTCGACCAGTACGACGTGCTCAAGGAGAAGGGCGTACGCCGCGTCTCCCCGCACACCGTGCCGATGCTGATGCCCAACTCCCCGGCGGCCAACGTCGGCATCGAGCTGGGCGCCCACGCGGGTGTCCACACCCCCGTTTCGGCGTGCGCGTCGGGCGCCGAGGCCATCGGCTACGCGATCGAGATGATCCGCACCGGCCGCGCCGACGTCGTCGTCGCGGGTGGCACGGAGGCGGCGATCCACCCGCTGCCGATCGTCGCGTTCGGCAACATGATGGCGATGTCCAAGAACAACGACGACCCGGCGGGCGCCTCGCGCCCCTACGACGTCGACCGCAACGGCTTCGTGCTCGGCGAGGGCGCCGGCGTGATCGTCCTCGAGTCCGAGGAGCACGCCAAGGCCCGCGGCGCGAAGATCTACGCAGAGGCCGTCGGCCAGGGCATCTCGGCCGACGCCCACCACATCACGCAGCCCGAGCCGTCCGGCAACGGCATCGCCGCGGCCCTGCAGAACCTGATCGACACGACGGACCTCAAGCCCGCCGAGATCGTGCACGTGAACGCGCACGCGACCTCGACGCCGCAGGGTGACGTCGCGGAGATCAAGGCGCTGCGCAAGGCGTTCGGCGACGACGTCGACCACATGGCGATCGCCAGCACGAAGTCGATGACCGGTCACCTGCTCGGTGGCGCGGGCGGCGTGGAGACCGTGGCCACGGTCCTCGCGCTGAAGAACCGCATGGCACCGCCGACGATCAACATCGAGAACCTCGACCCCGAGGTCGACGCGGACGTCATCCGCGACGAGGCCCGCGCGCTGCCCGAGGGCAGGATCGCGGCGCTGAACGACTCGTTCGGCTTCGGCGGCCACAACGTGGTGCTCGCGTTCCGGACCGTCTGACCCGGTCGTACGTAGCCGAAGGGGCCCCCACCGTCTGGTGGGGGCCCCTTCGCGCACGCGTCACACGACTTGGTGCAGCCACCGCACCGGAGCGCCCTCACCCGCGTACCGGAAAGGTTCGAGCTCGTCGTCCCAGGGCTTGCCGAGCAGCTTGGCGAGCTCGGCCTCCAGGTTGCTCTCGCCGGCCTGGGAGCGGGCCAGGGCGGCGCGCAGGCGGTCCTCCGGGATCAGGATGTCGCCGTGGATGCCGGTGACCGCGTGGAAGATCCCGAGTTCGGGCGTGGCGCTGTACCGCTCGCCCTCGGCCGTGGAGCACGGCTCGGACGTGACCTCGAAGCGCAGCAGCTGCCAGCCGCGCAGGGCGGAGGCGAGTTTGGACGCGGTGCCCACCGAGCCACGCCAGGAGAACTCCGATCTCCAGCTGCCGGGCGCCGCGGGCTGCCTGATCCAGTCGAGGTTGACGCGCGCGCCGAGTACGCCCGCGACTGCCCATTCGACGTGCGGACACAGCGCGCGCGGTGCGGAGTGCACGTACAGAACTCCACGTGTCGTCACCGGGACCTCCAGTGTGGGTCGAGGTTCGCCTTCCCCAGCGGCCTCGCGCCCGTGCCGAGCGTTGTCGCCCTGAATTCGGGAAACTCCCGAAAACGGGACAGATGTGACGTGATGTAATTTAGCGGAACCGGAAGAGCAGGGTGCCACTGGGTGGCGAGGCTACCGTGCGGCGGAACAAGGAGTGTGACGTACCGTCGGTCCCGAGGCCAGGAATCGCCCACCATTCACTCGCAGGGGCGCCGAAACGGCGCGGTCGGCCTAGGGCAGCGCAATGGCCCACGGCAACAGACCGGCGTACGGCAACAGAGGGGACCTGGGGATGCGGAACCGAAGGCACCGCTCACGTGCCGCCGTCGCCGCCGCGACGGCGGTTCTTCTCGGCGCCACCGCGCTCACGGCGTGCGACGCCTCGGGCGGCAACTCCCCCGCGCCCAATGGGCCGTCCGCGCGCGACAAGCCGTCCCCCAAGCCCACCCCGACCTGGGACACCAATCCGGACTCCCTGGCGGCCGTCGGCGACTCCATCACCCGCGGCTTCGACGCCTGCTCGGTGCTCGCCGACTGCCCCGAGGCGTCCTGGGCGACCGGCACGGACTCCGAGGTGCGCAGCCTCGCCACCCGACTCTTCGGCAAGGAGCGGGCCGCCGAGCACAGCTGGAACTACGCGAAGACCGGCGCCCGCATGGCGGATCTGCCCGGGCAGATGGAGCAGGCCACGCTCAAGCGCCCCGAGCTGATCACGGTGATGGCGGGCGCGAACGACGCGTGCCGTCCCTCGGTGGATTCCATGACGCCGGTCGCCGAGTTCCGCGCGGACTTCGAGGAGGCGATGCGCACGCTGCGGCGCGAGCTCCCCAAGACGCAGGTGTACGTGACGTCCGTGCCGGATCTGAAGCGGCTCTGGTCCCAGGGGCGCACCAACGCGCTCGGCAAGCAGATCTGGAAGCTGGGCATCTGCGCCTCGATGCTGGCCGACCCGGACGCGCGGGACGCGGCGGCGACGCAGCGGCGGGCCACCGTGCAGAGCCGCGTGGTCGCGTACAACGACGTGCTCAAGGAGGTGTGCGCGAAGGATCTGCGCTGCCGGTACGACGGCGGGGCGGTCTTCGAGTACCGCTTCGACGGCGACCAGTTGAGCCCCTGGGACTGGTTCCACCCCAGCAAGGACGGCCAGTCGCGCCTCGCCGAGCTGGCCTACCGCCAGGTGAAGTCCAAGAATGCCAAGGATCCTGGCACCTGAGAGCCGCGCGGCCCGGCGTAGGGTCGCGATCATGCGCAGTGAACTCTTCGGGACGCTCCCCGACGGCACGCCCGTCCATCGCTGGACCCTGGAAAGGGGCGGGGTGCGGGTACGCGTCCTGACGTACGGCGGGATCATCCAGTCGGCGGAAGTTCCGGACCGGTCGGGGCGGTGCGGGCCGGTGGCTCTCGGCTTCGACGGTCTCCAGGGCTACCTCGACCACCCCGGGCCGTACTTCGGGGCGCTGGTGGGCCGGTACGCGAACCGGGTCGCGGGCGGCGAGTTCGCGCTCGACGGCCGGACGTACCGCTTGGCGCGGAACGACGGGCCCAACGCGCTGCACGGCGGCACCGCCGGTTTCGACAAGCGGGTGTGGGAGGCGGCGGAGGTCGAGCACGGGGTGCGGCTCTCGCGGGTGAGCCCGGACGGCGAGGAGGGCTATCCCGGGCGGCTGGCGGTGTCGGCGACGTACTCGCTGGACGAGGCGGGCGCGCTGCGGATCGCGTACGAGGCGACGACCGACGCCCCGACGCTCGTGAACCTCACCAACCACACGTACTGGAATCTCGCGGGGGCCGGGAGCGGCGGCGCGGGCGGGCACGAGCTGCGGATCGCGGCGGCGCGCATCACGCCGACGGACGGGGCGCAGATTCCCACGGGGGCGTACGAGGACGTCGACGGGACGCGCTTCGACTTCCGGGACGCGCGGAAGGTCGGGGCCGGGATCGACCACAACTACGTGCTCGACAAGGGGCTCACCGCGCGGCCGGTCGAGGTGGCGGAGCTGAGCGATCCGGCGTCCGGGCGCGTGCTGACCGTGGCGACGACGGAGCCGGGCCTTCAGCTGTACACGGCCGATCACTTCGAGGAGCGGCTGCCGTTCGCGCCCGGGGACGGGGTCGCCCTGGAGACGCAGCACTTCCCCGACTCCCCCAACCGGCCGGAGTTTCCGAGCACGGAGCTGCGGCCGGGTGGGGTGTACGAGTCGGAGACGGTGTACGGCTTCTCGGTTCGCTGAGAGGGCCTCTCGGTTCACTGAGAGCCTTCTCGGTTCGCTGAGGTCAGACGACGACCGTCTCGCTCAGCCTGCGGTCGGCGAGGGAGCGGCCCGCCTGGATCTCGTACGAACCTCCTTGGTGCGCCCAGGAGTTGGCGTCGTCGTCCCAGATCTCGAAGGCGCGGCGCGGGAGTTCGATGCGCACCTCCACGCTCTCGCCGGGGGCAGCTTCGGCGCCCGCGAAGCCCGCGAGCCAGCGGGCCGGGCGGTTGTCGTCCTGCGTGGTCGGGGCGAGGTAGACCTGGACGACCTCGCGACCCGCGCGCGGGCCGGAGTTGCGGACGCGGACCGTGGCCGTCGTGCCCTCCACGGTCAGGGACTCGTACGTCCAGTCGGTGTAGCCGAGGCCGTGGCCGAAGGCGTACGCGGGGGTGGCGCCGGTCTTCTCCCAGGCTCGGTATCCGATGAACACGCCCTCGGAGTAGGCGAGTTCGCCGTCGGCCGGGGTGACCTGGGTGACCGGGGCGTCCGCGAGGGCGCCCCACGTGGTGGGCAGCCGCCCGCCCGGCTCCTGGGCGCCGAGCAGCACGTCGGCGAGCGCGGCGCCGCCCTCCTGGCCCGGGAACCAGCCGAGCAGCACCGCCGCGACGTCATCGCGCCACGGAAGTTCCACCGGGGAGCCGGAGTTGACGACCACGACCGTGCGGGGGTTGACCGCGGCCACCGCGCGCACCAGGTCGTCCTGGCGGCCCGGGAGGCGCAGGTCCTGCCGGTCGAAGCCCTCGGACTCGACGCGCTCGGTGGTGGCGACGACCACGACCGCCGTGTCGGCTCCCCGCGCCGCCTCCACGGCCCGAGCGATCAGCTCGTCGGGGTCGCGCCGCGGGCCGAGGTGCACGAAGGAGAACACCACTCCGGGCAGCGGAGCCTTGTACTCCTTGTCGAGCGGGTGGAGCAGGGAGACCTCGACGCTCTCGCCCGCCGTCAGGCTCACCTTGGCGCGCTCGACCGGTGAGCCGAAGAACGCCTCGAAGGGGTCGGACGCGGCGCCCATCACCTCGGTCCCGTCGAAGACGACCTCGCCGTCGATCGTGAGCGTGAAGGCGCCGAGACCGCGCGTGCCGAAGGAGTGCTCGCCGCTCTCGCGCGGCGTGAACGTGCCGAGGACCTCGATGGAGGCCATCGTCTCGTGGGTGACTCCGTCGGGCAGGTCGTCGCCGATCCACTGAACCTGGCCGGAGGGGAGGCTGCCCTCGCCCAGGACGTTGCCCTCGGCGTCGCGGCAGATGGCGCGCAGCTCGAACCCCTTGTCGGCGGGGGCGAGTTCGTCGCTCGGGTCGGCGCCGACGGCGTACGTCAGGCAGTCGTCGCCGAGCGCCGCCGTCAGGCCGTCGAGCGGAGAGATCACGCGCGGGGGGAAGACGGTGGCGGAGCCGCCGCCCAGGACACGGGCGTCGCGCGCCGCGGCGCCGATGAGGGCGACGGAGGCGGTCGGCCTGAGCGGCAGGGTGCTGTTCTCGTTGCGCACGAGGACGAAGGCGCGGCGGGCGATCTCGCGGGCGAGCGCCTCGCCGTCGATCTCGGCGGGCACGTCGGTGACCACGGGTTCGGCGCCTTCGAGGATGCCGACGCGGGCGGCCAGACGCAGGACGCCCCGCACGGCCTCGTCGACCGTCGACTCCTTCACCCGGCCGCCGCGCACCGCATCGGCGAGGGCGTCGCCGTACACGGTCCGCGGTCCCGGCATGGCGACGTCGAGGCCGCCCTCGATGGCGCCGGTGGTCGAGCGGGCGGCCATCCAGTCGGAGACGTTGTAGCCGTCGAAGCCCCACTCCCCGCGCAGGACTTCGTTGACCAGATAGCGGTGCTCGGTCATCGTCGAGCCGTTGACCTGGTTGTACGCGGTCATGATGCCCCAGGGGTGGGCATTGGCGACGATGGCCTCGAAGGGCGCGAGATACAGCTCGCGCAGGGCGCGCGCGCCCACCTTGTTGTCGACGGTGAAGCGGTCGGTCTCGGCGTCGTTCGCGACGAAGTGCTTGACGGTCGTGCCGACGCCGCCCGACTGCACGCCCTGGACGTAGCCGGTGCCGATCACGCCGGTCAGGTACGGGTCTTCGCTGTACGCCTCGAAGTGCCGGCCGCCCAGCGGTGAGCGGTGCAGGTTGACGGTGGGCGCGAGGAGGACGTGGACGCCCTTGCGGCGCGCCTCCTGGGCGAGGAGGGTGCCCGCGCGGCGGGCGAGGTCCTGGTCCCAGGTGGCGGCGAGCGCGGTCGGGGACGGCAGGGCGATGGACGGGTCGTCGGCGGTCCAGCGGGTGCCGCGCACGCCGATCGGGCCGTCCGACATCACGAGGGAGGCCAGGCCGATCTCGGGCAGCGGGTGCAGCGACCACATGTCACGCCCGCCGAGCAGCCGGGCCTTGGCGTCCAGATCCAGCGCGGCGAGCGCGGCCTCCACGACCGCCTCGCGCGCCTGGTCGGCCTGCGTGGCTCCGGGGCCCTGGGTTCCCGCCATGGCGGTGCCTCCTCGTTGTAGTCCGTCGAAGTCCGTGTGAAGTCCGCGTGAAGTCCGTTCCGTGCGTTCCCTCCATCCTGCCTCGACTACCTGTAGGTCGGTAGTTTTCGTAATCCGAGCGTTATATTTTAGGGAACATGACGTACGGTCGTCCCGCGAGCAGGACCGAGCAGGGCCGAGAACGTGGAGGGATGGACACGATGGCGATCAGGGCCAGGAGTGAGGAGCGGCGTGCGGAGATCCTGCGGGCCGCCCTTGAGGTGATCGCCGAGCGCGGCTACCGCGGCGCGAGCCTGGGCGCCGTCGCCGAGCGGGTCGGCCTGACCCAGCAGGGCCTGCTGCACTACTTCCCCACGAAGGACGCCCTGCTCGTCGCCGTCCTGGAGGCCCGCGACCAGTGGGACGCGGTGCCGACGAACGAGATCCGCCTCGATCTGCTCGGCTCGCTCGTCGAGTACAACGCGATGCGCCCCGGCATCATCCAGACCTTCTCCGCACTGCTCGGCGAGAGCGTCACGGACGGGCATCCGACACGGGAGTACTTCACCGAGCGATACGGATCGGTGCGGGAGAAGTTCGCGGCGGTCCTGCGCGCGGAGTACGGCGAGCGGCTTCCCGGAGGTCTCACCCCGGAGGCGGCGGCGCCGCTCCTCGTCGCGGTGATGGACGGGCTTCAGTACCAGTGGCTCCTGGACCCCGAATCGGTGGACATGGCGGGGGCGTTCAGGGATTTCCTGGGTCTGCTGGGCGGCGGCGCCGACAGCCAGTGATCACGCGGCCGTCACGGCCGCCACGACGTCGATCTCGATGAGCGCCTCCGGCCTGAAGAGCCGGGGCACCTCGACCGTCGTGCTGGTGGGCGGCGTCGCGGTCAGGAACCGAGCACGCACGGCGGCGTATTCGGGGAGGTCGCCGAGGTCCGTCATGAACGTACGGATGTTGATGACGTCGTCGAGCGTCGCGCCGTGCGCCTTGAGCAGGGCGGACAGGGTCTCGAAGATGCCGCGGCTCTGGGCGGCGGTGCCGTCGCCCTCCGCGATCTGTCCCGAGAGGTACAACAGGGCGCCCCCGCCGTCCAGTTCGACGCGGGCGACCTGGGAGTAGGGGCCCAGGGGCTGGGGCGCCGACGCGGGGTTGTCGATGGTTATGTTCATGGTGCGGCTGCTGCTCCTGTTCGAGTCGGGTCTGCTACTGGGTGTTCCGGGAACGGATGTGGGTGACCGCCCGCGCGATGTCCTCGTGGACGACATCCGGGTCGGCGGCGGCAGCCTCGTAGTGGGCCAATACGGCTTCCATGGCGGGGAGTTGAGTCACTACGGTCGCGAGCGCGACGTCCTTCACCGCGAGGTCGCTGCCGAAATGCACATCAGTGACGAAGGCGCGGCCCACCGCGCCCCCGAGCGGACCTCCGGCCAGCGCCTCCCTGGCCGTCTCCTCGTCAAGGCCCAGAGCGTCCGCCAGCTTCATCGCCTCCGCCACGAGGGCCACGCCTCCGATGACGGCGGTGTTGACGACGAGCTTCAGCGCCGCGCCCGAACCGAGCGGTCCCGTCCGGGTCACCGGGCCGAAGCAGGCGAGAATCCGCTCGACGCCGTCCGCGTCGCCCCCCGCGAGAATGCCGAGCCGCCCCGACGCGGCCTTGTCCGTGCTCCCCATGACGGGCGCGTCGACGAGGGTCACGCCGACCGGCACCCTCGCCCCCAACTCCCGTACGACATCGGGCCCCACGGTGGACATCTCCACCCAGTGGGAGCCTGCCCGCAGCTCCGGCACGATGGCGTCGGCGACGGCACGCACCGCGTCGGGGCCCGCCAGCATGGTGATGACGACATCGGCGTCACGCACGGCTTCCGCGGGGTCGGCGGCGAGCCGGGCTCCCGCCTCCACCAGCGGCTCCGCCTTCCCCGCGGTCCGGTTCCAGACAGTCAACGGGAGCCCTGCCGCGAGGAGTTGGCGGGCCATCGGC
This sequence comes from Streptomyces sp. NPDC054866, assembly GCF_053610745.1. NCBI lineage: Bacteria > Bacillati > Actinomycetota > Actinomycetes > Kitasatosporales > Streptomycetaceae > Streptomyces > Streptomyces sp. NPDC054866. The sequence goes on from NZ_JBSGZA010000002.1 coordinate 772,359, forward strand.
GCGCCCATGTGTCCGAGGCCAAGAAACGCGATCTTTTCCATGCCCCGACGCTAGGGCCGGGCAATCGATGCGACAAGCGAATGTCTAGCATGCGAGCCATGCCGATTCCGCATGCCGCACGGATGGCCCAGACCGCCCAGACCCAGGCCGCCCAGGCCCAGGCGATCCAGGCCCAGCCCTCACCGCCCGACCTCTCCACCGTCTGGCTCCGCGTCTTCCTGGACGTCGCGCGGCACGGGTCCTTCACCGTGGCCGCCCGCGACCTCGGCTGGACGCAGTCCGCCGTCTCGCGGCAGATCTCCTCGCTGGAGGCGGCCCTCGGCGGCGACCCGCTCTTCGACCGGCTGCCGCGGGGCGTACGCCTGACCGCGCACGGCCGTACGCTGCTGCCGCACGCCGAGGAGACGGTGGCCCGACTGCGCGCCATGCAGCGGGAGTTGGCGTCCCTGCGCGACCTGACCGGCGGGACCCTGCGTTTCGGGGCGTTCGCGACGGCCGACGCGGCGCTCGTGCCGCGGGCCATCGCGGCGTTCCGTGCCCGGCATCCCGGCGTGACGCTCTCCCGTGAGGAGGGTCTGACGCCGGTTCTTCTCGCCCGCCTCGGGGACGGCGGCCTCGACCTCGCGATCGTCTCCTCGACGGGCGGCGCGCTGAGCGGCGACATGGACGCGTACGAGCTGCATCACATCCTGGACGAGGGGCTGTACGTCGCCGTCCCCCCGGCCCACCCCCTGGCGGGCCACGACTCCGTACGTCTGGCCCAACTCGCCGGGGAGGACTGGATATCCGGCAGCGCGCACGCCGAGGGGACACTCCTGGAGGAGGCGCACCGGCACGGCTTCCGCCCACGGGTCGCTCATGTCGTCGCCGAGTGGACCGCCAAGCAGGGTTACGTGGCCGCGGGCCTCGGCGTCACCCTCGTGCCCGCCCTCGCCGCCGAGTCCGTCCGCCCTGACATCACCCTGGTCCCGGTGCACGACGAGGACGCTCCCCCGCGCACCGTGTACGCGGCGACCGCTCGGGGCCGGGTGGCTCCACCGGCGGTGGAGCCGTTCCTGGAGGCGCTGCGCGCTACTCAAGTGAGCTTGGGGGGCGGCACTTTCCTACCAGGGTCGCCCACGGCGTAGACGACGGCGGTCGAGGCGGCGGGGCGCCGCTGGCGAGACTGGGGCGGCGACGGCAGGGCGCGGCGGTCCACCTGAGCGTGGGCTACGAGTTCGTGCTGTTCGTGCCGGGCATCGGGACGTCGTGGACCACACGAGGGATCCGCCCGGGATCAAGGGCGGCGGCCCGCACAGGGCCGAGCTGCGACCTTGGCATGGCGAGCCACAGCATCGTGAAGACGACCCAGGACGGGCCGTCCGGCCGCTGGCACTGGGAGCCGAAGGGGGCGTTCCACGCCGTGGCCGACCACTACGGGCGTGCGGTTCGGCGTTCATGATTCGATCAACGTCGGCCCGCTCTTTCCCCGCTGCCCGGAAGGCCCCATGTCTCCCGCCAAGATGCACGCCCACGAAGCCGACATCGACACGCGTCTCGTACGTCGGCTGCTCGCCGCGCAGTTCCCCGACTGGGCGCACCTCGCCGTCGAGCCCGTCGACTCGAACGGCACCGTCAACGCCATCTACCGTCTCGGCGACGACATGGCCGTGCGGCTCCCCCGTATCGAGGGAGGTGTCGGTGACGTGGAGCGCGAGGTGCTTCTCCTGCCGCGGCTCGCGCCCTCGCTGCCCGTCGCCATTCCCGCGCCGCTGGGCAAGGGCGAGCCCGGTGAGGGGTATCCATGGCCCTGGTACGTCTACCGCTGGCTCGACGGGGAGAACCCGGCGATCGGCGGGCTCGACGAACCCGGCCTGTTCGCCGCCGACTTGGCCGCGTTCGTCACGGCCCTGCGAGGCGTCGATCCCGCCGACGCCCCTCCCGCCTACCGCAGCGGCCCCCTCGCGCCCCGTGACGCCGACACCCGCGATGCCATCTCGCAGCTGCACGGCGTCATCGACACCGACGCCGCCACCGCCGCCTGGGACGCCGCCCTGCGCGCCCCCCGGTGGGACGGGCCGCCCGTCTGGGTCCACGCCGACCTGCAACCGGGGAATCTGCTCACCGCCGACGGCCGTCTCAGCGCCGTCATCGACTTCGGATGCATGGGGCACGGCGAACCCGCCGTAGACCTGATCACCGCGTGGAGCCTGCTGTCCGCCGACGCGCGGGAGAGTTTCCGCGCCGCCCTGGACGTCGACGACGCGACGTGGGCGCGTGGCCGTGGCTGGGCTCTTTCGATCGCGCTCATCGAGCTGCCGTACTACCGGACGAGGAACCCCACCATCGCGCGGATCGCGCGCCACGTGATCGGCGAGGTCCTCGCGGATCACGCCGCCGGGGGCCGGTGAGAGCTGGTCGCGCAGGCAGGACGTTGCGGACATGCTCTGGCGGGCGCCGCCTTCCTGCCGCGATACTTCGGCCACCCCACCGGCCACGGAAGGACTCCCGTGTCACTTACGCCCCCCGTCTCCCCGCGGCTCACCACGCTCGGTGTCGCTCTCCTGCTCTCCCTCACCGCCGTACCCGCTTCGGCGGCCACCGCACCGGCCGGCACCGCCGAGGAGCAGCGCCTCGACCGGGCGGCCCCGCAGGAGATCCTGCGCCGCAGCGGATTCGACGCCGTGGCCCCGGAGTTCGCGCGGGCCCTCGAACGCGCCCACTCGTACGGCGAGGCCAAGCGCATCGTCGTACGCCAGGGAGACGCCCTGTGGCGGCGTGCCGTCGAGCGGGCGCAGGGGCGGGGGCCCGGGGCCGGGGAGAGCGGGGACCTGAGCCGGGACGACGACCGGCCGCTGTACTGGGCCCGGCTCGGCATGACGCGGGAGCTGCGGCAGTGGGAGCCAGGTCACTTCGGGGTGAGCGAGGCCCAGCGCGCCCGGCTCATACGGGAGTTGGAGGACTCCTCGCGCGGGCACGACTCCATCCGCTATCCGAAGAGTCACCCGAATAAGGACAGCGCGGGCCACCGCATCAAGCGCGTCCTCCTCACCGGCTTCGACCCCTTCACGCTCGACCGTGACGTCCGCATCAGCAATCCCTCCGGTGCCACCGCCCTCGCGCTCGACGGCACCGTCATCGAGACCGCCGACGGGCCCGCACGCGTGGAGACCGTCGTCTTCCCCGTCCGCTGGGAGGACTTCGAGCAGGGGACGGTCGAGCGCACCCTGCGTCCGCATCTCCCCCGCGTCGACCTCTTCACCACCGTCAGCCAGGGCCGTGCGGGACGCTTCGACATCGAGCGGACCAACGGGGCCTGGCGGGGCGGCTTCCCCGACAACGAGAAGCTCTCGCGTACGGAGACGGTCCCGGTCAGCGACCCGGCCACGCAGCCCCAGTGGACGTCCACGACCCTCCCGTACAAGGAGATCGTGAGCGCCGGGACGGGCCGCTTCCCCGTGTACGACAACACCTCGGTGACCGAGATCCCGGCGGGCCAGACCGCTCCCGTGGTCCGCCCGGACGGGCCCACCGCCGGTTCGACGGCCCGCGAGGGCGGCGGCGGCAACTACCTGTCGAACGAGATCGCCTACCGGGCGACGCTTCTCCGCGACCGGCTCGGGCTGCACGACCGGCTGCCCGGCGGCCATGTGCACACGCCGATCCTGCAATTCGGGGCGGGCAACACGGACCCGGCGACGGGCAAGATCACCGATCCCGAGTTCGTGCGCAACCGCCTCGACATCATCGCGCAGGTACGGCGGATCCTGACGGCGGCTATGGACGCCCGCCGGTAGCGGCCGACGCCGGGTCGTCCGCCCCTTCCCCGGTCTCCTCGCCCACCAGCTCCCGCGCCATGAGCGTCGCGCCCGCGACCGCTCCCGGCATCAGGAACACCGCGACGAACGGGACCAGGAAGGCCACGGCGAGCGGGGTGCCGAAGCCCCACGCCAGTTGCCTGCGGCCGCGCAGCAGCGCGAGGCGTTCGCGGGCTTCGACGCCCCGGCGCTGCAGCGCGACCGCCGTCAGCTCCTCGACGAGGAAGAAGCCCGTCACGCAGAAGCCGACCACCGGGACGACCGTCTGGCCGACGACCGGGATGAAGCCGAGGGCGAAGAGCAGTACGCCCCAGACCGCGGCCCGCAGGACGATGCGGAGGCTGTCGCGTGCGGAGATCCACAGTTCGCGCCAGAGCGGCAGGCCCGACTCGGGCGCGAACCCGGAGACGGAGATGTCGACCTTCTCCGACAGCGACTCGTAGAAGGGCTGGCCCACCAGGAGCGTCACCGCGGTGAAGGTGATCACAGAGAGGAGGAGCGCGAGCGCGAAGAGGAGCGCCGTGAGGAAGCCGCGGAACAGGCCGAGCCACGGCGACGACCAGTCGTCCGCGAAGGGCGTCGCCCAGCCGATGAAGTCCGTGCCCCAGAGGGCGAGCGCGACGAGGGCCGCCGCGTAGAGCACCAGGGTGATCAGGCCGGGCAGCAGGCCGACTCCGTACTGCTTGCCGTGCTGGGCGACCCAGCGCTGGCCCTTCATCAAATAGCCGAAGCCTCGTCCCAGATCACGCATGCGGCACAGCCTATCCGCCGGTCGCGGCGCTGCGGTCCACGGGACGCGTGAGGCTGAAGGCCCTCTTGTTGCGCGGGGGTTGAACCGGTAGACCACGCGTTACTGACTTCTCTCCAGCTTCTCGTCAGCTTTACGTCAGCTTCTCTCCAGGAGGTACGTATGGGGATATCCCGGCCATCGAGACCCGTTCTGCTCACCACCCTCGCCTCGGCGGGGGCTCTTGTCCTCACCACCCTCGCCCCCGGCGCCGCGACCGCCGACCCCCGTCCGGGCGGCCGGGACATCCTCCGCGAGGGCTCGCCCCTCAGCAGTACGGAGCGGGCCGCGAAGACCCCGCAGAGCGCCGCCGACCGGGCGCTGGGGGCTGCGGAAAGCCCTGGTCTCGACTCCGGTCGTGGCAAGGACCGCGGCTATCCCCGCGAGCAGAAGCTCACTCCGCCTCCCGTCAACCCTGACGACAACTCGATAAAGCTGGGCCTGGCCCCCTACCACTCCATCGCCCCGAAGCTGAACGACATCCAGGGCGTCGGCGACCGCGTGAGCGTGGAGATCGCGGGCCGTTCGGCGGGCGGGCACCAGCTCTACCTGGTGACCGTCACCGCCCCCGAGTCGGCCAAGGAGACCGCCCGGCAGGAGCGGATGCGCGAGCTCATCGAGAACGCTCCGGGCGCCGCCGCGAAGGATCCGGCGGTCAAGTCCTCGTACAAGACGCCGGTCTTCATCAACAACAACATCCACGGCAACGAGTGGGAGGGCACGGACGCCGCCCTGAAGCTCATCGAGAAGCTCGCGAAGGCCAAGGACGGCGAGACCAAGGAGCTGCTCGCGCACAACCGGCTGTATTTCAACGTCACGGCCAACCCCGACGGCCGCGTCGCGGGCACCCGCGCCAACGCCAACGGCTTCGACCTCAACCGCGACTTCATCACCGCGTCGCAGCCCGAGGCGCGCGCGATGCGGCAGATCGCGATCGACAAGCAGCCCGCGGTCATGATCGATCTGCACGGGTACGTCAACGGCACGCTGATCGAGCCGACGACTCCCCCGCACGGCGAGAACTACGAGTACGACCTCTTCCTCAAGAACACCTACGCCAACGCCCTGGGCATGGAGGCCGCGGTCAACGGCCTCGGGTACACGGAGGAGAAGGACGGCGTGCAGCCCGCCGTCATCCCCTTCCGTGACCAGGAGGAGGGCTGGGACGACTGGCCGCCGATCTTCACCCCGCAGTACATGCCGTTCCACGGCACGGTCGCCGCGCACACCATCGAGTTCCCGATGGCCGTCAACAACGACGAGTACGACGAGCTGCCGGTGCCGGAGCTGCGGCGGCGGTCCGCGATCAACGTGGACATCGCGGGCGCCGCGATGTCGGCGACGCTCAAGTACACGCAGGAGCACCGCACTTCGGTGATCGCCGACCAGATCGAGACGTTCCGGCGGGGCGCGGCGGGTGCGGCGCAGGTGCCGGTCTCGCCGGAGACCGTGCCGGGTGTGCCGGGTATCGGTCCGGAGGACGTCTACACGACTGACTTCCCTCGTGCGTACGTGATTCCGCGGGGCGAGGGGAAGGGCGCAGGGAAGGGTGAGCGTGGTCAGCGCTCGGCGGCTGCCGCCTCGCGGCTCGTGGAGCATCTGCTCGACAACGACGTCGAAGTCCGGCGTGCGACAAGGGACTTCAGGCTCGGCGGCGTCTCGTACTCCGAGGGTTCGTACATCGTCGACATGCGTCAGCCCAAGCGCGGGCTCGCCAATGTGATGCTCGCCGACGGGCGGGACATCAGCGACAAGGTGTCCACCATGTACGACATCTCGGGGTGGAGCCTCGGGCGGTTGTGGGGCGCGACGGTGGACTCGGTGAAGGGCGGCTCGCTGTCCGGGGTGCGCTCGCGCGTCGTGGACGCGGCTTCGCGGGTCGGTCATGTCGCCGGGCGGGGGGATCTTCGGCTGCGGCTCGACGACGCGCGCGAGGTGGCGGCTCTCAACTGGCTGCTGGCGCGCGGGACTTCTGTGCGGCGAGCTGAGGACGGGAGCGTGATTCTGCCGTCCTCGGCGCGGGGCGCGGCGGTCGTGGCGGCGAGGAAGTACGACGTCGCCTTCGATGCGACGAAGGCGAAGGGCGGTGCTGTCGTGCGTGCCACGCGGGTGGCGGCGGCTGTCACTCCTGGGGAGCTTTTCGCGCTGCGTGAGATGAACTTTGACGTGGTGCCGGTTTCGACTTCAGTGCTCAACGCGGGCTTCGACTGGAAGAAGTCGGGTGCGGACGCGTTGTTCGTGTCGGCCGGGCTTTCGTACGGGGAGCTGAACGCGGGGGCGCGGGCCGGGCTCGACGCGTTTCTCGCCGGGGGCGGTGGGCTGGTCGGGCGGGGCGCGGAAGGGGTCGCGCTCAACTCCGACGCGAAGCTGCTTTCCGTGAAGGCGGTTTCCGGGAATGGGGATGCGAATGGTGTGGTGCGGGTGAGCAACTCCGGTGGTCCTGTTACCGGGGGTGCGCCGTCTCATTCGTTCGTTTACGCGCCCATGTGGTTCACGGGGCTCGGGAGTGGGGTGCGGGTCGAGCAGTCCTATGGGGGCGGGAATCCGCTGGTGTCGGGGCATTGGCGCCCCGCGGAGGGCGGTGCGGGTGGGCCCTCTGACGCTGCGGGTCGGGCTTCTGTGGTGAGTGGGGTCGCTGCGGGGGCGCGTGTGGTCCTGTTCGGCACCGAGCCGCTGTTCCGGGACCACCCGAAGGGGGTGTTTCCGCAGGTGGGGCGGGCGTTGCTGAGCGTGGGCTGAGGCCAGAGCGGTCCCTGCGGGGCTCTCCCCAATCCCACCCCTTCCCGAAACTGGGGGCTCCGCCCCCAGACCCCCGCTCCTCAAACGCCGGAGGGGCTATTTTTCCCGCCCACCCACCCGATTGCCCCGCGGCCTAATTTCTTAGCCCGTCCGGCGTTTGAGGACGAACTCGGCGAAGCCGGTGATTGCGGCAAGCAAGGCCCCCGCGCCGGTCTTGGCGGCAGTTGAAGCTCCCAGGGAGGCAATGAATACCCATGACCCGTGAGATCAAAGTACGCGGCACCACCGCAGCCGGATACGAACCCGTGCGGGATGAGTTCACCGCCATGCTCGCCCAAGAAGAGCCCGATCATGCCTCGCAGGTCGTCGCCTACGTACGAGGGGAGCAGGTCGTCGACCTGTGGGTGGGGCCGGACACCGATGGCGACACGCTCTTCGGGGTTTACTCGTCCACGAAGGGTGCCGCTTACCTCGGCGTGGCTCTGCTCGTCCAGGACGGCGTCCTGGAGCTGGATCGCGAAGTGGCCCACTACTGGCCGGAGTTCGCCGCCGGGGGGAAAGGGGACGCCACCCTCCGGGAACTCCTCTCGCACCGCGTCGGCGTCGTCGGCGCCGACACCGGCCTCAGCCCCGAGGAGCTCGCCGACGACCGCGCCATCGCCGCCCGCCTCGCGCCCCAGCGGCCGTACTGGCGTCCCGGCACCGCCTTCGGCTATCACGCCCTGTCCATCGGCGCGCTGGCCGGCGAAGTCGTCCTGCGGGCCACCGGGCAGACCTTGCAGGACGTGTACGAGGAGCGCGTCCGTGTCCCGTACGGGCTCGACTTCTACCTCGGGCTCCCCGAGGCGCTTGAACCCCGCTTCCGTTCCGTGCTGCCCATGACGCCGTCCCCCGGAGAGCGCGCCCTCCTCGACGCGCAGCCGCCGCAGCCGGGAACCCTGAACTCCATCGCCTTCAACCGCAATGCCGCGCACCCCACCGACCTGGAGACGATCCCCAACTCCCGTGCGGTGCGCGCCCAGGGGCCCGCGTCCGTCGGTGGGGTCGCCTCCGCGCGCGGGCTCGCCACGATGTACGCGGCGGCCGTCGGCGGGCTCGACGGGCGGGAGCCGCTCCTGGAGCCGGACACCGTGGCCGAGTTCGGGCAGATCCATTCCAACGGGTACGACCTGGTGCTACGGGGCCACAGATCGTTCGGGGTGGGGTTTCAGAACGTCGCCGAGGCCTGGTACCCGTTCCTCGGTGCGGGGTCCATCGGGCACAAGGGCGTGGGCGGCTCGCAGGCGTTCGCCGACCCTCGCAGCGGGCTCGCCTACGGGTACACGCGGCGCCGCTTCCCCTTCCCCGGCGGACCGGCCCCGGAGGACGAGCGTCTCGTGCAGGCCATCCACACGGCGGCGGTCGGCCGCTGACCGGCTGACCGGCATGACGGAGGGCCGCACCCCTGCTTGCGGGGTGCGGCCCTTCGTCACGTAGTGGCGGAGACGGTCAGGCGACCGCGAGCTCCACCTTGATGTTGCCGCGCGTGGCGCTCGAGTACGGGCACACCTGGTGCGCCTTCTCGATGAGGGCCTGCGCGGTCGCCGCGTCCACGTTCGGGATGGAGGCGGTGATCGCGACCTCCAGGCCGAAGCCGCCGGCCTCGGTCTGGCCTATGCCGACCTTGGCGGACACGGTCGAGCCGGAGATGTCGGCGTTCTCCTTGCGGGCGACCACGCCGAGGGCGCCCTGGAAGCAGGCGCTGTAGCCGGCCGCGAAGAGCTGCTCGGGGTTGGTGCCGGCGCCGCTGCCGCCCATCTCCTTCGGCGGGTTGACGACGACGTCGAGCTTGCCGTCATCGGTGGCGACGCGGCCGTCACGGCCGTTCTCGGCGGTGGCGACGGCGGTGTACTTGACGTCGATCTGCTGGATGGACATAAGTGCCGGTTCCTCCTGAGATGTTCCGCGATGCGCGCCCACAGTCGCGAGAATGTGGAATCACTTTATCGGATGCCGGAAAAGCACCGGCCGCTGCACCTCGGGTGCCCGCACCTCAGGCCAGGGAAACGATCATCTTTCCCGTGTTCTCGCCGCGCAGCATGCCGAGGAACGCCTCGACGCCGTTCTCCACGCCCTCGACGAAGGTCTCGTTGTACTTGAGCTCGCCGGAGCGGATCCACGCGCCGACCTCGGAGACGAACTGCGGCTGCAGGTCCTCGTGGTCCGCGACGAGAATGCCCTGCAGACGCAGGCGCTTGCCGATGATCATGGCCATGTTGCGCGGGCCCGGCGTCGGCTCGGTGTCGTTGTAGCCCGCGATCATGCCGCAGATGGTGGCGCGGCCGTGCACGTTCATGCGGCTGATGGCCGCTTCGAGGTGCTCTCCACCGACGTTGTCGAAGTAGACGTCGATGCCGTCGGGGGCCGCCTCCTTCAACTGCTCCACGACCGGGCGCGGGTCCTTGTAGTTGAACGCGGCGTCGAAGCCGAGATCCTCGACAAGGTGCTTCACCTTCTCGTCCGAGCCCGCCGAGCCGATGACGCGCGAGGCACCCTTGAGCCTGGCCATCTGACCCACCTGGGAGCCGACGGCGCCCGCGGCGCCGGAGACGAACACCGCGTCGCCCTCCTTGAAGGAGGCGACCTCGAAGAGTCCCGCGTAGGCCGTCAGGCCCGGCATGCCGAGCACACCGAGGTACGCCGACAGCGGCGCGGCCTGCGCGTCCACCTTGACGGCGTGCTTGGCCGGGACGGCCGCGTACTCGCGCCAGCCCGCGAAGTGCAGGACGTGATCACCCACGGCGAAGCCCTCGGCGTTCGACGCGATGACCTCGCCGACCGCACCGCCCTGCATGGGCTGGTCCAGCTGGAACGGCGGGGTGTACGACTTCACGTCGTTCATCCGGCCCCGCATGTACGGGTCCACGGAGAAGTGCAGGTTGCGGACCAGGACCTGACCGTCGGCCGGGGCGGCCACCGGGGTCTCGCGCAGCGCGAAGTCCTCCGGGACCGGCCAGCCGTGCGGGCGGCGCACGAGGTGCCACTCGCGGCTGACGGCGGGGAGCTTCTGGGACCCGGGGGCCTCGGGGGTGACGGACATGCGGGCGTCCTCCTCGTGCTCAGGCTGCCGTTTCCAGCAGGCTGCTGTCTCGAAAATGCTTCATGTTGTGAAACAACCATGCGCCTACATATTTCATGATGTCAAGTATCGGGGTAGCCTGGAGCGCATGGCCACCACCAGCTCCCGCACCCCGCGCACGGACCCCCTGACGCTCGAAGTCGTCGAGCTCATCGGGACGGTCGTCGCGCGTTACCACGAGGAGTACGACGCCGCGGCGGGCAAGCACGCCCTCACCGGGGCGCAGGCACGCGTACTGGGTCTGTTGTCCCTCGATCCGCTGCCCATGCGCCGGATAGCCCAGAAGATGAGGTGCGAGCCGTCGAACATCACGGGGATCATCGACCGGCTCGAGGTACGCGGTCTCGTCGAGCGGCGGCCCGACCCGGCCGACCGCCGCGTGAAGCTGGCGGCGCCGACGGAGGAGGGCCTGAAAGTCGCCCGCAGCCTGCGCGAGTCCCTCGACTTCGCGCGGGAGCCGCTGGCCGAGCTCTCCCGCGAGGAGCGGCTCTCGCTGCGGGGGCTGCTGCGGAGGATGGTCGGCGAGGACGCGGGCTGACCGCCCGCTCGCCTCAGGGCCAGGGCTGACCGCCCGCTCCCCTCAGGGTTACGTGCACCACCACAGGAACCGGTCGCACGTCCGGGACGGCTCCGGCTCGGGCTCGGGCTTCGGGTCCGGCTGCCGCGTGGTCGGCGGGGGCGTGGGGCGCGTGGTCCCGGGGGTGTCCGGAGGGCTGTCCGGGGTGTCCGGCGCGGAGGACGTGGCCGGGGCGGCGGAGTCGGGGTCCTTGCCGGCCTCGTCCGTCTTCTCGCCGTCCTTCTTCTTGTCCTCGTCCTTCTTCGCTTCCTTGGACGCCTTGTCCTTCGCGGACGCCGAGGCCGAGGGACCGGCCGACGTGGCCGAGGAGGACTCGGCACCCGTCACCGCGCCGCTGTCCGGGTCCGGCGACTTCCGTGCCGCGGGCTCGCCCGCTGCCCCGTCCGGCGAGGCCGCGGCCGTCGGTTCGTCCGAGGGGCCCTCGATGCCGAGCTCGGCCAGGCTCAGGCCACCGGCCGCGAGCGCGAGCCCGGCGGTGATCAGCAGGATCTTGCGGCGTCTGCGCCGGTGCGCCCGGCGGCCGCGCTCCCGGCGGCGGCCCCTGCCGCGGGGCACCTCGTCGTCGTAGGTGCGCTCGGAACCGCCCGGCTCGTCCTGCACACCGACCGCCTCCGCGTACTCACGGCAGGCTTCGGCCGGGGTTCCGCACCCCGGGCAGGCCAGGGCGCCGTTGAGGTGCCTGTGGCACGGGTGGCAGTAGTCCATGAGGCATGGAGGCTAAGTGAGCCGCGGGGAACAGAGGAAGCCGCTGCCGTGAAGGTTATGTGCGGAATCGAATGTTCCAGCCGTGTCGGCTTCCCCTATGGGGCAAACCGCCTGTTCCGCTCCGGACGCGGGCCCGCCTATCCGGCGAACGCCGCCTGTTCCACGCCCTGTCCGGCATCCGGCAGCACGAGCACGGAGCCGGACAAAGGGTGCGGCGCCTCAAGTCCCGTACAGGCGGACGTGATGTAGAGGTCGCGCAGTCCCGCGCCGCCGAAAGCGCACGCGGTCGGGCGGACCACCGGCAGTTCGATCACCCGGTCCAGGGCGCCGGACGGGGTGTAGCGGCGGATGGCGGCGCCGTCCCACAGGGCGACCCAGACGCAGCCCTCGGCGTCGACGGTGAGGCCGTCGGGGTATCCGGCGTCGGCCTCGACGGTGGCGAAGGGCCGCCTGGACGCGGGGAGTTGGCCCTCTCCCATGTCCAGTACGTCGATGCGGCGGGTCAGGGTGTCGATGTAGTACAGGGAGCGGCCGTCCGGGCTCCACCCGACGCCGTTGCTGACGGACACATCGTCGAGGATCTCGGTGACGGTGCCGTCGCCGGTCAGGCGGATGAGGTTGCCGCCGCCCTCCCCCTCGTCGTAGCGCATCGTGCCCGCCCAGAGCGCCCCGTCGGGGGCGACCGCCGCGTCGTTGCCCCGGCGGCCCGGCACGACCTCGCGGTGCAGCCAGCGGAAGGCGCCTCCGTCGGCCATGGAGTCGTAGAGGCCCACGCCGTCCCGGAGGTTGACCACCAGACCGCCGCCCGCGCGCGGTTTCGCGGCGCCGACGTGCTGCTCGGTGACCAGGACCGAGCGGTGCCCGGTCGACGGGTCGTACGTGTGGACGCGTGAGCTGAGGATGTCGACCCAGATCAGCCGCTGGGCGGCGTGGTCCCAGGTGGGGCCCTCGCCGAGTGCTGCCTGCGCGCGTACCGCTATGTCCATTGCGGCAGGCTACCCGTACGGCTTTCCGAACGACCCCGCTCAGCCCACCCGTCCCAGCTCCCCGCGCAACCGCCTTGCCCTGAGCACCAGTTCCAGCTCGAAGCGGCGGTCCGGGTCGTCGACCTCGTCGCCCCACAGTTCCCTGATCTGCCGCAGGCGGTAGCGCACCGTCTGCGGATGCACCCCGAGCCGTGCCGCGACCTCCGGCGCGCCGCCCCGCGTCTCCAGCCAGGCGAGCAGGGTCTCGGCGAGGCGGCGGCCGTGCGCGGGCCCGCAGTGCGCGAGCGGGGCGAGGCAGCGGCGGGCCAAGTCCTCGATGAGCTCCTCGGGCTGGAGCAGGACCAGGGCTTCGGTGTGCTCGGTGCAGTGCAGGACCTCACCGGAAGGCAGCAGTCCGCGTTCCATCAGGCGGACCGCGGCCTCCGCCCAGCGCAGCGACTTCGCGGCGTCGGCGAGCGGTACGGGCGGGCCGATCGCGCCGGACCAGCCCGCCATGGCGCGCCGCAGGAGCTCGGGGCGGCCCGCGGCGTCCGGGTCGGGGACGACCATGCGGGGCTGTTCGGTCTCCATGTCGAGCAGGACGCCCTGGCCGACGGCGGGCGCCACGGCTTCCCGCGCGGGGCGGAGGAGGACGCCGACGGCGACCCGCTCGGGCAGCTGCCAGCCGACGCGGGCGGCCCGTTCGTCCAGTGCGCTGCGGGCGGCGGGCTGGCCGGGCGCGGAGCGCGAGCCGGAGCTGTGGCCGAAATCGGCCGGCGCGCCCGCCCCGGGGTCCCCGCGCCGCTCGGAGAGCAGCAGCTCCATCAGCTTCCGTTGCAGACGGAGGCGCTCACCGGCCTGCCGGGCCGCGGCCTCGGCGTATCCGCGGACGGACTGGTCGACCAGGCCGTCCAGATACTCGAAGCCCGACTCGGCGAGTTCGTACATGGCCGGTGGCGGGATCTCGATCTGCTGGCCTATCTCGGCCAGGCGGCGCCAGGCGAGCCGTACGCCGAGGCGGTAGATCGCCTGGAGCGAGTCGAGGCTGCGGCCGTGCAGCCCCTCGCCCCTGCCGAATTCCTGGAAGACCTCCAGGGGGTAGCAGGGGCGCCCGCCCTCGGCCGCCGCGATCTGCTGGACGAACCCCTCCAGAGCACGACGTATGCCGATGAGAGCCATCGGTTCGCCCGACTCGTCGAGGACGACGGGCAGGCCGGGGTACTCGGAGCGGATCTGCCGCAGGATGTCCTGCGCGAGGGCGGGTACTTCGTCCAGGGCGAGGGCGGCGAACTGCCGCACCTGCATCGGAGGCACGTCGCGCCAGGCCGAGCGGACGGACAGCGAACCCTGGCTCTCGGTCACGGGCACGGTCACTCACTGTCCCCGAGGGGCAGTCTCGTAGTGCACGAGGGGAGTGTTGGGTTGTTCCGGAGTCGCGTTCAGGAGCGCGACGATGCCGAACGCGGCAGTCACGGCGAGTGCCGCGGCGGCTACGACGGTCAGACCGGCGGCAAGCAATCGGTGCATGTCAGGGTCAGCCTCTCTGCTGGAGGTCGTCCCCACCCAGGTCGCGCGGATAGCGCTCGCACAGTCCTTTACCGGCCCCGTCCGGTAGGTGCACAGTTTCATCAACGCATTGACACTTCGTCAAGGGTCCGCCTAGCGTTCCGGCCCCTACGGCTCGGTAACACTTCTCACCCGCCCCAGGAGTGCCGGATGCGCCGCACAGCCTCGCCCCTCTCGCTGATCCTCCTCGGACTCGGCGTTTTTCTGCTCGTCCTGGCCCCCATGCTCGCGTGGTACGTCGAGCCGCGCGCGAAACGCACGCCCGTGGACATCGACACCACCACCGTTTTCAAGGGCAAAGGCAGCTATTTCGACACCGAGAAGATCAAGACGGTGCACGACAAGAACCTCACGGTCACGCGCCAGGTGCGCGGCGACGTGGACGACAGCAACAGCGAGCACGCGGTCTGGGACGTGGTCACGTCCGTCGACCCGGACAAGTCCCTGCCCGCTTCGGACCCGCACGATTCGCTCCAGTTCACGACGGAGCGCTGGGTCACCGACCGCAAGACGAACAAGCCCGTGCACTGCTGCGACGAGAAGCCGTACTTCGAGGGTGAGGCCTACCTCAAGTTCCCCTTCGACGTCGAGAAGCGCTCCTACACCTGGTGGGACAACACCCTCGGCGCCACCGTCCCGCTGACCTTCCGCGGCACGAAGAAGATCCAGGGCTACGAGGGCTACCGCTTCACCGCCAAGGTGAAGCCCGCCAAGACCGGCACCCGTCTGGTGCCAGGACGCCTGGTGGGACAGCCCAAGCGCAGCAACGTCCTCGCCGAGGAGTGGTACGCCAACCACGGCGTCGAGCTGGTCGCCGACAAGCGCACGGGCCGGATCATCTACGCGGCGATCGGCCCCCGCAAGACGCTGCGCGCGCCCGGCACGGACAAGGACGCCACGGTGCTGCTCGACAGCAAGCGCATCGCGTTCACCGAGAAGACGCAGAAGACGCAGGTGGGACTCGCGGACGACGACAGCAGCCGGCTGAAGCTGGTGGGCGAGACGCTGCCGGTCGGTACGGGTGCGCTGGGCGCGCTGCTCGCGATCGCGGGAGGCGTTCTTGTCATCCGCGGACGGCGTTCCGACAGTGGGGCGCAGGGGCCCGATGGGCCCGGAGGGCCCGGTTCAGGGGCGGAGCCGGGCGGTCCGCATAGCGATACGTCCAAAACCGCCCTGCAACCCACCACGATGTGATGAGACGTCAGCTGTTGAAACAACGAAAGTTGTCACTTCGGTGAGTAGCCGCGTCGAACACGGCGGCGAAAACTAACGACCCCACCCGAGCACAGTCCCCGCACCGCCCCCGCACAGTCACAGCACAGCACCTCCGTAAGCGACCCCGAACGGTGCAACCCCCCATAGCGACCTCACGGTTCCGCACCCTGACGAGTTGGAGCACGCATGCCCCAGCACGTGCCTTCTCCGCTGCGCGCCGCAACCCCGCGGGTCGCGCAACGGCTACCGGCACCTCCCCCGCAGCCGCGCCGGATCGTATTCCTCGCCCGCCGCGACCTCGCGAACCCGGCCGCGGGTGGATCCGAACTGCTCGTCGACCGTCTTGCCGACGGTCTGAGCAAGCTCGGCCATCAGGTCACCCTCCTGTGCGGGGGCCCTGCCGCCTTCCGCGACTACCGCGTCGTCTCGGCGGGCGGTGACCTCGGGCACTATCTGCGCTCGCGGTCCGCCTTCACCCGGCAGGTCGGCGACTGCGACCTCCTGGTCGAGGTCTGCAACGGCATGCCGTACCTGGCGCCGCTGTGGCATCGCGGGCCCACTCTGTGCCTGGTCAACCACGTCCACACCGATCTGTGGGGGATGCGCTTCCAGGGTGCGCTCGCCCCCGCGGCCCGGCTCGGCCGAAGACTCGAACACTGGTCGCTCTCCGGTGCCCAGCGCGGCAATCTCCTGGTGGCCGTATCGCCGTCGACGGCCACCGCACTGCGTGCGATAGGCGTCGACCGTGAGCGCATACGCATAGTCCACAACGGGGTCGAGGAGCCGGGCCCGCTCCACCCCCGCTCGGACGAGCCGATGTTCCTCGCGATGGGACGGCTCGTCGAGTACAAGCGCATCGACCTGCTGCTTCGCCTCTGGGAGCGGGTCAGGCCCGTCACCGGAGGACGCCTGGTGATCGTGGGCGACGGACCCGAGCGGGCCCGCCTCGAACAGATCGCGGGACCCGGCGTCGAGTTCAAGGGCCATGTCTCCGAGGCCGAGAAGCACCGGCTGCTCTGCGAGGCGTGGATGCTCCTTCACCCCTCCGCCGTGGAGGGCTGGGGCCTGGTCATCACCGAGGCGGCGACCCGCTCGACCCCGGCCATCGGCTTCGACGTACCGGGCGTGCGTGACTCCATCGAGGACGGCGTGACGGGGCTGCTCGCCCGGGGCGAGAGTTCCTTCGCCGCCGCCTGGTGCACCCTGGCGCTGAGCGCCGACCGCCGCAGGGCCTTCGGCAAGGCCGCGGGTGAGCGGGCCACCAGCTACCGGTGGGCCAATTCCGTACGCGAGTTCCAGGCGGTGGCCTCCGAGGCGATCGTCTCGCACCAGACAGCCCAGGGGTCCGCGTGAAGGATCCGTCCCTGCGCCGTTCCGTCACCCTCTTCCGGGCCTTCCTGCGCGAGCAGCAAGAGCCCGAGCGGTGTTACACCCTGCTCGCCCGTGACGCCGCCGACCAGGTCGAGGCCTATGGACCGGTCAAGGGCCGTGTCGTCGTCGATGTCGGCGGCGGCGGTGGCTATTTCACCGAGGAGTTCCGGCGGCGCGGCGCGCAGAGTTTCCTCTTCGAGCCGGACCCGGCCGAACTGGGCGCCAAGCCGCCGGAGGGCTCCGTCGTCGCCGACGGGTATCTCCTCCCGCTGGCGGACGGCGTCGCCGACGTCACGTTCTCCTCCAACGTCCTCGAGCACGTGGACGATCCGCAGACGTTCCTCAGCGAGATGGTGCGGGTGACCAGGCCCGGTGGCCTGATCTACGTCTCCTTCACCAACTGGTACTCGCCGTGGGGCGGCCACGAGTGGGCGCCCTGGCACTACCTGGGCGGCGCCCGTGGGCGCGCCCGCTATGAACGACGTACAGGCAAGGCAGCCAAACACACGCTCGGCGAGAACCTCTTCGCTCACCACGTCGGCCCGACCCTGCGCCAAGTGCGGGCGAGGGGCGACGTGTCCGTCGTGTCCGCACGGTCCCGCTACTGGCCGTTCCTGGCCAGCGGCATCACCAAAGTGCCGGGTGTACGCGAGTTCGCCACCTGGAATCTCCTTCTCATCCTCAGGCGGTGTCCATGACCACGGTCCAGGCCCCACCCCCGGCGGCAGTCCGGCCAACGGCTGACGCCCCCGAACCCGGCAGAGGCCCGCGCTCCAAGCGCTGGCTGCTCGGGTTCTGGGCCGTGGTCTTCGTCCTCTTCCTGGCTGTGAAGCCGGGGCGGATGACGTTCGACACCAAGCTGGGAGTCGCCGTCGACCCCTGGCAGTTCCTCTCCGACCTGGGCCAGCTCTGGCACGACCGGGGCGGGTTCGGCGGCATCCAGGACCAGTACGTCGGCTATACGTGGCCGATGCTGCCGTTCTACGGCCTGGCTGACCTCGTCCAGCTCCCCGTCTGGCTCGCGGAGCGCCTCTGGCTCTCGCTGATCGTGGCGACCGCCTTCTGGGGTGCGCTGCGGCTGGCCGAGAGGCTGCAGATCGGCAGCAGCGCCAGCCGGCTGCTCGGCGCGGTGGCGTACGCCCTGTGGCCGACGTTCACCGTCGTCGTCGGGTCGACGTCGGCGGCGGCGCTGCCGGGCGCCCTCCTGCCCTGGGTGCTGCTCCCGCTGACGAACGACCGCATCAGCGCGCGGTCGGCGGCTCTGCGGTCCGCGCTCTTCATCCCCTTCATGGGCGGCGTGAACGCGGCGGCGACGCTGGCGTCCCTCCTCCCCGTGGGCCTGTATCTCCTGTCGAGGCCGAACGGCCCACGCAAGCGGAAGCTGATCACCTGGTGGGTGCCCGGCGTCATCCTCGCCACCGCCTGGTGGGTGGTGCCGTTGTTGATGCTCGGCATCTACGGCGAGAACTTCCTTCCGTACGTGGAGAATTCGGCCACCACGACCGGCACGATGTCCGCCACTGAGACGCTGCGCGGCGCCGGAAACTGGGTCGCCTATCTGAACTTCGGCGAGGCATGGCTGCCCGCCGGCTGGACGGTCGCGACGTCCGTGATCGTCGTGGTCTGCTCGGCGCTCGCCGCCGCCCTCGGCCTCGCCGGGCTCGCGCGGCGTGATCTGCCCGAGCGGCGCTGGCTCGTCCTGACCGTGCTCTCGGTCGTGCTGATCACGCTCGCCGGTTACGGCGGCGCGTTCGGGGCGCCCTTCCACGAGACCGTGCAGTCGTGGCTGAACGGCGGGCTCGTCCCCTTCCGGAACATCTACAAGTTCCAGACGGGCCTCGCGCTCGCCCTTGTCCTCGGCCTGATGCACCTCGTCGGCGTGGCCGCGCAGGCGCGCGGGGCGCGGCCGGTGCGGGGGCGCAAGTTCGCCCCGCTGATCGCGGCCCTGCTCGTGCTGCCGGGTCTCGCCTTCCCGTACCTGAACGGCTCGATCCTCCAGCCCGGCTCCTTCCAGAAGCTGCCGAACTACTGGCAGGCGACGGCCGACTGGCTGGAGAAGTACTCCCCCGACTCCCGCGCGCTCGTGGTGCCCGCCACCGCGCACGGCATCTACACCTGGGGCTCGCCCATCGACCAGCCCCTCGACGTGCTCGCGGAGTCGCGCTGGGCGCAGCGGGACTACGTCCCGTTCGGCACGGCAGGCAACCGGCGCGCGATGGACGCGGTGGAACAGGCGCTCGCGACCGGCGGCGCGGTCCCCGGGCTGCGCGACTACGTGACGCGCGCGGGCATGTACTACGTCGTCGTACGCAATGACCTCGACCCCGACCAGGTCGGCAACGTACCGACCGCGACCGTCAAGCGGACCCTTGAGGAGTCCGGCTTCGAGCGGGTCACCGGCTTCGGTCCGACGGAGACCGGCGGGAAGATACCCAACGACACTCCCCTCCAGGTCGAGGGCCTCTACCCGCGCCAGCGCCCGGTCGAGATCTACGCACCGGGGTCGGGCGCCGAGCGTCCGGGCCAGGCCGGGATCAAGCCGGTCTCGAACACGGCCGTGGTGAGCGGCGGCCCCGAGTCGCTGCTCCAGCTGTCCGCCGACCCCTCGATGCGGGACCGCCCCTCCGTCCTGACGGGCGACAACCACCCGGGCGTCGGAACTCCCGGCCTTCAGGCGGTCGGTGACGGTCTGCGCCGTGCCGACACGCGCTTCGGCCTGGTCAACTCCAACACCTCTTATACGTACACACCGGGCGAACGCAACGCGAGCGGGGCCCTCCAGGACGCGGGCAAGAAGCCGCACCAGATCCTGCCCACCTCGGGGATCGAGCACCAGACGACGGCTCAGCTGCGCGGCGCGAAGTCCGTGACGGCGTCGAGCTACGGCAACTGGCTCTTCCATCTGCCGCAGTACGACCCCGTGAACGCCTTCGACGGCAATCCGGCCACGGCATGGGCCGAGGGCAGCCCCGGGAAGCCCGACGGTGCCTGGATCAAGGCCGAGTTCAGGTCCAAGGAGTCCGTCCCGTCCTCGATCCGGCTCACGCCGCTGCCCCAGGAGGGCGTGCGGGCCGCGGCCACGCGGGTGCGGGTGGAGACGGAGCAGGGCAGCCGTACGAGTTCGCTCCAGCCCAACGGCATGCGCCAGAGCGTCAAGGCGCCCGCGGGCGACTCCAGTTGGCTGAAGGTCACCATCCTGGACGCGGAGATCGGCAAGGCCGGTCTGACGGGCGCCGGGTTCTCGGAGATCACCGTTCCGGGTGTGCGCGTGACGAAGCTGCTGCAGCTGCCGACGGACACCGGGTCCGCCGCCAGGGCGCCCGCCGAGGGCGCCGACGCGACGACGTACTCGATGCACCGCTCCTCCGACCCGAGCGCCCTGTCGCCGGTGAACACCGAGTCGGGACTGCACCGCCGCTTCACGACTCCGGCCGAGGCCGAGTACGAGGTGAAGGCGAGCGCGGTCGCCGTGCCGGGGTCCGAACTGGACAAGCTGCTCTACAAGGTGGCGCCCGAGCAGAAGGACCAGATCGTCGCGAGCGCCGACTCCACGTCGAAGCTCGGCGGCGGCCTGTCGCCGCGCAATCTCACGGACGGCGACCTGACGACGGCGTGGATCGCGGGTGACAGTCCCGTGGTCCATCTGAAGTGGAAGGGCAAGGAGGCGATCGACGAGATCGTCCTTCCCGCCGCGGGCGGGCTCTCCACGCGCCCCGAGAAGGTCGAGATCAGCTCGCCGGACGGCGCGGCGATCGCCGGCGTCGACGAGAACGGCAACGTCCGGTTCCCGCCGATCACCACGGACGAGCTGACCATCACGGTCACCAGGACCGCGCCGCTGAAGGTCCACAACCCGGTGGCGGACGACGAGTTGCAGCTGCCGGTGGGCCTCACCGAGGTCTACGTCCCGGCCCTGGACAAGTACCGGACGAAGCAGCCGTCGGCCTCGTCGACGTTCGAACTCGCCTGCGGTGAAGGCCCGGAGCTCGCCGTCGACGGCAAGCTCCACGCGACGAGCGCGAAGGGTTCGGTACGGGATCTGGTCGAGCGGCGGCCCATCGAGGTGACGCTCTGCTCGCGCGGCTCGGAGAACACAGCCCTGTCGCTCGACGCGGGCAAGCACACCGTCGAGGCCGGGGACGCGGGTCCGCTCGCCCTCATGGACGTCTCGCTGACGCAGGGGACGCCGGGCGCGATCGACCGCGAGTCCCGTTCGCTGAACATCAAGGACTGGCTCGGCGACCGGCGCGAGGTGTCGGTGGGCGCGGGCTCGGCCTCGTACCTCTCGACCTACGAGAACATCAACGACGGCTGGAAGGCCACGCTGAACGGCAAGGAACTGTCGTCCGTACGCCTCGACGGCTGGCAGCAGGGCTTCCTGGTCCCCAAGGGCGAGGGCGGCACGGTCAAGCTGTCGTACGAGCCCTCGCGGATCTACGAGATCGGCCTGATCGGCGGCGGGGTCGGGGTGCTTGCCCTGATCGCCCTGGTCCTGATCCGGCGCCGCGAGCCGAACCCGGACGGCCCTGACCTGGCGCCGCCCGCGCCGGGGCTGATCCTGGGCACGGTGGCGCTGACGCTGGTGGCCGCGGTGATCGCGGGCTGGTTCGCGCTGCTCGTCCCCGCTCTCGCGCTGCTTGCCTGGCGCCGTCACGCGCTGCTCGTGCCGCTCGCCTTCGTGGCGATGGCCGGGGCGGGGATCGCGGCGGCGGTGGGGGCGGGTGAGCCTGCCACGGCGGACGAGGGCGCGTTCAGCCCGGCCGCCCAACTCCTTGCGCTGATCGCGCTGTTCGCGGCGCTGGTGAGTGTGCGGGGTGCGGCTCCGGCTGCGCCGGCAGCTTCCGGGTCCGGTGACACCGGTGGCTCCGGTGGCGAGGCCGCTCCGTGGGGGCCACCGCCTCCGCACCAGCCGCCGCCCGCGGCTCCCCCGGCGGCTCCCCCGATGACGCCGTCGCCGGGTCCTGACCGGGACCTGGGTACGACTCCCCTGCCGCGCCGGAGGCGCGGGGAGAGCGGGCCGGGCGCCGACGCGGACTCCGGTGGCGGCACCCCGCAGGCGGCGACCAGCTCGACCATTTCCGCCAGGGGCCCCGCGTCGGCCCAGCCGGAACCGGCACCGCCGGGTACCCGGACCGCGCGGACCACGCGCTTCAGGCGGCGCAGGCCAAGGGCGACGGACGGACCCGTGGGAGCCGCGGCGCCGTCCACCCCCGGGGAGGACACGGAACGATGACCGCACTCGATCACCCGGCACGTCACGCGGACGGACCCGAACGGCCTCCGGAGCGCGTGCCGTTCCCCGTCGTCGACGAGGTCGCCAGGCACTGCCTCCAGGAGGAGGAGCCGGAGACGGTACACATCGAGGTCCACCTGCCCGGCACACCGGACCCGGCCCGCCTGAAGGCCGCGTTCACCGAGGCCCTGCGCCGCCACCCGCGCATCTTGATGCGGGAGGCGCGAGGGCCTTGGTACCGCCGCCGCTACGAGTGGGAGCTGACGGCGGAGCCGGACGTGGAGGTGGTGACGTTCCCGCCCCCGGAGCGTGACGCCTTGAAAAAGGCCCGCACCCGCTCCCTGTCGGAAGCACCACCCCTGTCGGCCTCACCGCCGATCCGCCTGGAGGTGATCGCGGCCGAGGAGAACGAAAGCCGGAACGGCGGGGGCGCCTCCGGCGGGGGTGGTACGGACGCCTCCGGCAGGGGCGGCGCGGGCGGCACGGACGCCTCCGGGGTGGGCAGCTCAAGCGGCACCACCGCCTCCGGAGGGGGCAGCGCGGGCGGCACCACCGCTTCCGGGGTGGGCAGCTCGGGCGGCACGATCGCCGCCCGAGTGGGCGACACAGACGGCACGGACGCCTCCGAAGTGGGCGGCAACTCGACCGGCGCTCCCGCCCTCGGCACGAATACTGGTCCGGCCGGGGCGGCGGGCAACGGCCGGGCGGACGGCGGCCAGGCCGACGTCCACTCGGGCGCCGGGGCGGGTGCCGCTGCGGGCGAAGGTGGTGGCCAGGGCCCGGAGGCAGGCGCAGCCGCTGCGGGGGCCGACGCCTCCGGCGGGGCTGGCTCCTCCGCCGGGACCGGTGCTCCCGGCGTCTCGGGAAGCACCCACCCCGAAGGCGCCCCGCCCGGCACGGGCGCCGCCCCCGCCGGCAGTTCAGGGCGCCCCGCCAGCGAGAAGCGCCCCGCCAGTAACGGCAGTGTCCTCTTCCTCACCATCAATCACACTGCCCTCGACGGCCCCGCCTGCCTTCGGGTCCTGGCCACCGCCGCCGAGCTGTACGGCGGGCAGGACAACTCCCCCGCCGCGCCTCCTCTGCGTACGCCCGTGGCCTCCGTGCCCGAGAGCGCGGGGGACATGGGCGACGCGCCCTCGGGGTGGGCCGCGCCCGCCCGTGTCTCGCGCGGCACCCCCGAGCCCTCCCCCGGCAACGGCATGCTCGTCGCCGAGTTGCCGGTGCCTCGGCGGCCCAAGGGGGCGCCGTTCACCGTGAACGATCAGCTCATGGTGGCGACCGCGCTGATGATCGCGCACTGGAACCGGGAGCACGGCGCACGGCCGAGGCCGTTCCGGATCACCATGCCCGTCGACGACCGGCCCCGCAGCATGGACATGCCCATCGGGAACGGCACCCGGCTGGTCGAAGTTCCTTTCAGCGCAGCAGAGTTGACCTCCAAGGAGTGGGGCCCGGAAGACATCGGGGCACTCCTGCGCCGCACCGCCGACCGCACCCGCACCCTCAAGGCCCTCTCCCGGCCCCAACTCGGCCGCGGGGCAGCGCTGCTGACCTCGCCCGTGCTGCCCGTCACCCTCAGAGCCGCCGTCACGCGCGGCCTGCGCAGAGCCGCCGCGCCCTGGACCTCCACCACGCTGCTCAGCAACATCGGGCGCGTTCCGTATCCCCTCGACTTCGGTGACGCCGGCCGCGCGTACGCCGTCTGGTTCTCCGCGCCCGCCCGGCTGCCCCGCGGCCTGACCGTGACCACGGCATCCACCGCGGGCCGCCTGCATGTCGCCCTGCGCTGGTCGAAGACCCTGCTCAGCAGCGGCGACGGGGCACACCTGCGCGACCTCTTCGAGCACTACCTCCATGCCACTGAGCACACGGAGCACACGGAGGAGGGGAAGACACCTTGACCAGCACCGGCACCAGCACCGCGAGCACCAGCACCGCGCCCCGCGATCTGCGGGACTTCTACGAGGACCCCTCCGTCCCCGTCGCGTCCGGCGACGCCCGCAGCCTGCGCCAGGCCCGGATGCTCGCCGACGCCATCGGCCCCGCCACCGCCCGTACGGCCGTCGTCCTCGACATCGGCTGCGGCGACGGCACCGCGGCGGCGACCGCAGCCCCGCTCCTCGCCGGGCATCGCGTCGTCGGCGTCGACTGGTCCCAGGACGCCCTGAAGCGGGCCCACGCGCATCTGCCGTACGTCGTACGCGGTGAACTCACCGATGGAGGGCTGCCGTTCGGCGACGGTTCCGCCGACGCCGTGCTCTTCAGTGAAGTCATCGAGCATCTAGTCGATCCCGACAGCGCGCTCGACGAGCTGCGCAGAGTGCTCAGGCCGGGCGGGCACCTGATGCTGTCCACGCCCAACCTCGCCGCCTGGTACAACCGCGGGCTCCTGCTCGCGGGGGTGCAGCCCGTGTTCTCCGAGGTCAGTCTGCGCGGCATCCACGGGCGGCCGGGGAGCGAAGTCGTCGGGCATCTGCGGCTCTACACCGCCCGCGCGCTGCGGGAGTTCGTCGCCGCGTCCGGCTTCGACGTGGTGCGCGTCGCCGGTGCGCCCTTCCACGGCGTACCGCGTCCGCTGCGCGCCCTGGACCGGCTCGCCTGCGCCGTGCCGAGCGCCTCGTCGATCCTGCTGCTGCACGCCCGAAGGACGTAAGGCCATGTGGTGGGGTGTGGCCGCCGCCCTCCTTGCGAACGTCCTCTACAGCACCGGGTTCGTCCTGGAGAAACGTGCCCTCACCGCGATGCCCTCCGTCAGCGTGCGCAGCCCGGCACGGCTGCTCAAGCAGGTCGTCTCCAGCCCGCTGTGGATCGGCGGATCGCTCGCGCTCGCCGCCGGGTTCGGCGCGCAGCTCGCCGTCTACCGGACGCTGCCGATCGCCGCCGCGCAGGGCATCTTCGTCTCCGGGCTCGTACTCCTGCTGCTGCTCTCCTCCGTGCTGCTCGGCGAGCAGACGTCGGGGCGCGAGCGGTACGCCGTCGGGGCCATCCTCCTCGCGCTGCTCATGGTCGTCCTCTCGCTGAGCGAGGAGTCGGACACCGTCAGCCGCAGCGCGCCCGTCCCGCTCGTCCTCACGGTCTGCCTGCCCTCGCTCGCCGCGGGGGTCCTGCTGTACGGATCGGCCGAGCGGCGCGCGAAGCACCGGCACCGGCTGCCCACGACAGGCGTCGAATACGGGGTCGCCGTCGGGCTCCTCTACGGCGTGAGCTCGCTCGCGATCAAGGGCGTGTCGAGCTATCTGACCACGGACGAACTCGGCTCCGCGCTGCTCGACCTGCTGCGCTCCCCGTATCCGTATCTCCTGCTCTTCACGGGTGCGTTCGGCCTGATCATGTCCCAGGCGGCGCTGCAACGCTGCCGGGCCTCGCTCATCGTCCCCGTGTGTACGACGGTTACCGCGCTGTTCACCGCGGTACTCGGCACGCTGGCCTTCGGCGAGCCGCTGCCGGATGAACCGCTGCGGCTCGCCCTGCGGATCGCGGGCACGGCGCTCGCGGTCTCCGTCCTCCTCGCCATGCCCAAGCATGACGCGCCCCCGCCCCAAGCAACGCCCCCGACCAAGGAGTTGACGAGCTGATGAACCCCGAAGACCCCCTCCTGAAGATCCTTGCGTGTCCGCTGGACAAGGGTCCGCTGCATCTCCTGGAGCCCGCGGAACCCCTCGTACCGGAGGAGGTGCTCTACAACCCGCGGTTGCGCCGCCGCTATCCGATCATCGACGGCATACCGCAGCTCCTGCCCTCGTCGGGCGAGCAGATATCGGAGGACGAGCACGAGCAGCTCCTGAAGCGGATCTCCCCGTGACGGGCCCCGAGAGGTCCGTCGCAAAGCCCCACAAGACGGTGGCCGCCCGCCTCGCCCCGCACCTCCCCGCCCGCCTCATCGGCGCCCTGGCCCGTCTCGTCTACCCCCGCTTCGAGCCGGAGCTCGCCCGCCTGGCCGACCTCTGCCCGCGCGGCTGCGGCACGGCGGTGGACGTCGGCGGCTGGTACGGCCCCTGGTCGCGCCGCCTGGCCTCGCGCGCGCGCCGCGTGGTGACGGTGGAGCCCGTACCGCATCTGGCCCGGTTCCTGGAGACCTCCACGCCCGGCAACGTCCGGGTGATCCAGGCCGCGGCGACCGACCGCCCCGGCACGGCCAGGCTCTGGCTGCCGCAGGGCGACCGCGGGGACCGCGGGGTCTCCTCGCTCATCCGCAGGGACATCCACGCCAAGGCGGTCGAGGTGCCCTGCCTCACCCTGGACGGGCTCGGCCTGCGCGACGTCGACTTCATCAAGATCGACGTGGACGGCAACGAACTGCCGGTCCTGCACGGCGCCCACGATCTGCTCACCCGGGACCGGCCCGCCCTCTTCATCGAGCTGGAGTCCCGCATCCAGCCGATCAAGCCGATCATCGAGCTGCTCACCCGGCACCACGGCTACCAGGGCTGGGTCCTGCCCCACGACACCTGGGTGCCGCTCGACGGCTTCGACCTGGAGGCGCACCAGAACGACACGTCGTACGTCGTGTCGCAGGGCCTGCTGCGCAGGGTGCTCACGCCGCGCAGGCCCCGGTACGTCAACTCGGTGCTCTTCCTTCCCGGCGGGCGCCGCCCGGGAGCGGCGGCGGTGCGCGACCATGGAGCGCATGTCCGCTAGCTCCGCCTCCGGCCCCGCGTCATCGGGCCCGTTCACCCCTCTCGACTTCCAGCTGGTCCTGTTGCGCCGCATGGCCGACCACAACCCGGACCTGGTGGAGGCGGCCCGCCACGAACTCGGCGTCTCCATCGCGGACATGCGCGAGGCCAACCGCCGCTGGCAGGCGATGAGCCGCTCTCCCCGTTCGCGCGGCGCGGTCTCCCGCTACCGCTCGGTGCTCGGCGCCCCCGAGGCCACCGTGGCCCGGCAGATCGGCGACCTGGAGTGCGAGGCCCTGCTGTGGCCGGTGCCGCTCTGGCCGACCCTGCGCTTCGAGGTCCTGCGCGCACCGAACGGCGCGGTGTGGAACGAGTGGCTGATCCGCGCGCCCGGCACCCCGGGCCCCGCACTCCGCACCCTGGACGACCTCACTCCGTGGTCGTGCACGGTCGACGAGGCCGCCCGCGCGTTCGCCCCGGCCCGCCCGATGGAGGGCACGGCGCCCACACGCTGGCGGCTCGCCTTCACCGCGCCGGACGGGTCGGGTCAGCCGCGACGCTGCGTCGCGGAGTTCACCTGGGGGCTGCTCCAGCGGCTTTCGCTGCCCGACGGCGGCTGACGCCTGCTGCGGAGGAGCGCCACCGCCCCGGCCGTGAGGGCAAGGGCCACCAGCAGCGCGCTGACCCACAGCGGCGAGCGGTGGCCGAGCCCCGCCGAGAGGGCGATGCCGCCGCCGACGGGGCCGATGGCGGCGCCCACGTTCAGCGCGGCCGTGGCGAAGCCGCCCGCGAGGGTGGGGGCGCCGGTCGCCGCGTACAGGGCCCGGGTGATGAGCGCGGAGCCGACGCCGAAGGACAGCGCGCCCTGGACGAGTACGAGGACGACCGCCGCCACGGGATTCCCGGCGGTCAGCGCGAAGAGCACCCATCCGGCGAGCAGCGCGACCGTGCCCGTGAGGAGGAACGGAACGGGCCGTGCGTCCGCGAACCGTCCCGCGACCGTGACCCCGATGAACGACCCCACGCCGAAGAGCGCGAGCAGCGCGGGCACCCAACTCTCCGAGAAACCGGTGACGTTGGTGATCACCGGCGAGAGGTAGGTGAACGTACAGAAGGTCGCGCCGTTCACCAGCGCTCCGAGGAGCAGGGTGACGACGAGGCGGGGTGCGCGCAGCGACCGCAGTTCCCCGCGCGCGCCACCCGCCCCCGTGGTGTCGGCCGCACCGGCGGGCACGGACCGCAGGATCGCGAGGACGGCGGGCACCGAGACGAGGGCCACCGCCCAGAAGGCGGACCGCCACCCCCAGAACTGCCCGAGCAGCGCGCCGCCCGGGACGCCCGCGACACAGGCGAGGGTGACTCCGCCGAGCAGCACCGACGTGGCGCGCCCCTTGGCGTTCGGCTCGACCATGCCGATGGCGGCGACCAGGGCGACGGCGAGGAACCCGGCGTTGGCGAGCGCACCGACGACGCGGGTCGCGAGGAGCACGGCGAAGCTGGTGGTCAGCGCGCCGACGACATGGACGAGCAGGAAGGTGACCAGGAAGGCGAGCAACGCGGTCCTGCGTGGCCAGCGGCGGCTCAGGACAGCCATCACCGGCGCTCCGACGACCATCCCGACGGCGAAGGCCGAGGTCAGGGTGCCGGCGGTGGAGAGGGACACATCGAGGTCGGCGGCGATGTCGGGGCCGAGACCGGAGAGCATGAACTCGGAGGTTCCTTGCGCGAAGACGGCAAGGCCGAGCATGTAGAGGGCGAAGGGCATGAAGGTACTCCGCAAACACGTCAGTGATCGACCGGCAGGGCAGCGGATGGCCGCCGGCCGGGAAAAGGAAAGGTCAGTCCGCGCGACGGCGAAGGATCCAGCGGCGTGGGCCAGGCAGCGCCCCGAAGGGGCGCGGGGAACTGCGCGACCAGCCACGACGCGCCCGCGGTTGCACACAACCAGCTTCGCGGGGCGCTCGGCTTCGGCAGAACTGCTCAGCCACCGGACATGCCGGGCCGGTGGCTAGAGTCTGTCGGACTCGGGACTGGACATGGCGGCAGGCTAATCAGCCCTCACGCACCACGTCCACCCGATTAACTCGCGGCGGTCAGGATCTCCTTCGTCACGGCCTCAAGCGAGGCCGGGTGCAGGGCGAGGAAGAGGTTCGGCTCGACGAGTTCGAGCTCCATGACGCAGGGCGCGTCGCCGTCCGCGTCGTCGACGAGGTCCACGCGTGCGTACAGCAGCTCGGGGTCGCCCGGCACCGCCGCCAACGCCCGCTCGGCGACGCCGAGTTCGGCGGGGGTGGGCTGCCACGACCGGAGGTCGGGGTGCGGCATCTTCTCGTCGTCGTACGCAGTGCCCGGCGCCAGCACCGCGCCCTTCTGTATGGCGTGCAGGAACCGCCCGCCGACGAAGACGAGCGCGCGCTCCCCGGTCTCGTCGATGCGCGGCATATAGGGCTGCACCATCGCGGTGAGGCCTTCACCGTGCATCCGCTCGACGTGCGCCGCGGCGGCTTCGTACTCGCCCTTCTCGTACCGGGCGGCGTAGCGCGCGCCGGCCCCGTACGCGGGCTTGACGACGAACGCGCCGTCGTCCGGGATGTCCACCGCGTCGCCGGGGGCCAGATAGCGGGTGGCCACGACGGGCACCCCTGCCGCCTCCAGCTCCTCCAGGTACCGCTTGTCGGTGTTCCACCGCACCACGGACGCCGGGTTGGCGAGGACGGTGAGCCGCGCGACCCGTCCCGCCCAGGCGACGAATTC
The DNA here is from genome assembly GCF_053610745.1 of Streptomyces sp. NPDC054866. Taxonomy (NCBI): domain Bacteria; kingdom Bacillati; phylum Actinomycetota; class Actinomycetes; order Kitasatosporales; family Streptomycetaceae; genus Streptomyces; species Streptomyces sp. NPDC054866. The sequence goes on from NZ_JBSGZA010000002.1 coordinate 801,802, forward strand.
GGCGACGCGCTCGCTGTAGTCCCAGGCGGACCGGATGACGACGAGGTCGAACCCTTCCCAGTCGACCCGCGGGTCGTCCCAGGACACGGTCGCGACGTCGGCACCCGCCGCGCCGAGCGAGCTCGCCAGCTCGGGGAGGTCACGGTCGAGGCCGGTCTCCAGCTGGGGCCTGCTGGTGACCAGGGCGATCGTGGGACGGTCGGGTGACACGTGGTCCTCCAGGGTTCGATGATCCGCCCCGCAGGCTAACAACTTGTCGACGTGCTCCCGACAAGACCCGTCTCGTACGCGATGATCACCAGCTGCACCCGGTCGCGTGCGTCCAGCTTGGCGAGCAGGCGGGTCAGATAGGTCTTCGCGGTGGCGACGCTGAGGGAGAGTTCGGCGGCGATCTCCGTGTTGGAGAGGCCTCTGCCGACGAGGGTCAGGACCTCGCGTTCACGGTCGGTGATGCCGGTGATCCGGGCCCGGGGGCGGGAGTCGGGCTTCGGGCGGCCCGCGAACTCCTTGATGAGGCGGCGGGTGACGCTCGGGGCGATCAGGCCGTCCCCCGCGGCCACCACGCGGATCGCGGCGAGGATGTCGTCGAGCGCCATGTCCTTGACCAGGAACCCGGCGGCGCCGACGCGCAGCGCGCCGTAGACGTGATCGTCGTCGTCGAAGGTGGTCAGGACGATGACGTGGGTGTTCCTGCTGGGGCCCTCGGTGATCAGGCGGGTGGCCTCGATGCCGTCCATGCCGGGCATGCGGATGTCCATCACCACGACGTCCGGCCTCAGTTCCTCGGCGAGCCGGACGGCTTCGGTGCCGGTGCCCGCCTCGCCCGCGACCTCGATGTCGGGGGCCTCGGTGATGACCATGCGCAGGGCGGCACGGACGAGGGGCTGGTCGTCGACGAGTACGACGCGGAAGGGCGCGGGGGCTGGATCCGGGGCTACCGCCGATCCGCTCGGTCCGCTCATCGGCCCCTCGCCTGCCTGCCCGCTCATCGGACCCCCGCCGGCACCGGCAGGCGCGCGGCGACCCGGAAGCCGCCCTCGGGGCGTGGCGCGGCGGAGAACTCGCCGTGCAGCAGGCCGACCCGTTCGCGCATGCCGATGAGGCCGTAGCCGCCGTCCGGGGTGCTGCCGCGGCCACGGCCGCCGTCGATCACCTCGATGGACAGCTCATCGGCGCGGCAGGTCACGGACACCCGGCACGTTGCGGTGCTCGCATGGCGTACGACATTGGTGAGCGCCTCCTGGATGATGCGGTACGCGGACATGTCGATCTCCGGTGGCAGCGGCCGGAGTTCACCGAGCCACCGCACGTCGACGCGGACCCCGGCGGCGGTCGCCGTCTCGGCGAGGCGGTCGACCGCGGCGAGGCCGGGCTCGGGGCCGAGCGGCGTCCGGTCCTCTCCCGGTTCGGCCTCGCGGAGGGCGCCGAGGATTCGGCGCAGGCCGGACAGCGTCTCCCTGCCGGTGGCCTCGATGGCGGTCAACGCCTCGCGGGCACCGGCGGGTTGGGTGTCGATGACCCGACGTGCGGCGCCCGCCTGGAGGGCGATGACGCCGATGCTGTGCGCGACCATGTCGTGCAACTCCCTCGCGATGCGCAGCCGTTCGGCCGTGACGGCCTGGGTGGCGGCCTGGGAGCGCAGATTCTCCGCGTACACGCGGGCTTGATGCACCGAATTCCCGATGAGCCAGGCGACGACGGCGGTCAGCGCGATGTACGGCTCCGCCGCGGTGCCGTCGTCACGGCCGAAGCCGAGCAGCTCACGCGGGGCCCAGAGCGCGAACAGCGCCCCGAAGGCCATGGCGCACGCGATCAGCGAGGTACGCCGGGAGTTCTGGGCCGTGATGAACCCGAGGGCGACCGTGACCGGCAGGTAGGCGGTCGGCACCGTCTCCGTCTGGTGCCATGCCGCCATCGAGGCGCCCGTGCCCGCGACGAGCAGGGCCATCGCGGCCCGCGGCCTGCGGCTCAGGACGGCGCAGCCCGCGAGGGCCAGGGCGGTGGCCATGAGCAGGAGCAGCCGGGCGCCGGGCGCGTCCATGCCGTCCCGCGGAAAGGAGTACGAGACGTGCTGCCGGGGCGGCATCAGGACGTACTCGACGAGGGGGTGGAGCGTCACCGCGCACCACGTCACTGCCGTCCAGACGCCCACGGGTATGCGCTTGAGCAGGGGAAGACGCGGTGTGGCCGACATGCGCCGATCGTAACGACGGGGGCCCGCGAGGTCATCGGACCGTGGCTGTACACCCACGGTCGACACCCGCCCGCGCGATTGTCGGCGGTGGTCCGACGACAGGGATGTTCGCGCACCGGCACCGTGGGCCGGGTGATCGAAGTCAACGAACTGACCAAGAGGTACGGCGGCAAGACCGCCGTCAAGGACCTGAGTTTCACCGTGCGCCCCGGACACGTCACGGGGTTCCTCGGCCCGAACGGCGCGGGCAAGAGCACCACGCTGCGGCTGCTGCTCGGACTGGACGACCCCACCCGGGGCTCGGCCACCATCGACGGCCGCCCTTTCCGGGACCGGCCGCGCGGACTGCGCCACGTCGGCGCGCTCCTCGACGCGGGCGACGTGCACGGCGGTCGCCGGGCCGCGGCCCATCTGTACGCCCTGGCCCGCGGCAACCGCATCCCGCGGGCCCGTGTCGACGAGGTGCTGCGCGAGGTGGGGCTCGCGGGCGCGGCGCGGCGCCGCATCGGCGGATTCTCGCTGGGCATGCGGCAACGGCTCGGGATCGCCACCGCGCTCCTCGGCGATCCACCGGTGCTGCTCTTCGACGAACCCCTCAACGGCCTTGATCCGGAGGGCGTTAAGTGGGTGCGCGGGCTGTTCCGGGGCCTGGCCGCCGAGGGCCGCACGGTCTTCGTGTCCAGCCATCTCATGTCCGAGATGGAGAACACGGTCGACCGGCTCGTCGTCATCGGCCGGGGCGAGTTGATCGCGGCGGAGAGCCTGACCGACTTCGCGGCGCGGGGGACGAGGCTGAGCGTGACGGTGCGTACGCCGGACGGTGTGCGGCTGGCGGACGTACTGACCGCCGAGGGCGCGTCGGTGGAGAGGGAGGGGGACGCACTCACCGTGACCGGTCTCCCGGCGCCCCGCATTGCCGAACTCGCGCTCCAGCAGCGGGTCTTGCTGCACGAACTGACGACCCGCACCGCCTCCCTCGAGGAGGCGTTCATGGAACTCACCGCGGACAGCGTGGAATACGTGGCAGGAGAGCCCCGATGACGACACTCACCCCTCCGGCGGCCACAGACCCCGTGGCCCGCCTCCGCGACGTGATCGCCGCCGAGTGGATCAAACTCTGGTCGCTGCGCTCGACGGCGTGGGTCTTCGTCCTGAGCGCCCTGTCGGTCCTCGCGTTCAACGGGGGCACGGCCTACGACACGTATCGCAACTGGACGCTGCAGAACAGCTCGGGCCGGGACGACTTCATCCGGGCGGGCATCCCTCTCCAGGAGGCCTTCACCTCGAACGGCGCGCTGGTCTACATGCTGACCGTCGGGGCCATCGGCGCGCTGCCGGTCGTCGGTGAATACGGGACCGGCATGATCCGCACGACGTTCGCGGCGGTCCCTGACCGCCGCTCGGTGATGGCCGCCAAGGTGACGGTGATCGCCGCGGTGACGACGGTGTTCGGCGCGGCGCTCGCCGCGACCTCCTTCGTGCTCACGCAGGCGATCCTGTCCGGACGCGACGCGGGCATCGGGATCTCACACCCGGGCGCACTGCGCGCGGTCGTGGCGTCCGCGCTGCTCGCCCCGGTCTGCGCCCTGGTGGGCATGGCCCTGGGCACGCTCATCCGCCACAGCACCACCACGATGGTCACGCTCTTCGCGACGCTCCTCCTGCTCCCCGCGATGCTCACCGAAGGCCGTCACTGGTCGGCGACGCTCTCCCACACTCTGCCCCTCAAGGCCTGGGCCCGCCTGGCCCAGCCCGACGCCGCCGCGGGCCTCCACCCGTGGACGACCACGGGAGCCTGGACGGTCTACGGCGCATGGGCCGTGGCGGCGGCAGCGATCGCGGTGACCGCGGTACAACGCCGCGATCAGTGAGGCCCGCAGACGAGCTCAGAGGATGAAGACGCTCTGGGCCGTCTCCGTGTAGTACGTCTCGCCGGGATGGACGAGCCACTCGACCGGGCCGCTGCACCCCGGGCCTGAGTGGACCTCGGCGATGGCGTCGGTGTGGTTGGTGACCGAGGACGGGAACCAGTCCACCCCATAGCAGCCGCTCGGGTTCTCGTGCGCGTTGCCGTTCACGATCAGGACACCCTCCGCCGCGTACGCCGACCCCGGCACCGCGATCGTCAGGGTCGCGGCCGTCGCGAGCGCCCCCAGGGTCACGGCCATGCGTCGTCGCATCATGTTGAGATCCCCTCCACCTTGCGGGCCACTCCCGACGCGACCCACTGCAGTCACCCAACGTAGGCGATCAGGCACGCCACGTATCCGGCGTGCGGTTGCATCTGCCGTCGGCATGTGCGCCGTTCACCTCTCTTCACCTCCCTTCACCGCTCGGTCACGCCACTCACGCACCACGGTCACCAATCGGCCCAACTACGCCTATTGCAACGGGAGTTCGTATGATGCGGCCATGGCGAGTCACGGGGATCTCATAGCGGGGCGCTACCGCATCACGACGCCGCTCGGGCGCGGCGGCATGGGCACGGTCTGGCGAGCGGAGGACGAGCTCCTGGGCCGTGCCGTCGCGGTGAAGGAGCTGCACGTCGACGCGGGCCAGTCGGCCGCCGACGCCGCGGGCAGGCGCGAACGCACGCTGCGCGAGGCGCGCTCGGTCGCGCAGGTGAAGCACCCCGGGATCCTGGTCCTGCACGACGTCGTCCAGCACGACGCGCAGCCCTGGCTCGTGATGGAGCTGATCGACGGCCGCTCGCTCGCCGACCGGATGGCCCTGGAGGGCCCGGTCCCGCCCGCCGAGGCGGCCCGCATCGGCCTCGCCCTGCTCGCCGCGCTGCGCGCCGCGCACACGGCCGGGGTCCTGCACCGCGACCTCAAGCCCGCGAACGTACTCCTGGAGGCGGGTACGGAGCGCGTGGTGCTCTCCGACTTCGGGATCGCGCAGGTCGCCGGGCAGACGACGCTCACGGAGACGGGCGCGTTCGTCGGCTCGCCCGAGTACACCGCCCCGGAGCGCATGTCGGGGAAGCGCACGGGCCCGGAGTCCGACCTGTGGTCGCTCGGGGTGCTGCTCTGCGCGGCGGTCGAGGGCGAGTCGCCGTTCCACCGGGACTCGGTGGCGGGGGTCCTGCACGCCGTCGTCATGGACGAGATCAGGGTCCCGGAATCCGCCGGTCCGCTGACTCCCGTCGTACGTGGCCTTCTTGAGCGGGATCCCGAGCGGCGGCTCGGCGCCGACGAGGCCGAACAGGCCCTGCGGGGCTTCCTGGTGGAGGAGCGGATGCCCACCGTCCCTCGCACGCCGGTGGCCCCTAGGCCCGCGACGCCGCCGCCGTCCGACGACGCGATCGTGCTCGGCTCGGCCCCGGCACCGGCGGCGCGCCCCCGGATCCGTACGGCGCTCCTGGCCGGCGCCCTGGTCCTCGCGCTCGCCGCGGGCGGCACCGGGGCGTGGATCATGACGCGGGGTGACTCCAGCACGGGGACGGAGGCGACGGGACGCGGTGGTCCCGCGGACGAGGTGCGTGAGAAGCCGGAGACCGAGAAGCCGGACAAGACGCCGTCCAAGAGCGCCGACAAGCCGAAGAAGCCCGGCAAGGACGGCAGGAACGGCAAGAAGAGCCCCGCCCCCAAGCCGTCCCCCGAAGGCACCGGCAAGCCCGCCCCTGCCGGGACGGCCGCCCCCGACAAGCCGGACAAGCCCGCCGACGACGACCCGGCCCCCGCGGGCTACCGGACGGTCTCCGACCCCACCGGCTTCAAGATGGTGACGCCCAACGGCTTCGTCCGCTCGTCCGAACCGCCCCGCGTCTTCTACAACTCGGCGGACAACGCCTTCCGCATCGGCGTCCACCCCCAGCCCCTGGACCCGGAAGGCCCCGTGGCGGTGATGCGGCAGGCACACAAGGACGGCCCCTCGGACTATCCGGGCTACCGCGACGGCTCGGTCCGGGAGACCACGCACAACGGCCACCCCGCCGCAGTCTGGGAGTTCACCTGGGACGGCGGCTCCGGCGACGGCGGACCGCGCCGCACGTACGACCTGAGCTGGGACGAGGGCGGCAAGATGTACGACCTGTGGGTCTCGGCCCCGGCCGGCCGCGCGGCAGCGGGCGAACGCCACTTCATCGAGGCGCACCGCTCCTTCACGCGAACAGGCTGACGGTTCCGAGGGCTCAGCTCAGCTCGGCTCGGCTCAGCTCTTGGCTCAGCCCTTCATCAACTCGTCCCGCAGCGTCGGCACATGGCCGTGCTCCACGTCCTTCACCGCGGTGACCAGCGTGACCGTCCCGTCGGCCGCCAGTTCACGCAGGTGCTCGATCGCGTCCTGCTGCTCCGGGCCCGCGAGCTCGGCGCGGTAGCGGCGGCCGAACTCCTCGTACTGGTCGCGGTGTTGATGGAACCAAGTCCGCAGCTCACTGGAGGGCGTGATCTCCTTGAGCCATTCGTCGACGGCCGCCCGCTCCTTGGACACGCCGCGCGGCCAGAGCCGGTCGACCAGGACGCGCACGCCGTCCGCCTCGTCGGGCGGGTCGTACACGCGGCGCACGGGGAACGTCTCGGCGGCCTTCATAGGCCCATCGTCGCGCCCCTCCAGACCCGCCGCATCTCGAAAATGCGAACACGGGAGCAGTTGTTCCCTGGAACAGGTGATCGTTGCGCCAGCGATTGCATGTGACGCAAGTGATTGACGATGATTACGGAACGCAAGCAACGGGCTGCAGACCGTAGTTGCCGCGTACCCGGTCCATGTCCCATACGGGCGCCGGGAGTTGGAACATCCAGAAACATCCTGAGCAAGTCCCACAAGGAGAAGCACCACCATGAACCTCATCACTGACGTCGTCGCCGGTCTCGCCCACTTCCTCGGCTGGCTGGTCTGACGTCACCCGAAGTTCCCGCAGCGGCGCCGCCTCCCTCGTCCCACGGGAGGCGGCGTCGCCGCGTCAGGGCTTGCCCGAGGAGAAGGTCAGCGCGTCCGATCCGGGTAGAAGTCCCGCGTCGCGCCCCTGCCGTCCTTCGCCTTGCCGAGCAGGCCCGCCGGATACTCCACGAGCCAGTAGCTCGCCGCCCCGACCGCCAGCGCCACCGCGAGGACCATCAGTGCCGCGAACGGGAAGCCCGCCCGACCGGCGGGCACCAGGCCGGACTTGATGAGCTGGAGCATGACCGGCTCGTGCCAGATGTAGACGCTGTAGCTGATGAGCCCGACCGCCGTCACCCAGCGTGCCCTCAACAGGCCGTGCCAGCGCACCTGTTCACGCGGGCGGACATGCAGCGTGGCATAGAGCAGCGCGAACCACAGCAGGGCGGCGATCGGGTGGTAGAAGGTGTGGGCGAAGTTCTCCGCCTCGGAGAGGTACGACAGGGCGTAGAGCCCCGCGAGCGCCGCCATCGCGACCGGCACCGTCGCTCGCGCGCTCAGCTTGCCCCGCTCGCCGAGCCCCACGAGCAGCACCGCGAGCGCCATGCCCGCCGCGAACCCCCCGAAGCGGGCCTGCGGGCCGAAGTACACCGGCCAGTTGGTGTGCGGCACCCCCACGACGTAGCGCGCGACGGAGATCCAGACCACCGGCAGCACGTAGAGCGCCGCGCACCCCGACAGGCACACCGCGACCCGCGCCCGCCGCGTCGCGAGCCCCCGGCACACCCGCACCGCGAGCGGCCCGAGCGCGACGAGCGCCAGGTAGAAGGCGACCTCCAGGGAGAGGGACCAGGTGGGCCCCAGGGTGTAGAAGATCCGCTCCTGGTCGAAGACGTGCGTGAAGGTGAGGTGCTCGACCAGGTCGCGCCAGTCGCCCGGCAGCGTCGGATTGCGGCTCGCCCAGACGACGAGCACCGCCAGGAAGTACAGCGGCAGAATGCGGATCGCCCGCCGGAAGAGGAAGGTCTTCCCCGTACGGACGGAGCCTCCGTCGATGGCGGCGCGGGCGTACGACAGCGTGAGCAGATACGCGGACATCACGAAGAAGAGGTCGATCACCTCCAGCGAGACCAGCGCGCCGAGCCACGGGCTTTCGACGGGCGGGTGCGATCCTGCCGCGTCGTAGGTGTAGTACTCCTGCCACACGTGGAAGAGGACCGTGCTCAGGGCGGCGAGGCCGCGGTATCCCTGGAGTTCGAGCGCGCGCCCACGGGACGCGGGAGGAGCGGGAGCCGACGCCTCGGATACCCCGGTGGGCCGCGCGGCGGTCAGCGTACTCATGCGCGCCCCGCCGTCTCGGGTACGGCGGCGCGCGGCGTGACCCGCCACTGCCGGTCGCCGAGCGCCTCCTTCAGATGCGCCTGGCGCGCCACCATATTCTTGAAGTGGGAGTAGAAGAACGTCGAGACGAGCAGGTAGCGCCAGAACCACGCCTTGCGGCGCCGCAGTTCGGGCACCGCGAGCCGCCACGCGAAGGCCGCCTGCACCACCCCGGCCGACAGGGTGAACGCCGCCGCCATCAGGCAGACCGGCACCGCCCAGTCCAGGCGGTCGGCGCCGCCCGCGCGCCACGCCGCGTGCAGCAGGATCGGCAGGATCTGGAGCGTCAGCCACGGCTGGACCTCACGCCAGCCGAGCAGCACGAACAGGCCCGTCTTCTGGCGCCGCGAGTACACCGGCGAACGCAGCGCGCCCCACAGGTGCCGCAGCGAGACCTGGAGCCAGCCCTGCGCCCAGCGCGAGCGCTGGTTCCACAGCGGGCGAAGGAGCGTGGGCGCGAGCTCACGCGAGATGAGCGTGCGGTCCATGGCGATCCGCGCGCCTTCGTTCAGGGCGCGCATCGTGGAGTCGATGTCCTCGGTCAGCATCGAGCCGTGCATCCGGGTCCTTGCGAGCAGATCCGTGCGCCAGAAGCCGTTGGACCCGCCGAAGACCCCGAAGCCGTACATCCTGGTCCGTCCGGGATGGCTGACCGCGTAGATCGTCTCGAACTCGACGCCGACCGTCCTCGCGACCCACGAGCTGTCGCCGTTACGGATCACGCAGTGCCCCTGGACGACGTCGTAGCCGTTGGACAGCCAGTCCCACGCGTGCCGGAAGGCGTTCGGGGCGGGGTGGTGGTCGGCGTCGAAGATGCCGACGAACTCGCCGTGCACCCGCGTCACCGCCGCGTTGATGTTCTGCGCCTTGGACGTGCTCCCGGCCACCGGAAGCAGCACGAGCCGCGGATCGCGGGCCGCCATCTCGCGCAGGGTGTCCTCGACGGGCAGCGGATGCGGGGTGTTGTACGCGAGGACGATCTCCAGGTCGCCGGGGTAGTCGAGCCGAAGGAACGACTCGACGGTGTCGACGATGGTCGCGGCCTCGTTCGGCAGGTACGCGGCGATGACGGCGCTCGCGGACGGATAGGGCGCTCCTGGCCGGTCGGGCCGGGACGTCGCGTCCAGCGAGAACAGGCACTCCAGCATGATGAGCAGGGCGGAGAGCACGAGCCCCGCCACCACCACCCAGTACGCGAACCCGGCCGCGTCCCAGCCCAGTTCGTACGCCTGCTGGTAGAGCAGGAACGGCACACCCACGCCGAGGACCAGCGGGAGCACGGGCGAGAGGAGACGGGTGGCCCAGGTGACCAGCGCCCGGAGTCCGGCGCGGGCCCTGCGGTGGCCGTGCGGCGCGCTCGTCCGCATCCACGGCTCGTAGCGGACCGGGCGCAGATCCCGGTGGCGCACGGCCTCGGCGACGGCGTCCCGCGCGTGTTCGGCCGCCCGGGTGTGGTCGGCGTACTCGGCGAGCGGGGTCCAGCCGACCGCCGGGGTGAGCCGGACGTTCTCGTCGGCGACGACGAAGCGCGTCCCGGCCACGGACACGGCGAACTCCCGCAGGCTCCGCGTTGCGGTCTCCTCGTCGACGCCGGGCATGAGCACGAGGAGCTGCCCGGCCTCGTCCCAGCCGAGCCGGTCGCAGACACCACCGAGACGTTCCGCGACCCCGGCAAGGCGCTCGGCGACCTCGCGGCGCACGCGCGGTCCGAGCCGTGTCTCCAGGGCCGCCATCTCGGCGACGCCGACCACGGCGAGGACGCCACCGCGCCGGGCGGCGGGCGGGCGGCTGAGCTCGCGGTCGAGTTCGTCCATGAAGTGCGGACCCGAGTAGAGGCCGGTGCGCGGATCGCGCAGCAGGTTCTCCACCGGGACCGGTACGCGGTGCAGCTTGGCCGCGATCCGCGCCGAGAGCTCGCGCGGGTCACAGGCCTCCGGCAGGCAGTCGTCGGCGCCGTGCCGCAGCAGGTCGGCGACGGTGTCGGGGGCGTGGGTCCTGGCCGCCGTGACCATGAGCAGCGGTAGCGCCTGCCCCGCGGGATCGGCGCGGACCTCGCGTATGACATCGAGGCCCTGCCGCCGCCCGTCCGGGCCGTCGTCGAGGGCCACGATCGCGTCCGGTGGCGCCTGCCTGACCTGGCGGTGTACGTCGCCGGGGACGGCGTGGGTGACTTCGTACCCGGTGAGTTTCAGCGTCCGGGTGAGCAGTTCACGGCTCGGCCCGGGTGAGCCGACGGCCAGGACGTGGCCGTTGTTGCCGTTGTGGCTGTTGTGGCTGTTGTGGCCGTTGTTGGGTGGTGTGGCGGAAGGGTGCGGTATCAGCACCGGTGTGACGGACATCTGTGTGGTCCCATCCTGTTCGGATTGTGGGGGGAGGACCGCTTCGGTTTTCGTTGAGCCACCAACTAGCCCTGAAACAGGGTCAAGTCGGTCACATCAGCCTCAACGATCACTGTGACACCGCACCTTCACTGGCGTAACGCTCTCATTACGTCCCTGTGCCGAGAGTGAGCAGGCCGGGCCGGCTGTCCGGCCCGGCCTGCGTCGCAGGTGCCCCTACCGCACCCCCACCGCCCGCACAATCTCCTGCGTGACCGATCCGCCCCGGTCGTCACTCGCCGAGGCCCGCAGCGAAATGAACTCCGCGCTGCCGGGCACCTTCAACTTCCCGTCCCACGCGGCCTTGCGGCCGTCCCGGTCCAGGTCGACGCCCTTCCAGCTCTTCCCGTCGTCGTAGGAGACCTCCAGCGTGCCGCCCCCGATGACACCCGTGTCCACGGCCCCCTTGACGTACTCGGAGAAGATCCCGACATCCACGGACCGCCCGCCCCGGACGTCGCCCGCGAGATCCGTGTCCACGTCGAATCCGAGGTTCAGCAAGGGCAGGAAAGTCTTCCTGTCACCGGCCGTCTCCTTCGACTTGAAGGTCCACTCCGAGTGGCCCTTCGTGGCGAGCCGCCACCGCTCGGGGTCCAGCGTCGTGTCCGTCACGACCTTGTACGTCGTCAGCGCCGGATTCGCGTCCCACACGTACACACCCGAACTCTTCCGCCGGTCGACCAACTCCCCGTCCGCGTACACCTCGCTGACCTGCGTCATCGAGTCCTCGTTCCACACGTCACCGAATCCGGTGTGGTCGGGACCGGAGTCGCCCCACCCGGGAACGTTGAATTCCAGGGTGTTCCCGTACCGCTGCTGACCCCAGCCGAGGCCGGTCCCCAGCCACGGGTGCCACACGGGCTTGAACCAGTTCAGCTCACCCCGCTCGCCGCCCCGGTAGGCGACCAGACCGCTCCGCTCCTCCAGGGCGCCGGGCCCGACCGACACCGACTCGTGCCACAGCTGACCGGCTCCCGTGGACGCGTAGTCCGTCCGCTCGACGGGGTAGTCGATCTTCTCCTGGAAGCCGATCCCGACCTCGAAGGTGTCCGTAAGGGAGTAGCGGAACTCGCCGCCAGCCACCGGCTTCACCGCGTGGAACTTCGTGTCCAGGAGGGCAAGTTCACGCTTGGAGGGTTCGTACGTCAGGTCGCCGCGGGGCACCGCTCCCTTGTGGCCCTCCGACACGTCGTAGACGTAGGGCGTGCGGGATGTCGCCGTCGTCTCCACGGACCTCCCCGCCTTCGCCGCCGCGAGCAGCCGCGCACCGTCCGCCGCGTCGACCGTGCCGATCTGCAGCGGCCGGTCCGCGTTGTCGTCCGTACCGAACCAGGCGTTGAGCTTGCCCGGCGCGTCGTCCGTCACGAACAGCGCCTTCACTCCGGCGTCCTGGGCTGCCTGCCCGAGCTGAGACGGCGTCACATCACTGCCGCCGGAACGCCGCACGATGACGGCCTTGCCCTTCACGTCCTTGCCCGCGTACTCGGCAGCCGTGCCGCCGCCCACGTTCATGATCGGCAGCTTGGTGCGGCCGTCGCTCACGGTGCCGCCGGGCTGCGCGACCACCTGGCCGATGCCCTTCACGTCCAGAGTCGGCTTGCCGAGGCGCCAGACGGTGCGGTACTCGAAGCTGCCGTCGGTCACCTTTGCGGTGGGTGCCGCGAAGACGCTGTCGTACTTGACGGGCACCTGGACCGCGCCCATCAGCTCGGCGCCGTTCGCCTTGCGGTCGTACTCCATCAGGAGCTGGCGGGTCTCCGTCCGCTTGCCGACGTCCACGCCGACCTCGCGCAACTCCCGCCCATCCAGGGTGACTTCACGGTCCCGGTCGAGGACGACCTCGGGCGCGGCGAGGAAACCGAGGCCCAGGGAGTCCTTGCCCTTGCTGCCGCGCACGTCGAGGAAGGAGGAGAGGGCGTACGTGCCGGGCTTCAGGCGCAGCTCCAGGGTCCCCGAGTCGCCGACCTCCGCCTGGACGGGGTCGACCTGCTCGGCGAGCCGCTGGAAGACCAGACCGGCACCGGTCGGCGCGCCGTCACGGTCCTTGACGCGGACGGTGAGCGTGTACCGCTCCTCCTCCTTGACCAGGCCGAACGCGGTGTGCGCGACGGGCTTCCCGGCCGCGCTCGCGACGATGCGGCCACTGGTGTTGCCGACGGGTGCCTTCGCGCCGTCACCGGTCACCGTGGTCGACGCGGTGCCGTGCGCGGGGACGGTGAGCGTCTTGTCGGCGAGGGTGGCGACACCATCGGCCGCTCCCTCGACGGCGAGGCTCAACACCGCTTCCGCGTCGGACGAGTTGGTGTACGTCACCGTCTTCGTGACGGGCTTGTTGTCCCCGTACGGCCAGGAGTAGAAGCCGAGGTCGGTGCTTCCGGTCGCGGTGACCCGCGCGTCGATGGCACCGGGCACGCTGACCCGGCCCGCGCCCAACTCATAGGCGGACGCGTCCAGTTGCTCGGACGACGACATCAGCGCGTCTTTCAGGCGCGCCCCGCTCCAGTTGGGGTGCTTCTCGGCGAGCAGGGCGGCGACGCCCGCGATGTGCGGGGTCGCCATCGACGTACCGCTCATCTCGGTGTAGTAGCCCTCACCGGACACGAGCTGCGAGCGAGCGGCGAGGATGTCGACGCCGGGCGCGGACAGGTCGGGCTTGAGGGCGTTGTCGCCGTACCGCGGGCCCTGGCTGGTGAAGTACGCGGCCTTGTCGGCGGAATCGACCGCGCCGATGGTCAGCGCGGAGTCGGCGGCGCCGGGCGAGCCGATAGAGGAGGGGGCGCCGGTGTTGCCCGCGGCGATGACGAAGAGGGCGCCGGTGTCCTTGGAGAGGGTGTTGACGGCGGCGGCCATCGGGTCGGTGCCGTCGCTCGCCTCCCGCGAACCGAGGCTCATCGACACGACTTTGGCGCCGACGTCCTTGGCCGCCCACTCCATTCCGGCGATGATCTGCGATTCGCTGCCGGAGCCCTCGTCGCTGAGCACCTTGCCGACGGAGAGCTCGGCGCCGGGCGCCACGCCCTTCTCCCTGTTGGCCTCGGACTCCGCGCCGCTGCCGCCGACGGTCGATGCCACGTGGGTGCCGTGACCGTTGCGGTCGGCGACTTCCTCGCCCGGGATGAAGCTCTTGCTCGTGCCGACCCGGTCCTTGAGGCCGGGGTGGGAGGCGTCGACACCCGTGTCGAGGACGGCGACCTTCACGCCCTTGCCGGTGAGCCCGGCCTCCCAGGCCTTGGGGGTGCCGATCTGCTCGTTGCTCTGCGCCATGTCGGCCTCGACCCGGCCGTCGAGCCAGATCTTGTCGATGCCGTCGGCGAGGCCACCGTCCGAACCGGCGCGCGTACGCCCGGACTTGGCGGCACCCGGCGCAACGTCTCGCCAGAACGAGTCAGGCTTCTCCGCCTTCACCGCCAAGCCGCCCACGCTGGGCAGCGCGCGCACCTTGTCGGCGCCACGGGGTGTCGCCGGACCCGCGTCGTCACGGCGCGCGCTCTTCTCGTACGTGTCGTACGTGACGATGAGCGGCAGCGCGCCGCCCTTCGCGTCCCCGAGGCCCTGGCGTATCAGCTCCGTCACGTCGAAGAGCCGCTTGTCGAGGGTGCCCGCGTTCAGATAGGGGCGCGCCTCGTCCGGTACGACGGTGATGCGGTCACCCGCTATCTCGCTCCGTACGGCTCCGGTGGCGCCGACGGGCCGGTCGACGGTGACGGTCTTCTTGCCGCCGCCGAGTTCCGTGACGGTGACCTTGTCCCCGGTCACAAGGGTGACCGTGTGGGCGGTGGGGGTGGCCCGCCCCTGCGGGGCGTCCGCGGGTGCGGCGGTCGCACTGTGCCCTGCCGGCAGCAGCGCGAACGCGAGGCCGACGGCCGGAAGCAGCCTGGCTCTTCGCCACGCGGGTGATCGGGTCATGGGTGCCCTCTCTTCGTCGGACCCGGGCGGGGGTGGTTCCCGGGCGCTGCGAAAAGTGTCGGGGGGCTTGTGTTGCAGGGGTGTTGACGGGTGCTGGCGGGAAGCCGCCAGGGCACCTTCCCGCCAGCCTCACCCGTGCGCGTCCGTTGCCCGGGACACGGATGACAGCCGCAAGGACCTTCCGTAACAATGCGGTTGGCAGGTGCGGCGAGGGCTCGACGGGGGCATTGATGGACGATCTGGTGGAGTTCACGACCGACGACGGCACGCGGGTCGTCATGGCCGACGTGGAGGACACGCACGGCTCCCACCTCATCTCCCGCGGCGACGGTCCCGCCCGCGCGGTCCACACCTTCGAGGAGTCGCTCGCCGGGGCGCGCGCGGCCGCGGAGTCCGCGCTGCGGGTGTTCCGTGACGGCAGCCTTCGCCCGGACTCGGTGGAGATCGAGTTCGGCGTGCGGATGTCGGCGGAGGCGGGTGCGGTGATCGTGAAGGGCACGGCTGAGGGCCACTTGGTCGTGCGCCTCGCGTGGACCCCGGAGGGGCCCGCGGGGCCGCGGGGTGCGGCATGAACCCGAGAACGGGCCCGCCGCTCCGCGGCGGATCTCTCCCACCCACCCACCCGATTACCCCGCAGCGACCAGCGATCAGCCGCAGTCGGCACCGAGACGCGAGGGGACGTGCCGGTATGTCTGCCCGGAGCACGGACATACCGGCGCGGCCCCGCACCCAAAACGGGCCGGCCCCGCAGCCCGCCCCCCGCAACGCCCCGGAGGCCGGCCCCACCCCATGAGCAGCGCATCGTGGCATGCCCGCATCGTGTGCGGGAGCGAGGTCGGGGCCGGGTTCCTCGTGTCCGAGCGGCACGTGCTGACCTGCGCCCACGTCGTCCGCGGCAGCGGAACCGGCAGCGGCGGCAGCAGCAGCGGCACCCGCACCGCCGCCCCCGTCACCGTCTCCTTCCCGCACCGCGAGGACCTCGGCGCGGTGAACGCCGCCGTCGGGGCGCACGGCGGCTGGGACGGGCTCGGTGACGACCTGGGCGACCTCGCCGTCCTGGAGCTGGAGCACCCCGTGCCGCTGCGGCCCGCCGAGTTCGCGGCGCCCGACGACGCGTACACCGAACCCCGCCCCCGCCTCCTCGTGTACGGGTTCCCCAAGGGCTACCGCGAGGGCACCCTCGCCGAGTACCGCGCCACCGCCGCCCAGCGCATCGCCGACGAGTGGGTCCAGCTGGAGGCATGGAGCGCGCACGGCCAGCCCCTGGCACCGGGGTTCAGCGGCGCGGCGGTGACCCTCGCGGACAGCAACCGGGTGGTGGGCATGGTGTCGGCCGCCGCCCGCGCCTCCAGCGGCGTACGCAACGGACGGATGCTGCCCACCTCCGTCATGGCCCGCTACTGGCCCCCGCTCGGCGACCTGATCCCCACCCCCGGCCACCAGCGCGCCGCCAAGGAGAGGCTGCGCGCCCTGGTGGACCGGGCGGCGGACACCCGCGCCGCCCGCGACCCGGAGCGGCTGTACCGCGACGCGGTGGGCCCGCTCGGCCCGCCCGTGCCGCCGGAGGGCTTCGGCTCGCTGTGGTCGGCGGCCTGGTACGTGCTCTCGGAGGTGGACGACCCGGACGCGGTGGAGCGCCTCGCCGACCGCCTCGCGGGCCTGCTCGAAGCACCCGCGGCCCCCTCCCCGCCGAAGCCCGGCGAGTTACCGGACTGGGCCCCCATCCTCATCGAGATCGACCACAGCGGCGCGGGCGACGACCAGCTCCTGGTCGAGGTCTCCGCCTACCGCGAGGGCCTGCGCCACCCCGTCGGCTCACACACCCTGACCGCGGGTCACGTCCGCGCCTACGTCCAGGAGCGCGTCGACGACGCCTTCTCCCATCTCACCCCCGGTACGGACGAGTTGCTGGCCTTCGTGCTCCCCCGCGCGCTGCTCAACTGGCCGGTGGCTCACTGGGAATGCGGCGCCGACGACCCGACCCCGCTCGGCTGCTCGTACCCCCTGGTCGTGACCGACCGCTCCCGCCGCAAGGGCGGTCTGCGTCACCGTCTCGCCCGGCAGTGGGAGCACTTGGACGACCGGCCCACGGCCGTCCTGCACCGCGTCGAGTGCGGCACGCAGGAGAAGCCGAACAAGCTGAGGTTCCGGCTGCGGCGCGACGGCGCGGACCTGGCGGGGTTCGCGGCGCCGCCACGCGCCGGCCGCGGCGGGCCCGAAGCCGACGTGACGCACTTCGACGTCTCGCTCACCGCGCCGGTGCCGGTCCTCCTGTGGCCGCGCACGGGCTGCGAGGACCCCGGCCACCGGAGCGACAAGAGCTGCGCGGGATCCGACTTCCTCGACCGCATCGCCGCCCACATCGAAGGACACCCGCCCGCCGAACTCCCCCGTACCATCCTGACGTTGCGCGAGACCGCGGAGGCTTCGGACGAGCCGGACACGCACTGGGCGAGGGACGTGCAGCTCCTCTGGGACGATCCGCGCTGTTTCCCCGACGCACCCGCCGCCCACCGCCGCTCCCCCGTCGCCTGAGCCCGTCGCAGTACGCCTGAGTCCGACGCCCGAATACGGAGAACCCCGATCATGTCCCTGTGGCCCGTCTACACCGGCACGAACGAGCCCCACGACGGGATCACCGAGCTGCCTCCGCCGCCGCCCTGGCGCGCCTTCGACGGCGGCCCGGTCCTCGACACGCCCACGGACGACGGCTCGGCGACATCCCCGGACCGCGTGCACCGCGCGCACACGTACCGTGCCACGGAGACCTGCGTCCAACTGGTCAACGCCGCCCTGTACTTGCGGCGCCCGCTCCTGGTGACGGGCCCTCCGGGGAGCGGCAAGTCGAGCCTCGCGTACGCGGTGGCACGGGAGTTGGGCCTCGGTCCCGTACTGCGCTGGAACATCACGAGCCGCAGCGCCCTGCGCGACGGCCTCTACCAGTACGACCCGCTGTCGCGCCTGTACGCGGCGGGGCGCTCCCCGAAGGCGAGGGCGCCGCGGGACGGCGCGGGCGTCGAGGACCACCTGCGCCTCGGCCCGCTCGGCACCGCCCTCCTCCCCTACCACCGCCCCCGCGCGCTCCTCATCGACGAGATCGACAAGAGCGACCTCGACCTGCCCAACGACCTCCTGAACATCCTGGAGGAGGGCCAGTACGAGATCCCCGAGCTGGTACGGATCGCCAAGCAGACCCCGAAGGCGGACCTCCTGACCGACGGCTCGGACGACCCGGTGACGGTCGAGCGCGGCCGGGTGCGCTGCCGGGCCTTTCCCTTCGTCGTCCTCACCAGCAACGGCGAGCGCGAGTTCCCGCCCGCGTTCCTGCGCCGCTGCGTCACGCTGC
Organism: Streptomyces sp. NPDC054866; assembly: GCF_053610745.1. Classification (NCBI taxonomy): domain Bacteria; kingdom Bacillati; phylum Actinomycetota; class Actinomycetes; order Kitasatosporales; family Streptomycetaceae; genus Streptomyces; species Streptomyces sp. NPDC054866. The sequence continues at coordinate 819,827 of NZ_JBSGZA010000002.1, forward strand.
GCCTGCGCCAGCCGCGCGACGAGCACCTGGAGGAGATCGTCAGGGCCCACCTCGGCGAGCCCGACGCCTACGCCCGCACGCTCATCGCCCGCTTCCTGGAGCGCGGCACGGGCGGCGAGCTGGCCACCGACCAACTCCTCAACGCGATCTACCTGACCGGCGCGGCGGGCATCGACACGGCCTCGCGGGACGAGCTCGCGCGGCAGTTGATGCCGTATCTGACGCAGGCCGCGGATCCGGGCCCCGATGCACTCTGACGCGCCCCGGGGCCCTGTCGCGCGGCTCGCCGATCTCCTGGCGGAGGCGGCGGACGGCTCACGCCCGACATCGACCGAGCTGGCCGAACTGCTGTGGCTGGCAGGGCAGATGGGCGGTGACGGGCCGGAGCCACAGGAAGCCACCACCGCCGGACCGCCGACGGAATCCACGCCGCCGACGGGCGCGGAGGAACCGGCCGAGCCCGCTCCCACCCCCGCTCCTGCCCCCGCCCCGGACGACCGGGTGCCGCTGCGGCTGCCGGCTCCCGCGGGCGGTGACGTTCCGGCGACGCCCGCCACTTCGGAGGGCCCGTCGAGCGCCACCGATTCACCGGGGATGGCCGGTCACACCCCTGTCCGGGTCCCCGTGCCCCCGATGGTGACGCACCCCCTCACCCTGCAACGCGCCCTGCGCCCCCTCAAGCGCCGCGTCCCCTCCCCGGTGGGCCAGGTCATCGACGAGGAGGCCACCGCCCACCGCATCGCCCGCCTGGGCGGCCACCCGCGCGGCTGGCTGCCGGTCCTGCGTCCCGCCGACGAGCGCTGGCTGCGCCTGTGTCTGGTGTACGACGCGGGCCCCACCATGCCGATCTGGCGCCCCCTGGTCCACGAACTCCACACGGCGCTCGCCCAGTCCGGCATCTTCCGCACGGTGGAGCTGCACCGCGCGGAGCCGGACGGCACGGTGCCACCCCAGGCTGCCCACGCACCCGCTTCGGGCCGCACGGTCACCCTCGTGATCAGCGACTGCATGGGCCCGCAGTGGCGGGACGGCGCGGCGGGCACCCGCTGGTACCGCACGCTGCGGCGCTGGGCGGCACAGATGCCGGTGGCGGTGATCCAGCCACTCCCGGAACGGCTCTGGCGCACCACGGCTCTGCCCACGACTCCGGGCTCACTCTCGGCCCCGCACCCGGCGGCACCGTCCGCGGCCCTCGCCTTCACTCCGTACGCCGCCTCGGAGGCGCCGCCCGCCGGGGCGGTACCGGTCCCGGTCCTCGAACCCTCCGGTACGTGGCTGTCACACTGGGCTGCGCTGGTGGCGGACGCGGGTGGGGGACAACTGCCGGGCGCGGTGGGGTGGCTGAACCACGGCCCACCTCCCCCGGCCCCCGACACCTCGGACATCACGGACCTCACCCCCGAGGACCTCGTGCTCCGCTTCCGCTCCACGGCCTCCCCCGAGGCGTTCCGCCTGGCGGGCCATCTGGCGGTGGGCGAGCCGCAGTTGCCGGTGATGCGGCTCGTCCAGGCGGCGGTGGAGGAGCGTCCGCGCCCGCAGCATCTGGCGGAGGTGATCCTGAGCGGGATGCTTTCTTCGGGCGGGGGCGCCGGGGCGTACGAATTCCGGGACGGTGTACGGGAGTTGCTGCTGCGCACGCTGCCGCGTACCGCGCGGGGGCGTACGCGGGAGCTCCTCGCCCGGGTGGGCGGGCTGATCGACGAGCGGGCGGGGGTGGCGCCGGGGGTGCTGCGGGCGGTGGCGGGCGTGCCCGGCCGTGGCGGAGGCCCGGACGCCGGGATGGGCGAGCCGTTCGCGACGGTGACGCCGGACAGTGTGCGGCAGCTCGGCGGGCGCCGGGACGCGGGGCTTCTCGGTGATCGCTACCGCATGGTGCGGAAGGTCGGGCGGAGCGAGAGTGTGTGGCTCGCTGAGGACCAGGACCGGGGCGGGGAGCCCGTGGTGGTGCAGCGTTACCCGCAGGCACCGCAGTGGCTCCGCCTCGGCTTCACACGGGCCGCACGGCGGCTGTCCCGGTTCCGCCATCCGAACGTGGCCCCCGTGCGGGACTACGCCAACGGTGAAGTCCCGTACGTGGTCATGGATTTCATCGAGGGCCGCAATCTGTCGGAGCTCCTGCGGCACCACCCGAACGGGCTGCCCACCCACCAAATTCTGGACCTGATCCCGCCCCTCGCCCTCGCGGTCCGCGCCCTGCACGCCGAAGGCCTGACCCACAGTGCCATCTCCCGCACCTGCGTGCGGCTCCCGCCGAGGGGAGGCGCCGTGCTGTGCGGCTTCACTCTCATCCCCCACAGCGAGGAGAGCGAGGCATCCGACCTCGGCGCGCTCGGCCGCCTCGTACGCGAGATGTACGCGGGCGTCGACGCGGCCGGGGGGCCGTCGGCCGACGACCTGGTCACCGGAGTGAGCCCGGCGAGCTCATCCGGAACACCCGAGCGCCGCGCCGTCGGGGGCACGCTGCTCTCGGCCGTCAGGGGCCTCGAATCGTCCGACCCGGAGCGCCGGCGCCGTGGCCTCCAGCAGCTCACGCAGCTCTCCGCGCCCGGGTCCCGCGAGCGCACGTACTCCCTGCTCGGCCCTCTCCGCGTCACGCGCGGCGGCCGCCCGCTCGCCACCGGCAGCGGCAGGGAGCAGGCCATGCTCTGCCTGCTGCTGCTCCGGCGCGGCCGGGAAGTGCCCATCGACGAGCTGATCGATGGCATGTGGGGTTCGAGCACCGCGCCCGTCAACGCACCCCGTCTCATCGGCACTTACGCGTCCCGCCTGCGCAACGCGCTCGGCCCCGACTCCGTGGTGACCGGGAACGGCACCTACGCGCTGGCCCTCCCCACCGGCCCCGACGTCGTCGACCTGTTCCGCTTCCAGCGGCTCCACGACGACGCCCGGGACGCCCGTTTCGCGGGGGACTTCGTCCGGGCCCGCGAACTGGCCCGGTCGGCCCTGGAACTGTGGCGCGGCAAGCCCCTGGAAGGCGTCCCCGGCCCGGCGGCCCACGCCACCCGCGCCGACATCGTGCGTCTGCGGCAGTCCCTGCTCCACACGCGCCTTGAGCTGAACCGGGAGCTCGGCGCGACCGAACAGGAGCGGGCGGAACTGGACGAGCTGCTGCGCGAGTTCCCGCACACCGAGGACGAGGTGCTCGCGCCCCAAGAGGAACTCCCCAGCGACCAGCTGGACGACCTCGGCGTCAGCCGTGAGCTGCCGGACGACCAGCCCACGCCCCCCGCGACCACGATCACCTTCGAGTACCTGGCCCGCCCGGCGGGACGCCAGGAGGACGTACGGCAGAACCTGGGCCGGGAGATCTCCCACCTCCTCATCCGGGGCGGCATCGGCCCCGACCGGTTCGAGATGCGGGCCGGTCCGCGTGGCTGGGAGGTGATCGTGGCCCCCGAGGTGCACGTCCTGCACGTACTGACCGCGACGGTCAACGAACTCCCGGCCGCCCTTGACGTCTTCCCCGTACTCGGGCTCGGGGTCACCCTCACCCACGAGCCGGACCCGACGGTCTCGGCGCCCGCCTTCCCCTCCGGCCTCCGTCATCTGCTCGGGGGCGACAGCAGGCGCGCCGTCGTGATCGTCTCCAGCGACCTGCGCGAGCGCCTCCAGCGCTCGGGCCGTCTGCACCACGGGTTCCAGGCGGTGCCGCAGTCCGACGACTGGTACTGCGAGGTCACCACCGAGCCGCCCCCCGCCCCGGTGCCCGCCGCCATCGAGTCCGTCCTCCTCTGCTTCGACGGAACCCTCGCCCGGCTCTACACGGCACAGTCCGCCCGCCATGCCGCCAGGGCTCTCACCGCCCTGATCGCCGAGGGGCGCGACCCCGAGGCCGCGCTGGCCGGCACCCCCCTGCTGCCCGAGCCCCGCCCGGCCGGCAGCGCGGCGGACGGCATCCACCCCATGGACGTGCTCCGCGCCTTCGCCCGGCGCCGCACGCTCTCCCAGGAGCTGCACACGCGCCTGGAGGAGATCGAGATGCAGGCCGCCCTCACCGCGAAGCCCTCGCCCCACGTCGCGAACCTCCTGCACACCCTGGCCCGGCCCGACGAGACCCTCCGCCTGGCCATCGTCACCGACACCTCGCCGCGCGCCGTGACGGCCTATCTCGGCGCCAAGGGGCTCCACCTCCCCGGCGCCGGGATCCACGGCCGCACCCAGGACCTCACCCTCCTCATGCCCGACCCCGACTGCCCGCGCCGGGCGCTGGAGCAACTGGGCACCCCGGCGGACCGCTGCGTCATGGTCGGTTCCTCACCGGAGGAGGCGGCCGCCGCCCGGAGCCTGCGCATCGCGTTCATCGGGTACGCACCGGGCCGCGCGGCCCGCGAGCGCCTGGCCGCCGCCGGAGTGCGTACGACGGTGAGCGATCTGTCACGCCTCGTCGACCTGCTCCACGACCGGTGAACTCCCGCGCCGCTACGCCTCCGGCGCCTTCGAGTCGTACCGGGCGAACCCCCGCCACCTGACGGCCAGGAGCCCCACGGCGACGACGCATGCGGCGCCGCCTCCCACCACCGCGAGGCCCGGCGACCCCAGGTCTCCCACCGACCCCGCGATGAAGTCGCCGAGCCGGGGCCCGCCCGCCACCACCACGATGAAGACCCCCTGCAACCGCCCCCGCATCTCGTCCGGCACGGCCGCCTGAAGCATCGTGCTCCGGAACACCATCGAGATGGTGTCCGCACAGCCCGCCACCGCGAGGAAGAACAGCCCCAGCCACAGGTTCCGCGTCAGACCGAAGACGGCGATCGCCGTGCCCCACCCGGCCACGGCGAGGAGGATCGCGAGCCCGTGCCGCCGGACCCGGCCCAGCCACCCGGAGAACACCGCGCCGAGCAGCGCCCCCACCGCGGGCGCCGCGACAAGCAGCCCCACCGTCTTCGCGTCGCCCCCGAACCACACCACCGCCACCGCGGGGAACAGCGCCCGCGGATGCGCGAGCACCATCGCGCACATGTCCGTGAAGAAGGTCATCCGCAGGTTCGGCCGCGTGGCGAGGAACCGCAGCCCGTCGAGGACCGAGGCCCGCTTCCTGCGGACCCCCCTCTCAGCTCCCTCCGGCCGCATCGCGGGCAGCCGCCACATCGCGTACAGCGACGCGCTGAAGGCCACCGCGTCGACCGTGTACGCCGCCTGATAGCCCCACAGGCCGACGATGAGTCCGCCCAGCATGGGGCCGAGCATCGTGCCCCCGGTCGTCGTGATCGACGACAGCGCGTTGGCCGCGGGCAGCTGCTCCGGCGGGAGGAGCCGCGGGATCATCGACGAGCGTGCCGGCGAGTTCAGCGCCCCGCAGACCGCCTGCAACGCGACCACGGAGTACAGGAACCACACGTGGTGGAAGCCCGCGAACGCGCCCGCGGCCAGCACGACCGAGAGCCCGCACGAGCCGAGCGACGAGTAGAGGCCGAGCTTCCGCCGGTCCACCGTGTCGGCGATCGCGCCCCCGTACAGGCCGAACACCACGAGCGGTACCAGCGAGAAGAGCCCCACGAGGCCGACCGAGAAGCTGGAGTGCGTGATGTCGTAGACCTGGAGGGAGACCGCGAGCGCGGTCATCGCCTGGCCGATCCAGGAGATCGTGTTGCCGAACCAGAGACGGCGGTAGTCGACGGACGTACGCAAAGGCGTCAGATCGGCGAGTATCCGCCTTTTCGCGACGGGCCCCCGGGGCTCCACTGGTAGCGGGGGCAGCGGGGGGTTGTCGGCGGCTTCGGGTATGTGAGGGCCGTCGGCTTCGTCTTCTTCCGGGGGCGTATGCGTCACACGGGATGCTAACTGCGCCGCCCGAGACGCGATCAAGACCACCCGTGCGGCGGCACCCCGCCCGGCTCAGCCCAGCGCGCGCGCCGCCCGCGGCCACCGCACGATGCGAGATGGGACCGTCGTCCGACGGTCCGTACGGTCTGCGCTCTCGGGAGGATCTGCCATGACCGTCAGTCTGGAGCAGTTGCGCCGCTGCCACATCGCCGTCGACCTGGGTGCCGCGAGGACCCGGGTGTTCGTGAAGGGCGCGGGTCTCGTCGTCGACGAACCGAGCGCCGCCGCCGTGAACACACGGACGGGCGCGCTCATCGCGGTCGGCCAGTTCGCCGAGCAGATGACGGGACGTACGCCGGGATACATCCGGGTCGTACGGCCCGTCTCCGGCGGCACCGTCGTCGACATCGAGATGGCCCAGCGCATGCTGCGCCACCTCCTCGGCGAGAAGCTCCGCCGCACCCTGCGCCGCAAGCCGCGGCTGCGCGCGGCCGCCTGCACGCCGCACGACGCGGATCCGCTGGCCCAGCGCGCCGCCGTCGAGACGATGGTCGGGCTCGGGGCGCGCCGGGTCGAGCTGGTGGACACGCTCATCGCGGCCGCGGTCGGCTGCGGGCTTCCCGTCGAGCGGCCGGAAGCGACGATGATCCTGGTGTGCGGGGCCGCGACGACCCAGGTCGCGGTGCTGTCCCTCGGGTCGATCGTCACGGCCCAGCGGATCCCGGTCGGCGGCGAGGCCATCGACCGCGCGATCGTTCAGCACCTTCGCCAGCACCACGAGCTGGTGCTGCCCAGCCAGTCGGTACGCCCCCTTCAGCTCGCCCTGCGCGGCAACGGCCTCACTCCGAACGGCCCGGAGTCGACCGAGATCCACGGCCGTGACGTCGCCACGGGCCTGGCCCGGTCGGTGCACGTGAACACCGCCGCCGTCCGCGACGCGATCCACACCCCGCTGACCGCCGTACTCGACGGCATCGGCAAGGTGCTGCGGGACTGCCCGCCGGACCTGGTGGCCGACCTTGCCGATCGCGGGATCATGATGGTCGGCGGCAGCGCGCTGCTCCCGGGGCTCGACCAGATGCTGCGGGACGCGACGGGGATGCCGGTGGCGATCGCCGAACGGCCCGACGTGTGCGCCGTGCTCGGGCTCGGGGCGATGCTGGAGGGCAAGATCCAGCCGTTGGTCCTCAACCCCCTGTCCGGCTGATCCGGGCCCTCCCCCCGCTGATCTCAGCACGACGCCGCGGAAGAGTGCCCGTATGTCGATGACCGTGCAGCTGGTCGGCTCCGGGCTGATCCTGCTCGCCTTCGTCCTTGCCCAGGCGGGCAGGCTCGGCACGGACACCTGGCCCTACCTGTGGCTGAACTTCGCCGGGTCGGGTCTCACCGCGGGCGATGCTCTCCACGAACGGCAGTGGGGTTTTCTGCTTCTGGAGGGTGCGTGGATGGTGGTCTCGTCGCTGAGCCTGGTCAAGAAGGCGCGGGGCGGGCCGGGCGGGGACACGGGCGGCCGGGCCCGATGAGCGGCGACGACCTGCCCCTGCCCCTCGTGCCGCTCCTGGACGCGGTGCTCGGCGTCGGCACGGACCTCGAACTGCACACCACGCTCCAGCACATCGTGGAGAGCGCCACGGAGCTGACCGGCGCCCGGTACGGCGCGCTCGGCGTCATCGACCCCGGCCACGGCAAGCTGACCGACCTGTTCACCGCGGGCCTGACCGCGGCCGAGCGGGAGCGCATCGGCCCTCTCCCCGACGGCCGCTCGGGCCTGCTCGGCACCCTGATCCGCGAGCCGAAGCCGCTCATCCTGGACGACCTGACGGCGGACCCGCGCTCGTGCGGCGTACCGCCTGGGCACCCGGAGATGCACAGCTTCCTGGGCGTTCCGGTGCACGTCCACGACGAGGCGTTCGGCAATCTCTACCTCACCGAGAAGCGCGAGGGCCGCTTCACGGACGAGGACCTGCAACTGCTCCGGGTCCTGGCCAGCCAGGCGGGCATCGCGATCGGCAACGCCCGCCTGTACGAGGCGGCGAGACAGCGCGAGCGGTGGATCGACGGCGCGGCCGCGGTCACCACGGCCCTGCTCACCGGCGAACCGGCGGCCGACGCGCTGATGACGGTCGCCGAGCAGGCCCGCATCCTCGCGAACGCGTCGGCGGGAGTGATCCTTCAGCCCACGGACCAGGGCGGCATGCGGATCGTCGCGGCGGCGACGCAGGACGACGGCCCCGAACCCCCGCGCGAGGCGCGGGCCCACCCCCACGACCTCCAGAACGACCTCATCGGCACCACGATCGAGCCCGGCAGCGCGGTCCTCGAGCAACTGCTCGGGGGCGAGCCGGTGTTCGTCGAGGACTCGGCGACCGACCCCCGGATGACCACACGCGTACGGACCAACTTCGGGCCCAGCATGATGCTGCCGCTCCAGGCGGGCGGGCGGCTCATCGGGACGCTCGCGCTGCCCCGGCGCAGGGGCGAGAGCGCCTACACCTCCGTGGAGCGTCTCCTCGCCACGCAGTTCGCCTCGCAGGCCGCGCTGGCCCTCGTCCTGGCGGACGCCCAGCAGAGCCGGCAGCGTCTCGCGGTGTTCGAGGACCGCGACCGCATCGCCCGCGATCTGCACGACCTCGTCGTCCAGCGGCTCTTCGCCACCGGCATGATGCTGGAGTCGACCCGCCGCAGGGACCGCTCGCCGCAGGTGGAGTCCACGCTCGACCAGGCCGTGGACGAGCTGGAGTCCACCATCCAGGAGGTCCGTACGGCGATCTTCGCGCTCCAGCAGCCGCCGGCCGACGCCCCGACCACGTTCCGCGGCAAGGTGCTGCGCGAGACGGCGGGCGCGGCGGCCGTGGTCGGAGTGCAGCCGTCCGTCCACTTCACCGGTGCCGTCGACGCCCGCGTCACGGAGCCCGCGGCGGGCCATCTCCTGGCCGCTCTGCGCCGCGCCCTGGCCACCGCGTCACGCCGCCCCGACGTGACGCGCATCGAGGTGGCGGTGGACGCCCGGGCGACGCTGCCGGACGGCCGGACGGGCGTACGTCTGACGGTCTACGACGACGGCACGACGGACGGCGTCGGCTCGGGCACCACGACGACCTGGCAGGCACCGCTCTAGGGCCTGTCGGCGGATATGCGTCTACGCCGCTTCGTAGTGGTGCGCCCGCCCGCCGCGCCATCTCACCCACGCGGGATCGTCGAGGAGCCCCTCCGCGTCCGGGAGACCCGCCAGACGCAGGAACTCGACCACGTCCGCGTCCGAGTGCGCGAGGCCGAGTATCTGCCCGCGGACCGTCACCCGCCGGCCTCCGGTGCCTGACGGCGGATGCACGGCCACCGGCGCGGCTGCCGTGGATCCGGCGTGCGCGCTCAACGGCGCTTCCGCGATTGCAGGTACCAAGCCGCGGCGAGGCCGATGACCACCAGGAGGATCAATATCTTCATGAGCCCCTGCTGCCCCGGATCGCGGGCCTGAAGCTCACCCGCGCGTCACTTCACAGAGAAGAACGGGGGAGGTTTGCGCTGCTGACGCAGGTGGAATCGTTCCTGCGCCCCAGCGCTTCGGTGGGGCGGGTGGGACTCGAACCCACGGCCGACGGATTATGAGTCCGCTGCTCTAACCGGCTGAGCTACCGCCCCTAACGGCGCGTCGCGCACATTTGTGCGCGCCGTCTGCCGCAGCATAGCCGCTCATACGATCTCCTGCTTCGGATGGTCGGCATCGCTCGACCATGAGGACCTCAGTGCTGCCCGCATGGTTCCACCAGGCACGAAAAAGGGCCCCTGAGGGCAAACTCAGGGGCCCTTCCTCACAGCTCTCCCGACTGGACTCGAACCAGTAACCTGCCGGTTAACAGCCGGCTGCTCTGCCAATTGAGCTACAGGAGACCGAGCTCCCCCGACTGGACTCGAACCAGTAACCTGCCGGTTAACAGCCGGCTGCTCTGCCAATTGAGCTACAGGGGATCGTCTCGTTGCATCGAACGCAGCTACCTGGGAACTCTCCAGGCGGCGGGCGGTCGCTGCGACACATACATTAGCGCAAGCAGGGGGGTGCTCCGCCAATCGGTATCCCCACCGCCCACACAGGGCAGCAGACGAGCGAACAGACGATCGATGCCGACGCAAGGGAAGGGTGGCAGCCATGCGCTACCGGCTCACATTCGTCGCGGGAGTGGCTCTCGGGTACGTGCTCGGTACCCGGGCAGGCCGCGAGCGCTACGAGAAGCTGAAGAAGTCCGCCCGCGAGTTCGCGCAGAACCCCGCCGTGCGCAACACCGTGGAGTCCGCGACGCAGCAGGGCCGCGACGTGGCGGGCAAGGCCTTCCACACCGTGTCCGAGAAGGTCGGGGACCGGGTCCCCGACTCGGTGGCCGACCGGGTGCGGTCGCTGCGCGAGCGCGGGCAGAGCGGCGCCGAGGACGACTGGGGCACCAGTAATACGTAGCCGGGGCTCCTCCTGGGAGCTGAGGTACGGGACACGTCGCGCGGTGCGGCAGAATTCCTGACATGGGGATAGTCGCAGGGTTGGACAGTTCGCCCGATTTCACGCGCATCGTGGTCTGTGACGCGGACACGGGCGCCGTACTCAAGCAGGGCTATGCCCCGCATCCGACGGAGGGCCCCGACGGAGGCGGCCGTCCGTCGGACGTGGATCCGCAGGCGTGGCTGCTCTCGCTCGGCGAGGCAGCCGGGGGCGGGCTGCTGGAAGGCGTACAGGCCATCGGCGTCTCCGCGCAGCAGAACGCGGTCATCCCCCTGGACCAGCACGGCAACACCGTGCGGCCCGCGCTCGTCGGCAACGACCGGCGGGCGCAGGTCGCAGCCGCCGACCTGATCGACGGGCTCGGCAGCCGCGAGGCCTGGGCGCAGGCCGTCGGATGCGTCCCGCAGGCGGCGCACCCCGTGACGAAGCTGCGCTGGCTGGCGAAGAACGAGCCGGAGTCGGCGCAGCGCGTGGCCTCCCTCATGCAGGCGCACGACTGGCTGGTGTGGCAGCTGCTCGGGCGGCCCGCGCGCCGCACGAGCGACCGGGGCGGGGCCTCCGGGACCGGCTACTGGTCGGCGGCGACGGGTTCGTACCGCCCCGATCTCGTGGAGCTCGCGCTCGGCCACCAGGCGATGCTGCCCGAGGTGATCGGCCCCGCGGAGGCGGCGGGGACGACGCCCGAAGGGCTGCTGATCTCGGCGGGTACGGGCGAGACGATGGCGGCGGCGTTCGGGCTCGGGGTCCAACAGGGCGACGCGGTCGTGTCGTTGGGGGCTTCGGGGTCCGTGATGGCCGTGCACCACGAGGCCCTGGTCGACGCGAGCGGGATCATCACCTCGCTCGCGGACGCCACCGGCATGCATCTGCCGGTGGTGCACACGCTGAACGCCGTGCGGGTGCTGCGGGGCGCGGCGGAGATGCTCGGGGTGGCCGACCTCGAAGGACTCTCGGAGCTGGCCATGAAGTCGACGCCGGGTGCGCACGGGCTCGTACTGCTGCCGTATCTGGAGGGCGAGAAAACTCCGAATCTGCCGCACGCGGCGGGCACCCTCACCGGGCTGCGGCGTGAGTCGATGCGGCCCGAGCATCTGGCGCGGGCGGCCTTCGAGGGCATGCTGTGCGGGCTCGGGGACGCGCTCGACGTGCTGCGTGGCCGTGGTGTGGAGGTGCGCCGGGTCTTCCTGCTCGGTGCGGCGGCCGAGCTGCCCGCGGTGCAGGCGGCGGCGCCGATGTTGTTCGGTACGCAGGTCGTGGTGCCGCAGCCCGCGGACTACGCGGCGATCGGCGCGGCGCGGCAGGCGGCCTGGGCACTGAACGGCCAACTGCCGTACTGGCAGGGGGCGGCGGCGCAGATCTTCGAGCCGGGCGAGGAACACGCAGTGGGCCAGGCGGTACGCCAGCAGTACCGAACGGTGCGGGAACAGGCACATCCGGGGGCATTCAACAGCGTCCCGTAAGGGGCGCGGGGAACTGCGCGACCAGCCACAACGGACCCGCAGGAAAATCGCCAAGTTCTTGACCCGGACTATTTTTTTACTGGGTCATGACTTAATCGGTTGTACGCACCCCGGTGCAGTACCGGAGGATAGGGGCGCCCACGCCAGAACCCCCGCCCACGCCTCTCGAAGAGACCCCGTGCTCATACGACTCCTGCGGGCCCACCTGGGCCCGTACAAGAAGCCCATCGCCCTGCTAGTGCTGTTGCAGTTCCTGCAGACCTGCGCCTCTCTCTATCTGCCCACGCTCAACGCCGACATCATCGACAAGGGCGTCGTGAAGGGCGACACGGGCTACATCCTGTCGTTCGGCGGCATCATGATCGCCGTCACCGTCGCCCAGGTGGTCTGCAATGTGGGGGCCGTCTACTACGGCGCCCGCACCGCGGCCGCGCTCGGCCGCGACGTCCGTGCCGCCGTCTTCGACCGCGTGCAGTCGTTCTCCGCCCGGGAGTTGGGGCAGTTCGGCGCGCCGTCGCTGATCACCAGGACCACGAACGACGTCCAGCAGGTGCAGATGCTGGTCCTGATGTCGTTCACGCTGATGGTGTCGGCGCCGATCATGTGCGTCGGCGGCATCGTCATGGCCCTCGGCCTCGACGTACCGCTCTCGGGTGTCCTGATCGCGGTCGTGCCCGTCCTCGCGATCTGCGTGAGCCTCATCGTGAAGCGGCTGCGTCCGCTCTTCCGCACCATGCAGGTGCGCCTGGACACCGTGAACCGCGTGCTGCGCGAGCAGATCACCGGCAACCGCGTCATCCGCGCCTTCGTCCGCGACGACTACGAGAAGGACCGCTTCCGGAAGGCCAACGCCGAGCTGACCGAGGTGTCGCTCGGCACAGGCAAGCTGCTCGCCCTGATGTTCCCGATCGTCATGACCGTCGTGAACATCTCCTCGATCGCCGTGGTGTGGTTCGGCGCGCACCGCATCGACAGCGGCGGCATGCAGATCGGGGCGCTCACCGCGTTCCTCGCGTATCTGATGCAGATCGTGATGTCCGTGATGATGGCCACCTTCATGTTCATGATGGTGCCGCGCGCCGAGGTCTGCGCCGAGCGCATCGAGGAGGTCCTGGACACCGAGAGCAGCGTGGTGCCCCCGGCCTCCCCCGTACGGGAGTTGAGGCGCCACGGCCACCTGGAGATCCGCGACGCGGGCTTCCGCTACCCCGGCGCCGAGGAGCCCGTCCTGAAGGCCGTCGACCTGGTCGCGCGGCCCGGCGAGACGACCGCCGTGATCGGCTCGACCGGCAGCGGCAAGTCGACGCTGCTCAGCCTCGTGCCGCGGCTCATCGACACCACCGAGGGCGAGGTCCTGGTGGACGACGTGCCCGTGCACACCATCGAACCCGGGCTGCTCGCGCGGACCGTGGGCCTGGTGCCGCAGAAGCCGTACCTCTTCGCCGGCACGGTCGCCACCAACCTCCGCTACGGGAACCCGGACGCGACGGACGAGGAGCTCTGGCACGCCCTTGAGGTCGCCCAGGCGAAGGGCTTCGTCGAGAGCCTGGAGGAGGGCCTGAACGCGCCCATCTCGCAGGGCGGCACGAACGTCTCCGGCGGTCAGCGCCAGCGCCTCGCGATCGCGCGGACGCTCGTACAGCGCCCCGAGATCTACCTCTTCGACGACTCCTTCTCGGCCCTCGACTACGCGACCGACGCCGCCCTGCGCGCCGCGCTCGGCCGCGAGACCGCGGAGGCGACCGTCGTGATCGTCGCCCAGCGCGTCTCGACGATCAGGGACGCCGACCGCATCATCGTCCTCGACGAGGGGCGAGTCGTGGGGACGGGACGCCATCACGAGCTGATGGAGAGCAATGAGACCTACCGGGAGATCGTGCTCTCCCAGCTGACGGAAGCGGAGGCCGCGTAATGGCCGGTCCGGGCGGACAACAGATGATGGGGCCGGACTCCCGGTCGATGGACTTCAAGGGGTCCGGCAAGCGGCTCCTCGCGCAGTTCAGGCCCGAGCGCGCGACGATGTACGGGATGCTCGCCGCCGGAGTGCTCAGCGTGGCGCTCACCGTGCTCGGCCCGAAGATCCTCGGCAAGGCGACCGACCTGCTCTTCGCGGGCATCGTCGGGCGTGACATGCCGGCCGGCGTCACCAAGGAGCAGGCCATCGAGGGCCTGCGCGACAAGGGCGACGGCGGCATGGCGGACATGCTGACCGGCGTCGACTTCACGCCGGGCGAGGGCATCGACTTCGGGGCCGTCGGCGAGGTGCTGCTGCTCGCGCTCGGCGTGTTCCTGATCGCGGGTCTGCTGATGGCGGTGGCGACGCGTCTTTCCAACCACGCCATCAACAAGACCGTCTTCCGGATGCGCGGCGACGTACAGGAGAAGCTGTCGCGGCTTCCGTTGTCGTACTTCGACAAGCGGCAGCGCGGTGAGGTGCTCAGCCGGGCGACGAACGACCTCGACAACATCGGGCAGACCCTCCAGCAGACCATGGGCCAGCTGGTGAACTCGCTGCTCACCATCGTCGGCGTACTGATCATGATGTTCTACGTCTCGCCGCTGCTCGCCCTGGTGGCGCTTGTCACCGTGCCGCTGTCGTTCTTCGTGGCGACGAAGGTCGGCAAGCGGTCGCAGCCGCAGTTCGTGCAGCAGTGGAAGTCCACCGGCAAGCTCAACGCGCACATCGAGGAGATGTACACCGGGCACAACCTGGTGAAGGTCTTCGGGCGCCAGGAGGAGTCGGCGAAGGCGTTCGCCGAGCAGAACGACGCGCTGTACGAGGCCGGGTTCAAGGCGCAGTTCAACAGCGGGGCCATGCAGCCGCTGATGTTCTTCATGTCGAACCTCAACTACGTGCTCGTGGCCGTGGTGGGCGGCCTCAGGGTCGCGTCCGGCGCGCTTTCGATCGGTGACGTGCAGGCCTTCATCCAGTACTCGCGGCAGTTCTCGATGCCGCTGACGCAGGTCGCCTCGATGGCGAACCTGGTGCAGTCCGGTGTCGCGTCCGCCGAGCGGGTCTTCGAGCTGCTCGACGCGGAGGAGCAGGAGACCGACCCGGTGCCGGGCGCGCGTCCCGACCAGCTGCGCGGCCGGGTCGAGATGGAGGAGGTGTCCTTCCGCTACGAGAAGGACAAGCCGCTCATCGAGGACCTGTCCCTGAAGGTCGAGCCGGGCCACACGGTGGCCATCGTCGGACCGACAGGCGCGGGCAAGACCACGCTGGTCAATCTGCTGATGCGGTTCTACGAGGTCACCGGCGGGCGCATCACGCTCGACGGCGTCGACATCGCGAAGATGTCGCGCGACGAACTGCGGTCCGGCATCGGCATGGTGCTCCAGGACACCTGGCTGTTCGGCGGCACGATCGCGGAGAACATCGCGTACGGGGCGGCCAAGGACGTCACCCGCGAGGAGATCGAGGAGGCGGCGCGGGCCGCTCACGCGGACCGCTTCTGCCGCACGCTGCCCGACGGCTACGACACGGTGATCGACGACGAGGGCACGGGGGTGAGCGCGGGCGAGAAGCAGCTGATCACGATCGCGCGTGCGTTCCTGTCCGACCCGGTGATCCTCGTCCTCGACGAGGCGACGAGCTCGGTCGACACCCGTACGGAGGTGCTCATCCAGAAGGCGATGGCGCGGCTCGCCCACGGGCGGACCTCGTTCGTCATCGCGCACCGGCTGTCCACGATCCGCGACGCGGACACCATCCTGGTGATGGAGGACGGGGCGATCGTGGAGCAGGGCACGCATGACGCGTTGCTGGCGGCGGACGGGGCGTATGCCCGGTTGTACGCCGCGCAGTTCGCACAGGCGGTGGCCGAGGTCGACTGACCCCGGTTCAGTCGAGGTAGCCCCTGAGCTGGTCCGCGAAGGCGTGGTCCCGCAGCTTGTTGAGGGTCTTGGACTCGATCTGGCGGATGCGTTCGCGTGTCACGCCGAAGATCCGTCCTATCTCCTCCAGGGTGCGGGGCCTGCCGTCCGCGAGGCCGTAGCGCAGCTGGACGACCTTGCGTTCGCGCTCGCCGAGCGTGGAGAGGACCGCCTCCAGGTGCTCGCGCAGGAGCAGGAAGGCCGCCGACTCGACGGGGCTCGTCGCGTCGCCGTCCTCGATGAGGTCGCCGAGCGCGACGTCGTCCTCCTCGCCCACGGGCGCGTGCAGCGACACCGGTTCCTGGGCCAGGCGCAGGACTTCGCTGACCCGCTCGTGCGGCAGGTCGAGGTGCGCGCCGACCTCCTCGGGGGTGGGTTCGTACCCCCGCTCCTGGAGCATGCGGCGCTGGACGCGGACGACGCGGTTGATGAGCTCCACGACGTGTACGGGGACGCGGATGGTGCGGGCCTGGTCGGCGAGGGCCCGCGACATCGCCTGGCGGATCCACCAGGTCGCGTACGTGGAGAATTTGTAGCCGCGTGCGTAGTCGAACTTCTCGACTGCCCTGATCAGGCCCAGGTTTCCCTCCTGGACGAGGTCGAGCATGGTCAGTCCGCGGCCTACGTACCGCTTGGCGACGGAGACGACGAGGCGGAGGTTGGCCTCGATCAGGCGGCGCTTGGCCATCCGGCCCATGACGACCAACTTGTCGAGGTCGAGGGCGAGTTGTGAGTCCAGGTCGGTGGCGAGGCGCAGCTTCTCCTCGGCGAACAGACCGGCCTCGACCCCGCGGGCGAGCTCCACTTCCTCGGCCGCCGTGAGCAGGGGGATCCGGCCGATCTCGCGCAGATACTGCCGGAACAGGTCGGATGAGGGGCCGCCGGTGTCGGCGCGGCCGCGGGAGGCGGGCGGCGGCAGGGGCAGCTCACCGCTGTCCGGTTCGAGCGCCTCCGGGGCGTCCGGGGGCTCGGGGGCCGCTTCCGCCCCTGGACCTTCGGGACCCGCCTCCGGGTGCCGTGCGGCGCGGCTCTGCGACGGCACGGCCGCGATGACGTCCGTATCCGCCGCAGCCTCTGCTTCCGCTGCCGCTGCGAGGGCGGTCTCGGTCTGACTGAGGGTCTGGGTCTGCACGGGGGCGACCTCCATGATGATCGCTGCTGAGGCGTGCGGCAGCGGTACAGCGGGATCGGCTTCGACGGCCTCGCCGCTGTCCGTCCCGAACACGATGTGTGGAATCGCGGGTGTACCGGATCCGCATCCGCTGTCTGCGGGCCGGCCGCGCTCCGAGGACTCAGGCACCGCAACCCAGTGTGGGGTACGACACACGGCCGCCACGAGGGGCGTGCGGTGACTTTTTGAGTCCGGTGCGTGACCGTGTGGTTACCCGCCGGGTAACCATCGGCCGCCATGTGAACCCCGGGTCCGGCCCCGGACGAGGGCCGGGGGCGGGCTCAGAGTGCGTCGGCGCCGCGTTCGCGCAGTGCCCTGCCGTACTGCTGGAGGACCCACAACTCGTTCTGGACAGCCCTCAGTTGCGCGGAGTCGCCCTGTGCGCTCAGGCGGGCCAGGCTGCCCTGGACGTCGCGGACGCGGCGGTCGACGGCGCGCAGCCGGACCTCGACCAGCTGCTGGCCCGCATAGATCTCGTCCACCGTCTTGCGCAGGATCGCCTCGACGGCAAGCTCCGTGACCATGGCGCGGACCGTGTCGTCCGGCGCCGCGTCCAGGACGCGGGCGAGGTAGGCCTGCGGCTCGGCGATGCCCGCCTCGGCGCCGCCCGCCTCCTCGACGCACTGGCGCACCGCCGCGTACGGCGGCGCGGTGAACTCGTCCACGCCGTACGCGTCGAAGGCCGGGGAGACCAGCTCCGGGCGTTGCAGGGCCAGTTTGAGCAGCTCGCGCTCGGTGCGGTGGGCGGGGCTGCGCAGGGTGAGCGCGGGGCCGGAGGGCGCGGACGGCGCCGTGGCCGCGTACTGCTGGTGCTGGTGCGTGCGCTGCTGTTGCGGGGCCGGGCCCCTGCCGCCCCGGTCGCGGGCCCAACGCGCCAGCTGGGCCACGCGCTTGACCACGAACTGGGTGTCCAGGATGCCGAGCATCCCGGCGAGCTGGACGGCCACTTCGTGCTGCGCGCCGCTGTTCTTGATGCGGGCGACGACGGGCGCCGCCTCGTCCAGGGCGGCGGCGCGGCCCGCGGGGGTCTCCAGGTCGTACCGGCCGACGATCTGGCGCAGCGCGAACTCGAAGAGCGGCGTGCGGGGTTCGACGAGGTCGGCGACCGCTCCGTCCCCTTTGGCCAGGCGCAGCTCGCAGGGGTCCATGCCCTCGGGCGCGATGGCGATGTACGTCTCGGCGGCGAACTTCTGGTCGTCCTCGAAGGCGCGCAGGGCGGCCTTCTGGCCCGCCGCGTCGCCGTCGAAGGTGAAGATCACGCGCGCGGAGCCGTTGTCCATCAGGAGGCGGCGCAGGATCTTGATGTGGTCGCCGCCGAACGCGGTGCCGCAGGTCGCGATGGCCGTGGTGACACCGGCGAGGTGGCAGGCCATGACGTCGGTGTACCCCTCGACGACGACCGCGCGGGAGGTCTTGGCGATCTCCTTCTTGGCGAGGTCGACGCCGTAGAGCACCTGGCCCTTCTTGTAGATCGGCGTCTCAGGGGTGTTGAGGTACTTGGGGCCGTTGTCGTCGTCGCGCAGCTTGCGCGCGCCGAAGCCGACGACCTCGCCGCTGATGTCGCGGATCGGCCACATCAGGCGGCCGCGGAAGCGGTCGATGGGGCCGCGGCGGCCCTCCTGGGAGATGCCGGAGAGGATGAGCTCCTTGTCGGTGAAGCCCTTGCCGCGCAGGAACCGGGTGAGGTGGTCCCAGCCCGCGGGGCTGTAACCGACGCCGAAGTGCGCGGCGGCGGCCTGGTCGAAGCCGCGCTCGGCCAGGAACTTGCGGCCGATCTCGGCCTCGGGGCTCTCCAGCTGGTCGACGTAGAACTGCGCGGCGATCTTGTGGGCCTCGACGAGCCGGATGCGCTCGCCGCGCTGGCTGGAGGGGTTGTACCCACCCTCCTCGTACCGCAGGGTGATGCCCGCCTGGGCGGCGAGGCGCTCGACCGTCTCCGAGAAGGTGAGGTGGTCGATCTTCATCACGAAGGCGATCGTGTCGCCGCCTTCCTGGCAGCCGAAGCAGTGGAAGAGACCCTTGCTGGGGCTGACCTGGAAGGACGGTGACTTCTCGTCGTGGAAGGGGCACAGGCCCTTGAGGTTGCCTCCGCCCGCGTTCCGCAGCTGGAGGTAGTCGGAGACCACGGCGTCGATCGGGACCGCGTCCCGAACCGCCTTCACGTCCTCGTCATTGATCCTGCCTGCCACGTTGGAATACTACGGCCCTGCTCCGACACTCCCGCCCTGCCCCGTCACCCGAGCAGCGACTCCAGAGGGACGGACGGGTCGGAGAGGGACTCGGCGGGCGGCCGCGCGCCCATGCGGATCAGCTTCTGGATGGTGTCCGTGACGTCCCACACATTTACGTTCATCCCGGCGAGGATCCGCCCCTCGCTCAGCCAGAAGGCGACGAACTCCCGCTTCCCCGCGTCGCCTCGGACCACGACCTGGTCGTACGTCCCCGGGGGCGCCCATCCCGAGTACTCCAGGCCCACGTCGTACTGGTCCGAGAAGAAGTAGGGCACCCGGTCGTACGCCACGTCCTTGCCGAGCATCGCGCGGGCCGCGGCCGGGCCGCCGTTCAGGGCGTTCGCCCAGTGCTCCACGCGCAGCCTCGTGTCGAAGAGCGGGTGCTGGACGGCGGCCACGTCGCCCGCCGCGAAGATGTCCGGGTCCGAGGTCCGCAGGGAGGCGTCGACCACGACGCCGCCGCCGTGCGCGCGGTCGGCGATTTCGAGCCCCGCGGACTCGGCGAGCGCGGTGCGCGGCGCGGCGCCGATCGCGGCGAGCACGTCGTGCGCGGGGTGCTCCTCGCCGTCGTCCGTGCGGGCGGCGAGGACCAGGCCGTCCTCCCCCGCGATCTCGGTGAGCGTGGCGCCGAAGTGGAAGCGCACGCCGTGCTCGGCGTGCAGGTCGGTGAACATCTGGCCGAGCTCGGGGCCGAGGACCGCGTGCAGCGGGGTGGGCTGGGGCTCGACGACGGTGACCTCCGCGCCGTACGTCCGCGCGGCGGCGGCGACCTCGAGGCCGATCCAGCCCGCTCCGGCGATCACCAGGTGGCCGTTGTCACGGCCGAGACTGGCGAGAACCTGCCGCAGCCGGTCGGCGTGCGCGAGGCGGCGCAGGTGGTGCACGCCCACCAGGCCGGTGCCGGGGACGTCGAGACGGCGCGGCTCCGCGCCCGTGGCCAGGAGGAGTTTGTCGTAGTGGATGACGGCGCGGTCACCGAGGTGGACGGCCTTGGCCGTGCGGTCGATGGAGACGACGGTCTGGCCGAGGTGCAGCTCCACGTCCGACTGTGCGTACCAGGCGGGTTCGTGGACGAAGACGCTGTCGCGCTCCTCCTTGCCCAGGAGATATCCCTTCGACAGGGGTGGGCGCTCGTACGGGTGGTCGCGTTCGTCGCCGATGAGGATCACCCGGCCGGTGAAGCCCTCGGACCGGAGTGTCTCGGCCGCTTTCGCGCCCGCGAGACCTCCTCCGACAATGACGAACGTCTGATCCGCGTCGACCACTTGATGCCTCCTCAAAGCCTTGCCGTCAGGGGGGAGCGTCCCGCACGGAGCGTGATGGGGGAAGGGGTTGGGACCCGATCCGGCCAGTTTTCGTCACGCCCCGTGGTCGATCGGGTCATTCCGCATATGTCAGGGCTATACATGTCAGTGCTGTCTCGCCGTGAGCCGCGCGTGCAGGGAACGCGCGGCGGCGTCCGTGAGGGACGCGATCTGGTCGACGACGACGCGCAGTGCCGCGCGGTCGTCGTGCGCGGTGTCGTAGAGCGCGCGGAACTGCGGGTCGAGCCCTTCGGGGGCGCGCGCGGTGAGCGCCTCGGCCAGCTCGGCGACGACGATCCGCTGATCCGCGCGCAGCCGCTCCTGGGCGGGGCGCTGCATCACGTAGCGGTCGGCGACGGCCTTGAGGACCGCGCACTCGTGGCGTGCCTCGCGCGGGACGACGAGTTCGGCGGCGTACCGGGTGAGGGGGCCCTTGCCGTACCGCAGGCGGGTGGCGGTCTCGGCGGCGAGGCAGAAGTGGCCGATGAGCTGGCTCGTGGCGTCCTTCAGGCGGCCCTGGGCGATCGCCGAGCCGTCGTATCCATGCGGCCACCACTCCTGGTCCAGGAGGCGGTCGAGGGCTTCGGAGAGCTCTTCGGGGTCAGTGTCCGCCGGTACGTAGCGGCCGATGGCGACGGCGAAGATGTCCTGGCGCTCGGGCTCGGCGTGCAGCAGGTTCGGGTCGAGGTGCCCGGCGTGCAGGCCGTCCTCGATGTCGTGCACCGAGTACGCCACGTCGTCCGACCAGTCCATGACCTGGGCCTCGAAGCAGATGCGGCGGCTCGGGGCCTCCTTGCGGACCCAGTCGAAGACCGGCCGGTCGTCTTCGTAGACCCCGAACTTGGGGGAATCGGGGTCGGTGGGGTGAGCGCCGCGCGGCCAGGGGTACTTGGTGGCGGCGTCCAGGGCGGCGCGGGTCAGATTGAGCCCCACGCTGACCAGTTCGTCCGTCTGCTCACTTCTTACGAAGCGCTTCGGTTCGATGCGGGTGAGCAGGCGCAGTGACTGGGCGTTGCCCTCGAAACCGCCGCAGCTCTCCGCGACTTCGTTCAGCGCCTGCTCGCCGTTGTGTCCGAAGGGCGGGTGGCCCATGTCGTGGGAGAGGCAGGCCGTCTCCACCAGGTCGGGGTCGCAGCCGAGGGCGGCGCCGAGCTCGCGGCCGACCTGGGCGCACTCCAGGGAGTGCGTCAGGCGGGTGCGGGCGCTGGCGTCCCACGCCTCGTTGCTGCGCGTGCCGGGGGTGACCACCTGAGTCTTGCCGGCGAGGCGGCGCAGTGCGGAGGAGTGCAGGACGCGCGCGCGGTCCCGCTGGAAGGCGGTGCGCCCCGGCCTCTTGTCCGGCTCGGTGGCCCATCGCTCGACGGCGCCCTTGTCATAGGCAGCCTCGGCCGCCTCGTCGTCGTACGCGTTCGGTGCAGTGCCTTCCATGCACCGACAGTAAACGCAAGCAGTGACAAAGGGGGCTTCAGGGCTCCTCCGTGGCCGACAGGCGACGGTCAGGCGGAGGTCAGCTGACGGGCCGGAACCTGCGTGGCGGGGGCGGCAGCGCGGGCCTGGTCGTAGCGGTGCAGGAGGAGGCGGGCCATCGCCGGGTGGGCGCCGAGCGGGGCGGCGGCGATCCAGGGGGCGGCGTCGGCGCACTGCGTGGCGAAGCGGCCCGGCGCCGTGAAGTACGAGGCCACGGCGGTGCGGTGGCGGCCACGGGCGGCGAGGGCACGTACCGCTCCGGGCACGCTGAGCGCGGAGGCCGCGGTCGGCGAGGCGTACGCGGGAACCACCGGTACGCCGAGCCGCTGGGCGAGGAGGTCCGCCGTGCGGCGGGTGTCCGTGGCGGAGTCCGGGTCTCGGGAGCCCGCGGCGGCGAGGACCACCCCGGCGGTGCGCCGGCCGGCTTGGCCGAGTCCGGCAGGCCAGCCCGCTTCGACCAGCCGGTCGTGCAGCGCGTCGACGAGCAGGGGATGCGGGCCGAGGGGGGCGGCGACCCGCGTGTCGAGGTGGGGCGCGCCCGCGGCGGCCTCGGGGATGTCGTGCTTGACGTGGTAGCCGCGGCTCAGCAGCAGCGGCACGAGGACCGCGGAGCCGGTCGCCGCGGCGAGGGTGTCGGTGAGCAGCGGCTCGTTCAGCTCGATGTGGCCCAGGCGCACGGTGAGCCCGGGCCTCAGCTTACGGACCCGTTCGATGAGCGCCGTGACGGTGGCGAGAGCGCGGGGCTCACGGCTGCCGTGGGCGACCACGACGAGGGCGGGCACTGGTGCGGGCGCCGGTGCCGTGCGACGCCTGCCGTCGCGCGACACGAGGGCGAGCTGGCTGCCGAGCTGGCGGGTGATTCGGTCCATGATGTGCGCCGTACTTTCGAGAGGGGTGCTGCCGGACTCATCGCGAAGCGGGTTCGACGGCGTCATGGACCGAGGATGGCCGCGGCGTATTGCGGTCGCGTTGCGCGCCGGTGACGGGTCCTTTCAGCCTGGCTCACCGACGGTGCCGTCGCGTTGTCAGTGCGGTCGCTTACCGTTGTGGACAGTGATCGGATCGGGGGGATCCGGCATCGGCGCACGGGGGAACGGCATGGAGCGTCCGGGGTGGATGCGTCCGGGGTGGATGCGGCTGCCGCACACGCGGCGGGGGCAGCGGCGGGCCGTGCAGGCCTTCATGGCCGTGTGCGTGGTGGCACTGCTGCCCGCGACGTGGCTGTTCGTGACGACGGAAGGGCGGCTGCACACGACGGCCGACGTGCCGCGCACGCGGGTCGCGGTCGTCTTCGGAGCCGGGCTCTGGGAGGGCGAGCCGTCGCCGTATCTCGCGCACCGCCTGGACGCGGCGGCCGAGTTGTACGAGGCGGGGCGGATAGAGGTCGTCCTCGTCACCGGGGACAACAGCCGCGTGGATTACGACGAGCCGGACGCCATGCGCGCGTATCTGACCGAGCGCGGTGTGCCGGGACGGCGGATCGTCAGCGATTACGCGGGCTTCGACACCTGGGACTCCTGCGTGCGCGCCAAGAAGGTGTTCGGCGTCGACCGGGCGGTGCTGATCAGCCAGGGCTTCCACATACGCAGGGCCGTCGCGCTCTGCCGCGCGGCGGGCGTCTCGTCGTACGGCGTCGGGGTCGACGCCAAGCACGACGCGACCTGGTACTACGGCGGCGCGAGGGAGCTGTTCGCGGCGGGCAAGGCGGCGTTGGACTCGGCGTTTCGACCGGATCCGCGGTTCCTGGGCCCCCGCGAGACCGGCGTGGACCGGGCCCTGGCTGCGCCTCGCTGAGCCTGGCCCCTGGGCCTTGAGCGGGGTGCGGGGTTGCGTCTGCCTGGTCCCGCTCGTCCGCCGGGTGCCGGTCGTGGTACTTCCTCGCGCAGTTCCCCGCGCCCCTTAAGGGGCTCACAGCGGGGTTTGGGGCTTGCTGAGGTCGGCTTACCGCGTGTGTAACGCGATCGCGTCGGGGCGCGTAACACGTCCGGCGGACGCTGGACCGTATGCACACCAAGGCGACACCGACCCACTGTCCGTACTGCGCGCTGCAATGCGGGATGGGCCTGGCCACCGGCCCCGGCGGGGTGGAGGTCGTGGAGCGTCCCGAGTTCCCCGTGAACAAGGGCGCGCTGTGCGGCAAGGGCCGCACGGCGCCCGCTGTGCTCTCCTCCCGGGTGCGCCTGACCGAGCCACTCATCCGATCCCACGCCACGGGCCGGCTCGAACCGGCCACCTGGGAGGAGGCGGTCGCCCGCGTCGCCGAAGGGCTTTCCCGCACGCGCGGGGAGCATGGCGCGGACGCGTGCGGGGTGTTCGGCGGCGGGGGTCTGACCAACGAGAAGGCGTACGCCCTGGGGAAGTTCGCGCGGGTGGCGCTCGGCACGTCGCAGATCGACTACAACGGCCGGTTCTGCATGTCGTCGGCGGCAGCGGCGGGGCAGCGGGCCTTCGGGCTCGACCGCGGTCTGCCGTTCCCCCTGGAGGACATCCCGCGCACCGGCTGTGTGATCCTCGTCGGCTCGAACCTCGCCGAGACGATGCCGCCCGCGCTGCGGTATCTGACGGAGCTGAAGGAGAACGGCGGAAAGCTGATCGTCATCGATCCGCGCAGGACCCGCACCGCCGAGCAGGCCGACCTGCATCTGGCGCCGCGCCCCGGCACCGACCTCGCCCTCGCTCTCGGCCTGCTGCACCTGGTGGTGGCCGAGGGGCGGACGGACGAGGCGTTCATCGAGGAGCGGACCAGCGGCTGGGAGGAGGCGCGGGCGGCGGCGATGGCGCACTGGCCGGAGCACGTGGAGCGGATCAGCGGCGTTCCGGTGCCCCAACTCCGGGACGCGGTGCGGATGTTCTGCGACGCCGACGCCGGGATGGTGCTCACCGCGCGCGGGCCCGAGCAGCAGTCCAAGGGGACGGACACGGTCGGCGCGTGGATCAACCTCTGCCTCGCGACGGGCAACGCGGGCCGCCCCCTCGCCGGGTACGGCTGCCTGACCGGGCAGGGCAACGGGCAGGGCGGACGGGAACACGGCCAGAAGGCCGACCAGTTGCCCGGCTACCGCAAGCTGACGGACCCCGCGGCGCGGGCGCATGTGGCGGGGGTGTGGGGCGTCGACCCGGACTCGCTGCCGGGCCCCGGGCGCTCCGCGTACGAGCTGCTCGACGCGCTCGGCGGGGACATCAAGGCGCTGCTCCTGATGGGCTCCAACCCGGTCGTCTCGGCGCCGCGCGCCGCGCACGTGGAGGAACGGCTGCGGTCGCTCGACTTCCTCGCGGTGGCGGACGTCGTGCTCTCCGAGACGGCCCAACTGGCCGATGTCGTCCTGCCGGTGACGCAGTGGGCCGAGGAGACGGGCACGGTGACGAACCTGGAGGGGCGGGTACTGCTGCGCCGCCGGGCGGTGAGTGCGCCTCCCGGCGTACGGAGCGACCTGGACGTACTCCACGGCCTCGCCGCCCACCTCGGCCACGAGAAGGGCTTCCCGACGGACCCGGAGGAGGTCTTCGATGAGCTGCGCAGGGCGAGCTCGGGCGGGGCGGCGGACTACTCGGGGATCTCGTACGCGCGCCTGAAGGAGGGGAACGGGGAGGGAGTTTTCTGGCCCTGCCCCACGCAAGAGGGCGGGGAAGGGGGTGCGGATGACGGCGGAGAGGGCCGGGAGCGGGGTGCGGAGGACTACGCAGACGGCCGGGAACGGGGTGCGGAGGACTACGCAGACGGCCGGGAACGGGCCGCGGGTGACGACGCAGACGGCCGGGAACGGGGTGCGGGTGACGACGCAGACGGCCGGGAACGGGCCGCGGGTGACGACGCAGACGGCCGGGAACGGGCCGCGGGTGACGACGCAGACGGCCGGGAACGGGCCGCGGGTGATGGCGGGACCGATGCCGCTGGCGAGCACCCCGGCACCCCGCACCCCGGCACCCCGCGCCTCTTTCTCGACCGGTTCGCCACCGAGGACGGGCGGGCTCGGTTCGTGCCGGTGGCGCATCGGGGGGCCGCCGAGGAGCCGGACGCGGAGTATCCCGTGCTCCTGACCACCGGGCGGGTCCTCGCGCAGTACCAGTCGGGGGCCCAGACACGCCGCGTCGACGAGCTCAACTCCGCCGCTCCCGGCCCCTTCGTGGAGCTGCACCCACGGCTCGCGGCGCGCCTTGAGGTCGGGGAGGGCGAGCCGGTGACCGTCGTCTCGCGGAGGGGGCGGGCCGTCGCCCCGGCGCGCATCACGAGCGCGATCCGCTCCGACACCGTCTTCATGCCCTTCCACTGGCCGGGCGAGGGCCGGGCCAACTCCCTCACCAATCCGGCACTTGACCCCGTGTCGCGGATGCCGGAATTCAAGGTGTGCGCGGTGCGGTTGGAGCGGGCTTCGTAGCGGCTGACGCGACTGCGGGCCGGGGGTGCCACCCCCGGCCCGCAGTCATGCGCGTACGAAAGTCAGCGCGACGGGAATCAGCAGGTACGCCCGACGTAATGCGCGCCCTGGATCTTGCTCGCCGAACCGAGCCAGTGCTTGCCCGGGCCCACACAGCGCTCGTAGTCGGGGGCGAGGGCCACCCGCACGTGGATGACGACGTTCGAGCCGTCGCCGGTGCAGTGGTTGTAGAAGGCGTCGCTGCCGGTCTCGTAGAACCCGCAGGGGTTCATGACGGCGGTCGGGGTGTGCGCGGACGCGGCTGCCGCCACGGGGAGGCCGAGGGTGAGGGCTACGGCGCCGACGAGGGCCGGAAGCGAACGGCGAAGGCTCATGGGGCAACTCCTGCTGAGGACGTGGTGCTCACGCACCGACTCACGCACCAACTGGTGCACACGGAGAGTGGCACAGTGGCAACCCTCCGCGATCAAGCGGTTCGGGTGCGTCGCTCGCACGGGTGATTGAGTCCACCGGTTCGAGTGCTCAGCGCGTACGTAGGCGTTTGAGCTGCGAAATCCGCGCCATGGACCGGGACTCGACGCCCGCGCCGCACCCCTCACACCCACGCCTTCACCTATGCGCCCGGAACGACGCCCAGTCCCCTCCCCCGATCAACACCCCCGAAGCGCGCAGCCTCGCCGCCACCCGCGGCGCCGCCACGTACACCCACGCGCGCGCCGCCGTCCCGTCCAGGAGGGTCACCTCGCGCACGACGCGCTCGTACAGATTGCGGGGGTCGCCCGGCGCGTAGTCCTCCAGTACGTCGAGATCGGCGAGGAGCCGGTCGTACGCGGACGGGAGCGCGGTGATCAACTCGCCGCGCACCGGGCCGCCTTCGGGCTCCTCCACCAGGTACGGATAGCCGGGCCCTTCATAGAGGACCGCCCCCGAGAGCCGGGCGGGCGACCCGTCACCGACTCTGCCGCGTAGGTGGACGTCGTGGTTCGACTCCCCCGGCCGCAGCGTCCCGTACACGAAGAACGGCAGCCGGTCCTTCTCCCGCCTCATGGGGTCGTCTCCCGCTCCACCCATTCCAGATACGCCGCGCTCCCCCGCACGACCGGCGTCGCGATGATCTCGGGGGTGTCGTAGTCGTGGGCCTCGGTCAGCCAGGCCTCCAGCTCCTCGTACCGCGCGGCGGTCGTCTTGAACAGCACCTGCCACTCCTGCGCGGTCTCGACGGCGCCCTCCCATCGGTACACGGAGACGACGGGCCCGGCGATCTGCGCGCAGGCGGCGGCCCGCGCCGCCACCGCGCCGCTCGCGAGCTCTTCCGCCTTCTTGGCGGTGTCGGTCGTGGTGAGCACGGCGAGCACGGCGGGCACCGCCGCCTGGCCCGGGCCTGATCCGGTTGCGTACGTCGACATCATGCGCCGATTCTCGCCGCACCGGCCGCCGCGCCGGGCAGGGAGGCATGGCAAGGAGACCCGGCAAGCAGGCACGGCAGGGGCCACCGGCCAGGCCGAAGGTCCTCACCTCCGCATTCCCACCCCGCTTACCCCTGTCTGTTACACAACGTCCCGTTTTCCGTGATGCACGCTCCTTACCGTCGGTAGGGCCATGAACCTTTCCCGCCCCCACCGCCGCCTCCTGCGCCGCGCCGCCCTTCTCGCCGTCACGGCGGCCGTCGCGCTGGCCGGATGCGGCAGCGTGGACGGGCTCGGCGCCGGTGAGGCCGCGCCGTCCGTGTCCGTGCAGCCGCGCCCCGAGCCGCTCTGGCCCGCCTGGACCAGTACGTCGTCCGAGGCGCCCGGCGCCGACGCCGCCACCCATCAGCCACCGCCGGAACCCCTGGAGGGGCTGCCGAAGCTGGGCGGCGGCGGGCTCGGCACGGAGGACTTCCGCAAGGTCCTGCGGGCCGATCCGCGGATGAAGCCGCTCGCCGACCGCGGCGAGATCGACCGCCCCGGGAAGGCCGGGCTGCGGCCGCCGCTCCTGACGGACCTGACCGGCAACGGGCGGCCCGAGCTGCTCGTGGCCGCCGACACGGAGAGCGGGCGCAGCGTCCTGGCCGTCTACACGGAGCACGACGGCCGCGTGTACCCGATCCTGCTCACCGCCGGCAAGCGCGTGAGCGTCGAGACGCTCGGCTCGGACCTGCTGGTACGCAGCCCGTGCGCGGACGGCGGCGAGCAGGCGGTGCGGTTCCACTGGGACGGGGTGCGGATGTCCACGGTGAGCGACACCAAGAACTACAAGAAGACGCAGGGCGGCGCCGACGGCTCCGCGCCGTCACCGAAAGCCACGCCCACGCCTACGCCCACGGGCAGCGAGAAGCCCTCGCGCAGTACGGACGGACAGAGATGAAAGGCATGGCCCACCGCACCCGTGCCGCCCTCAACGCCCTCGGTCTGCGCTGGAAGATCGCCGCGCTGCTCGCACTCGGCTGCGCGGTCGTCGCCGTGGCCATCGGGGTCCTCATCCACCAGGCGCGCCTCGAACAGGTCTCCAAGACCGCCAGGTCGGGGGCGACCGCGCAGTTGGTGCGGGTGCGTCAGCTGTACGAGCTGACGGGGCAGGTCGACACCGACGGCGACGCCGCTACGGACGCCGCCATCGACGCGCCCTACCTGCCCGCGTCGCTGCGGGCCGCCGCCCTGGACGGACAGCGGACCACGTACCTCGACATGAGCGCCGACGACCCGGTCGTGTGGGCGGCGCGGCCGGTCGGCGACCATGTGCTGTCCGTCCGCGAGCCGCTGACCGAACAGGCCGCTGAAATGGCGGAGTTCGACCAGCAGCTGCTGGCGTCGGGCGCCGTCGTCGTCATCCTCGCGGCGCTCGGCGGCGCCGCGCTCGCGAGCCGTCTCAGCCGCGAGCTGCGGACCGCGGCGGCCACCGCGCGCCGCATCAGCGAGGGCGATCTGGACGCCCGTATCGACCATCCGCGGCCGCCGGGCAGCCGGCCCGGCAAGGACGAGGTGGCCGAACTGGCCACCGCGGTCGACACGATGGCGGCGTCCCTGCAGCAACGCCTGGAAGCCGAGCAGCGTTTCACCGCGGACGTCGCCCACGAACTGCGCACCCCGCTGACCGGTCTGCACACCGCGGCCGAGCTCCTGCCGCAGAGCCGCCCCACGGAACTCGTGCGGGACCGGGTCCTCGCCCTGCGCACCCTCACCGAGGATCTGCTCGAAGTGGCGCGGCTCGACGCGGAGATGGAGCGCCCCGACCTGGCCACGCATCCACTGAGGAGGCTGACCGAGGGGATCGTGCAGCGGTCGGGGTGCCCGGTGCGTTTCGCGGAGACGAGCAACTCCGACGACACGGGCGAGACGAGCGACACGGGTGAGACGGGTGAGACGGGCGACGACACACTCGTACGCACCGACGCGCGCCGCCTGGAGCGGATCATCGCCAACCTCGTCGCCAACGCCCGCAGACACGGGGCCGATCCGGTCGACGTGCGGGTGGCCGGGCCCGTGGTCACGGTCAGCGACCACGGGCCCGGTTTCCCCGAGCACCTTCTGAAGGACGGCCCGCGGCGCTTCCAGACCGGCGCCCGTGAGCGCGGTCAGGGCACGGGCCTCGGCCTGACGATCGCGTTCGGCCAGGCGCAGGCGATCGGCGCGCGGGTGGAGCTGCGCAACGCGGAGGGCGGCGGCGCGGTGGCGGCGGTGCACCTGCCGGAGGCGTAGCCGTCACCTGTCACCGTCGCCGTCGCCGGGGTTCGCCTCAACTGCCGTACGGGCGGGACGCCTTCGCGCTCCGCAGCGCCCATGCCCACCAGTGGAGCTGGTCGAGCATCGACTTGGCGGCGGCATTCGCGGCCGTCGGGTCCTTGTGGGTGCCGTCGTCGGCGAAGAGGGCGCCCGCGTTGTGGAAGGAGACGGTGTCGCGGATCGTCATGGTGTGCAGCTCGGCGAAGACCGGGCGCAGATGCTCGACCGCGCGCAGGCCGCCGGAGAGCCCTCCGTAGGAGACGAAGGCGAGGGGCTTGGCCTGCCATTCGGGGCCGTGCCAGTCGATGAGGTTCTTGAGGGACGCGGGGTAGGAGTGGTTGTACTCGGGGGTGAGGACGACGAAGGCATCGGCGTCGGCCAGCTTCGGGGTGACCTTGCCGAGCTCGGCGAGTGTCTCGGGCGACGGGTTGTACGAGAGCGCGGTCGGCAGGTGGGTTTCGGCCAGGTCGATGACGTCCACCTCGAAGTCCGCGCGCCCACGGATCCGGTCCAGCAGCCAGTCGGCGACGACCGGCCCGAAGCGGCCCTCGCGATTGCTCCCGATGATGACGGCGACGCGAAGGGGCGCGGCCGGGGTGGCGGTGGACGTGGAATCAGCGGCAGTCGTGTTCTGGGTCATGAGCAGAGCCTCGTTGCTCAACCAAGGTTGAGGTCAAGCGCCTCCTGCGGAGAGTTCGGAGCGGGGGCCGTCCCCGTCCCACACACCCGTCCCTCTCCCCCACGTCGTACCGTGAATCCCATGACAACTCCCTCGCCTCTCCAGCGGCTTGAGATCGACGGGCGGGCCGTCACCGCCGACCGGCTGTTGTGGGCCGCTCTCGGTGGCGTGGGGCACTTCACCGCGATGCAGGTCAGGGGCGGCGCGACGCGTGGGCTCGGGCTGCATCTGGGGCGGCTCGACGCGGCCACCCGTGAGCTCTTCGGCCGGGAGCTCGACGGCGAGTACGTCCGCGAGCTCGTCCGGCACGTCCTCCGTGACGACATCGCCGACGCGTCCGTACGCGTCCACGTCCACGCACCCGACGGCGAGCCGTCCGTGACCGTCACCGTCCGGGCGCCGGGCGGAATGCCCGAGGGCGCGCAAGCCCTGCGGTCCGTCCCCTACCAGCGGCCCTTCCCGCACATCAAGCACCTGGGCGGCTTCGGGCAGGCTCGCCACGGAGAGCTCGCCCGGCAGGCGGGCTTCGACGACGCGCTGCTCACCGCGCCCGACGGGACGATCAGCGAGGGCGCCATCACGAACATCGCCTTCTACGACGGCACGGAGATCGTCTGGCCCGACGCACCCTGCCTGGCCGGCATCACCATGCAGCTGCTCGAACCGCGACTCCCGGCCGCCGGGCTTCCCACGCGCCGGGCCCCGGTCACGCTCGCGGACCTCTCCTCGTACACGGCCGCCTTCGTCACCAACGCGCGGGGCATCGCGCCGGTGCGGCGGATCGACGGCACGGAGTTCGCGGTCGACGAGAAGCTGATGGGGACGCTGGCCGGGCTCTACGCCGACGTTCCCTGGGACGTCCTCTGAGGCGGACCCAGGCCCGGCTCGGGCCCGGCTCGGGCATGTCCGGCGGGCCTCGGGGCCGCCTCGGGTCACCCATTCACAGGCGCACCGCACCCCCTTCGGAGACTTCTCCGCGACACGCCGAGTGACCTGCTGGAATGTTCCCGTCGAAGTGTCAGAAGCCGCTCCCCCACAGAGTTTCTGACAGACCTTCAGGAGGCGTGCGCCGCCGAGTGCCACTTACCTCGGTAGAGCGGGGTTCGACCGACGCAGCGGCACTTGGGGGTGCCGCGGGCCGTGCCCTCTGATGGTCCCTCGGAGGAGCAAGCACGATGCGCAAAGCCCGTCTGCTGACCACTGCCGCGCTCGCCGTCGCATCGGCGGCGCTGCTGGCACCCCCCGCCACTGCCGCGGCCCTCGCCGCCGGTGGCGGTCTGGACATCCACCCGTCCACGGTCATGCCCGGCTCCACGGTCACCGTGAGCACCACCGTCTGCGGCAGCGACGGGTCCGCGTCGGGTGACGCCAGCGCGGTCGGCGCGGGCACCTTCACGCTCGCGCCGGGCACGGACAAGGAGTACGAGGGGAGCGCGGCCGGCCAGTTCAAGGTCCCGCCGTCGGCCCAGCCCGGCACCTACGAGATCGTCGCGCAGTGCTCCGGTTCCGGCGCCGACGGCAAGCAGGTGGCGGGCGACCTCGTCGTGACGATCACCTCCACCGCCGCCGCCCGTGAGCAGCAGGTGACCCCGAAGGGGCATGTGAAGACGGGGGTCGGCGGCGCTCTCGGCCCCGACCCCGTACAGACCGCGGCGGGTGTGGCGGCGCTTGCCGTCGCCGCCGCGGGCGGTACCTGGCTCCTGCATCGCCGGGCGAGAGGCGACAGGATCTGACGGACACCCTCCGCTGTCCACCGGTACCGCCAGCCCCCTCCCTCTCCGGGTCCGCCTGTCCCTCGTGGATCCGGAGGGGGATGCGGGGACCGGCCTCCCCGAACCCTGAGGGGGACGAGTCGAGTGACGCGCAGCAAGAACCCCGGCGGGAAGCCCCCCGGCAGAAAGCCCTCCGGCAGGAAGATCCTCAACTCCGCCATAGGCACGGTCACCGTCCTGGCCCTGTGCTCCGGCGCATGGCTGCTGCACAACGGCACCGCGTCCCATCCGCCGCCCCAGCCGTCCGCCGCGCAGGCCGCCTCGGCGCATCCGCGCCCCGGCCGCACTCCGGCCGCCGATGCGCTCCCCCCGTCCCCGCCCGACCGGATCCGCATCCCCGCGATCCGGGTCGACGCGCCCCTCATGGGGCTCGGCCTCACGCGGCAGGGCAGTCTCGACGTACCGCCGCCGAAGAAGACGAACCTCGCGGGCTGGTACGAGTCGGGGACGACGCCCGGCGAGAAGGGCACGGCCATCGTGGCGGGACACGTCGACAACGCCGATGGGCCGTCCGTCTTCTACGATCTGGGCGGTCTGACCAGGGGCCGCACCATCGAGGTCGAGCGCAGGGACGGCAGCGTCGCGGTGTTCACGGTCGACGCGAACGAGGTCTACGACGCGAAGGACTTCCCGGACGAGAAGGTGTACGGGGCGGCGGACCGGCCGGAGCTGCGGGTGATCACGTGCGGCGGCGACTATTCGAGGCAGACGGGCTATCAGGGCAACGTGGTGGTGTTCGCGCACCTGACGAGCGTGCGCTGACGCGGCTCCCTAGGCGAGCCACTGCTCGTACGCCATCTTCGCCACGAGCCCGAACACGGTGGTGAGCAGCACGATCCGGACGAAGCCGCTGCCCTTCTTGAGCGCGGTGTGCGCGCCGAGCATGCCGCCCGCGAGGTTGAAGACGGCCATCAGTCCGGCAAGTTGCCACAGGACCGCGCCCTGCCAGGCGAACATCGCGAGGGCGCCCGCGTTGGTGCAGCAGTTGACGATCTTGGCGGTGGCGGACGCGGCCACCAGGTCGAGGTGGAGCACTGCGGTCAGCGCGAGCACCAGGAAGGTGCCGGTGCCGGGCCCGATGAGCCCGTCGTAGAACCCGATGCCGAGGCCCGCGAGGCCGATGGCGGCGAGGATGCGCTTGGGCGACGCGGGGTGGGCGGACGGCGCGGTGCCGAAGGCGGGCCTGAAGATGACGAAGGCCCCGACGCCGACGAGCACCACCATGATCACGGGCTTGAGCACCTCGGTGCTCATACCGGCGGCGAAGAAGGCGCCGCCCATGGACCCGGCGAGCGCGGCGAGACCGATCCGTACGGCAGTCGGCACGTCGACGGGTGTCTTCCTGACGTACGTCACCGCGGCGCCGGTCGTCCCGACGATGGCGACGGCCTTGTTCGTCCCGAGGGCGTGAGCGGCCGGGGTCGATCCCGGCAGCCCGAGCAGCAGCGCGGGAAGCAGCAGGAGACCGCCTCCGCCGACCACGGCGTCGATCCAGCCGGCCGCGAGAGCGGCGACGCAGAGGACGACGACGGTGGTCAGCGATATGTCGGGCATGATCGCGACCTTATGGAGGGAGTGATCACGCCGTCCATGAGTTCAGGGAGAGTTGAGGGTCTTCAGAGGTTTCGGTTCCCTGCTCAGGTTCCTCCTCAGGGAGCCGCCTGAGGTGCAGGAACCCCCGCAGGGGCGCGATCGGGAGCGGGCGGTGCCGCCGGTTCGACCGTGAGGGCGAGGACGGTGGCGACCAGCGCGCTCGCTCCGGCGAGGCCCGTCGCCAGCTTGCGGCGGGCCTGAAGGGTGGGGCCCTTGGCCGGGCCCACGGGTTTGCGGTGACGTCCCATGTCGGCGTCAGCCCCTCTCAGAAGGTTCGAAGGGTCAGAAGGTGAAGCACTCGGCGTGGATGCGCTCTTCCGGCACCCCGGCCCGTACGAGAGAGGCGGTGGCGGAGGCGGTCATCCCCGGCGGCCCGCACAGATAGACGTCGTGCTCGCCGAGGTCGGGGATGAGGTTGCGCAAGGCCTGGGGGGCGAGCGGGTCGAAGGAGGCGTCGGACCGCCCGAGCAGATAGTGCAGCCCCGCTCCCCTGCTCCGGGCGATCCCCTCCAGCTCCTCCCGCAGTACGAGCTGCTCCGCGCTGCCGGCCCGGTAGAGCAGGGTGATGTCCCCGGGCCCGCCGGGCAGCGTCTCGAACAGCGCCCGCATCGGAGTGATCCCGACCCCGCCCGCGAGCAGCAGCACCTTCCGCTTCGTACGCCGATGCGCGGTCAGCGCCCCGAAGGGCCCCGTGGCGAGCACCCGCGTCCCCGGCTTCAGGCGCCGCATCCGCCGCGTGTGGTCGCCGATGGCCTTCACGGTGATCCGGAGGGTGTCGTCGCGCACGGGCGCGGACAGCGAGAACGGCAGCGCGGTGCGCCAGAGCCTGCGCCGCAGGAAGCGCCAGCGGAAGAACTGCCCGGGTTCGGCGCGCAGTTCGTCGAGCCCGATGCCCTGCATCACGACCGACACGACACCGGGCCCTTCGTCGCGTACGTCGATGACGCGCAGGCTGTGCTTCAGCGCCTGCCGCACGGGCACGACGACGCGGTACCAGACGAGGAGCACCGCCACCGTGGCGTGCAGCATCGACCACGCCCAGACCGTCAGGATGCCGCCCGCCACGTCGGGCCCCGCGAGCTGGTGCACGAAGCCGAGCGCCGCGCCGAGGTAGGTCAGCAGATGCACGGCCCGCCAGGTCTCGTGCGGGACGCGGCGCCGCATCGCGCGCGCCGATGTGACGCCGACGGCCATGAGCAGGGACGTACCGACGGCGGCGAGGGCGAGGCCTGGGTATCCGAGCAGGTCGAGGGTGGCGCTGAGGAGGTCGGTTTCGGCGTGGGCGGCGTATCCGCAGAGGGCGAGCAGGGCGTGGGCGAGGCAGAGGGTGAGTACGTAGCGACCGCCGAGGGCGTGCAGCCGGGCGAGCCGGTCGGCGCCGACGCCGTGCTCGACCGCGGGCACGCGGGCCATCAGGAAGAGCATGACGAGGACGCCGTACCCGGCGAGCAGTCCGGTGAGGTGGGCGCCGGTCGCGAAGAGCACGTCGAGCCGAGCCGATGGCTCGACCTGCACGGCCCAGAGCACGGTGACGGCGAGGGCCCCGGCGAGAGTCCCGTTACGCAGGGCGGCGGGGGTGACGCGGATGGGGGGTACGGGGGTCGCGGCGCGTGGCCGCGGGGGCTCCGCGGGCATGGGCGGAATCTGCGGCCCCTCCGTCTGACGCAAGTACGCGGACAGCGCGGGGTACGCAGCGAGTCGGGAATCGGCTACCTCGGTGGTCACGGCCGCAGACTAGGCGCGGGGCGCGGGTGGAAGTAGCTGGTCAGGGGCTTACGACTGATCCTTAAGGCGGACTTGAGGATCGCCTCAACGGGGGTTAAGCCGGGTGCGGTGTGGGTCCGTTTCGTCGGCTGCCGGGCAATCGGGTGGGCGGGCGGGAAAGCTTGTTCGTGCAGGGGCGGATGCGGGGTGAACGGGCGGGAGGGCGGGAGGGCCCGTTCGGCAAGGGACGGCCACGGGCCCACCCCTCACATTCGGCCCCGGCGCCCGCTGAGGGCAGCGTTCCCCCCGGGAAACAGTCAGGATGCCGCCGGGTAACACCGCCCCCGCACTCTGCCGTACATGACCTCATCGACCCCGAGCCCCGCGACCCCCGTGGTGGTGATCGGCAGCGGCCTCGCCGGCGTCCGGCTCGCCCAGCGCCTCGGGGAAAGCGGCGCTGCCGGCGCCGTTCTCATCGGAGAGGAACCGCACGCCCCGTACAACCGCGTACTCCTCGCCGACGTCCTCTCCGGGCGACTCGACCCCGAGGTCATCGGACTGCCACCCGCCCCCGGCGAGTTCCTCCGCACCCGCGCCGTCCGCGTCGACCGCGCGGACCGGCTCGTGCACTGCGCGGACGGCAGCGTCGTCCCGTACGGCACCCTCGTCCTCGCGACCGGCTCGAACCCGGTGCTCCCGCCCCTCCGCGGCCTCTTCGAGCCCGGCGCCGCCGATCTGCCGCGCGGCGTGCACGCCTTCAGGACCATGGACGACTGCCTCGCCCTGTCCGAGGCCGTACGGCCCGGCACCCGCGTCGTCGTCATCGGCGGCGGACTGCTCGGCGTATCGGCCGCCCGCGCGCTCGCCGTCCGCGGCGCACAGGTCGTCCTCACCCAGCAGGGCGACCGCCTCATGGAGCGCCAGCTCGACCCCGCCGCGAGCGCACTCGTGCACCGGCACCTCACCGAACTCGGGGTCGAAGTGCACACCGAGTGCCGGGTGCGCGGCGTGCGGCAGTCCGACGGCGCCGTCCGGTCCGTAGAGCTTGCCGACGGATACGTACTCGGCACCGACCTCACCGTCCTCGCCTGCGGCGTCCGCCCCCGCACGGGCCTCGCGCAGGCCGCGGGCCTCGACGTACGCCGCGGGATCGTCGTCGACGACCAGCTGCGCACCTCCGACCCGCACATCCGCGCCATCGGCGACTGCGCCGAGCACTCCGGCGAGGCCCGCTGCCTCGCGGCCCCCGCGCTCGAACAGGCCGACGCCCTGGCGGACGCCCTCCTCTCCCCGCAGGACGCGCGCCCCTACTCCGGCACCCGCGCCCTCACCCGCCTCACCCTGCACAACGGACACCCCGGCTCCGCCCCCCTGGACCTGGCGGCCTTCGGCGACCCCGAGCACCGGCCCGACGACGACGTCGTCCAGCTCGCGGACGCCACTCGTGGCACGTACCGCAAGGTCGTCGTGCGCGGAGACCGGCTCGTCGGCGGCGTACTGCTCGGCGAGCTGACCGCCGTCGGCGCGCTCGCCCGCGCCTGGGAGGCCGACGACCCGCTGCCCGACGACGGCAGCCCTCTGCTCCACCTGCTCACTCACGACGGAGGCCTCTGAGATGCCCACGGACACCCCCCGCCACAGCGCGCACGACAACACCATCGTGCTGGTCGGGCACGGCATGGTCGGACAGCGCTTCCTGGAGGCCATCGCCGCCCGCGGCCTCACCGACACACACCGCGTGGTCGTCCTGTGCGAGGAGCCGCGGCCCGCGTACGACCGCGTACAGCTCACCTCGTATTTCGCCGGCCGCACACCCGACGAACTCTCCCTGACCGACCCGGAGTTCATCGAGAAGCACGGCATCGAGCTGTACGTCGGCGATCCCGCCGAGGCCGTGGACCGTGACGCGAAGACCGTCACCGCGCGCTCGGGGCAGACCTTCGCCTACGACACCCTCGTCCTCGCGACCGGCTCCTTCCCCTTCGTCCCGCCGGTGCCCGGCAAGGACACCACCGGCTGTTTCGTCTACCGCACGATCGAGGACCTGCTCGCCATCGAGGAGTACGCGAAGACGTACGCCAAGACGGGTGCCGTCGTCGGCGGCGGGCTGCTCGGCCTTGAGGCGGCGGGTGCCCTGCGCGGCCTCGGACTCGACACGCACGTCGTGGAGTTCGCGCCGCGTCTGATGCCGGTGCAGGTCGACGAGGGCGGCGGCGCCGCTCTTCTGCGCACCATCACCGGCATGGGCCTGACCGTGCACACGGGCGTCGGCACCCAGGAGATCGTCAGCTCGGAGGGCGCCGTCAGCGGCATGAAGCTGTCGGACGGGAGTGAACTCGCCACCGATCTCGTCGTGTTCTCCGCAGGCGTCCGGCCCCGTGACCAACTCGCCCGCGACTGCGGCCTGCCGGTGGGTGAGCGCGGCGGCATCACCGTCGACGAGCAGTGCCGCACCAGCGACCCGGCCGTGTACGCGATCGGCGAGTGCGCCCTGGCTTCGGACGGCCGGGTCTACGGCCTGGTGGCGCCCGGCTACGAGATGGCCGAGACCGTCGCCGCCTCGATCGCCGCCGAGGAGTCGAGCTTCACCGGCGCCGATCTGTCGACCAAGCTGAAGCTTCTCGGCGTGGACGTGGCCTCCTTCGGCGACGCGCACGGCGCGACCCCCAACTGCCTGGACGTCGTGTACTCCGACTCGCGCTCGGGCACGTACAAGAAGCTGGTCATCGGCACGGGCGGCGAGCTGCTCGGCGGCGTCCTGGTCGGCGACGCGGAGGCGTACGGCGTGCTGCGGCCGATGACCGGGAGCGTGCCGCCGGTCTCGCCGGAGCAACTGGTGCTCCCCGCGGGCGCGGGCGGCCCGGTGCCGATCGGCCCGTCCTCGCTGCCGGACTCCGCGGTCATCTGCTCCTGCCACAACGTCACCAAGGGCTCGATCCGCGGCGCCGTCACCGAGCACAGCTGCACCACCGTGCCCGAGGTCAAGAAGTGCACCAAGGCCGGTACGGGCTGCGGCAGTTGTGTGAAGGTGCTCGGCCAGCTGGTCAACGACGAGCTGGAGGCGTCGGGCGTCGAGGTCGACAAGGGCCTGTGCGGCTGCTTCGCCCAGACGCGCCAGGAGCTGTACGAGATCGTCCACACCCTGGGCATCACCTCCTACCGGCGGCTCCTGGACTCCCATGGCCGCGAGTCCGCCCGCGGCACAGAGGGCTGCGAGACCTGCAAGCCGACGGTCGGCTCGATCATCGCCTCGCTGGCCCCGACGATCGGCGCCGACGGCTACGTACTCGAAGGCGAGCAGGCGTCCCTCCAGGACACGAACGACCACTTCCTCGCCAACCTCCAGAAGAACGGCTCCTATTCGGTCGTGCCGCGCATCCCCGGCGGCGAGATCACCCCGGACAAGCTGATCGTGATCGGCGAGGTGGCGCGGGACTTCGGGCTCTACACGAAGATCACCGGCGGCCAGCGCATCGACATGTTCGGGGCGCGTGTCGAGCAACTGCCGCTGATCTGGTCGCGGTTGGTGGACGCGGGCTTCGAGTCGGGCCACGCGTACGGCAAGTCGCTGCGGACGGTGAAGTCGTGCGTCGGGCAGACCTGGTGCCGCTACGGCGTGCAGGACTCGGTCCGGATGGCGATCGACCTGGAGCTGCGCTACCGGGGCCTGCGCTCGCCGCACAAGCTGAAGTCGGCCGTCTCCGGCTGCGCCCGCGAGTGCGCGGAGGCCCAGTCCAAGGACTTCGGCGTGATCGCCACGTCGAGCGGCTGGAACCTGTACGTGGGCGGCAACGGCGGAGCGACACCGCGCCACGCGGACCTGCTCGCGCAGGACCTGTCCGACGCCGAACTGGTGCGCCTCATCGACCGGTTCTTGATGTTCTACATCCGTACGGCGGACCGCCTGGAGCGCACCTCGACGTGGCTGGAGCGGATCGAGGGCGGCCTCGGCCACGTACGGGACGTGGTCGTCCACGACTCGCTCGGTCTCTGCGACGAACTTGAGGCCCTGATGGCCGCCCACGTCGCGCACTACCGCGACGAGTGGTCCGAGACCATCAACGACCCCGAGCGTCTCGCGCGGTTCGTGTCCTTCGTGAACGCGCCCGACGTCCCGGACCCGACCGTGAGCTTCGTCCCGGAACGGGACCAGATCAAGCCCGACCTGCCGCTGCTGTCCATCGGCTCCCGCCCCCGCGACCTGGAAGGTGCCGCATCCTGATGAGCATTCAACTCCGCCTGGAAGACGACTGGTTCGAGGTCTGCGACCGCGCTCACCTCCAGCCGGGCCGCGGCATCGCCGCCCTGCTCCCCGACGGCCGCCAGGCCGCACTCTTCATCGACCGCGAGGGCCGCGCGTACGCGATCGACAACCGCGACCCGTTCACGGGCGCCTCGGTGCTCTCGCGCGGCCTGCTCGGCGCGGCGGCGGGCCGGCCGTTCGTCGCGTCGCCGCTCCTGAAGCAGCGGTTCGACCTGGAGACGGGCAAGTGCCTCGACGACGATTCGGTGGCGGTGGAGACGCACACGGTCCGGCTGGCCTAGCAGTCCCCACCGCCTTACTTGACCATGCGTTCCAGAAAGACTTAGTCTTTCCTCGTGGCCAGGACCAAGGAATTCGATCCGGACGCCGCGCTCCAGTCGGCCCTAGAGCTGTTCTGGCGGCGCGGCTACGAGGCGACGTCGATGGCCGACCTCGTCGAGGAGCTCGGCATCGGACGCGCCAGCATCTACGCGACGTTCGGCAACAAGCACGAGCTGTACCTGAAGGCGCTTGAGCGGTACGCCGCGCTCCAGAACCCGCGCCTGCTCGCCGAGCTCTCCCAGCCGGGCCCCGCACTGCCGGCGGTCCGCACGGTGGTACGTCGCTTCGGGGGCGAGGCCTCCTCCGAGGAGGGACGCCTGAACGGCTGTTTCATCACCAATACGGCGTCCGAGCTCGGCCCGCACGACGAGGTGGCGGCCCGCTGCGTCGAGCGCAGCTGGGAGCACATCGAGACGCTGCTGCACTCCGCTCTCGTCCGCGCGCAGGCGCAGGGCGAGCTCCCGGAGGACCGCGACCCGCTCGCCATCGCGCGCATGCTGCTGACCCTGATGCAGGGGCTGCGGGTGGTCGGCAAGGCGTCGAAGGACGGGGCGCGACTGCGGGACGCGACGGAGCAGGCGCTGAGCCTGCTCGACTGAGCCCCCTCTTTTCCAGACCTCCTTTCAGGATCCGCGCCTGGCCTCTTTTTTCATGCCCTCATACTGAACCGATCGTTCAAGAAAAGAGCTCTGTCATGACTTCAGCACCACGCACCCGCTTCGCAGGCCGCACCGCCCTCGTCACCGGCGGCGGCTCCGGCCTCGGCCGTGCCATGGCGCTCGCGTTCGCCGACGAGGGCGCGAACGTCGTCGTCGCCGGGCGCACCGAAGGCCCGCTCAAGGAGACCGTGGGTCTCATCGAGGAGGCGGGCGGCACCGCGTTCGCCGTCACCGCCGACGTGTCGCGCTCCGCCGACCTCGCGGTGCTCGTCGAGGCCACCGTCGAGCGGTTCGGCTCCCTGGACGTGGCCGTCAACAACGCGGGCGTCCTGCGCGCCGGGCAGCCGGTCGCGGAGCTGCCCGAGGAGGACTGGCGGACGATGCTCGACATCAACGTCACCGGCGTACTGCTCGCGCTCCAGGCCGAGGTGAGGCAGATGCGTACGCAGCCGGGCGGCGGGGCGATCGTCAACATCTCCTCCACGCTGGGCGCCCACATCAGCTTTCCGGGCACCATCGGCTACGGCACCACCAAGGCGGCGGTCTCCGCGCTGACCAAGGGCGCCGCCGCCGAGTACATCGGGGAGGGGATACGGATCAACGCGGTGAGCCCCGGTTCGTCCGACACCAGCATGTCGCTGCTCCAGGGCGAGAGCGAGGCCGAGCGCGCGGAGCGGATGAAGAGCTCGACGCCGCTCGGCCGCGTCTCCACGACCGCGGAGGTCGCGGCCGCCGTGCTCTACCTCTCCTCGGACGAATCGGCGTCGGTGGTCGGCGCGGACCTGGTGATCGACGGGGGTGCCGCGGCCTGAATCCTGCCCTAGGCCCTGTCGTCAAACTCCCTCCCCCAGCCTCCGGCCGGGGGACCCCCAGAACACGCACCTGACGCCGCGGGGCCCGCCCTCCGGGCGGACGACGGGAGTTTGACGACAGGGCCTAGGCTCGCACTGCCTACCCTCGGGTAGGAACAGGCGTGCGCCCAAGCAGAGGGAGCTGTGTCATGACGGGCTGGAACGCGAGCGACATCCCCGACCAGAGCGGCAGGACCGCCGTGGTCACCGGCGCCAACAGCGGCATCGGATATGTCACCGCACGCGAACTCGCCCGTCGTGGCGCGCGCGTGGTGCTCGCCTGCCGCAGCGAGGAGCGGGGGACGCGGGCACTGGAGCAGCTGCTGTCCGAAATCCCTTCCGCCGACGTGGAGTTCAGGCGGCTCGACCTCGGCGACCTGAGTTCAGTGCGGGAGTTCGCGGAGTCGTACGACCGTGACGGCGAGGACGGTGGCGGCCTCGACCTCCTCGTCAACAACGCGGGCGTGATGGCGCTGCCCTACCGGCAGACGGTGGACGGCTTCGAGACGCAGTTCGGCGTCAACCACCTGGGCCACTTCGCGCTCACCGGGCTGCTGCTGCCCCGGCTCCTTCGGACGCCGGGGGCCAGGATCGTCACGGTGTCCAGCGCGTTCCACGCTCTGTCGAACATCGACATCGGCGATCTCAACAGCGAGCGGAACTACCGGCGTTGGATCGCCTACGGCCGCTCCAAGACGGCGAACCTTCTCTTCGTCCACGAGCTGGCGCGGCGCCTCGCTGCCGTCGGCTCCGACGTCGTGGCCGCCGCGGCGCACCCCGGCTACGCGGAGACGAACCTCCAGGCCGCCGGGCCCAGGATGGAGGGCCGCAAGATCGCCGAGCGCGTGATGTGGCTGGGCAACCGCGCCCTGGCCCAGCCCGCGACGGCGGGCGCGCTGCCCTCGCTGTACGCGGCCACGGCGCCGGGAGTCCGCCCCGACTCGTTCACCGGGCCCCGGGTTCTGGGGTGGCAGGGGGCGCCGGGGAAGTCCTGGCGGGCGAAGTGGACCCTCAGCGACGCTGCCGGGGAACGGCTGTGGGCGGCTTCGGAGGGGCTGACGGGGGTGCGGTACCCGGCGTTGAAGGGGTGAGGCACCGCTGACGCCCCACGTCAGCAGAGTGAGGCACCGCTGACGCCCCACGTCAACGAGGCGTGAAGATCCGCGCCGTACGCGCCAAGGAGCCGCCAAGGGGGTAAGCGGGGGTTCGGCGGCCCACCCACGCTGGTCATCGCTCAAGCGATCGAACCAGCCTGGAGGGGCCCGCCCATGACCACCGTCTCCGAGTCCCCGGCCGTCAAGCCCCCCGCCCCCGGGGACACCGCGAGTCCCGGCGAGCGGCACCGGCTGACCGCCGTCCAGGGCCTCGCCGCGCTCTCCCTGGACGCGATGGCATCGGTCGCCTACGGACCCGAGGCCATCGTCCTGGTCCTCGCGGCGGCCGGCGGCCACGGGCTCGGCTTCACGCTGCCGGTGACCCTGGGGATCGCCGCGCTGCTCGCCGTGCTCGTCGCCTCCTACCGCCAGGTGATCGCCGCCTTCCCCGACGGCGGCGGCAGTTACGCCGCCGCCAAGACCCACCTGGGCCGCCGCGCGGGCCTGGTCGCCGCGGCCTCGCTGGTCCTCGACTACGTCCTGAACGTGGCCGTCGCCGTCACCGCGGGCGTCGCCGCGCTCACCTCCGCCTTCCCCGAGCTGTACGGCGACCGGGTGTGGATATGCCTGGCCGTCCTCGCCGTCGTCACGGCCGTCAATCTGCGCGGCATCGTCGACTCGGCGCGCGTCTTCATCGCCCCGACCGCGATATTCGTCGGCGCCATCCTGACCATGATCGCGGTCGGCCTGTTCCGCGAGGAGCCGGTCAGCACGGCCGCCGCCGAAGGCCACGCGTCGGCCCTCGCCGACAACGCCACCACTGTCGGTGCGCTGCTCCTCCTGAAGGCGTTCGCCTCGGGCTGCTCCGCCCTGACGGGAGTCGAGGCCATCGCCAACGCCGTGCCGTCCTTCCGCGCCCCGCGCGTCAGACGCGCCCAGCACGCGGAGGTCACGCTCGGCGCGCTGCTCGGCGTGATGCTGATCGGCCTGTCCGTGCTGATCTCCCGCTTCGGGCTCCAGCCCGTCGAGGGCGTCACGGTCCTCGCGCAGCTCGCGGACGCGTCACTCGGCCACAACTGGGCTTTCTACGTGGTGCAGTTCGCGACGATGATCCTGCTCGCCCTCTCCGCCAACACGTCCTTCGGCGGTCTGCCCGTCCTGATGAGCCTGCTCGCCCGGGACAACTACCTCCCGCACGTCTTCGCCCTGAAGGCCGACCGCCAGGTCCACCGGCACGGCGTCATCGCTCTTGCCGCCGTATCGGCCGGGCTGCTCGTCTTCTCCGGCGGCGACACCAACACGCTCGTGCCGCTCTTCGCGATCGGAG
This sequence comes from Streptomyces sp. NPDC054866, assembly GCF_053610745.1. NCBI lineage: Bacteria > Bacillati > Actinomycetota > Actinomycetes > Kitasatosporales > Streptomycetaceae > Streptomyces > Streptomyces sp. NPDC054866. The sequence continues at coordinate 863,923 of NZ_JBSGZA010000002.1, forward strand.
TCTTCGTCGGCTTCACGCTCTGCCAGACCGGGATGGTGCTCCACTGGCGCGCGGCGGGCAAACCGGCGAAGGCCCTGCTCAACGGCTTCGGCGCGGTGCTCACCGGCATCTCGGCGGTGGTCGTCACGGCCACCAAGTTCACCGAGGGCGCCTGGCTGATCGTGCTCGCCCTTCCCGCGATCGTGCTCTGCTTCGAGGCGGTGCACCGCGCCTACCGCCAGATCGGCGACGACCTGGGCCTCGGCCGCTTCCCGGAGCCCCCGCACCGCGACCACTCCCTGGTCATCGTCCCCGTGTCGAACCTGTCCCGCCTCACCTGCGAGGCCCTGAACGCCGCGGTGTCCCTCGGCGACGAGGTGCGCGCGGTCACGGTCACCCACCCCGACCCGGAGGACCGGCGCGCCACGGAGGCGCTGCGCCGCGACTGGGAGCTGTGGAACCCGGGCGTCGATCTGGTGGAGCTGAACTCCCTGACGCGTTCGGTCGGGCGTCCGGTGTCGGCGTACGTACAGCGGATCTACACCTACCACCCCACCACCCGCGTCACCGTCCTGATCCCCGAGGTGGAGCCGGCCCACGTCTGGCAGCGCCTGCTCCAGAACCAGCGCGGCTCGGTCCTCGCACACGCCGTCCGCCGGGACACGGACGCGGTCATCTGCCGCCTGAGGTTCCGCCTTGCGGCGGGGCGTGGCCGGTCCTAGCGTCGGCGCCATGAGCGGGCGTACGGGCCATACCGGCAAGAGGATCACCGAGAAGCTGTCGGACGACGCCCTGCGCGAGGCGACGGGCAAGGACTGGCCGCAGTGGTTCGAAGTGCTCGACGCCTGGGGCGCCACGTCCCGTACCCACACGGAGATCGCCCGTCACGTCCGCGAGGAACACGCTGTCGACGGCTGGTACGCCCAGTCCGTGGCGGTCGGCTACGAACAGGAGCGCGGCCTGCGTCAGGTCGGCCAGAGCAGCACGGGCGAGTGGCGGACGAGCGGCAGCAAGACGATCGAAGCCTCGGCCGCGCGGGTCATCGAGGCCTTCGCGGACGACGCCGTACGCCGCCGCTGGCTCCCCGACGCGGAGGTCTCCCTGCGCACGCACCGCCCCGCCAAGTCGGTGACCGCCGACTTCAAGGACACCAAGGACGCCGAGGGCACCACCACCCGCATCTCCGTGACCCTCACGGTCAAGGCCCCGGAGAAGACGGTGGTGGGCATCGGCCACGAGAAGCTGCGGGACGCGGCGGAAGTGGCGGCGTACAAGGTGTTCTGGCGCGAGCGCTTGACCACGCTCAAGTCCCTCCTGGAGAGCTGAGCCCTCGAAAGGCCGACGCCGTGTGAGGAGTTCGGCCACACTGGCGACCATGGACGCAGGTCTTGCGGCGGTGCTGGGCGCGGCGGTGGGAGCCCTTGGGACCGGCGGAGCGGCCGTGTTCACGTCGTGGTGGACCGCCACGACGCAGGAGAGGCAGTCCCGGCGCCAGATCCGCTTCGAGCACTTGCGTGACCGTCGCGAGCCTCGGAGCAGGGCGTACGCCGAAGTGGTCGCGCAGGTCCAGAAAATGGGGAGGCAGCTCGACACGGTCCACGACCAAGAGCGCCCCGACGGGCGGGGCTTCGACGGCTTTCCGCAGGAGCTCACCAGACTCGCCGACCTGTGCGCACGCGTGGCCGTGGAGGGCCCCGCGCCGATCGCCGACAGCGCCCAGCGGATCCTGGTGCAGGCGCGGGTCGCTTTCGGCGCCGCGTCCGACTTGCTCACGGCGGCGGAGACAGCGGACACCAACGGGGAAGATGGAACCGTCACCGTGCACGAAGCGGAACTTTGGCGGAGTCGCGAGACCACGATGGCGCTCCACACGGAGTTGAGCCGGTTCATGGAACTCGCCCGAGAAGCTCTGGACGACCACGGAAGCTCCTCGTGATCACTGCCTGCGGGAAGAGATGAAGCGATGACATTGCATGCCGATGTGGCCGAGTTGCTGGCGGAGGCCGACATCGAGGACGTGGACGTCGACGAAGTCGTCGCGGACGACCACGCCCGAACGTCCGCGTACCTACGCGTCGTCTCGGTGGCCGCTGCCTCGCAGAGCCGCGACCGGGACCGCGCGATCGTGGCCACGATCCTGCGCGACCCCAACGAGATGGGAGCCAAGACGGCGGTGGTCGCCCTCGTGGACGAGATCGCGGGGAAGGTGAGAGGCCCTGCCGAGTTCCGGCAGTGGTCGGACGAACTGCTGCCGGAGATCGACCGGTTCGAGGTGGAGGCATTCCGCGAGTTCATCCGCCGCCGCATCCACGACTGGCTGTTCCACCTGTCCGTCAAGGACGGCCACGTGCCGACCCCGGCCGAGTTGGCCGAGGTCACGGACTGGATGCAGCGCCACCTCGCCGAGTATTCGAGGTCCCCGGCGGTACTCGCCGTGGTCGCCGAGTCGGCCCGCACCAAGAAGACACGGAACATCGCGAAGAACCGGGCAGGAAGCCGCGAGCTGCGAACGGAGTGAGGCGGTAGCGGCAACCCGAAGGGGCAGCACCCCCGCACAGGGTGCTGCCCCTTCTTGGTGGACCGGGACCGACCCGCATCGGTGAGGGTCGGGGACACGGCGTCGGTCCCGGAGTTCAACCGGTGGTCCGGAGAGACCTACCGGTGGTCGCTGCCCGCCGACTCGGAAGCCGCGCGTCCCGCCTCCAGGCGGGCCACCGGGATCCGGAACGGGGAGCAGGAGACGTAGTCCAGGCCCACCTCGTGGAAGAAGTGGACGGACTCCGGGTCGCCGCCGTGCTCGCCGCAGACGCCGAGCTTGAGGTCGGGGCGGGTGGCGCGGCCTGCCTTGACCGCGTCCTTCACCAGCTTGCCCACGCCGTCCTTGTCGATGGTCTCGAACGGGGAGACACCGAAGATGCCCTTCTCCAGGTACGCCGTGAAGAAGCTCGCCTCCACGTCGTCGCGCGAGAAGCCCCAGACCGTCTGCGTGAGGTCGTTCGTGCCGAAGGAGAAGAACTCGGCGGCCTCCGCGATCTGGTCCGCCGTGAGCGCGGCACGCGGCAGCTCGATCATGGTGCCGAGCGCCAGCTTCAGCTCGACGCCGGTCGTCGCCTCGACCTCCGCGATGACCTGCTCGGCCTCCTCGCGGACGATCTCCAGCTCCTGGACCGTACCGACGAGCGGAATCATGATCTCCGCGCGCGGGTCGCCCTTGGCGTTCTTGCGCTCGGCAGCGGCCTCGGCGATGGCCCGTACCTGCATGGTGAACAGGCCGGGGATCACGAGGCCGAGGCGTACGCCGCGCAGGCCCAGCATCGGGTTCTGCTCGTGCAGGCGGTGCACCGCCTGGAGCAGGCGCAGGTCGTTCTCGTTCGAGTCCTTGCGGGACTCGGCGAGGGCCACGCGGACGGAGAGTTCGGTGATGTCCGGCAGGAACTCGTGCAGCGGCGGGTCCAGGAGACGGACCGTGACCGGAAGGCCGTCCATCGCCTCGAAGAGCTCCACGAAGTCGCGCTTCTGGAGCGGCAGGAGCTCCTTGAGGGCGTCCTCGCGCTCGCCGTCGGCGTCGGCGAGGATCAGCCGCTCGACCATCTCGCGGCGCTCACCGAGGAACATGTGCTCGGTGCGGCACAGGCCGATGCCCTGGGCGCCGAAGCGGCGGGCACGGAGGGCGTCCTCCGCGTTGTCCGCGTTGGCGCGGACCCGCAGGCGGCGTACTCGGTCCGCGTACGCCATGATCCGGTGCACGGCGCCGACCAGCTCGTCCGCATCGTCGGCACCGGCGTGCATCCGGCCCTCGAAGTACTCGACGACCGGGGAGGGGACCACGGGCACCTCACCGGCGTAGACCTTGCCGGTGGAGCCGTCGATGGAGACGACGTCGCCCTCCTCGATCACCACACCGCCGGGCGCGGTGAGGCGCCGGCGCTTGGTGTCGACCTCGATCTCCTCGGCGCCGCAGACGCAGGTCTTGCCCATGCCGCGGGCGACGACGGCGGCGTGCGAGGTCTTGCCGCCGCGGGAGGTGAGGATGCCCTCGGCCGCGATCATGCCGTCGAGGTCGTCGGGGTTGGTCTCACGGCGGATGAGGATGACCTTCTCGCCCGAACGCGACCACTTGATGGCCGTGTACGAGTCGAAGACCGCCTTGCCGACCGCGGCACCGGGTGACGCGGCGATGCCCCGGCCGAGCTGCTCGACCTTCGCGGTGTCGTCGAAGCGGGGGAACATCAGCTGGGCGAGCTGCGCGCCGTTGACGCGCTGGAGCGCCTCGGCCTCGTCGATCAGGCCCTGGTCGACGAGCTGCGTCGCGATACGGAAGGCGGCACCGGCGGTGCGCTTGCCGACGCGGGTCTGGAGCATCCACAGCTGGCCGCGCTCGATGGTGAACTCGATGTCGCACAGGTCCTTGTAGTGCGTTTCGAGGGTTTCCATGATCTGCATGAGCTGGTCGTACGACTTCTTGTCGATCTGCTCGAGCTCGGCGAGCGGGACGGTGTTGCGGATGCCCGCCACCACGTCCTCGCCTTGCGCGTTCTGCAGGTAGTCGCCGTACACGCCCTGGTGGCCACTGGCCGGGTCGCGGGTGAACGCGACGCCCGTGCCGGAGTCCGGGCCGAGGTTGCCGAAGACCATGGAACAGATGTTGACCGCGGTGCCCAGGTCGCCGGGGATGCGCTCCTGGCGGCGGTAGAGCTTGGCGCGGTCGGTGTTCCAGGACTCGAAGACCGAGCGGATCGCGAGGTCCATCTGCTCGCGCGGGTCCTGCGGGAAGTCGCGCCCGGCCTCGGTCTTGACGATCTTCTTGAACTTCGTGACCAGCTTCTTTAGGTCCGCGGCCTCCAGGTCGGTGTCGACCGTGACCTTCTTGGCGGCCTTGGCTGCCTCAAGCGCGTCCTCGAACAGCTCGCCGTCGACGTCCATGACGGTCTTGCCGAACATCTGGATGAGGCGGCGGTAGGAGTCCCACGCGAAGCGGTCGTCGCCGGACTGCTTGGCGAGGCCCGTCACCGACTTGTCGGAGAGCCCGATGTTCAGGACGGTGTCCATCATTCCGGGCATCGAGAACTTGGCGCCCGAGCGGACGGAGACGAGCAGCGGGTCATTGGCCTGACCGAGCTTCTTGCCCATCTTCTTCTCGAGGGCGTCGAGGTGCGCACTCACCTCGTCGCGCAGCTCGACCGGCTCCTCGCCGCTGGCGAGGTAGGTCTTGCAGGCCTCTGTGGTGATCGTGAAGCCCGGAGGGACGGGCAGCCCGAGGTTGGTCATCTCGGCGAGGTTCGCGCCCTTCCCGCCGAGAAGGTCCTTGAGGTCCCTGTTGCCCTCGGTGAAGTCGTAGACGAACTTCACGGCCGCATCGCTCGCATCGCTGTCGCTCGCATCGCTCTGCGCTACGTGGGGATCTTTGTTTTCCGACACGGGTCTCGACTCCTCGAGGACTCGGTGGCTGCCCTGACGGCGAGGAACATACCCAGATCGAAGGCGCATGGGTACGTCCACTTGTGCGTCATACGGCTGTAACCACCCGTCCGCCAGTAGATCGAAAGTGACTCGGCGGTAGCTCGATGTGCGAGCACGTGTTCAACTCTTGAAGGCACAACACCCGTAGACCCGGTGATTCGCTCGAATGAGCGGCCTATACTCAGATGTGAGTTCACCTCATGAATGATCGAGCAGTGGCACTGAGTGCCACCCCTTGGAGAAGTGCAGTCGCCCTCGATCCGCTCATCTGAGCGCAACCCCTATCAGGGGTGGCGAGAATCACGCCGTTTGAAGCGGCCAGATGTCAGCATCCGGACGCGAATCGAGACGGAGAACGAGACGGTCACACGCCCGTCATACGCCTCACACGCCGAGCGCGGCCAGCCGCTCCTCCGCCCGCCTCGGGGCGTACAGGTGCTCCACCACCAGCGTTCCCGCACCGATGAGGGCCGCGCGCTCACCGAGGCGGGAGGTGACGACCTCCAGATGAGCGGTGGAGCGGGGCAGGGCCCGCTGGTACAGCAGCTCACGCACACCCGTCAGGAACGGTGTTCCGGCCAGATCTCCGGCGATCATGAGAACTCCGGGGTTCAGGAGCGTGACGACGGTGGCGAGAACCTCGCCTACGTGCCGCCCCGCCTCGCGCGCGAAACCGACCGCCACCGGGTTCCCCGCCTCCAGAAGCGCCCGCACATCCGCCCCCGAGGCCGCCGGAACGCCCGCCTCCGTCAGGCGGCGGGCCACCGCGCGACCGCTGGCCACGGCGGCCAGGCAGCCGTAGGAACCGCACTTGCACAGGGCGTCGGCACCCTCAGGCACCCGGATGTGGCCGATGTCCCCGGCGCCCCCGTCGATGCCCCGGTAGACCGCGCCGTCCACGACGACGCCCGCGCCGATGCCGGTGGAGACCTTGACCAGGGCGAAGGCCGAGCACTCGGGGTAGGAGGCGCGCTGTTCGCCGTACGCCATGAGGTTCGCGTCGTTGTCGACGAGTACGGGGACGTCGGCGGGGCCGGGTGCGGGTACGGGGGTGCCTGCGGGGCCGCTCGTCTGCTCGGTGAAGGCGCGGCGCAGGCGGCCCCGTATGTCGTAGCCGTCCCAGCCCGGCATGATCGGCGGCTGGACGACGCGGCCCGTCTCGCTGTCCACGGGCCCCGGGACAGCGAGGCCGATGCCGCAGACCGAGGCCGGGGCGCGGTCGGCCTTGCGCAGCAGCTCGGCGAAGCGGACGCCCAGCTCGCCGAGGACCGTCTCGGGGCCGTCCTCGATCGCCAGGGGCCCCGCGTGCTCGGCGACGATCTCGCCGGTGAGGCCGAGCAGGGCGGTGCGGGCGTGCCGGGTCTCCAGGTCGGCGGCGAGGACGACCGCGTGGGCGTCGTCGAACTCCAGGCGGACGGCCGGGCGCCCGCCGAGCGGCGAGCCCGCCTTGTCGCCCCTGCCGGAGGGACCGCCCACGCCCTCTCGCAGCCAGCCCGCACGGAAGAGCCGGTCCAGGCGCTGGCCGACCGTGGCGCGGGAGAGCCCGGTGGCCTCCTGCAGTGCGCCGCGCGTGGTGGCGCGTCCGCTGCGCACCAGGTGGAGCAGGTCCCCGGCGCCGGCATGCTGCCCGCCCACGCGTCCCCCCGCCGCCTGTCCTTCCGCCTGTCCTTCGCGCCCTGATCTGTCCGGCATCCGCTCTCCCCTTGTGTTCATCAACTCCCCGTTACATATTGAGTTTTGCGCGTTAAGTAGACGTAACTCTAGGATGGACAACGCCAAACTGACAGGGCGTCGAGGCCCTCGGGGAGAACCGCGTGGACCGCACGAACGTGGACCGCACAAACGGGGGCCGCACAGCCCAGCTGACCGCCCGCCGTGCCCCTTGGCCCGCACGGGCGCTGCGTGAACGCGCCGCCGAGGTCCTGTGGGCCAACTGGACGGGTACGTCGACGGTCCCTTCCCGGCAGCTCTATCCCCACCAGTGGTCCTGGGACTCCGCGTTCATCGCGATCGGCCTGCGTCATCTCTCCCCTTTACGGGCGCAGTTGGAGCTGGAGACGCTGCTCTCCGCCCAGTGGGGCGACGGCCGCGTCCCGCACATCGTGTTCAACCCTTCCGTCCCCCTGGACGCCTACTTTCCCAGCCCCGACTTCTGGCGCTCCACCACGGCGGGCCGCACCGCCGGGGCACCCGGTGCCGTGCAGACCTCCGGCATCGTGCAGCCGCCGGTGCACGCGCTCGCCGCCTGGCTGGTCCACCGCTCGGACCCGGGCCTCTCCCGCGCCCGTTCCTTCCTGGCCCGCGCCTACCCCCGGCTCGCCGCCTGGCACCGCTATCTGCTGCACCGCAGGGACGCGGGCGGCGCGGGCCTCGCCGCCGTGATCCACCCCTGGGAGCAGGGCATGGACAACAGCCCTTGCTGGGACGCCCCGTTGAGCCGTGTGACCCCGGCCGACCCGGCCGCGTACCGGCGTGCGGACCTGAATCACGGCGCCGCGGAGGACCGGCCGACCGACCTCGACTACGGCAGATATGTGCGCCTCGCCGCGGACTACCGCGATCGCCGATACACGGACGGAGCGGGCGAGTTCGCCGTCGAGGACCCCTCGTTCAACGCGCTTCTGATCGCCTCCGAGTACGCACTGGCCCGTATCGAGGCCGAGTTGGGCCTGCGCGACGCCTCCGGGGAACGGGAAGCCCGCGCGGCAGCCCTGACGAGCACCCTCGTGGCACGCCTGTGGGACCCGTCGGAGGGCCTGTTCTTCTGCCATGACCTGCGCTCCGGTGGGCTGGTGCCGGAGCGCGGTGTCGGCGGTCTGGTCCCGCTGATCCTGCCCGCGCTGCCGCGCCGCGTCGCCGCCGCGCTCGTACGGACCGCGTGCGGACCGCACTTCGGCCTCGGCGGCCCCGCGCGGCTCGTGCCGAGCTACGACCTCACGGGAAGCGCCTTCGACCCCCGGCGGTACTGGCGCGGGCCCGCGTGGTTCAACACCAACTGGCTGCTGGAGCGGGGACTTCGGCTGCACGGCGAACACGCGCGGGCGGACGGCCTGCGCCGCGCGCTGCTCGATGTGGCCGGGGAGTCCGGGTTCGCGGAGTACGTGGACCCGTACACGGGGCGGGGCTGCGGTGCGCGCGGCTTCGGCTGGAGCGCCGCGCTCGCCCTGGATCTGCTGCTCGACGATCCCGCCGGGCGTGACGAGGAGCCGCACGGGAGGCCCGCTGACGTGCCTGCCGCCGCGGCGACGAGGGAGGGGTTCAGGGATGACTGATCGGCGTCAACCACTGGTGCGGGGCGGTACGTTCGCGGCGCTGGGCGCGGGGGGCGACATCAGCGGGGTGCGGGGTGGCACGGCCCCGGACGGTCTGTTCGTGCGCGACGCCCGGCATTTGAGCCGCTGGCAGCTGACGGTGGACGGGGCCGTCCCGGAGATCCTCGCGCCGGTGTCGGACGCCGACGCGGACGCGGGTGTGGCGCGGTGCGTCCTCGTCCCGCGCGGCGGCAGGCAGGAGCCCGCGTCCTGCACGCTCTTCCGCGAACAGGCGGTGACGGACGGCGCGTTCGTGGAGTCGCTTCGCGTCACGTGCAATCGCTCGGTGCCGACGACCGTGCGTCTCGCGCTGACCGTGGACGTCGACTTCACCGACCAGTTCGAGCTGCGCTCCGACCACCGTACGTACGCCAAGACGGGCGCCGTCAGGTCGCGCAAGGTCATCGGCGGCGGTGAGGGCGAGGAGATCCAGGGCATCGAGTTCGCCTACCGGCGCCGCGAGTGGTGCTCCCGTACGACCGTGACCGCGGACCCCGCGCCGGATGCCGTCGAGGAGACGGGGACCGGCGCGCGGCGGCTCGTCTGGGCCATCGACCTCGACGCGCACGGCACGGCGGAGGTGGCACTGAGTGTCGCGGCGCACCCGCACGGAGCACCGCAGCCGCAGTCACAGCCACCGGTGAGCCCAGCACAGGCCGCAGCCCAACTCGTCGCCCTGGAGGGCGAGTTCGCGTCGGACGTCGAGATCCCCGGCGGCTGGCCGGAGCTGGCGGCGGCGTGCCGGCGGGGCCTCGCGGACCTCGCCGTACTCCAGGTGTCCGCGTCGGGCCCTGACGGAGAGGCGCTGAGCGTCCCGGCGGCGGGCGTCCCCTGGTTCCTGACGCTCCTGGGCCGCGACGCCCTCCTGACCTCGCTCTTCGCCCTCCCCTACCTGCCGCGCCTGGCCGCGGCGACACTCCCCGCGCTGGCCGCCACCCAGGCGACGGAGGCCACGGAGGGGGCGGTCGCCCAGACCGGGAAGATCGTGCACGAGGTACGGCACGGGGAGCTGGCCCACTTCGGACAGGTGCCGTACGGCCGCTACTACGGCTCCGTGGACGCGACCCCGCTCTTCCTCGTCCTGTTGGGCGCGTACACGGAGCGGACGGGCGACACGACTCTGGCCCGCCGCCTTGAGCCGCACGCGCGGGCCGCCGTCGGCTGGATCCTCGACCACGGCGGCCTCACCGCGCGCGGCTATCTCGTCTACCGCGCGGACGAGGGCGGCCTCGCCAACCAGAACTGGAAGGACTCCCCCGGCGCGATCTGCTCCGCCGACGGCAGCCGCGCCACGGGCCCCGTGATGGCGGCGGGCGCACAGGGCTACGCGTACGACGCGCTGGGCCGCACGGCGTGGCTGGCGCGCACGGTCTGGGGCGACACGGTCTACGCGGACCTCCTCGCACAAGCGGCGGCCGACCTGCGGGACCGCTTCCAGCGGGACTTCTGGATGCCGAAGCAGGGCTTCCCCGCGCTCGCCCTGGACGGCGAAGGACACCAGGTCGACGCGCTCGCGTCGGACGCCGGCCACCTCCTGTGGTCCGGCCTCCTCGACAAGGAGTACGGAGAGGCGGTGGGCCGCCGCCTCCTGGAACCGGACTTCTTCTCGGGCTGGGGAGTCCGCACCCTGGCCGCCGACCAGCCCGCGTACCACCCGCTCTCCTACCACCGGGGTTCGGTATGGCCGCACGACAACGCGCTCATCGCGCTGGGCCTCGCGCGGTACGGGCTGCACGACGAGGCGCGGGCGGTGGCACGGGGCCTGGTGGCGGCGGCGACGCGAGGCGGTGACCGGCTGCCGGAGGTGCTTGCGGGGTACGGGCGGGAGTCGTATCCGGGCCCGGTTCCGTACCCGCACGCGTGCGTACGGGAGTCACGGTCGGCGGCAGCGCCGTTCGCGCTGCTGAGTGCGGTGGGCGGGTAGCTGAGCCGAGGCCTGTGCCGCGGTGAGGCTCAGCCGCCGGACGTGTCCAGCTCCGCGTCCTCGCTGATGCCCGCGCAGTCGTAGGGGTCCTTCAGCCAGCCGTCCGGCAGGACCACGCGGTTGTTGCCCGACGTACGGCCTCGCGGGCCGTCCGCACCCGCCGGCCACGCCTGGTCGAGGTCCAACTCGCCGAGCCCGTCCTCCAGTTCGGCGAGGGACGAGGTGATCGCGAGGCGCTTGCGCATCTCCGAGCCGACCGCGAAACCCTTCAGGTACCAGGCCACGTGCTTGCGGAAGTCGATGACACCGCGCGCCTCGTCGCCGATCCACTCGCCGAGGAGGGTCGCGTGCCGCAGCATGACGGCAGCGACCTCGCGCAGGTCCGGCGCCTTGGGCGCGCCCGTGCCCTCGAAGGCGGCCACCAGGTCGCCGAAGAGCCAGGGGCGGCCGAGGCAGCCGCGGCCCACGACGACTCCGTCGCAGCCGGTCTCCTTCATCATCCGCACCGCGTCGGCGGCGGACCAGATGTCGCCGTTGCCGAGGACCGGGATCTCGGGGACGTGCTCCTTGAGGCGGGCGATGGCGTCCCAGTCGGCGGTGCCGCCGTAGTGCTGGGCGGCGGTGCGGCCGTGCAGGGCGATCGCCGTGACGCCCTCCTCGACGGCGATGCGGCCCGCGTCGAGAAAGGTGATGTGCTCGTCGTTGATGCCCTTGCGCATCTTCATCGTGACGGGCAGATCCCCGGCGCCGCTGACGGCCTCACGGAGGATCGCGCGCAGCAGGGGCCTCTTGTACGGGAGCGCGGAGCCGCCGCCCTTGCGGGTGACCTTGGGGACGGGGCAGCCGAAGTTCAGGTCGATGTGGTCGGCGAGGTTCTCCTCGGCGATCATGCGGACCGCCTTGCCGACCGTGGCCGGGTCGACGCCGTACAGCTGGATGGACCGGGGCTTCTCGGTCTCGTCGAAGTGGATCAGCTGCATGGTCTTCTCGTTGCGCTCGACCAGAGCGCGCGTCGTGATCATCTCGCTGACGAAGAGACCCTTGCCCCCGCTGAACTCCCGGCACAGCGTCCGGAACGGCGCGTTCGTGATGCCCGCCATGGGGGCGAGCACGACGGGCGGCCGCACGGCGTGCGGGCCGATCTGAAGCTGGGGCTCCATGGCGCGGGATTCCTCCGGGACGAGCGGGCTGAGAGGGGGCAGACCTCCTATTGTCCCCCATCCGCGCGAGTGCCCCCGCGAGTGCCCACGCGGGTGCCCACGCTCCCGGCCTTCACCAGGCGGTACAGCTCCTCCGTGGCCGCCTGCGAGCGCGCGTCCGCCGGGACGTACGTCCCCAGGCGCGGGCCCTCGGCCGGGCCGAGCCACAGCCCGTGGTACGTGAAGTGCAGCGGGCCGACGAGCGAGTTGTTGAACCGTTTGGACTGGTCCACCGCCTGCATCACCTCGTGCCGCTCCCACAGCTCGCAGAACTCCGGCGAGGCCTTGCGCATCCTCCGGAGCAGCGTCTTCCACGCCGGGTCCGCGAGATGCCCGGCCATCCGCGCCCGGAACCTCGCCACCATCCGGCGCATCGTCTCCTCCCGGTCCTCCATGGCGGCCTGCCAGGCGGGATGCGTGAAGGTCAGCCACATGCAGTTGCGGTCCTCGGGCGGCAGCACGTCGAGGTCGGTGAGGAGGTTCGCGTACGTCGCGTTGTAGGCGAGGACGTCGTAGCGGGCGTTCTGCACGCACGCCGGGAACGGCTCAAGCTGGGTGACGATCCGCAGCAGGCCCTGCGGGACCGACGCGGTCTCGGCGGCCGGGGAGGGGTCGGCGGTGCCCGCCAGCTGGAAGAGATGGGCCCGCTCACCGGCGTCCAGCATCAGGGCGCGGCACAGCGCGTCGAGGACCTGCGCCGATACGTGGATGGCGCGGCCCTGCTCCAGCCACGTGTACCAGGTGACGCCCACCGTGGAGAGATGCGCGACCTCCTCGCGGCGCAGGCCCGGCGTACGGCGGCGCGGGCCGCGGGGCAGGCCCGCCTGCTCGGGCGTGATGCGCTCGCGGCGGCTGCGCAGGAAGTCGGCGAGCTCACTGCGGCGGATACGGTCGGGCTGCGTGGGCGTCGCGGTGTCCACAGGGTCGGACGGTGCGGTGTCCACGGGGCCGGATGGTGCGGTGTCCATGGGATCAGCTTGCCTTTCCGGCGGCTGCCCGGCGACCCTGTTTCCAGGTAGTACAGGTACCAGGATAAAGAGACTCTGGTACCAGGCTGGCGATGCGACGACCGTCGTACTCGTGAACCTCACGAACTCCACCGCCCACGTCCTCAAGCCCACCACCCAGGGCGCCCGGCCCACAGCGGACTCCTCCCCCGCCCTGACCCCGCTCGGCCTCGTCACCATCCTGCTCGGCGCCGCGCTCCCGATGATCGACTTCTTCATCGTCAACGTCGCCCTGCCCAGCATCGAACACGACCTGCACGCCTCCCCCGCCACCCTGGAGATGGTCGTCGCGGGCTACGCCGTCGCGTACGCCGTGCTGCTCGTGCTCGGCGGGCGGCTCGGCGACACGTACGGGCGCCGCAGGCTCTTCCTCTGGGGTGTCGCCGCCTTCGGCGTGACCTCGCTGGCCTGCGGGCTCGCGCCCGGCGCCTGGTGGCTGGTGGGGGCGCGCGTCGCCCAGGGCGCGGCATCCGCGCTGATGCTGCCGCAGGTCCTCGCCACCATCCACGCGACGACGCGGGGCGAGCGGCGCTCGAAGGCGGTCGCCCTCTACGGCTCGGTGGGCGGCATCTCCATCGTCCTCGGCCAGGTCCTCGGCGGCGTCCTGGTCTCCGCCGACCTCGCGGGCACCGGATGGCGCGCGGTGTTCCTGGTGAACGCGCCCGTCGCCGTCGCCGCCCTGCTCTGCGCCGTGCGCTCGGTGCCGGACAGCCGGGCCGAGCAGCCCACTCGTAGCGACATCGGGGGCACGCTCCTGCTCGCCGCGTCCCTGATCGCGCTGCTGCTGCCCCTGACCGAGGGGAGGGCCGCGGGCTGGCCCCTGTGGTCGGTGCTTTCCCTGGTCGCCTCGCCGTTCCTTGCCTGGGCGTTCGCCCGCGTCGAGCTGCGCGGCGAACGCACCGGCGGCAGCCCGCTGCTGCCCCCTTCGCTGCTGCGCGAACCCGGCGTACGGATGGGGCTCACCATCGGCCTGCCCATCTTCACCGGCTTCGCCGGCTGGATGTTCGTCAGCGCGGTGACGCTCCAGCAGTGGCTCGGCTTCAGCCCCTTGAAGTCCGGGCTGACCCTGATCCCCATGGGGGTCGCGCAGTTCGCGGCGTCGATGCTCGCCCCGCGCCTGGTGACGCGGCTCGGCAGCCGCGCGATGACGCTGTGCGCGCTGGTGCACGGCACCGGGCTCGCCATCCTCGCCCTGACGGTGCTGTGGACGCCGTACGCCTCACTGAGTCCGCTCGTCCTCGCCCCCGGTCTCGTCCTGTGCGGCCTCGGTCAGGGCGTGCAGCTGGCGCTCTACTACCGCATCGTGCTCGCCGCGGTGCCGACCGCGAAGGCGGGCGCGGGCAGCGGCCTCGCGGCGACGGTCCAGCAGTCCTGCCTGGCCCTCGGCGTCGCCACCCTCGGCTCGCTCTTCCTGGCCCTGGTGCCGGGCCTGGGCATGCGGGACGCGTTCGCGATCGTCCTCGGAGCGCAGCTGGCCGGTCTCGTCGGCCTGGCGGTGCTGAGCCTGCGGCTGCCGCGGAGGGTGGGCTGAGGCATCCCGGGGGGCCGAGGGGGGCGTGCGCCTCCGTCCACAGGAGCGACGCACAGCCGACCGGGTTACCGTCGAACTCATGCCCCAGCAAGAGCTCACGCACCGCCGACGCGTGCTCGTGCTCGCGATCTGCTGCATGAGCCTGCTCATCGTCAGCCTCGACAACACCGTCCTGAACGTCGCTCTGCCCACGATGGCGCGGGAGTTCGGCACCAGCATCTCGGGCATGCAGTGGACGATCGACGCCTACACCCTCGTACTCGCCACGCTCCTCATGCTCGCGGGCTCGACGGCGGACCGGCTGGGGCGCCGGAAGATCTTCAAAGTGGGCCTGGTGATCTTCACGCTCGCCTCGGTGGCCTGCTCCCTCGCGCCCAACCTGGAATCCCTCGTGGCCTTCCGCATGGCCCAGGCCGTGGGCGGCTCCATGCTCAACCCGGTCGCGATGTCGATCATCACCAACACCTTCACCGAGCCGCGCGAGCGGGCCCGCGCCATCGGGGTATGGGGCGGGGTGGTCGGCATCTCCATGGCGGCGGGCCCGCTCGTGGGCGGCCTGCTCGTGGACTCCATCGGCTGGCGCTCCATCTTCTGGATCAACCTGCCGGTCGGCCTCGCGGCCCTGCTCCTCACCATCCGGTACGTCCCCGAGTCCCGCGCCCCCAAGCCGCGCCGCCCCGACCCCGTGGGCCAGCTCCTGGTCATGGTGCTGCTCGGCGCCCTGACGTACGCGATCATCGAGGCGCCGGCGGCGGGCTGGACCTCACCGCTGATCATCACGTTCGCGGCCGCGTCGCTCCTGGCACTCCTCGGGCTTCTCGCCTACGAGCCGCGCCGCGCCGACCCCCTCATCGACCTGCGCTTCTTCGGCTCGGCACCGTTCAGCGGGGCGACGGTGATCGCGGTCTGCGCCTTCGCCGCGCTGGGCGGTTTCCTCTTCCTCTCCACGCTCTACCTCCAGAACGTACGCGGCCTGAACGCCCTGCACGCGGGCGTCTGGATGCTGCCGATGGCCGCGATGACGCTGGTCTGCGCCCCGCTGTCGGGCCGCCTGGTCGGCAGCCGGGGCGCGCGCCTGCCCCTCCTCGTCGCGGGGGTCGCAATGACGACGTCCGGGGTCCTCTTCGCCGCCTTCGACGCGGAGACCACGAACGCGACGCTCTTCCTCGGCTACGTCCTCTTCGGCCTCGGCTTCGGCTTCGTGAACGCCCCCATCACGAACACCGCCGTCTCCGGGATGCCCCGCTCCCAGGCGGGCGTCGCGGCCGCCGTCGCCTCCACGAGCCGCCAGATCGGCCAGACGCTCGGCGTCGCGGTCATCGGCGCGGTACTGGCCTCGGGGGTGGGGTCTTCGTCGTACGCGTCCACCTTCACCGAGGCGAGCCGCCCCGCCTGGTGGATCATCGCGGGCTGCGGCCTGGCGGTCCTGCTCCTGGGCGCACTGACCAGCGGCAACTGGGCGAGGGAAACGGCCCGCCGAACGGCGGAACGCCTGGAGGCGACCGCACCGCAGGAACGACTTACGGACCCAGTCCGCCCAGCCCACCCGGGCCGGCGCGAGGCGCGCCCCTGAGCCGCCTGCTGGCCGCGCACATACAAAAATTTCCCACGCCCCGGCCCATCTGAAGCCAGCGCCCGGCCCACACGCTGGGGCTACGCTCGCGCCGTGACTGCGACTTGGGAATCGACTGCACCAGGCGTCCTGCGACTCCCCTCTGGCCGACTGATCCGCGGCCGGGGCCTGCGCCACGCCCTTCCGGACGGTCCGACGCCTGACTTCGCGCTGTACCTCCTGGGCAAGGAGCCGCCCGCCGTCGAGTGGGAGTCCCGCTGGCTGCGATGGCCCGACTTCCGCCTCCCCACAGACCGCCCGGCAACGACCGCCGCCCTGCGCGAGGCGCTGGAGCGGTCCGGTACGGAGCGGGTCGAGGTCGCGTGCGGCGGCGGCCAGGGGCGTACGGGGACGGCGCTGGCGTGCATCGCGGTACTGGACGGGGTGCCGGGCGGCGACGCCGTGGCCTATGTGCGGGAGCACTATGCGGCGCGGGCGGTGGAGACGCCGTGGCAGCGGAGGTTCGTGAGGCGGTTCGGCTGATCACCCTGGACTTACGCCACACCCGAGTGACAAATGACAGATGACAGATATTGAAATCTGTCATCTGTCATGGCATGGTGAATGCATGCGTACTCTCACCCTCGGAACCACCGGCCCCCACACCTCCGCCATCGGCCTAGGCGCCATGGGCATGTCCGCCCTCTACGGCGACGCCGACCGCGCCGAGTCCATCGCGACCATCCACGCCGCCCTCGAAGCCGGCGTCACCCTCATCGACACCGGCGATTTCTACGCCATGGGTCACAACGAGATGCTGATCGGCGAAGCCCTCCGCTCCGCCCCCGCCGCCCGCCGCGAACAGGCCCTCACCAGCGTCAAGTTCGGTGCCCTCCGCGACCCTGACGGCGGCTGGTCCGGGTACGACGGGCGGCCCGCGGCCGTCAAGAACTTCGCCGCGTACTCCCTCCAGCGGCTCGGCGTCGACTACATCGACGTCTACCGCATCGCCCGCATCGACCCCGACGTCCCCGTCGAGGAGACCGTCGGCGCGATCGCCGAGCTGGTCGAGAAGGGGCACGTCCGGCACATCGGGCTCTCGGAGGTCGGCGCCGACACCATCCGTCGCGCCGCCGCCACCGCCCCCATCTCCGACGTACAGATCGAGTACTCGCTCATCTCACGCGGCATCGAGCAGCAGATCCTGCCCACGGTCAGCCAGCTCGGCATCGGCATCACGGCGTACGGAGTGCTCTCCCGCGGTCTGATCTCCGGGCACTTCACACGCGACCGCAAGCTGGCCGCGAACGACTTCCGGGCGATGAGTCCCCGCTTCCAGGGCGAGAACCTCGACCGGAACCTCGACCTCGTCGACGCCCTCCGCAAGGTCGCCGAGCAGAAGGGCGTGAGCGTCGCGCAGACGGCCATCGCCTGGGTCCTCGCGCAGGGCCCGCGGCATGACGCGGCGATCGTTCCGCTCGTCGGCGCCCGCCGCCGTGACCGTCTCGCCGAGGCGCTCGGCGCGCTCGACGTGACGCTGGACGAGACCGACCTCGCCGCGATCGAGCAGGCGGTTCCCGCGGGTGCCGCGTCCGGTGCGCGTTATCCGGAGGCACAGATGGCGCACCTCGACAGCGAGCACTGATCTCCCCCGGGTACGGTCACTGTCATGGCAACCGGCACCCTGACCCCTGAGCGCATCCTCGAAGCCACGGAGGACATGTTGCGCCGCCATGGCGCGGCGAAGGCCACGGTCGTGGACGTGGCCCGCGCCCTCGGGGTCAGCCATGGCACGGTCTACCGCCACTTCCGTACGAAGGCGGAGCTGCGCGAGGCGGTCACGAAGCGGTGGCTGGACCGTACGTCGGAGGCCCTGTCCGGAATCGTCACCGGCACCGAGCCCCCCGAGGCGAAGCTCCGCGACTGGCTCACGGGCCTCTTCGAGGCCAAGCAGCACAAGGCGGGCGACGACCCCGAACTGTTCGCCACGTACACGGTGTTGACGGGCGAGAACAGCGGAGTGGTGGACCGCCACATCGCCGACCTCACGGACCAACTGGCCACGATCATCCAAGAGGGCGCCACCCAGGGCACGTTCACGACGACGGACCCCGCCTCCACGTCCCGCGCAGTCTTCGACGCCACCAACCGCTTCCACGACCCGGCGTACGCGGGCGAATGGTCAAAGCCAGGCATCGAGGCCGCCTTCACGGCGGTGGTCGACCTGGTCGTACGCGGCCTGCGCCGCTAGCCCGCATTTCAATTCCGCTCGGGGGGGCACTTATGACGGCACCGGACACACCACCCATCGTCTTCGTGCACGGGACGCGGTTCAGCGCGGGGCAGTGGAGTCCTCAGCTCGCCGCGCTCCAGGGGGACTTCCGGGTTGCCGCTGTTGATCTGCCGGGGCACGGCGCCCGTTCCGCTCAGCCCTGGAGCCTGACCGCGGCGACGGAGATCATCTCTTCCGCGGTGGACTCGCTCGGTCATGGGCCCGCTCTGGTCGTCGGGCACTCACTCGGCGGGTACGCCTCGCTGGAGTTCGCGCGGCGCTTCCCCGAACAGGTGCGGGGTCTGGTCCTCGCCGGGGCCAGCGCCACGACCCGCGGCCGGTGGGCAACGCCGTATCGGTGGGTCGCCGGTCTCGTCCCTCGCCTGCCGGCGGACCGGCTGGCCCGGTGGAACGACCGGTTGCTTCGCCGGCTCTATCCACCCGAGGTAGTGGCGGCGACCATCCGCGCCGGCTACGCGTTCCACACGCTTCCGGCCGCCTGGGGCGAGGTTCTGGGCCGTTTCGACGCGGGCTCGATGCGTCACGTGGCGTCCCCCGTACTCATCCTGAACGGCGAGAAGGACACCGTCTTCCGGTCCGGCGAGAGGGATTTCGCCCGCGCGCATCCGCACGCCCGCGTCGAGTTGATCCCGCGGGCGGGGCACCTCGCGAACTTCGACGACCCAGGCGCCTTCACCGATGCCGTGCGCCGCTTTGCCCGGCAGCAGGCCCCCAACCGTAGCTAAGGCCTAAGGCCTAAGGCCCCGAAGGATCCACCGTCGCCTGGTGCGCCTCCGCGAGGTGTTCCTCCGCCTTCAGCCACGGCAGGAACTGCACCCGTTTCCCCCAGCCGCACGTGTCGCAGCTCAACTGGCGCTGGACGCCCGCCTTTTGCACGTGCACCACATGCTCGCGCCCGTGCTGGTCCCATCTGCTGACCTTGCTCGTGGTCATCGAAGGCATGGCGAACAGTGTGCAGCAGAAGGCCCCGGTTCCGTGTGCGGAACCGGGGCCTTCTTTCAAGCTTCACTCAGCGAGTGCCCCACCGGGGGCCAGGCGTCAGCAGCCCACCAGGCGCGAGGCGAGGTAGCCCTCGATCTGGTCGAGGGAGACCCGCTCCTGCTTCATCGAGTCACGCTCGCGCACCGTCACCGCGTTGTCGTCCAGGGTGTCGAAGTCGACCGTCACGCAGTACGGCGTGCCGATCTCGTCCTGGCGGCGGTAGCGGCGGCCGATGGCGCCCGCGTCGTCGAAGTCGATGTTCCAGTTCTGGCGGAGGGCCGTGGCGAGGCCCTTCGCCTTCGGCGACAGCTCCGGGTTGCGCGAGAGAGGCAGAACCGCGACCTTCACCGGCGCGATGCGGTGGTCGAAGCGCATGACCGTCCGCTTCTCCAGCTTGCCCTTCGCGTTCGGCGCCTCGTCCTCGATGTACGAGTCAAGGAGGAACGCCAGCATCGTGCGGCCTACGCCCGCCGCGGGCTCGATGACGTACGGCGTCCAGCGCTCGCCGGCCTCCTGGTCGAAGTAGGACAGGTCCTGGCCCGAGGCCTTCGAGTGCGCGGAGAGGTCGTAGTCCGTGCGGTTGGCGACGCCCTCGAGCTCGCCCCACTCGCTGCCGCCGAACTGGAAGCGGTACTCGATGTCAGCGGTGCGCTTGGAGTAGTGGGAGAGCTTCTCCTTCGGGTGCTCGAACCACCGCATGTTCTCCTCGCGCAGGCCCAGGCCGGTGTACCAGTTCCAGCGCTGCTCCATCCAGTACTCCTGCCACTTCTCGTCCTCGCCCGGCTTGACGAAGAACTCCATCTCCATCTGCTCGAACTCGCGGGTCCGGAAGATGAAGTTGCCGGGCGTGATCTCGTTGCGGAAGGACTTGCCCATCTGCGCGATGCCGAACGGCGGCTTCTTGCGCGAAGTCTGCTGGACCTGGGCGAAGTTGGTGAAGATGCCCTGCGCGGTCTCGGGGCGCAGGTAGGCGACGGAGCCGCTGTCCTGCGTGGGGCCGAGGTGCGTGGAGAGCATGCCGGAGAACTGCTTGGGCTCGGTGAACTGGCCCTTGGTGCCACAGTGCGGGCAGTTGACGTCGGCCAGGGACTCGGGCGGGCGGCCGTGCTTGGCCTCGTACGCCTCTTCCAGGTGGTCGGCGCGGTGCCGCTTGTGGCAGGAGAGGCACTCGGTCAACGGGTCGGAGAACGTCGCGACGTGACCCGAGGCCTGCCAGACCTCCGTGGCCAGGATCACCGACGAGTCGATACCGACGACGTCCTCGCGCGAAGTGACCATGTAACGCCACCACTGGCGCTTGAGGTTCTCCTTGAGCTCGACGCCGAGCGGCCCGTAATCCCAGGCGGCACGCTGGCCGCCGTAGATCTCACTGCACGGGTAAACAAAGCCACGGCGCTTGCTCAGGCTGACGATGCTGTCGATCTTGTCGGCGGCCACGGTGCTCTCTTCATTACGACGGTGGGCGAAGCGAATGCTTCAGGTTACCGGCGGCCTTACCCCCCTAATCAAATCGGTTCCGGGTCTGCGCCCGCGGAGACCCTTAGTTGACAATCGTTTCCAGATTTGTTGAAAATGAGTGTCATGAACGTACGTCGCCTCATACCCACCGTCGCCGTCGCATCCGCCACGGTTCTCGGGCTCACGGCTCTGTCCGCCTGCTCGTCCTCCAGCGCCGCGGACAAGAACGGCGACGGCAAGCTGAACGTGACCGCGTCGTTCTACCCCATGCAGTACCTCGCCCAGGAGATCGGCGGCGAGCACGTCTCCGTGGACACCCTGACCAAGCCGGGTGTCGAGCCGCACGACCTGGAGCTCAGCCCGCGGCAGACCGCCGAGCTGGGCGAATCGGACTTCATCCTGTACCTCAAGGGCATCCAGCCCGCCGTCGACGACGCCATCGGCCAGTCCGGCGTGAAGAACACCGTGGATGCCGCGAAGCTCACCAAGCTCGAAGAGCACGGCACCGGCGTCGGCCACGACCACGGCCACGAGGGCGAAGAGCACTCCGAGGAAGAAGAGCACGGCCACGACGAGGAAGGCGCAGGCGAAGCCGGTGCCGACCCGCACATCTGGCTCGACCCGGTGAAGTACGCCGAGGTCGCCGAGGGCGTCGGCAAGGCGATGGAGAAGGCCGACCCCGACCACGCGGCGGCGTACAAGAAGAACACGAAGGCCCTGGTCAAGAAGTTGGACGCGCTGAACACGAAGTTCGAGGGCGGCCTGAAGAACACGAAGACCAAGACCTTCATCACCACGCACTCAGCCTTCGGCTACCTCGCCGAGCGCTACGGCCTTGACCAGGAGGGCATCGCCGGAATCGACCCCGAGTCGGACCCGAGCCCCGCCCGCATCAAGGAGCTCCAGGACATCGCGAAGAAGGACGACGTGTCCACGGTGTTCTTCGAGACCCTCGCCAGCGACAAGACCGCAGAGACGCTCGCCTCCGACGCGGACCTCAAGACGGACGTCCTGGACCCCCTCGAGGGAATTACGGGCAAGTCCAAGGGCGATGACTACATCGGGGTCATGGAGTCCAACCTCGCCGCGCTGCAGAAGGCCCTCGGCGCGAAGTGACACGACAGGCAGCGGCAGTATCGGAGGCGCACGCCATGGGAGCCACGGAAACCACGGCCGGAGCGGAGCCCACCCCGCCCGTCATATCCGTGCGGGCGGCCACGGCCACCCTCGGCGCGCGCCCGGTGCTGCGCGGCATCGACCTCACCGTCGGGCGCGGTGAGGTCGTCGCCCTGCTCGGCGCGAACGGCTCCGGCAAATCCACCGCCGTCCGTTCCGTGATCGGCCAAGTCCCCCTCACCGGCGGCGACATCAGCCTCTTCGGCACCCCCTTGAAGCGCTTCAGGCAGTGGGCCCGCATCGGCTACGTACCGCAGCGCACGACGGCGGCGAGCGGTGTCCCCGCGACGATCCGCGAGGTCGTGTCGGCCGGCCGGCTCTCGCGTACGAAGCTGTCGACGCTGGGCTGGGCGACGAAGGCGGACCGCGCGGCGGTCGACCGGGCCATCGGGCTCGTCGGCCTCGCCGACCGCGCCAAGGACTCCGTGAGCGCCCTCTCCGGCGGCCAGCACCAGCGTGTGCTCATCGCCCGCGCGCTCGCGTCCGAGCCCGAGCTGCTGATCATGGACGAGCCGATGGCGGGCGTCGACCTGGCGAGCCAAGAGATCCTCGCGCAGACGCTGCGCGAGCAGGTCGCGGCGGGTACGACGGTCCTGCTCGTCCTGCACGAGCTCGGCGCACTTGAGCCGCTGATCGACCGCGCGGTGGTCCTGCGCGACGGCTGCGTGACCCACGACGGCCCGCCCCCGAAGGCGGTCGGCCAGCACGCCCTGCCCGGCCACGACCACGTACATCCGCACTCGGCCGACGAGCACGAGCCGATCCGGACGGGACTGCTGACCTGATGATGATGGAAATCTTCCAGACCGAATTCATGCAGCGGGCGCTGATCGCCGCCGTCCTCGTCGGCATCACGGCCCCCGCCATCGGCATCTACCTCGTCCAGCGCCGCCAGGCCCTGATGGGCGACGGCATCGGGCACATCGCCATGACGGGTGTCGGTCTCGGCTTCCTGCTCAATTCGAGCCCCGTGTGGATGGCGACGCTGATCGCCGTCGTCGGCGCGGTGACGATGGAGCTGATCAGGGCGTACGGCAAGACGCGCGGTGACATCGCGCTGGCGATGCTCTTCTACGGCGGTATGGCGGGCGGTGTCCTGCTGATCAACCTCTCGGACACCGGCTCGAACGCGAATCTCTCCTCGTATCTCTTCGGCTCGCTCTCGACAGTCTCGGACTCCGACGTCACGGCGATCTGCCTGCTGGCGGCCTTTGTGGTGCTCGTCACGGTCGGCCTGCGCAAGCAGTTGTTCGCGGTGAGCCAGGACGAGGAGTTCGCGCGGGTCACGGGGCTGCCCGTCCGCGCGCTGAACCTGCTGATCGCGGTCACCGCCGCCGTCACGGTCACCGTCGCGATGCGCGTCGTCGGTCTGCTCCTGGTGAGCGCGCTCATGGTGGTGCCGGTCGCGGCAGCCCAGCAGATCACCCGCTCGTTCAAGGTGACGTTCATCCTGTCGGTGGTCATCGGCACCGCCGTGACGCTGTCCGGCACGGTCACGTCGTACTACGAGGACGTGCCGCCCGGGGCGACCATCGTCCTGATGGCGATCGGCGTCTTCGTCGTCCTCACCGCCCTCGCAACGCCCCTGGCGCGGCGGCGCGCACGGGCCGTGGCCGCCGCCGACGCCACATGCACGGCGGACGTCCCCGAGGCCCGGCGGTCGGGCGACGAGGTCACCGTCTGAGAGCGAGCTGGCACAATGGCCCGACGGGATATGACAGATGTGCGGGCGATCGTGCGAGTTTTTCAGTTGAGGAGGCACCTGTGACAACGGCTGCGGGACCCCCGGTACGAGGCCGATCCACGCGGCAGCGCGCCGCGGTGGCGGCGGCCCTGGGCGAGGTGGACGAGTTCCGCAGTGCGCAGGACCTGCACGACATGCTGAAGCACAAAGGCGATTCAGTAGGCCTGACGACGGTCTACAGGACGCTCCAGTCCCTCGCCGACGCGGGCGAGGTCGACGTGCTGCGCACCGACGAGGGCGAGTCGGTCTACCGCCGCTGCTCCACCGGCGACCACCACCATCACCTGGTCTGCCGGGTGTGCGGCAAGGCGGTCGAGGTCGAGGGCCCGGCGGTGGAGAAGTGGGCCGAGGCGATCGCCTCGGAGCACGGGTACGTGAACGTGGCGCACACGGTCGAGATCTTCGGCACGTGCGCGGAGTGCGCGAGCAAGTAGCCACGCGTACGTATGTGAGGGGCCCCACCGTCGCGCTGACGGTGGGGCCCCTCACATACGTACGGCTCGCTCCGGGCTAACTGTTGGCGATCTGCTGCTCGTTCGGGATCGCCCCGCCGAAGCGGCGGTCGCGCGAGGCGTATTCGAGGCAGGCGCGCCACAGGTCACGGCGGTCGAAGTCCGGCCACAGCACGTCCTGGAAGACCATCTCGGCGTAAGCGCTCTGCCAGAGAAGGTAGTTGGAGGTGCGCTGTTCGCCGCTCGGGCGCAGGAAGAGGTCGACGTCCGGCATGTCCGGGTAGTACAGGTACTTCGCGAAGGTCTTCTCGCTGACCTTGGAGGGGTCGAGCCGCCCCGCCTTCACGTCCTCGGCGAGCGCCTGTGCGGCGTCCGCGATCTCGGCCCGGCCGCCGTAGTTCATGCAGAAGTACAGGGTGAGCTTGTCGTTGCCCTTGGTCTGCTCCTGGGAGATCTCCAGCTCCCTGGCGACCGACTTCCACAGCTTGGGCATGCGGCCCACCCAGCGCACCCGGATGCCGAGTTCGTCCAGCTGGTCGCGGGTCTTGCGGATGAAGTCGCGGTTGAAGTTCATCAGGAACTTCACCTCGTCCGGAGAACGCTTCCAGTTCTCGGTGGAGAAGGCGTAGAGCGAGATCGCCCCGACGCCCATCTCGATGCCGCCCTGCAGTACGTCGAGTACGCGCTCGGCGCCGACCTTGTGCCCCTCGGTGCGCGGCAGGCCGCGATCCTTCGCCCAGCGTCCGTTGCCGTCCATGACGATCGCCACGTGCTTGGGCACCAGCTCGCCGGGGATCTTCGGCGGTGTGGCGCCCGAGGGGTGCGGCTCGGGGGCCTTGTACTCACGGCGGGACCGTCCGAGGATTCCGCGTCGTGCCATGGGGGGCTCTCTCCTACCTAGCTGTATCTCTGTTACTTGGTCTTCTCTACGTACCGCAATGAGCGGAGCCCGCGCTCCAAGTGCCAGTGCAGATAGGCGGAAACAAGCCCGCTGCCCTCCCTGACATGCCGTGCCTCGCACGCGTCCGCCGTCTCCCAGTCTCCGGTGAGCAGCGCGCCGAGCAGGCCGAGGGCTTCCATCGAGGGTACGACGCTGCCGGGCACCCGGCAGTCGACGCAGACGGAGCCGCCGGCGGCGACGGAGAAGAACCGGTTCGGTCCGGGCATTCCGCACTTGGCGCAGGAACTGAAGCTGGGTGCGTACCCGTTCACGGCGAGGGAGCGGAGGAGGAACGCGTCGAGGATGAGGTGCGGCTCGTGCTCGCCGTTGGCGAGGGTGCGAAGGCCGCCCACGAGCAGCAGATACTGCTGCACGGCGGGCTCACCCTCATGATCGGTGAAGCGTTCCGCCGTCTCCAGCATGGCCGTGCCCGCGGTGTAGCGCGCGTAGTCGGTGACGATTCCGCCACCGTACGGAGCAATGGTCTCACTCTGCGTGCACAACGGCAGGCCGCGCCCGATGAGTTCGCTGCCGCGCGCGAAGAACTGGACGTCGACGTGGGAGAAGGGTTCGAGCCTGGCGCCGAACTTGGACTTGGTCCGCCGCACGCCGCGGGCGACGGCGCGGACCCGGCCGTGGCTGCGGGTGAGCAGCGTGATGATGCGGTCCGCCTCACCCAGCTTCTGGGTGCGCAGCACGATGCCGTCATCACGGAACAGACTCATGGGCCCATTCTCGCGTACGGGGCCGACAGCCGTGGCCTGGGTCGCTCCAACCCCGTTCCACTTCGCCTCAACCTCTGGCCATTTGACTCACACCTGACAAAATGCCCGCATGAAGAGTGAGCTGTTCTCCACGGAGCACATGGCGCAACAGTCCGTCGTCCCCGGGATGACCCTCCAGAACGCCAAGTCCATCAAGTACGCGGTCAACGGCGAGATGCACGCACGGCAGGGCGCGATGATCGCCTACCGCGGCGACCTTCAGTTCGAGCGCAAGGGCCAGGGCGTGGGCGGCATGCTCAAGCGGGCGGTGACCGGTGAGGGTCTCCCGCTGATGGCGGTGCGCGGCCAGGGCGAGGCGTGGTTCGCGCACGAGGCGCAGAACTGCTTCATCGTCGACATCGAGCCGGGCGACGTCCTCACCGTCAACGGCCGCAACGTCCTGTGCTTCGACTCGACGCTCTCGTACGAGATCAAGACGGTGAAGGGCGCGGGCGTCACGGGCGGCGGCCTCTTCAACAGCGTCTTCACGGGTTCCGGGCAGCTCGGCCTGGTCTGCGACGGCAACCCCCTGGTGATCCCGGTGTCGCCGCAGCAGCCGGTGTACGTCGACACGGACGCGGTCGTCGGCTGGACCGCGAACCTGGACACCTCGCTGCACCGCTCGCAGTCCATCGGCTCCATGATCAGGGGCGGTTCCGGCGAGGCGGTGCAGCTGATGCTGCGCGGTGAGGGGTACGTCATCGTGCGTCCGAGCGAGCTGACGCCGTCGAAGCCGACCCAGCACTAGGGCCTAGCCGCCGCGGCGCGCCTGGTCGGGGCGGCTGATTGCCTCCCAAGGGGCGAGGTTCCACGGGCTCGTCCGGTTCGCGGGGTCCAGGAGGCTCCGGAGGTGGGCGTCGGAGGCGGCCTGGGGCGCGGGGAAGTCCGCGTCCTGCGTCCCCTGGAGGCTGTCCCGCCACACCCTCCTGCCGAGGAGATAGTGGTCGGCGTACTCGTTCCACGACGCGTACGTCCCCGCCACCGTCGGCACCACATTCTTCAGCCGGGCCCAGGTGTCAGCCTCGCTCAGCATCCCGCAGGCGAAGCCGCGCCGTGAGATGTCCACGTAGAGCGCGATGTCCCATGCCAGCGGTGCGACGCCGATGCGCTGCCGGGCCATGGCGCGATAGCCGGTGCTCGCGAGCCCGCTCAGGCGCCCGAGCAGCTGCTCGGGCGCGGTGATCTCCCACTGCTCGGCCAGCCACTTCTGCGCCTTGCCGTCGTCGACGCGGGTGAACGGGTACAGAGTCGTCCGGGAGGCGTCCTTGTCCCGGCTGACCGGCGCGCTCAGCGACACCATCCAGAGCTGGTGCATGGTGAGCTGTGTCGGGTACTTGGACTCGACCTTGGGCTTGCCCCACTTCCATATGGCCATGGCGCCGCACCCTATGCCACGGGATGCCATGGGGCTTCACCTACGTCACGGGACTTCGCCCCGGCTCCGTGCGTTCGCATAGGCAGTCGCGGCCCGTAGCCGCTCCGACGTGGTGGCGGTCCGCAGCGCGTCCGGCGCGCAGTCCCACTCCCGCCCGCCGCCGAAGGGGCGGAGCTGGACGTAGGGCCCTTCGTGGCCCATGACCCGGCCCACCTGTCCGGTGCGGGTGTCCACGGCGTACGCGCCGACGGGGAGGTAGAGGTTCATGGCGCCACCCCCAGCGCGGCGGCCAGCCGGGCGGCCGTCTCGACGCGGCATCCGCCCAATTCAATGAGCGGGCAGGGCGCCTCTCGGGCCAAAGATGTGGGGTCGATCCGCAATGAAGGCAACGTAATTCCCGCCTTCGCGAGTGCGGTGCGCAATTCTTTCATGGTCTCCTCCGCCTCTGCGACGCATACCGGCGCGTGCGCCTTGTTCTCACCCATCGGGTGGCTCCCCTTTGCCGTCGGATCTCACTCTTCGCATCCCTACGGTGACGGAATCCACCTAGACTCGACAGGAGTCTGTCTCCTACAACTGCGGGGCAGCGGAGGGTGGTTGGCCATGGCCAATGGTTCGCGGCAGGCGGCGTGGGAGTTCTTCGGGGCGGAGCTGAAGCGGCGGCGGGAGGATGCGGGACTTACGCAGTCGGCGCTGGGGCTTCAGGTTTTTGTGTCCGGCGCGTACATCGGCCAATTCGAACAGGCTATTCGTAAACCGCAGTTGGATGTTGCGCAGCGAATCGATGAGGTACTGCAATCCGACGGTATTTTCGAGCGGATGTGCCGCAAGCTGATCGACGACAAGCGGTATGCGGATTACTTCACAGCAGTCGTTGAGCTTGAGACGCTCGCCACGCGGATCTGTGAGTTCGCACCCACGCTGGTTCCGGGCCTGTTGCAGACCGCCGCGTACGCGCGGGCGGTGACACTGGCGGCTAACCCGTTCGTCACGGACGAGTACGTGGACGAGATCGTCGGCGCCCGGCTGGAGCGGGCGGGCATCCTCAAGGACGCCACAAGGCCTGAGTATTGGGTGGTGCTGCACGAGAACGCGCTGTACATCCCGGTAGGCGGCCCGGATGCCATGGCGCAGCAGCTGGACCACGTGGCGTCGCTGATGCGGGAGCGGCAGGTGTTGGTGATGGTGCTGCCGTACGAGGCGGGAGCGCACGCCGCGATGGTCGGGGACCTGAGGCTCATGGACTTCGAGGACGCGCCGCCAACTGCCTATACAGAGACGTCGTTTTCGGGAACCCTCGTCGACGAACCGGCAGTGGTGGTGAGAGCACAGCGCGCATACGATCTGCTCAGGGGTGCCGCACTGTCGCCGGAGGCGTCCCTCGCCCTGGTCGAGTCGGCGGCGGAGGACTACAGACGATGCACGAGTACGACCTGAGCAACGCACGCTGGCGCAAGAGCAGTTACAGCAACGGCGAGGGCGGCAACTGCGTCGAGGTGGCGTACGACTTCATCGGCGCCGCCCGCTGGCGCAAGAGCAGCTACAGCAGCGGCGACGAAAGTGACAACTGCGTCGAGGTGGCCGACGGAGTCCCCGGCATCGTCCCGGTACGGGACAGCAAGAACCCCCAGGGCCCCGCCCTACTCATCCGCGCCGAAGCGTGGGCGGCGTTCGTGAGGAACGTGGGAGACCGCCTGAGGTGAGCGTCCCGAAGGGGCGCGGGGAACTGCGCGACCAGCCCCCACCGGCCCGCAGGGAACATACACACCGCCCAGCCGAAGCGCCGCGCCACCTCACTGGCGGCTGATCGACCGCGTGATGCCCGCCGCGATCGTCGTGGCGAGGGTCCAGCCCAGGATGACCAAGGCGTACCCGAACCACTGGTACGCGCCCCGCGAGGCATACGCGTGCTCCTGGCCGAAGTCGATGATCGGGAGCAGCAGGTCCAGCGTGTAGAAGACGGGGTTGAACTCCGCGGCCTCCTTCGGCTTCAGCGCCGCCGGCTCCCGCACCGCGTACGTGACGGAGCCGATCAGCAGCAGCGAGAGCAGCCAGACCGCGGCCCGCGTGGGCCGGAAGCCGTAGCCGACGGTGATGTCCTGGAGGTAGCCCCAGGCCTTGGCGTACCAGGGCAGGGTGGTGCGGTGGCGGCGTTGCTTGGCGAGCTGGACGGTGCGGGCGGCGGCGTCATCGCCGATGTGACGGTACGCAGCGGCGAGTTGCTCGTAGGCGTACGGAACGTATCCGTCGGTGTCCCGCTCCAGAACCGGGAGCCACTGCTCGGCAGGCACGTGCGGGCCGAGCCTGGCGTACGTCAGGCCGTCGAGTCGCACCTCGTCGGGCCAGATCTCCGGAGAGATGTGCAGCAGGTCGAGCTGCAAGCCGCGCAACGTGACCGTGCCCTCCAATCGGGTCGCGCCGCGCAGCCAGAGAGTGCCCGCGATCAACCCGCTGGCCCGCAAGCACGTCCGCCCCGGATTCGAGAGCCGTGCGTACTCAAAATTGACCTGCCCCGGTATGCGGGCACCCCGCAAATTGATCCGGCCGTGCGCGACGAGGCGCTCCGCGTGCAGATCCGTACCGCAGCTCAGGTTCGACGCGTTCAGGGCGGTACCACCCGGGTTGTTGAGCACCGCGTCGTCCAACGTGATGGTCCCGGCGACGACCGCTCCCACGAGGCGGACCATCCCGTGGGCGGTGAAGCCCTTGTCGGCGGTGAGGTCGTCGTCGATGGTGACGCGGCTGAGGGTCAGGATGGGCTGATCGGGGTCGGCGGCCGCCCCTTCCTCGCCCAGCTGCGCCCTGTCGAGGAAAAGGGCCCCGGAGATGCGTGCGCCGCCGAGCCGGACGTTTCCGCGGACGCGGACCCCGGTCATCCGCAGCGAGCCATCGACCCGCAGCCCGACCCCGTACAGGCCGGGGAACACGGACCAGCCGAGGTTCAGCTGCCGTAACTGCGCTCCGTAGATGTCCAGTTCTTCGTCGAAGTAACAGGCCCAGAGGTGGATGGCCCCCGCGACCTCCGCGTACTGGAGGTCGAGCTTGCCGGTGATGCGGGCTCCGTTGAGCCGCAGGACGGGGGTCTCGCCCTCTTGGCGTGGCCCGTCGATGAGCAGGGCCCGGAGCACCTCGGCCCGCACGGTCCGCCCGGGGCCCCAGTCGGCGCCGAGATCGGCGGGCTCCCTCGTGCGTTGCCGGAAGTCGACGAGCCGCCCCAACGGGAAGGCGTCCCACACCTGTCGCTCGGCCTCGCTCAGATCCGTGATCTCCACCGGCGCGACTCTTGCGTGGGACGGATCATGTGTCAACCAGCGGCCGTGGCACGGCGATAGCGCACCTCGGTGCGCCCGTGCCCGTCGATGTCCACCTCGCCCACGACCACGAACCCGGCACGCACGAGCACCGCCCGCGAGGCCGCGTTCTCCGCATCCGTCGCCGCCCGCAGGGCAGCAAGCCCGTACTCCGCGCCGGCGACCCCGCAGACCTGCCGTACGGCACCGGTGGCGAGCCCGCGTCCGGCAGCCCGCTCGGCGATGCGATAGCCGAGTTCGGCCTCGCCGTCCGCCACGTCGACGAGATTGACACGTCCGACGACCGCACCCTCAGCATCCACCAGTACGTGGAAGTGGCAGTCCCCGGCGGCCTGTTCGGCGAGCAGGGCCTCGTGCCGCGCATCGAACTCGGCGAAGTAGGCGTCGCCACGGTCGGGCACGTACTTCGCGAAGTACGTCCGATTCTCGCGCTCGAAGGCGAGCAGGGCAGGAGCGTGATCGGCGCGCAGGCGCTGGAGTTCGGGCATGGCTGAAACCTATCCGGGCCCTCGCTGTCAGTGGTGGGCGGTAGCGTCCGATACCCGAACCGCCCCTCGCCGAGGAGATGTCGTGGACGACGCCGTGAACGACACCATGGGCACCGCCTACTCACCCATACCCGAGCTGAACCTGCTCAAGGAGTTCCACGACGGGCCCGGGAAGGCGGGATTCGCCGACGGGTTCGAGATGTATGAGTACGGGCGGCGCGACGCCGGTCTCGTCGAGTGGCTGGGCGTGACCGACTCTCCGGAGTTGCGGGCCCGCCTGGACCGTCTCGTGCCCTTCGCCCAGGCCACCGGCTCCGGTTCGTTCTACGCGCTGTGGCGCTGCGACGACCGTGCCGATCTCGCGACGCTGCCCGTCGTCCTCTTCGGGGACGAGGGTGACCTCGACGTCGTCGCGTCCGGCCTGCGGGAGCTGTTCCGCCTGCTGGCGATCGACCACGAGTGGTATCTGCCCGACTGGGAGTGGGACGAGGACGAGGAGCACAGCGTGGGGCACGCGGAATATCTCGTCTGGCTGGAGGAGAGGTTCGGCCTGACCGCGCCCGAGGATGGCGACGCCATCGTCTGTCGGGCGCGGGACGAGTACGGCGTGCTGTTCATGGACTGGCTCCTTGAGTTCTCACCCGAGCACGTCGTCGACGCGCTCCGCGAGAACCTCGACGCGTAGCCGGTCTCGCTACTTCTTGACCGGCGGGCAGTAGCCGGTGTCCGCGCCGATGGAGTTGATCTCGGCGTTCGACCTGGAGTCGCCCGCGTAGTTGATCTGGTCGGTGCAGCTGACGCCGGGCTTGTTGGGCGTGCCCGAGGGCTTGTTGCCCTTCTCCGGGGTGGGGCAGGTGCCGGTGTCCGCGCCGATGCTGTTGATCTCCGCGTTCGACCGCGAGTCACCCGCGTAGTCGAGCTGGTCCGTGCAGCTCGTACCGGACTTGTTGGGCGTGCCCGAGGGCTTGTCTTCCTTGATCGGCGTGGGGCAGGTGCCGGTGTCCGTACCGATGGAGTTGATCTCGGCGTTCGACCTCGGGTCGCCCGCGTAGTTCATCTGGTCGGTACAGCGCTTCCCGGACTCGTCCGCCGTGCCCGTCGTCTTGCTGCCGCCGGCGGAGTCCCCACCGGTCTTGCCGGAATTGTCGGACTTGGTCGCGGAAGCGGAAGCGGGGGCTGAGGATGACGAGCTGTCGTTTCCGCCGCCCTGGCAGGCGGTGAGGCCGAACGCGGCGACGGTGATCACCATGGCGGCTGCGGCCTTGCGGGCGTGGAGGAGGGTGGCGTGCGACATGTTCTTCCCGTTCTGTCCGGTGGTGCGGTTCGACAGAACAAGACTCTCCGCCGCCGCTGATGATCCAGCGCCGTCCGACTAACGTCCCGCTAACGTCCCGCGGCGGCCGTCGCGGCGGCGGGTCGCGGGACGGCGGGTTGCAGGAAAATCCCACGCGGAGGTGGGGTGAGCAGGATTCTTCTCTGCCAGCCCCGGGAAATTTCCGCAGTCGCCCCCGGCCCGGACCCGCCGCCGCGGCGCTCAGCAGCGCCCCCGTCGTACCTCCACGCTCAGGTCCCGCTCATCCAGCACCACGTGCACCCGCTCCCCCGCCGCCGTCACCCGCGTCCGCGCCTGTACCCCTTCCGGGAGGTCCGGGAGGACCGGGTTCACGCCGCATTCCGTCCGCACCCGGTCGAGGAGTTCCCGCATCTCCTTGGGGGCGGGGCGCGTGGTCAAGTACCAGGCCACTCCCTCGCCGTACGCGTGGCGGGTCACCGCCGGGCGGCCGTCGGGGGACGAGATCACCGCCTCCGCTCCTTCCAGCTGGATCTCCTCCGACCACGTGCCGTCGGGGCGGGGATCGAACTCCTCCACGCGGAGGCCGAGCAGTTCGCGGAAGGGGGCCGGGTAGCCGCCGAGGTGGACGCGGTCGTGTTCGTCCGTGATTCCGGAGAAGTAGGACATGAGCAACGTGCCGCCCCCGTGGACGTACGCGCGGATTCGTTCCGCGGTCTCCTTCGTCACCGAGTAAAGGTTGGGGATCAGGAGCAAGCGGTACTCGGTGAAATCCCCGTCCGCCGGGACCACGTCACAAGCCACCGACGCGTCGTACAGCGGCTTGTGGTGGGCCAGGGCCGCCTCCAGGAGCGTCACGTCCGCGCTGGGGTGCGCGTCCAGTTCCAGGGCCCACCAGCTGGGCCAGTCCAGGAGCAGCGCCGCGTCCGCCCGCTCGGGGCGGGAGCCCAGCAGGTCGGGGTGGCGTGCGAGCTCCGCGCCCAGCTCCCGTACCTCCCTAAAGATCCGCGTCTCACGGCCCCCGTGCGGCACCATCGCCGAGTGGAACTTCTCCGCTCCCCCACGCGACTGCCGCCACTGGAAGAACAGCACCGAGTCCGCGCCGTGCGCCACCGCCTGCCAGCTGTCAAGGCGCATCCGGCCCGGCGGTTTTCTTCCGTTGAGCTCCCGCCAGTTCACCGCACCCGGCGCCTGTTCGAGGAGCAGCCACGGCTGTCCCCCCTTCAAGCCGCGCATGACGTCGTACGAGAACGCCGTCCGGTGGAGTGACTCCGGATCGTGCGGGTCCGGGTACGAGTCGTACGCCACCACGTCCAGGTGCGGGGCCCACGCGAACAGGTCCAGCGTCTTCGCCACCGGGACGAAGTTCGTCGTCACGGGGATGTGCGGGGTGATGCGGGTCAGGACGTCCTTCTCCGCCAGGTAGCACGCGAGGAGCTCGTCCGACGAGAAGCGCCAGTAGTCGAGCTGCTGGGCCGGGTTACGGAACGAGGGGGCCTTGCGCGGGGTGTGGATCTCCTCGAAGGTGCCGTAGCGCTGCGACCAGAAGTCCGTCGACCATGCGTCGTTCAGGGCCGCCACCGTGCCGTAGCGCTCCCGCAGCCACCTGCGGAACGCCGCCGTCGACACCTCGCAGTGGCAGTGGCGTGAGATGTGGCAGCCGTATTCGTTGCCGATGTGCCACAGGGCGAGGGCGGGGTGTGTTCCGTAGCGCGTGGCCAGGCGTTCCGCGAGGCGTACCGAGTAGCGGCGGTGGACCGGGCTCGACGGGCACCAGTGCTGGCGGGAGCCGGGGTGCAGCCGGGTGCCGTCCTCCAGGACCGGGAGGGTCTGCGGGTGCAGGCGCGTCAGCCACGGTGGCGGGGACGCCGTCATCGTCGCGAGGCTGACCGCTACGCCCGCCTCCGCCAGTCGGTCCATGTGGCCGTCCAGCCAGGTGAAGTCGTACGCTCCCGGGGCGGGCTCCGTCTTCGCCCACGAGAAGATCCCAAGCGTCACGAGGTTCACGCCCGCCTCGCGCATCAACTCGGCGTCTTCGGCGTGGACTTCCGGGCCCCACTGCTCGGGGTTGTAGTCACCCCCGTACCCCAGCGACGTAACCCGGTCATAGAAGTGACTCAGCCTCATCCCTTGTCCCTCGCTCACCCCGCGCCCCGCGCCCCTCATCCCACGCCCCTCGACTCCTGGCCCGACCGCGCCTCGATCCCCCGGAAGTGATCCGCCATCGCCCGCTGCGCCCGCTCCACGTCCCGTGCCCGCAGGGCCGTCACGATGTCCCGGTGCCTGCTCACCGTCACGTCCGGCGCCGGATCTCGGGCCCAACCCCGCACCCCTGCCACCCGGTTGAAGACGTTCCAGAACGCGCCGAGCAGCTGCGGCACCAGCTCGTTGCCCAGCGAGCGGTAGAGCGTCTCGTGGAACTCGCGGTCGAGGTCCGGGAAGGCCGCGCCGCCGTCCGCCGATTCCTCCATCTTGCGTACCAGCGCCTCCAGTTGGCACAACTCCTCGTCCGTGAGCAGCACCGCGACCCGCCGCACCAGGCCCTCTTCGAGCACTTCCCGCACCTGGAGGATCTCCGCCAGCGCATGGGTGTCGTCCGCCAGCTGCACCAACGTACGGAACGTGAGGCCATCGGCCAGCGGCATCAGCGACGCCTGCCCCACATACGTCCCGTAGCCGTGTCTTATCTCCACGATGTCCAGGGCCTGGAGTGCCTTGAGTGCCTCGCGCACCGAGTTCCTGCTGACCCCCAGCTCTTCCATCAGCTCGGCCTCGGTGGGCAGCAGCGCGCCCGGCCGTAGCCCTCTGTCGAGGATCAACTGCATGACCGCGCGCTGGACTTGGCTGCCCACGCGCCGTTCGCGGACTGGCTCCTGAGGCATGCGGCACATCGTAGGCACGGATGACATCCCACGTCCCACCTCCGGACCAACATCGTTCCGCACGGCCCGGATTCGGATCCGTGCGCGATCTCTTGACCGGCCCTCGTGGCGCTCTTATGGTCGCCACGCCACCATGACGTAGGACGTGGGATCTCTCAAGGGAGACACAGTGAGCGACCACAAGACCCGCATCGGCTCCACCGGCGGCACCGGAGACACCGGACCCGCACCGGACCGTCGGTCCTTCCTCAAGTACACCGGTGCGCTGGGCGCGGCCGCCGCCATCACCACCACGCTCTCCGCCTGCTCGTCGGGGCCCGAGTCCACGAACGACGCCGGAGGTGGCGGCGGCAAGGGCGGGGACTCCACCCTCACCGCCGTCATCGGCTATGGAAACGACGGCAGTTGGGATCCGACGCAGACCGCGTCCGCCTTCGCGATGGCCGGCAACGAACACATCTACGAGGGTCTCCTGGGCACCGATCCGATCACCCGCGAGCCGTACGCCGCGCTCGCCACGGAGGTCCCCACCGACGACAAGGCGACCACCTGGAAGTTCACGTTGCGGCCCGGCGCCAAGTGGCACGACGGGAAGCCCGTGACCGCCGACGACGTGGTGTTCGTCTTCGACCGCATCCTGGACCCGAAGACGCAGACCCTGGCCAAGGGCTTCTTCGAGAGCTGGCTGAAGGAGGTCAAGAAGGTCGACGCGACCTCCGTCGAGCTCGTCCTGAAGTTCCCGTTCCCGGACGGCATCGCCCGTCTCTCCCTCGCCAAGATCATGCCGAAGCACGTCTTCTCCAAGCCGGGCGCCTGGGACGACGCGACCAAGGGCAAGGCGGTGGGCTCAGGCCCGTACAAGCAGGCGTCGCACGCCCCGAAGTCCAACACCACCTTCGAGGCCTTCGAGGACTACAACGGCCCGCGCAAGGCCGCCTTCAAGAAGATGAACTGGCTGACCATCGTGGACGCGGCACCCCGCGTCGCGAAGATCTCCGGCGGCAGCGCGGACTCGGAGATCGCGGACAACATCCCGTACGCCAACATCGAGCAGCTCAAGAAGGGCGGGCTCACCGTCGAGGGCGGGGCGGGGATGAACAACCTGTTCCTGATGTTCAACACCGCGCACAAGCCCTTCGACGACGTACGCGTGCGCCAGGCCCTGCACTACGCCATCGACACCGAGAAGATGATCCAGGTCGCGCTCAAGGGCCATGGCAAGGCGTCGACTTCGTTCCTGAACGAGTCCAACCCCGCCTACCGCCCGGCGAAGACGGTCTACGCGTACGACCCCGAGAAGGCGAAGAAGCTCCTGAAGGAGGCCGGGGTCAAGGACCTGTCGGTCAACCTCATGGCGGTGAACGTGAGTTGGATCGTCGACTGTCTGCCGACCATCAAGGCCTCGTGGGACGCGATCGGCGTCAAGACGACCCTGGACCCGCAGGAGACCACGGCCGTCTTCACCAAGATGGACCAGAAGAAGGACTACCAGATCGTGGCGGCCGCATCGAACCCCAACCAGTTCGGCATCGACCCCGACCTGATCATGCACTACAACTACGGGCCCGAGAACCTGTGGATGGGCTACGCGCGTTGGGCGAAGAACTCCACCGCCAAGAAGCTCTTCAAGGACATGGACCAGGCGACGCGCGAACCCGACGCGACCAAGAAGAAGGCCATGGTCCAGGACTACATCGACATCGTCGCCGAGCAGGCGGTGATCTACCCGGTCGTCCACAACGAGCTGATGACCGCCTGGGACCCGAAGAAGCTCACCGGCATCAAGGCCCAGCCCTATCCGGGCATCAATCTCCTCCAGGCCAAGTGGGCCGGCTAGCCACCGGCCCCGCTGTCGGCCCGTAAGACCGTTGGGAGTCGTACGCCGTGACCGCGATCGTCAGAATCCTGGCCCGCCGCCTCGCCCTCCTCGTCCCGCTGCTGCTCGGCATCGTCCTCTTCGTCTTCCTCGTCATGCGGTTCTCGGACGTCGATCCGGCGTCGGCGTTCTTCCAGGGCGCCAACCCCACCGAGCAGCAACTGCACGACTTCCGCGAGGAGAACGGGCTGCTCGATCCGCTGCCGGTGCGCTATGTGGCGTTCGTCGGTGATCTGATCCAGGGCGACATGGGCATCAGCGTGCTCACCCGCTCACCGGTGGTGGACCAGGTCACCACCGCGCTTCCGCTCACCGTGCAGCTGACCTTCATGGGCCTCGGCATCGCGGTCGTCATCTCGCTGCTGCTCGGCGTGACCGCCGCGATCTACCGCGACCGGCTGCCCGACCAGCTGATCCGCGTCATCTCGCTGACCGGCGTTGCGGCGCCCGGCTTCTGGCTCGCGCTGCTGATGATCCAGTACCTGGCGGTGGAGGCGGGCTGGTTCCCGACCGGCGGATACGTCAACCCCGGTGATTCACTGAGCGGTTGGCTCAAGACGATGACGCTCCCCGCCTTCGCGCTCTCGCTCCCCGTGGCCGCCGGACTCACCCGCATCATCCGTACGGCCGTGGTCGAGGAGCTCGACAAGGACTACGTACGGACGGCGATCGGCAGCGGCCTGCCACCGGTCGTGGTGGTCGGCCGCAACGTCCTGCGCAACGCCCTCATCAACCCGCTGACCGTGCTCGGCCTGCGCGTCGGCTATCTGCTCGGTGGCGCGGTCGTCATCGAGACGATCTTCTCGCTGCCCGGCATGGGGAAGCTGATGATCGACGCCGTGAAGAACGGCGACCCGGCCGTCGTGCAGGGCGTCGTCATCACGACGGCCGTCGGATTCGTGGTCGTGAACCTGGTCCTCGACATCCTCCATCTGCTGGTCAATCCGCGCCTGAGGGGGACCGCCTGATGATCATGTCGCGCAAGGCTCTGGCCGAGCGGCTCTCGCGGCCCGGCATCCGCATCCGCTCCCTGCGCAGGCTGCCGGTCCTCTCCCGGATCGCGGTGGCCGTCGTCGGCGTCGTCGTCCTCGTCGCGCTCTTCGCACCGCTGATCGCCCCGCACGACCCGCTCGACCAGCAGCCGCAGGTCGACGGCACGGGACACCCCTCGGGCGGCCACTGGATGGGGCAGGACAGCCTCGGCCGGGACATCCTCAGCCGGCTGATGTACGGGGCGCGCTGGTCCCTGGCGATCGGGCTCGGGGCGACGCTGCTCGCCCTGATCGTCGGCGCGGTGCTCGGGGCGATCGCGGCGACATCGCGCAAGGCGGTCGACGAGACGCTGATGCGGTGCCTGGACGTCGTCATGGCGTTCCCGGGGATCGCGCTCGCAGCCGTCCTCGTGGCGGTCTTCGGCGGCGGCATCCTCGTCCTGATCTGCGCCATCGCGTTCCTGTTCACGCCACCCATCGCAAGGGTCGTACGGGCGAACGTGATGGATCAGTACGGCGAGGACTATGTCGTCGCCGAACGCATCGTCGGCGCCCGCACCCCGCACATCCTCATCAAGCACGTGGCCATCAACTGCGCGGCGCCGATCCTGGTGTTCTGCACGGTGCAGGTCGCCGAGGCCATCGTCTTCGAGGCCTCGCTGTCGTTCATCGGCGCGGGCGTGCGGCCCCCGGACCCGTCCTGGGGCAGCGTCATCGCCGACGGCAAGAACATGGTGCTGCTCGGCGGCTGGTGGGCGACGGTCTTCCCCGGCCTCCTGATGCTGATCACGGTCCTTGCCCTGAACATCCTCTCCGAGGGCGTGTCGGACGCGTGGGCGGCGCCAGCGACCCGCGACGTGCCGGGCGCGGCCCGCAAGGAGGACCGCCTCGAAGCTCCCGAGCCGGGCAGCGGCAAGGTCCTCGAACTGCCGGGCCTGACGGAGGCGGCCGAACGCCTGCGCTCACGCGCACGGCCGCTACCTGAGGGGACCCCGATCCTCACCGTCTCCGACCTCACGATCGGCTTCGACGCCCGCCACGGCGGCGTCGACATCGTCGACGGCATCAGCTTCCACGTGCGGCCGGGCGAAGTCCTCGGCCTGGTCGGCGAGTCGGGCTGCGGCAAGTCCCTGACCGCGCTGACCGTGATGGGCCTTGAGCCGAAAGGCGCCCGCATCGGAGGCCAAGTCACCTTCAACGGCGAGCAGTTGACCGGCATGCCGATGCGCGCCCGCAGGCGGCTGCTCGGCCACGACATGGCGATGATCTACCAGGACGCCCTGTCGTCCCTCAACCCCGCGATGACGGTCCGCTCCCAGCTCAAACAGGTCGTACGAAGAGGAGGGCGCCGCACGGCGGTCGAACTCCTCGAACTGGTCGGCCTGGACCCGGACCGCACCCTGCGCAGCTACCC
This sequence comes from Streptomyces sp. NPDC054866, assembly GCF_053610745.1. Taxonomy (NCBI): domain Bacteria; kingdom Bacillati; phylum Actinomycetota; class Actinomycetes; order Kitasatosporales; family Streptomycetaceae; genus Streptomyces; species Streptomyces sp. NPDC054866. The sequence continues at coordinate 903,323 of NZ_JBSGZA010000002.1, forward strand.
GCACGAACTCTCCGGCGGCCAGCGCCAGCGCGTCCTGATCGCGATGGCGCTCTCCCGCGACCCGAAACTGATCGTCGCCGACGAGCCGACGACGGCTCTGGACGTCACCGTCCAGGCCCAGGTCATCCAGCTCCTGCTACGCCTGCGCGAAGAGCTGGGCTTCGCGCTGATCCTCGTATCGCACGACCTGGCCCTGGTCGCGGACGTCACCGACCGGGTGGTGGTGATGTACGGGGGCCAGATCGTCGAGACGGGCGTGACGGCGGACCTCGTCGAGGCACCGTCGCACCACTACACGCGCGGCCTGCTCGGCTCGGTGCTCTCGCTCGAATCGGCGGCGGAACGCCTGACGCAGATCAAGGGCGTCGTCCCGTCGCCCGCCGACTTCCCCGCGGGCTGCCGGTTCGCGGACCGCTGCCCCCTCGCGAGCGAGGTGTGCCGCACGACGGCGCCCGAACTCGTCGGCGGGGCACGGCACTCCATCGCCTGCCACCACCCGGCGCAACAGCCGCCCCCGGTGCCGCACCCCAGGGGAAGCGAGGCCCTCAAGTGACCGCTCTCATCTCGCTGTCCGACGCGCACGTCGTGCACAGGGCCCGCTCGGGCGGGCTGTTCTCGCGTGACCGTGTGTACGCCCTGACCGGCGCCGACCTGACCATCGCACCCGGCGAGACGGTAGGCGTCGTGGGCGAGTCGGGGTGCGGCAAGTCGACGCTCGCGAAGGTCCTCGTAGGGGTGCAGCGGCCCACGGCGGGCACGGTGTCCTTCCGTGGAAGCGACCTGTGGACGATGAAGCCCGCCGAGCGCCGGGCCACGATCGGCCGGAACACCGCCATGATCTTCCAGGACCCGTCGACGGCACTGAACCGCAGGCTGACGGTACGGCAGATCTTGCGGGACCCGCTGGACGTCCACAGGATGGGGAAGCCCGCCCAACGCGAGGAACGCGTACGTGAGTTGATGTCTCTGGTAGGCCTGCCCAAGGCCCTGGCGGACGGACTGCCGGGACAGCTGTCGGGCGGGCAGCGCCAACGCGTCGCGATCGCCCGCGCGTTGGCGCTGGAACCGGAACTGGTGGTGGCTGACGAGCCGACGAGCGCGCTCGACGTCTCCGTACGCGCCCAGATCCTCAACCTCCTCCTGGACCTCAAGGAGCGGCTCGGCCTGGCCCTGGTCTTCGTGTCGCACGACATCCAGACGGTGCGGCGGATGAGCGACCGCGTCATCACCATGTATCTGGGCAGAATCGTGGAGGAGTCACCGGCGGAGGAGATCCTGGACAGAGCACGCCACCCCTATACGCGCGCGTTGTTCTCCGCGACGCCAGGCCTCCTCGACCCCATCGACCCGATCCCGCTCGTAGGCCCGGTGCCTTCGGCCACGCGACCGCCGAGCGGATGCCCGTTCCGTACGAGGTGCTGGAAGGCGGACGAGGTCTGCGCCGCCACGATGCCGGACTTCGCGCTCTCCGTGTCGACGGAGGGGTCAGGGGAGGGGCCCGGGGAAGGGTCCGGGGAGGGACCCGGACACCGCTACCGCTGCCACCACCCTGTGCGGGACGGCCAGTCCACGCACGAGCTAGTGATCCAGTCCGCCGCCACGGACGCGAGCCCCAGGGAGAGCCCATGACCATGCCCACCCCGCTGACCGGTGTCATTCCGCCCGTCTGCACGCCCCTGACACCGGACCGCGAGGTGGACACGGCGTCGCTGGTGAGGCTGGTCGACCATTTGGTGTCGGGCGGGGTGGACGGTCTGTTCGTCCTCGGCTCGTCGTCGGAGGCGGCGTACCTGACGGATGGCCAGCGGAGGTTGGTGATCGAGACGGTTGCAGGGCACATCGGGGGCCAACTCCCGGTCCTGGCGGGGGCGATCGACATGGCGACGCCACGGGTCCTCGACCACGTCCGCGCGGTGACGGCGGCCGGGGCGGACGGTGTGGTGGTGACGGCACCCTTCTACACGCGCACGCACCCGGCGGAGGTGGCCCGCCACTTCCGGCTGGTGGCGGCGGAGTCGCCGGTGCCGGTGTTCGCGTACGACCTCCCTGCCTCGGTCCACTCCAAACTGGGCGCGGAGCTGGTTCTGGAGCTGGCGGCGGAGGGGGTCCTTGCCGGGTTGAAGGACTCCAGCGGGGATGAGGGGAACTTCCGGGAGGTGGTCCTTGGGGCGCGGGGGCGCGGGGACGCTCCACGCTTCAGCGTCCTGACGGGGTCGGAGACGACGGTGGACTCGGCGCTTGCGATGGGGGCGGATGGGGTGGTTCCGGGGCTGGGGAATGTGGACCCCGGGGGGTATGCCCGGCTGTACCGCTACTGCCGGGAGGGGGACTGGGTGCGGGCTCGGGTGGAGCAGGAGCGGTTGTGTGGGCTGTTCGGGATGGTGCGGGTCGGGGATGCGGGGCGGATGGGGGGTAGCTCGTCCGCGCTGGGGGCGTTCAAGGCGGCGCTGTATCTGCGGGGGGTGATTGCCTGCCCCGCTACTGCGGAGCCGCAGGTTCCGCTGTCTTCCGGGGAGGTTGAGCGGGTGGGGAAGTTTTTGGCGGGGGCGGGGTTGTTGTAGCGGTCTTTTCCGGTCCCCAACCCCGCCCCTTCCCGAAAACCCGCTCGGCGCGGGGGCCTTGGGCGCCGTCAATCACCGGCTCCGCCGAGTTCGTCCTCAAACGCCGGACGGGCTGAAACCATCAGCCCGGCCGGCGTTTGAGGCCATCTTTTCGGGGGTCCAGGGGGCGGAGCCCCTTGGTTTCGGGAAGGGGCGGGATTGGGGAAAGCCCCGCAGGGACCGCCCCTACGCCGCCCCCTCCACCCCCGGCCGCACCAACCCCGACTCATACGCCACAATCACCAGCTGAGCCCGATCCCGCACCCCCAACTTCCCCATGATCCGGCTGACATGAGTCTTCGCGGTAAGCGGGCTCAGCCCCAACTGTTCACCGATCTCGCCGTTATTCAGCCCCCGCGCAACCAGCGCGAGAACCTGCCGCTCCCGCTCGCTCAACCGACCGGACAACGCATCCGGCAGAGCAACCTCAACCGGCGCCCGCAACACCCGCGCGATCAGCCGCGAAGTCGGGCCCGGCGAAAGCAGGGACTCCCCCGCGGCCACCGTACGGATCGCCTCCAGCAACTCCCCCGGCTTCGTGTCCTTCACCAAGAACCCCGACGCCCCGGCCCGAAGCGCGTCCACGACATGCTCGTCCGTGTCATAAGTCGTCAGCATCAGCACCTTCACCCCGGCCAGATCCTCGTCCTCCGCGAGAAGCCGCGTCGCCTCGATCCCGTCCAGGTCCGGCATCCGGATGTCCATCACGATGAGATCCGCCCGCTCCGAGCGGGCGAGCTCGACCGCGGCTCGCCCCGTCCCCGCCTGCCCCACCACCTCCATGTCCGGCGCGGACTCGACGAGCATCGCGAACGCGGCCCGTACCAGCGTCTGGTCATCGGCAAGCAGCACACGAATCGTCATCGAAGCCCTCCCAGGCCCAGGCCGACAGGAACCATTGGCAGCACGGCCGACACCTCGAATCCCCCACCCTCCCGAGGCCCCGCCTCCAGCGTGCCGCCCACACTCCGGGCCCGCTCCCGCATCCCCACGAGGCCGAACCCAGGGGTGTCCGAAGGGCCTTGGGCGACTACCCCGTCACCGGCGGCCGCCCCGTCGTCCACCACCGTCACCCGCAGCGCCGCACCCGCCTCCCGTATCCCCACCCGGATAGTGAGCCCGGGGCCACCGCCGCCGTGCCGGACCGCGTTGGTCAGCGCCTCCTGCACGATCCGGTAGGCCGCCGCGCCCACGGCGGGCGGCGCCTCGACCTCCCGTACCGCCAGGTCGACCGCCGCCCCGGACGTCCGCGCCGCCTCCGCCAGGTCGGCGAGGCCGTCGAGGCCCGGCAGCGGGCCCCGCGTCTCCTCGGAGGTGCCCGCCCTCAACACCTCAAGGGTGGCCCGGAGTTCGCCCCGGGCCGACCGGCAGGTGTCGGCGATGTCGTCGAGTGCCCTGGCCACCGCCGCCCGGTCGAGGCGCTCGGGATCGGCGGCGAGGACGTGCGCGGCGACGGACGTCTGGACGCCGACCAGGGTGATGCTGTGCGCGAGCAGATCGTGCAGGTCACGGGCGACCCGCAGTCTCTCCTCGGCGACCCGCCGCCGCGCCTCCTCCTCGCGCGTACGCTCCGCCCGCTCGGCTCGCTCCAGTACGGAGGTGACGTACTGGCGGTGGATGCGGACGTACACGCCGAGCAGCAGCACGGCGACGAGCCAGCCGGAGATCCTGAGCACCTCGGCCACCTGGTGCGCCGAGATGCCCGCCTTGACGCCCAGCGTCACCCCGACGACGAGGAGGCCCGTGAGCAGCGCGCGACGCGGGCGGCCGGTCGCCGCGACGGTGTAGAGGGCGATCAGCCCGACCGGGACGGCGGCCACATGCGTGTAGTCGATGGCGTGGTACGGAAAGACGCAGGCCCCCACGGCCAGCAGAGTGGACAGCGGCCGGCTCCGCCGCCACGCCAGCGGCACATGCGCGCCCAGCAGCAGCGCCCACCCGAGCAGATCCGGCCGCCGCCCGTCCGCGACGAGTGCCGCGAGCACGGCGGCGAGCAACGCGAGCGCCGCCGCGAACACCGCGTCGTCACGCAGCGCACGGCGGGTGCCGGGCACGGCCCCCGTGAACGCCAGGACACGACGTCGCGCCGACAAGCTCTCCTGAACCCCCGGTATGTCCCCCACAGCTGCATCCTCCCGTACGAGGACGCCCCTCCGGCAGGCAAGGGGCGTCCCGAAGCGGTCAACGGTCAGGGTGCGGGCACCCGTTGGGGTTCCGGCACCGGCCCGGCGGCGGGCGTGGGCCGCGAGAGGTTCCCCGGCCACCACATCTTCCGTCCGAGGGCCACACTCGCGCTCGTGACGAGATACGTCCGCACCAGGAACGTGTCCAGCAGAACACCCACCGCGATCACGAAGCCGAGCTCGACCAGTTGCACCAGCGGCATGTTGGTGAGCACCGCGAACGTCGCCGCGAGGACCAGGCCCGCCGACGCGATGACGCCGCCCGTGGTCCGCAGCGCGGTGAGCGCGGCGTCACCCGGTTCGGCCCCGGCGATGGCCTCCTCGCGCATGCGGTGCATCAGGAAGATGCCGTAGTCGACGCCCAGTGCGACGAGGAAGACGAAGGACAGCAGGCCGAGCCCGGGGTCGGTGCCCTCGAAGCCGAAGAGCGGCTCGAAGACCAGGCCCGCGATGCCCAGGGTCGCTCCCCACACCGCGACCACGGCGACGAGCAGCAGCAGCGGCGCGACGATGGACCGCAGCAAGGCCACCAGGATCAGCAGGACCGCGGCGAGGACCAGCGGCACGATGATCAGGCGGTCACGGTCGTTCGTGTCCTTCAGGTCGAGTTGCTGGGCGCTGGATCCGCCTACGTACGAGCCTTCCAGGTCGGCCCGCAGTGCCTTGATCGTGGCGGTCTCCCCCGCCGACTCGGGCGCGGACGTCGCGATCACGGAGATCTCGGTCCAGCCCTTCGCGGTGCGTCCCTTCTCGGCGCTGTCCACGCCCTTCGTGTCCTTGATGTCTCCGAGGGCCTCGGTGGCGCGGTCCGCGGGCGCCATCACGGTGATGGGCTGGGTGCCGCGTTCGGGGTAGGCCTTGGCGAGGGTCTCCATGGCGGTGACGGAGTCGGGCGTCTTGGTGAAGGAGTCCTCCTGCTTCAGCGCGCCCGGCAGGTTCAGCGCCCCCAGGGCGAGCGCGCCGAGCAGTACGGCGCCGCCCGCGAGGACGGTGAGGGGCCTGCGGCCGGCCGAACTCCCCATCATGGAGAAGAGGTTGCGCCGCTGCTTGGGCTCGCTGCCGAAGGCGGGCACGAGCGGCCAGAACACGCGCCGCCCCAGGAGGACGAGGATCGCGGGGAGCAGCGTCAGCATCGCGGCGAGTGCGCACAGCACTCCGACCGTGCCCAGCGGGCCCATGCCGCGGCTGCTGTTGAGGTCGGCGGCGAGGAGGCACAGGAGGCCCGCCGCGACGGTCCCCGAGGAGGCGAGCACGGCGGGCCCGCACCCCTTGAGGGCGGCGGTCATCGCGTCGTAGGGCCGTTCGATCCTGCGCAGTTCCTCGCGGTAGCGGGCGACGATGAGCAGTGCGTAGTCGGTTCCCGCGCCGAACACGAGGATGGTCATCACGCCGCTGCTCTGGCCGGTGACGGACGTCCCTAGGCCTTCGTGCAGTCCGTACGCGATGCCCATCGCGAGGTAGTCCGCGACGCCCGCGACGGCGAGCGGTACGAGCCACAGGAACGGGCTGCGGTAGATGAGGATCAGGAGCAGCGCGACGACACCGGCGGTGGTGTAGAGCAGTGGCCCGCCGAGCGAGTCGTAGACCTTGCCCGCGTCGGTGACGAGCGCCCCGGAGCCGCCCACGTCGACGCTCAACCCGCCTTGACCGTGGGCGACTTCGCGTACGTCGTCGACGAGCGCGTCCCTTGCTTTCTCATCCTGTCCGGGCTCGGTGCTCGCCACGGGGTACATCAGTGTGGTGCCGTCCTTGGACGGTACGGCGCGCGGGTCGGACGTCAGCTTGTGGGCCTGGCCGATCTCGGCGATCTGGGCGGCCGCGGTCTCGCGGTCGGCGGCGGTGAGGCCGCCGTCACGGTGGTAGACGAGCACCAGCTCGGTGGCCTCGCCGCCGGGCAACTGGTCCTGGATCTTGGCCACTTCGGTGGAGTCGGCGCTGGCGGGGAGGTAGTCGACGACGCGGTCCTGCTGGGCGTCGGACAGCTTCGACGCGAAGGGCCCGGCGAGCGCGATGACGGCGATCCACAGTCCGAGGAACGCCCAGGGCACGGCTCGTCGCCGTCGTGCGGTGGTCTGTTCGGCCCGCATGACGGGCCTCCTTCCGGCAGGTTGGCAGGTTCGGTGCCAACCTTTCCGGAGGGTGTCGTGCGATCCGTCGGGCGTGAGGGCGAGTTGGGGCGTACGGCGCAGGGAGGCGAAGGCGCTGCGCTACTCCCGCGGGAGTACGGAGCGAGGCGCTCCGGGGGGTCAGAAGTGCGTCGTGCGTGCCGCCACCATCAGCCGCGTCACTTCGTCCGCGCCGATGGTCAGGGCGCCGCCCGTGGTGGTGAGCACTTCGCGCTCGGCGGGGGTGTACGGGCCGTCGGCGAGGGCGATCCGCGCGCCCTGGAGCAGCAGCGCCTCGCGTCCGGCGGGGGCGAGGTGTGGGGCCAGCGGGCCGAGGGCCTCGTGGAGTTCTATGGCCAGGCCGGGCCCGCAGTCCGGGACGGTCGCGCGGCCGGTGTCCGCGGCGAGCGCCTCGACGAGCGCGACGAGCTGGTCCTCGCGGCAGTCGTCGAACCCGGCGCCGCGCAGCGCGCCGACGGCCGCGTCGAGCGTGGAGCGCGCCGAGGTGCCGCCGGCGGCGAGAATCGCGAGGACGACGGTGTGCACGGCGTCGCGCACCATGGCCGAGAGCCGTGTGGTCGTGGGATGGCCGAGAACGTCCGTACCGAAGTGGTCACCGCAGGCGGCGCACTCGACGATGGGGCCCGCGGTGCCGCGTGGCAGGACGGGGAGGCCGAGCAGGACAAAGCGGCGACGGCCGGTGCGGCGACAGTAGTTGCGGTCGCCGCCGCAGCCGGGGCAGAAGAACTCGCCGTCCCCGACGGTGGTCCAGGCCGTGTGCACGCCGATCAGGCGCCTGCGCAGGACCCGTCCACGCGAAACGGGCGTGGCGATGATGCGGGATTCCCGGCCGTTCCGTCCCCGATCTGGCAGCACCACGCACCTCCGTAACGCCCCGGCAACATTGCCGCGTTGGGCGTGATGTTAGCCACATTGTTGATGTGACGTCAGCACCTTGTACGAGAGATGGCCGGTACCGCACCCTGATCGGCTCCCGAGGAAAACCTCGGGAGCCGATGGGGTGGTGTGTCAGCTGATGTGTCAGCGCGCCGCGCGGTTCACGGCGGAGACCGCGGCCTTCAGCGAGGCACGTGTCGTGTTCGCGTCGATGCCGATGCCCCACAGGACCTTGTCGCCGATGGCGCACTCGATGTACGAGGCGGCCTGCGCGGAGGCTCCTTCGCTCATCGTGTGCTCCTGGTAGTCCAGGAGGCGTACGTCGATGCCGATGCCCTGCAGCGCGTTGAAGAAGGCCGAGATCGGGCCGTTGCCGGTGCCGGTCAGGACGGTGTCGGCGCCGTCGACCGTCGCCTCGACGGTGAGGGTGTCGGTGCCGTCCTTGTCGGTGGTGGTCTGGCCGTTCTTGACCTGGATGCGGCCCCACGGGTTGGCGGGGTTGGGCAGGTACTCGTCCTGGAAGATGCCCCAGATCGCGTCCGGCGTGACCTCGCCGCCCTCGGTGTCGGTCTTCGTCTGGATGATCTTGGAGAACTCGACCTGCATGCGGCGCGGCAGGTCCAGCTTGTGGTCGTTCTGCAGGACGTAGGCGATGCCGCCCTTGCCGGACTGCGAGTTGACGCGGATGACGGCCTCGTACGAACGGCCGACGTCCTTGGGGTCGATGGGCAGGTACGGGACGGCCCACTCGATGTCGTCGACCGTCTTGCCCTGCTGCTCGGCCCGGACGCCCATCGCCTCGAAGCCCTTCTTGATGGCGTCCTGGTGGGAGCCGGAGAAGGCGGTGTAGACGAGGTCGCCCGCGTACGGGTGGCGGGGGTGGATCTCCATCTGGTTGCAGTACTCGGCGGTGCGGCGGATCTCGTCGATGTCGGAGAAGTCGATCTGCGGGTCCACGCCCTGCGAGAAGAGGTTCATGCCCAGCGTGACCAGGTCGACGTTGCCGGTGCGCTCGCCCTGCCCGAACAGGCAGCCCTCGATGCGGTCGGCGCCGGCCATGATGGCCAGTTCGGCGGCGGCGACGGCGGTGCCGCGGTCGTTGTGCGGGTGGACGGACAGGCAGACGTGCTCGCGCCGGGTGAGGTTGCGGGACATCCACTCGAAGCGGTCCGCGTGGGTGGAGGGCGTCGAACGCTCCACCGTGGCGGGCAGGTTGAGGATGATCTCGCGGCCCTCTTCGGGCTGCCACACGTCGCAGACGGCCTCGCAGACCTCCAGGGCGAAGTCCAGCTCGGTGTCCGTGAAGATCTCGGGGCTGTACTGGTAGCCGAAGATCGTCTCGGGGCCCAGCAGCTTCTCGGCGTACTCCATGACCAGGCGGGTGCCGTCGACGGCGATCTGCTTGACCGCGTCCTTCGAGCCGCGGAAGACGACCTCGCGCCAGACGGGCGCGGTCGCGTTGTAGAGGTGCACGGTGGCGCGCTTGGCGCCGACCAGCGACTCGACGGTGCGGGAGATCAGCTCTTCGCGGGCCTGCGTCAGGACGGAGATCGTGACGTCGTCCGGGATCGCGCCGTCCTCGATGATCGACCGTACGAAGTCGAAGTCGGTCTGGCCCGAGGAGGGGAAGCCGACCTCGATCTCCTTGTAGCCCATGCGGACCAGCAGGTCGAACATCTCGCGCTTGCGCGCGGGGGACATCGGGTCGATAAGTGCTTGGTTGCCGTCACGCAGGTCCGTGGAGAGCCAGCGGGGAGCGACCGTGATGCGGTTGTCCGGCCACGTACGGTCGGGGATGTCGACCTGGTCGTACTGGCCGTACTTGTGGACCGGCATGGAAGTCGCGCGCTGCAGATTGGGCTTGATCGCCATGATGCGGGGGCTCCTCGGGAGTGTCCTTAAGGACGGCCGACGGTCGCTTCGCGAGCAACACCGAACTCCGCGGGGAGGGGGTCGGCCTCGACTACAGGCCCTCGCCGCGGCAGCTAAGGAGAAGCAGCCCGTAACGCATGATGCTCCGCAGCCTAGCCGAGCCGCGCTGTGTGCGCGGGTGCGTATCAGTATGCGGGATCGCCATCAGGTAACGGGTAAGAGGTGATCAATACCTCTATTTCACTAATCATGGTTGCAGGTAGTGACAGCGGCATGACCCAGTGCCACATTGCACGCCATGACCGCCAACCCAGGCTTCGAGCCTGTCTTCTGCACCATCATTCCGCCCCACGTGCTCGACACTCTGGCCCAGAGTGACGACGCCGCGCTCGCAGGGCCCGCCCGCCGCACCCTGGAGCGGGACTCCATCGAGCGCACCCACCGCCGCCTGACCACGGTCATCGGCGCCCCGGCCGTCTCGCTGCCCAAGGAAGCGGCGGAGAGCAAACCGCACCGCACGATCTACGACGCGAAGCACAAGACCGAGCTGCCGGGCCGCAAGGTCCGCGGCGAGGGCGAGAAGCCCGGCAAGGACGCGACCGTCAACCGCGCGTACGCGGGCCTCGGCGCGACCTTCGAGCTGTTCCTGAAGTCGTACCAGCGCAACTCCATCGACGGCAGCGGCCTGCCGATGAACGCGACGGTCCACTACGGCGAGAAGTACGGGAACGCATTCTGGAACGGCGAACAGATGGTGTTCGGCGACGGTGACGGCGAGATCTTCCTCGACTTCACCATCCCCGTGGACGTCATCGGCCACGAGCTGACGCACGGCGTCGTCCAGTACACGGCGAACCTCACGTACTTCGGCCAGCCGGGCGCCCTGAACGAGTCGTTCGCGGACGTCTTCGGCTCGCTGATCAAGCAGTACACGCTCGGCCAGACCGCCTCCGAGGCCGACTGGCTGATCGGCGCCGGGCTGCTCGCCCCGCGCGTCACGGGCAAGGCGCTGCGCTCCATGAAGGCCCCCGGCACGGCCTACGACGACGACGTGCTCGGCAAGGACCCGCAGCCCGCCGACATGGACCACTACGTCCGCACGGGCCGCGACAACGGCGGCGTGCACATCAACTCCGGCATCCCCAACCACGCCTTCTACCTGCTCGCCGAGGCGCTCGGCGGCAACGCGTGGGAGCGGGCCGGACAGATCTGGTACGCCGTCCTGACCGGCGGCGAGCTCGCGCAGGACGCGTCCTTCGTGGACTTCGCAAAGCTGACGGTGGCCGCGGCGCGCGACAAGTACGGGGAGGGCGAGGAGCACGGTGCCGTCGTGAAGGCGTGGTCCCAGGTCGGCGTGCCGACCACCTGACCTACCAACCGGCCTCCCCATGGAGTAGACAGGTTCCATGCGTATCCAGGTGAAGCGCACGGGAGGATTCGCGGGCATCGAGCGGCACGCCGAGGTCGACACCTCGGGTCTGCCCGATGCCCCCGAGTGGCAGGCCCTGGCCCAAGAGGCCATGGCCGAGGGCCGGAGCACGCCGCCCATAGGGGTGCCGGACGGCTTCAGCTACCAGCTCACCGTGGACGGCCACACGGTGTACTGCTCGGATCCACGCCTGACGGATTCGCAGCGGAGGCTGATCACGCGTGTCCTCAAGGAGGGCTCGTAAAAACCTGAGCGGTGTTCACGTTTTCTGAGGTACGCCCATTGACTTCCGTACGCGGCCGTACGGAAGATCGCGCCCATGGCAGCGAGCGATGCGCGCGAACCACTACCTCAGTTCCCCCGCGACTTCCTGTGGGGGGTGTCCACATCGGCTCACCAGATCGAGGGCGCCGTCGGTGAACGCGGCCCCTCGGTCTGGGACGCGTTCACCGCCGTGCCGGGCAGGGTGAAGGACGGCACGACGGCCGCCGTCGCCTGCGACCACTACCACCGCTACCGCGAAGACGTCGCGCTCATCCGGGAGTTGGGCGTGGGCGCCTACCGCTTCTCGGTGTCGTGGCCGCGCGTGCTGCCGAGCGGGGCGGGCGAGGTGAGCGCCAAGGGCCTGGACTTCTACGACCGTCTTGTCGACGAGCTGTGCTCGGCGGGCGTGAGCCCCGTCCCGACGCTCTTCCACTGGGACACGCCCCTCGCGCTCGCCGATGAGGGCGGCTGGCTGCGGCGGGACACGGCCGAGCGCTTCGCCGAGTACGCGGGCGTGGTGGCCGCCCGCATCGGCGACCGGGCCAAGAAGTGGATCACCCTCAACGAACCCGCCGAACACACCCTGCTCGGCCACGCGCTCGGCCAGCACGCGCCCGGCGAGCAGCTCATGTTCGACGCGCTGCCGGTGGCGCACCACCAGCTCCTCGCCCATGGCCTCGCCGTACGGGCGCTGCGCGCGGCGGGCGTCACGGACATCGGCATCGCCAACTCGCACGGCCCCACCTGGCCCGCGTCACCCTCGGCCGAGGACACGGAGGCGGCGGACTTCTACGACGTACTCCTCAACCGCCTCTTCGCGGACCCGCTGATCCTTGGCCTATACCCGGACGGCATCGGGGAGTTGATGCCGGGCGGCGACATCGAGGCGGACCTGAAGGTCATCGCGGAGCCGGTCGACTGGTACGGGATCAACTTCTACCAGCCGACGAAGGTGGGCGCCCCGCTCCCGGACTCCACGGAGTTCTCGGGCCTGACGCTCCCGCCGGAACTCCCTTTCTCACCACGCGAATTGGAGGGCCACCCGGTGACGGACTTCGGCTGGCCGGTGGTCCCGGAGTCGCTCACCGAACTCCTCACCGGCTTCCGCGACCGGTACGGCGACCGGCTGCCGCCGCTGGTGATCACCGAGAACGGCTGCTCGTACGAGGGAATCGACGACCAGCGGCGGATCGACTACCTCGACGGCCATCTCCGGGCGCTGCACCGGGTGTTGGAGGAGGGCGTGGACGTACGCGGCTACTTCGTCTGGTCGCTGATGGACAACTTCGAGTGGGCGGAGGGCTACCGGCAGCGCTTCGGTCTCGTGCACGTCGACTACTCCACTTTGGAGCGCACTCCGAAGGCGTCGTACGCGTGGCTGCGTGAGGCGCTGCGGGCGCAACGGGCATGACGGCAGGCCAGGTTGAGGCGCTGCGGGAGCCGACCGAGCGGGTCGGGCGGAGCTGGACGACCGCGCTCTCGCTCGCCAACGGGGCGATCTGGGTGGGCTGGTACGGCCCGCTCCAGATCCTGCTCGCCCTCCAGGCGGAGGACCTCGCGCCGGCCGGTACGTCGAAGGAGACGGTCCTTGCGTGGGTGGCGGGCGCGGGGGCCGTGGTGTCCCTCGCGTCGAACCCGCTCTTCGGCGCGCTTTCGGACCGCACCGTGTCGCGCTTCGGGCGGCGCACGCCGTGGATCGTGGCGGGCACGGCGGGCGGCGCGGCGGCGCTCCTGCTGCTTTCGGCCGCCGGGTCCGTGTGGTGGATGGCGGCGGGCTGGTGCCTGGTCCAGCTCACCCTGAACGCCGCGTTCGCAGCGGTCACGGCGGCCGTGCCGGACCGGGTGCCGCGGCTCCAGCGGGGCGCGGTGGGCGGCTGGCTCGGGGCGGCGCAGCTCCTGGGCGTGGTGGTGGGGACGGGCCTGGCGACGGTGGCCGGGGGTGTGGGCGCGGGGTACGCGGCGTGCGCGGTGTTCACGGTGGCGGGGGTTCTGCCGTACGTCCTGCGCCACCGGGACCTGCGCCTCGCGCCACGGGACAGGCCGCCGTTCGCGTGGCGGTCGTTCGCCCGCGCCTTCTGGCTGAGCCCGCGCCGCTACCCGGACCTGGGCTGGGCCTGGCTGACCCGCTTCCTGATGAACCTGAGCAACGCCCTGGTCCTGCTCTATCTCCTCTACTACCTGCGGGACCGCCTGGACTACGCCGACCCGGACGAGGGCGTCCTGATCCTCACGGCGGTGAACGGCCTGACGCTGCTCGCGACGGTGGTCGTCGGCGGCGTCTGGTCGGACGGCGTGGGCCGCCGCAAGCCGTTCGTGCTCTGGTCCGGCGTCCTGATGGCGGTGGCGACGGCCCTGCTGTCCGGCTGGCAGACCTGGCCGGGGGCGATCGTCGCGGCGGCCGTGCTCGGGGTGGGCTTCGGCGTCTTCACGTCGGTGGACTTCGCGCTGATGACGGACGTACTGCCGAAGGCCATGGACCGCGGCAAGGACATGGGCGTCATCAACATCGCCAACTCACTCCCGCAGGTGGCCGCCCCCGCCCTGGCGGCCCCGATCGTGACGCACTTGGGCGGCTACCGGGTGCTGTATCTGGTGGCGGCGGTGATCGGGCTTGCGGGGGCGCTGCTTGTGTACCGGATCAAGGGCGTCGAGTGAGACGGGTTGAGCCCGTCCGGCGATTGAGGACGAACTCGGCGGAGCCGGTGATCTGCCGAGCCACGTGCACCCCGCTCAAAAGCCAAGCTTGCGCAACTGCTTGGGGTCGCGCTGCCAGTCCTTGGCGACCTTGACGTGCAGGTCCAGGAAGACGGGCGTACCGAGCAGGGCCTCGATCTGCTGGCGGGACTTGATCCCGACCTCCTTGAGGCGCTTGCCCTTCGGGCCGATGATGATGCCCTTCTGGCTGGGGCGCTCGATGTATACGTTCGCGTGGATGTCGAGCATCGGCTTGTCCGCGGGGCGGTCCTTGCGCGGCAGCATCTCCTCCACCACCACGGCGATGGAGTGCGGCAGCTCGTCCCGTACGCCCTCGAGCGCGGCCTCGCGGATCAGCTCGGCGACCATGACCTGCTCGGGCTCGTCCGTGAGGTCGCCCTCGGGGTAGAGCGGCGGGCTCTCGGGGAGCATCGGGACGATCAGGTCCGCGAGCAGCTTGACCTGCTTGTCGCCGACCGCCGACACCGGCACGATCTGCGCCCACTCGAAGCCGAGCTCCTTGCCGAGCTGGTCGATGGCGATGAGCTGCTCGGCGAGCGTCTTGCTGTCGACGAGGTCGGTCTTCGTCACGACCGCGATCTTCGGCGTCTTCTTGATCGTCGCCAGTTCCTTGGCGATGAACCGGTCGCCGGGGCCGAGCTTCTCGTTCGCGGGCAGACAGAACCCGATGACGTCGACCTCGGCCCACGTCGTACGCACGACGTCGTTCAGCCGCTCGCCCAGGAGCGTGCGCGGCTTGTGGAGCCCGGGGGTGTCCACCAGGATCAGCTGGGCGTCGGGCCGGTGCACGATGCCGCGCACCGTGTGCCGCGTGGTCTGCGGCTGGTTCGCGGTGATCGCCACCTTCTGGCCGACCAGAGCATTCGTAAGGGTGGACTTGCCCGCATTGGGGCGGCCCACGAAGCAGGCGAAGCCGGCGCGGTGGGTGGCCTCGGACGGCTCGGATGACTCGGTACGAACGCTCATGGCGCCCATTCTCCCTGATCGCCGGAGGGCCGCAGTACGCAGAGGCGCCGATGAGGCCCGGATGCGGCATCGGTGAGCTCGCGGAAACCCCCGCGCAACACGAAACACGGCGGAAACGCCCGGGTGTCCGTCCCGAAACGCGCGACGGTGACGCTCTCCCTCTGCCCCCACCCGGAGGAGAGATTCCCCGTGCAGTCCCTGACCACCACCTTGGCCGCGGCCGAGGGACCCGACACCGGCGACACAGCCTGGCTGCTCGCGGCCACCGCCCTCGTCCTGCTGATGACACCGGGCCTCGCCCTCTTCTACGGGGGCATGGTCCGCACGAAGAGCGTCCTCAACATGCTCTTGATGTCCTTCGTGTCGATCGCCCTGGTCACGGTGGTGTGGCTGCTCGCCGGCTACTCGCTCGCGTTCGGCGACGACGCGTTCGCGGGCCTGATCGGCGGCGTCGACCACTTCGGGATGGCGGGCATCGGCCCGCAGACCCTCACGGGCACGGTCCCGACCCTCCTCTTCACCACCTTCCAGCTCACTTTCGCGATCCTCACCACGGCGCTGATCAGCGGCGCGATCGCGGACCGCGCGAAGTTCGCGGCCTGGCTGGTCTTCGTGCCCCTCTGGGCGCTGCTCGTATACGTTCCCGTGGCGCACTGGGTCTGGGGCCCGGACGGCTGGATCTCCTCGTCCCTCGGCGCACTGGACTTCGCGGGCGGCCTGGTCGTGGAGATCGCTTCGGGCGCATCGGGCCTCGCCCTGTGCCTGGTACTCGGCCCGCGGCTCGGCTTCAAGAAGGACGCGATGCGTCCGCACAACCTGCCGATGGTCCTGATGGGCGCGGGCCTGCTCTGGTTCGGCTGGCTCGGCTTCAACGGCGGCTCGGCCCTCGGCGCGAACGGCCTCGCGGCGGCCTCCCTCCTGAACACGCTCCTCGCCGGGTGCACCGGCCTGCTCGGCTGGCTCTTCGTGGAGCAGAAGCGCGACGGCCACCCCACCACCTTCGGCGCCGCGTCGGGCGCGGTGGCGGGCCTGGTGGCGATCACGCCGTCGTGCGGGGTGGTCGGCATCCTGGGGGCCGCGGTGATCGGTCTCGCGGCGGGCGTCGTCTGCTCGTACGCCGTGGCGTGGAAGTTCCGCTTCGACTACGACGACTCGCTGGACGTCGTGGGCGTCCACCTGGTCGGCGGCGTGATCGGCACGCTCCTGATCGGCCTGTTCGCGACGGCCACGATGACGGACGGCGCGGAGGGGCTCTTCTACGGGGGCGGGCTCGCCCAGTTGGGCAAGCAGACGGTGGCGGTGCTCGCCGTCGCGGCGTACACGTTCTTGGTGACGTACGGCATCGGCAAGGCGATCGACAAGGCGATGGGCTTCCGCGCGTCCGCCGACGACGAGCTGACGGGCCTCGACCAGACGCACCACGCGGAGACCGCCTACGATCACGGCGTCCTGGTCAGCCCGATGAAGGGGAGCACCGTCGCATGAAGCTCGTTACCGCGGTCATCAAGCCGTTCCGCCTGGACGAGGTGAAGACCGCGCTCCAGGAACTGGGCGTCCAGGGCCTCACGGTCACGGAGGCGAGCGGGTACGGACGCCAGCGGGGGCACACGGAGGTGTACCGGGGCGCGGAGTACCAGGTGGACCTGGTCCCGAAGGTCCGCATCGAGGTCGTCGTCGAGGACCCCGACCTCGACCCGGTCATCGACGCGATCGTCCGCGCGGCGGCCACGGGGAAGATCGGTGACGGGAAGGTGTGGGCGGTACCGGTGGAGACGGTGGTGCGGGTACGGACGGGTGAGCGGGGTCCGGACGCGGTTTGATCACCGGCTCCGCCGAGTTCGTCCTCAAACGCCGGACGGGCTGGAAATCCAGCCCGGCCGGCGTTTGAGGCCATCTTGTCGGGGTCTGGGGCGGAGCCCCAGTTTCGGGAAGGGGCGGGATGGGGGAAAAACCGCCGGAGGCCAGACCTCAGCCCGCCTCGGCCCGCACCCGAACCACCCCATCAGGCCCCGCAAGGAAAACCGGCGTCCCGGCCCCGCCAAGGTCCCGCACAGCGGAAAGATCCTCCGCCGAAAGCGCCTCCTCGGAGGAGACAACCGCCGCCGCCTCCAGGGACTCCGCGCCGGAGGCGACAGCCATCGCCACGGCAGTACGCAGCGCGGAAAGCTTCAGGGAGTCGAGGGAAACGGTCCCGGCGACATAAGTCCGCCCCGTCTCGTCCCGCACAGCGGCCCCCTCGGCCACCCCATTCCGCGCCCGCGCCGAACGAGCCAGCGTAACGATCTTCCGGTCCTCAGCGTCAAGCGCGTCAGGCGACGCAGCACTCTCGGTCATGAGCCGAGCATACGGAGCACAGAGCGCTACATCGCCAGCGGGGCCACCGGGTACATCGCCCCCCGCCGCCCCTCCGGCGACGCGAGCCACTCCAGTTTCGCCGCGGTCTCCGCCACCGGAAGCGGCGTGTGCAGCACGATCGTCAGGTCGGGCCGCGCAGGCACCCGCAACGCCGTCGACTCGACGTGCAACGCCCCCACCAGCGGATGCGTGAGCTCCTTGTGGACCTGCCCGGCAGGCCGCACGTCCCGCCGCTCCCACAGCTCGGTGAACTCCTCGCCAGCTGTCTCCCGCAGCTCGGCGAGGATCGCCTGGAACCCCTCGTCGTTCGGGGTCTCCGAGCACGACGCGCGGAACTGCGCGACGATGTTCTCCGCGTTCTCCCGCCAACTCACGCTCCGGGAGCGGTAGATGGGGTCCGTGAAGAAGTCCACGATGCAGTTCTGGGTGATCTCGGGACGCATCCCGAAGACCATTCCGGCCGCGTCGTTGTAGAGGACGCAGTTGTAGTAGCGGTCCATGATGTGCGCCGGGTACGGCATCCACGTATCGATCAGCCGCTGCAACCCCTCGCACATGTCCCGGTCGGCCTGCTCGACCTCGGGCGCGGGCGGGTTGAGCCCGGCGAGCACATACAGATGCCGCCGCTCCGCGCTCGACAGCTTCAGGACGCGCCCCACGGAGTCCAGGACCTGCGGCGACACCGAGATGTCGCGGCCCTGCTCCAGCCACTGGTACCAGGACGCGCCGACCCCGGCGAGCACGGCGACCTCCTCGCGGCGAAGACCCGGCGTGCGCCGCCGCGCCCCACCGTCCGGAAGGCCCGCCTCCGCGGGGCTGACCCGGGCCCGGCGGCTCATCAGGAACTCGCGCAGCTCGCCGAGTCGCCGTGCCTTGGCCTCGTCCCCGGGCCGCACGGCCGCCGCCCCACTCGTCCCTGTCATGCGCAGCTCCCCCTGCCTGGTGTTACGACCACCAGCATAAGTTCCCGCTCCCCACGCCTATTCCGGACGCCCGAAGCTCATGGCCATGGCGATCGACACCACCACTCCCCCGTCCACCACGACCCCCACACCCGGCCCCACCCCCGCGGCCCCCAAGCTCTCTCCCCGCGACAAGCTCGTCCTCTTCGTGCTCTGCGCCGCCCAGTTCATGGTCGCGCTCGACTTCTCCGTGCTGAACGTGGCGCTGCCCGTGCTCGGCTCCGACCTGGGCATGAGCCAGTCCGCGCTCCAGTGGGCGGTGACCGCGTTCGCCCTTCCCTCCGGTGGCTTCCTGCTGCTCTTCGGCCGCACCGGGGACCTGTTCGGCCGCCGCAAGCTGTTCGTCGGCGGCCTGGCGCTCTTCGGCCTCGCCTCGCTCCTGGCGACGTTCGCCTGGGACCCGGCGTCCTTCCTCGCCGGGCGCGCGCTACAGGGCGTGGGCGCTGCCGCCATCGTGCCGACCGGCATGTCCCTGCTCACCACCACATTCCCCGAAGGGCCGCAGCGCGACCGGGCGCTCGGCATCTCCGGCACGCTGCTCTCGCTCGGCTTCACCATCGGCATGGTCCTCGGCGGCGTACTCACCGACACGCTCGGCTGGCGCTCCACGATGGGCCTGCTGACCCTCTTCGCGCTGATCGTGCTGCCGCTCGCGCCGCGCCTCCTGCCCGAGTCCCGCACCCCGGACCGCCCCCGCCTCGACATCCCCGGCGCTGTCACCGTCACCGGCGGTCTGCTCGCCCTGATCTACGCGCTCTCCACGGCGGCCGAGCGCGGCTTCGGCGGCGGCGACGTCATCGTCACGCTGGCCGCCGGTGTGCTGCTGCTCGCGGCCTTCGGCTACGTCGAGTCGCGCGCCGCGTCCCCGCTCGTCTCGCTGCCGATGCTGCGGCGGCGGACGGTGGCGTGGGGCAACCTGGGCGGTCTGGTCACGTTCTCGATGATGTCGGCGGTCATCTTCGCCCTCACCCTGTACCTCCAGGAGGTCCTGGGGCTCTCCGCCTTCCGGACGGGGCTCGTCTTCGGCGTGCAGGGCGCGCTGTCCGTGGTCGCCGGGATGTACGCGCCGAAGGTCATCAGCCGCTTCGGAGCGCGCCGTACCCTCGTCGTCTCGCTGCTCGGCCAGGGCCTGTTGATCGCGACGCTGCTCGGCATCGACGAGGGCGCCTGGTCGGTCTGGCTCGCCACCGCGGGCGTCTCGCTGGCGAGCATGTTCCACCTCGGCGCGATCATCTCGTACGGCGTGACCGTCACCTCGGGTGTTCCGGACGAGGAGCAGGGCCTGGCCACCGGCCTGGTGACGTCCACCCAGCAGGTGGGCATCACGATCGGCATCCCGCTCCTGGGAGTCCTCGCGACCACGAACACGGATCTCCTGGCGGGCACGCGAACGGTGCTCCTGATCGACACGGCCGTCCTGCTGGTGACGGCGGCCCTGGTGGCGACGGGCCTGCGAAACCGGCGTAACGCCTAGGCCCTGTCGGTCTAGGGCCGGTCGAGACGCAACCGCACGGCCTTCGGGAGCCCGGCCACCACCAGGTCGTACGAGTCCTCGACCAGCTCCCGGACCATCGCGTCCGGGAGTTCGGCGTCCACCGTCACGGTGTTCCAGTGCCGCTTGTTCATGTGCCAGCCGGGCGCGATCTCCGGGTGCGCGGCCCGCAGCTGGACCGCCAGGTCGGGTTCGCACTTGAGGTTCACGGTCAGCGGCGTCGCGTCCAGCGAGCTCAGCGCGAACATCTTGCCCGCGACCTTGAACACCGAGGCCTCGGGCCCGAACGGAAACTCCTCGACCACGTCGTTGAACGACAGGCAGAACGTACGCAGTTCCTGCGGAGTCACTGCGGGGTCTCCTTCTCCGCGCCCGCCGGCGCGACCGGCTCCACGAGCACCGTCACGATCTTGTTCCGCCGCCCTGCGGCGGACTCCGCGGTGAGCCGCAGCTCGCGCCCGTCGGGCAGCGGCACGACCGCCGACGCACCGGCGATCGGCACCCGGCCGAGGGCCTTGGCGAGCAGGCCGCCGACCGTCTCGACGTCCTCGTCGTCGAACTCGTCGAGCCCGAAGATCTCGCCGAGGTCACCGATGTCGAGGCGCGCGGTGACGCGGTAGCAGCCGTCGTCGAGCTCCTCGACGGGCGGCAGTTCACGGTCGTACTCGTCGGTGATCTCGCCGACGATCTCTTCCAGGATGTCCTCGATGGTGACGATCCCGGCCGTGCCGCCGTACTCGTCGATGACGACGGCGACGTGGTTGCGCTCCTGCTGCATCTCGCGCAGCAGGTCGCCCGCGTTCTTCGTGTCGGGCACGAACGTCGCCGGGCGCATCGCCGTCGACACCAGGTCCGACTCGCTGTCGCGGTTGATGTGCGTCTTGCGGGCCAGGTCCTTGAGATAGACCATGCCGACGACGTCGTCCTCGCTCTCGCCCGTCACCGGGATGCGCGAGAAACCGGACCGCAGCGCGAGCGTGAGGGCCTGCCGGATGGTCTTGAAGCGCTCGATGGCGACCAAGTCCGTCCGGGGCACCATGACTTCGCGTACGAGGGTGTCGCCGAGCTCGAAGACGGAGTGCACCATGCGGCGCTCGTCGTCCTCGATGAGCGATTCCTTCTCGGCCAGGTCGACCATCGCGCGCAGCTCGGCCTCGGAGGCGAACGGGCCGCGCCTAAAGCCCTTGCCGGGCGTGAGGGCGTTGCCGATGAGGATCAGGAGCGGCGGGATGGGGCCCATGATGCGGGCCAGCGGCAGCAGGACGTACGCGGCGGCGGTCGCCGTGTTGAGCGGGTGCTGGCGGCCGATGGTGCGGGGTGAGACGCCCACGGCCACGTACGAGACGAGGACCATCACCGCGATGGCGACGGCGAGCGCCTCCCAGGTCTCGGGGAATTCGTTCAGGCAGGCGTACGTCACCAGGGACGCCGCCGCCATCTCGCACGCGACGCGCACGAGCAGCGCCACGTTCAGATAGCGGGTGGGGTCGGCGGCGACCTGCGCGAGCTTGGCGCTGCCGCGCCGCCCGGAGCGGACCGCCTCCTCGGCGCGGAAGCTGGAGGTGCGGGCGATGCCCGCCTCGGCGCAGGCCGCGAGCCAGGCGACGACGACCAGGGCGACGGCGCCCGCGATCAGCTGGAAGCTCATGGCCCTACGAGACGGTGGGCGCCGGAGACGGCCCGGTCAGGCCGTTCTCGCCGCGCCAGCCGTCGACGATGGCCGCCTGAAGACCGAACATCTCGGCCTTCTCGTCCGGCTCCTCGTGGTCGTACCCGAGCAGGTGAAGCACCCCATGGACGGTGAGCAGCTGGAGCTCCTCGTCCATGGAGTGCTCCGTGGGCGCTTCCTTGCCCTGCTTGATGGCGACCTCGGGGCAGAGCACGATGTCGCCGAGGAGGCCCTGCGGGGGCTCCTCCTCGTCCTTGGCCGGCGGGCGCAGCTCGTCCATGGGGAAGGACATGACGTCCGTCGGCCCCGGCAGGTCCATCCACTGGATGTGGAGCTGCTCCATGGCGTCCTCGTCCACGACGATCACCGAGAGCTCGGAGAGCGGGTGGATGCGCATCCGCGCGAGGGCGTAGCGGGCGATGTCGAGGATCGCCTGCTCGTCGACCTCGGTTCCGGATTCGTTGTTGACGTCGATCGACATGGTGCGGCTTCCGCTACTTCCCGTGTTTCTTGTTCTGCTGGCTGTCGTCGTACTTCTCGTACGCGTCGACGATACGGCCGACGAGCTTGTGCCGTACGACATCGTGGGACGTGAGCCGCGAGAAGTGCACGTCGTCGATGCCCTCCAGGATGTCCTGGACCTGCCGCAGACCGGACTTGGTGCCGTTCGGCAGGTCGACCTGGGTGACGTCGCCCGTGATCACGATCTTCGACTCGAAGCCGAGGCGGGTGAGGAACATCTTCATCTGCTCGACGCTGGTGTTCTGCGCCTCGTCCAGGATGATGAAGGCGTCATTCAGGGTGCGACCCCTCATGTATGCCAGCGGCGCCACCTCAATAGTCCCCGCCGCCATCAGCCGAGGAATCGAGTCCGGGTCGAGCATGTCGTGCAGGGCGTCGTACAGCGGGCGCAGGTACGGGTCGATCTTTTCGTAGAGCGTGCCCGGCAGGAAGCCGAGGCGTTCACCGGCCTCGACGGCGGGGCGGGTCAGGATGATGCGGTTGACCTGCTTGGCCTGGAGGGCCTGGACGGCCTTGGCCATGGCGAGGTACGTCTTGCCGGTGCCCGCGGGGCCGATGCCGAAGACGATGGTGTTCTTGTCGATCGCGTCGACGTACCGCTTCTGGTTGAGCGTCTTGGGGCGGATCGTGCGGCCGCGGGACGAGAGGATGTTCTGCGTGAGGACCTCGGCCGGGGTCTCCGTGCCGTCGCCCTCTCCTGCCTCGTCCGCCCTGAGCATGGCGATCGAGCGTTCCACTGCGTCCTCCGTCATCGGCTGACCGGTGCGGAGCACCAGCATCATCTCGTCGAACAGGCGCTGGATGAGGGTGACTTCATGGGCGTCACCGACAGCGCTGATCTCATTGCCCCGGACATGGATGTCGGCCGCCGGGAAGGCCTTCTCGATCACGCGCAACAGGGCGTCTCCGGAGCCGAGCACCGTCACCATCGGGTGGTTCGCCGGAACGGTGAAGTGTGCTCGCGACTGGCCCTGGGCAGGGGTACGAGCTGTGGGTGTCTGAGTCATGGGCCGGCACTTAGGCCTGCTCATCCTCCTCATGCGGGGCTTGGTGGCCGCTCGACAGCCTTGCACTCCCAAGGGTACGACGCACCACTGTCACCGCCGTAGGGCTTTTCCACTCCTGTCGCGCGCGACAGGACCGGCGACTGCTCCGGCTACGCGGACCGGAACCCGATCGTCGGCACCGCCCGCCGCAGCGGCCACGGGCGTGTGGCCTCCGGAAGGAGGCCCTCCAGGAACCCGTACCTGCGCAGCGCCACCGGGTCCTGGTCGTCGACCTCCCGCACGGTCCGCCACCACGTGGCGACCTCCGCCCAGCCGGGCGCCGAGAGCGAGCCCCCGAACTCCTGCACGGAGAGCGCCGCCGTGAGCCCCGCGAAGGCGAGCCGGTCGGCGAGGGGCCACCCGGCGAGGGTGCCGGTCACGAAGCCCGCCACGAAGACGTCACCGGCGCCCGTGGGGTCGAGCGCCTCGACGGCGATGGCCGGGACCTCGGCGGTCTCGCCGGTCCTGCCGTCCACCGCGTACGCCCCTTCGGCACCCAGCGTCACCACGGCGAGCGGCACGTGCTCGGTCAGTGCCCGCGCGGCGGCCCGGGGGCAGTCCGTGCGGGTGTACCGCATGGCTTCCTCCGCGTTCGGCAGGAACGCCTCGCAGTGCGCCAGGTCCGGGAGTCCCGCGAGGTCCCAGCGCCCGGTGTCGTCCCAGCCGACGTCGGCGAAGATCCGCGTGCCCGAGCGCGCGGCCCCGGCGATCCACGGCGCGCGCGTGCCGGGCGTCAGGGAGGCGACGGCGGCACGCGCGCGTGGCGGGCAGGTCGGGGCGCCGCCGTCCGGGGAATCGGCGTCGGGCGGCGGCTCGTGGCCGTGGCTGACCATGGTCCGCTCGCCCTCGTACGCCATGGAGACGGTCACCGGTGAGTGCCAGCCGGGGACGGTGCGTGACGTCGTGAGGTCGATGCCCTCGCCCTGTTCGAGCGCGTCCCAGCAGTACTCCCCGTAGTGGTCGTCCCCGAAGGCCGCCGCGAGCGAGGTGCGCAGGCCGAGCCGGGCGAGGGCGGTCGCCATGTTGGCGACGCCGCCGGGGCTCGACCCCATCCCGCGCGCCCAGGACTCGGTGCCGCGTACGGGCGCGGAGTCCAGGCCGGTGAAGATGATGTCGAGGAAGACTGTGCCGGTGAGGAAGACGTCACAGGGCGGATCGCCTGCTCTGCGGGCTGCCTTGAGCGGGTCGATGCTGGGTTTGAGAGGTACGACCATGCAGGGACCGTAACGGACGGACGCCGGACGGTCTTGTTCAAGGCCGTCCCGGCGGCGATCAGTCGAACGAATAATCCGCGACCTCGGCGATGTACCGCGCCCGCAGTGCCTCTTCCTCCGCGCTCCCGTCGAGGAAGGACGCCTCGAACGAGTTCCGCGCGAGTTCCCGCAGTCGCTCCTGGTCGAGGGACAGGGCTTCCCGTACGGCGTGGAACGTGTCGTCGACGTAGCCGCCGAAGTACGCGGGGTCGTCGGAGTTGACCGTGCACAGCAGCCCGGCGTCCATCATCCGCGCGAGGGGGTGCTCTTCGAGTACGTCGATGGCGCGCAGCCGGACGTTGGACAGCGGGCAGAGGGTGAGCGGCACCCGGTCGCGCACCAGGCGTTCCACCAGCTGCAGGTCCTCCATGCACCGCAGCCCGTGGTCGATGCGCTCGACGCCCAGGACGTCGAGGGCCTCCGTGATGTACGCGGGCGGGCCCTCCTCGCCCGCGTGCGCGACCCGGCGCAGACCGAGCGCGGCAGCCGCCTCATACACCTCGCGGAACTTGGCGGGCGGGTGGCCGACCTCGGCGGAGTCGAGTCCGACGCCGATGATCCGGTGGAGATGGGGCCGCGCGGCCTCCAGGGTCTCCAGGGCCGATTCGGCGGACTGGTCCCTCAGGAAGCACATGATGAGCCGGGTCGAGATGCCGTGCCGCTCGGCGCTGCGGTCGAGGGCGCGTCCGAGCCCTTCGATCACCGTCCCGATGGCGACGCCGCGTGCCATGTGGGCCTGCGGGTCGAAGAAGATCTCGGCGTGCCGCACGCCCTGCCGGGCGGCCCTCGCCAGATAGGCGTCGGCGAGCTCCTCGAAGTCTTCCTCGGTGCGCAGCACGGCCATGAGCCCGTAGTACAGGTCGAGGAAGGACTGCAGGTCATCGAAGAGATAGGCCTTGCGGAGCTCTTCGGTGTCCGCGTACGGGAGGGTGACGCCGTTGCGGGCGGCGAGGGAGAAGGCCAGCTCGGGTTCGAGCGTCCCCTCGATGTGGAGGTGGAGTTCGGCTTTGGGAAGGGGCATGACGGCGGCTCACTCAGGTGGTTCGTTTGGGCAGAGGTACACGCAACAGGTCTTGTGCGACGGTGAGTTCACCGTCGAATCCCGCGTCCCGGGCCTGCTGCTCGAATACGCCGGGGTCGGGGTAGCGCTGGCTGAAGTGGGTCAGTACGAGATGCCGCACGCCGGAGTCCACCGCGACCCGGGCGGCCTGCCCCACGGTCAAGTGGCCGTGGTCGAGGGCGAGTTGTTCGTCCGCGTCCAGGAAGGTGGACTCGATGACGAGCATGTCGCAGCCGTCGGCGAGGGCGTGGACGCCGTCGCAGAGCCGGGTGTCCATGACGAAGGCGAACTTCTGCCCTCGCCGTACCGAGCTCACCTCTTCGAGCGTGACGCCGTGCAGCGCGCCTTCCCGCTGGAGGCGGCCGACATCGGGTCCCGCGATGCCGCGTGCGGCGAGCAGCTCCGGGAGTATGCGCCTCCCGTCGGGCTCGGTGACGCGGTAGCCGAAGGACTCGACGGGGTGCGAGAGCTTGACCGCGTCGAGCGCGAACGAGGGGGTGACGGCCAACTGGCCGTCGCCTGCGACGGGTTGCTCGATGAGGGGGACGGTCTCGCGATAGGCGGTGGCGTACCGCAGCCGGTCGAAGAAGGTCTGACCGGAGCGCGGGAAGTGCACGGTCACGTCGTGCGGGACCCGGTCCAGGTTGATCCGCTGGATGACGCCGGGCAGGCCGAGCGAGTGATCGCCGTGAAAATGCGTGACGCAGATCCGGTGCAGGTCGTGCGCGGCGACCCCGGCACGCAGCATCTGCCGCTGCGTGCCCTCGCCGGGGTCGAAGAGGATGCCCTGCCCGTCCCAGAGCAGGACGTAGCCGTTGTGGTTGCGGTGCCGGGTGGGGACTTGGCTTGCGGTGCCGAGGACCACCAATTCGCGTGCGGACAAGGCGAGTTATCCCGTTGTCTCGTTATCCCGTTATCCCGGAGGCCACTGCAGGCCGCGTCCGCCGAGGACATGGGCGTGCGCGTGGAAGACGGTCTGTCCCGCGCCGGTGCCGGTGTTGAAGACGATGCGGTAGCTCTCCGCCTTCTCCTCGGCGGCGACCTCTCCGGCTTCGCGGAGGACGTCGGCGGCGAGGGTGGGTTCGGCGGCGGCGAGGGCTGCGGCGTCCGGGTAGTGCGCCTTGGGGATGACCAGGACGTGGCTGGGGGCCTGCGGGTTGATGTCCCGGAAGGCGACGGTCGTGTCCGTCTCCTTCACTAGGGTCGCGGGCACCTCGCCCGCGACGATCTTGCAGAACAGGCAGTCAGCCTGCGGTTCTCCCGCCATGGGGCGCCTCCGGTCTAGCTGGTTGTACTGGCCCCCCGCATGCTATCCGGGCTGCGCCCACGCTTCGCCCCCTCCCTCAGCCCCGGGTGGCCCCGGGTCCGCCCCGCGGCCCTCCCCCTGAACGAACAAGCTTTCCCGCCCACCCACCCGATTGCCCCGCAGCCACCGGACGACAGCGAGGACGCCTCACACCCCCGGCAGCTCCGGTGCCGTCTTCGGCGGGGTCGTCTCCAGGGCCGCCAACGCCAGGCGGATCGCCTCGTCCAGCTGGGGGTCCCTGCCTGCCGCGTAGTCCTCCGGTGTCGTCACCACCTCCACGTCCGGGTCCACCCCGTAGTTCTCGACGCCCCAGCCGTATCCCTCCAGCCAGAACGCGTACTTCGGCTGCGTCACCAGCGTCCCGTCGACCAGGCGGTACCTGCTGTCGATGCCGATCACGCCACCCCACGTCCGCGTCCCCACCACGGGACCGATCCCCAGCGCCTTGATCGCCGCGTTCACGATGTCCCCGTCGGAACCGGAGAATTCGTTGGCGACGGCGACGACAGGACCGCGCGGCGCGTCCGCCGGGTAGCTGAACGGCCGTGTGCCCCGCGGCAGGTCCCAGCCCACGATCTTCCGGGCCAGCTTCTCCACCACCAGCTGGGACGTGTGCCCGCCACGGTTCTCCCGTACGTCCACCACGAGCCCGTCCCGCGCCACCTCCACCCGCAGGTCCCGGTGGATCTGCGCCCAGCCGGGAGCCTGCATGTCCGGCACGTGGAGGTAGCCGAGCCGCCCGCCCGACCGCTCGTGGACGTACGCGCGCCGGTCGACGACCCACGCGTGGTACCGCAACGGCTCCTCGTCGTCGACCGGGATCACCACCGCGTGCCGCGGATCGCCCCCGCCCGCTGGCGACACCGTCAGCTCCACCGGCTTCCCCGCCGTACCCACCAGCAAGGGCCCCGGCCCCGCCACCGGATCGACCGGCCGGCCCGCCACCGCGAGCAGCGCGTCTCCCGCCCGCACCGCCACCCCCGGCGCGGCGAGCGGCGACTGGGCGGCCGGGTCCGACGTCTCGGAGGGGAGGATCCGGTCGATCCGCCACGCCCCGTCCTCGCCCCGCGAGACATCCGCGCCGAGCAGCCCCTGCCGCACCGCCGAACTCCCCCAGGCCCCGCCCCCCATGACGTACGCGTGCGAGGTGCCGAGTTCTCCGGCGACCTCCCACAGCAGGTCGACGAGGTCGTCGTGCGTGGCCACGCGGTCGAGCACCGGACGGTACCGGTCGAGTACGCCGTCCCAGTCGACCCCGCCCAGGTCGGGCCGCCAGAAGTTGTCCCGCATGAGGCGCCCGGCCTCGTCGTACATCTGGCGCCATTCGGCGGCGGGATCGACGGTCTGCCTCACCCGCGTGAGGTCGACGGTGATGTTCGAGTCGGAGCTCTCGTCGCCGGAGGCCCGTCGGTCGCTCGGCACGACCTTCAGTTTCCCGTCGGCCCACAGCAGCACCCGCTTGCCGTCCCCGCTGACGGCGAAGTGGTCGGCGTCCGATGCCAGTTCCTCGATGCGGTGCTGTACGAGGTCGTAGCGTTCGAGCTCGGTCTGCGGGTCGGGGTCCGTCGGCGTGGCGCGGGACGCGCCGAGGACGCCCCGCACGGGGTGCCGCAGCCACAGGACGCCGTCCTTGGCGGCCCGCAGGGTCGAGTAGCGAGCGGCCTCGACCGGGAACGGCACGATGCGATCGGCCAGGCCGTCGAGGTCGATGCGGGTGACGGGCGAGCCCTCGCTGTCCGGGGTCTCGTCCTTGTCGGGCGCCTCGAAGGGCCGCCCGTGCCGCTGCGGCCCGAAGGGTGAGGGAGTGGTGGCGGCCAGCGTGATCAAGTACGGCCGCGAGCCGCCGACGAAGGCGAGGTCGAAGACGTGCTCGTCGTAGACGGGGTCGAAGGCCCGCGCGGAAAGGAACGCCAGATGCTTGCCGTCCAGCGTGAACGCGGGCGCGTAGTCACGGAACCGCAGCGGGGTCGCGTCGGACACCGAGAGGTCCGCCGTGTTCGCCAGCTTCAGCTGCCGCAGCGGCCGCGGCCCCGGATGCGACCACGCCAGCCAGGCCGAGTCCGGCGAGAAGACGAGCCCGGTGGCGTCCCCGTCCTCCCCGCGGTCGACCTCGCGCACCTCCCCGCTCTCCCGCTCGACCAGGAGCACCCGCCCGTCGTGCGAGGCGACGGCGGCCCGGCTGCCGTCGGGTGCCATGGCGAGCCCGAGCACCCGGCCCAGCTGCCCGGCGGCGATCCTGCGGGGCGTGGCGCCGGGCGCGAGGCCCGTGGCGGGCGCGAACTGGAGCGCGTCGTCGCCCTCCGCGTCCGTCACCCAGACGACGTGTTCCTCGCCGTCGACGCGGAACGTGCGCGGCAGCCGTGCGCGCACCCCGTGCTCGGCGGCGAGCGCGCGGGCGGGCCCCTCGCGGTGGGTCACCCAGTGCACGCCGCCGCGCACGGAGACGGCGCTGCCGCGTCCCGTGTGGTCGGGAGCGGCGGCGCCGAACCAGCGCGCGGCGCTCACGGGGAACGGCTGGAGGTCGGTGCGCTGGCCGCCGAGGCGGACGTCGAGGCGGCGCGGCTCGGCATCCACCAGGTCGTCGAGGAGCCAGAGTTCACCCGCCGACGCGTACACGACGCGCGAGCCGTCGGTGGCGGCGTGCCGGGCGTAGAAGCTGTCGATGCCGGTGTGCCTGCGCAGATCGGAGCCGTCCGGCAGCGAGGAGTAGAGGGCGCCGACGCCTTCGTGGTCGGAGAGGAAGGCGATCCGATCCCCCACCCACAACGGGTACTCGATGTTCCCGTCGAGCTCTTCATGGACGCGTACGAAGCCGCCCTCGGCGTCCGCACCGCCGCGCCGGATCCAGAGCTTGCCCGCGGTGCCGCCGCGGTACCGCTTCCACCAGGCGGCCTCGCGCCCCATCGGCGCGGAGAGCAGCAGGAGTTGGCCGTCCCTTGGGCCGTACGCGACGTCCCCGACGACTCCGTACGGCAGCGTGTCCGCGGGCCCGCCGTCCAGCGGTACGGCCCGCGCCCAGCTGCGGCGCAGTGAGGCCTGGCCGGACGTGCTGACCGCGAGGACCTGTCCGTCAGGGGTCCAGCCCCGCACGGATGTGCGTGAACTGCCCCAGTACGTAAGGCGTTTGGATGAGCCTCCGTCAACGGGGGCGACGTGCACCTCGGGGGCGCCGTCGCGTGTGGACGTCCAGGCGACGGTCGTCCCGTCCTGGGAGATGCGGGGGTGGTTCACCGGCATGTTGTCGGCGCTGACGCGCCATGCCCGGCCACCGTCGAGGGGCGCGACCCAGACGTCGTCCTCGGCGGTGAAGGCGACCAACTCGCCGCGCAGATGCGGAAACCGGAGATACGCGGGGTGTCCAGTCAGTGTCACGCAGCCAGCCTAGGCAGCCTCGGCGGAGCCGGGCAGGGTTTTGGATCACTTGCCCCTGAAGCATGAGCACGTCGGATCGGGCTGCTGCGGCGGCGGGTCGGGCGTGGCGGTCACGGTGACGGTCGCCGTGGGCGGGTGGGTCGGCTTGTCGCCGTCGTCACCGCCGCCGTCGTCTCCACCGTTCCCTCCGCCGTTGCCGTTCCCGTCGTCGCCGCCGGAGCAGTCGCCGAGCACGTCCACCCGGAACCACTCCTTGCCGTCGACCTTGGCGGTGAGGTCTCCGCGTACGCAGTGTCCGTCGACGACGGACGTCACCGTGCCCTTGACAGTGATGTCGCTGGTGTCGTCGTTCCCCTTCCCCTCCCTCGCCTGCCCCTGGCAGTCGACGGTGGCGCGGGCGTCGGGATCGGGGGCGTCGCTGCTCGGGGTCACCTTGTTCTTGAAGCGTGCGTTGCAGCTGATCCACAGCACGTCGAGGTGCTGCCGCTCCAGCTCCTTGGTCGCCATCTCGTCGGTGGTGATCGCGACGGCCGCGGTGTTCATGCCTCCGTCGACCGGGTCGCACGCGGCGACCCCGATCACCGCCGCCCCCGCGAACCCGACGGCGTACAGCACCCGCCGGCGCCGTCCGCGTACGTCCGCCGCACGATCACGTAAGCGCCTCAATGCCCCCATGGGCGGCAGAGTGCCACCGCGAGCCGCCTGACGATAGTCCCCTTTGCGTCCACTCCGGAAGCAGCGGCCCGGCGGGGGTTCAGGACCAGCGGCCCGTGCGTCCCAGGAGCAGTGCGGCCGCCGCCGTCCCCGCGGTCGACGTACGCAGCACGCTGCGCCCCAGGCGGTACGGCTTCGCGCCCGCGTCCGCGAAGGCCGCCAGTTCGTCCGGCGATACGCCGCCCTCGGGGCCGACCACGAGGACGATGTGCCCGGCCGCCGGAAGGTCCGCCGTGGCCAGCGGCTCGCTGCCCTCCTCGTGCAGGACCGCCGCGAGGTCTGCCGTGGCGAGCAGTGCCGCCACCTGCTTGGTCGACGCGGCCTCCGCGACCTCGGGGAAGCGCACCCGGCGCGACTGCTTGCCCGCCTCGCGCGCCGTGGCACGCCACTTGCCGAGCGCCTTGAGGCCGCGCTCGCCCTTCCACTGCGTGATGCAGCGCGACGCGGACCAGGGCACGATCGCGTCGACGCCGGTCTCCGTCATGGTCTCGACGGCGAGTTCACCACGATCCCCCTTGGGCAGCGCCTGTACGACGGTGATCCGGGGCTCCTGGAGTGCCTCTTCCTGTACGGGGTCCATCCGCAGGATCAGCCGGTCCTTGCCCTCGGTGTCCAGGACCACGCACTCGGCCCAGCGCCCGGCCCCGTCGGTCAGGACGACATCCTCACCGGCGTGCAGCCGCTTCACGGAGACGGCATGGCGCCCTTCGGGACCGTCGAGTACGTAGCGTCCGTCGCCGCCCGCGGCGGCCTTCTCGATGGGCTCGAAGGTCGGGACGACGAAGACGGGCGCGGTCACGCCTGGCCCCCCGGCTGGTCCCCCTGCTGCCCCCCGGCCGCCAACGCGGCCTTCGACTCGGCCAGTTCGGCCGCGAGGACCTCCACGAGCTGCCCCGCGGGAAGCTCCCGCGCCATGCGGTGGCCCTGCCCCGCCCACAGCGCCATGCCCTGCGCGTCACCGGCCTTGGCGGCGGCCTTGCGCAGGCCGCTGGTGAGGTGGTGGATCTGGGGGTAGGCGGCGGGGGCGTAAGGACCGTGCTCGCGCATGAAGCGGTTGACCAGGCCCCGCGCGGGGCGTCCCGAGAAGGCGCGGGTCAGTTCGGTGCGGGTGAACAGCGGGTTGGTCATGGCCTGCTTGTGCAGGACGTTCGCGCCCGACTCGGGGCAGACCAGGAAGGCCGTGCCGAGCTGCGCGGCGTCCGCGCCCGCCGCGAGCACCGCTGCGATCTGCGAGCCGCGCATCAGACCGCCGGCCGCGACGACGGGGATCTGCACGGTGTCGCGCACCTGCGCGATGAGCGAGAGAAGGCCGATCCCGGCGCCGTCCGTCTCGGGGTTGTCGCGGTGCGTGCCCTGGTGGCCGCCCGCCTCGATGCCCTGCACGCACACGGCGTCGGCGCCGGACCACTGGGCGGTCTGCGCCTCTTCGGGCGAGGTGACGGTGGCGACGGTGATCGTGCCGACGCGCGCGAAGGCGTCGAAGACGTCGCGGGTGGGGCAGCCGAAGGTGAACGACACCAGCGGCACCGGGTCCTCGATGAGGATCGCGAGCTTGGCGTCGTAGCCGTCGTCGCGGCCGCTGTCCGGATCGCCGAGCTGCGTCTCGTACCAGGCGGCCTCACCGGCGAGCTGGTTGCGGTAGACGTCGACGGCGGCGGCGTCGGCGTACTCGGGCTGCGGCATGAACAGATTCACGCCGAACGGGCGGCTCGTGAGCCCCCGCAGCTGTTTGATCTCCTGGTACATCCCGTCGGCGGTTTTGTACCCGGCGGCGAGATATCCGAGCCCCCCTGCCTCGGACACGGCCGCGGCGAGCTGGGGGCACGAAGCGCCGCCCGCCATGGGGGCCTGCACGATCGGAAGGCGGCAGAGATCGGTCAGTGCGGAGGACATGAACGCATCGTGCCATGCCTTTTGTGGGCAACCGAATCGCGCCCCGTAAGGGGCGCGGGGAACTGCGCGAGCAACCCACGACTGCCCGCGGAGGCAAACGGCAAAGCGCCCCCGGCACGGGGTGAACCGCTACCGGGGGCGCCGAATAAGCACCGCTATAGGCGCTACCGCCCGTTGAACGCGTCCTTGAGGCGGGAGAACAACCCCTGCTGCCCCGGCTGGAACTGCCCCGTGGGCCGCTCCTCGCCCCGCAGCTGCGCGAGCTCCCGCAGGACCCGCTCCTGCTCCGCGTCCAGCTTGCTCGGCGTGAGGACCTCGACGTGCACGATGAGGTCTCCGCGTCCGCCGCCCCGCAGGTGCGTGATGCCCCTGCCGTGCAGCGGGACCGACTGGCCGGACTGCGTGCCGGGCCGGATGTCGACCTCTTCCAGACCGTCCAGCGTCTCCAGGGGCACCTTCGTGCCCAGAGCCGCGGCCGTCATCGGAATGGTGACCGTGCAGTGCAGGTCGTCGCCGCGCCGCTGGAACACGGCGTGCGGCAGCTCGTGGATCTCCACGTACAGGTCACCGGCGGGGCCGCCGCCGGGGCCGACCTCGCCCTCGCCCGCGAGCTGGATCCGCGTGCCGTTGTCGACACCGGCCGGGATCTTCACGGTGAGCGTCCGCCGCGACCGGATGCGGCCGTCGCCGGCGCACTCGGGGCACGGAGTGGGCACGACCGTGCCGAAGCCCTGGCACTGCGGGCACGGCCTGGACGTCATGACCTGGCCGAGGAAGGACCGCGTGACCTGCGACACCTCGCCGCGACCGCGGCACATGTCACACGTTTGAGCGGATGTCCCCGGCGCGGCACCTTCACCGCTACAGGTCGTACAGACGACCGCCGTGTCGACCTGTATGTCCTTGGTGGTCCCGAAGGCCGCCTCGTCCAGGTCGATCTCGAGCCGGATCATGGCGTCCTGGCCACGGCGCGTGCGCGACCGGGGGCCACGCTGCGACGCCGTCCCGAAGAACGCGTCCATGATGTCCGAGAAGTTGCCGAAGCCACCGGCCCCGAAACCGCCCGCGCCGCCGCCCCCGCCCTGCTGGGACAGCGGGTCACCGCCGAGGTCGTAGACCTGCTTCTTCTGCGGGTCCGACAACACCTCGTACGCGGCGTTGATCTCCTTGAAGCGCTCCTGAGTCTTCGGATCCGGATTCACGTCCGGGTGAAGCTCTCGCGCAAGCCTCCGGAAGGCCTTCTTGATCTCGTCCTGGGAAGCGTCGCGGCGCACGCCTAGTA
Organism: Streptomyces sp. NPDC054866; assembly: GCF_053610745.1. NCBI lineage: Bacteria > Bacillati > Actinomycetota > Actinomycetes > Kitasatosporales > Streptomycetaceae > Streptomyces > Streptomyces sp. NPDC054866. Next base: position 937,280 of record NZ_JBSGZA010000002.1, read on the forward strand.
CGGCGTAGTAGTCCGTGGCCACTTACGACTCCGCCAGGATCTGTCCGACGTAACGTGCCACTGCGCGTACTGCTCCCATCGTTCCCGGATAGTCCATGCGGGTCGGGCCGACCACGCCGAGTTTGGCTACTGCCTCGCTGCCCGAACCGTAGCCGACGGAGACCACGGACGTGGAGCTGAGCCCCTCATGGGCGTTCTCGTGACCGATCCGTACGGTCATGCCCGAATCCGTGGCTTCGCCAAGCAACTTGAGCAGGACGACCTGCTCCTCAAGAGCCTCCAGGACGGGCCTGATGGTGAGGGGAAAGTCATGTCCGAAGCGGGTGAGATTGGCCGTTCCGCCGATCATCAGCCGCTCCTCGGTCTCCTCGACGAGGGTTTCGAGGAGGGTGGAGAGCACCGTCGCCACCGTGCCACGGTCCTCCGCGTCGAAGGACTCCGTCATGTCCTGCACCAGCTGCGGCACGTCCGCGAAGCGGCGGCCCGCGACCCGGCTGTTGAGCCGCGCCCGCAGATCCGCGAGCGAGGTCTCGCCGAACGGCGCCGGACAGTCGATCATGCGCTGCTCGACCCGGCCCGTGTCCGTGATCAGCACGAGCATCAGGCGGGCGGGAGCCAGCGAGAGCAGCTCCACGTGCCGCACCGTCGAGCGCGTGAGGGACGGATACTGCACGACCGCGACCTGCCGGGTCAGCTGCGCGAGCAGCCGCACCGTGCGCGCCACGACGTCGTCGAGGTCGACGGCCCCGTCGAGGAAGTTCTGGATGGCCCTGCGCTCCGGCGCCGCCATCGGCTTGACGCCCGCGAGCTTGTCGACGAAGAGGCGGTAGCCCTTGTCCGTCGGGATGCGGCCCGCGCTCGTGTGAGGCTGGGCGATGAACCCTTCCTCCTCCAGCGCCGCCATGTCGTTGCGGACCGTGGCCGGGGAGACCCCGAGGCTGTGCCGCTCGGTGAGCGCCTTGGAGCCGACGGGCTCCTCGGTGCCGACGTAGTCGTGGACGATGGCGCGCAGCACCTCGAGCCTGCGTTCATTCAGCATCCGCGCACACCTCCACCGTTTTGCCCTGAAACCTGTCTGTCCTGCGGCTGCGCCTGGCACTCCCCGCGGGCGAGTGCCAGCCTGCACCGCGCCCAGTGTACGGCCGCGAGGTACGACCCCGGCAAGGGCCGGACCCCCTATGTCGGTCCGGCAGGCGAGGCGGCGGCTGCCAAGCCGCCCGCGCGGGGCTAGCGTCGACTCATGGACGTGGCACTGGCTTGGGACGAGGCGGGCTGGGAGCGGCTCGCGCCGCATGTGGGACGGCGGCGCCTCCCGGTCTGGGACTGTACGGCGGGCCTTGTCGTCGGCGGCGAATCGGCGCTGATGATCGAAGCGGGGGCGACCCTGCGCGAGGGGGCAGAGCTGCGCACCCAGGCGCGCGACATCCTCGGTGGGGGCCGCCGGGTCACGCACCTCGCCCTGACGCACCCGCACTTCGATCATGTGCTTGGCGCCGCGGCGTTCGCGGGCGTGCAGGTGTACGGCGCGGTCGGCCTCGACACGCTCCTCGCGAGGGGCCGCGACGAGCTGCGCGACTCGGCCGTGCGGCACGGGGTCACCCCGGACGCGGCGGCGGAGGCCGCCGATCTGCTCGTCCACCCGCACCACCTGGTGTGCGGGGAGTGGACGCTCGATCTGGGCGGCGGGGTACAGGTGCTGCTCGCGAACGTCGGCCCGGGGCACTCGGGCCACGACCTGGCGGTCCTGGTCCCCGGCACGGACAGCTCTCCGGAGATCGTCTTCTGCGGAGACCTGGTCGAGGAGTCGGGCGAACCGCAGGCGGGGACGGACGCGGTCCCGAAGCGGTGGCCGGCGGCGCTCGACCGGCTCCTCTCCCTGGGCGGCGAGGACGCGCTGTACGTGCCGGGGCACGGTGCGGTGGTCGATGCGGCTTTTGTCCGTGCGCAACGCGCCACACTGGCGGGCCGCTTCGGCGTGTCGTAGCCGGTCGTACGCCACTTCTCTTATCGTCGTGCGAATGCGCCAGTACTCCGCAGACCTCACTCCGCCGTGGAAGAAGCCGAAGCCCGTGCCGGAGGTCGCCGCGGATGCGGACCTCGTGGTGGAGGAGCTGAGCACCGGCTTCTGCGGGGCGGTGATCCGCTGCGAGAAGACGGCGGAGGGTCCGACGGTGACCCTGGAGGACCGCTTCGGCAAGCACCGCGTCTTCCCGATGACGCCGGGCGGCTTCGCCCTGGAGGGCCGGACGGTGACACTGGTCCGCCCGCTTGCTGCTTCCCCTTCCTCACCCGTACGTACCGCCTCGGGCTCGGTGGCCGTGCCGGGGGCGCGGGCCCGGGTCGCCCGTGCCGGGCGGATCTACGTCGAGGGGCGGCACGACGCGGAGCTCGTCGAGCGGGTGTGGGGTGACGACCTGCGGATCGAGGGCGTGGTCGTCGAGTACCTGGAGGGCATCGACGACCTCCCGGCGATCGTCGAGGAGTTCGCCCCCGGCCCTGACGCGCGGCTGGGCGTCCTGGTGGACCACTTGGTGCCGGGCTCCAAGGAGTCGCGGATCGCGGCGGCGGTGAGTTCTCCGTCGGCGCTGGTGGTGGGGCACCCCTATATCGACGTGTGGGAGGCGGTAAAACCGTCCTCGGTGGGAATCGCTGCGTGGCCCCGCGTACCGCGGGGCCAGGACTGGAAGACGGGCGTCTGCGACGCGTTGGGCTGGCCGCCGAACACTGGCGCGGCCTGGCAGCGGATCCTGGGTTCGGTCCGCAGCTACCGGGATCTTGAACCGGCGCTGCTGGGCCGCGTGGAGGAACTGATCGACTTCGTCACGGCGGCTGATTCCTAGCCCGCCGTAACTGGCCGCGGGCCCTGATCCCGTACTAGGCCGCCGGTCAGGTATCTCCAGCCCGTCCGGCGTTTGAGGACCGGGGTCTGGGGCGGAGCCCCAGTTTCGGGAAGGGGCGGGATTGGGGAAAGCCCCGCAGGGTTCGATCGAACCTCAGTCCACCAGGTCCCGCACCACCGCATCCGCCAACAACCGCCCCCGCAGCGTCAACACCGCCCGGCCTTCCCCATAGGGCCCCGCCTCCAGCAGCCCATCGGCAAGGGCCCGCCCCGCAGCCGCAAGCCCCGCAGGGCGGAGAAGAGACAACGGACACCCCTCAAGGAGCCGCAGCTCCAGCAGAATCCGCTCCACCCGCCGATCCTCAGCCGCAAGAATCTCCCGCCCAGCCCCAGGCGAGCGCCCAGCCCCCAGCGCCCCCGCATACGCCCCGGGATGCTTGACGTTCCACCACCGCACACCCCCCACGTGGCTGTGGGCCCCCGGCCCGGCCCCCCACCAGTCGGCCCCACGCCAGTACAGCTCGTTGTGCAGGCACCGCCCCGCCTCGGACGTGGCCCAGTTCGACACCTCGTACCAGGAGAACCCGGAACCCCCCAGCACCTCGTCCGCGATCAGATACCGGTCCGCGTGCACGTCGTCGTCCGTCATCGGCACCTCACCGCGCCGGATCCGCCGCGCCAGCTGCGTACCCTCCTCGACGATCAGGGCGTAGGCGCTGACGTGGTCGGGTCCGGCGCCGATCGCCGCGTCCAGCGTGGCCCGCCAGTCGTCGTCCGTCTCCCCCGGCGTGCCGTAGATGAGGTCGAGGTTGACGTGCTCGAAGCCCGCCGCCCGCGCCTCCGCCACGCACGCCTCGGGCCGCCCGGGGGTGTGCGTGCGGTCGAGCACCTTCAGTACGTGCTGCTTGGCGCTCTGCATCCCGAAGGAGACGCGGTTGAAGCCCCCGGCCCGCAGCTCGCTCAAGTACGCCGGGTCGACGGAATCGGGGTTCGCCTCCGTCGTGATCTCCGCGTCGTCCGCGAGCCCGAACTCCTCCCGTACGGCCCCCAGCATGCGGACCAGATCGGCCGCGGCGAGCAGCGTCGGCGTACCGCCGCCGACGAAGACGGTCTGGACCGGGCGCGGGTCGTCGCCCAGGGTCTTGCGCGCGAGCCGTACCTCGTCGATCAAGGTGTCCGCGTAGTTGTCGCGTGAGGCGAGCACGCCGCCGGAGCCGCGCAGCTCGGTGGCGGTGTAGGTGTTGAAGTCGCAGTAGCCGCAGCGCGTGGCGCAGTACGGGACGTGGAGGTAGAAGCCGAGCGGACGCGTCCCCGCACCCGCGAGGGCGGACGCGGGCAGGGCCCCGTCCTCGGGCATGGGCTCACCATCGGGCAGTGCGGAAGGCATACCTTCGATTGTCCCGCACCGCGGAGGAAGCGGACGCCGCGCCGGAGTCCCCGCGATGCACTCCCGCCCCCGGGCCCGCCTACTGCGCCTGCAACACCAGCACCGCCAGATCGTCGTCCGGCGGCCTCTCCGAGAACTCGTGCACCAGCCTCTTGATCCGTTCCGCCACCAGAGCCGCGTCCATCCCCGCGCAGCTCGCGAGCGCCGTAGCGAGGCCGTCGCCGTCGTCGAACATCAGTTGTCCCGTGCGGCGCTCCGTCACGCCGTCCGTGACGCAGAGCAGCGTGTCCCCCGTCCGCAGCTCGAAGGTCTCGCTCTCATACGTCGCGTCGTCGACGACCCCGAGCAGCAGCTGGGGCGTGGCCGCCGCGCGGACCGTCCCGTCCGGGGAGAGGAGGAGCGGCAGCGGGTGGCCCGCGCTCGCCACCGTGCAGCGGACGCCGCCGTCGTCCATGGGCACCAGCTCGCCGTAGAGGAGGGAGAGGAAGCGGGAGGTGGCGCCCTCGGGCGGCACGCCCTGGCCGCCCGCCACCGCGACCACCGCCGCGGCCGCGTCCGCCGCCTCCGTCGCGTCGTCGAGGAGGAGCTGGTTGAGGCGGTCGAGCACTTCCGCGACCTCGTAGCCCTCGCGGGCGAGCAGCCGGAGCCACGGCCGGGCGAGGCCGATCACGACGGCCGCCTCGACGCCCTTGCCCTGTACGTCGCCGAGCGCGAAGCACCAGCGGCCCTTGCCCGCCTGGAACACGTCGTAGAAGTCGCCGCCGGGGCCGCCCTTGTCCCGCGGCTCGTACACGACTCCGCTGTGCACGCCGGGGATGTCCGCGACGGAGCTCGGAAGGAGGCCGCGCTGGAGGACCTGGCTGATGGTGGCCTGGCGCTGATAGCGGCGCGCCGCGCTGATGGCCAGCGCGACGCGGCGGCTGAAGTCCTCGATGAGGCCGGTGACTTCGTCGGCGAAGCGCATCATCCCGGCCCGCCCGATGATGAGCGTGCCAAGGGCGCGGCCGCCCGCCGTGAGGCGGTACGCCAGGGCCGTGCCGCTCGCCTCTTCCGCCTGCGCCTCGGTGGGCCACGGCACGGGGACGGGGCCGGAGCCCACTGATTCGGGGAGCCGGGGCGGGTCCTTCTCCAGGCTGCGGCGCAGTTCTTCTATCCGCTGTTCGCTGGTGTGCCAGACGCGGGCGAGCCGGGAGCCCGCGCCCCCGCTCACGGCGCCGCGCGGCGCGACCTCCGACTCGTCGTCGAGCCATACGGCGCACCAGTCCGCGAGCCGCGGCACGAGCAGCTGCCCGGCGAGTGCGGCCACCAGGTCCTCGTCGAACTGTCCTGCGAGCAGGTCGGACGCCTCGGCGAGGAAGGTGAGCGCGCCGCGGTTGACCCACTCCGTGTCGTGCGTGATCCGCTTGGGCAGCGGCGCGAGGATCTCGGAGGTGCGCAGTCCTCGCTGCACGGCCTGCTCACTCGCGTACGACTCGATCTCGTGGACGGCCTGGACGCCGCCGACCGGGAGGCGGGCCCAGACGGCCTTGGTGCCGGTGCGGTAGGTGATGCCCCAGGAGTCGGACAGAGTTGCGACGAGCTGGAGTCCTCGGCCGTACTCGGGTGTGCCGGGCGGTTGGGGCGTGGGTTCGCTGCGGACGGCGCGGGCGGGGTGGTGGTCGGAGACCTCGATGACCAGGCTGTCGGAGCTCTCCCCCAGGCCTGCCTCGTCGAGCCGGCACAGGAGCTCGACCGTCGTGCCCGCGTGCACGACGGCGTTCGTGACGAGTTCACTGACGAGCAGCACCGCGTCGTCCGCGAGACGTTCGGTGACACCCGCGGCCGCGGGCACCGAGAGCTCTATCCAGTCGGCGAGCGCCGCGCGTACGAACTTGCGTGCGGCGGCGGGCGCCAGCGGGTTTCCGGGCAGGGACGTGCACACCACCGCCGGCGGGCCGGGCTGGTGCCCCGGCTGGGCGGACGCACGGAAAGTGGTCTCCCGTTGCATCGGAATGGACCCCACGTTTCGGCTCCTGAGCAGTTCGGTCGAATACGCCTCAGGCGACACGGACAGAGTGACAGACTGGCCACGCCCATAAGCACCGAGTTACTGAAGTGGGCCGCTATGAGTGAGAACAGTGCTATGCCCGCGCTCGGTTACGGTCGGATTCCGGCACCGAAACCAGCTCCGATACCTCCGCCGCACGCCGGGAACGATCCGGACACGGCACCAGAAATCATTCCTGAGACCGCTCCGGAAGCGGCAGCCGATCTGCGCGTCCTCCTGTCCGCCATGCGGGCGGCCCGCGACGGTGACTTCACCAAGGTCACGGTGAGTGGCAACGGCCTGGTCGCCGAGCTGCACACGGTGTTCAACGAAATGCTCGACCGTTCCCTCCACTTCGACAGTGAACTCGCGCGCGTACGGCGGGAGATCATCCGTCACGGCCATCTCGACGAGCGGTTCACCGCGAGCCCGGGACAGGGCAGCTGGGCCACGCGCGTGGCGGACGTCAACTCCCTGCTCGACTCCCTGGTCGCCCCGGCGGCCAACGCGACGCGCGTACTGAACGCGGTCGCGGGCGGCGACCTCACCCAGCGCGTGGACCTGCACGACGGCTCCCGCGAGCTGCGGGGGGACCTGCGGCGCCTGGGCCGTGCGGTGAACACGATGGTCGACCAGCTGTCGCTCTTCACGGGCGAGGTCACCCGTGTCGCCCGTGAGGTCGGCACGGAGGGGCGGCTCGGCGGTCGCGCCAAGGTGCGCGGTCTGTCCGGGAGTTGGCGTGACGTGACGGAGGCCGTCAACACGATGGCCGCCAGGCTCACCGCTCAGGTGCGTGACATCGCCCTGGTGACGACGGCGGTGGCGCAGGGCGACCTGACGCGGACGGTCACGGTCGAGGCGACGGGCGAACTGCTCGAACTGAAGCTGACCGTCAATACGATGGTCGAACAGCTCTCCGCGTTCGCGGCGGAGGTGACGCGTGTCGCCCGCGAGGTCGGCACCGAGGGGCAGTTGGGCGGCCGGGCGCAGGCCCGTGGTGTGTCGGGGGTCTGGAAGGACCTCACGGACAACGTCAACTTCATGGCGTCGAACCTCACCTCTCAGGTGCGGAACATCGCTCAGGTCACCACGGCCGTCGCCAACGGCGACCTGAGCCAGAAGATCACCGTCGACGCCCGGGGCGAGATCCTGGAGCTGAAGTCGACGGTCAACACGATGGTGGACCAGCTCTCCGCCTTCGCCGACGAGGTCACCCGCGTGGCCCGCGAGGTCGGTACGGAGGGCAATCTGGGCGGTCGTGCTCAGGTGCGTGGTGTGTCGGGGGTCTGGAAGGACCTCACGGACAACGTCAACTTCATGGCCGACAACCTCACCTCTCAGGTGCGGAACATCGCCCTCGTGTCGACGGCCGTCGCCCAGGGCGATCTCGGCAAGAAGATCACGGTCGAGGCGAAGGGCGAGATCCTCGAACTGAAGTCGACCATCAACACGATGGTGGACCAGCTGTCCGCGTTCGCCGACGAGGTCACCCGCGTCGCCCGCGAGGTCGGCACCGAGGGCAACCTCGGCGGGCAGGCCCAGGTGCGCGGCGTCTCCGGCGTATGGAAGGACCTCACCGACAACGTCAACTTCATGGCGCTGAACCTCACCTCCCAGGTGCGGAACATCGCCCAGGTCACCACGGCCGTCGCCAACGGCGACCTGTCCAAGATGATCACGGTGACGGCGCGCGGCGAGATCCTGGAGCTGAAGGACACCGTCAACACGATGGTGGAGCAGCTGCGCGCCTTCGCGGACGAGGTGACCCGCGTGGCCCGCGAGGTCGGTACGGACGGCCGGCTCGGCGGGCGGGCCCAGGTGCTCGGCGTATCGGGCGTGTGGAAGGACCTCACGGACAACGTCAACTACATGGCCGACAACCTCACCGGCCAGGTCCGCAACATCGCGCAGGTCGCGACGGCGGTGGCCCAGGGTGACCTCTCCAAGAAGATCGACGTGGACGCGCGCGGCGAGATCCTGGAGCTGAAGACCACCATCAACACCATGGTGGACACGCTGTCCTCCTTCTCCTCCGAGGTCACCCGCGTGGCCCGCGAGGTCGGCTCCGAGGGTCAACTGGGCGGTCAGGCAAGGGTCGAGGGTGTCTACGGCACGTGGAAGCGCCTGACGACGAACGTGAACGAACTCGCCCTGAACCTCACCACGCAGGTCCGCGCGATCGCCGAGGTCGCATCCGCCGTGGCCCAGGGCGACATGACCCGTTCCATCACCGTCGAGACCCGTGGCGAGGTTTCGGAGCTGAAGAACAACATCAACGTCATGGTCTCCAATCTCCGCGAGACCACCCGTGCCAAGGACTGGCTGGAGTCGAACCTCGCCCGTCTCGCGGGTCTCATGCAGGGCCACCGTGACCTGATGGAGGTCGCCGACCTGATCCTGCGTGAGCTGACCCCGCTGGTGAACGCCCAGTACGGCGCGTTCTTCCTGGCCGACCCGGAGTCGGGGGACGCCACGACGCTGCAGACTCCGCCGGTCAAGGGACTCGCCTTCATCGCCGGGTACGGCTCCGCGCAGGGCTCGGTCGTCGACACGGGCGCCATGCCCGCGCACGGCCTGGTGCGCCAGGCGGCCCTGGAGAAGAAGCGGATCCTCGTCGACGAGGTGCCGCCCGACTACGTCAAGATCACCTCGGGGCTCGGGGACGCCGCACCGGCCAGCCTGGTGATCATCCCCATCCTCTTCGAGGACAAGCTGCTCGGCGTCATCGAGCTGGCCACGTTCTCCCGCTTCTCGGACGTGCACCTGGCGTTCTTCGACCAGTTCGTGAGCACCATCGGCGTCGCGATCAACACGATCATCGCCAACTCCCGTACGGAATCACTGCTCAGCGAGTCCCAGCGGCTCGCCACGCAGCTCCAGGACCGATCGGACGAACTTCAGCTCCAGCAGGCGGAGTTGCAGCGTTCGAACGCCGAGCTGGAGGAGAAGGCGGCTCTGCTCGCCACCTCCTCGCAGTACAAGTCGGAGTTCCTCGCGAACATGTCGCACGAGCTGCGCACCCCGCTGAACTCCCTGCTCATCCTGGCCCGGCTGCTCTCCGACAACCCCGACAGCCATCTCTCCGACCAGGAAGTGCAGTTCGCGACCACGATCCACCGCTCGGGCTCCGATCTTCTCCAACTCATCAACGACATCCTCGACTTGTCGAAGATCGAGGCGGGCCGGATGGACGTACGACCCAAGAAGCTCCCCCTCATCAAGGTCCTCGACTACGTCCACGCGACGTTCCGCCCGCTCACCCTGGACCGTGGGCTCGCCTTCGACGTGTCGGTCGGCGAGGACGTGCCGCGGGAGATGTTCTCGGACGAGCAGCGGCTCCAGCAGATCCTGCGCAACCTCCTGTCGAACGCGGTCAAGTTCACCGCGAGCGGCCGGGTCGAGCTGCGCGTGAGCCGCGTCAAGAACACCGGTGACCGGCGGCTCCACGACGGCGGCGACCGGCTCTGCTTCGCCGTCACGGACACCGGCATCGGCATCCCCGCCGATCAACTCCCCGCGATCTTCGAGGCGTTCCAGCAGGCGGACGGCACCACCAACCGCAAGTACGGCGGCACCGGCCTCGGCCTCTCCATCAGCCGCGAGATCGCCGGGCTCCTCGGCGGCCGCATCACCGCGGAGAGCAGCCCGGGCAAGGGTTCCACCTTCACGCTCTACGTCCCCGTGGTGCACCCCGGCCACGGACCGGCCGCGGCGGCGTACGCGGCGACCAGGTCGCTGACCACGCCGGAACCGCACGACGAGCGGGTCACCATGTCCCCGCACACCTTCCACGAACAGAACGACAGCTGGCCGACGCCGACCAAGCTGGAGGAGTACCGGGAGGGCCCGGCCGGCCGCATACTGCGTGGGCGCCGCGTCCTGATCGTGGACGACGACATCCGCAACGTCTTCGCACTCACCCATGTGCTGAGCCGCGTCGGCATGCCCGTCCTCTACGCGGAGAACGGCCGCGAAGGCATCGAGACCCTGGAGCGCAACCCCGACACCGACCTCATCCTGATGGACATCATGATGCCGGAGATGGACGGCTACGAAACCATCGCCGCGATCCGCCGCACCCCGCGCTGGACCGGCCTTCCCATCATCGCGCTGACCGCCAAGGCAATGCCCGGAGACCGCGAGAAGGCCATCGAGCAGGGTGCCAACGACTACGTTCCCAAACCCGTGGATGTGGACCAGCTGCTCACCGTCGCCTGCGCGCTTCTGGCACCCGAGGCCGCCGACAGGACAGAGCCGGACGCTCCCACCACCACAGATACAACCGTTGCACCGGAACCGGCAGGCACTCACGGGGAGGCCGCCGTTCCGCCGACGACCGAGTGAGGCACTGTCCATGAGCACAGAGGTCATGACCGACAACCGATCGAGCATCCTTCTTGTCGATGACATGGAGGACAACCTGATGGCGCTCGAAGCCGTCCTGGGGTCACTCAACGAACCACTGGTGCGCGCCCGTTCGGGCGAGGAGGCGATGAAGGCGCTTCTGCGCCAACGTTTCGCCGTGATCCTCCTGGACGTCCGCATGCCGGGGATGGACGGCTTCGAGACCGCGTCGAACATCAAACGGCTCGACCAGACCAAGGACGTGCCCATCATCTTCCTGACGGGCACCGACAACGACGCGGGCTATGCCTTCAGGGGCTATGCGACGGGGGCCGCTGATTACCTCACCAAACCGTTCGACCCCTGGGTGCTGCGCGCCAAGGTCACGGTCTTCCTCGAACTGCACCGCAAGAACCGGCAGTTGGAGAAGATTTTGGCGCGCGAGCAGCAGCAGTTCGACGAGCTGGCGGCCCGCCTCTCGGCGATCGAGACGCACCTGGCCGCCAGCAGCCTCAAGGACGTCCTGGAACTGCGCCACCACGTGACGCACATGGAGGAGCTGGTGAAGGAGATGCGGCGCGGGCGGGGGGGGGTGGGGGTGGTGTGCGAGCCCAGGAGACGCACAAACCACCACACACAAAACCACCACACCAACCCCCCCAACCGAAAAAAAAAAACAAA
>NZ_JBSGZA010000002.1:948566-1486423 GCF_053610745.1 Streptomyces sp. NPDC054866
TGGGTGTGTCTTTTGTTTTTTAGTGCCTGTTGTGGTGGGTGGTCTTTTGGGCGGGCGGGGGGGGTGTTGTGCGGGTCGGCATGGGTCAGGCATCACCCCGCCCGCGCACGGGAGTCGAGGCTCAGGCCTCGCGCGATCCCGCGTACATCTCGTCGATCAGGTGCTGGTACTCGCGCTCGACGACCGGGCGCTTCAGCTTCAGACTGGGCGTCAGTTCGCCGTGCTCGATGTCGAGATCGCGGGGCAGCAGCTTGAACTTCTTGACGGTCTGCCAGCGCTGGAGGCCTTCGTTGAGCTCCTTCACATAGCCCTCGACGAGCTCGACCGTCGCCGGGGCTGCGACCACGTCGGCGTAGCTCTTGCCGTCGAGGCCGTTGTCCTTGGCCCAGGCCAGGATGGACGGCTCGTCGAGCGCGATCAGGGCGGTGCAGAAGTTCTTGTCGGCGCCGTGCACCAGGATGTTGGAGACGTAGGGGCAGACGGCCTTGAACTGGCCCTCGACCTCGGCGGGCGCGATGTACTTGCCGCCGGAGGTCTTGATCAGGTCCTTCTTGCGGTCGGTGATCCGCAGATAGCCGTCAGCGGACAGCTCGCCGATATCCCCGGTGTGGAACCACCCGTCGGACTCCAGGACCTCGGCCGTCTTGTCGGGGAGGCCGTGGTAGCCCTCCATGATGCCGGGGCCGCGCAGCAGGATCTCGCCGTCGTCCGCGATCCGGACCTCGGTGCCGGGCAGCGGCTTGCCGACGGTGCCGGTGCGGTAGGCCTCGCCGGGGTTGACGAAGGAGGCCGCGGAGGACTCCGTCAGACCGTAGCCCTCCAGGATGTGGATGCCCGCGCCTGCGAAGAAGTAGCCGATCTCGGGCGCGAGGGCGGCCGAACCGGAGACGGCGGCGCGCAGCCGTCCGCCGAAGGCCTCCCGCAGCTTGGAGTAGACGAGCGCGTCGGCGACCTTGTGCTTGGCGCCGAGCCCGAAGGGCACCGAGGCCGAGCCGGTCCTGCGGAAGTTGTCCTGGCTGACCTTCGCGTACTCGCGGGAGACCTCGGCGGCCCACAGGAAGATCTTGTACTTGGCGCCGCCACCGGCCCGTGCCTTGGCCGCGACCCCGTTGTAGACCTTCTCGAAGATGCGCGGCACGGCGGCCATGTACGTCGGCTGGACCACCGGAAGGTTCTCGATGATCTTGTCGACGCGGCCGTCGACCGCGGTGACGTGCCCCAGCTCGATCTGGCCCGAGGTCAGGACCTTGCCGAAGACGTGCGCGAGCGGCAGCCACAGGTACTGCACGTCGTCCGGGCCGAGCAGACCGGTCGCCGCGATGGCCTTCGCCATGTACGACCAGTTGTCCTGCGGCAGGCGCACGCCCTTGGGGCGGCCGGTGGTGCCGGAGGTGTAGATGATCGTGGCGAGCTGGTCCTTGGTGATCGCCGCGATGCGCTCCTTGACCGCCTCCGGGTTCTTCTCCAGATGGGCGGCGCCGCGCGCCTCCAGGTCGGCGAGGGTGAGCACCCAGCCGTCGGGGTCGCCGGCGGCGGGGCCCGCGCCCTCGGCGTCGATCACCACGACGTGCTGGAGCTTCGGCAGCTCGGCGCGCTTCTCGCGCGCCTTGGCGAGCTGCTCGGCGTTCTCGGCGATCAGGACCCGGCTGTCGGAGTCGGCCAGGATGTAAGTGGCCTCCTCGGCGTTGGTCTGCGGATACACCGTGGTGGTGGCCGCGCCCGCGCAGAGGATGCCGAGGTCGGCGATGATCCACTCGACGCGCGTGGACGAGGCGAGCGCCACCCGGTCCTCGGGCGCGAGGCCGAGCTCGATCAGGCCCGCCGCGATGGCGTAGACGCGCTCGGCGGCCTGTCCCCAGCTCAGCGACTTCCACTCGTCGGGGCCCTCGCCCGAGGCCGATGGCACCGGGTAGCGGTAGGCCTCGGCGTCGGGCGTGGCCGCCACGCGCTCCAGGAAGAGATGGGCCACGGACGGCGGACGGTTCTCGATCAAGGTCTGTGTGTCGCTCACGACATCCTCCGGACCCGCGACAATGCGGCGACTGGCTGGCGGCTGCTGGGCTTGTTGAACTTGCGAGGGTCTTGTTTAACTTGCGAGTAACCTACGAGCAGTGATCAGAGTAGAGCGCGGAAGCCTGGCGCGTAAGGGGCTTCTGCCTGTCACTTCATACAAGAACGGGTCCGCCGCGCAAAGCGCGACGGACCCGCTGAGATGCCTGTGTGACGCCCGCGCCGGACGGGGCGGCAGCTGAGGCCGTGACTACTTCTTCGCCTTGCCAGGACCGCTGTCGTCGCTGGAGAGCACCGCGATGAAGGCTTCCTGCGGCACCTCGACGGAGCCGACCATCTTCATACGCTTCTTGCCCTCCTTCTGCTTCTCGAGCAGCTTGCGCTTACGGGAGATGTCACCGCCGTAGCACTTGGCGAGGACGTCCTTGCGGATCGCGCGGATGGTCTCGCGGGCGATGACCCGGGAGCCGATCGCGGCCTGCACGGGCACCTCGAAGGCCTGCCGCGGGATGAGCTCGCGCAGCTTGGCGACGAGCCGCACGCCGTACGCGTACGCCTGGTCCTTGTGCGTGACGGCGGAGAAGGCGTCGACCTTGTCGCCGTGCAGCAGGATGTCGACCTTGACGAGCTGGGCGGACTGCTCGCCCGTGGGCTCGTAGTCCAGGGATGCGTAACCGCGCGTCTTGGACTTCAGCTGGTCGAAGAAGTCGAAGACGATCTCGGCGAGCGGGAGCGTGTAGCGGATCTCCACGCGGTCCTCGGAGAGGTAGTCCATGCCGAGCAGGGTGCCGCGCCGGTTCTGGCACAGCTCCATGATCGAGCCGATGAACTCGCTCGGGGCGAGGATCGTGGCGCGTACGACGGGCTCGTAGACCTCGTCGATCTTGCCCTCGGGAAATTCGCTCGGGTTGGTGACGGTGTGCTCGGTGCCGTCCTCCATGTTCACGCGGTAGACCACGTTCGGAGCGGTGGCGATGAGGTCGAGTCCGAACTCGCGCTCGAGCCGCTCACGGATCACGTCGAGGTGCAGAAGCCCCAGGAAGCCGACGCGGAAGCCGAAGCCGAGCGCGGCCGAGGTCTCCGGCTCGTACACGAGCGCGGCGTCGTTGAGCTGCAGCTTGTCCAGGGCCTCGCGCAGGTCCGGGTACTCCGAGCCGTCCAGCGGATAGAGACCCGAGAAGACCATCGGCTTCGGGTCCTTGTAACCGCCGAGGGCCTCGGTCGCGCCCTTGTGGAGGGAGGTGATCGTGTCACCGACCTTGGACTGACGGACGTCCTTCACGCCGGTGATGATGTAACCCACCTCGCCGACGCCGATGCCGTCGGCCGGCGTCATCTCGGGCGAGGAGACACCGATCTCGAGCAGCTCGTGCGTGGCACCGGTGGACATCATCCGGATCCGCTCACGCTTGTTGAGCTGGCCGTCGACGACTCGTACGTACGTCACGACGCCTCGGTAGGAGTCGTACACCGAGTCGAAGATCATCGCTCGCGCGGGCGCGTCGGCGACGCCGACCGGCGGCGGGACCTCGGCGACGACCTTGTCGAGCAGCGCCTCGACGCCCATGCCGGTCTTCGCGGAGACCTTCAGCACGTCGTCGGGCTCGCAGCCGATGAGGTTGGCGAGCTCCTCGGAGAACTTCTCCGGCTGGGCGGCCGGCAGGTCGATCTTGTTGAGCACCGGGACGATCTTGAGGTCGTTCTCCATCGCCAGGTAGAGGTTGGCGAGAGTCTGAGCCTCGATGCCCTGCGCCGCGTCCACGAGGAGGACCGTGCCCTCACAGGCCGCGAGCGAGCGGGACACCTCGTACGTGAAGTCCACGTGACCCGGGGTGTCGATCATGTTGAGGATATGGGTCTTGCTCTGCTCGGCGCCCGGGCCCTCCGTGGGGGCCCAGGGCAGACGCACCGCCTGGGACTTGATCGTGATGCCGCGCTCACGCTCGATGTCCATCCGGTCGAGGTACTGAGCACGCATCTGGCGCTGCTCGACCACGCCGGTCAGCTGGAGCATCCGGTCGGCGAGCGTGGACTTGCCGTGGTCGATGTGCGCGATGATGCAGAAATTACGGATCAGAGCCGGGTCGGTACGGCTCGGCTCGGGCACATTTTTAGGGGTCGCGGGCACGCAGGGTCCTGTCTCTTGAGGCGCCTGTCGCCTCGGGTCGGATCTATACGTAGGTTCCATGGTCCCATGGGTGAGGCACTGGGCCTGGTGTGGGCCGGTCCGGGTGGGGGGCGGGCCCGGATTGGGCCGCTCGGAGGGCGGCTGGTAATCTGGGCAGCTGTGTCTCCTTGCCCTCTCGGTTCTGAGGCACATGTCAAAGAAACTCATCTGCAGTACCTCTGCAGGACCTGAACCTGAAAAGGCTCTTTCGTGGCGAACATCAAGTCCCAGATCAAGCGGATCAAGACCAACGAGAAGGCGCGTCAGCGCAACAAGGCGGTCAAGTCTTCCCTGAAGACCGCGATCCGCAAGGCTCGCGAGGCCGTTGCCGCTGGTGACACCCAGAAGGCCGTCGAGGCGACGCGCGAGGCTTCGCGCCAGCTCGACAAGGCCGTCTCCAAGGGCGTCATCCACAAGAACCAGGCCGCCAACAAGAAGTCGGCGCTTGCTTCGAAGGTCGCGTCCCTCCAGGGCTGAAACCCTTGCCCCGGCTCGCCGGGGCGCTGATCAATCCTCCCGCGAGGGTAATTCGAGCCCTCTACCTCGAATCGCGGACAGACCACGCAGTACGCCACGCTGCGACGATGCCCCCGGCCCACTCCGGGGGCATTGCTGTGTCCGGGGGCATCGCAAAGGGGCGCGAGCGTAAGTCTTTAAGGGGCGCGGGGAACGGCGCGAGCAACCACAGCGCACCCGCACACGAGCACCGGCGGAAGCTCCCTCAGGGGCGCGGGGAACGGCGCGATCAGCCACGGGCTACCCGCGGATTACGAACCGCGGGTGAACGGCTCAAGGGTGAACGGCTCAAGCTAGCGCCGCGACCTCGCCGCACGGGCAACGGCGACGACAGCCTTCTCCAGGGCGTACTCGGGGTCGTCGCCTCCGCCCTTGACCCCGGCATCGGCCGCCGCGACAGCGGTCAGCGCCACCGCCACCCCGTCGGGAGTCCACCCCCTCATCTGCTGGCGAACCCGGTCCACCTTCCAGGGCGGCATACCCAGCTCCCGGGCAAGATCCGCCGGCCGCCCGCCCCTCGCAGAGGACAGCTTCCCGATGGCCCGCACGGCCTGTGCCAACGCACTGGTGATCAGGACGGGGGCGACCCCGGTCGACAAAGACCACCGCAACGCTTCGAGCGCCTCCGCGGCCCGCCCCTCCACCGCACGGTCGGCCACGGTGAAACTGGAGGCTTCGGCCCGGCCCGTGTAATAGCGGCCGACGACGGCCTCGTCGATCGTGCCCTCGACGTCCGCCACCAGCTGGGACACCGCCGAAGCGAGCTCCCGCAGATCGCTGCCGATCGAGTCGACCAGGGCCTGGCACGCCTCGGGCGTGGCCGAACGGCCCAGGCCACGGAACTCGCTCCGTACAAACGAGAGCCGGTCCGAGGCCTTGGTCATCTTGGGGCAGGCGACCTCACGGGCCCCCGCCTTGCGGGCCGCGTCCAGCAGACCCTTGCCCTTGGCGCCGCCCGCGTGCAGCAGGACGAGGGTGATCTCCTCGGCCGGCGACGCGAGATACGCCTTCACGTCCTTGATCGTGTCGGCCGACAGATCCTGCGCGTTGCGTACGACCACGACCTTGCGCTCGGCGAAGAGCGAGGGACTGGTCAGCTCGGCGAGCGTGCCGGGCTGCAACTGGTCGGAGGTGAGGTCGCGCACGTCCGTGTCCGCGTCGGAGGCGCGGGCGGCGGCGACCACCTGCTGCACGGCGCGGTCGAGGAGGAGGTCCTCCTGGCCCACGGCGAGCGTGAGGGGAGCGAGCGGGTCGGCGGTATCTGTCTTCCTGGCCATCGCGGTCAAGCATCCCACGCGGCACTGACAGCCCACCCCGTACGGCCGGTTTCCGGGCGGCTCCCCCCGTACCGGAGAATGGCCGGGTGACCGACGTACGACATGTCCTGGTGCTGCCCGACCGCGACGCCGCGGAGGAAGTGGCCGAAGAACTCCCCGACCGTTTCGGCGTGCGCGAGCAGCCCCAACTCGTCCGTGACGCCCTGGCCGGCGAGGACGACGCCGAGGACGCCCAGTGGCTGGTCGTGGTCGAAGACCCCGAGCGGCGCCTGGACCGTGCGGCGCTGGACGAACTGGCGGCCGAGCACGAGGGCTGGCTCGAAGCTCCCTAGGCCCCTCCCGCCGCCGGGGGTCCGGCGTCAGCTCTTGGGCAGGACCTGGATGTCGAGGTCGATCGAGATGCTGGGTCCGATCGCCGCGATGCCCCGGGCGAGCATCGTCTGCCAGTTGATCGTGAAGTCGTCGCGATGCAGCTCGGTGGAGGCGCGGCAGGCCACACGGGTCTCGCCCTCAAGGCCGCGGCCCACCCCGAGGTACTCCGTCTCCAGCGTCACCGTGCGCGTCACCCCGTGCAGCGTCAGACCGCCCGTGATCGCCCAGCGGCTACCGCCCTTGTGCACGAAGCGGTCGCTGTAGAACTCCATCGTCGGGAAACGCTCCACGTCGAGGAAGTCCCCGGACCGCAGGTGGTCGTCGCGCATCTTCACCGCGGTGTCGATGGAGGCGGCGTCGATCACGACGTGCATCGCGGAGTCCTCCATCCGCTCCCCCAGCCGTATCGCGCCCGCGAAGCTGTTGAACCGCCCGTGAATACGGGCAAGTCCGATGTGCCGCGCGGTGAAGGCGACCGAGGAGTGCAGGGGGTCGATCTCCCAGTCACCGGGCTCGGGCAGCGCCGGGGGCGTGGCTATCTGGAGCATGACGTCACCGAGCGAGGCGTGCGCGCTCTCCCCGACCGTGGCGTTCGCCCGGTACGGAGTGAACCCTTCCGCCGAGACCGCCAAGCGGTAGTCACCGGCCGGAACGGTCGCGACGAACGAACCGAACGGATCAAGTCCCCCACCGACGACCTTGCGCCCCATGGCATCGCTGACCGCGAACTCCGCGTGCCGCACGGGCTCATTGACGGGGTCGAGCACCCGGCAGCTGAGTACTCCCGCACTGGGCGGAACCGCCACGGCGGAAAGGGGTCCTCCGACCCGCCCGGCTCGTACTGCCCGACCCACTCGTCCTGTCCGTCCTGTCGGCCCTGCCTGCCCGGCTCGTCCCGCCGGTCCTATCTGTCCGGCTTGTCCTGCCTGTCCGGCTCGGTTCGTCCGGCCGGCTCGGTTCGTACGGTTTCCCAGCCAACGGCCGAACATATGCGACACACCCCCGCGCACCTTGACAACTCCTGTCACGAAGAGGCATTCGATCACCGTTGCGGCATTCGATGCAACACGAACCCTCTTCACTGGAATCCTGCGTTAGCACTTGAACTGTCGCGAGTAGCCGAATTGGTCACCCCGAGTGGCGTTTTGGCGGTGGCCACCTCCAAAGTCGGCGCCGCTCCGTCGGACGGCTCGGCCGCTGAACCGCCGGTCGGCCCGATGACCGCGATCGCGCCGTTCGTATCCGTCCGCAGCACCTCCGCTCCCCCGGCCCTCAACGCCGCGACCGTGCGGGGTGCCGGGTGTCCGTATGAGTTTTCCCGTCCACAAGAGATGAGGGCGAGGCGTGGCGCGGCCCGCCGCAGGAGCCCGGGGTCCTGATAGGCCGAGCCGTGGTGGGCGACCTTGAGCACGTCCACGGGTGGCAGCGCCGCCACCGCGGAGGTGCGCGCCAAGGCTCGCTGGGCGGGCGGTTCGAGATCACCGAGCAGGAGCAGGGTCACCCCCTTGGCCCGGACGAGGAGGGTCACGCTGGCGTCGTTCGGACCATCGGGAGTCGGCGCCGGGCCCGGACCGTCCGCCGTGGGCCAGAGCACCCGCCAGTCGAGGGCGCCGCCACCCGCACGCCGCCGCTCCCCCGCCACGGCTTGGCTCACCGGGACCCCGTGGGCGGCCGCCTGCCCCCGTACGAACCGCGCCTGCTCGGAAGGCTCTTGATACCCCGTCGTCTGGATCGCCCCGACCGAACGCCCCCGCAGCACGCCCGGCAGGCCCGCCACATGATCGGCGTGGAAATGCGTCAACAGCACCAGGGGCACACGGGTCACGCCGAGCGAACGCAGACAGCGGTCCACGAGCACCGGGTCGGGCCCCGCGTCGACGACCACCCCCGCCCCGTCACCGGCGGCGAGCACGGTCGCGTCCCCCTGGCCCACGTCACACATCGCGAACCGCCAGCCCGGCGGCGGCCAGCCCGCGATCACCCGGGTGAGGGGCGGAGGTTGGACGATCGCCAGGAGGAGCAGCAGGGCGCAGGCCACGCTGAGCCAGGGGTGCCTGACGAGCCTGCGGCCGACCAGCACCACGCCGACCGTGGCGAGGGCGAGCAGCAGACCGCCTTGCCAACCGCCGGGCCAGTCGACCCCGCTGCCGGGCAGAGCCGCGCCCGTGCGGGCGATGTCCGCGATCCACCCGGTTGGCCAACTCGCGCACCACGCCAAAGCCTTGGCGACCGGCATCGCCAACGGCGCCGTCGCCAGCGTGGCGAAGCCGAGGACCGTGGCAGGTGCGACGGCCACCTCAGCGAGGAGGTTGCAGGGCACCGCCACCAGGCTCACCCGTGCCGCCATGACGGCGACGACCGGCGCGCACACCGCCTGCGCGGCAGCCGCGGCGGCCAACGCCTCGGCCAGGCGCGGAGGAACCCGGCGTCTTTGCAGGGCCGCACTCCACCTCGGGGCGAGGGTGAGCAGGGCTCCGGTGGCGAGGACGGAAAGCAGAAAGCCGGGGCTACGGGCCAGCCACGGGTCGTACAGGACCAGCAGCAGTACGGCGGCGGCCAGGGCCGGGATCAGCGACCGGCGCCGCCCGGTGCCGATGGCCAGCAGGGCGATCAGCCCGCAGGCCGCGGCCCGCAGCACGCTCGGGTCCGGTCGGCAGACGATGACGAAGCCGAGGGTGAGGGCGCCGCCGATCAATGCCGTCGCCCGCAGCGAGATCCCCAACCGTGGGGCGATTCCGCGACGTTCAGCACGCTGGGCGAGGCCGGGCGGGCCGATGAGCAGGGCGAGGACGATCGTGAGGTTGGCTCCGCTCACCGCCAGGAGGTGCGTCAGGTCGGTCGCCTTGAAGGCCTCTTCCAAATCGGGCGGCACGCGCGAGGTGTCCCCGACCACCAGCCCCGGCAACAGCGCCCGGGCGTCGGGCGGCAAGCCGTCCGTGGCCTCGCGCAACCCGCCCCGCAACCGTCCCGCCAGGCGCTGCGGCCCTGACGGCGCCTCGATCACCTGCGGCGCCGGCTCTCCGGACACCCGAAGCACCGCCGCGACGCGGTCGCCCCGCGGCAGGGGTGGCGCGAGGCGTGCCTGGACACGAAGCCTGGTGGAGGGCAGGAGCGAGAGCCAGCGGGCCCTGGGCCAGGGACCGGCGGAATCCCCCTCATCCTCATCCCCGCCGGCGCTCCCGGCGAAGACCAGGACTGGGGTGCGGGTCACGGAGGTATTGCCCTCCGTCGACGTGACCCGGACGATCTCCGCGTCCACCATGACGGAGGGCGGCAGGGCGTGGGCCCCCGTCACACGGGGCCGGGTCAACCGGGGGTCGGATGTGACCTCCAACTCGACTTCCGCTTCGGCATATTGCCTCGCCAGGCCAGGGACCGGGCCCCGGTGCAGGTCTGCCCCATGCAGTGCCGCGGAGGTAGCGCCCGCCGCGGCGCAGAGGAGGACGGCCGCCACCGAGACCCGCCGCCAGGGCTGCCGTCGCCTTGATCCGTCGGCCGGCTCTTGCGCACCACTCTGCCGTCCTTCACCCTCCGGCCGCCCCCGCACCGTCCAGGCCACCAACAGGGCGCTCGCCACCGCTACGCAGACCACCACGGCTGCGATCACCCACCGAGGCGGAGCATCCAGCGCCACGGCTGCGGCCCCCCACGCCGCGAGGGCGGGCGGCACGAGGCGCAGATCCAGGGGGCTCTCAAGGCGAGGGTGGGAGTCCCCCGGCCGGTGCCCGGGCGGGGCGTGAACGGTGGGGTGGTCCGGCGCTGCTGGGGTCCCCGGCGCTGCTCGGGTCCCCGGCGCGGCGGCCGCCCGGCTCACCGCCCTCATGGCCGCACGAGATTCTGCAGGTCGGCATAGCGTTTGTCGCCGATTCCATTGACCTCGCGCAGTTCGTCCACCGAGCGGAAACCGCCGTGTTCCGTGCGGTAGTCGATGATGTGCTGGGCCAGCACGGGGCCGACGCCCGGCAGTTCGTCGAGCTGCTCGGCGGTGGCTGTGTTGAGGCCGACCGGGGCGGCTGGGGTCGCTCCCATCGACCCCGCGGCCGCCCCCGCGCCAGGTCCGGCGGGAGCTGCCGGTGCTGCTGGCGCTGCCGTCGCCGGAGCACCCACCACCACCTGTTCGCCGTCGATGAGCAGACGGGCACGGTTCAGGCCGTCCGTGTCCGTGCCGGGGCGGACTCCACCGGCGGCCTTCAGGGCGTCGGCGACTCTGGAACCCGCGGGCATCCGCAGGATCCCGGGGCTGCGGACCTTGCCACTGACGTCCACGACGATCCCACCGGCCGCCGGCCGATCCCCGCCCTCTGGAGCAGGCGCGGCTCCCGGCGACGGAGACGGCTCCGCGCTCCGATCGGGCGCCGCGCCGACCACATCCGGCGCCCGCACCGGATGTGTCCGCCCTGCCCAGAAGTGCTGGGTGGCGAAGACCGCCGCGAGGGCGAGGACCACCAGGAGCGCGACCAGACTCCGCCGCTCAAGGCCGCAGCGCAGTTGCAGCCACAACGGCAACCGCTCCCGCACAACAAGCC
Organism: Streptomyces sp. NPDC054866; assembly: GCF_053610745.1. NCBI lineage: Bacteria > Bacillati > Actinomycetota > Actinomycetes > Kitasatosporales > Streptomycetaceae > Streptomyces > Streptomyces sp. NPDC054866. The sequence goes on from NZ_JBSGZA010000002.1 coordinate 959,435, forward strand.
CCACCCGCCCCCGCAAGGGCGCCCCCACTCCCCCACCAGCCACAGACTGCGGCTGCGGCTGCGGCTGCGGCTGCGGCTGCGGCTGCGGCTGCGGGGGAGCATGAGGCCCCGCCACTGACTCCCGCAACCGCATCCCCTGCACCCGAGCCTGCGGCACGGCAACCCCGTCCGGCAGCGACACCGACCGAGCCTGCGGCTGCCGTACGGCCTGCGGAACCGTCACAGCCTCCGGCTGCCGCGACCCTGACCAAGACGGCCGCATACCCTGCGGCGTCCTCTCAACCTCCGGCCGCGCCCCCGACCCCGGCTCCCGCCCTGCCTGCGGTGCCGACTCAGCCTGCCTTCGCCCCACGCTGTCCGGCACTGGCTGACGCCCTCGCACACCCTGCCGCTCCGACTGCGGCACCGTCACTACCTCCGCCTGCGGCTGCCGCACGCCCTGCGGCACCGTCTCAACCTCCGGCCGCACCCCCGACCCAGGCTCCCGCCCTGCCTGCGGTGCCGGCCCCGAGCTTCGCGTAACACGTGGCCGGGGCAGCGGCTCCGGCTCCGGCTCCGGCTGCTGCCCTGCGGCCTCCAGCTCCGGCTGACGCCACCGCAGGGCCTGCCTCTGCGCCTGCGGCAGCGCCTGCTCCCCCGGTCCCCGCCTCGGCTCCGGCTCCGGCTCGGGCCCAGCCTGCGACCGCCGCACAGCCTCAGATCGCTCCCGCTCCCGCGGCCCCTGCTCCCGGACCGGCCCAAGCCCCAGTCCCGGCCGCGGCCCCGGCCCCGCCCCCGGCAGTACATCCGGCGGCGCGCCCGACCTCAATCCCCCTCCATCACCGGCCCCTTCAGGCCCAGCGGTGAAGAGTGACTCCGCGCGCCGCCGCAACGCCTGCGCCTCCGCCGAGGCATGTCTGCGCCGGGTCGCCCTCCTGCGGGCGTGGCGGTATCGCGCCCGGCCGTCAGAAGTGGGGCCATCAGTGGCCCGGTCATCAGCAGCGCGACCGTCGGACGCGGGGGCTCGCCCCGGTCCGCTCGTCGCGGCAAGTTTCCGTGAAAGTGATCGAAGTGCCATGCCAACGACGCTAGGCACCGCGGCACAATTAAGTTGATCTTGGTCAATTCCCGTGGATTACCCGGAAGTTGTGGATAACTCCGTCACCCACATCCGCACCCAAGGCCACGCCCGCACCCGCACCCAAACCGCCTAACACCCCTCACCAGGGCGAAACCACAGCCCCCAACAACCCCGGCCCCGTATGCGCCCCGATCACCGCGCCAACCTCGCTCACATGCAGCTCCGCGAGGCCCGGTACCCGGTCCCTGAGGCGGTCCGCGAGGGTGGATGCCCGTTCCGGGGCCGCCAGGTGATGCACCGCGATGTCGACGCGATTCGACCCGGCCCGCTCGACCACGATCTCCTCGAGCCGGGCGATCGCCTTGGACGCCGTCCGCACCTTCTCCAGCATCTCGATGCGCCCGCCGTCCAGCTGAAGCAGCGGCTTCACGGCCAGCGCCGAGCCCAACAGGGCCTGTGCGGCGCCGATCCGGCCGCCGCGGCGCAGATAGTCCAGTGTGTCGACGTAGAAGTACGCGGACGTGTTCGCGGCCCGTTTCTCCGCCGCCGTCACCGCCTCGTCCACCGAGCCGCCCGACTCCGCGGCCTCCGCCGCCGCGAGCGCGCAGAAGCCGAGGGCCATCGCGACCATCCCGGTGTCCACCACCCGCACCGGCACCGGCGCGTCCTTCGCGGCGAGGACCGCCGCGTCGTACGTGCCAGAGAACTCGGCGGACAGATGCAGCGAGACGATGGCCGTCGCGCCCGACTCGGCGACCTTGCGATACGTCTCCGCGAAGACTTCCGGGCTCGGCCGCGATGTGGTCACGGAACGCCGTTTCTGCAGCGCCAGGGCCAGGGAGCGGGCGGAGATCTCGGTGCCCTCTTCGAGCGCCTGGTCGCCGAGGACCACGGTCAGAGGTACCGACGTGATGCCGTGCCGCTCCATCGTCCGCTGCGGCAGATAGGCCGTTGAATCCGTGACGATCGCGACATGACGGGACATGCGGTGGAGATTACCTGCCTGGACCCGACGACGGCAGCCCGACCCCTCGCGGGCCAGTCTGCCAGCCGCGCTCCCGGCCGTGCCAGGTCGCCCAAGGAGTCGCCCACGGAGTCGCCCCCGCGGTCACGTCGTGCTCTCGGGCCTGGTCTGCTTCTCCCAGGGGTAGACAGGCCGCGGCGTCGGCGGCGTGATGGCCGGCCGCGCCGACTCCTCCCCCGGTGATGAGGACGGCTTCGCCTGTTCCGCCTGCTCCGACGGCTCCGTCCACGTCTGCTCGGCCCCCTTGCCCGCGTCCGCCGCCTGCTCCGGCTCGGGCCACGCGGCAGGCGTCTGCGTGGGCGATGGCTCCTTCGTCCAGTGCCGCAGCGCGCCCGTCTCCAGGTCGATCTGCGAGCTCAGCGAGGCCAGGTCGTCGTCGGCGAACCGGTGGGACCGGTCGCGCACCGCCCACCGCAGCGAGTCCGCCGACTTGGTGATCTGCTCCGTACGCTCCCGCAGCGCCGGGAGCCGCGTGGCCAGGGACGTCTTGTCGGGGTCGCGCTCCAGGCGCCGGAGTTCGTCGTCCAGCTCGTGCCCATGCGTGCTGAGCCGCTCGAAGAGCCCCAGGGACTCCTTCAGCGAGGCGTCTTCGACCACGCCCGCCTGCAAGGCGTCCTGCGTGGCCCGCATGGACGTACGCAACTTGAGCCGCAGCTGGGCCACTTCGCCGGCCGCGCCCACCTGCGCGAAGCTCCTGGCGCGCAGCGTCGTGTCCTCCACCGAACGGCGCGCCTGCGAGATCGTGCGGTCCACGCCACGCTTGGCGGCGCCGACCGCCTTCACCGTCATGTACGCACCAAAGACCACGAACAGCAATACGAGCAGCGCCACGATCACGCCCACGGCTTCCATGACGCTCCCCTCAGGTCCTGCGGCGGGTTCCGCACCGACTCTTCAACGGTAAACGCAAAGGGCAGGCGGAGGGTTCCAACGGAACCCCCAACCTGCCCGTAGGGGACTACCCTCATGCCCCCTCGCGTGCTCCGCGTGCCTCGCGCCCGGCGCTACGCCGGAACGATGTTCACCAGCTTCGGCGCCCGCACGATGACCTTGCGGATCCCGGCGCCGTCCAGCGCGGCCAGCACCCTCTCGTCGCCCAGGGCCACCTTCTCCAGCTCCTCGTCCGAGATCGACGGGGAGACCTCCAGGCGCGCCTTGACCTTGCCCTTGATCTGCACGACGCAGGTCACGGTCTCGTCCACGACGTACGCCGGATCGGCGACGGGGAAGTCCTGGTGGACGACCGAGTCGGTGTGGCCCAGCTTGCGCCACAGCTCCTCGCCGACGTGCGGGGCCAGCGGAGCGATCAGCAGCACCAGGCGCTCGGCGACCGAGCGCGGCAGCGTGCCGCCCTCCTTGGTCAGGTAGTTGTTCAGCTCGGTGATCTTGGCGATGGCGGTGTTGAACCGCATGCCGTCCAGGTCCTGGCGCACGCCGTCGATCGCCTTGTGCAGGGCGCGCAGCGTGCCCTCGGCGATGTCGGACTCCGCGACGTCGGCGACCGTGACCTCACCGGTCGACTCGTCGACGATCAGCCGCCACATGCGCTGCAGCAGGCGGTACTGGCCGACCACCGCGCGCGTGTCCCACGGGCGCGAGACGTCCAGCGGGCCCATCGCCATCTCGTACAGGCGCAGGGTGTCCGCGCCGTACTCCTCGCAGATCTCGTCCGGAGTGACGGCGTTCTTCAGGGACTTGCCCATCTTGCCCAGCTCGCGCTTGACCGGCTCGCCCTCGAAGAAGTACTTGCCGTCGCGCTCCTCGACCTCGGTCGCCTGGACCGGGAAACCACGGCTGTCGCGGTACACGTAGGCCTGGATCATGCCCTGGTTGAACAGCTTGTGGAACGGCTCGGCGGACGAGATGTGCCCCAGGTCGAACAGCATCTTCGACCAGAAGCGGGCGTACAGCAGGTGCAGCACCGCGTGCTCGGCACCGCCCACGTACAGGTCGACGCCACCGGTCGGCTGCCCCTCGCGCGGGCCCATCCAGTACTGCTCGACGGCCGGGTCGACCAGCTTCTGGTCGTTGTGCGGGTCCAGGTAGCGCAGCTCGTACCAGCACGAACCGGCCCAGTTGGGCATGGTGTTGGTCTCGCGGCGGTACTTCTTGGGCCCGTCGCCCAGGTCCAGGGTGACGTTGACCCAGTCCTCGTTGCGGGACAGCGGCGTCTCCGGAGAGGTGTCCGCGTCGTCCGGGTCGAAGGTGCGCGGGGAGTAGTCGTCGACCTCCGGCAGCTCCAGGGGCAGCATCGACTCGGGCAGCGAGTGGGCGATGCCGTCCTCGTCGTAGACGATCGGGAAGGGCTCGCCCCAGTAGCGCTGGCGGCTGAACAGCCAGTCGCGCAGGCGGAAGTTGACGGTGCCCTCGCCGATGCCGCGCGTGGCCAGCCAGCCGGTGATCCGTGCCTTGGCGCCCGCGACGTCCAGGCCGTCCAGCGAGATCTCCTCGTTCGAGGAGTTGACCAGCTTCGCCTCGTAGGAGGAGAAGGCGTCGTCCCACGTCGCCGTGTCGGTGCCGCGGCCGTCCGAGGGCTCGACGACGCAGTGCATCGGCAGGTGGAAGGCGCGGGCGAAGGCGAAGTCGCGGCTGTCGTGCGCCGGGACGGCCATGATCGCGCCGGTGCCGTAGCCCATCAGTACGTAGTCGGCGATGAAGACCGGGACCTGCTCGCCGCTGACCGGGTTGGTGGCGTAGACGCCGGTGAAGACGCCGGTCTTCTCCTTGGCGTCGGCCTGGCGCTCCACGTCGGACTTGGACGCGGCGAACGCGCGGTACTTGGCGACGGCCTCGGCCGGGGTGGCGTGCCCGCCGGTCCACGTCTCGTGGGTGCCCTCGGGCCAGGCGTCGGGGACGACCTTGTCGACCAGCTCGTGCTCGGGCGCCAGGACCATGTAGGTGGCGCCGAACAGCGTGTCCTGGCGGGTGGTGAAGACGGTGATCGCGTCGCCGTCCTCGGAGCCGACAGGGAAGTCGACGCGGGCGCCTTCGGAGCGGCCGATCCAGTTGCGCTGCTGCAGCTTGATGGCCTCGGGCCAGTCCAGACCGTCCAGGTCGTCCAGCAGGCGGTCCGCGTACGCCGTGATGCGCATGTTCCACTGGCGCAGCTTGGCCTTGAAGACGGGGAAGTTGCCGCGCTCGGACCGGCCGTCGGCGGTGACCTCCTCGTTCGCCAGGACGGTGCCCAGGCCGGGGCACCAGTTGACGGGCGCGTCGGACGCGTACGCCAGGCGGAACTCGCCCAGCACCTCGGCGCGCTCCACGGCGTTCAGCTCGCTCCACGCGCGCGTGGTGCCCGGTACGGCACGCTCACCGCTGTCGAACTGTGCGACCAGGTCGGCGATCGGACGCGCCTTCTTCGCCTCCTCGTCGTACCAGGAGTTGAAGATCTGTACGAAGATCCACTGGGTCCACTTGTAGTAGTCCGGGTCGATCGTCGCGAAGGAGCGGCGCTTGTCGTGGCCCAGGCCCAGACCGCGCAGCTGCGTCTTCATGTTCTCGATGTTGGCCTCGGTCGAGATCCGGGGGTGCGTGCCCGTCTGCACGGCGTACTGCTCGGCGGGCAGGCCGAAGGCGTCGAAGCCCAGGGTGTGCAGGACGTTGTGGCCCGTCATGCGCTGGAAGCGCGCGTAGACGTCCGTGGCGATGTAGCCCAGCGGGTGGCCGACGTGCAGGCCCGCTCCGGAGGGGTACGGGAACATGTCCATGATGAACTTCTTGGGCTTGGCGACCAGCGCGGCCTGCGCGGCCGACCCCTCGCCGGACGGCGCCAGGTCACCGCTCGGGTTCGGCGCCTCGTACGTGCCCTCGGCGTCCCAGAAGTCCTGCCAGCGTGCCTCGATGTCGGCGGCCAGGGCGGCCGTGTAGCGGTGCGGTGCGGCCACCTCGGAGGCGGCAGCAGAATTCGTCTCGCTCATGATCCTCAAAGCTCCATCGATCGTCTCTGCCTGCGGAAATGACCGTCCTGGCCAAATGAAAAAGCCCCTCACACAGGAGGGGACGCCGCGCCGATGCCGACCGCGATTTTCCGGCGGTCGGGACTGATCAGCGCGGCCCGCTAAGCAGAAGGCGTACGGCACGCATGGCGTCAGGGTACCGCAGCGCTCGCGCCGCCCGCGACGAGGTTCCCCCGGGCCACTCCGCGCCGCCCGGAGGCCCACGGGAGGCCCGGCGCTCCACCTTTGGCCAAGGGTTACTCCGCGTACCGACCGCTATCGGGGCAACACCAAGATCGCATCGCGTTTAGATAACAACGCAATAACTCAAACCTCGTACTCACTGGTATGCGGCGACTTAGCATGCGGCGATCGAGCCATTTCGGAGTCGCCCCAATGAACCCTCTGAATCCTCATCGCAAGAGCCGCGCAAGCCGCACCGACCGCAAGAACCGTTCGTTCGCAGCATTCCCCGAACCGAGCAGAGCCACGCGTGGAGTCCTGACCACCGCCGCACTGCTGCTCATACCCCTGCTCGTGGTCATCGGGAGCGACGCCTTCCGCGCCGCACTCGACTTCACCACCGGCGTCCTGTCCCTGGTCTCCCTGACCTCCGCCGTCGTCTGGGGCCTGGTCGCCACGGACCGGCTCTTCCTGCACTCCCGTCAGCGACTGCTCGCCCAGGCCGTGCACCGGGCCACCGCCGTCGCCTCCATCGGTTTCCTCCTGCTCCACGTCACCATCAAGCTCGCGCTCGACCACGTCTCTCCGGTCGGCGCCCTCATCCCCTTCGGGCTCGGCTTCTCCGGCAGCGACGGGCTCATCGGCCTCGGCTCGCTCGCCGGGCTCCTCATGGTGGTCACAGGCGTCACCGGGGCCCTGCGCAGCGCCTTCGCATCGCCGGCCCAGGTCGCCTCGCGCTGGCGCGCGCTGCACATGCTCGCCTACCCGGCCTGGTGTTCGGCGCTGATCCACGGCCTGTACGCGGGACGCCCGCCCAGCGCGTGGGTGACCGCCCTGTACTGCCTCTGCCTGGTCGCCGTCGCGGGCGCGGTCGCGTTGCGCGCCGCCCCGCTGCCGATCAAGCGGAAGGTGGCCGCCCGGATCCTGGCCCTCCTCGAACCGGAGGGCAGGGCCCGCAACAGAGAGCCCGTCCGCAGGGACACCACCGAGTCCCCGCTCCCCGGCACGGCCGCCGCTCCCGGCCGTGCCCCCGAACCCGGGCCCGACCCCACCCCGGTGGTCGGCATCGCTGCGGCCTACCGCGTCCTCGCCTCCAGCAACCAGCCCACGGAGGTCCTGCCGCTCACCGACCCCCCGCCGCCCCGCTGGCCGTCCCCGTCCCCGCCTCCCCCGGCCGAGGCCCCTCACATCCCGTACGACACCGCGTACGACTACGGCACCACGTACGACCCGCCGTACGGCGCGGCCCCCAACCCCCCGTACGAGGCCCCGTACCAAGCCCCGTACGACAGCGGCCCCGCCACTGAACCGCTGCCCCACACCTTCCAGGCGCCGAGTTCGGGCGAGCCCTGGAACGCCGCCACCGGAGGCCCTAAGTGAACGCGTCGCTGCCCGACGTCCCCGAAGTCCGAGTCGTCGGGCTTCCGCTCCTGACCTCGGGCTTCGATCTGGTCGAGCGCCTCGATCTGGCGATGCACCTGAAGGTGCACGGCCCGCTCGAACCCATGGCCGGTGAGTCCCTCGCCACCCTCTCCGAGGCCATCTCGCTGCGTGGCAGGGGCGGCGCGGGCTTCCCCTTCGCCAAGAAGCTGCGCTCGGTCGCCGACGCGGCGATACGTCGCGGCGTGCGCCCCGTGGTCGTCATCAACGGCAGCGAGGACGAACCCGCCTGCCGCAAGGACACCGTCCTGATCAACCGCGCCCCGCACCTCATCCTCGACGGCGCTCTCCTTGCCGCCGAGGCCCTGGGCGCCCGCACGCTCGTCGTGGGCGTGACCCGGGATTCCACCGAGTCCTCGATGCTCGCGGCGCTCGCCGAGCGCGGCCTGACCAACCGGCGCGGATCGAGCATCCGCGCGCGCGTGCAGCGCAATCCGGTGCGCATGGTGACCGGCGAATCGTCGGCGTTGGTGCGCTCGGCGGACGGCGGCCCGCCCATGCCGCCGGGGCGCAAGGTGCGCACCTCCGACTCCGGAGTGGGCGGCGCGCCCACGCTGCTGTCCAACGCGGAGACCTTCGCCCAACTCGCGGTCGCCGCCCGGATCGGCCCCGACCGCTACTGCCGCACCGGCCTGCGGGACGAGCCGGGCACGGTGCTGCTCACCGTCTCCGGAGCCGTCGCCAGACCCATGGTGGTCGAGGTCCCCACGGGAGTGCCCCTGCGGTACGTCCTCCAACTGGCCGGCGCCCCGCCGCTCCCCCAGGGCGTCCTGACGGGCGGCTATCACGGCAAGTGGCTCGACGCGGTCACCGCTCATGACGCGGTCGTCTCACGTGCCTCCCTGGAGGCCTGCGGCGGCGCGCTCGGCGCGGGCGCCATCCTGCCGATCGGCCCGGGCACCTGCCCGCTCGGGGAGGCGCTGCACGTGGCGAACTGGCTCGCCTCCGAGAGCGCAGGGCAGTGCGGCCCCTGCTATCTGGGCCTTCCCGCCGCGGCCCGCGGCCTCGCGGACGTCCTGGACGGCGGCGGCCCCACCGCCCTGGAGGCGCTGCGCGAGGTGACGCGGGCCGTGAAGCGACGCGGCGCCTGCAAGCACCCCGACGGCACGGCCGCCTTCATCGACTCCACGATCTCGGCGTTCACGGACGACCTCGCCGCGCACGTCCTGGGCGGCGGCTGCGGCCGCCCCGTGGAGGGCGTCCTGCCGCTCCAGGCGGAAACCCCGCAGGGCGAGGCCCCCAGTGGCCGCAGGCTGGCCGTCGACTGGACGCTCTGCCAGGGCCACGGGCTGTGCGCGGACATCGTCCCCGAGCTGATCCAGCTGGGCCCCGACGGCTTCCCGGGCGTAGCGGAAGCGTCCGTACCGCGGTACTCCGAAGCGCGTGCCGAGCGTGCCGTACGCCGCTGCCCCGCGCTCGCCCTGCGCATCGAGGAGGACCCGTCCGTGCCCTCGCCGCGCACGGCACTGCCGCTCGCACTGCCGCCGGGCAGAGGCCGTGGCCGCAGGGCGCTCGGCAGCGGACGTCAGTGAACCGACGAGACACAAGAAAGCGGGCCACCCGATCCGGGTGGCCCGCTCTCATCTGCTGTGGAGCTAAGGAGAATTGAACTCCTGACCTCCTGCATGCCATGCAGGCGCTCTACCAACTGAGCTATAGCCCCTTGCCTGTCCGCCCGGTTTCCCCGGCGGCTCCGCCAACATTACACGGTCCTCCCCGTGCTCCACCAAATCGTTTCCGGTCTGTACGGATACGGCCGGTACTGTCAGCCTTCGTGACCGTGATCGCGCTTGTCGGCGCCCGCCACCGCGTGCCCCTCGCCGCCGGGGTCTGCCTGCTCTCCTTCACGGCCTTCTGGTTCGCGCAGCGCGCCGCGGACGTCTCGATGATCGACTTGATGGTCTACCGCGCCGAGGGCGAGACCGTGCGCGCGGGCGGCGACCTCTACGCGCTGCGCACCACCGAGGCCCATCTGCCCACCACCTACCCGCCGTTCGCCGCCCTGCTGTTCACGCCGCTGACGCTCCTGGACACGGCGGACATGCGCACGCTGGCGACGCTGGGGAACCTGCTCCTCCTGGTGACCTTCGCGCACCTCGCTCTCCGTCTCGTCGGACCCGTCCCGCACATCGGGCACGCGCGCGTGGAGAGCGTCCCGCGCATGGAGGCCGCCCTGTGGGTGTCCGCGCTCGCGGTCTGGGCCGAGCCGGTGTGGACGACCCTGCGGTACGGCCAGATCAATCTGCTGCTCGCCGTCCTGGTCCTGTGGGATCTGTCCCGGCGCCCCGGCCACCGCTGGGCGGGCCTCGGCATCGGCATCGCGGCCGCGGTCAAGCTCACTCCCGCGCTCTTCGCGGTGTTCCTGCTGATCACCGGTGGCGCCGAGGCCGTGCGGCGCGGGCGGTGGCGCGTACCCGTACGCCGCGCGTGCGTGGCAGCCGTCTCGTTCGCCGGCGCGACGCTGCTCGCGGCCGCCGCCCTGCCGTACGACTCCCGGCGCTTCTGGACCCGGATGGTCTTCGAGGCGGGCCGGGTCGGGCTTCCCGAGGACACCGCGAACCAGTCACTGCGCGGGGTCCTCGCACGGCTCCTGCACACCACGGAGCCCGGTATCTGGTGGGCGGTGGCCGCGGCGGCGGCCGGCGTGCTCGGGCTCGCGGTCGCGGTGCGCGAGGCGCTGCGCGGGGAGCGCGCGAGGGCGGCGGTGAGCTGCGCGGCGACGGCGCTCCTTGTCAGCCCGGTGTCGTGGTCGCACCACTGGGTGTGGTGCGTGCCGATGGCCCTGCTCGTGTGGACGGAGGCGGTGCGCCGGGGCGGCCGGGCCCGGTGGGCGGCCACCGGCGCAGTGGTTCTCGTCTTCTGTTCGTACGCCCTGTGGTGGGTTCCGCACGGCGTGGGGCGGCTTGAACTCGGCCAGAATTATGGCGAGATGACGTTGTCCGCCCTCTACGTAGGGACCGCTTTCGCGTTCCTGCTGCAAGGAGCCGGACGCCGGACCCGCCTGTGGATCAAGCGAGATCAAGCCGTGGCGAAGGAGTAGAAGCGCTTGAGTGTGCAGTGTTCGTCGAGCAGCCGGCCATAGATCGGCTCCCCTTCGAGTTCGCGGTACGTCTCGATGGGGTCGCCCTTTATGATCAGCGCCCGCGCGCACTCCTCGCACCAGTACTGGTAGTCCGGGTTGACGGGTTCCATGTCGCGGACGATCGGCGTACCACTGCCGCACCAGTCGCACTTCCGCCTGTGTGCACCCATCAATCAGCTCCAGCTGCGGCCGCAGGCCGTGCACACGTACGAGACACCGCCGTTGTCACCGAGAACTTGGGCGACATGGGACGAACCGCAGGACGGACAGGTGAGGAGGGCGATCGCTGCGAAGGGAGAGGCAGCGCGTCGCGGCGCGGCCACTGCGACGGGGCCCTCGGCCCCATCGAGGATGCTCGAAGGCATCGCTCTCCCTCCCGTCGGGTCACATTCGGTGGTCTGGTGCGGTCCCCTTCCGGCTGTCCGATTCTGCCACGGCCTGAGCGACCCGGTCAGCGACGCCGTCGTACCAGTCCGGACACGGCGCCCAGTGCGGCCACCCCCGCCAAGGCGTACGCGCACACCAAAAGCGCGTCCGCGGATGAATACGCCCCCGGAGCCCCTTGTGACTCAAGCCGGTTGAGGAAAAGTGCGCCGTAACACGCGACGCCGATCAGCTGGCCGAGCTGCGCGACCGTCGAGAGGAGTCCGCTGGCGTCCGCGGCGTCCTCGGGCCGCACCGTGGAGAGTGCCCGGGTCAGCGTAGGGCTGAACCCGAGGGAGAGACCAGCGCCGATGCCCACGAAGGCGGCATACAGCCACGGTCCGCCCTCCCCGCCGTCCCGAAGCAGCAGCCCCACGGCGACCGCCGAGACCGCGGTGAGCGTGAACCCGCCGGGAATCAGTGTCCGTTGGAGCACCGCCGGCCAGTGGCGCCACGTCAGGCCGACCACGCCGAAGACCACCGCGGTCGGCGCGAACGTCAGACCCGCCCGCAGCGCGCTGTAGCCGAGCCCGCCCTGGACGTGCAGCGTGAGCACGAACAGGAAGCCCGCGTTGACCCCCATCACCGCGGCGATCCGGAAGACCGCGAGGCCCATGCCGGGGATGCGCAGGACCCTCGGCGCGATCAGCGGCGCACCGCCGCCGCGGGCGAGCCGGGACTCGTACGCGCCAAAGAGGGCGAAGAGCACCGCCGAGCAGCCCATCGAGAGCCAGGACCACAGGGGCCAGCCCTCCTGCTGCCCGAGCACCAGCGGCACGGTGAGCAGCGAGACGACGGCACCGAGCAGCACGAGCCCCGGCAGATCGAGCCCACGCGCGCGTGGCCCCTGCCCCGGCACCTGAGCGACGTCGCGCGGCAGCACACGCCCCGCCATGATCAGCAGGGCCACGCCGACCGGCACGTTCACCAGGAACACCGGCCGCCATCCCGTGCCGAACAGATCGGCGCTGACCAGAACCCCGCCGAGCACCTGCCCCGCGGCGGCCCCGACGGCGAGCACGGCCGAGTACGCGCCGAGCGCCTTCGTCCGCGCCTCGCCGGTGAAGTTGCGCTGGATCAGACTGAGCACCTGCGGGATGAGCAGCGCAGAACCCGCGCCCTGCAACAGCCGGAAGGCGATCAACTCGCCCGTGCCCTGGCTGAGTCCACAGGCGAGCGAGGCCACGGTGAAGACCACGAGGCCCAAGAGATAGACGCGACGGTGCCCGAGGCGGTCACCGAGCCGCGCGCCGGTGATCAGGAGCACGGCGTACGTGATGGTGTATCCGGCGATCACCATCTGCAACCCGGCGCCGGACGCGCCCAGTTCGGTGCGGATGGTGGGTGCCGCGACGTTGACGATGAAGACGTCGAGCAGCGCCATGAACTGCGCGGCGATGAGGACCGCGAGCAGCCGCCCGGGGCGATTGTCAGTGCCGGGGGCTTTACTGAATGCAGGGTCCGACGCGCCGGACGGGGTGGTGGACGGGGTGGTCGTTGTCATGGCACCGAGCGTGGCGGCGAGTTGGTACGGGTAACGAGAGCCCACTGATGCTGGTACTGGCAGCACCTGGCAAGGCCCGGGGCGAGGGCCGACGATGGGGGATGTGACGACGATGGGGACGACTCAGCGACGCAGGCCGGAGCTCGCCGCCTTCCTGCGCGGCCGCAGGGCCAGGGTGACACCGGCCGACGTGGGCATGCCGCCGGGCCTGCGCCGCCGCACGCCCGGCCTGCGCCGCGAGGAGGTGGCCCAGCTCTCCGGAGTCGGCGTCACCTGGTACACGTGGCTGGAGCAGGGCCGCCCGATCAACGCCTCGGCGCAGGTCCTGGACGCCGTGGCGCGCACGCTCCGCCTCGACAAGCCGGAGCGCGAGCATCTGTACCACCTGGCCGAGGTTCCGTTCGAGCCGGACCGCAAGGCCGCGTCCCCCGCGGCGGTCGGCCCGGAGATCCAGGGCATCATCGACGCCCTCGACCCCCACCCGGCAGTGGTCTACAACGAGCGGTACGACATCCTCGCCACCAACCCCGCCTACCGGGACCTGTTCTTCGTCCCGCAGCTCGAGGCCTTCGGGGCGCCGAACGTGCTGTGGACGCTGTTCATCGCGCCCGACCCCGTCTGTCCGCTGGTCTTCCGCGACGAGGAGCTGCCGGTGATGGTGGCGACGCTGCGCAGTTCGTACGGACGGCATGTGGGCGAGCCCGCCTGGGAGGAGTTCATACGCCGCCTGTCCGCCGCCAGCGCGCACTTCGCCGAGCTGTGGGAGAGCGGCGACGTGGCGCCGCCGGGGCCGCGTGTGAAGACGTTCCGGCACGAGGCGGTCGGAGAGCTGCGGATGACGTCGGTCTCGCTGTCCATCAACGGCATGCCGGAGTGCAGGATCGTCGCGTACACCCCGGACGACGAGGAGAGCCGCGCGCGGGCGGCCGAGCTGCGCGCGCTCAGGCCCCCGGAAGCAGAGGGATCTCCGGAAACGGAAGGATCCCGCCCTCTGATGAGGACGGGATCCGGATTGTGGAGCTAAGGAGAATTGAACTCCTGACCTCCTGCATGCCATGCAGGCGCTCTACCAACTGAGCTATAGCCCCTTGCGTTCCTCCCGCTCGGCGGGCGAACAAGAAGAACTTTAGCCTGCGACGAGCCGGAATGTGAAATCCGGGTGACGGGCCCTCCCGGGCCCTGTGACCAGCGGCTCTCGCATCCGGCCGGTCCAGGGCTAATCGTCGTCGCCGAGCACCGGCTCCGGCAGCGTGCCAGCGTTGTGCTCGAGGAGGCGCCAGCCCCGCGCGCCCTGGCCGAGCACGGACCAGCAGCAGTTGGAGAGCCCGCCGAGGCCCTCCCAGTGGTGGGACTCCAGGCCGAGGAGGCGGCCGATGGTGGTGCGGATCGTGCCGCCGTGGCTGACCACCACGAGCGTGCCGTCCTCCGGCAGCTTCTCCGCATGGCGCAGCACGATCGGCGCGGCACGGTCGGCGACCTCGGTCTCGAGCTCGCCACCACCGCGGCGCACCGCTTCGCCGCGCTTCCACGCGGCGTACTGGTCGCCGAAGCGCGCGATGATCTCGTCGTGCGTCAGGCCCTGCCACTCACCGGCGTACGTCTCCTGGAGACCCTGCTCGTGCGTGACGGGGAGGCCGGTGAGGGCGGCGAGTTCGTTCGCGGTGGCCGCCGCCCGCTTCAGGTCGGACGCCACGATGGCGTCCGGCTTCAGCGAGGCGAGCAGCCGGGCGGCGCGCCTGGCCTGACCGACACCCGTGTCGGTCAGCTCGATGTCCGTGGAGCCCTGGAAGCGGCGCTCCAGGTTCCAGGACGTCTGGCCATGCCGCCACAGGATGATCCGGCAGCCGCGGTTGGTCACCGAAGCTCACCGTCCAGGTCGGCTGCCTCCTCCGCGGCGCGCTGCTCGGCGTGCTCGGCGGCCTTGCCGCGAGTGGCGACGGCGTCCGAGGGGAGCTCGATCTCGGGGCAGTCCTTCCACAAGCGCTCGAGGGCGTAGAAAACACGCTCCTCGCTGTGCTGGACGTGCACCACGATGTCCACGTAGTCCAGGAGGACCCAGCGGGCTTCGCGGTCGCCCTCGCGGCGCACCGGCTTGACGCCGAGCTCCTTGCTGAGCCGCTCCTCGATCTCGTCGACGATCGACTTGACCTGACGGTCGTTGGGCGCGGAGGCGAGCAGGAAGGCGTCCGTGATCGACAGCACGTCGCTGACGTCGTACGCGATGATGTCGTGCGCGAGCTTGTCGGCGGCCGACTGTGCGGCGACCTTGATGAGCTCGATGGAGCGGTCCGTGGCGGTCACTAGTGAGCTTTCCTTCAGGTGGTCAAGACATACCAAGGGTCTCACGGACCGCCGACAGCACTCCCGGCAATAACTCGATCACCCTGTCTGCTGCGTCACCCCGGCCAGGAAAGCCCCGGCCAGGAAGGCCCCGGCCGGCGGACCGGCCGGGGGACGAGCAGGTCAGCCCGTCTTGTAGTCCTGACCGAGGACGACCGACACATCGGCGTTCGGCGCGGTCTTGCCCTTGCGGACCGCGCTGTCCGGCAGGCCGAGGGTCTTGGCGACCTCGGTGGCCTGCGTCTTCTTGTCCGCGTCGGCGTACGTGACCTGCGATGCCGCCTGGGCCCCGGAACCGGCGCCGCTGTCCACGAAGGTGTAGCCGCCGTTGACCAGCGAGATCCGCGCTTCCTGCCCCGCGCCCTGGCTGCCGGAGGCGTTCTTCACGCCGACCCGTACGGCCGCTCCCTTGTCCGGGTTCTTGACCGCGCCGCCCAGGACGTTCTTGACGACGCTCGCGCCGGCCTTCTGCGAGAGCGTCCCGTCCTGCTGCACCGGGAGCAGCTGCGTGGAGTAGTCGCCGCCCTTCGCACGGTCGGCGAGCTTGGCAAGGAAGGCGCCGAGGTCGTTCTCCTTGAGGGACGGGTCCAGGATCTGGGCCAGCGACTGGACGGTGGTCGTCGCGGCCTGCGGGTCGGACGACAGCTTCCGCAGGACGCCCTGCATGACCTGCCCGAACCGGTCGAGCTGCGCGGTCTCGGGCTCGCCGGACGCGCGGTAGGTGGCGTACGCGACGGCCATCGGGCCGCTCAGGGTCTGCTGCTCGCCCTTCTTCACGAGAGGCGCCTGACCCTTCTTGGCCTTGGGGTCCGGCACATTCGCGTCCGTGTCGATGTCGATGTTGCCGACCAGCTCGACGAGGTTGTTCAGGTAGGGGGTGTCGAGCCGCCAGGTGCCCTCGACCTGCGTGCCGAGCAGGCTGTCGATCGACTCGCGGGTGCCGGTCGAACCGTCGTCGTCGACCGACTTGCCGAGCGTCGTCCCCGCGCCCTCGTCGTTCGTCACGGAGAGGGAGTTGGGCAGCAGGACGGTGGTGCCGCGCTTGGTGGTGGTGTTGTTCACCAGGAGCGCCGTGGAGGTGCCGCCCCCCTTGGTGTTGTGCAGGTGTACGACGATCACGTCGCGGTTCTGCGGTCCTGCCGCCGCGGCGGCGTCACCGGACGCGTCGTCCGACAGGCCCGGCAGCTTGCCCGCGTACCAGAGGTAGCCGACGCCGCCCGCGATCACGAGCGCGAGCACCACGACGAGCGCGACGACCCGGGAACGCCCGCGCCGCTTGGCCTCCTCGCGCCGCTCGGTGCGGCTCTCGGTGAACTTCAGCCAGTCGATGACGTCTTCGGACTCTTCGTCCGGCTCCTCGATGAAGGAGAACTGCTGGGTCTCGTACGCGGGATCACGATCCGGCGCACGCCGGGGCTCGGGTTCGGGCGCCGGTTCCGGCTCAGGCTCCATCTGCGGCTCAGGCTCCGGCTGCCGCGACTGCTGCGGAATCCAGCCGGTCTGCGTCTGCTGGGGCTGCTGCGTCTGCTGGGAATGCTGCGTCTGCTGCTGGTCGTACGTGCCGTACGTCGCATACGGGTCATAGCCGTAGCCCTGCGAATGCTGCTGCTGGGACGCCTGTTGCTGCGACGGCTGCTGCTGGGCCTGCGCCCCGTACTGGTCGTACGAAGCCGGTGGCTGGGCCTGCTGCGGCTGCGGGGCCTGCTGCTGGAACTGCGAGGCCTGCTGCTGGACCTGCTGGTACACCGGCTGCCCATACTCGTCGTACCCGACGACCTGGTACTGATCAGCCGCATACTCCCCCGCGTACTCGCCCGCGTACGGGTCGCCGCCCGCATACGGGTCGTACTGTCGGTCGTTCACCGGTGCCCCTCTCGGCTCAATCGCCGCGGTACAGCTCGCGCTTGTCGATATAACGCACCACACCGTCCGGCACCAGATACCAGACGGGGTCGCCCTTGGCGACCCGCGCACGGCAGTCCGTGGACGAGATGGCGAGGGCCGGGACCTCGACCAGCGAGACACCGCCCGCCGGCAGGCCCGGGTCGGCCAGCGTATGGCCGGGCCGGGTGACCCCGATGAAGTGCGCCAGGGAGAACAGCTCTTCGGTGTAGCGCCAGGTGAGGATCTGGCCCAGGGCGTCGGCGCCCGTGATGAAGAAGAGGTCCGTGTCGGGATTGAGCGTGCGCAGATCGCGCAGCGTGTCCGTCGTGTAGGTCGGACCGCCGCGGTCGATGTCGATGCGGCTCACCGAGAACTGTGGGTTCTCGGCCGTCGCGATGACCGTCATCAGATAACGGTCCTCGGCCGGGGACACCGCCTTGTCGCTCTTCTGCCACGGCTGCCCGGTCGGCACGAACACCACCTCGTCGAGGTGGAACTGCGCGGCGACCTCCTGGGCCGCCACCAGGTGTCCGTGGTGGATCGGGTCAAACGTTCCGCCCATGACGCCGAGGCGGCGCTTGCCCTTGCTGGCCGGGCCGGTGCCGGGACCGGTAGGCATGTCCTGCTCTCCCATGCGTGCAGACCCTACCGGCCCGGTCGACGGGCTCTGTTTCAGCCGTCCGGTCCGTGAGACCGCTCAGCGGTTCGGCTCAGCGGTCCCGGTTGAAGCGCGTGGTGATCCACAGGAGCAGCATCAGCGCGACGAACGCGCCACCGCCGGTGACGAGAGGGCTGATGCTTGCGTGCTCGTCGACGTGCTTGCCCTCGGAGGCGAGGGTGACCAGCTGGGAGGCGGTGCTGTGGAGGCTCATCGTCGGCAGGACCTATCCGGAGGTGGGCGGGACAAAGACTTCCGGGCCATCGTATGCGGGGACACCGGCCGAGCTCACGCCGACTCAGCTGTTGTGGTCCGCGCGGTCGTCCTCCTCGCCCCCGCCGGGACGGCTCTCGCCGCCCTTGGCGGTGTCGCCGGGGCGGTCGGCGTCGGCGCCCTGGCGGTAGCCGCGCAGCAGGAACCACGCCACGAGCACGCAGCCGACGACCATGACGATCAGCACGACGCGGAGCAGATTGCCCGCCCCCTGCTCCTTCGCGGCCAGGGCGGCCGCCTCCGTGACCCAGTGGTGGGCTGCGGCGCTCTGCTCCATGACGGCCATGACGGGCGACTCCATTCGCTGTGCTGCCCTGTCACGGTATCTCCGCCTAGGCTGGGTCCCACCTCGGGGGCATGACTGGACGAGCATGGGGGATGGGGCATGACCGACGACAACGACCACGGCCACGCGAAAGACGGCGGCCACGAGAATGTGCCGAGCAGGCAGCGCAGGCGCTTCCCCGGCATCTCGTCACGGGCGTACGAACACCCGGCGGACCGTTCGGCCCTGGTGGCCCTGCGCAAGCTCACCGGCTTCGACACCGTCTTCAAGGCGCTCAGCGCGCTGCTCCCGGAGCGGAGCCTGCGGCTCCTGTTCCTCTCGGACTCCGTACGGGTCTCCGACGCGCAGTTCGCGCACCTCAACACCATGCTGCGGGACGCCTGTTACATCCTGGACCTGGAGAAGGTCCCGCCGATGTACGTGAACCAGGACCCGAACCCGAACGCGATGTGCATCGGCCTCGACGAGCCGATCATCGTGGTGACCACGGGTCTCGTCGAGCTGCTCGACGAGGAGGAGATGCGGGCGGTCGTCGGTCATGAGGTGGGCCACGCGCTCTCGGGCCACTCGGTGTACCGGACGATACTGCTCTTCCTCACGAACCTGGCGCTCAAGGTCGCCTGGATCCCGCTCGGCAATGTCGCGATCATGGCGATCGTGACCGCCCTGCGCGAGTGGTTCCGCAAGTCCGAGCTGTCGGCGGACCGCGCCGGGCTCCTGGTGGGCCAGGACCTCAAGGCGTCGATGCGCGGCCTGATGAAGATCGCGGGCGGCAACCACCTGCACGAGATGAACGTGGACGCGTTCCTGGAGCAGGCCACGGAGTACGAGGCCGGGGGCGACCTGCGCGACTCGGTCCTGAAGATCCTGAACGTACTGCCGCGTACGCACCCCTTCACCACCGTGCGCGCCGCCGAGCTGAAGAAGTGGGCCGAGACCCGCGACTACCAGCGGATCATGGACGGTCACTACCCCCGCCGCGACGAGGACAAGGACACCTCGGTGTCGGACTCCTTCCGCCAGTCGGCGTCCAGCTACGCCGACGACGTACGCCACAGCAAGGACCCGCTGATGAAGCTGGTCAACGACATCGCGGGCGGCGCGGGCGACCTGGGCGGCAAGCTGCGCGGGAAGTTCACCGGCGGTCAGGGCACACAGGGCCCCACCGAGGAGAAGTAATCCTCAGACCGAAGGCTGGGCGGTGGCCGAGAGCGAGCCGCACAGCGCCGTGGCATCACCCGTCGCGTAAGGGTCGGTGCCCGCGGGGCCGCCCGCCTTCGCCTTCTGCCCGGCGAGCAGCGGCCGCAGCTGGTTGGCGGAGTCGGCGGAGCAGGCGAGCGGTCCCGCCTGCATGTACGACACGAGCAGCTCGGCCTGGCGCATCCGCAGGTCGTCGCGGTCGAAGCGGAACTGCAGCTCCCGGCGGACGGTGAACAGCGAGGCCTTGACGTGCTCGCCCTTGCCGGCAGGGCGCAGCGCGTAGACGAAGGTGTGGTCCGAGGTCACCTCCAGGGTGTTCTTGTCCGTCTCGGTGGCGTGCAGCGTGCCGTGGACGCGGATGCCGGGCGACGCGAGGGCGGTCTTCGTCGGGTCGAACCGCACCAGCCAGCCGGTGGGCGCGTGCCGGCCGTCCGCCGCCGGGTGCGCGAAGCTCTTGTCGAACTGGTCGAGCTGCCGGGGGTCGAGCAGGATGCGCGCGGAGCGCACGGCGCCGCCGGTGAGGACGTCCGGGTCGAGCGAGGACTCGACGAGATAGTCCTTGGCGGTGGTCAGCGCGGTCATCACCTGACCGTCCGAGAAGTGTGAAGTGCGCCGCGCCGCAGGGAGGTTGATGCCCGACGCGCCCACCCGGAACTGCGCGGCCGGGCTGTGTTCGTACAGGTCGGCGGGCTTCTCGGCGCCGGGCACGGGTCCCTGTGGGGCGAGCGGTATGACCGTCATCCGCAGCGGCTCGGGGCGCTGGGCGACGGGGTTCTGGTACGGATGGCGTACGCCCATGTAGATCGCGGTGCCGAAGGCGACGGCGACCAGCAGGACGAGGATCACGGCCTGTTTGGAGAGACGCCGGCGGCGCGCGGGAAGGCGGCGCACCGCGTGCGTGTGGTCACTCATGCGCTCCTGCGCGGAGTACTCCTGGAGCCGTGCGGCGCGGACGAACGACTCGTCGAAGACGACGGATCGGTACTCGTCCTCACCACCGGCGGGAGCGCCCTCGGGGGTCCCCTCAGGTGGTTCTCCTGGCCCGCCCATACCTTCAGGGTAGGTCTCCGCGCGGTCTGGTAAACGCCCTGGTACACGACAAGTTCTGACAACTTCTCACGGGGTACGGGCGCCGCTTCTCACGGGACGCGGGGCGTCGCGGACACCGCGGGCTGGCCGTACTCCGCGGAGGCCGACGGCTTCGTGGACGCCGGGGGCGGGGCCGGGTCCTGGCGGCCCGTCGACGCGCCGCGGTAGACCGCGGTGAAGGCGAGCGCGACCATGCCGATGCCCATCAGGAGGGCGAGCATCCAGGCGACGGGGCGGTGCCAGCGGTTGTGGCTTCCATAGCCCTGTCTGCCGTACCCGTCCTCGGTGAATTCCCGGTCGTACACGTCGTCGAGGTCCGCGTCGCGGCCGAACTCGCCGCCGTCGTCGGGGCCGAATCCCTCGTCGTAGAGGTCGTCCTCCGGCGAGTCGCGGCCGGGGCCCCGGGTGCGGGCCCTGCGGCTCTCGGCCTCGGAGGCCTCGGCGCGCGCCTGGGCGGCGGCCAACAGCCGCTCCACAGCGGTGGGTTCATGAACCTCGGCGGCCTTGACGAAGGCCTCGTCGAAGACCACGGAGGCGAACTCTTCGTCCGCACCCCCGCGGTCGCGGTCGTCGTCGGGCTCCCAGCCGTCAGGAAACGACGGCGTGCCCCCCACGTCCTCCGGCACCCTTCCAGCGTAGCCCCGGAAGGGGCAATCTGGGCAGACGGTACGGGAATTCAGCCGATGCTCCGTGGGGGCGGCTTCAGCGGATGTGGCCGTCGCCGGTGACGATGTACTTCGTCGAGGTCAGCTCGGGAAGCCCCATCGGCCCTCGGGCGTGCAGCTTCTGTGTGGAGATGCCGATCTCGGCGCCGAAGCCGAACTGGCCGCCGTCCGTGAAGCGCGTGGAGGCGTTCACGGCGACCGTCGTGGAGTCCACGAGCTGGGTGAAACGGCGCGCGGCCTGCTGCGAGGTGGTGACGATCGCCTCGGTGTGCCCGGAGGTCCACAGGCGGATGTGCTCGACCGCCTGCTCCAGGGAGTCGACGATGCCCGCCGCGATGTCGTACGAGAGGTACTCGGTCTCCCAGTCCTCGGTGGTCGCGGGCACGACGGTGGCCTTCGACCCGTCGGCGTACGGGAGCACCCGCTCGTCGGCGTGCACGGTGACCCCGGCCTCGGCCAGGGCGTCCAGGGCGCGCGGCAGGAAGGCCTCGGCGATGTCCGCGTGCACCAGGAGCGTCTCGGCGGCGTTGCAGACGCTGGGCCGCTGGGCCTTGGAGTTGATGAGGATGTCGACGGCCATGTCCAGATCGGCGTCGGCGTCCACGTACACGTGGCAGTTGCCGGTGCCGGTCTCGATGACCGGGACGGTGGACTCCTCGACGACGGTCTTGATCAGCGAGGCGCCGCCGCGCGGGATGAGGACGTCGACGAGGCCGCGGGCGCGCATCAGCTCGCGTACGGAGTCGCGGTTCTCGCCGGGCACGAGCTGGACGGCGTCGGCGGGCAGGCCCGCTCCGTGGACGGCGTCGCGCAGCACGCGGACGAGCGCGGTGTTCGATTCGTACGCCGATGACGAGCCCCGCAGGAGCACCGCGTTGCCGGACTTCAGGCAGAGGGCGGCGGCGTCCACGGTGACGTTCGGGCGGGCTTCGTAGATGATCCCGACGACGCCGAGCGGGACGCGGACCTGGCGCAGGTCGATGCCGTTCGGCAGGGTCGAGCCGCGGACGACCTCGCCGACGGGGTCGGGCAGGGCGGCCACGTCGCGCACGTCGGCGGCGATGGCGCGGACCCGCTCCGGGGTGAGCGTCAGACGGTCGACGACGGACTCGCTGGTCCCGGCCTCGCGGGCGCGGGCGGTGTCCTTGCCGTTGGCCTCGATGATCTCGGCGGTGCGCACCTCGAGGGCGTCGGCGATCGCCAGGAGCGCGTCGTCCTTGGCGGCACGCGGCAGCGGCGCGAGCTTCGCGGCGGCGCCACGGGCGCGGTAGGCGGCCTGGGCGACGGGCGAGAGGTTGTCGTACGGCAAGCCCGAGAACGGAGGCGTGAGGGACGTCATGACCGCAGCGTAATAGGGACCGGCCGCGGTACACGCTGTGTTTCAGCAGCCGAGACCAGGGTGCTCACGACGGCTCGAAAAGCAGGACGGCTCAAAAAGGGTGCACGCCCACCGGGGTCGCGGGCAGCGGGCCGTACCCCTCCGCGATGCGCTGGTGGTAGGTGTCGCGGTCGATGACCTCAAGACCCACGATCTCCCAGGGCGGGAGCTGCGCGCTCTGCCGGTGCTCGCCCCAGAGCCGGAGCGCGACCGCGGCGGCGTCGTGCAGGTCGCGGGCCTCTTCCCAGTACCGGATCTCCGCGTGGTCGGGCGCATACCTGCTGGTCAGCAGAAAGGGATGGTCGTGGGCGAGCTGTTCGAGCCCCCGCCTGACCTCCTTCAGCGGGGCTTCGCCCCCCGAGACGCTCAGGGTGACGTGCCACAGACGGGGCGCGTCCACCGTCTCGCCCTCCTGACTCTCGTCCGTCTCGCCCGCCGCTTGCGTGTCACCGGTGTACGTCGCCCCCGCGGCGACGCTGGTCAGGGACCGCTCAGCCGGCGCGCGGGACGACGCTCCCGGGCGCACTCGTCTCACGACGGCCTCCTCTACGCAATGGTGGTGCGGATACGCAATGGTCGTGCGGAAGTGTCTGGAACAAAGTTGAGCAGGCCAAGCGCCCCCGCGGGGCGGTTTTGGGGAGTTTCACCTCGCAGGGGCCGGTCGGCGCACGGCGTTCGCGCCTGTTTTCGGCCGGGGAGCGGTGGGGCCTGTGTGACTCCTGTGACGGCAGAACCGCGGACGCAGGGGGGCGTGAACGGCTAGTCGTGCAGCAGGGCCAGGTCGTCGCGGTGCACCACTTCCCGCTCGTACGCCGGTCCGAGCTCCCGCGCGAGCTCCCGCGTGGAACGACCGAGGAGCTGCGGGAGCTCCTTGGCGTCGAAGTTCACCAGACCCCGCGCGACGGCCCGCCCCGCGGTGTCCCGCAGCTCGACCGGGTCGCCCGCGGAGAAGTCGCCCTCGACCGCGGCGATCCCGGCGGGCAGCAGCGATTTGCGCCCCTCGACGACGGCGCGCACCGCCCCGTCGTCGAGCGTCAGCGCGCCCTGCGGCTCGGAGGCGTGCTGGAGCCACAGGAGCCGGTCGCCGGTGCGGCGGCCCGTGCGGTGGAAGTACGTACCGGTGTCGCGGCCCGCGAGGGCGTCGGCGGCGTGGCTCGCGGAGGTCAGGACCACCGGGATACCGGCGGCCGCGGCGATCCGCGCGGCCTCGACCTTGGTGACCATGCCGCCGGTGCCGACGCCCGCCTTGCCCGCGCTGCCGATCTGGACGTGCTCTATGTCGGCGGGGCCGGTGACCTCGGAGATCCGTGAGGTGCCGGGCTTCGCGGGGTCGCCGTCGTAGAGGCCGTCCACGTCCGAGAGCAGCACCAGGAGGTCGGCGTGGACGAGGTGCGCGACGAGGGCGGCGAGCCGGTCGTTGTCGCCGAAGCGGATCTCGTCCGTCGCCACGGTGTCGTTCTCGTTCACGACGGGCAGCGCGCCCATCGCCAGGAGCTGGTCGAAGGTGCGGGAGGCGTTGCGGTGGTGGGCACGGCGTGCCATGTCGTCGGAGGTGAGGAGCACCTGCCCGACGCGTACGCCGTAGCGCGCGAAGGAAGCGGTGTAGCGGGCCATGAGAAGGCCTTGGCCGACGCTGGCGGCCGCCTGCTGCCTCGCCAGGTCCTTGGGGCGCCTGCGCAGCCCCAGCGGCGAGAGCCCGGCGGCGATGGAGCCGGAGGAGACGAGCACGATCTCGCGCTCGCCGCCGCTGCGGCTCTTGGCGAGCACGTCAACGAGGGCGTCAACGCGATCGGCGTCCAGGCCCCCCGCCGCGGTGGTCAGGGACGAGGACCCGACCTTGACGACAACCCTGTGGGCCTCTTTGATGCCCTGCCTTGCCCCAGCCACGTGCTTCCCCAATTGATCCTGAAGATCCCATTCCCTGCCGGACCAGCAATCTACGCGAGTGAGCCGGTGAGGTGCCCACGCATTTCGAGGGGCGGACCGGGCAGGGGCCGAAGGGCCCCCCGAGGCGGATCCGGGCCTCGGGGTTCAGTACCTTTGCCCCTTTATCCGGTGATTGTCGTCACGGAAGATTGCTACAGAGCCACGGCACGTCATACGGTCAGTGGTCGTCTTCCCCGACTTCCCCCCATCCGATCCCCCCGATCCCCCGCCAGGAGCCCAAGCCCGTGCCCTCTGCCGGACTCGCACCCCGCCGCATCGTGCAGCTCTCCGCGCTGTTCGCGATGTTCGCGCTCTTCACGGCCCAGCTCGTCAGCGCGCTGGTCCCGTATGTACCGGTGTTCATCGCCGCGTCGGCGGCGAACCTCGCGCTCGATGTCTATCTCCAGTACAAACAGCCGGGCCTCCTCTCCCTCCTGGGCAAGATCCGCTTCGATGTCACCGTCAGGCAGCTCCTGCGCGACATGCTGATCCTGGTCGGCCTGCTGCGCATCGACGGCATCGAGCCGCTGGCCGAGCAGTCGCCGCTGACCATCTCGCTGCTGGCGTTCTACTTCCTGCACTTCGGCTGCCAGGCCACCGCCATACTGGTGCGCCGCCGCCGCCAGCTGCCGATCGTCACGCGCAACATCGACACGTCCGCGCTGCACCTGACCGCGGCCCCGCCGCGGATCCTCTCGCGCCGCCAGGCCCACCGCCTGCTGACCTTCTCGATCCCCACCACGGCGGGCCTCATGGTCACCGCGGCCACCACGGACGCGTACTGGGGCGGCATCGGCCTCGGGATCTCCATCGCCCTGATGGGCGCGGGCGCGATCTACCTCGCCACGTGGCTGCTCCCCAAGAAGCGGGCGAAGAACGACGAGAAGGTCATGGAGTGGCTGGACAACTGGCTGGCCGACTACCAGCCGTCCGTCGCGATGTACTTCTCGGGCGGCTCCACGTCCGCGTACCAGGCGAACATGTGGCTCTCCACGCTCTCCAAGCTCGACGGCAAGCCGCTGATCGTGCTGCGTGAGCGGTTCATGGTGCAGAAGATCGACGCGACGGACGTCCCGATCATCTGCTTCCCGAAGGTCGCGACGATGTTCTCCCTGGAGACGTCGACGCTGAAGATGATGCTGCACCCGGCGAACGCCGCGAAGACCTCGCAGGTCCTGCGCATCCCCACGATCAAGCACGCCTTCATCAACCACGGCGAGAGCGACAAGCTGTCCTCCTGCAACCCGTACGCGAAGGCGTACGACGAGGTGTGGGTGGCCGGGCCCGCCGCACGCGACCGCTACCAGGCCGCCGACGTCGGTGTCGAGGACAAGGACGTGGTCGAGGTCGGCCGCCCCCAGCTGTCCCCGATCCTGCCGTCGACGGGCGCCCCCACGGGCGCGTTCACGACCGTTCTGTACGCCCCCACCTGGGAGGGCTGGGACGGCAACCCCGGCAACACGTCGGTGACCCTCGCGGGCGAGAACATCGTCCGGCACCTCCTCGCCGACCCCGGCGTCCGGCTCATCTACAAGCCGCACCCGATGACGGGCTCGCAGGACCCGCGCGCCGGCGCCGCCAACGACCGCATCAAGGCGATGATCCGCGAGGCCGCCGCCAAGCGCACGGGCGAGCGTCCCGGGCCGGAGGCGGCCGCCGAACTGGCGCGCCGCACCGCCGAGTTGGACCAGCGGACCTCGACCGCGTTCCGCAAGAGCGTGGACGAGATGGAGCGGATGATGCTCCAGGGCACGCCCGACGGCGACCAGCAGGCGGCTGTCGCCGAGGCGACGGCGGCGTGGGAGGCTGCGTACTGGGCGTCGTTCCCCGAGTGGGAGCACCAGATCATCACCACCGCGCGCCCCGCGATCTTCTCCTGCTTCAACCAGGCGGACCTGCTGATCAGCGACGTCTCCTCGGTCGTCTCCGACTGGCTGACGAGCGAGAAGCCGTACGCGGTCGCCAACACGTCCGGCATGTCCGAGGCGGACTTCCGCGCGGGCTTCCCGACGGTGAGCGCGGCGGCGATCCTCTCCCCGACCGCCGAGGGCATCCCCGACCTCCTGGAGGCCGTCCGCTCCCCGGAGCTCGACACGCACGCCGAGGCGCGCGTGGCCCTCAAGGAGCACCTCCTGGGCCCCTCGGACCCGCCCTCCCTGGTCCGCTTCAACGAGGCGGCCCTCGCGCTCGCGGCCAAGGCCGATGAGCGCCGCCTGCGCATGGCCACCCGCATCGACGCGGAGATCCCCAGCCAGCGGGCGGCTCAGGACGCGGCGGAGGAAATGGAAGCGGACCCGACGGAACCGAACCCGAACGGCGCGGAAGACTCCGTCACTGCTTGACCGCAGGGAGCGCCCCGTCAGGGGCGCGGGGAACTGCGCGAGAAACCACGACGCACCAGCACGGTGTACGAACAGGCGAAGGCCCCCGGAGCAGAAGCTCCGGGGGCCTTCGCGCAGTCCAGGGCGCCCCCGCCAGGCAAAAGCCTAGAACGGCTCGAAGTCGTCGTACGCCTTCTCCGCCTCGTCCCGCTCCGCGTCCCTGTCCCGGCGGCGCTGAGCAGCGGGGCGGGGCGCCTCCAGGCGGTGGTCCTCGCCACGGCGGCCCAGCATCTCCGCACCGGCCATGACCGTGGGCTCCCAGTCGAAGACGACCGCGTTGTCCTCGGGGCCGATGGCGACGCCGTCACCCGTGCGGGCGCCCGCCTTCATCAGCTCTTCCTCGACGCCGAGACGGTTGAGGCGGTCCGCGAGGTAGCCGACGGCCTCGTCGTTGTTGAAGTCGGTCTGGCGCACCCAGCGCTCCGGCTTCTCGCCGCGCACGCGGTAGATGCCGTCGTCGCCGAGCTTGACGGTGAAGCCCGCGTCGTCCACGGCCTTGGGCCGGATGACGATGCGGGTCGCCTCCTCCTTCGGCTTCGCGGCACGCGCCTCGGCCACGACCTCGGCGAGCGCGAAGGAGAGCTCCTTGAGCCCCTTGTGCGCCACGGCCGACACCTCGAAGACGCGGTAGCCGCGGGCCTCCAGATCGGGCCGGACCAGGTCGGCGAGGTCCTGGCCGTCCGGTACGTCGATCTTGTTGAGGACGACGACACGCGGCCGGTTCTCCAGGCCCGCGCCGTACTCCCGCAGCTCGGCCTCGATGATGTCGAGGTCGGAGACGGGGTCACGGTCGGACTCGAGGGTCGCCGTGTCCAGGACGTGCACCAGGACGCTGCACCGCTCGACGTGCCGCAGGAACTCGAGCCCGAGGCCCTTGCCCTGGCTCGCGCCCGGGATCAGACCCGGTACGTCGGCGATGGTGTAGACGGTCGAACCGGCCGTCACCACACCGAGGTTGGGGACCAGCGTCGTGAACGGGTAGTCCGCGATCTTCGGCTTGGCCGCGCTCAGGACCGAGATCAGCGAGGACTTGCCGGCGCTCGGGTAGCCCACGAGCGCGACGTCCGCGACCGTCTTGAGCTCAAGGACGACATCGCCCGCGTCGCCAGGCTCACCGAGGAGCGCGAAGCCGGGCGCCTTGCGGCGGGCCGAGGCGAGCGCCGCGTTGCCGAGGCCGCCGCGGCCGCCCTGGGCCGCGATGTACGTGGTGCCCTGGCCGACCAGGTCGGCGAGGACGTTGCCCTGCTTGTCGAGGATGACGGTGCCGTCCGGCACGGGCAGGACCAGGTCCTGGCCGTCCTTGCCTGAGCGGTTGTCACCGGCGCCGGGAGCGCCGTTGGTGGCCTTGCGGTGCGGGGAGTGGTGGTAGTCGAGCAGCGTCGTGACCGACTGGTCGACGACCAGGATCACGTCACCGCCACGGCCGCCGTTGCCGCCGTCCGGGCCGCCGAGCGGCTTGAACTTCTCACGGTGGACGGAGGCACAGCCGTGGCCCCCGCTACCCGCGGCGACATGCAGCTCGACGCGGTCCACGAAGGTGGTCATGGGATGTGCCTCCAGAAACGTTACGAAATGTCAGGGGCGAAATGCCCCTAGGTGTAACACGCGAAGGGCGGACCCGCTTCCCGACAGGGAAGTGAGGTCCGCCCTCGCGAAGAACTGTTCTACGGAAGCCTGATTCAGGCGACCGGAACGATGTTCACGACCTTGCGGCCACGGTGGGTACCGAACTCCACCGCACCGGCGTCCAGCGCGAACAAGGTGTCGTCCTTGCCGCGGCCGACGCCCGAGCCCGGGTGGAAGTGGGTGCCACGCTGGCGGACCAGGATCTCACCGGCGTTGACGGTCTGACCGCCGAAGCGCTTCACACCGAGCCGCTGAGCATTGGAATCGCGCCCGTTCCGAGTGGACGATGCGCCCTTCTTGTGTGCCATCTTGTCTCAGTCCCTTACTTCGCAGCCGTGGGGATACCGGTGATCTTGATCGCCGTGTACTGCTGACGGTGACCCTGACGACGGCGGTAGCCGGTCTTGTTCTTGTAGCGAAGGATGTCGATCTTCGCGCCCTTGTGGTGGTCCACGACCTCGGCCTGGACCTTGATGCCGGCAAGGACCCACGGGTCGCTGGTCACGGCGTCGCCGTCGACAACGAGCAGGGTCGAGAGCTCGACCGTGTCGCCAACCTTGGCAGTGGAAATCTTGTCAACCTCAACGATGTCGTCGACAGCAACCTTGTGCTGGCGACCACCGCTGCGCACGATGGCGTACACGCGGATCTCTCTCTCGCTCGGAACGGGACCCCCGCAGTCCAGCCGCCCGTCCAGATGCACGGTCGGCCTCTCCCGAGCGCCGGGGGCGCCGGAAGGAAATCAGGTTTACAGGGGTAGGACATGCCTACTGACATGCCGACGCCCAAGATTACGGGGCTGGGCCGGAAGGGTCAAACCGGCTTCTCACCGTCCGGCGGCAGCGGCTTGACACCCTTGCACAGGTCGGTGCCGTCGGCCTTGCCCGGCCAGGCGACGGCCCGTACGCGGTCGAAGTGGCCGCGGTACGCGTCGTGCACGGAGTCGTCGTCGACCTTCACGATCGCCTCGTCGTTCTCGCGCAGCGCCGGGGCCGTGTAGTTCTGCGAGCCGGTGAAGGAGAGCTTGTTCTGCCTGCCGTCGTACTTGCCGTCGATGAGTAGGTACTTCGAGTGGATGATGTAGGGCGTGACCAGCTTGGTGCCGGGGTGCAAGGGGTCCCGGTCGTCGTTGAAGCAGCGCATGGTCGGCCCGCCGGTCTTGTGCAGGGCCTCCCAGGTGCCCGGGGTGCCGCCCTGGCTCTTGGCGCTGTCGGTCTCGGCGTAGACGATGCTGACCGTGCAGCCCGCCTTCTTGAGCGAGACGAGCTTGTCGGCGATCTGCTTCCGGGTGATCTTGAAGATCGAGGCGCGGACGTTGGTGTGCCGGGGCACCCCGGCCGCGTCCTTGTAGTTGCACTGCACGTTGTTCAGGACCGAGTACATCGTGTCGGTCTCGTTGACCGTGCCGGAGCGCGGGAAGAAGTACGCCTTGTAGAGGCCGTCGCTCACCGTGCGGTAGTCCCAGTTCCGCCAGTCCTTGCGGATCATCTCGGCGAAGTAGTCGGCGTACGCCTCGTACATCGTCGGGTTGTTCGGGAGCTGCAGCGCGTCGTTGTAGAACTTCGTGTGGGCGGAGGGCGTCGAGTTCGACGTGGTCTGTACGACGACGTCCCGTGCACCCTCGACCTGCGAGAACAGCCAGAACTTGTTGTGCATGATCGACTTGCCGTACGTGGGATCGCCCAGGCAGGACTTGCCGGTCGGGCAGAGCGTCACGAAGGACGGCTTGTTCTTGTCGGTGCCGAGTTTGGCCGCGAGCCTGGCGTACGAGGTGTTCGCGGGGCGGTCGCTCCTGCTGGACTCGTCGAGCACCATCTGCACGTGCACACCGCGGTTCCTGGCCGCCAGGAGCGCGTCGACGACCGAGGCCTCCCACACGTGGTAGACCGCGACCTTGATGGTCGAGCCGGGCACCGCGGCGTTCGTCAGCTCGATGAGCCGGGTCCGGATCGCGTGCTGCTGCTCGGGGGTGCCCTTCGGATCGTTGAAGAGCGGCGCCTCCACCAGGGGCGGCTCGCCGTCGGCCACCGCCGTCCCCATGGCGCTGACGGTCTGGATGCCCGCCGCCGACAGGACCGTGGCCAGCGCGACGGCCTGGCGTCCGCCCTTGATCTGCTTCGCGGCGCGGTGACGTCCCGTGCCTCTCAGGCGACCCTGCGCCATCGTGCGTCCCCTCCCTGACACGAGCGCGACGTCTCCCCGAACACCACGCGCGCGTGCTCCTTCACCAACCGCATGAGTTTTACAGGTAGTTCAGCGCGTGCCAACAGACAGGTGCCCCCGGCGTGGCCAAATCACCACACCGGGGGCACCCGGTCATCTGTACGGACTACGAAGGGGCAGGTCAGCCCTCGTCGGCCGCGGAGGCCTTGACACCGGAGAGTGTCTGCTCCGCCGCGGCGGTCTTCTTCGTCGTCTTCGACGCCTTCTTGGCCGTCGTCTTCTTTGCGGCCGTCTTCTTGGCCGCGGTCTTCTTGGCGGCGGCCTTCTTCGCGGGCGCCTTCTTGGCGGCAGTCTTACGCGCCGTCTTCTTGGCCGGAGCGGCTTCCTCGGCGTCGGCCTCGGGCTTCTCCGATGCCTTCTCGGCGGCCTTCTCCGGGGCCTCCGTGGCCTTCTCGGCCGACGGGACGACCAGGACGGCCGCCTCCTCGGACGTGGTCGGCGCGGTGGCCTTGCGGACCGCACGGCGGCGCGGACGGGCCGGAGCGGCGTCGGCCACAGGCTCGGCGGCGACGGGCTCGGCGACCGGTTCCGCCACGGGCTCGGGCTTCGGCGTCTCGGCCACGATCACCTCGGCGGCCTCGGGCTCGGCGCCCTCGGCGGACTTCGGCGAACCGGCGGGCGACGTCGCCTTGCGGGTCGCACGACGGCGCGTACGCCCCTTGGGGGCCGCGTCGTCCACCGGCGCCTCGGGGGCCACCTCGACGACCGGGTCCTCGGCGGCGGCCGGAGTCTCGACCACGGGGGCCTCGACCACCGGAGCCTCGTCCTCGGCCGTGGCAGCCTTCCGGGACCTGGAACGCCGCTCCGACTTCGGCGCGGTCTCCGCCTTCGGGGCGCCGGCCGGAGCCGAGGCCCGACGGGTCGCCCTGCGGCGCGAACGGCCACCGCGGGACGCCGCGGCCTCGGCCTCGGACGCGCTGCTGTAGAGCTCCTCGTCCGGCACGAACTCGGGCTCGGGAAGCGCCACCGGGGCAGCGGCCTCCGCGGCGACCTCCGCCTCGGTCTCGGTCTCCGTCTCGACCTCGGCCGTGGCCTCGTGGTCGTGCTCGTGCGTGTGCTCCTGACCCTGCTCCGAGCCGCCGCGGCCGCGCTTCTTGCGCTTGCCGCCGCCACCGGCGGAGGTCGGCTGCTCCATGTGCACGATCACGCCGCGGCCGTTGCAGTGGACGCAGGTCTCGGAGAAGGACTCAAGCAGACCCTGGCCGACCCGCTTACGGGTCATCTGGACGAGACCCAGCGAGGTGACCTCGGCCACCTGGTGCTTCGTACGGTCACGGCCCAGGCATTCGAGCAGGCGGCGCAGGACCAGGTCCCTGTTGGACTCGAGCACCATGTCGATGAAGTCGATGACGACGATGCCACCGAGGTCACGCAGGCGCAGCTGGCGCACGATCTCCTCGGCCGCTTCGAGGTTGTTCCTCGTCACGGTCTCTTCGAGGTTGCCGCCCTGACCGGTGAACTTGCCGGTGTTGACGTCGACGACGATCATCGCCTCGGTCTTGTCGATCACCAGCGAGCCGCCGCTGGGCAGCCAGACCTTACGGTCGAGCGCCTTCATCAGCTGCTCGTCGATGCGGTACGTCGCGAAGACGTCGACCTCGGAGGTCCAGCGCTGCAGGCGGTCGGCCAGGTCGGGGGCGACGTGGGAGACGTATCCGTGGATGGTCTCCCAGGCGTCGTCACCGCTGACGATGACCTTCGAGAAGTCCTCGTTGAAGATGTCGCGGACGACACGGACGGTCATGTCCGGCTCGCCGTACAGAAGCGTCGGCGCGGCGCCGCCGTTCTTCGCCTTCTTCTGGATCTCTTCCCACTGCTGCTGCAGACGCTCGACGTCGCGGCGCAGCTCGTCCTCGCTCGCGCCCTCGGCGGCGGTGCGCACGATGACGCCCGCGTCCTCGGGGACGATCTTCTTGAGGATGGTCTTCAGACGCGCGCGCTCGGTGTCGGGCAGCTTGCGGCTGATGCCGGTCATCGAGCCCTCGGGCACGTAGACCAGGTAGCGGCCCGGCAGCGAGACCTGCGAGGTCAGACGCGCGCCCTTGTGGCCGATCGGGTCCTTCGTGACCTGCACGAGGACCGACTGGCCCGACTTGAGGGCGGACTCGATGCGGCGGGGGCCGTTGGCCATCCCGAGCGCCTCGAAGTTGACCTCACCGGCGTACAGGACGGCGTTGCGGCCCTTGCCGATGTCGATGAAGGCGGCCTCCATGGACGGCAGCACGTTCTGGACCTTGCCCAGGTAGACGTTGCCGACGTACGAGGTGGCCTGTTCCTTGTTGACGTAGTGCTCGACGAGCACGTTGTCCTCGAGGACGCCGATCTGGGTGCGCTCGCCGTTCTGGCGGACGACCATCACACGCTCGACGGCCTCACGGCGGGCCAGGAACTCGGCCTCGGTGATGATCGGGACGCGGCGGCGGCCCTGCTCGCGGCCCTCGCGGCGGCGCTGCTTCTTGGCCTCCAGGCGCGTCGAGCCCTTGATGGACGTGACCTCGTCGACGCCGGTGCCCAGCTCGCGCTCTTCCTTCTTGCGCGGCTCACGGACCTTGACGACCGTACGCTCCGGGTCGCCGTCCGAGGCGCTCTCGCCCTCACCGGAGTCCCCGGCGCGACGGCGACGGCGGCGACGGCGACGGCTGCTGCTCGAACCGGAGCCCGAGCCGTTGTCGTCGGAGTCGTCCTCGGCCTGCTCGCCGGTGTCCTCCGCCTCCTGCTCGGCGGCGGCGTCCGTGTCGGACTCGGTGTCGGAGTCCTGCTGGTCGCCGGAGTCGTCGGCGGACTCACCGCGGCGGCGGCGACGGCCACCACGACGGCGACGGCGGCCGTGACGCTCACCGGAGTCGTCGGACTCGTCGTGGTCGTTGTCGCTGTCCGCGGCGGTGTCCTCGGCCTCTTCGGCTTCGGCGGGCTCCTCCGCGGCCTGCGGAGCGGCCTTCGCGGGCTCGGCGGCGGCAGCGGGCTGCTCGTCGGCGGCCCGACGGCGGCGGCGACGGCGCGGGCCGGTCTCCTCCTCCACCACGGGTGCGGTGGCGACGGGCTCCGCCTCGACCTCTTCGGCGGGCTCGTCGGCCGCTTCGGCGGCGGCCGCGGCGGCGGCGCGCTCCGGGGTCTGGAACATCGGCTCGGCGAACACCGGCGCCTGGAAGACGGCGACGGCGGGCCGCGCGGGCTTCTGCCCGGAGTCGTCGTCGGCGTCACCGGCACGCGCCTTGCGGGCCCGCGCCGGGGCGGGCGCCGAGAAGCCGGCGGCGGCCTTGCGGGTGGCACGGCGGCGCGGACGGCCACGGGGCGCGTCGTCCTCGGCGGACTCGGCCTCGGGGGTCTCCGTGCTCGCCACGGGCTCGGCGGCCTGGGGAGCCTCGGCGGGCTCGGCGGCGGCAGCGGTCTCGGCGGCGGGCGCGGACGAGCCGCGGGTCGCGCGGCGGCGGGCACGGCGCGGGGCCGCGTCGCCGGACTCCGGCTGTGCCTCGGGGGCGGGCTCGGCGGCGGGCTCCTCGGCCACGGGCTCGGTGACCGCGGGCGTCTCGGCGGCGGCCTCGGCACCCTGCGGCGCACCGGCGGGAGCGGAGGCACGGCGGGTCGCACGGCGGCGTCGCGGGGCGGGAGCGGCTTCCTCGGCGGGCTCGGCCTCGGCCGGGGCCACGGCGGCCACGGGCTCGCTGACCGGCGTCTCGGCAGGCGTCTCGGCGGGGGTCTCAGCGCCCTGGGGCGCACCGGCGGGAGCCGAGGCGCGGCGCGTGGCACGGCGGCGCGCACGCGGGGCGGGAGCGGCTTCCTCGGCCGCTGCGGGCTCCGGAGTCACGGCCTCTGCGGGCGCTTCGGCGGCGGGGGTGGCCGGTATGGCCGGAGCTGTGCCCTCGGTGGCCTCGGTCGTGCCCACGGGCGGGCCCGCGGGCCGCGACGCCGCACGGCGCCTGCGGCGCGGCGGCAGGGTGTCGCTGGGGCTGTTGTTGTCCGAGCCCTCAGTGGGTTCGTTCGGCTCATGCATGCGGGCGGTTCTCCCGTCACGCTCCCGGGCGCCGCGCCTTGTCCGGTGATGTCCGCGGCCCTCGCTCACCTACGCGGGGCCGCCATCCGGGGGCGTGGGCGCCGCACGGGAGCTCTATGTGTCTGTCTCGCCGGTTCCGTACGCCCAAATGCGGACGGCCTGGCGAAAGTCTCGGTCAGTGCGCTGCCCGACCCAGGTGGCTCCCGAGTACCAGGGCGGCGCTACGACGCTCGTCCCTACACGGGACCTTCCGTCGCCGGCACCTTCGCGGCGGCTGCGTCGGCCCCTTGGTTCTCAAGCGGGGTCGTGGCTGCCTCGCGGTCGGGCGCGAGCGGGTCGGTCACCGTGCCGGTCTCGTCGTCAAGAAGCCCCTGCGCCAGCCTGGTCACCGCTGCGGGGACCGGCGGCGCCAGGTCGGCCACAGCTCGGAGACCGGACAGGACGTCGTCGGGTCGTACGGCAGGTGTCACGTGCCGAACAACCAGCCGCAGTATCGCACAGGGCTGGTCGGTCGGCCTATCAGTGTCGTGACTGATCGCCTCGTCGGAGGCGAGCGCCTCAAGGCTCACGACGGCCTCGCGGGCGTCGAAGGTCCGCATGCCGTTCTTCGTGCGGCGCTGGACCTCGACGCTCTCCGCGGCCCGGAAGGCCTCGGCGGCACGCTCCGCGTCCGCGGGCTCGACGCCGTCGAGGCGCAGCTCCCAGATGGACGCGGTGAGCCGGTCGGCGAGTCCCGAGGTGCGGGACTCGACCGCGTCGATGATGTCGAGCCCGCTGGGCATCGACTCGTCGAGCAGCTCGCGCAGCTTGTCGGGGTCACGCGGCTCGGTGAGCGCGATCTCCAGGTACTCGGCCTCACTGCCCGTGCCGGTGGGTGCGGCATTGGCGTACGACACCTTCGGGTGCGGGGTGAACCCCGCCGAGTACGCCATGGGCACCTCGGCGCGGCGCAGCGCCCGCTCGAAGGCGCGCTGGAAGTCACGGTGGCTGGTGAACCGGAGGCGGCCGCGCTTGGTGTAGCGCAGGCGGATGCGCTGCACCGCGGGAGCGGGCGGCGGGCCTTCGGGCTGTCGCTTGCCCAGTGTTCTAGTCCTTCGTGAGTGCGGTCGTACTGCTACCTAGAGTACGTGCCTCGGCCGTGTCCGGTTCCCGCCGGGCCACCGGCACCGGCACCGGCTCCCTCGGGACCGCCCCCACGGGGACCTGTTCCTTCGGGGCCCCGAACAGCATGCGCCGTACGTCGGCACGGGCCTCCCGCACGCTGCGGCGGGCGGCGGCCAGGGCCTGCCGGGTGGCGCGACCCGCCTCCTTCACCGCCCGCGCGGCCGGCCGCCAGATCGCGTCGCGTACGGCGTGCCCCACCGGAGTGAGGACCACGCGGTACACCCAGCGCACCGGGTCGACGAACAGCCACCGCAGGAGCCGGCCGAGGAAGCGGCCCACGGCGAGCGAGATGTACCCGGCGATACGCCAGGCGTGTCCGAACGCGGCGCCGATCTCGCGTCCGACGAGGGCGATGCCCCGCCCGATGGGCGCGAGCACCCAGCGCCACAGGGCGACGGCGGGCACGACGAAGATCCAGCGCCCCAGAGCGGCGAGCACCGTCCCGATCCCGCGTACCGTCCAGGCGATGCCCGCCCCAACTCCCCTGGCCAGCCAGGCGATCGCGTGCCCGATGGGCGTGAGCACGGACGCGTACAGCCACACTGCAGGCACCACGATCAGCACCCGCCCCAGCCACGCAAGACCCTTCCCGACGGGCACCACCACATACCGCCACAGCCCCACCCACGGCCACACGAACACGGCCTTGAGCAGCCACATCAGTACGGCCCCGATGCCGCGCCCGGCCACCGATGCTCCCGCCGCGATGCCCCGCGCGAGCCAGGCGATCGCGTGCCCGATGGGCGTGAGGACGGACGCGTACAGCCACATGGCCGGAATCACGAACAGCACCCGCCCCAGCCACCCGAGCCCCTGCCCGACCGGCACCACCACATACCGCCACAGCCCCACCCACGGCCACACGAACACAGCCTTGAGCAGCCACACCGTGGCGTTGGTGACGCCGAGCGCGACCGGCGTGATGACGTACTCGACCAGCCAGGACAGCGGCGTCACGATCAGCGTTCGCCCCAGCCACGCCAGAGCCCGCCCCACGGGCCGCAGCCCTCTGAAGTACACAAAGCGGCCGCACACGGCGAGGGCGTCCCACACCAGGCGTACCGGGACGACGAGTACGAGCACCACGATCCGCACCGGGATGCGGATCGCGACGGCCAGACAGCCATCGGCCTGCGGTTGCGGTTCGGGTTGGGGTTGCGGTGCGGTGAGCGGCCGCTTTTCCAGGTCCATGCCGTCCTAGACGCGTCAGTCGTGGGTGCTGGTTCGGTCAGACGGCGGTCGGGATCCAGTAGCGGAGCTTTCCGCCGCGTTCGTCCTCGAAGACGCCGCCCGCGGCCTCGATCACCTTGCGCGAACCGGTGTTGTCGGTGTCGCAGGTGACCAGGACCTGTGCGAGGCCCAGCGCGCGGGCGTGCGGCAGGGAGCCGATCAGCATCGCCGTGGCGTGGCCGCGGCGACGGGCGGTGGGCCGTACGTCGTAGCCGATGTGGCCGCCGTACTCACGCAGGAAGCGCGTGTTGACGTTGTGCCGGATGGCGAGGCGGCCGAAGTAGTCGGCGCCGTCCGCGTACCAGAGGGTCGTCACGGGGACGGAGAGCGGCTCGGCCGGGTGCGTGGCGGCGCGGACCTCGGTCACGTAGCGCTCGAAGACCACCGGGTCGTGCCACTTGTCGCCGTAGTCGCGCAGGGTGCGGCCGAGCGTCGTGTCGTCGTCATCGCCGCCGCGCCCCTCGGCGCGGAACTCCTCCATCGCGGCGACGAAGGAGAGGTGCACGAGGCCGGTGGGTGGGACGAGTCGCGGAGCACTCGTCCCACCCACCGGCTCCCCCTGCGTCACTTACTTCACTACCGACAGGGGAAGGAGCTTCTTGCCCGTCGGGCCGATCTGGATCTCGGTCTGCATCTGCGGGCACACGCCGCAGTCGAAGCAGGGGGTCCAGCGACAGTCCTCGACCTCGGTCTCGTCGAGCGAGTCCTGCCAGTCGTCCCAGAGCCAGTCCTTGTCGAGACCGGAGTCCAGGTGGTCCCAGGGCAGGACCTCCTCGTACGTGCGCTCACGCGTCGTGTACCAGTCGACGTCCACGCCGAAGTCGGGCAGCGTCTTCTCGGCGCACGCCATCCAGCGGTCGTAGCTGAAGTGCTCGCGCCAGCCGTCGAAGCGGCCGCCGTCCTCGTACACCGCGCGGATGACCGAGCCGATGCGGCGGTCGCCGCGCGAGAGCAGGCCCTCGACGATGCCGGGCTTGCCGTCGTGGTAGCGGAAGCCGATCGAGCGGCCGTACTTCTTGTCGCCGCGGATCTTGTCGCGCAGCTTCGCGAGGCGGGCGTCCGTCTCCTGCGCCGACAGCTGCGGGGCCCACTGGAAGGGCGTGTGCGGCTTGGGCACGAAGCCGCCGATGGAGACCGTGCAGCGGATGTCGTTGCCCGCGACCTCGCGGCCCTTGGCGATGACGTTCGCCGCCATGTCCGCGATCTGCAGGACGTCCTCGTCGGTCTCGGTGGGCAGGCCGAGCATGAAGTACAGCTTGACCTGGCGCCAGCCGTTGCCGTACGCGGTCGCGACGGTGCGGATCAGGTCCTCTTCGGAGACCATCTTGTTGATGACCTTCCGCATCCGCTCGCTGCCGCCCTCGGGCGCGAAGGTGAGGCCCGACCGGCGGCCGTTCCTCGTCAGCTCGTTCGCGAGGTCGATGTTGAAGGCGTCGACGCGGGTCGAGGGCAGGGAGAGGCCGATCTTGTCTTCCTCGTACCGGTCCGCGAGGCCCTTGGCGACGTCCGCGATCTCCGTGTGGTCCGCGGAGGACAGCGAGAGCAGGCCGACCTCTTCGAAGCCGGTCGCCTTGAGGCCCTTCTCCACCATGTCGCCGATGCCGGTGATGCTTCGCTCCCGCACGGGGCGCGTGATCATGCCGGCCTGGCAGAAGCGGCAGCCGCGGGTGCAGCCGCGGAAGATCTCCACGGACATGCGCTCGTGGACGGTCTCCGCCAGCGGCACGAGGGGCTGCTTGGGGTAGGGCCACTCGTCCAGGTCCATGACGGTGTGCTTGGACACGCGCCACGGGACACCGGACTTGTTCGGTACGACGCGGCCGATCCGCCCGTCCGGGAGGTACTCGACGTCGTAGAACCCGGGGACGTAGACGTTGCCGGTCCTGGCGAGGCGGAAGAGCACTTCCTCGCGGCCGCCGGGGCGGCCCTCGGACTTCCACTCGCGGATGATCGCGGTCATGTCGAGCACGGCCTGCTCGCCGTCGCCGATGACCGCGCAGTCGATGAACTCCGCGATCGGCTCGGGGTTGAAGGCGGCGTGGCCTCCGGCGAGGACGATCGGGTCGTCGACCGTGCGGTCCTTGGACTCCAGGGGAATCCCGGCCAGGTCGAGGGCCGTGAGCATGTTCGTGTAGCCGAGCTCGGTGGAGAAGCTGAGCCCGAACACGTCGAAGGCGCCGACGGGGCGGTGGCTGTCCACGGTGAACTGCGGGACCTTGTGCTCCCGCATCAGCTCTTCGAGGTCCGGCCAGACGCTGTACGTGCGCTCGGCGAGGACGCCCTCGCGCTCGTTCAGTACCTCGTACAGGATCATGACGCCCTGGTTGGGCAGCCCGACCTCGTAGGCATCGGGGTACATGAGCGCCCAGCGGACGTCACACGCGTC
Organism: Streptomyces sp. NPDC054866; assembly: GCF_053610745.1. NCBI lineage: Bacteria > Bacillati > Actinomycetota > Actinomycetes > Kitasatosporales > Streptomycetaceae > Streptomyces > Streptomyces sp. NPDC054866. The sequence goes on from NZ_JBSGZA010000002.1 coordinate 998,786, forward strand.
CCAGTCCTTGACGGTGGAGTTGAGTTCTCCGCCGACGTACTGGATGGGCTTCTGGACGTGCGGGAGAAGCGCTTCCAGGCGTGGGAAGACGGACTCGACAGGCATCACAGCGTCTTTCGGCAGGGTTCTCATGATCTGGCAGGGGTGACCATCAAGCGTACCCCGGTACTCAGCCGCCCAACGCCGACCGCAGTTTCGGCCTTGACGCCTTGGCCCACACCTCCGGCAGCTCCCGCTCGCGGTCCACCGCGGCGGCCTCCTCCTGGCCGTACAGAAGTCCCCAGGTGAAGGCCGTCTCGCCCGCCGCGTGGGCCTGGATCGCGAGGGTCCGCAGGGCGTCGCGGGCGACCACGCTGTCCTGGTGATCGCCGAGTACTTTCTGGACGGCCTTCATCCGCTTCGCGAACCGCTTGGCGGGCTTGCCGAGCGCGGGCTTAGCCGCCTCGCCCGCGTACCGGGCACGCTTGGCGGCCTTGCGGGCGCCATGCATCGCCACGTCGCGCTCCTCCCCCGGCGCAAGCGCGAGGGCGTGTTCGATGCGGGCCTCCAGGCGGGCGTAGTCCTTCCGGACGGCCTTGGGCAGGGCCTTGGCGGGGGACGCGGTGGCGGCCTTGCGCAGCGGGGGATCGGCGAGCAGGGCGTCGACGGAGTTCAGGAGCTGCACGTACCGCTTTCCTTCGAGCGTGGCGACGGTCCTGCTCCGGGCGTCGTCGGCGCCGACTACGTTCCAGATGCGCAGCCGGGCCCGCACCGGCCCGAGGAGCAGGGTCCCCGGCACGGCGTCGATGCGGTCCGTGAGCCGCTCGGCAAGGACCTCCTGGTCGCGGTCGACGCCGAGCTCGCCCGCGAGCCACTTCAGTTCGTCGCCGATCGGGTCGGTGACGGAGCGGTCGAGAAGCTTCCGGTACGAGCGGAACGCGCTGCGCATGCGCCGCGTGGCGACCCGCATCTGGTGCACGGAGTCCGGCAGGTCACGGCGGACGTCGGGGTCGAGGGCGACGATGGCGTCGCGCTGGGTGCGGATGTAGGCGAGGACGTGGTCGGCGGCGGTGACGGGGTCGGGTCGCACGGCGGGGTCCTTCAGATGGACGACAACGGCGTGCTCGCCCTTCTTCCCCTTCTTGGCCCCGGCAGACTTCGGCCTGCTCTCCGCGAACCGCTGCCGGGTCGCGGGCAGAGCCGTCCCTGCCTGGGCCTTGGCCAGTTTCGAGGCGGCGGTCGACCGTTCGACGCCCAGCTTCTTGAGCTTCTTCTCGATCCGGTCGAGCAGCGCGGGGTCCGCGCCGTCCGCGAGCTCCACCTCGATCTCGGCCCACTCGGCGGTGCCGCCGCCCGCCGTGAGCCGCTCGGCCCTGACCCGGTCGATGCTCAGCTCGGCAAGGAGGGCGCCCTCGCCGTCGAGGAGGTGGCGCAGGTCCCGCGCGGTCAACAGGCGCATGACGGGCACAAGTCCGGCGTCGCGCACCCGGGAGCGCACCAGGGAGGACAGCTCGGGCGGCACGGAGTCCGAGAGAGGGGCCTGGATCTCGTCCCGTACGCCCTGCGTGAGGGACACCGGCAGCTTCAGGTGCCAGCCCTCGTCGTCGCCGCCGGTGCGGCGGCGCAGCGTGATCGAGTCGGAGAGCAGGAGTTGGTCGGGCGTGTCGTGATAGACGGCGTCCAGCTCGACGACACCCTTGTCGACGACCTTCGCCACTCCTGCGACACCGGACAGATCAGGCAGCTCCGCGGCCGCTTCGACGTCGTACTTCCGCTCGATCTCCCGCTTTGTCTCCGCCATGAACCGAATCTAGACGGGATCCGGGGCGCTGGGCAGTCCCCCAGACGCCCCGGGGCTGAGCTACGCCGACATCGGTCGCTGCACCTTGATCGACTGGAGCAGGCCGACGGCCACCCAGACCGCGAACATCGATGACCCTCCGTACGAGACGAAGGGCAGCGGCAGACCGGCCACCGGCATGATGCCGAGCGTCATGCCGATGTTCTCGAAGGACTGGAAGGCGAACCAGGCGATGATCCCGGCGGCGACGATCGTGCCGTACAGCTCGGTCGTCTCGCGCGCGATGCGGCAGGCGCGCCAGAGGAAGACGCCGAGCAGCACCAGGATGAGGCCCGCGCCCACGAAGCCGAGCTCCTCGCCCGCGACGGTGAACACGAAGTCCGTCTGCTGCTCGGGCACGAACTGGCCCGTCGTCTGCGAGCCCTTGAAGAGGCCGGTGCCCGAGAGACCGCCGGAGCCGATCGCGATGCGCGCCTGGTTGGTGTTGTAGCCGACGCCCGCCGGGTCGAGCGCGGGGTTGGCGAAGGCCGCGAAGCGGGCGATCTGGTAGTCGTCCAGGACGCCGAGCTGCCAGACGGCGATCGCGCCGGCCGCGCCCGTGCCGAGGAGTCCGAAGACCCAGCGGTTGGAGGCGCCCGACGCGAGCAGCACGCCGAGCACGATCATCGCCATCACCATGACCGACCCGAGGTCGGGCATGAGGAGCACGATCACTATCGGCACGGCGGCCAGGCCGAGCGCCTGGAGGACCGTGCGGTGGTCGGGGTGGTCCCGGTCGCCCGCGTCCACCCGCGCCGCGAGCAGCATCGCCATGCCCAGGATGATCGTGATCTTCACGAACTCGGAGGGCTGGAGCGAGAAGCCGCCGCCGAGCACGATCCAGGCGTGCGCGCCGTTGATCGTCGCGCCGAGCGGGGTGAGGACGAGCAGGACGAGGAAGACGGAGATGCCGTAGAGGATCGGCACGGCCGTCCGCAGCGTCCGGTGGCCGAGCCACACCGTGCCCGCCATCAGGGCGATGCCGATGCCGGTGTTCAGGACGTGCTTGAACAGGAAGGAGTACGGGTCGTCGCCGACCAGCTCGGTGCGGTTGCGCGTCGCCGAGTAGACGAGCGCGGAGCCGATCGCGGAGAGCACGATCGCGGAGAGCAGTATCGGCCAGTCCATCCTGCGCACCAGCGAGTCGCGGGCGAACAGGCGGGCCGAGAGCGAGGAGCGCTCGGGCCCGTAGCCGGAGACGGAGAAGCCATTGTTGCCGGCCACTAGTCGCGCCTCCCGTTCGCGGGCGCGCCCGCCAGTTCCTGCGGCTCCTGCGGCGGCTTGGGGGCCTCAGGCTTGTACGGCTTGATCTTCGGGGACTTGATCGAACCGTCTGTCTCGATCTTCGGCAGGTTCTTCTGCGGCTCGGGCAGGAGGGCCTTCTTGAGGTCCTGCTTGCCGTTCTCGTCGAGGCCGTAGATGCCGTCGTAGATCTTGCGGACGGCGGGACCCGAAGCACCGGAACCCGTACCACCCTGGGAGATCGTCATCACGATCGAGTAGTCCTTGGTGTACGTCGCGAACCACGAGGTGGTCTGCTTGCCGTGGACCTCCGCCGTACCCGTCTTGGCGTGCATCGGGATCTTGTCCTGCGGCCAGCCGCCGAACCGCCAGGCGGCCGTTCCCTTGGTCGCCACGTCGGCGAGCGCACCGTCTATGTCGGCGCGCGTCTTCTCGTTCATCGGCAGCTTGCCGTGCGACTTCGGCTTGATCTCCTGGACCTGCTTGCCGTCGGCGCTGACGATCGCCTTGCCGACCGTGGGGTTGTACATGGTGCCGCCGTTGGCGATGGCGGAGTAGATCGTCGCCATCTGTATCGGCGTGACGAGGGTGTCGCCCTGTCCGATGGAGTAGTTGACGGAGTCACCGGCGCGCATCTTCATGCCTTCGAGGCAGTTCTCGTACGCGATCTTCTCGACGTAGTCACCGCCCTTCTTGCCCTGCTTGCACCAGCCGTCCTTGTTGGCCTTCCAGTAGTCCTTCTTCCACTGGCGGTCGGGGACGCGGCCCGTGACCTCGTTCGGCAGGTCGATGCCGGTCTCCTTGCCGAGGCCGAACTGGTGGGCGGTCTTGTAGAACCAGTCCTTGGCGTCCTTCTTCGGCTTGTTGCCGCCGTCCTTGGCCCACTGGTCGTGCGAGAGCTTGTAGAAGACGGTGTCGCAGGAGACCTCGAGTGCCTGGCCGAGGGTGATGCTGCCGTGGCCCTGGGACTCGAAGTTCTTGAAGGTCTGGCCGCCGATGGAGTATGAGCTGGGGCAGGGGTAGCGCCCGTTGAAGTCGTAGCCCGCGTTGACCGCCGCCGTGGTCGGGATGACCTTGAAGATCGAGCCGGGGGCTGCCTGGCCCTGGATGGCGCGGTTCAGGAGCGGGTAGTTGGACTTCTTGCCGGTGAGCTTCGTGTAGTCCTTGCCGGAGATGCCGCCGACCCAGGCGTTCGGGTCGTAGGTCGGGTTGGACGCCATGGAGACGATGCGTCCGGTCTTGTTCTCCATGACGACGACGGCGCCCGCGTCGGCCTTGTAGTTCTCGTTGGTGTTCTTGTCGAACTCCTGGCGGGCCTTCTTCATCGCGTCGTTGAGCCAGTACTCGGACAGGGCCTGTACGCGCGCGTCGATGCTGGTGACGACGTTCGCGCCGGGCTCGGCCGGGTCGTCCTTCGCCTTGCCGATGACGCGGCCGAGGTTGTCGACCTCGTAGCGGGTGACGCCTGCCTTGCCGCGCAGTTGCGCGTCGTAGGTCCGCTCGAGGCCGGAGCGGCCGACCTGGTCGGAGCGCAGGAACGGCGACTCGGTGTTCTCGGCCTTCTTGATCTCCTCGTCGGTGACGGGCGAGAGATAGCCGAGGACCTGGGCGGTGTTGGACTTGCCGGGCGCGGCGTAGCGGCGGACGGCGGTGGGCTCGGCGGTGATGCCGGGGAAGTCCTCGGCGCGCTCGCGGATCTGGAGGGCCTGCTTGGGCGAGGCCTCGTCCGTGATCGGGATCGGCTGGTAGGGCGAGCCGTTCCAGCAGGGCTGCGGGGTCTTGGAGTCGCAGAGGCGGACCTTGTCGGAGACCTCTTTGGTGCTCATGCCGAGGACGTCGGCGAGCTTGGCGAGGGCCGCCTTGCCGTCGTCCTTCATCTTCATCAGGTCCGTGCGGGACGCGGAGACGACGAGGCGGGTCTCGTTGTCGGCGATCGGCACGCCGCGGGCGTCGAGGATCGAGCCGCGTACGGCGGGGTCGACGACCTGCTGGACGTGGTTGCCGGAGGCTTCCTCGGCGTACTCCTCGCCGTTGCGGATCTGGAGGTACCAGAGGCGGCCGCCGAGGGTGAGGAGGAGGGAGAGCACGAGGATCTGGATGACGATGAGGCGGATCTGGACCCGGGGGGTCCGTCCGGTCTCGGGGATGTTGGTCACAGGCGCTTGACCCCCTTGATGCGTCCGGCGCGCGCGACGCGGGCCTTGGCTGCCTTCATCCGCAGGCCACCGCGCTGGTTTCCGATGCGCAGGCCGGTGCCGGAGGACAGCCAGCCGGACGCGACGTCCGTGGCCTTGTTGGCCGGGGAGGTCTCCCCCAGCGGGTCGTTCTCGGCTCTGCGGGCCAGCGCGATGATGAGCGGCACCGTGAACGGCGCGAGCAGCAGGTCGTACAGGGCGGCCGTGAAGAGGAGCCCGCCCAGGCCCACATGGCGGGCGGCGGTGTCCCCGACGAGGGCGCCCACGCCCGCGTAGAGCAGGGTCGATCCGATGGCGGCGCCGACGACCACGACGAGCGGCGCGGTGGCCGACCTGAGCCGTCCGGTCTCCGGCTTGGCCAGGCCCGCGAGGTAGCCGACGACGCACAGGACCAGGGCGTACCGCCCGGCGGCGTGGTCGGCGGGCGGGGCCAGGTCGGCGAGGAGTCCGGCGCCGAAGCCGATGAGGGCGCCGCCCACGTGGCCGTAGACCAGGGCGAGGCCGAGCACCGTGAGCAGCACCAGGTCAGGGACCGCGCCCGGCAGTTGCAGCCGGGCCAGGACGCTGACCTGGATGACCAGTGCGACGACGATCAGGGTGGTGGAGAGCAGGATTCGGTTGAAACGCATGGGGTCCGGTGCTCCTACTGCTCGTCGTTGCCGTTGTCGGCGCCGTCGGCCGGGGGCTGTCCTGACGGAGTGGCCGTCACGGTCACCGTCGGGGTCGGCTTCGGCTTGGCGGGCTTCTTCGGCAGGACCGTGTCGCGCGGGTCCTCGCGGGGCGCTTCGACGACGACTCCGACGATGTCCAGCTTGGTGAAGCCGACGTACGGCTTGATGAAGATGTTGCGCGTCAGGTCACCGCCCGACGGGTCGACGCGGACGACCTCGCCGACCGGCACACCGGGCACGAACGGCTTGTCGGCCTGCGAGCCGAAGGTGACCAGGCGGTCGCCCTTCTTGACCTCGGCCTTGCCGTTGAGCATCTGCACCGAGAGCGGGCGGTCGCCCTGTCCGGTGGCGAAGCCGAGTTCGTCGGTCTTCTCCATGCGGGTGCCGACGGTGAAGTCGGGGTCGTTGGCGAGCAGGACGGTCGCGGTGCTGGGGCCGACCGTGGTGACGCGGCCGACCAGGCCGTCGCCGTTCAGTACGGTCATGTCGCGCTTGAGTCCGTCGTTGGCGCCCGCGTCGATGGTGACGGTCCAGGAGAAGCCCTGCGCCGCTCCTATGCCGATGACTTCGGCGCCCTTGATGCCGTACTGACCGGCACCGGCGCTCTTGAGCATGCTGTCCAGCTGTCTGACGCGACTGCGGTTGCGGTCGTCGCTGCCGAGCTTCGCCTTCAACGCGGCGTTCTGCCGCGTGAGTTCTGCGATCCGGTCATGCCGGTCGCCGGAGTCCCGTACCGCGCCGATGGCGTTGCCGATCGGGTCGACGGCGGACGACACGCCGTTCTCGACCGGGCCGAAGACCGTGGCGGCGGCCTGGCGGGCACCGTCGACCGGCGAGTCCTCGCCACCACGGATGTCCACCGTGATCAAAGCGAACGCGATGGCGATCAGCAGCACCAGGAGCAGCCGGCTCTCTCGTGTGTCCCTCACGTGCGGCGGCCGTGCCTTCCTCAGTTGGAAATCCTTGGAATTCTGAGCAACTGTGCGTATGTAGGAGCAAATCTAAACAATCCGATTCCGCGGCGTCTGCGGGCGCCGCGGAATTGTTATGCCTTGCCCTTGTTGTGCGTTGTCTTCTGAGCCCTCTATATCAACGATCCGCCGCACGAGGTGACAGGCACTCGTACGGCGGACACCCTTATCGCGGGTTCGCGCCACTCTCAGCGGCGCGGCGATGCGTCAAGGACCTGCTGGAGCGCCTCGAACTCCTCGACGCACTTGCCGGAGCCGAGCGCCACGCTGTCCAGCGGGTCCTCGGCGATGTGGATCGGCATGCCCGTCTCGCGGCGCAGACGCTCGTCGAGGCCGCGCAGCAGGGCGCCGCCTCCGGTGAGAACGATGCCGCGGTCCATCACGTCACCGGAGAGCTCCGGCGGGCACTTGTCGAGGGTCGTCTTAACCGCGTCGACGATCGCGTTGACCGGCTCCTCGATGGCCTTGCGGACCTCGGCGGCGGAGATGACGACGGTCTTGGGCAGTCCGGAGACCAGGTCCCTGCCGCGGATCTCGGTGTGCTCGTCGGCGTCCATGTCGTACGCCGAACCGATGGTGATCTTGATCTGCTCGGCCGTGCGCTCACCGAGGAGGAGGGAGTACTCCTTCTTGATGTGCTGGATGATCGCGTTGTCCAGCTCGTCGCCCGCGACGCGGATCGACTGTGCCGTGACGATTCCGCCGAGCGAGATGACGGCGACCTCGGTGGTGCCGCCGCCGATGTCGACCACCATGTTGCCCGTGGCCTCGTGGACCGGCAGGCCGGAACCGATGGCCGCGGCCATGGGCTCCTCGATGATGTGCACCTGGCGGGCGCCGGCCTGCGAGGAGGCCTCGATGACGGCGCGGCGCTCGACTCCGGTGATGCCGGAGGGCACACAGACGACGACGCGCGGGCGAGCGAGGTACCGCCGCTTGTGGATCTTCAGGATGAAGTAGCGGAGCATCCGCTCGGTGATCTCGAAGTCGGCGATGACGCCGTCCTTCAGCGGTCGCACGGCGACGATGTTGCCCGGCGTGCGACCGATCATCTTCTTGGCTTCGGCGCCGACAGCGAGGATGCCACCGGTGTTGGTGTTGATCGCGACAACGGACGGTTCGTTGAGAACGATCCCGCGACCCCTGACGTACACCAGCGTGTTGGCGGTCCCGAGGTCGACAGCCATGTCACGGCCGATGAACGACATGTTGTTCCCCATGAGGATGCGTCTGGCCTTCCCTGGAGCTTCTGATGGCTTTTTAGGTAGGCGAGGTGGGTGCTGTGTGGCGTGGAGGCTTCCATCGTAGTCTCGCCTGCACGAACACGGCGCTAGGGTCTTCGCCATTGTCAGCAGATGATGCGCCGCCTCGCCCTTGGAGACGTGCCATCGGAGGCACGGGTTCCCCCAATTGGGGCGCATATGCCAAGGGGCGGCCGGTTTTCTCGGCCACCCCTGGTCAGGGCGGTGCCCTGCTGACTAGGCGTCAGAAGTCTTTACGGAACTCTTTACACGCGTCTCTGCATGCGGACGCCGGACGACACCCGGGTCAGACGACACCCGGGAAGAAGATCTTCAGCTCGCGCTCGGCGGACTCCTCGGAGTCCGACGCGTGGATGAGGTTCTCCCGGACGATGGTGCCGAAGTCGCCACGGATGGAGCCGGGCGCGGCGGCGATCGGGTCGGTCGGACCCGCGAGGGCGCGGACGCCCTCGATGACACGCTCGCCCTCGACGACGAGCGCGACGACCGGACCCGAGGACATGAAGTCGACCAGCGGCTCGTAGAAGGGCTTGCCCTTGTGCTCGCCGTAGTGCTGCTCCAGCGTCTCCTGGTCGAGCGAACGCAGTTCGAGCGCGGAGATCGTCCAGCCCGCCTTGCGCTCGATGCGGCCGATGATCTCGCCGATCAGGCCACGACGGACGGTGTCGGGCTTGAGCAGGACGAGAGTGCGCTGGGTCATGTGCGGCTCCAAGCAGTTTTTCTACGAGCGTGTGGGTTGCCCGGCAGGATACCGGCACCCACTACACCGCGTTACCTCCGGCCCCGGAAGCCCGTCTCGCTAGGCCTCGGCTCCGGCCTCTGTCTCGGCCTGCGCCGCGAACCTGGCCTTCGCCTCGTCGATCTTCTGGCCGAAATGGATCGAGGCCCACCACAGCGCGGCGAACACCGCCCCCATGAAGAACATGATCGGTACGACGAAGCCGCTGGCGATGAGCGCGATCTGCAGCGCCCAGCCCAGCTGCACCCCGCCGGGCCTGGTGATCACACCGCACAGCAGGACGCAGAACAGCATCGCGATGCCGCAGACCGTCCAGACGGTGCCCATCGTCAGGTCCGGGTCCTTCATGGCCACCAGACCGGCGAAGCCGATGACGAAGAACTCGCCGATCAGCGTCGAAGCACAGAGCGTACGCACAGGAGTCAGCCCCTCCCCAGGAGCAGTCGGGCCTCGCCGACCGTGATGACGGAGCCGGTGACAAGGACGCCACCGCCCGCGTACTCGCCCTCTTCCTCGGCGAGGGTGATCGCTGCCTCAAGCGCGTCCGGCAGGCGCGGCTCGACCTGGACGCGGTCGTCGCCGAAGACCTCGACGGCGAGCCCGGCCAGCGTGTCCGCGTCCATCGCGCGGTGGCTGGAGTTCTGCGTGATGACGACCTCGGCGAAGATCGGCTCGAAGGCTTCGAGCAGCCCCTTCATGTCCTTGCCGTCGCTCGCCGCGACCACGCCGATCAGCCGGCTGAAGTCGAAGACCTCGCTGACCGCCTCGGCGGTGGCGCGGGCGCCCGCCGGATTGTGCGCGGCGTCCAGGACGACGGTGGGCGAGGTGCGCACGACCTCCAGGCGGCCCGGCGACGAGACCGAGGCGAAGGCCTTGCGGATGGTGTCGATGTCGAGCACGCGCGCGTGCTGCGAGCCGATGCCGAAGAACGCCTCCACCGCGGCGAGCGCGACGGCGGCGTTGTGCGCCTGATAGGCGCCGTGGAGCGGCAGGAAGACTTCCTCATACTCCCCGCCGAGACCGCGCAGGGTCAGGAGCTGGCCGCCGACCGCCACCGTGCGGGAGACGATGCCGAACTCCAGGCCCTCGCGGGCCACCGTCGCGTCGACCTCGACGGCCTTCTTCAGGAGCACCTGCGCCGCGTCCACGGGCTGCTGGGCGAGGATCACCGTCGCGTCCGGCTTGATGATCCCGGCCTTCTCGGCGGCGATCGCGCCCGGCGTCGTGCCCAGGCGGTCGGTGTGGTCCAGGTCGATGGGCGTGACGACGGCGACCGAGCCGTCGATCACGTTCGTCGCGTCCCAGCTGCCGCCCATCCCGACCTCGACGACGCCGACGTCCACGGGGGCGTCCGCGAAGGCCGCGTACGCCATGCCGGTGAGCACCTCGAAGAAGGAGAGCCTGTAGTCCTGTTGGGCGTCGACCATCTCGACGTACGGCTTGATGTCGTTGTACGTCTCCACGAAGCGCTCGGCCTCGATGGGGGCGCCGTCCAGGCTGATCCGCTCGGTGATCGACTGGACGTGAGGGGAGGTGTACCGCCCGGTCCGCAGCTCGAAGGCGGAGAGGAGTGCCTCGATCATGCGGGCCGTGGACGTCTTGCCGTTCGTGCCCGTGATGTGGATCGAGGGGTACGCGCGCTGGGGCTCGCCCAGGACGTCCATCAGCGCGGCGATCCGGCTGACGGAGGGCTCCAGCTTCGTCTCTCCCCAGCGGCTCGCGAGCTCGGTCTCGACCTCGCGCAGCGCCTTGTCCACCTCCGGATCGGTGGGGCGGGAGGGGATGTCGCCCTGGGGCGGGCCCGCCTGGGTGCGCAGGGTGCGGCTGCCCGCCTCGATCACGGCGAGGTCGGGGTCACGGTCGGTCTCGGCTTCGACGATCTCGGCGAAACGGTCGTCGCTTCCGTCGTGGTCGTCGCGGTCGGGGTGCTCGCTGTCAGGCGGGGGGAGGTCACTCACGTACGCCAGTCTACGGACGGGGTGTGACAGCCGCCGTCGGGACCTGCTCAGGCTCTCTCGGGACTTTGGTCCTGCCCGATTCGGGACCAAGGTCCCGCCGATCCGGCGAATCGCCGGGCAAACTTGGCGATCATGGACATAGGTATCGACCTCGGCACAGCGAACACCCTTCTCTACGTCCGCGGCCAGGGGATCGTGCTCAACGAGCCGTCCGTGGTCGCCGTCAAGGTGGGCGCGCGGGCCGCCCTCGCCGTCGGTACGGAGGCCAAGGAGACGATCGGCCGAACGCCGGGCTCCATCACCGCGATCCGTCCTCTCCGTGACGGCGTGATCAGCGACTACGAAGCCGCCGAGGAGATGATCCGGCACTTCGTCCGCAAGGCCGTGCCGGGGCGCCGTCCCCGTACGCGGATGGTGGTGTGCGTGCCGAGCGGTGTCACGCCGGTCGAGCGCCGGGCCATCGTGCACGCGGCGCAGCGGGCGGGGGCCCGTGCCGTGCATCTGGTGGAGGAGCCGATGGCCGCGGCGATCGGGGCGGGGCTTCCGGTGGCGGAGCCGCGGGGCTCGATGGTGGTCGACATCGGCGGCGGGACGACCGAGGTCGCGGTCATCTCCCTCGGGGGGATCGTCACGGCGCAGTCGCTGCGGGTGGGCGGGGACCGCCTTGACGAGGCGATCACGAACTTCGTGCGCAAGGAGCACGGGCTGCTCATCGGCGAGCGGACCGCCGAGGACATCAAGGTCGCCATCGGCTCGGCGTGGCCGGTTCCGGAGGACGAGGCGCTGGAGTCGCGGACGTTCACCGTGCGGGGGCGGGAGAAGGTGCGGGGGCTGCCGAAGACGGTGGAGCTGACGGCACGTGAGGTGCGGGCGGCGCTGGACGAGCCGGTGGAGGCGGTGATCGCCGCGGTGCGTACGACGCTGGAGGAGTGCCCGCCGGAGCTGTCCGGGGACGTCATGGAACACGGCATCGTCCTGACGGGCGGCGGCGCGCTGCTGCCCGCCCTGGACCTCCGCATGGCGTCAGCCACGGGGATCCCGGTGTTCGTGGCGGATGACCCACTGGACAGTGTGGCGCTGGGCTGCGGCAAGTGCGTGGAGGACTTCGACGGGTTGGAGCGGGTGATGTCGGCGGCGTAGGGCTGCGGCGGGCGGGGCGGTGCGGGTCTGTCTGTGGGGCGGGGCCGCGCCGGTATGTCCGTCCTCGCTATCGTCCGGTGGCCGCTGGGCTGCTTCGACACCGGAGCGCCGCGAGCCGTGCTCCGGGCAGACATACCGGCACGTCCCCTCGCGTCTCGATGCCGACTGCGGGCCGCCGCCCCCGCTCTTCCGGAAATCGGGTTCGCTGCGGGGCAATCGGGCGGGTGGGCGGGAAAGCTTGTTCGTGCAGGGGGCGCCGCGGGGTAACCACAAGGCCCTCAGGCCAAGTCCCCCGCGGGCAGCGTCGCCAGGACCTCGTAAGCCCCCCGGCAGGGGCCCGCCGAGAAGCTGCCGCCCACCGTGTGGACCCGCTCGGCCATCCCCGCGGTGCCGGTCCCCGCGGAGACCGGCGACGGGGCCGGGCCGGCCGCGGGCAGGGCGTTGCGGACGTTCACGTGCGGGTGGCCGTCGGCCACCCGCACCCGTACGTCCACCCGCTCCCCCGGCGCATGCTTCGCCGCGTTCGTCAGACACTCCTGCACCACCCGATGCACCGCCGCCTGCCGGATCGGCGACAGGCGGTAGGCCGACCCGTCGATCAGGAGGTCGACCGGCGTGCCCGCCCGCTCACTGCGCTCGGCCAGTTCAGGGAGCGCGTCGAGCCCGGGAGTCGGAGCGCCGTCCACACCGCGCCGCACGATGATCTCGTTCAGCATGCGATGCGCCGAGCGCGCCGTCTCCGACAGTTCCTCGAAGCCGTCCTCGAAGGCCCCGCCCGTCGCACGCCGGGCAAGCACCTGAGAGCGCACGCTCAACAGCGTCAGCTCACGGCCGACGAAGTCGTGCACGTCCCGTGCGATACGGGCCCGCTCCCGCTGGACCGCGTGCAACGCGTCCGTCTCGGCCCGCTGGGCCTGAAGCGCACGCACCAGGTCCTGGCGGTTGGCCGCGACGCCGACCCCCGCCGCGAGCACACCGATCGGCACGACCAGGCTGAGGAAGGAGCTCAGGGTGTCACCGCGGTGCACCGGCCAGCCGGGCAGAGTGAACATCACGTACGCGAAAGCCACATAGCCGAGCACGCCGAACGTACCGGCGAGACGCCCCCGGTACCTGCCCAGGGAGTACAGCGCGAACTGAGCGAGGGTCAGCTCGTGCAGCCAGCCGACGAGCGCGAGAGCCACCGCGTACGTCACCCAGGGCGCGCGGCGGCGCAGCAGCAGCGACGCGGCGCCGCAGGCGAGGACCAGGGCCGCGAGCGGGCCGTTGAGGGAGTTGTCCGCCTCGGCGAGGCCGGGGATGTCCAGGCTCATCAGGGCCAGGCAGCTCAGCGCGGTGAGAGCGTCCTGCACGCGGGGCGCTCGCGCCCAGCGCCCGGCGAGACGACGGCCCGGGGCCGCCGCCTCGCGAATCGCCTGGGCGACGGGCAGGTCGTGCATGTCCACCATCATCCAAGGTCTTTCTGCCCGAATCATCGGACTTATGACCTTTATTTCGTGAAGTGTGACACGTCGGCGTGGCGGTCCCGGAAAGGCCGCCCCCGGGGGTCAAATCAGACCATGTGGTATGCCCAGAACCCCGGCCGACGGACCCGCCAGCTCCTCGGCGACGGCGCGGTCCTGCTCTGGACCGCGCTGTGGAGCGCCGCCGCCGTCGTCGCCTACCGGCTGGCCTGTCTGCTCACCCGCCCCGCGCCGGAGGCACCGCCCCCGCCCATCGGCGACCCCTCACGCCTGCCCCTGGTCGGTGATCGCGTCGACTCCGCGCTGCGGGCCGCCGCGGACGCCGCCGGAGCCGGGGACCCGGTGACCGTACGCGCGGCGGTGATCGTGGGCGCCGTCGCCGTCTTCCTCGTACCCGTCGGTCTCGTGCTCAGCAGCTGGCTCCCCCGCCGCCTGCGCTGGATCCGGCAGGCAGCCGCCGCCCACGAGCTCGCCGCCAGCGACGACGGCCGCGAACTGCTCGCCCTGCGCGCCCTGCTGCGTCCCCTGGACGAGGTCGCGCGGACCGCGTACGAACTCCCCGACGCGACCGCCGGCAGCCTCGCCGAGGGCTGGCGCGGCGGCGACCCCGCCATCATCGACGCGCTCGCCGAGGCGGAGCTGGTGCGCCTCGGGCTGCACATCCCCGAGCAGGTGTACATCCCCGTACAGGAGACGGGACACGAACACGGGACAGGGTCCATGGAACCCTCCGGTTCCATGGACCCTGTCACCACTGCCTGACCAGGCACCGCCTGACCAAGCACCGCCTGACTAAGCCTGCGGCAGCCCGTCCAGCTGGGCCTGAAGACGGGCGATGTCGGCGTCCGCCTTGGTGAGGCGGCCGCGGATCTTGTCGACCACGTTGTCCGGCGCCTTCGCCAGGAACGCTTCGTTGCCGAGCTTCGCCGTGGCCTGCGCCTTCTCCTTCTCGGCCGCCGCGAGGTCCTTGGCGAGGCGCTTGCGCTCCGCCGCGACGTCGATCGTGCCGGACAGGTCGAGCGCGACCGTGGCGCCCGAGACCGGCAGCGTGGCGGTGGCCGCGAAGCCCTCGCCCTCCGGCTGGAGGCGCAGGAGCTGACGGATGGCCGCCTCGTGCGGGGCGAGCGCCGTGCCGTCCAGGGTGAGGCGGGCCGGGACCTTCTGGCCCGGCTGGAGGCCCTGGTCGGCGCGGAAGCGGCGGACCTCGGTGATGACCTGCTGGAGGGTCTCGATCTCCTGCTCGGCGCCCCGGTCGCGGAAGCCGCTGTCCTTGGGCCACTCGGCGATCACGAGGGACTCGCGGCCGGTGAGGGTCGTCCAGAGCGTCTCCGTCACGAACGGGACGATCGGGTGCAGGAGGCGCAGGGTCACGTCGAGGACCTCGCCCAGGACGCGGCCCGAGACCTTCGCCGCGTCGCCGCCGCCCATGAACGTGGTCTTGGACAGCTCGACGTACCAGTCGAAGACCTCGTCCCACGCGAAGTGGAAGAGGGCGTCCGACAGCTTGGCGAACTGGTAGTCGTCGTAGAGCGCGTCGACCTCGGCGACCGTCGCGTTCAGCCGGGACAGGATCCAGCGGTCCGTCGCCGAGAGCTGCTCCACGGGCGGCAGATCGCCCTCGATCGTGGCGCCGTTCATCAGCGCGAAGCGCGTGGCGTTCCAGATCTTGTTGGCGAAGTTGCGCGAGCCCTGGACCCAGTCCTCGCCGATCGGCACGTCGACGCCGGGGTTGGCGCCGCGGGCGAGCGTGAAGCGGACGGCGTCCGAGCCGTACTTGTCCATCCAGTCGAGCGGGTTGACCGCGTTGCCGAAGGACTTCGACATCTTCTTGCCGAACTGGTCGCGGACCATGCCGTGCAGCACGATCGTGTGGAACGGCGGGGTGCCGTCCATCGCGTACAGACCGAACATCATCATCCGGGCGACCCAGAAGAAGAGGATGTCGTAGCCGGTGACCAGGACGGAGTTCGGATAGAACTTCGCGAGGCTGTCGGTTTGCTCGGGCCAGCCGAGCGTGGAGAACGGCCACAGGCCGGAGGAGAACCACGTGTCCAGGACGTCGGAGTCCTGGGTCCAGCCCTCACCCGTGGGCGCCTCGTCGTCGGGACCGACGCAGACGACCTCGCCGTTGGGCCCGTACCAGACCGGGATCCGGTGGCCCCACCACAGCTGGCGCGAGATGCACCAGTCGTGGAGGTTGTCGACCCAGTCGAAGTAGCGCTTCTCCATCTCCTGCGGGTGGATCGCGACCTTTCCGTCGCGGACCGCGTCACCGGCGGCCTTCGCCAGCGGGCCGACCTTGACCCACCACTGCATCGACAGGCGGGGCTCGATGGTGGTCTTGCAGCGCGAGCAGTGGCCGACCGAGTGCGTGTACGGGCGCTTCTCGGCGACGATGCGGCCCTCGGCGCGCAGCGCGCCGACGATGGCCGAGCGGGCCTCCAGGCGGTCCAGGCCCTGGAAGGGGCCGGGGACCGTGATGACGGCGTGCTCGTCCATGACCGCGATGTTGGGCAGGCCGTGGCGCTGGCCGATCTCGAAGTCGTTCGGGTCGTGCGCCGGGGTCACCTTGACGCAGCCGGTGCCGAACTCGGGGTCGACGTGCTCGTCCGCGACGACCGGGATCGAGCGGTCGGTCAGCGGCAGCTTGATCAGCTTGCCGACGAGGTGCTTGTACCGCTCGTCGTCGGGGTGGACGGCGATGGCCGTGTCACCGAGCATCGTCTCGGCGCGGGTGGTGGCGACGACGACGGTCTCGTCCCCCTCGCCGTACTTCAGCGAGACGAGCTCGCCGTCGTCGTCCTGGTACTCGACCTCGATGTCCGAGATCGCGGTCAGACAGCGCGGGCACCAGTTGATGATGCGCTCGGCGCGGTAGATCAGCTCGTCGTCGTAGAGCTTCTTGAAGATGGTCTGGACGGACTGCGAGAGCCCCTCGTCCATGGTGAACCGCTCACGGTCCCAGTCGACGCCGTCGCCGAGGCGGCGCATCTGCCCGGAGATCTGGCCGCCGGACTCGCCCTTCCACTTCCAGACGCGCTCGATGAACTCCTCGCGCCCCAGGTCGTGGCGGGACTTGCCCTCCTTGGCGAGCTCGCGCTCCACGACGTTCTGCGTGGCGATGCCCGCGTGGTCCATGCCCGGCTGCCACAGCGTCTCGAAGCCCTGCATGCGCTTGCGGCGCGTGAGGGCGTCGATGAGCGTGTGCTCGAAGGCGTGCCCGAGGTGCAGGGAGCCGGTGACGTTCGGCGGCGGGATGACGACGGTGTACGGGGGCTTCTCGCTCGCCGCGTCGGCGGAGAAGTAGCCGCGTTCTACCCAGCGCTCGTACAGCGTCCCCTCTACCTCGGCCGGCGCGTACTGGGTCGGCAGTTCGGTGATGGGCGCTGGATTCTGCTGCTGAGTGTTCTCGGTCACCGGGCCAGTTTAGAGGTGTCACAGACCCGTCCCGAAACCGGATTCTTGAGTAACGGTTGCGGCCGCGAGCCACACGGGGGCTCTGCCTTCGTACAGGATGTCGGGAACACATAAGCGTTCGGAGGGGAACCCACGCAATGAGCTACAACCAGCCTGGCCCGTACGGCGGGCAGCAGCCCCAGCAGCCCGGTCCTTACGGGCAGCAGCCGGGCCAGCCTGGCCCCTACGGCCAGCAGCCGCAGGCACCCCAGCCCGGCTACGGCTACCCGCAGCAGGCACCGCAGGGAGTCCCCCCGCAGCAGGGCGGCTACAGCCAGCCGCAGCAGCCGGGTCCGTACGACCACAACCAGCAGGGCGGCCCCTACGGCCAGGTCCCGCCGCCCCCGCCCGCGGGTGGCGGCAGCGGCAAGAAGACCGGCCTCATCATCGGCGCGGTCGTGGCGCTCGTCGCGATCGGCGGCGGCATCTGGTGGTTCACGGCGGGCAAGGACGACAGCTCGTCGTCGGCGGGCAACGCGGCGGTGGCGGACGACGGCGCGCACAAGCTGGTGACGCCCGAGACGGTGCTCTCCGAGTACAAGAAGCAGGCGTCGTCCGACGGCGGGTTCAACGACGACGACATGGAGCGGGCCGAGAAGGACGGCGTCAAGAACGGCAAGCCCGTCGACGCCGAGTACCAGTCGGGCGACAAGAGCAACCCGTTGGCGCAGAAGATGATCAAGTTCATGGGCGTCTACGGCGAGATCGACAACCCGTCCAAGGTCGTCGACGGGATGTTCGACAAGATGAAGGATGAGTCGAAGAAGGAGGACGCCTCCACCTCCACCGGCAAGCTGATCGGCAGCCCGAAGAGCTTCAACGCCGATGGCGCGGTGCTCAAGTGCCAGGAGACGGAGATCAAGGGCGGCGGCTCCGGACCCAAGTCGATCCGCATGCCCGTCTGCATCTGGGGCGACAACAGCACGCTCGGCATCGTGATCCCGGTCGACATGGCGAGCGCCATGACCGGCAAGGGCGCCTCGCTGGAGGACGCCGCGGACACAACGACGAAGCTTCGCAAGGAAGTCCGCGTCAAGGCCTGATTTCTCGCCCGATGTCCTGACGGCGTCACCTCGCGCACAGCAGCCCCGGTCGATTCGGCCGGGGCTGCTTACGTCAGGATGTCGGCATCACATAAGCGCACTCACGGGGGAACCCACGTCATGAGCTACAACCAGCCAGGCCCGTACGGTGGCCAGCAGCCCCAACAGCCCGGCCCCTACGGCCAGCAGCCGCAGGCCCCGCAGCCCGGCTACGGCTACCCCCCGCAGGCCCCGCAGGGCGTGCCTCCGCAGCAGCCGGGCCCGTACGGCCAGCCGCAGGCGCCTTACGGCCAGCAGGCTCCCTACGGGCAGGTCCCGCCGCCTCCGCCCCAGGGCGGCGGCGGCAAGAAGACCGGCATCGTCATCGCCGCCGTGGTCGCGGTCGTCGCGGTCGCCGTGGGTGGCTACTTCGCCTTCGCGGGCGGTGACGACGACAAGGGCAAGGGCGGCGGCTCCTCGAACGTCGCAGGCGGCGGAGGCGACGAGGCCGGCATCAAGGACGACGGTCCGCACAAGCTGATCACGCCCGCGGTGGTGCTCTCCGAGTACAAGAAGGGCGAGGAGGGGGCCAGCGAGAGCGGCATGACCTCCAGCGACGTCAAGAAGGCCGAGGAGCACGGCGTGAAGAACGCCAAGGACGTCGCGGCGCAGTACCAGGCGGGCGACAAGGACAACCCGCTGTCGCAGAAGATTCTGCAGTTCAACGGCGTCTACGGCGACATAGCGGACCCGGAGAAGGTCGTCGACGCGATGTTCGGCGAGGCGGAGAAGAACGCCCAGGAAGGCGGCAGCGGCAGTTCCGGCGAGTCGATGACGCTGGTCGGCAGCCCCAAGTCGTACAGCCCCGCCGGTCTCGACGGTGCGGTGCTCAAGTGCCAGGAGATGAAGCTCGACTTCGGCTCGTCGTCGACCGGCAGCACGTCGGGCCCCAGCGAGATGTCGATGGCCACCTGCATCTGGGGCGACAAGAGCACGCTGGGCATCGTGATCACTACGGACGTGGCGAACGCGATGGCCGGCAAGAGCGTCGACCTCGACGAAGCGGCGGACAAGACGGCCAAGTTCCGCAAGGAAGTTCGCGTCAAGCTCTGACGCCGGAGGGGAATCCACACGATGAGCTACAACCAGCCTGGCCCGTACGGCGGCCAGCAGGCGCCCTACGGCGGCCCCCAGCAGCCGCCCGCCCCGCAGCCCGGGTACGGCTACCCGCAGCAGCCCCAGGGCCCTTACGGGCAAGCTCCGTACGGGCAGCCCCCGTACGGGCAGCCCCCGTCGGGCGGTGGCGGCAAGAAGGCCGGGATCATCGTCGGTGTCGTCGTCGCGGTCGCCGCGGTGGGCGCCGGTGTCTGGTGGTTCACCGCCGGCAAGGACAGCGGTTCCGTCGCCGATGACGGCAAGACGTACAAGCTGACGGCGCCCGAGAGCGTCCTCGGCGGTCAGTACAAGAAGGACACGTCGGGCGGCAGCGGTGGCGGTATGTCGTCGAGCGACCTGAAGGACCTGGAGGAGCAGGGCGTCAGCAATCCCAAGGACGCCCACGCCGCGTACAACTACGGCGAGGGCGCGACCATGAAGTCCCTCAACTACTCAGGTGTGTACGGCGAGATCGAGGACCCGGAGAAGGTCGTCGACGCCATGTTCGCCGAGATGAAGAGGAAGTCCACCGAGGAGCCCGGCAGCCTGAGCCTCATCGGCAGCCCCGAGGAGTTCACCCCGGACGGCTTCGAGAACGGCGTCATGAAGTGCCAGGAGGCCGAGTTCAAGATGGGTGACGTCGGCCCGGACGACGAGGGCGTGCCGAACAGCTTCAAGACGCCGATATGCGTCTGGGGCGACCACAGCACGGTCGCGTCCGCGGCCTACTCCGACGTCGCGGCGACCGCCGGCGGCGCGGACATCAAGCTGGAGAACGTCGCCAGCTTGGTGACCAACCTGCGTGACGACGTGCGCGTAGAGGTCAAGTAGGCGGTACGGAACAGACGAAGGGGCGCCCGGCGAACGAATCGCCGGGCGCCCCTTTCGCGTATGTCACGTAGTCCTGGAAACTACGCCGACTTCTGCTCGCCCGCGCCCGGGCCCCGCGCGTCGCGCGGCACCAGGGTCGGGTTGACGTTCGAGTGGACGACGTCCGCCGTGATGACCACGCGGGCCACGTCCTTGCGGGACGGAACCTCGTACATCACCGACTGGAGGACCTCCTCCATGATGGCGCGCAGCCCTCGCGCGCCGGTCTGGCGCAGGATCGCCTGGTCGGCGATGGCCTCCAGCGCCTCGCGCTCGAAGTCCAGCTCCACGCCGTCGAGTTCGAACAGGCGCTGGTACTGCTTCACGAGTGCGTTGCGCGGCTCCACCAGGATCTGGAGCAGGGCCTCGCGGTCGAGGTTGTGGACCGAGGTGATCACGGGGAGGCGGCCGATGAACTCCGGGATCATCCCGAACTTCACCAGGTCCTCCGGCATGATGTCCTCGAACCGGTCCTTCTCCTGGAGCTCGCGCTTGGAGTGGATCGTGGCGCCGAAGCCGATGCCCTTCGCGCCCGCCCGCGACTCGATGATCTTCTCGAGGCCGGCGAAGGCGCCGCCCACGATGAAGAGCACGTTCGTCGTGTCGATCTGGATGAACTCCTGGTGCGGATGCTTGCGGCCGCCCTGCGGGGGCACCGAAGCCGTCGTGCCTTCCAGGATCTTGAGCAGGGCCTGCTGGACGCCCTCGCCCGAGACATCGCGCGTGATCGAAGGGTTCTCGCTCTTGCGGGCGACCTTGTCGATCTCGTCGATGTAGATGATGCCCGTCTCGGCCTTCTTGACGTCGTAGTCAGCGGCCTGGATGAGCTTCAGGAGGATGTTCTCGACGTCCTCGCCGACATAGCCCGCCTCCGTGAGCGCCGTCGCGTCCGCGATGGCGAACGGGACGTTCAGCATGCGCGCGAGCGTCTGCGCGAGCAGCGTCTTGCCGGAGCCGGTCGGGCCGAGCAACAGGATGTTGGACTTGGCGAGTTCGATCGCGTCGTCACGGCCCTGCGCGCCGCCGGTCTCCCCGGCCTGGACCCGCTTGTAGTGGTTGTAGACCGCTACCGAGAGGGCTTTCTTCGCGGGCTCCTGGCCCACGACGTACCCCTCGAGGAATTCGTAGATCTCGCGAGGCTTGGGGAGTTCCTCCCAGCGCACCTCGCTCGTCTCCGCGAGCTCTTCCTCGATGATCTCGTTGCAGAGGTCGATGCACTCATCGCAGATGTACACACCGGGACCTGCGATGAGCTTCTTGACCTGCTTCTGACTCTTCCCGCAGAACGAGCACTTGAGCAGATCGCCGCCGTCACCGATGCGTGCCACGAGGTGCTTCCCCTTCGCCTGGGAGACGCCACGTTCAGCGACTCCTGGTGCCTCTATCTGACGGTACCTTGCCCGGCCCCCCGTTCGGGCCCCCCTTGGCACGGTTCGCTTTGACGTGAACCGTGCCAAGGAACGGCAGATGCTACAGCGCTGCGTCAGACGACCGAGGCGTTGTTCATCTTCCGAGTGGAGATGATCTGGTCGACGAGGCCGTACGCCAGTGCGTCCTCGGCAGTGAGGATCTTGTCGCGCTCGATGTCGTCGCGGATCTTCTCGATCGGCGTCGTGGAGTGCTTGGCCAGCATCTCCTCCAGCTGCGAGCGCATCCGGAGGATCTCGTTCGCGGCGATCTCCAGGTCGGAGACCTGACCGCGGCCCGTCTCGCTGTAGGGCTGGTGGATCAGGACGCGCGCGTTCGGGAGCGCCATGCGCTTGCCCGGCGTACCGGCTGCGAGGAGCACGGCGGCGGCGGACGCGGCCTGGCCCATGCAGACCGTCTGCACGTCGGGCTTCACGAACTGCATCGTGTCGTAGATGGCCGTGAGCGCCGTGAAGGAGCCACCGGGGCTGTTGATGTAGATCGAGATGTCACGGTCGGGGTCCATCGACTCCAGGCACAGGAGCTGCGCCATGACGTCGTTGGCCGACGCGTCGTCGATCTGCACGCCGAGGAAGATCACGCGCTCCTCGAAGAGCTTCGCGTACGGGTCGTACTCACGCACGCCCTGCGAGGTGCGCTCGACGAAGCGCGGGATGACGTAGCGGGACTCGGCGGTGGGGCCGGTGTACTCGGCCTGGGTGCGGTCGTTCAGGCCGCTGCCGGGGTAGTTCTTCATCTCTGTAGGTCTCCTGAGGAGCGTGGGCTGAGTCGGCTTCGGAAGGGCTGAGCGGTTCAGGCTCAGGCTCCGGTGCCGCCGCCGCCCGGCATGCTGGCCGCGTTGGGCATGATGTCGTCGATGAGGCCGTACTCCTTGGCCTCCTGCGGGTCGAACCAGCGGTCTCGGTCCGAGTCGCGGGTGACCTGCTCGACGGTCTGCCCGGTGTGGAACGCGGTGAGATCGGCCATCTTCTTCTTGGTGAGAAGGAGACGCTCGGCGTGGATCTTGATGTCCGACGCGGAGCCCGCGAGTCCAGCGGAAGGCTGGTGGATCAGGATCTCGGCGTTCGGCAGCGCGAAGCGCTTGCCGGGGGTGCCGGCGCTGAGCAGGAACTGGCCCATGGAGGCCGCCATGCCCATCGCGATCGTCACCACGTCGTTCTGGATGTACTGCATGGTGTCGTAGATCGCCATGCCGGCCGTGATGGATCCACCAGGGCTGTTGATGTAAAGGAAGATGTCCTTGTCCGGCTCAGCGGCAAGGAGCAGCAGCTGCGCCGTGATCTTGTTGGCGATGTCGTCGTCCACGGCCTGGCCGAGGAAGATGATCCGCTCGCCGAGCAGCCGGTTGTAGACCTGGTCGCCGAGGCCACCACCGATGGAGGGGTCGCCGGCGGCGGAGGGCATCAGATTCGTCACGTATCCACCTGCTCGTCTTACGACGGCGCCGGGCCGTCTCACGTCTTCTTCTGAGGCTTGGGACCCCGCGTGCTCGCCGCTCCGGGGCGGCTTCGGGGACTCCCCTGCCCTCGTATTCATGGACCCTAACGCTCAGCCCCGTCCGGGGAATCCCGCAAAGGCGACTGTTCGCTGTGAGCGCAGGTTCTGGCGGGGGCGCCTTGTCAGCTGCCGGTGCGCCCCGTCAGGGGCGCGGGGAACTGCGCGCTCAGCCCCCGCAGGGCCGCAGTCGCGTCTGCCGCGTCAGGTCCCACGGCGAGTGCGGCTCGTACGTGGTTGCTCGCGCAGTTCCCCGCGCCCCTGACGGGGCACGACGAGGCCCCCGGGATCGAGATCCCGGGGGCCTGTCTTACGAGCGTCAGAGCGAAGCTCAGGCTTCGGTCTTCTCCTCGGCGGCGGCTTCGGAGGCCTGCTCACCCTCGGCGGGAGCCTCTTCCTCGTCGTCGAGGTCAACGACCTCGCCGTTCGTGTCCTTGACCGTCGCGGCCTCCACGACAACCGCGAGGGCCTTGCCGCGGGCGACCTCGCCGACCAGCATCGGGACCTGGCCGCCTTCGACGACGGCCTGGGCGAACTGGTCGGGGGACATGCCGGAGGACTGCGCGCGACGCATGAGGTGCTCGGTGAGCTCCTCCTGGTTCACGTTCAGCTTCTCCTTGTTGACGAGCTCGTCGAGGACGAACTGCGTCTTGATGCCCTTCTCGGCCTGCTCCTTGGTCTCGGCGTCGAACTCTTCCTCGGTCTTGCCCTGGATCTCCAGGTACTTCGCGAGGTCGAGGCCCATCTGGCCGAGCTGGTGGTTCACCAGGTTGTGCTTGCGGGTCTCGATCTCGTCCGCGAGGAGCTTCTCGGGGACGGGGACCTCGACCAGCTCGAGCAGCTTCTCCAGGACGCGCTCCTGGGCCTGCGTCGCCTGGTCGTACTGCTTCATGTTCTCGAGGCGCTTGCGGCTGTCCGCCTTGACCTCGTCCAGGGTGTCGAACTCCGACGCGAGCTGCGCGAAGTCGTCGTCCAGGGCGGGCAGTTCACGGGCGGCGACCTGGGTGACCTTGACGGTCACCTCGGACTCCTTGCCGGCCGCCGAGCCGCCCTTGAGCTCGGAGGTGAAGGTGGCCTCGCCACCGGCCTCCAGGCCCTTGACGGCGTCGTCGATGCCCTCGAGGAGCTCGCCGGAGCCGATCGTGTAGGAGACGCCGGACGCGACGCCGTCCTCCAGGACCTCGCCCTCGACCTTGGCCTCCAGGTCGATCGTCACGACGTCGCCGTCCTCGGCGGCACGCTCGACCGGCGAGGTGGACGCGAAGCGCTCACGGAGCTCCTCGACGGCCTTCTCGACGTCCTCGTCGCTGACCTCGACCGCGTCGACCTCGACCTCGATGCCGGAGTAGTCCGGGATCTCGATCGCGGGACGGATGTCGACCTCAGCGGTGAAGTTGAGGGTCTCGTTGTCCTTCAGCTCGGTGATGTCCACCTCGGGCTGGCCCAGGACGTTGAGCTCGGCCTCGTTCACGGCCTCGGTGTAGAACTTCGGGAGCGCGTCGTTGACGGCCTCTTCGAGGACTGCGCCGCGGCCGAACCGCTGGTCGATGACTCGGGCAGGGATCTTGCCCTTGCGGAAGCCCTTCACCGTGACCTGCTGGTTGATCTTCTTGTAGGCCGCGTCGAGGCTGTCCTTGAGCTCCTCGAAGGGCACCTCAACAGTGAGCCGAACCCGGGTCGGGTTCAGGGTCTCCACGGCGCTCTTCACGGTTCGGTCTCCTTGGGGCTGACTTCTTGGGATTGAGCCCGGCTCAGAGACACACGGGCACACAGCTTGCATAGTAACGGCAAGCGGGAGCCGACCCACAATGCGATCTTGCGAAGGAGATCCTGGAAGAGATCCAGCTGGTCGGGGTGGCGGGATTTGAACCCACGGCCTTCCGCTCCCAAAGCGGACGCGCTACCAAGCTGCGCCACACCCCGTCGGTGCGACACGTAGGGTACATGCCCGCAGGCAGTGCGGCGCCCGCTTAATCGCGAGTACGTACGGGGTGTGCGGACAGGGCGTCCGACCCGCTACGATGCTTGCCGTGCCGCGGTCGCTGACCAGCAGTGTCCTGCGGCGCGAGCTGTGCGGGTGTAGCTCAATGGTAGAGCCCTAGTCTTCCAAACTAGCTACGCGGGTTCGATTCCCGTCACCCGCTCTGTGGCCTCGGGCCCGGTTCCTCGGAATCGGGCCCGAGGCTTTTCTTCGTTCAGGGGACGCAGGGGTTCTCAGGGCTTCTCAAGGGTTCCGTACGTCGATCGAGAAGACGGAGCGCGTCCCGTAGGGGACATAGAGGGCGTCGCCCACGAGGGTCAGGGGGGCGCCCGGCTCGTCGGTCATCGCCGCGCTCGCTCCCCGGCCCGCGCGGGTCCAGCCGATCTCGCCCGTGTCCCGGTCGAGCGCCGCGATGCGGCCGCTGGGGGACGCAAGGTAGACCGTGTGCAGGCGGCGGGTCTCCAGGTCGAGCGCGATGATCCTGCGGTGCGTCTTCACGGAGGGGTCGGTGAAGAGCAGGCGCCCTCCGTTCTGTCCGAGGAAGTTGAGCTCGTCGCGGGCCGTGGCGGTCCAGCTCGGTTTTCCGGTGGCCGGGTCGAGCCGGATGATCCGGGTGCCGTCCGGGTCGCCGGTGGGGCAGAAGAGGTAGCCGTGGCCGGCCGCGGACCGCAGGTCGCACTCCCCGCCCGTCGAGGCGAGGCGCGGGAACGGGTGCTGCCAGACGGGCTTGCCGTCGTCGGGACCGAGGAGGGCGTACGAGGATCCCTCGTCGCCGTAGGCGGTGAGGACACCACCGTTCGTGGTCGCCACCGTGGCGGGGCCGGCGGAGTCCTTCAGCTCAGCCGCGGTCTCCGGCGCCATGGCGCCGGTGCCCCGCTGGGTCGGCCTGGTCCAGAGCTCGCGGCCGGTGCGGGCGTCGATGGGTCTGGTCGTTGCGGTAGACGAAGAGACGGTGGCCGGACCTGCCGATCACGGTGCCTTCGTCGAGTGACCAGGAGTCGGGCTCGGGGTCGACCGGCAGGCTCCAGGCGGCCTTGCCGGTGGCCAGCGAGAAGCGCATGGCCTTGACGTCGTTGCCCGCGCGGGCCGTACCTGTCATCCGCCGCACCGGAGCTGTCCTTGGCCTGCCAGGCCCGCCACCCCTCCGGCAGATCACCGCGTCCGGGCCCGTCCGGCGCCGCGAGGCGTACGACGACGCCCGTCCCCAGCGCCACGAGCAGCGCCCCACCCATGGCCGCCCCGACGATCACCCGTCTGCGGCGGCGCGGGCGCGTGGGCGGCGGGGTGTCGGCGGGCGGGGGCGGCGGGGGCAGGGGCTCGCCCCTGAGGAGGGCCAGGAGCTCGTCGGGGGTGGGGCGGGACGTGGGGTCCTTGGCGAGGCACTGCTCGACGAGAGGGAGCAACTCCTCGGGGACGCCTTCGAGTTCGGGCGCGCCCTCGACGACGCGGGTGGCCGTCTCGTACGGACTGTCGCTGTCGAAGGGGCCGCGTCCCGTCGCCGCGTGCACCAGGACCGCGCCCAGCGAGAAGACGTCGGACGCGGGGCCCACCTCGCGGGGCGTGGTGAGCTGCTCCGGGGGTCCCCGACGAGGGCCCCGGCCGTGCGGGAGACCCCGAAGTCGATGACGCGGGGGCCGTCCTCCGCGAGCATCACGTTGGCCGGTTTCAGATCGCGGTGGACCACGCCGACGCGGTGGATGTCGGGCAGCGCCTCGATCAGGCCCGCCGTGAGTTCACGCAGCCGGTCGAGGGGCAGTGGGCCTTCGCGGCGCACGTGGGTGCCCAAGTTCTCGCCGGGGGTGTAGAGCGTGGCCATCCACGGGCTCGGGGCGTCCGCGTCGGCGTCCACGACCGGGGCCGTGAAGGCGCCGCTGACCTGGCGCGCCGCCTCGACCTCACGGCTGAAGCGCGTCCGGAACTCGGGGTCGTCGGCGTACTGACCGTGTACGACCTTCAGCGCGAGGCGCCGTCCGGAGGCCGATCGGGCGAGATGGACGACGCCCATGCCGCCGGAGCCGAGCCGGTCGTCGATCGGATAACCGCCGATCTCCGCCGGGTCCGAGTCGCGGAGAGCCATCCGCCGGTCAGAAGCTGATCGAGTTGATGGTCTCGGCCACCTCATTGAGGAAGCGATTTATGGAGGGGGCCATTCCGGTCGAGGCGAGGAAGAACCCGAAGAGCACCGCGACGATCGCGGGCCCCGCTTTGATCGATCCTCCGCGGATCAGCACGATGAGGATGATCGCCAACAGCAACACCACTGACAGCGAAATGGCCACACTGATCACACCCTAGGTCGGTCTCTCCCCGGCCCGGGGGGTACGACCCCGCACACCCCCGCCAGGACCATCGTGCCACCAACGCGCCATCCGTATGCGGCCGGTGACACATCGTCGGCCAAGGCCGCACGTGCCCTGCGTGGACGCGGCGCGCGGGGGCGCCCTTGGGGCGTATGAACACCGCGCCCCCGCACGGCAATTCGAAGCCCGCGCACGGCCACTAATTCGGCTTGATCGTTTCCATTGCCACACAACTCGTTCGCCAGAAATTCGAATTGTTGCCGGACCCACACCGCAGGCTCCGCAAAGACCCAATCAATCGGACATTTCACCAGAGTCGCCTGCGGGCGTTATGCGACGTTTAAGGGGGATGAGTTGTGACGTACTGGACATTCGGTTGGGTGTATCGGCAGTGACAGAAGGTGAATCTTCCTGTCGGCTCCGATGATTTCCGGGTACTCGGACCGCAATAGCCCTGATCCGTCTGTGATTGAGATGACAGGCGAGTTGGGGGTTTTACGAATACACACGAGCGACGCTAGGGTGCCTCAGATGTTCCACGCTGCCACCATCCCCGCAAGCGCAGTGCGGTCCAGGATCGTCTCACCGAGCTCTTGGTGGGAGGGCCTGTGACGAACTCGGTTCAACCGCACGGCCGCCACCGGGCGCCGCTCCCCCCGGCACATGTGCCCGCGGACGGAGTACCAGGCCCCCGCGTCCCCCAGTCCACCATGGCCGCGACCGTTCCCCACGCCCCGGCCGGCACCACCGCTCGACCCGCCCCGACGGGCCACTCCGGCTCCACGGGCCACCCCGGCTCCACGGGCAGATCCGCATCCACGGGTCAACCCGCCAAGCAGCGCGACTCGTTCTTCGACAACGCCAAGTACCTGGCGATCGTCCTGGTCGCGATGGCGCACGCCTGGGAGCCGCTGACGGACGGCAGCCGCGCCGCAGAGGCGCTGTACATGACCGTCTACACGTTCCACATGCCGGCGTTCATCCTCATCTCCGGCTACTTCTCGCGCAGCTTCGACATGCGGTCCGACCGCCTCAAGCGCCTGGTGACCGGCATCGCCGTGCCGTACGTCATCTTCGAAGTCGCGTACACCTTCTTCAAGCGCTACGCGGACGACGATCCGACGCAGCCGATCAGTCTGCTCGACCCCTGGTACCTCACCTGGTTCCTGGTCGCGCTCTTCGTCTGGCGTCTGACGACCCCGCTGTGGAAGCTGGTCCGCTGGCCGGTGCCGCTCGCGCTCGCCATCGCCGTGCTCGCCACGATCTCTCCGGACATCGGCGACGACCTGGACCTGCAGCGCGTGCTGCAGTTCCTGCCCTTCTTCGTGCTCGGCCTCTTCATGAAGCCCGAGTACTTCCAGCTGGTGCGGCGCCGCGAGGTGCGGCTGCTCTCCATCCCGATCTTCGCGAGCGCGCTGCTCCTCGCGTACTGGGCGGGGCCGCGGATGACGTCGGCCTGGTTCTACCGCCGGGACAGCGCGCAGGAGTTGGGTGCGCCGTGGTGGGCGGGTGTCGTGATGACGCTGGCGCTGTTCGGCTGCTCCGCCATCCTGACCGCCTGCTTCTTCGCGTGGGTTCCGCGCCGGAAGATGTGGTTCACGGTGCTCGGCGCGGGCACGCTGTACGGCTACCTGCTGCACGGCTTCCTCGCCAAGGGCTCGCGTTTCTGGGGCTGGTTCGACGACTACGAGTGGATGCACACGCCTGTTGGACAGGTGATCGTGTCGCTGGTGGCCGCGGCGGTGGTGACGCTTCTCTGTACGCCTCCGGTGCAGCGGATGTTCCGCTTCGCCATGGAGCCGAAGATGGAGTGGGCGTTCAAGCGGGACGCTGCCGCGTTGGCTCGGGAGCGGGCCAAGGCTTCTTCCTAGCGCTGCGACCGGACGCCCAGCAGGGCGCGCATGTTCGCGTATTTCTCCGTGAGGCGATCTCGGGTCGGCCCGTCTAGCTCTGCTAGGCGGGCCGGATTCGCGTTGTGGGTCAGGTCCGCTTCCTTGACCAGGCGGGCGCCGGGGGTTTCGAGGATGCGGGTGGCGTAGGCCTCGGGGGGTTCGCCCGCCCTCTTGGTGAGGGCTCGCACGATGTCCTTCGTACGTGGGGTGAGAGGCGCGTCCCGCAGCCACTCCTCGGTGAGGGCGTTGTCCTCGATGGCGTCGTGGAGCCAGGCCGCGGCGATCTGTTCCGGTGATCCACCGCGGGCCTCGACTCCGTCCGCCACGGCTTGCAGGTGCTCTGTGTAGGGGCGGCCCGCTTTGTCTTTCTGGGTGGCGTGGGCCTGGCGGGCGATGGTCTCTACCTCGGCGAGGGTCAGGGTGGGGCTGGGGTTGGGGTTCATCCGGGAATCTTTCCCCAACCCCGCCCCTTCCCGACTGTGACATTTGCGGCTCCGCCGCGGGCCGCTCTGGCGCGGGGGCCTTGCGTGCCGTCATCACCGGCTCCGCCGAGTTCGTCCTCAAACGCCGGACGGGCTGGAATCCCTCAGCGCCGCCCTCGCCGGCAAGGCCGTCGCCGCCAGGCCCAGCGCCAACGTTGCCGCCACGAACGAGCCGTACAGCAGTGGCGGGATGTACGGGGACTCCCCTGTCAGGCCGTTCATCATGGGGATCAGTGTCGCCATCGCGATCGCCGTGCCGATCACGATTCCCGCGCCCGCGACAAGCAGCGCCTCCCAGCGCACCATCACCATCACCTGGCGCCGGGTCGAGCCGATCAGGCGCAGCGTGCCGAGTTCGCGGCGGCGGTCCAGGACCGTCATCACCAGGGTGTTGACCGCGGCGATCGCCGCGAACCCGCCAAGTACGGCCGCCATCACCGTGTTCGCCCAGGCGTTGACCGCCCGGTCCGTGGACTGCGCGGTGGCGTAGCCGTCGCGGTTCTGGAGTGTGCCGAGGGCCGTGAGGGCCTGCGGCGCCTTGCCCTTCGTCCAGATCTCCGAGGAGAAGGACGAGGTCACGTGCTGCTTCAAGTCCGAGGCGGGGAGCGTCACTTGGGAGAGGCCCAGGCCTCGGTCGTACGTGGCGACCACCTTCCGTGTCGTCTTCGTACCGTCCGGCATCCGCAGGGCGACGCGCTCGCCCGTCTTCACCTTCGCGGAGTCCGCGAGCTTCGCGTCGACGGCGATCTCGCCCTTGCCGAGCGAGGCCATCGTGCCCGTCCTGACGCCCAGGTCCTGGACCTTGGCCAGGTCACGGGGGGAGCCGGTGAGGCCCTGGGCCGACGCGCTCTCCAGCCAGCGGTCGCCGCCCGAGCCCACCGGCACCAGGACGGAGGTCTTGAGGAGGCCCACGGCCGAGGTGACTCCAGGGGCCTGCGCGGCCTTCGTGACCCCGGCCGGGGTCACGCCCGCCCCCGACGCCGTCACGATGTGGTCCGCCGTGATGCCCTCCCGCTGCTGGTCGGCCGCCACCCGGTCCTCGCTGGTGTGCATGAAGACGAGCGTGGACGAGAACGCCATCGCCAGGACGATCGGGGTGATCGCCGAGGCCAGACGGCGCGCGTTCGTACGGGAGTTGGCCGCGGCGAGCGAGGCGGACGCGCCCGCGCCGCGCAGCGGGAGCCCGAACAGGGCCGCGCAGCCGCGGGCGACCAGCGGGCCGAGCAGGGCCACGGCGAGCATGAACAGCATGACGATGCCGAGGGCCACGTTGGCCGCGTCGTCCCCCGTCATGGAGGAGGCGACCCCGGAGAGGACGCAGCCGCCGACGGCCGCCGCGATCCCCAGCGGCGTACGGATCCAGCCGAAGCGCAGGCGTTCCACGGAGGATTCGCTCAGGGCCTGGCCCGGCCTGATGCGGGAGGGGCGGCGGGCCGCCATGTAGCCGGAGACCAGGGCGGTGAGCACGGCCACGCCGACGGCCGATACGAGGGGGATGAACGAGATGGACAGGTCCAGGGCTTCGGGGATCGCGCCCTTGTCCTTCAGCTGGCCGAACCACCAGCCGGCCAGGGCGATTCCGGGCAGCACGCCGACCGCTCCCGCGAGGGGTGCGACGAGCAGGGCCTCGGTGGCGATGGTGCGGCGGATCTGGCGGGGCGTCGTACCGATGGCTCGCAGCAGCGCGTACTCACGGGCTCGCTGGCCGACGGAGAGCGCCACGGTGCCCGCCGCGGTGAACATGGCGACCATGGCCGCGACGCCGCCGAAGGAGCCGCCGATCCCGGTGAGCATCTCCTGCGCGTAGGCCAGCTCGGAGCCCTCGGCCTCGCTGCGGTCGTCGCCGGTGTGGACGTCGGCCTTCTTGCCGATGGCGTGCGCCACCTGGGACTTGAGGGCGTCGTCCGTGACGCCGTCCTTGGGCAGGACGGCCACGGCGTCGATGCGGTCGGGGTGGCCGGAGAGTCGTACGGCGTCGGAGTCGGTGAACCAGGCGGTGGTTGCGCCCTGTTGGGGCCGCACAGTGCCGGAGATCCGGAAGTCGCGCGGCCCGTCCGCCGTGGTGAGTGTGGTGTGCTGGCCGACGGACGCGCCCGGCGCGGCGATGACGACCTCGCCGGGGTGCGGGGCGCGGCCCGCGGTCAGCTTCTCGCCGGTGAAGGCCGTGGAGCCCCAGCCGTGCGCGGTGACTTCCTTGCCGCCGGACTGGACCGGGAAGGTGACGTCCGGCACCGCGGTGCGCGCTCCGGGCACCGAACCCGCCTTGGCCACGAGGGAGTTGTCGACGCGGGCCCGGTCGGGCAGCGGTGTGGCCGACTCGGAGCGGCTGTCACCGCTGCCCGTGACGAAGTGGGCGCGCTGGTCGGCGGCGGCGACCACGGGGGCGTTCGCGTACCGGGTGGGCGGCACCGATGCGCGCGCTCCCGTCTCCAGGAGGATGCCGCAGGCGGAGACGATCAGCGCGGCCATCATCAGCGCGACGAACGTGCCCACGAAGGCGGCGGGTTTGAAGCGGATGGCGGCGCGTGCGAGGCCGTTGGGCATGGATGCCATTACGCGGCCGCTCCCGCGTAGGCCGGAGCGGTCAGCGTCGTCATGCGGGCGGCGATCTCGGCCGCGGATGCCCGCTCCAGGCGGTCCACGATCGCCCCGTCGGCGAGGAAGAGGACCCGGTCGGCGTACGCCGCCGCGGCCGGGTCGTGGGTGACCATGACGACCGTGGCGCCCATGCCGTCGACCGCCGAGCGGAGCAGGGTGAGGATCTCGGCGGCCGTGGTGGTGTCCAGGGCGCCGGTCGGCTCGTCCGCGAAGATCACGTCCGGGTTGGTGACCAGGGCGCGGGCGATCGCGACGCGCTGCTGCTGGCCGCCGGAGAGCTCGCCGGGGCGGCGCTTGTGCTTGTCGCCGCCGAGGCCGACGCGCTGGAGCATGTCGGCGGCCCTGCGGCGGTCGGGGCGGTGTCCCGCGAGGCGCATCGGCAGGACGACGTTCTGCTCGACGGTCAGCGAGGGCAGCAGGTTGAAGGCCTGGAAGACGAAGCCGAGGCGGGTGCGGCGCAGGGCGGTCAGCTTGTTCTCGCTCATGGACGTGATCTCCGTGCCGCCCAGCCGCACCGTGCCCTCGCTCGGCCTGTCGAGTCCGGCCGCGCACTGGAGGAAGGTGGACTTTCCGGAGCCGGACGGGCCCATGACGGCGGTGTAGCTGCCGCGCTCCAGGGCGAGGTCGATGCCGCTGAGGGCGTGCACGGCGCCGGATCCCCTGCCGTACCTGCGGCGCACGCCGTGCAGTTCTACGGCCCAGTCGCCGCCGCGGGGCGCCTCGCCCGGCATCGGGGGCATCGGCTGCACCGCTGAACTGCCCTCGCCGGATCGCTTCTTGCGCCGCAGCCCCATGGCTTCGTCCACCTTCCGTCCGTACGTCCTGATCGATACCTCGAACGTACGGATTCGGGGTGCTGTGGACCATGAGGGTCCCCGGCGGACGCGAGGTAGGGAGAACCCCACCTCCGGTCGCCAAAGGTTGCTCCATCGATCGTTTGGTAAGCTAACTATTGACGCGTTCTTGACGCGCCCTTTGCCATTCGTATGCGGTGGGTGCGTCGCCGACTACCAGGAGGAACGGGCCCATCGGACACGCAGACACCCTGATAGCCATGGGCGGCGCCTTTCTCGCCGCCGCCGTGCTCGCCCGCCTGGGCGGCCGCATCGGACTCCCCACCATTCCGCTCTTCATCCTGGCCGGGATCCTCCTCGGCCCTCACACTCCCGGCGTGGTCCTGCTCTCCGACCCGCACGACCTGGAGATGCTCTCGGCGCTCGGCCTGGTGCTCCTGCTCTTCTACCTGGGCCTCGAGTTCCACATGGACGACCTCAAGACGGGCGGCCGCAAGATGGCCCTCGCCGGAGGTACGTATCTCGCGCTGAACGTCGGCGCGGGCCTCGGCTTCGGATTCGCCCTCGGCTGGGGCACCTCCGAGGCTCTGGTCCTCGCCGGGGTGCTCGGCATCTCGTCGTCGGCGATCGTCACCAAGGTGCTCGTCGACACGGGACGGCTCGGCAATCCGGAGACGAAGCCGATCCTCGGCATCATCGTCGTCGAGGACATCTTCCTGGCGCTCTATCTGGCGGCGCTGCAACCGGTCCTCTCCGGCGCCGACAGCCTCGCCGCGGCGGTCATGGACGGCGGCAAGGCCTTCGGCTTCCTGCTGCTGCTCGCCCTCGTGGCGCGCTTCGGCACGAAGGTGGTCGGGCGGCTCATGGACACCCGCGACGACGAACTGCTCGTCATCTCCTTCCTCGGCGCCGCGGTCTTCGTCGCCGGGGTCTCGGAGTGGTTCGGGGTCGCGGACGCGATCGGCGCGTTCATGGTCGGTCTGATGGTGGGCAGTACGGCGTCCGGCGACCGCGTCCGCAAGCTCGTGCACCCCTTGCGGGACGCCTTCGGGGCGATCTTCTTCTTCGGCTTCGGCCTCTCCATCGACCCGGGTGACCTGCCCACGGTGCTCTGGCCGGTGCTCGCCGCCGTGGCCGTGACGCTGCTCATGAACGTCCTCGCGGGACTCGGGGCGGCGCGTATCTACGGGTTCGGGGCGGGCCCCGCGGCGAACATCTCCACCACCCTGCTCGCGCGCGGCGAGTTCGCCCTGATCCTGGCGACCATGGCGGCCACCGCGGGACTCGACGAGCGGCTCTCCCCCTTCATCGCGGGGTACGTGCTGCTGCTCGCGGTGCTCGGGCCGCTGGCCGCGGGGCGCTCGCGGTGGCTGGCCCGGATCCTGCCGGGCGGGCGTGACGGCGTACAGGAGGCGGAGCCCGAGTTGTCAGGCGCTCGCTGACGGCTCCCGGCAGATAAGGAGCAGCGCCCGGTCGTCGTTCACGTCCTTCGCGACCGCCTCGATCAGATGCCACGCGGCGCCGTGGAAGCCGCCCGCCACATAGCGGTCGGCTTCCCCGGTGAGGCGGTCGATGCCCTCGCTGATGTCGCGGTCGGAGGTCTCCACGATGCCGTCGGTGAACAGCATCAGGACGTCGCCGGGGCGCAGGAGGCCCTTCACCGGGTCGAACTGCGCCCCGTCGTAGACCCCCAGGAGCGGCCCCTCCGCGGCCTTCTCCTCCCAGCGGC
This sequence comes from Streptomyces sp. NPDC054866, assembly GCF_053610745.1. Taxonomy (NCBI): domain Bacteria; kingdom Bacillati; phylum Actinomycetota; class Actinomycetes; order Kitasatosporales; family Streptomycetaceae; genus Streptomyces; species Streptomyces sp. NPDC054866. The sequence goes on from NZ_JBSGZA010000002.1 coordinate 1,033,447, forward strand.
CACTGCCCGCGCTGAGCTGGAGGCCCGGCGGGTGACCCGCCGTGAAGAGTTCGTAGTCGCCGGTCTCCAGGTCGAGGACCAGGTGGGTGGAGGTCGCGAAGCCCTCGTCCCAGTCCTGGCGCAGGAGGTAGCCGTTGGCTGCGGTGAGGAACGCGTGCGGCGGCAGCGAGCCGAGCAGACCGCCGAAGGCGCCCGACAGGAGCAGCGCGCGGGAGCCCGCGTCCATGCCCTTGCCGGAGACGTCCGTGAGGACGACCTCCAGGGTGCGGCCGCCGTTCGTGCGGGCCGCGACCACGAAGTCACCCGAGAAGGACTGGCCGCCGGCGGGCCGCAGGGCCATCTCGCGGTGCCAGCCGCGGGGCAGCTTCGGCAACTTGCTCTGTACGCGGATACGTTCGCGCAGGTCGAACAGCATCGTTCCGCCGCCGCGCCACGGCACGCCGACCCTGCTGCGGAACTGCGCGATGATCAACCCGAAGAATCCGCAGGCCGCGACCACGAGAACCACTCCGGGGGTGACCCGTGAGGGCCCTTCCGTGTACGGGCCGAGCTGGACGGACTCCACGATGAGCGCGGCGGCGGCCGTCGCGTACAGGCCGAGGAGGCTGGAGGGGCGAAGCAGCAGGCCGCCGGCCACGATGGGCAGGACGAGCGCGGAGGGCGAGCACCAGACGTTGTTGACGATGGTGCAGAAGGCGATCACCGGGATGGTGACGAGCAGCCCCGCGAGCGCGATCCAGTCCGATCCGTCGCCTCTGAAGTAGTCGACCCCGGATTTGCGCAGCCCTATGCGCGCCCGGTGGATCCGCTTCTTCATCCGGGCTGTGAACGTCTCGGCTTCCGCTCGCCTGCCTGCCATTGCTCCCGGACCCTATCCACCGTGTCAGGCACTTCGCACGGGAGGTGCCGGTTGTCCCCCGTCAGGGGCATGCTGTCAGCCGGCGAAAATCCTGTCGCTCCGCCCGCTTCGTCCTGGTAGGCATGGCATATGACGACGGAATTGCGGGAGTTGCGACAGGAAGACTGGGACGAGTACTACGGCACGCTGGAGCTCGCCTTCGGTGGCGTCGCCGAGGCGAAGGAGGAGCACGAGCTCTGGAACGCGCTGACCGAGTTCGACCGCTTCTTCGGCACCTGGGTGGGCGGGACCTGCGTCGGCACGACGGGGGCGTTCAGCTTCCGCCTCTCCGTGCCGGGCGGCTCCTTGGTGGACGCGGCCGGCGTGACGATGGTCAGCGTCGCGGCGACGCACCGGCGGCGGGGAATCCTGACGTCGATGATGCGGCGCCAGCTCGACGACGTACGCGCGAAGGGCGAGTTCCTTGCCGTGCTCACGGCCTCGGAACCCGCCATCTACGGACGGTTCGGGTACGGCGCGGCGACGCAGCAGCTGAAGGCCGAGATCGACACGTCCCGCGTACGCCTGTCGGTGCCGGCCGGTACGGATGACGTAATACTTCGGTACGCCAAGCCCGCCGACGTCCACGAGGCGTGCGAGGCGCTGTACGCGCGACGGGTGAGCGAGCGGCCGGGAATGCTGGCCAGGCAGCCCGGCTGGGAGCGGCTCGGCCTGCTCGACCCGGAGAGCGAGCGGCATGGTGCGTCGCCGTTGCAGTGCGTGGTCGCCGAGCGCGACGGTGAGCTCGTGGGGTACGCGCGCTTCCACGTGAAGCCCGACTGGGACGTGGCGGGCCCCAAGGGCACGGTCCGGCTGCGCGATCTGGAGGCCGACGACCCGGTGGCGTCCGCGGCGCTGTGGCGATTCCTCTTCGGCATCGACCTGACGTCGACGGTGGAGGCGCACAACCGCCCGGCGGACGACGGGGTGTTCCACCTCGTCTCGGACGTGCGGCGCTGCCGGATCCAGGTGCGGGACTCGCTCCACGTACGCCTGGTGGAGGTGGGAGCCGCCCTGGAGGCGCGCACCTACCGGACGCCGGTGAACCTGGTCCTTGACGTCGAGGACGCCTTCTGCCCCTGGAACGCGGGCCGTTGGCGGCTCACGGGCGACCTGAAGGGCGCGACCTGCGAGCGCACCGACGACGACGCCGATCTCGCCCTGTCCGTACGGGACTTGGGCTCGGCCTACCTCGGCGGCGTGTCCCTGACGTCACTGGCGGCCGCGGGCCGGGTACGGGAACTACGGCCGGGCGCACTGGCCGAGGCGACAACGGCCTTCGGCTCGGACGTCGCGCCGTGGCTGCCGCACGGGTTCTAGCCGGGGGCTTCGGGGCTCTTGCGGCGGGTCCGGCGGGGCCGCTGGCACTTGGGGCACCAGAAGAGGTTGCGGGCGGCGAGATCGGCGGTGCGGATCTCGCCGCCACAGATGTGGCAGGGCATCGTGGCCCTGCGGTACACGTACACCTCGCCGCCGTGGTCGTCCACGCGCGGCGGGCGGCCCATCGCCTCGGGCGTGTGCTCGGGCCTGACGGTGTCGATGCGGTTGAGTCGCACGCCCTCGCGCATCAGGGCGACCAGGTCCTCCCACATCGCAGTCCACAGGGCGGGCTTGATGTCCTTGCCCTGGGTGTACGGGTCGATGCCGTGCCGGAAGAGGACCTCGGCGCGGTAGACGTTGCCGACGCCCGCGATGACCTTCTGGTCCATGAGGAGGGCGGCGATGGTGGTGCGGCTGCGGGCGATGCGGCGGTAGGCCTTGTCCGGGTCGTCCGCTTCCCGCAGGGGGTCCGGACCGAGGCGGGCGTGTATCGCCTGCTTCTCCTCGTCCGTGATGAGGGCGCAGGTGGTGGGGCCGCGGAGGTCGGAGTGGTACGCGTCGTTCAGGAGGCGCAGGCGGACGGTGTCCGTGGGGGGCGGGGCGGGGGTCCCGCCGAGGGCGTACTTGCCGAAGAGGCCGAGGTGGATGTGGATCCAGCCGGTTTCGGCGAAGCCTAGGAAGAGGTGCTTGCCGTGGGCTTCGGCGGTGTCCATCTCCTGCCCGTCCAGGAGGGCCGCGCTGTCGGAGAACTTGCCCTGGGGGCTGGTGACGCGGAGGGGCCCTCGGCCCTCGAAGCAGGCGCGGTGGTCCTCCGCGAGGCGGTGAATCGTGTGCCCCTCCGGCACGGTTCCCTCCGGGGGTGGATGCGGGCAAATCGCCTTGACGGCTCGTCCTCAAACGCCGGACAGGCTGAAAACTGCGGGGCAATCGGGTGGGTGGGCGGGAAGAACAGCCCCTCCGGCGTTTGAGGAGCGGGGTCCGGGGCGGAGCCCCGGGGCCTCGCTACTGCTGCGGGTGGCCCGCCGGGATCGGGGGGAGCTCGCCCGTGGTTTCGTAAGCGGACAGCATGTCGATCCGCCGAGTGTGACGCTCTTCACCCGAGTACGGCGTCGCCAGGAAGATCTCGACGAACTTCGTCGCCTCTTCCCGCGTGTGCATCCGGCCGCCGATCGACACCACGTTCGCGTCGTTGTGCTCACGCCCGAGCGCGGCCGTCTGCTCGCTCCAGGCGAGGGCGGCCCGCACCCCCTTCACCTTGTTCGCGGCGATCTGCTCTCCGTTGCCGGAGCCCCCGATCACGATGCCGAGGGACCCCGGGTCCCCTGCCGTGCCCTCCGCGGCGCGGAGGCAGAAGGGGGGGTAGTCGTCCTGGGCGTCATAGATGTGGGGCCCGCAGTCGACGGGCTCGTGGCCGTGGCTCTTGAGCCACTCGACCAGGTGGTTCTTCAGTTCGTAGCCGGCATGATCCGAGCCGAGGTACACGCGCATGCGACTGAGTGTGGCACGTCACGGGGCGGGTAGCGGCGTCCGGGGGCAGGACCTTGGTCACCAAGGTCTGGGCCAATGGGCCGGAATATCACGATCCGGAGTCAGGACTTCCGTCACGTACACCCCTGAGTTTGAATGCGGGGGCTCGTGACCCGAGAACTTAAGGATTCGTCCATGACCTCGCAACCCTCCCTTGCGAAGGCAGACCGCAACCCCGTCGATCCTGGGGATTCGCAGTCTGGAGACACCGGCGACGGCCTCAAGGCCGGGCTGAAGAACCGCCACCTCTCCATGATCGCCATCGGTGGCGTCATCGGAGCGGGACTTTTCGTCGGCTCAAGCTCCGGCATCGCCGCCGCAGGCCCCGCCATCCTCGTGTCGTACGCCCTCGTCGGCACGATGGTGGTCCTCGTGATGCGGATGCTGGGCGAGATGGCCGCCGCACGGCCCACCTCCGGCTCCTTCTCCACCTACGCGGACCAGGCGCTCGGCCGCTGGGCCGGATTCTCCATCGGCTGGCTCTACTGGTTCTTCTGGGTCGTGGTGCTCGCGGTCGAGGCCACCGCCGGAGCCGTCATCCTCAACGGCTGGATACCCTCCGTCCCGCAGTGGGGCTGGGCGCTCATCGTGATGGTGGTGCTCACCGCGACGAACCTCGTCTCGGTCGGCTCCTACGGTGAGTTCGAGTTCTGGTTCGCCGGCATCAAGGTCGTCGCCATCGGCGGCTTCGTGATCATCGGTCTGCTCGCCGTCTTCGGCGTGCTGCCCGGCTCCGACAACCCCGGCGCCGGATTCGCGCACCTCACCGACGCGGGCGGATTCATGCCCAACGGCGCGGGCGCCATCCTCACCGGTGTACTCATGGTCGTCTTCTCGTTCATGGGCTCCGAGATCGTCACGCTGGCCGCAGGTGAGTCCGAGGACCCGCAGCGCGCCGTCACCAAGGCGACGAACAGCGTCATCTGGCGTATCGGTGTCTTCTACCTGGGCTCGATCTTCGTCGTCGTCACGCTGCTTCCCTGGGACGACAAGTCGATCCTCAAGGACGGTTCGTACGTCGCCGCGCTGAACTCGATCGGCATTCCGCACGCCGGTCAGGTCATGAACGTCATCGTCCTGACCGCCGTCCTCTCCTGCCTCAACTCCGGGCTCTACACCGCATCCCGTATGGCCTTCTCGCTCGGCCAGCGCGGTGACGCGCCCAAGGCCTTCGCGCGGACCAACGCCCGTGGTGTGCCGATCGCCGCGATCCTCGGCTCGGTCGTCTTCGGCTTCCTCGCCGTCTGGTTCAACTACCAGTGGAAGGACACCGTCTTCGACTTCCTGCTGAACTCGTCGGGCGCGGTGGCCCTGTTCGTCTGGCTGATGATCGCGTTCACGCAGCTGCGGATGCGCGGGATCATCCTGCGCGAGCAGCCGGAGAAGCTCGTCGTGAAGATGTGGCTCTTCCCGTACCTGACGTGGGTCACGATCGCGATGATCTCGTTCGTGCTCGTCTACATGCTGACCGACGAGACCGGGCGCAAGCAGGTCCTTCTCTCGCTGCTCGCTGCGGCGTTCGTGGTCGTCTTCTCCCTCGTACGTGAGAAGGTCCGGCCCCGCGACGCCGCGGAGGCGAGTGTCGAAACCGACACCGTCGACGCCTAGCCCGTCCCGTCCGACGGTGGCGCGGTCGACGTGCCCGCCACCGTCGGCGGAGGCGTGCTCGGTCCCGGCGGCCCGCCGCCGCCCGGATCGCGCGCCGTGAAGAACATGACGGCCGCCACGGCGGCCGCGACCAGCAGCACCACGGCGGGCAGCAGGTGCCGCCGCCAGTCGGGCCGAGGGCGGTCGTCGAGCTCACGCGATGACGGCGTGGGCCTCGTGAGCACCGCCCGCAGCGCCTCCTCCACCGCGTCCAGGTCCGGCCGCGCCGCCGGGTCCTTGGCCAGGAGCGCCGAGAGGAGCGGGCGTAACCCGCTTGGTTCCTGCGGCAGTTCGGGCGCCTCGTGCAGGACCGCGACCAGCGTGTTCAGGGCCGAAGCGCGGGCGAACGGCGAGCTGCCGCGCAGCGCAGTGCAGAGCGTCGCCCCCAGGGACCAGAGGTCGGACGACGGCCCCTGCTCGGCCCCGGAGACCCGCTCGGGAGCCATGTACTCGGGCGAGCCCACCAGCATCCCCGTCTGCGTGAGGCGGCCCGTGTCCTGGAGCGCCGCGATGCCGAAGTCCGTGAGGACGACCCGGCCGGCAGGCCCTCCCGGGCCGAGCAGGACGTTCTCCGGCTTGATGTCACGGTGCACGACACCCGCCGCGTGCACCCTCCGCAGCGCCGCCACCAGGGCGAGGCCGACGCGCGCCACCGCGCGCTCGTCCAGGGGCCCCTCGTCGTCGACGTACCGGGCGAGCGAGCGGGCGTCGACCAGTTCCATGACGATCCAGAGGCGGCCGTCCTCCTCGGCGACGTCATAGACGCGTACGACACCGGGGTGATCGATCCGCGCGCTGGCCCGCGCCTCGCGCAGCGCGCGTTCTCTGCGGACGCGCGCGTCCTCCGTCTCGGGGCCTTCGAAGGCTCCCTCGACCCGCATCTCCTTCACCGCCACGCGGCGGTCGAGGAGTTCGTCGGCCGCGCGCCAGACGCGGCCCATGCCGCCCTGGCCGATGACGTCGAGCAGGCGGTATCGGCCCGCCACCACGCGAAGCTCCGGCATGGGTCCACCCCCAACCTCCTTTCATGACAGCACCTCGGCAGAGGTCCGGAAAACTTGACGGCGGATGTCAGGTTTTGCGGGGAAGCTCTGTCGCGTCAGCAGCACTTCTTGGAGGATCACCGTGGACTTCACCGCTCAGCGACTCGTGTTCCGGCCCGGCGACGACGGGTACGACGAGGAGATCGCCGGATTCCAGACCGGTTTCACGCAGCGGCCCGCGATCGTGTTCGCGGCCGGGAGCGCCGATGACGTCGTCGCCGCCGTGTCGTACGCCGCGGACGCGGGGCTGCCCGTCGGCGTCCAGGCCACCGGGCACGGGCTTCCGGGGTCCTCGGAGGGCGGCGTACTGATCAGCACCCGGCGGATGGACTCCGTCCGGATCGACGCCGGCGCGCGCACGGTCACCGTCGGCGCGGGCGTCCGCTGGGGCCAGGTCGTCGAGGCCGCGGCGGCGCACGGGCTCGCGCCGCTGAACGGTTCGGCGCCGGGCGTGGGAGCCGTCTCGTACACGCTGGGCGGCGGACTCGGCATCCTGGCGCGGGAGTTCGGGTACGCGGCCGACCACGTCCGGTGGCTCGACGTCGTCACTGCGGACGGCACCCCGCGGCACGTCACGGCGGAGAGCGAGCCCGAGCTCTTCTGGGGGCTGCTCGGCGGGGGCGCGAACCTCGGGGTGGTGACGGCCCTGGAGATCGGGCTCGTGCCGGTGGCGCGGCTGTACGGCGGGGCGATCGAGTTCGACGGCCGTGAGGTGGACCCCGGCCGTGTGCTCCGGGCGTACGAGGCGTGGACGCGGACGGTGCCGGACGAGGTGACCTCGTCGGTGGCGGCCCTCGTCTACCCGGACATGCCGCAGCTGCCGCCCCATCTGCGGGGCCGCTATCTCGTGACGGTCCGGGTCGCCTGGACGGGCTCGGAGGCGGAGGGCGAACGGCTCGTGGCGCCGCTGCGGGAGATCGGGCCCATGGTGTCGGACTCGCTGCGGGAGATGCCGTACACCGACAGCCACACGATCCACAGCGACCCCGACTTCCCGCACTCCTACTACGGGGACAGCGTGGTGGTGGGCGAGCTGGATCTCGCGGCGGCGAGTGAGCTGTTGTCGATGACCGGTCCGGCCGCCGAGAAGATGCACGTCGTCCAGATCAACCAGCTGGGCGGGGCGCTGGCGAAGCCCGCGGGAAACGCCGTGCCCTACCGGGACGCGGGGTGGCTGGTGCGGGTGCTCTCGCCGCTGGACGCGTCCGGCCTCGGCGCGGTGCGGGCCGTGCAGGACCGGGCATTCGGGCTCTTCGCGCCGGGGGCGGTGGGGCGGCTGGGGGCTGTGGGGCGGCTGCTCAACTTCGCCTTCGCCGCCGGGGACCGTCCCGAGGGCCTGTACGACGCGGAGACGCGGAAGAGGCTCGCCGAGCTGAAGGCCACGTACGACCCGGCGAACCTCTTCAGGCGGAACTACGGCGTGGGGAACGCCGGTTGAGCTAGCGGTCGAGCAGCTTCCACGCCGTGGGCAGCGCGCCCATCGCGAGCGCGGCCTTGAGGGCGTCGCCGATCAGGAAGGGCGTGAGCCCGGCGGCGACGGCCTGGGTCATCGACATGCCGGTCGCGGCGGCGAGGTACGGAACGCCGACCGCGTAGATGATCGCCGAGCCGAGCACCATCGTGCCCGCGGTACGCAGGACGGAACGGTCGCCGCCGCGGCGGGCGAGGGCGCCGGCCACGGTGGCGGCGAGCAGCATGCCGAGGACGTAGCCGAGGGACGGCGCGGCGACGCCGGAGCCCGCCTCCGCGAACCACGGCATGCCCGCCATGCCGACGAGCGCGTACACCGCGAGGGAGAGGAAGCCGCGGCGGGCGCCGAGGGCGGTGCCGACGAGGAGGGCGGCGAAGGTCTGCCCGGTCACCGGTACGGGGGAGCCCGGGACGGGCACGGCGATCTGGGCCGCGATGCCGGTGAGGGCGGCGCCGCCGAGGACGAAGGCCGCGTCCTTCGCGCGGGACGCGGGCAGCAGGTCCGCGAGGACCTGGCCGGGACGGGAAGAGACGGCGGCGATGCTCATCGGGACTCCGCGGGTTCTGGGACGGGCAGATGGGACCCCAGGACGCTATCTCAGGCGGGGGCGCCTTTCACCGGCGGTGGGCGACAAGGTGCCGGGTGGCCCGGTGGTGGGTTCCGCACAAAGCGCGGGGGGTACCCCTGCGAGGGGCGTGACGCTCGTCACCTCGGCGGGTGGCGACTTGGGCCCGCTTTGCGCGGGGGGCTGTCGCCCGGAGAGACTGTAGGTTCCCGCCAAGTCCTTCTGTGAGCCCGAGAGCAGCCTGAGCACCATGCACGACGCACCCCTGGCCACAACGGCAACAGAACCCGAGCCGCTCGGCGGGGGCCTCAAGCAGCGGCATCTCACCATGCTCGGGCTCGGTGGTGTCATCGGGGCCGGGCTCTTCGTCGGCTCCGGGGCCGGGATCGCCGTCGCAGGGCCCGGGATCGTCGTCTCGTACCTCATCGCCGGTGCGCTGGCGATGTGCGTCATGCGGATGCTCGGCGAGATGTCGGCCGCGATGCCCGCATCCGGGTCCTTCTCCGTGCACGCCGAGCGCGCCCTCGGCCGCTGGGCGGGGTTCAGCGTCGGGTGGCTCTACTGGTTCCTGCTGGTCGTCGTGCTCGCCGTGGAGGCGACCGGCGCCGCGCAGATCGCGGGCGGCTGGGCGCCTGCGGTACCGCAGTGGGCCTGGGTGCTCATCTTCATGCTGGTGTTCACGGCGGCCAACCTCGCCGCCGTGAAGAACTTCGGCGAGTTCGAGTTCTGGTTCGCCGCCCTGAAGGTCTTCGCGATCGTCGCGTTCCTGGTGCTCGGGCTGCTCGCGATCTTCGGGGTGCTGCCGGACACCGACCCGGTCGGGTTCACCAACCTCACCGGGCACGGCGGTTTCCTGCCCAACGGCTGGGAGGGCGTGACGTCCGGCGTGCTCGCCGTCGTCTTCGCCTTCGGCGGCCTGGAGGTCGTGACGATCGCCGCGGCCGAGTCCGACGACCCGGTGCGCTCGGTCGCCCGCGCCGTGCGCAGCGCCGTCTACCGCATCCTCTTCTTCTACGTCGGTTCGATGCTGGTCATCGTGACGGTGCTGCCGTGGACGGCGGAGAAGGCAGGCGTCAGTCCGTATGTGACGGTCCTCGACTCGATCGGGGTGCCGTCCGCGGGCACGATCATGAACATCGTGGTGTTCGTCGCGCTGCTCTCGGCGCTGAACGCCAACCTCTACGGCTCGTCCCGGATGGTCTTCTCGCTGGCCGAGCGCGGCGAGGCACCCAAGGCCCTGCTGAAGGTGTCGGGCGGCGGGGTCCCGCGCCGCGCGGTCCTCGCGTCGGTGGCCTTCGGCTTCGTGTCCGTCGTACTGAATCTGAAGTGGCCGGACTCGGTCTTCCTCTACATGCTCAACTCCGTCGGCGCGGTGCTGCTCTTCGTGTGGGCGCTGATCGCGGTCTCCCAGCTGCGGCTGCGGCGGCGCATCGAGCGTGAGGCCCCGGAGCGGCTCGTGCTGCGGATGTGGGCGTTCCCGTATCTGACGTGGGCGGCGCTCGCGGCGATGGCGGCCGTGCTCGGTCTGATGCTGACCGACGACGGGGCGCGGCCTCAGCTGCTGTGGTCGGCGGGCGCGACGGGCCTGGTGCTCGTGGTCGCGGGGCTGCGGGAGTGGCGCATCAGGGCTGCGTGAGTGGCGCGTCGGGAGGGGCGTGAGGCGCGCATGAAACGGGTGTGAACAAATCGTGCCCGCTTCTTCACAACGTGTGAGCGTCGTGTCCGTATAGCGGTCAGGTGTTCCCTGTCAGCGGTGCCGGACTTCAGACTGTGGGCCGCTCTCTCACCCCGCTCAGCTCCCGTCTCCGCTCCCCCGTCTCAGCTACTGAACAGGGCACGCCCATGTCTCGGACGTCCACCCCCCAGGACGCATCAACCGACGAGGCCCCCGAGGCCCCCAAGGTCGATTCACCGCTCGTCCACGGCCTCAAGCAGCGGCATCTCTCCATGATCGCCCTCGGTGGCGTCATCGGAGCGGGCCTCTTCGTGGGCTCCGGAGCGGGCATCGCCGCGGCCGGACCTTCGATCGTCCTCGCCTACGCGATATCCGGCGCGCTCGTCATGCTCGTGATGCGCATGCTCGGTGAGATGTCGGCGGCGAACCCGGCGTCCGGCTCCTTCTCGGTCCACGCCGAGCGTGCGATCGGCCCGTGGGCGGGCTTCACCGCGGGCTGGGGCTTCTGGTTCCTGCTCTGCGTCGCCGTCGGCCTCGAAGGCATCGGCGCCGCGAAGATCATGGTGGGCTGGTTCCCCGACAGCCCCGAGTGGGCCTGGGTCGCGCTGTTCATGCTGGTGTTCTGCGGGGCCAACCTGACGGCAGTGAAGAACTTCGGCGAGTTCGAGTTCTGGTTCGCCGCCCTCAAGGTCGGCGCGATCACGCTCTTCCTGGGCATCGGCGTCCTGGCGATCCTCGGGCTCCTGCCCGGCTCGGACGTCTCCGCCCCCGGCACGGCCAACCTCACCGGTGAGGGCGGCTTCATGCCGAACGGCACGGACGGCCTGATCATCGGCCTCCTCGCGTCCGTCTTCGCGTACGGCGGTCTGGAGACCGTCACGATCGCGGCCGCGGAGTCCAAGAACCCGGTCCAGAGCGTCGCCAAGGCCGTGCGCACGGCGATGTGGCGCATCGCCCTCTTCTACGTCGGCTCGATGCTCGTCGTCGTCACGCTGCTCCCCTGGGACAACAAGGAAGTCGTGGCGAAGGGCCCGTACGTCGCCACCCTCGACCACCTGGGCATCCCCGGCGCCGGCCAGATCATGAACGTCATCGTCCTGATCGCCCTGCTCTCCGCGATGAACGCCAACATCTACGGCGCTTCGCGCATGTCGTACTCCCTGATCGCGCGCGGCCAGGGCCCCAAGGTGCTCGGCCGCGTCGACAGCGGCGTCCCGCGCCTCGCGGTCCTCGCCTCCTCGGTCTTCGGCTTCGTCTGCGTCCTGCTCAGCTACTGGCGCCCGGACGACGTCTTCCCCTGGCTCCTGAACATGATCGGCGCGATGATCCTGGTCGTCTGGATCTTCATCGCCGTCTCGCAGCTGATCCTGCGCCGCAGGACAGAGCGCGAGGAGCCGGAGAAGCTGGTCGTGAAGATGTGGGCCTACCCGTTCCTGACGTGGATCGCCCTGGCCGCGATGGCGTACATCTTCTACCTGATGACGGAACAGCCGGACACGCGCAAGCAGCTCCTGGCGACGGGCACGCTGACGCTGGTGCTCGCGATCATCGGATTCGTACGGCAGAAGATGGCGGAGAAGCGGGCGACTGTCGCCGCCGAGTAACGACACCTTCCCCGAGAGGGCCCCGAGTCGACGGACTCGGGGCCCTCTCGCGTTCCCCCCCCCGGCCTCCGGACCTAGGACGAAGGGCTGATCAACTCCGAGGCACTCCTGCTGCTAGCCTGCACTTGCATATAGGTTGCAATAAGCGTTGCACCACAGCAGAGCAGCAGTCGGAGGGCTCGGATCATGGCCATTTACACGCTTCCAGAACTTCCGTACGACTACGCGGCGCTCGAGCCGGTCATCAACCCCCAGATCGTCGAGCTGCACCACGACAAGCACCACGCGGCGTACGTGAAGGGCGCGAACGACACCCTTGAGCAGCTGGAGGAGGCGCGCGACAAGGAGACCTGGGGCGCCATCAACGGCCTGGAGAAGAACCTGGCCTTCCACCTCTCCGGCCACATCCTGCACAGCATCTACTGGCACAACATGAACAGCCCGAAGGACGGTGGCGGCGGCGAGCCGCTGGCCGCGGACGGTGTGGGCGACCTCGCGGACGCGATCACCGAGTCCTTCGGCTCCTTCGCCAAGTTCAAGGCCCAGCTGACCAAGGCCGCGGCGACCACGCAGGGTTCGGGCTGGGGCGTGCTCGCCTACGAGCCGCTCAGCAACCGCCTCATCGTCGAGCAGGTCTACGACCACCAGGGCAACGTCGGCCAGGGCTCGACGCCGATCCTGGTCTTCGACGCCTGGGAGCACGCCTTCTACCTGCAGTACAAGAACCAGAAGGTCGACTTCATCGACGCCATGTGGGCCGTCGTCAACTGGCAGGACGTGGCCAAGCGTTACGACGCCGCGAAGCAGCGCGTGAACAGCCTGCTGCTGGCCCCCTGAGCCCGCCCCCTGAGAACGTCCTGCCTCGTGATCGTCTTCTCAACCTTCACTGAAGCAGGCGGATGGACGAAAGGCCCCCGTGAGGACATGACTCACGGGGGCCTTTCGGTATGCGGGATTCCGGAGGACCGTGTCGACATGCCGACACTACGGACCATGTACTGCAGCACCTGCAAGCGGGACGAGCCGCACCACCCGCTGAGCAAGGGCGAGCAGCAGCAGCTCAAGGACGACTCCGGCCTGAAGCACACCGGCAACTACTGGGCCTGCGACGCACCGGGCTGCGGAACCCTGCGTACAGGTTTCGACAAGTCGCCCTTCTATCTGCCCCGCAAGCTCAAATAGCGGAACTCAGTCGAAGATCGGCCCCTGCGTACGCGTCCGCTTGATCTCGTAGAAGCCCGGCGTGGACGCCACGAGGAGCGTGCCGTCCCACAGCTTCGCCGCCGCCTCGCCCTTGGGGGCGGGCGTCACGACGGGGCCGAAGAAGGCGACCTGCTCGCCGTCCGCGCCCGGGACCGCGATGACGGGCGTGCCCACGTCCTGGCCGACCTTGTCGATGCCCTCCTGGTGGGAGGCGCGCAGCTGGGTGTCGTACTCGTCCGAGTCCGCGTGGTCCGCGAGGTCCTCGGGCAGGCCGACGTCCTTGAGCGCGGAGACGACCGCCTCACGGGTCGGGCCCTCGCCGAGGTTGTGGAAGCGGGCGCCCAGGGCGGTGTAGAGCTTGCCGATGGTCTCGTCGCCGTGCTTCTGCTGGGCGGCGATGACCACGCGGACCGGCCCCCAGGCCTTGTTCTCCATCATGTCGCGGTACTCCTCGGGCAGCTCGTCGAGCCTGTCCTCGTTCAGCACGGCGAGGCTCATGACATGCCAGCGGACCTCGACGTCGCGGACCTTCTCCACCTCGAGCATCCAGCGCGAGGTCATCCAGGCCCACGGGCACAGCGGGTCGAACCAGAAGTCAACAGGGGTCTTGCCGGACTTGCCGTTCTCGGACATGTCTCTCCCTAGGGAATATGTGCGCGCTTGGCCAGGGGAACGTCAGTGATCTACCCGGGCATTCCCGGATACCGCGCGCTGGGGGCACATGCGAGGATCGTAGACATTCGTACAGGTCGTGCGATCCACGACTTACACCTGCGAGTACAAGGGAGTACCGCCCGTGCCCGGTGAGAATCTTTCCCGCGACGAGGCCCAGGAAAGGGCCGCGCTGTTGTCCGTCGACGGGTACGAGGTCTTTCTCGACCTGCGCTCCGCGATCGGCGAGAGCGACCAGGAGCCGCGCACGTTCCGCTCCGTCACCACCCTCCGCTTCCGCTCCGCCGAGCCGGGTGCCACGAGCTTCGCCGACCTGATCGCCCCTAGCGTCACCGCGCTCTCCCTCAACGGCAAGGACCTGGACCCCTCCGAGGTCTTCGACGGCACCAGGATCACGCTGGAGGACCTGGCCGCGGAGAACGAACTGGTGGTGGACGCCCAGTGCGCCTACAGCCGCACCGGCGAGGGCATGCACCGCTTCGTCGACCCGGAGGACGGCGAGGTCTATCTCTATACGCAGTACGAGCCCGCGGACTCACGGCGTGTCTTCGCCAACTTCGAGCAGCCCGACCTGAAGGCACCCTTCCGTTTCGAGGTGCAGGCCCCCGAGGGGTGGACCGCCTGGTCGAACGGCGCCGGTGAACTGGTCGACGGCGTATGGAAGTTCGCCGAGACGAAGCCGATCTCGACGTACATCACGGCGATCGTCGCGGGTCCGTACCACTATGTGACGGACTCCTACAGCCGCACCTTCGAGGACGGCACGACGCTGGACATCCCGCTCGGCGCGATGTGCAGGAAGGGCCTCGCGAAGCACTTCGACGCGGACGACGTCTTCCTGGTCACCAAGCAGGGGCTCGACTTCTTCCACGACAACTTCGACTACCCCTACCCCTTCGGGAAGTACGACCAGGCCTTCGTGCCCGAGTACAACCTGGGCGCGATGGAGAACCCCGGCTGTGTGACGTTCCGCGAGGAGTTCATCTTCCGCGGCAAGGTGACCCAGGCGTCGTACGAGCGCCGGGCCAACGTCATCCTGCACGAGATGGCGCACATGTGGTTCGGCGACCTCGTCACCATGCGCTGGTGGGACGACCTGTGGCTCAAGGAGTCCTTCGCCGACTTCATGGGCTCCTTCTCGATGGTCGAGGCGACGCGCTTCACCAACGGCTGGATCACCTTCGCCAACAACCGCAAGGCGTGGGCCTACCGCGCCGACCAGCTGCCCTCCACGCACCCGGTCACGGCCGACATCCGCGACCTGGAGGACGCCAAGCTCAACTTCGACGGGATCACGTACGCGAAGGGCGCATCGGTACTGAAGCAGCTCGTCGCCTACGCCGGACGTGACGCGTTCCTCGAAGGCGCCCGGCGCTACTTCAAGCGGCACGCGTACGGGAACACCCGGCTCGGTGACCTCCTGTCGGTCCTGGAGGAGACCTCCGGGCGCGACATGGCGTCCTGGTCGCGGGCGTGGCTCCAGACGGCGGGCGTCAACTCCCTGACGCCGCAGGTCCTGCTGAACGCGGAGGGCCGGATCACCGAGCTCTCCGTGGTCCAGGAGGCCGCCGAGTCACACCCCGAACTGCGGCCGCACCGCGTGGCGGTGGGCCTGTACCGCCGCACGCCCGAGGGCGAGCTGACGCGGTACGCGCGCGCGGAGCTGGACGTCGAAGGGCCGCGCACCATCGTGTCCGAGCTGGCCGGCGAGGAGGCTCCCGATCTCGTCCTGGTCAACGACGACGACCTGACGTACTGCAAGATCCGCTTCGACGAGACCTCCCTCGACACACTGCGGGCCCACCTCGGCGACCTCACCGATCCCCTGGCCCGCGCGCTGTGCTGGTCCGCGCTGTGGAACCTCACACGGGACGCGCTCATGCCCGCGCGGGACTTCATCGGTCTCGTGCTGCGGTTCGCGGGGCGCGAGAGCGACATCGGTGTGCTGCAGATGCTGCACACCTGGGCGGACTCGGCCCTCACCTTCTACGCGGCCCCCGAATGGCGCGAGGAGGGCGGGCGCGCGCTCGCCGAGGGCGCGCTGCGGGAGCTGCGGATCGCGGAGCCCGGCAGCCAGCATCAGCTGACGTGGGCGAGGTTCTTCGCCGCGGTGGCCTCGTCGGCAGCCGATCTCCAGCTGCTCCAGGGGCTGCTCGAAGGGACGGCGAAGATCGACGGCCTTGACGTCGACCAGGAGCTGCGCTGGTCCTTGCTGGGCCCGCTGGCCGCGCACGGCGTCGCCGACGAGCGGGTGCTCGCCGCCGAGCTGGCCCGGGACGACACGGCTTCGGGCAAGCGGCATCAGGTGCGCTGCCTGGCCGCGCGGCCCTCCGAGGCGGTCAAGGCGCAGGCGTGGGCCTCCGTGGTGGAGTCCGACTCCCTGTCCAACGCGCTGGTGGCGGCGACGATTTCGGGCTTCGCCCAGTCGTCGCAGCGGGAGCTGATCGCTCCGTACGCTCCCCTGTACTTCGCCGCCATCGAGCGGGTGTGGGCCGAGCGGTCCATCCAGATCGGGATGGACGTGGTGAAGGGTCTCTTCCCCCTCCTCCAGGACGATCAGGGGACCTTGGACGCGGCGGACCTGTGGCTCGCCTCGCACGAGTCGGCCGCGCCTGCCCTGCGCCGACTCGTCCTTGAGGCCCGGGACGACCTCGCCCGGTCGCTGCGGGCGCAGGGCTGCGACTCGGCTGCCGCTTCTTAGGTCGAGGGGGGGGAGAGCGGCCGCCGGAACGTACCGCGAGCAAACGGACCTTTTCGGCAGTCGAACGTCTGCACTTTAGTGCAGGGTTGTCCGGTTATGTCGACGGGCCTGTAACAGCGGTTAGGGGGCGGAGCGACAGCGGGAATGGCCCGGTCATGAACCACAACACCCCGCTCTCCCCCCGCCCCCTCCGCCACCTCGCCGACGTCCAGCGCCGCGTCATGAGCACCGCCCAGCTCCGCGCCCACGGCATCTCCCCCGCCGACGTCGCCGCCCACTGCCGCCCGGAAGGCCCCTGGCAGCAGCTGCTCCCCGGAGTCTGTCTGCTGCACCCGGGGCCGCCGACCAGCGAAGAGCGCCTGCACGGCGCCCTGTTGTTCGCGGGGCGACCGCCGGCCAAGGCCGCGAAGACCGTGCCCGCACAGCCCGGCGCGGGCGCACCCCACGCCCCGTACGCCGACGCCCTGATCACGGGACTCGCGGCGCTCGCCCTGCACCGCTTCTCGTCGGCTCCCCCGCTGCTCTCCCTGGACCGCATCGACGTCCTGGTCCCGCGCACCCGGCGGCTGCGCTCCACCGGCTTCGCCCGCCTCGTGCGGTCCCAGGCCCTGCCGACCGCCGTACAGATCACCGGAGTTCCGGTGGCCCCGGTGCCGCGCGCGCTCGCCGACGCCGTGGCGGGGCTCACCGAGGCGTCCGCCGTGCGCAGGCTGCTCACCGAGGCGGTGCGCGGCGGGCACTGCGAACCGGCGGCCATCGTGCGGGAGTTGAACCAGGCGAAGCTGCTCACCCGCCCGCACGTCGTGGACGCCGTGGACTCGCTGCTCGCCGAAGGGCGGGCCATCGCCGAGGACCGGCTGTACCGGATGGTCACCGAGCACGGCCTGCCCGATCCGCTGTGGAACGTCGATCTGCGATTGCCCGGCGGCCCGCACCTGGGGGGCGTCGACGCCTACTGGCCCGATATGGCCGTAGCGGTCGAGCTGGACACGCGGGCGCCCCGGCAGGGGTTCCGGCAGGACGACGACGCGCTGTGGTCCGAATACGCCCGCAAGCGGGAGCACTTGGAGCGGCTCGGCATCACCGTCGTCCACCTGACGCCCAGGAAGCTGCGCGAGTCGCTCGAACAGCAGGCGACGGTCGTACGGACCGCGTTGATGGCGTCGGGCGACCGTGATCCGGCGGCGTATGTGGTCGTGCTCCCCAGGTAAGACCCTGGGGCGGGGCGCGCACGACGGGCCCCGCCCCTTTCACGTCACTTCGCGCAGAACTCCGCGTCGATGACTGAGGGCCCGTCCCCGCCAGGACCGTTGAAGTTGAGCGCCAGCGCGTGGCTGCCGTCGGCGGTCGTCATCGCCAGGGTCGCCGAGCCGTGGATGCCGCCGCCGTGGCCCCAGACGACCTTCCCGCAGGACATCTTGCGGCTCCCCAGGCCGAGCCCGTACCGCGCGCCGGGGTCGTCCTCGCCCTCCGGGACGGTGGTCTTCATCTCGGCGAGCTGCTTCTTGGGCAGGAGCTTGCCGCGCAGCAGGGCGGTGTAGAAGCGGTTCAGGTCCGCCGAGCTGGAGATCATGCCGCCGGACGCGCCCGCCACGGTCGGGTTCAGCTCCGTCACGTCGTGGTTCTTGGCGTCGGGGCCGGCCGACAGCTTCGTATAGGCGCGCGAACTCGGCTGCGGCATCTTCGGGTTCGTGCCGGGGACACTGGTGGCGCGCAGACCGAGCGGTTTGATGACGCGCCGCCGGATCTCGTCCCCGTACGACTCGCCCGTCACCTTCTCGATGATCATTCCGGCGAGGACGTAGTTGGTGTTGGAGTACTTCCAGGCCGTTCCGGGTGCGAAGTCCGGCTTGTGACGCATGGCGATGGCGACCTGCTGCCCGGGCGTCCAGGTGTCGTAGCGGTGTGCGAGGAACCTCTCCGTGAACACCTTGTCCCGGAAGCCCGCGTCGGCCGTCACGTTGAAGACGCCGCTCGTGTGGTTCAGGAGCTGGCGGACCGTGATCCTGTCCCCGTCGTGGCCATGGCCCTCGACGACGCCCGGCAGCCACCGCCCGACCTTGTCGTCGAGGCTCAGCTTCTTCTCCGCCACCAGTTGGAGCACCACCGTGGCGACGAAGGTCTTGGTGACGCTGCCGACGCGGTACCGGTCGTGGGCGCCGCGCGGGCTCTGCCGTTCGAGGTCGCCGATGCCGGCGGCGGCGTTCCAGGGCCCGTGCTCGTCCCTGGCCTGTGCGGTCACGCCGGGAGCGTTCTCGTTGAGGGCGGCCTCCATCGCCTTCCGCGTCGCCTCGTGCCGGTCACCGGGCGGCGCGGCCGTCGCGGGAGCCGCGAACGCCCCCGCCGTCACCGTGATGGCCACCCCCGCGGCCACGCCCATCAGGCCTCTTCTACGCACTGACATGTCTCCCCCTCCGCTCATCACGTGCTGTCGGCGGGAGGGACTCGTGGGCCTGCTGCGGAGGTTGACCGCCCCGCGCGGGTTGAGCGGGATTCAGCCCTTCTTGAGGATGAGCTC
The DNA here is from genome assembly GCF_053610745.1 of Streptomyces sp. NPDC054866. Classification (NCBI taxonomy): domain Bacteria; kingdom Bacillati; phylum Actinomycetota; class Actinomycetes; order Kitasatosporales; family Streptomycetaceae; genus Streptomyces; species Streptomyces sp. NPDC054866. Next base: position 1,052,291 of record NZ_JBSGZA010000002.1, read on the forward strand.
CGTGTTCCGGTCGCCCGGCTCGCCGCCAAGCGCGGGCTTGGCACCGGGGGCGTTGAAGGACAGTTCGCGGTAGAGCGCGGCGAGGCCGGTCTGGGAGAGATCGGCGTAATCCGTGCGGTGCGGGGCCGACGATTCGATGAGGGTGGTGAAGAGGGAGATCGTGCCGTCGTGGTTGTCGCTCACCTCCACCACGCGGGCCAGCTGCGGGAAGTCGATGTGCGAGGCCGTGGAGACCTCCCAGAACGCACCGCGCGGGGTCTGGTGAGCGGTGATCCTGTTCTTGTGGCTGTGGCCGTTGACCCAGGCCAGGACGGAACGGTGGCGGCCGAGCAGGGCGACGATCTCGTCGCCCCCGTGCCTGCCCTCGCGCGGGCGGTCCGGGTCCTGGCGCAGATTGCGCATGGTGCGGCTGGTGTGGTGACTGAAGACGATGACGTACGAACCGCCGCCGTCCTTCTGCTCGTTGGCCTTCAACTCCCGCTCCAGCCAGTCCGTCTGGGCCGTGCCGAGCGAGCCTTCGTAGTGACCGCCGGGGTCGGTCGAGTCCAGGCTGATGCCGAGTACGTCGTCACTGATGCGGAAGGAGTAGTACTGAGTCCCCGCGTCGAGGTTCTCCTGCGTGTAGCCGTGGCCGGCGGGGCCGTGGCCCTTGTACGCCGGGTCGAGATGGGCCTGGACGTACTCGGCGGGGGTGAAGGGCGCGCGGCTCTCGTCCGGAGTGACCGAGCGCATCCGCCGCGCCTCGCTCTTCAGGAGCTCCTTGAAGTGCGCGCCCTTGGGGTCGCGCCCCTTCTTGACGGCCTTCCACAGCGCGGCGCCACGCGACTCGTCGAGGGACATCAACTTCCGCCCGCCGACGGCGAATTCGGCGAAGTACGAGTCGCCGGGCCCCCAGCAGCCGCCGGGCAGCGCGTCGTGGTTGCCGACGGTCGAGTACCAGGGCAGCCCGAGGCCGGGGCTGTTGACCTCGCGGAGCGCCGCCTCCAGGAAGCCGTCGACCTGCGGGAAGCCGAGGGCCTTGTCGGAGTCGCGGAGGTCGTCGTCCGGGTGCCAGTACAGCTTCAGGCCGCTGTCCTGTACGCCTTCGTAGCGGCGCGGGTCACCGGTGTTGGGGTTGATGCGCCCGCCGCTCATGGTCTTGAGGAACCAGTCGAGTTCGGAGCGGGAGTTGTTGTCCGTGTTGTCGCCCGTCGTCACCACGCAGTGCAGGGGCGAGCCGGTGGCGGGCGCGCCGCGCAGCGCGTTGACCCGCTCGACGAGCGCGACCGCGCCGGCCACCGAGAGGGCCTCCTGCGGGCGCCAGGCGCTTGCGGTCTGGGCGCGCAGGTACTCGTACCGCAGCGGATGCTGCACGTCGACCAGGTGCAGGTCGGTGAACTGGACGAACGCGGCGAGCGGGGTGCGCCGCCCCTCGCGGCCGTTCTTGGCGGCGGCGAGATCACCGCGGACCACCCGCTCCCAGGCGGGGCCGTCGCCGAGCCGCCGGTAGCCGGAGGCGCCGCGCGGCGCCGCGACGGCAGCCAGCGTGGTGCCGCCCCGGTAGGGCATCAGAGGCGCGGCGGGCGCCTGCCGGGAGAGCGCGACGGGGGCGGGTCTGCTGGGCGCGGCATGGCTCGTGCCCGGCCGCATGGCATAGCCGATGCCCGCGGAGAGGGAGACGGCTCCGGTGGCCGCGAGGAAGGCCCGGCGGTCCACGGCGGACACGGCGGAGTGAGTGGCGGACTGGGCGGCGGTGGCGACGATGCGTATGCGCGACATGGCGCGGTCTCCCCGATTGCGAACGCGTCGGCAGTGGTCGCGGGCAGCTCCGCACCAGGCGAAATTCCCGCTCGTACTGGATCGTTGGCATCCGGGATGACCTGCACGTTAACGAGACCGCAACGGGCAACGCCGATCACCGTACGTGGATCATCAGGCACCCTCCGCGGTCACGCATCCCTCTCCGGGCCGAGAGGAAGCGGTCACTCCACGTTCATCTTTCAGGGAAGGGGAGGCGCTGCGGGCCCTCAGGAGGGCGCCGCGAGGTGCCCGTCCTCCGGGCGGGTCCGCCACAGGTCGAGCCCGATGTCGACGAGTCCGACCCGGTCGAGTCCGGGGACGTCGTCCAGCGCGTGCCACGCCGCGAGATCGGTGGAACCGTCCCGCTCGTGACGCAGTTCGCCGCCGGTGATCCGCGCCTCGTAGACGATCCGCAGGCCGTGGAAGTCGGCGACGGCGCCGAGCTTGCGCGGATACCGGCGGCGCAGAGAGTCGATGCCGAGCAGGACGACGGGCTCGATGAGGTACCCGGTCTCCTCGTCGGCCTCGCGGATCACCGTGTCGTACGGGTCCTCCCCGTGGTCCATCCCGCCGCCGGGCAGCGTCCAGCGCTTGCTGCCGTCGCCCGCCACCCAGCGAGCGAGCAGCAGCTGCCCGTCCTGCACGCATACGGCGTAGGCCGCCACCCGGAGCTCTTTGTTCACAGAGTGACGCTAGTCCCCTTGGGTGGGATTGGCAGGAGAGTAGTCGGGCGCGGACCACCGCCAGGGGCTCGCGGAGTGCGTCTGGAGCGCCTCGGCGAGGGTGAAGCGGAGCGTGCGGGAGCCGTCGTCGGCGTGGGTGGTGCGTGCCGTTCCGGTGAGCTGGAGGGTGGTGCCGGTCGTCCAGTCGAGGAAGAGGAGGCCGGCGCGGGGGTCGGTGGCGAGGTTGCCGAGGGTCAGGAACATGGAGTTGCCGGGGTAGTCCCGCCAGGTGAGTTCGGTGGGGGACGCGACGCGTACGAAGCCGGGGTTGCCGCCCCGGTGGCTGGCGTCGGCGCCGTGCGCGTGGACGGTGGCGAGGAAGAAGGTGTCGGCGGCGGCGATGAGCGCGCTCTGCTCGGCGGTGAGTTCCGCCCCGCGCGTGGGGGCGGAGGGGCCGCCGGAGCGCCCGCCGGGCAGCAGCTCGCGCCGCTGGATGTACTTGGGGCAGTTCGAGAAGACCTGGTCGGCTTCGATCGCAAGCCCGCGGGGCGTCGGACGGGCCCGGCCGTTCAGGCGCATGCGGCGGCGGGTGCGGGGGTCGAGGGCGATGGTTCCCACGGGGGCGGCACCTTGGGCGAGGGCGGGCGCGAGGGGGTCGCCCTCGCCCAGGCTGCCCGCGATCGATATCTGACGCGGCCCCGTGGCCCGCACGAACCCGGGTTCACCGGTGAGCAGCGAGGCCCAGACGGCGCCCGCCGGATCCGCCCCGCCGATCACCAGCATGGGCTGCAGTTCGAGGAAGGCGGCGGCGACGGGGCGGATCCCCGGGCCTATGGACCGCCCCACGTGGTCGGCCAACTCCCGCACGCCGACGAGATCCTGGACGGCACGTGAGCCGTGGTGGTACGGGACTTGCGGGGTCATGTCACTCCTGCCGGGCCATGCGGGGAGCGCCCCGAAGGGGCGCGGGGAACTGCGCGACCGGCCACGAACGACCCGCGGACGGCATCGGGCCGCGGGGCCGGAGACTAGAAGAAGCCGCACGTCGGAGCATCCGGCACCGGAGCCACGTCCGAGGCGTCCACGCCAGAAGCCGCGTAGATCTCCAGGCGCGTGCCATCGGGGTCGTGGAAGAAGATCCCGCCGGACGCGGCGCCCTCGCCGTGCGGGACGACACCCTCGTAGGCGAACTCCGTCCCGTACGCGCGCAGGGCGCTCTCGTACGTGCGGACCTGGTCGATGGTGTCGACCTCGATCGCGAGGTGGTGGAGGCCCGCGTTCCCGGGTGCGTACGCCGCGTCCGCCTGCTGCCAGAGGGTGAGCGCGAGGGTGCCGTCCTGTCCGAGGAAGGCGAATCTGCGGCCCTCTTCCTTGCCTTCGCCGATCACGTCGTAGCCGATGACGTCGCGGTAGAAGGCGAGCGAGCGCTCGATGTCCGTGACGTTCAGGCCGATGTGTCCGGTGCGGAGTGTGCTGGTCGCGGTCATGACTCTCCCCTTGTCGACGGCGGCCCGCCTCACGCGGGCTAACCGTTAAAAATGACGTTAGCGGTTAGACTTGAGCGCGTCAACCAGTCACGTACCCTTTACTGGTTAGCCTCGAAGGGAGCCCCCATGGCCGCCGCACCCCGCGACCGCACCGACCCCCGCCCGCTCGTCGGGGAGCCGCTCTCCCTCGACCTGCTCAACACCCGGTGGATGGCGGACGGCGTGCGCCAGGATCTGCTCACCGACGTCGGGGGTCTTGCCGTCTGGCTCGGCGCCAACGGGCTCGACCACCGGTTCGGCGCGGACGCGACGACGCTGGAGCACGTGCTGCGGGCGCGCGACGCGATCGCCTCCGTCGTGGCCGGAGGCGACATGGACGCCCCCAATGCCGCCGCCGGGATCGCCCGCGTCAACAAGGTCCTGGAGCACGGGCGGATCCGGGCGACCCTGTCCCCTCAAGGGCCGGGCGAGGAGCCGGAGTTCAAGGACGTGACGTGGGGCGCGGCCTGGCTCGCGGCGCGCGACTACCTGACGCTGCTCGCCACCGCGCCGGACCGGATCAGGTCCTGCGCCCACGAGGCGTGCGTCCTGCACTTCTTCGACACGTCACGCAACGGCACCCGGCGGTGGTGCTCCATGGCCGCCTGCGGGAACCGCGCGAAGGCCTCGCGCCACTACGCACGGGCCCGCGAGGCCTAGGCCCGCTGTTCGAGCGCTTGCAGCGTTCCCCCGGGCAGCCGGTCGTTGCCCCAACTGCGCTCGATATAGCCGATGATCCCGGCGATGTCCTCGGCGGGCACCCGCTCCGGTTCGCCGTGTTCGAGCGGGTCGGCGTGGAAGATGTAGAGCCGCGAGGCGAACTGGTCGAACGGCAGTGAGGCCTCGCCGAACCGCTCGCCGTTGCCCGCGGTGGAGACGACGACGCCGTCGCCCCAGTCCTGGCCGCTGTCGTTGTTCGGGTTGTAGAAGTACACCCGCATGACGTCCTGGGGGTCCGGCGCGACCCGCAGGATCGTGATCGCGTGCCAGCCGACGTAGCGGGCCGCGCTGTCGGTGACGGCGACGCCGGCCGGCTGCGGATGGATCAGCGGCTGCTCGCCGTTGTAGGACGGGTGGTAGTCGGCGTGGAACTGCCGCAGGAACGCGTCGAGGTCGACCAGGTTCCCGGTCGCGACGTCGACGTTGATGTGGAACCCGCGGGCCGTCCACCAGCCGTGGAACTCGGGGTTGATCCACCGGTGCGGGTCCCCCGGCCGCCCGGCGCAGCGCCGCCCCATCTCGGCGTAGATCCGGTCCAGGTGGGGCACCACGAGCAGTGACACGGGGTCCAGGTCCATCGGCAGCGTGCCGGCGACTCCGCCCGCGCTGTCCTTCGACGAGATCGGCTGCCCCTCGAAGTGCATGAGCACCTCGTCGTCGCGGGCCGCCCAGACCACCATCTGCAGCAGGTAGTCGGGGTCGTTGTAGGACCACATCGACAGCGCGCGGGCCGACTGGCAGGTGGGGTTGTCGCCCTGCCCGACACCGAGCGGCTGGCCCAGCATCGAGAGCACCCCGGCGACCAGCCGCGCCCGCGGCTCCGGCTCCTCGCCGAAGACCGTCGTCAGCCGCTCCCGCGCGACCGGCGAGAGCACGAGGGCCAGCTGGCGCCAGAGCGCGGGCACCACCGGCGGCTCGTAGAGGATGCCGCGGTCGAGCAGCAGCGCGAGACCGTAGATGCTCTGCGCGGTCTGCGGGTGGATCGCCACCTCGATCAGCCGGTGCACCAACTGGCTGTAGCGCATCAGGCAGTTGCGGCCGGTGTCGGAGAGGCCGAGCGCCTCGCCGACGAGGTAGTCACTCTCGCTCAGGAGGAACCGGAGCAGTTCCGCGTGGTACGGCGACACCAGGCCGGTGTCGTGCATCGCCCGCGCGAACCCCGTCGCCTCGTACTGGAGGGCGCCGGCGTCCATCGCTTCGAGGCGGGAGCGGAAGACGTCGACGCCGGGGTCGTCCCGGCACGCCTCGGTGGTCCCGAACAGGCTGGTGATGAGCCGGTCGATGCCCTGCCCCGAGGACACGCCCAGAGCGACGTCCGGGTCGTTGCGGTAGACCGCGATCCGGGTGATCAGGGACTGCACCGGCTCCACCTGGATCGGACGCTGGCGCAGGATCCGCCAGATCTCGTCGACCAGATCATCCAGGACGCTGTCGTAGCCGATCTCGTCGCCGAGCCGGCGGAACAGGTCCCGGACGAGCTGTGCGGTCCTGCCCTGCTGGGCCCGCTCCGCCTCGCCGGGCGCGCTGAACAGCAGCTCCAGGTTCTTCGCAAGGACCTGGGACAGGAACTGGCGGGCGTCCTCGGCGGTCACCGTCGGGTGCGCGAAGTCGCCGCGGGCGACCGCGAGCATGCGCAGCTCGCTGGTCGCCTCCATGACGACGGTGTCCGCGTCCGGGCTGCGCAGGCTCCCGCCGACCAGCGCCGGGACGAGGATCTCCGGTGACGCCCAGTCCGTCTCCAGGAAGAGTCCGGCTTCCTCAAGGGCCTGCGCCCTTGCCTGGACCGCCGCGGCGCCGCCCGGCTGCGTGAGCACCCGCCGCAAGGCTTCCAGGACCCGCCGCAGCTTCGTGTGCTTGCCGAACTCGCGGGTTTCGGCCATGGCCTGGATGGCGTCGTCGAGCGAGGCCACGCGCTTGTCCAGCGTCGTGGCCCCGCCGTTGACGTCGACGGTCGGTTTCAAAGGGGTTCCCTCGGGTTGGCCTCCTGCGTCCACGGTGTCGTCAGACGTAGAAGTCGAGCTCTTCCTGCCTCTTCAGCAGGTCACGCATCCGGTACGGGTCTTCACCGAAGAAGTACAGCAGACCCCAGTGGGTGCCGAACGCGGTCCTCTTGGTGACGGTCTCCTCGAGCGGTGTGGAGAGGTCGTGCGACTCGTAGTAGTCGTCGTCCTCGGTCTCCTCCGGGATTTCGAGTTCGCTGACCACGCGGCGGCGCGGGTAGACGCCGAAGCACCCCGCGACCCCGGACGCGTCGACGACCTCGCGCGGGAAGAAGGCGTCGATCTCCTCCTCGGTCGTCTTCGGGTCGAAGGCCAGGACCAGCCCCTGGTAGGCATTGAAACCGTACGCCCGCTCAAGCAGTTCGAACACCTTGAAGCCCGGCGGCCGGTAGGCGACCTCGCCGAAGTACATCTCGCCGTCACTGGTGACGAAGTACTCCGGGTGCACGAAGCCGAACTCGATGTCGAACGTCTTGATGAGCTTCTCGATCTGCGCCGTGATCTGCGGTCGGTACCGCTCGAGTTCCGGCGTCGCCGGCACGAACACCGAATATCCCAGCGTGACGTACTCGGAGATGTTGCAGAACTTGATCTTTCCGTTGTGCACCCACGCCTCGACCGCGAACTCCCAGCCGTCGAGGTGGGATTCCATGAGGACCGGGAACTCCTCGTCCGGAATCGTGTCGACCTCGTCGGGGGTGCGGATGACGCGGTGCCCGAGGCATCCCGCCTTGTCGAACGCCTTGAGGTGGATCGGATCGTTCGGGTCGCCGTCCAGCTTGAGCAGGGTCTGGTTGACGCGCTTGAGGAAGCGGGTCACATCGTCCCGGTCGTGGGCCTCCTCGAAGATTCCGACCCGGATGCCGCCGAGTTGCGCGCGGCGCTTCATCAGCGCCTTGTCCCGCAGCAGCATGGCCTGACCGTACAGACGCGGGTTGTCGAGGAGGACGGAGTTGATCGCGCCCGCCCATTCGACCGTTTCCTCGTAGAGCGGGATCGCTACGTCGACGCCCTCCTTCTGCAGCGTCTCGGCGATCTCCACGGAGCGGTCGTTGAGCCGCTCGAAATTCCACGGCACGAAGGGGATGTCGTGCTCGACGCAGTATTCCTCGGCCCACTCCGGCGCCACAACCACGTATCTCCGGTCGAACCGGTCCAGGGCTTCCACCGCGTTGAGACTCCAGCCAAGAAGAGCCACATAGCCTTTGTCGGGGTTCCTGATGGCCGGTTCGCCCTTTGTCATAGACGGTTTCTCCTTCGGCGCGTGCGCTCATCGAGGGTGTGGCTGGCAACCGTGCCCGCCCATCCGGCACGCAAACACCAGCCACCATCCGTCCCGGCGAGGAAAATCACCCGCTATGTCGCCGATGGCGCATGGCGGGATTGCGTCACGTCGCGATCGTAATCCGACAACTCTCCCCAAACAGCGGTCCCTTACGTAAAGCTGAGCGGTCATCCGGTTCCGGATTCCGGACCTTCTCGACCTTTACGTACAGGGATGCTGATGCACAGATCCAGTGCTAGACGCACGACCCGTCTCGCGATAGCCGTCGGTCTGACCGCCGCGCTCTCCGCCGCCGGGCCCATACCCATGGCCCTCGCGGCCGACGGCGACCCCGGGGGCCAGACCACCCCCAAGTCCGCCGAGAAGAAGCTGGGTTCGGCCGACGCCGACCTCCTCGCCGACGCGAAGGCGGACGGCGAGAAGACCGTCACGATGATGGTCGCCACCGCACCGGGCGCCACCGAGCAGGTCGCTGACCAGCTCGACGCCGTCAAGGGCGGTTCGGTCGGCCGTACGTACGACAAGCTCGGCTACGTACGCGCCACCGTGCCCACCGGCAAGGCCGAGGCCGCCATCGAGGCCGCCGGGAAGCTGTCATCCGTGCACGGCATCGACCTGCGGCACGAGATCGAGCTCGACGACCCGACGCCCGCAGCCGACCGCGCCAAGGGCGCGAAGACGGCGGCCGAGGGGACCTTCGCCGGGCCCGGCAAGAACACCCCGGCGAAGAACCCGTACAACCCGTCCTTCGAGACGGGCGCCGTCGACTTCGTGAAGAAGCACCCGAAGGCGGACGGCCGCGGCACCACCATCGGCATCCTCGACTCCGGTGTCGACCTGGGCCACCCCGCGCTCCAGAAGACCACCACGGGCGAGCGGAAGATCACCGACTGGGTGACCGCGACCGACCCGATCGTGGACGCGGACGCCACCTGGCGGCGGATGACCAACCCCGTCACGGGCCCCGTCTTCACCTGGGACAGCGAGACGTGGAAGGCCCCGGCGGGCTCCTTCCAGGTCAACCGCTTCCGCGAGTCGGCCACCACCGGCGGCGACGCCAAGGGCGACATCAACCGCGACGGCGACACCACCGACAGCTGGGGCGTGCTCTACGACCCGGCCGCCGGCACCGTCCGTGTCGACCTGAACGACAACAACGACTTCACCGACGACGAGACGATGAAGCCGTACAAGGACGGCCACCAGGTCGCCTACTTCGGCAAGGACGACCCGGCGACCGACGTCGTCGAGCGCGTCCCCTTCGTCGTCGAGATCCGCAAGGACGTGCCCACCGACCCGTACGGCGGCGACTGGGTCGGCAAGAAGGCCGACTTCGTCAACATCGGCGTCATCGAGTCCGAGCACGGCACGCACGTCGCGGGCATCACCGCGGCCAACGGCCTGTTCGGCGGCGAGATGAACGGCGCCGCCCCCGGCGCCAAGCTGGTCTCGTCCCGCGCCTGCACCTGGACCGGCGGCTGCACGAACGTCGCGCTCACCGAGGGCATGATCGACCTCGTGACGAAGCGCGGCGTCGACATCGTGAACATGTCGATCGGCGGTCTCCCTGCGCTCAACGACGGCAACAACGCGCGCGCCGAGCTCTACACCCGCCTCATCGACACCTACGGCGTCCAGCTGGTGATCTCCGCGGGCAACTCCGGCCCCGGCGCGAACACCATCGGCGACCCGAGCCTCGCCGACAAGGTCATCTCGGTCGGCGCGTCCATCTCCAAGGAGACCTGGGCCGCCAACTACGGCTCCGCCGTGGAGAAGAAGTACGCGATGATGAACTTCTCCTCGCGCGGCCCGCGCGAGGACGGCGGCTTCGCGCCGGTCATCTCCGCGCCCGGCGCGGCCATCAACACCACGCAGACCTGGCTGCCGGGCTCCCCGGTCGCCGAGGCGGGCTACCAACTGCCCGCCGGTTACTCGATGTTGCAGGGTACGTCGATGGCGTCCCCGCAGGCCGCGGGCGCCTCGGCGCTGCTGCTCTCCGCCGCGAAGCGCGAGGACGTCGACCTGACCCCGGCGAAGCTGCGCACGGCGCTCACCTCGACGGCGGACCGTATCCCCGGCGAGCAGGCGTACGCGCAGGGCACCGGCCTGATCAACGTGGTCGACGCGTGGAACGCCATCGAGGACGACGCGAAGGCGCACACGTACACGGTGAAGGCCCCGGTCGACACCGCCCTGGAGCAGGAGCTGAAGAAGCCCGGCACCGGCATCTACGACCGTGAGGGCGGCCTGAAGACCGGCCAGAAGCGGACGTACGACGTCACGATCACCCGCACATCGGGCCCGGACCGCGGCATCCGCCACGAGCTGGACCTGGTCAACAACCACGAGCGCACCTTCGAGCTGCTCGGCAAGGGCGCGGTGACGCTGCCCCTGAACAAGCCGGTCACGGTCAAGGTGCAGGCGAAGGCCAAGTCGGCGGGCGTGCACAGCGCGATCCTGACGGTCGACGACGAGCGCTCCGAGGGCATCGACCAGCAGATCATGTCGACGGTCGTCGTCTCGACGCCGCTCGCCAAGCCCGCGTTCACGTTCTCGGGGTCCGGTTCGGTGCAGCGCAACAGCACCAAGTCGTACTTCGTGACGGTCCCGAAGGGCGCCAAGTCCCTGGAGGTGGCGCTCGGCGGCCTGAAGGACAAGAGCCAGACGCGGTTCATCGCGGTGCACCCGTACGGTGTCCCGGTCGACTCGACGTCCTCGCTCGTCTGCTACGCGAACTACGAGAACCCGGCCAACACCTGCCGCCCCGACCTGCGTTCGTACGCCGAACCGCAGCCGGGCGTGTGGGAGATCGAGGTCGAGTCGCGCCGGACGTCGCCGCTCCTGGACAACCCCTACAAGCTGGACGTCTCCGCGCTGGGTGTCGCCTTCGACCCCGCCGTGCAGACGGTCCCGGAGACGAAGATCGGCACCCCGGCGCCCGTCTCCTGGAAGGTGACGAACAACTTCGCCGCGGTGGACGGCAAGTTGAAGGGCGGCCCGCTCGGCTCCGCGAAGGCGGCGAAGCCGTCGATCAAGCAGGGTGAGACGCAGACGACGACCGTGGTCGTGCCCGAGGGCGCGCAGCGGCTCGACGTGGCCATCGGCTCGACGGCGGACGCCGCGGCCGACCTCGACCTGTCGGTCTCGAAGGGCGGGGTGGTCGTTGGCTCCTCGGCCGACGGCGACTCGGAGGAGTCGGTCAGCCTCACCAAGCCGGCGGCGGGCACGTACGAGATCGACGTCGTGGGCTACGCGATCCCGTCCGGCATCACCGCGTACGACTACCGGGATGTCTTCTTCTCGGGTGCGCTCGGCTCGGTGAAGGTGGACGAGTCGGCGCCGGTGAAGCTGGCGAACGGGGCTTCCGCCCAGGTCTCGGCGGAGATCGCCGCGGACGCGCCTGCGGCCGAGGGGCGTCAGCTGTTCGGTGAGGTGTCGCTCCTGAACGGGCGCGGCACGGTTGCCGGTACCGGCAGCGTGATCATCGAGAAGGTCGCCTCGTAGGGGCCTCTCCTGTGAGCAAGACTCCGGCCGGGCTGGTTCTCCAGCCCGGCCGGTGCGTTACTCCCGGCGCGTGTCCGCGCCGCTCAGCACCGCATCCCCTCCGCCCGCGGCAGCGCGCGCTCGATCCACTCCCGGTCCTTGGCGATGTCCTTCGCGCCGGTGGACCAGATGTCCGGCGTCGCCTCGCCCTTCGCGATGCCGATCAGGGTCCGGTCGCCCGGGCGGAGCCGCGGGTCCACGTCCACGTTCATCACGAACGTGATCTGTTTCTCCCCCTTGCTCGGCTTGTAGTAGCGGGACACGTCCAGGACGATCCGGTCCTGGACGCCGCCGGGGATCGGTTCGACCCGCCTCACCGTGCCCTCCACGATGAGCCGCGCGCACGCCACGTACCCCTCGTACGACTGGTCCGCCGAACCCCCGGCATTCTCGTCGCCCGCGTCCGGCGCCGCCCCCTTCGCCGCGTCGGAGTCCGACTGCCCGGTGACCCCGCCCCCGCTCTCCACCGCGAGCCAGGCGAGCCCGCCCACCAGCGAGGCCGCCGCGGTGGCCGCGGCCACTCCGAGCGCCGCCGTGAGGCGCCGGCGCCGGACACCGGCCGGGCGCAGGGCGACCACAGGGTCCCGCACCGCCTCCGGAGCCGCCAGCGCCCGACCGGCCAGCCCGATGTGCTCCCGGAGCAGTGCGACATCCGCCACAGCCGCGGCATGCTCCGCCGCCAGCTCCGGGTCCCCCGCGGCACCCCCGGGCGCGGGCTCGTCCATGAGGGCGAGCATCAGCGCGTCGTGGTCGCCATCGTGGTCGTACTCGTCCTTGGCCACCCTCACACCACCTCGCCCTCGTGCAGCCGCGTCCGCAGGACCCGTACCGCCGTGTGCAGCCTGCTCTTGACCGTGCCCTCCGGAATGCCCAGTTCGTCCGCTATCGCCCGTACCGGCAGATCGGCGTAGAAGCGCAGCACGACGACCTGCCGCTGGGTGTCGGGCAGCGCGTCGAGGCCCTGCGTCACGGCCATCGACAGCGCCCGCGACTCCGCCCCGTCCTCGTCCGTCGCCTCCCGCCACAGCACGGCGAGGCGCTCCCCGAGCCGCTCCTGCCGCCGGCGCGCCCGGTGCCAGTCCATGGCGAGGTTGGAGGCGACGACCGCCGCCCACGCGGACACGTCACGCGGCGCCTCGCGCCCGTCCGCCGCCCGCTCCAGGAGCTTGAGCCTGACCTGCTGGACGCCGTCGGGCAGATCGGCGTGCGGCACCCCGCCGAGCGCGAGCACCGCCCGCACCCGGTCCTCCTGTGCCGCGTCGAGCGGATCGGCCCGCTCCCGCTCCCGCCGGTCCCGTCGCGTTTTTCCGCGCAGCAAGACACCCTCCCGTCCCCACGTTTCCCCTAGGACGCCGGGGGCGCCCGAAACGTTCGGCCCGCGGCCACGGGAATGTGACATCCCGAACTTCGGACAATGGATTGGACAAGGCGGCCGTGGACAGACGCATCATGGAACCGGCGCAGGCCAAAGCCTGTGCCCATGCACATACGGAGGATGTCCCTGTGAAGGTCGGAATCGTCGGAGCCACCGGTCAGGTCGGCACGGTCATGCGCAAGATCCTTGTCGAGCGGAACTTCCCGGTGGACGAGCTGCGCCTGTTCGCATCGGCCCGCTCGGCCGGCTCGGTCCTCGACGGTGTCACGGTCGAGGACGCCTCCACGGCCGACTACAGCGGCCTCGACATCGTCCTGTTCTCCGCGGGCGGCTCGACCTCGAAGGCGCTAGCCGAGAAGGTCGCCTCGCAGGGCCCCGTCGTGATCGACAACTCCTCGGCCTGGCGGATGGACCCCGAGGTCCCCCTCGTCGTCTCCGAGGTCAACCCGCACGCGATCGCGGACCGCCCCAAGGGCATCATCGCCAACCCGAACTGCACGACGATGGCCGCGATGCCGGTCCTGAAGCCGCTGCACAAGGAGGCCGGGCTCACCGCGCTCGTCGTGGCGACGTACCAGGCCGTGTCCGGCTCGGGTCTCGCCGGTGTCGACGAGCTGTTCGACCAGGTCAAGAAGGTCGGCGACGACGCTCCGAAGCTCACGCACGACGGCTCGGCCACGGAGTTCCCCGCGCCGAACAAGTACGTCGCGCCGATCGCGTACAACGTCCTGCCGCTCGCGGGCTCCATCGTCGACGACGGTCTGAACGAGACCGACGAGGAGCAGAAGCTCCGCAACGAATCCCGCAAGATCCTGGAGATCCCGGCCCTCAAGGTCTCCGGCACCTGCGTGCGCGTGCCGGTCTTCACCGGTCACTCCCTCCAGGTCAACGCCCGTTTCGAGCGTCCGCTGAGCGCCGAGCGCGCCACCGAGATCCTTGGCGCGGCCGAGGGCGTCGTCCTCACGGACGTCCCGACCCCGCTGGTCGCGGCGGGCAAGGACGACTCCTTCGTGGGCCGCATCCGTAACGACGAGACGGTGGAGAACGGCCTGGCCTTCTTCATCTCCGACGACAACCTCCGCAAGGGCGCCGCGCTGAACGCGGTGCAGATCGCGGAGCTGGTGGCGGCCGAGCTCAAGGGCTGAGGAACTCAAGGGCTGACGCTCTTCTGATACGTACGCCGCTGGGGGCGGGCACCGACATTCATTCGGTGCCCGCCCCCTTCGCGTACCCCACGACCAGCAGCGCGAGCGCCGCGAGCCCGCCCCCGAGCCACAGCACGTCCGTCGTCCCGAAGCCGTCAGCGACCAGGCCGCCGGTCAGCGCGCCCAGGGCGATCGCCGCGTTGAACACCCCGGCGAAGAGCGCCGAAGCCGCCTCTCGGGCGCGGGGCGCGGCGGCGAGGACCCACTGCTGGGTGGAGACGGAGACCCCGCCGTAGGCCAGGCCCCACGCGACGAGCAGCGCCACCGACGCGAGGAGCGAGCCGCCCGCGGGCCCGAGCAGCAGCACCACGGCGGCAAGACCCGCGGAGATGGCGAGCAGCGCCCGGCGCGGGTCACGGGCGGCGAGCGCGCCGCCCGCGAAGTTGCCGACGATGCCCGCGATCCCGTAGGCGAGGAGCAGGCCGCTGATCAGCCCGGCGCCGAGGTCGGGCCCCCGCTCCAGGACGGGGCGTACGTAGGTGTACGCGGCGAAGTGCCCGGTCACCAGAAGCAGCACGACCGTCAGTCCCGCCCGCAGCCGAGCGTTCCGCAGCAGCCCGGGGAACGTGCCGAGCCGTACGGCCGCCGTGGCGGGCAGCGGCCGAAGCACCGCCGCGAGCAGCCCTGCGACCGCCAGCGCGAAGGCCCCCATCACCGCGAACGCCCAGCGCCAGCCCGCGAGTTCACCGAGGAACGTACCGGCGGGGACGCCGAGCACGGACGCCACCGCGATTCCGCTGAAGATCACCGTGGTGGCACGCCCGGCGGATTCCTCGCGCACGAGCCGTACGCCGAGCCCGGCCGCTATCGCCCACACGCCTCCGATGCAGACGCCCACCAGGACCCGCGCGGCGAGCAGCACGCCGAAGGCGGGCGCGAGCGCGGAGAGGAGGTTGGCGGCGGCGAGCAGCACCATGAGCGTCGCGAGGACCGTCCGCCGGTCGGCGCGCCGCACGGCGACCGGAAGCAGCAGGGCGGCGAGCGCCGCGACCACGCCGGGCAGCGTGACGGTCAGGCCCGCGGTCCCGTCGGACACGCCGAGCCCCGAGGAGAGGGAGGTGAGGAGGCCGACCGGCAGCATCTCCGTGGTGACGACGGAGAAGGTGGTGGCGGCGACGGCGAGGACGGAGAGGGGCAGGGAGCGCTGCGGCAGCACGGGTTCGGAGAGCGTGGTCGAGGTGGCTTTCATGAGGCCAAGCCTTCGCCGGGGACCCTGCCGGGAACAACGGCGAAGATCTCATCCTTGAATGAGCGAGGCTCATCGATGAGAGGCGGGGCGGTTCCTGGTGGGCGGGCTTGAGATACGGGAGCTTGAGTGCTTCATCGCGCTCGCCGACGAGCTGCACTTCGGCCGTGCGGGCGAGCGGCTCTACGTCTCGCAGAGCCGCGTCAGCCAGCTCCTTCGCGACCTGGAGCGACGGATCGGCACACGGCTCGTGGAGCGGTCGAGCCGGCGGGTGCGTCTCACTCCGGCGGGCGAGCGGTTCTTGGCCGAATTGCGCCCCGCGTACGAGACGTTGAGCGCCACGGTGGACGCGGCGCGGGAGTCGGCGCGCGGCGTCACGGGACGGCTGCGGATCGGCTTCCAGGGGACGGCGGACGCGCGGCTCATGGGGGCGATCGCCGACTTCCAGGAGCGGCACCCGGGCTGTGTGACGGAGATCGTGGAGGTGCCGTTCGCGGATCCGTTCGGGGCGGTACGGCACGGGGACGTGGACACGGCGATCGTGCTGCTTCCCGTCGAGGAGCCGGACCTGGTGCTCGGCCCGCTCTTCTCCCGCCAGCAGCAGACGGTCGCGGTGTCGGTACGCCATCCCTTCGCGGGCCGGGCGTCGCTGGACGCGGCCGAGCTGACGGGGGTGCCGCTGATCTCCGCGACGGCGCCTGCCCCCGCGTACTGGCGCGCGGCGCAGGCGCCCGCTTCCGTTCCGGCGCCGCAGGTGCGCACCCTCCAGGAGGGCCTGACGCTGGTCGCGGCCGGACGCGGGGCGATGCTGCTGTGCCGCCCCACGGCGGAGTACCACGGGCGGCGCGACGTCACGTTCGTGCCGGTGGAGGGGGTGCCGGATTCGGTGCTCGGGATGGTGTGGCGGCGGGACGCGGAGACGGAGCGGGTGCGGGCGTTCGCGCGGGCAGTGGGGGCTGTTCCCTAGGGCCGGCGGACCTCGAAGTGGAAGCAGCCGTACTCCACGGCCCTGACGTGCACGAGGGCGACCTCCGGGTCGGCGAAGGCCTCCGCGAAGGCGGCGTCGAAGCCTTGCGTCGCCGGGTCCGGGATCTCCATCAGGCGTCCGCCGATGATGCGTCCTTCGGCGTTGTAGCGGCGGAGGGTGCGGAGGGCTCCGGGGCGGGCGAAGGGGTAGCCCTCGCCTCTGGGCGCAGGGCCCTCGCAGTCCTCGGCGTGGATGAAGACGGGGCCCTGCTCGTCGTAGGCGCCGGGGGTGGCACCGGTCTCCGCTGCCCAGCGGCGGAGGGGGGCGTACGAGACGAGGGCTACGTTTTCGCCGGGGGCGACGGGGCGGAGGCAGCAGCGGAGGGGGTCGCCACCTTCCGTGTCGACGTAGGGGTGAGTGGGGCGGCCTGCGTCGTCGGTGGTGCGGAGTTCTTTGAGGGCGGTGGGGGGTATGGGGCGAGGGTCGTAGGTCATCGGGTAAGGGTCACGCGTGCGGGTGGGTGGGGCTGGCGGATTTCAGACGTCACGTTCCCCAACCCCACCCCTTCCCGAAAACCCGCTCGGCGCGGGGGCCTTGCTTGCCGCAATCACCGGCTTCGCCGAGTTCGTCCTCAAACGCCGGACGGGCTGATAGTTCAGCCCGGCCGGCGTTTGAGGCCATCTTGTCGGGGCCTGGGGCGGAGCCCCAGGTAGGCCCCCGCGCCAGAGCGGGTTTTCGGGAAGGGGCGGGGTTGGGGAATGGAAAACCGCTACCAACTGCCCCGCATACGCCGATACCCCTCCCCCAACCCCGCCAACTCCTCCCCCGTCAGCACATCCTCCACCCGCGCAAACCCCTCCGGAGCCCGCTCCGCCACAGCCCGCAGCACCTCATCCACCGGCATCGCACGATTGGCAAGGGCCACGGCATTGGCGGGACCCCACCGCTCCGCCTCGTAGGCGCGAAGCCCACTCACCCGGTCCACCCCGGCAAGGGCCACGCACCGCGCAAGCACCCGCGCATCGAGCACCGCCTCCGAGCCCCCGCTCGACCCCACGGGGTACATCGGATGAGCCGCGTCACCCAGCAAGGTGACGGGACCGCGCCCCCACCAGGGGAGCGGGTCCCTGTCCACCATCGGGTACTCCAGGATCCGGCCCGTCGAACCGGTCGCGGCAAGCAGCGCGGGCACGTCCAGGTCCCCGATCCGCCACCCGGAGAAGTGCGGAAGGACATCGGAGAGGCGGCCCGAGCGGTTCCAGTCCACGGGGCCGGGCGACCCGTGGTGGTGGACCGGAAACCGCACCTCGGCCACCCAGTTGAGCAGCGCGCGCCCCCGCACCTCCGCCTCCCGCGAGATCGGGTAGACGACGAGCTTCGCGGCCGCGTTGCTGCCCGCGAACGCCATCGTCCGGCCGCCGAGCACCGGATCCCACTCGGTGACGCCCCGCCACATCCGGATGCCGTTCCACAGCGGCGGCCCCTCCCCGGGGTGCAGCCGGGCCCGCACCGCCGAGTACAGCCCGTCGGCCCCGATCAGGGCCCGCACCGGCACCGCGAACTCCCGCCCGCGCCGCACGTCTCGCAGGGTCACGCGCAGCGCCCCCGAGCCCTCCGGCTCCGCGTACCGCACGAACGCCGTACCGGTCTGGACGGCGTTCTCGCCGATGCGGTCGCGCACGGCGTCGAGGAGGATCAGTTGCAGGGCGCCGCGGTGCAGGGAGTACTGCGGCCAGTAGTGACCGCGGGCGAGCCCCAGAGGTTCACCCCAGATGTGGTTGCCGTGCCGGTCGAAGTGGATCGTCTCGGCGATCGGCACGGCCGTGGCGGCCAGCTCGGCGCCGAGGCCGAGATCCGTCAACTCCCGTACCGCGTGCGGGAGAAGGTTGATGCCGACCCCGACGGGCCGCAGCTCGTCCACCGCGTCGATGACCCGCACCCCGATGCCCGCCGCGTGCAGACTGAGGGCGGCGGTGAGCCCGCCGATCCCGGCTCCGGCGACGAGTACGTCGATCATGGGGCGCACCTCGCGCCGGGCAATCCCAGTAGTCGCGGTAATCGCAGTGGTCGTCGGAGTCCCATGAACGCTCCCCCCGGGGCGTTAGTCGACGCGCGGATGTTAGCGGCACGGCAGCCCGCGAACAATGCCGCGCGGTGGCCCACCGACCATGCCCGGACACGTACGCGGACCCACGTGGAAGGATGGCCGGAAACGCCACAAGTCGTACCTGACGTTCCTGAGGAGATGACCGCGTGCCCGGCACCAATCTGACCCGCGAAGAGGCGCAGCAGCGGGCGAAGCTGCTCACCGTTGACTCGTACGAGATCGAGCTCGACCTCTCCGGCGCGCAAGAGGGCGGCACCTACCGGTCGGTGACCACCGTGCGCTTCGACTCCGCGGAGGCGGGCGCCGAGACGTTCATCGACCTGGTCGCCCCGGCGGTCCACGAGGCCGTCCTGAACGGGCACTCGCTGGACGTGGCCGCCGTCTTCCGTGACTCGCGCATCGCGCTGAAGCACCTGGAGGCGGGCCCGAACGAGCTGAAGGTGGTCGCCGACTGCGACTACACCAACACGGGTGAGGGTCTGCACCGGTTCGTCGACCCCGTCGACCAACAGGCCTATCTCTACACGCAGTTCGAGGTCCCGGACGCCCGCCGCGTCTTCGCCTCGTTCGAGCAGCCCGATCTCAAGGCGACGTTCCAGTTCACCGTGAAGGCTCCGTCCGGCTGGACGGTCATCTCGAATTCGCCGACCCCGGAGCCCAGCGGTGACGTCTGGGTCTTCGAGCCCACGCCGCGTATGTCGACGTACATCACGGCGCTCATCGTCGGTCCGTATCACTCGGTCCACAGTTCGTACGAGGGTCCTGGCGGCCAGTCGGTTCCGCTCGGCATCTACTGCCGTCCCTCGCTCGCCGAGTTCCTCGACTCGGACGCGATCTTCGAGGTCACGCGGCAGGGCTTCGACTGGTTCCAGGAGAAGTTCGACTACGCGTACCCCTTCGCCAAGTACGACCAGCTCTTCGTGCCGGAGTTCAACGCGGGCGCGATGGAGAACGCGGGCGCGGTGACCATCCGCGACCAGTACGTGTTCCGTTCGAAGGTGACGGATGCCGCGTACGAGACGCGCGCGGAGACCATCCTCCACGAGCTGGCCCACATGTGGTTCGGCGACCTGGTGACGATGGAGTGGTGGAACGACCTCTGGCTGAACGAGTCGTTCGCCACGTACACGTCCATCGCCTGCCAGGCGTACGCGGAGAACTCGCGCTGGCCGCACTCGTGGACGACGTTCGCGAACTCCATGAAGACGTGGGCGTACCGCCAGGACCAACTGCCGTCCACGCACCCGATCATGGCGGACATCCGCGACCTCGACGACGTCCTGGTCAACTTCGACGGCATCACGTACGCCAAGGGCGCGTCGGTGCTGAAGCAGTTGGTCGCGTACGTCGGCATGGACGAGTTCTTCCGGGGTGTGCAGGCGTACTTCAAGGCGCACGCGTTCGGCAACACGCGCCTGTCCGATCTGCTCGGCGCGCTGGAGGAGACCAGCGGACGCGACCTCAAGACCTGGTCGAAGAAGTGGCTGGAGACGGCGGGCATCAACGTCCTGCGCCCGGTGGTGGACGTCGACACATCCGGCAAGATCACGTCGTTCGCAGTGAAGCAGGAGGCCCCGGCGCTCCCGACGGGCGCGAAGGGTGAGCCGACACTCCGCCCCCACCGGATCGCGATCGGCCTGTACGACCTCGACGGCGAGAGCGGCAAGCTGCTGCGCACGGACCGCGTGGAGCTGGACGTGGACGGCGAACTGACGGCGGTGGACGCGCTGGTGGGCCGGGAGCGCCCGGCGGTGATCCTCCTGAACGACGACGACCTCTCGTACGCGAAGGTCCGCATGGACGCGGAGTCGCTCGCGTTCGTGACGGAGCACATCGGTGACTTCGAGGCGTCGCTGCCGCGGGCGCTTTCGTGGGCGTCGGCATGGGACATGACGCGGGACGCGGAACTGCCCACGCGGGAGTACCTGTCGTTGGTCCTCTCCGGCATCGGCAAGGAGTCGGACATCGGGGTCGTCCAGTCCCTGCACCGTCAGGTGAAGCTGGCCCTTGAGCTGTACGCGGCGCCGTCCGGACGTGACGAGGCGCTCGCCCGCTGGACGGAGGCGACGCTCTCGCACCTCCGGGCGGCGGAGCCGGGCAGCGACCACCAGTTGGCGTGGGCACGGGCGTTCGCGGCGACGGCGCGTACAGAGGAGCAGCTGACGCTCCTGGAGGAACTCGTCTCGGCCAAGCAGTCGATCAACGGTCTCGCGGTGGACACGGAGCTGCGCTGGGCCTTCGTGCACCGGCTCGCGGCGACGGGCAGGCTCGACGAGGCAGGGATCACTGCGGAGCTGGACCGCGACAAGACGGCCGCGGGCGAGCGGCACGCGGCGGCGGCTCGGGCGGCGCGGCCCACGCCGGCGGCGAAGGCGGAGGCGTGGGCGTCCGTGGTCGACTCGGACAAGCTCCCGAACGCGATCCAGGAGTCCGTGATCAGCGGCTTCGTCCAGACGGACCAGCGTGAACTCCTCGCTCCGTACACGGAGAAGTTCTTCGCGGCGGTCAAGGGGGCGTGGGACTCGCGTTCGCACGAGATGGCGCAGCAGATCGCGGTGGGCCTGTACCCGTCGCTCCAGGTGTCCCAGGCCACGCTGGACGCGACGGACGCGTGGCTGTCTTCGACGTCCCCGTCGGCGGCGTTGCGCCGCCTGATCACGGAGTCCAGGGCGGGCGTGGAGCGGGCCCTGCGAGCCCAGGCAGCGGACGCGTAGCCCTGCCGGGCGGGGGGGCGGCCCGGGGTTGCCCCCCCCGCGGCGGCGGGCGCGCCCCACGCAGGTGTCCCAGCCCGCCGCTCCGCGGCGGATGTCTCCCGCCCACCCACCCGATCACCCCGCAGCCGCGAGGTGGCCGGGCCTTCCCGCGCTTCGCGCGGATTCTCGCGGCGGGGGCGGGCGGCGGCCGCTCCCTTCGCGGTGGTCGGCACTTCGTCTACCGGCCGCATCCGTCCTTCCCGCGCTTCGCGCGAATTCTCCCCACCCACCCACCCGATCACCCCGTGGCTACAGGGCAATCGGGCGAGTGGGCGGGAAAGACCCGCGCGAAGCGCGGCAAGGCATGCGTCGGCCCACAGACAAGAACTCGACCACCCCCTGGCTACAGGGCAATCGGGCGGGTGGGCGGGAGACATCCGCGCGAAGCGCGGGAAGGGTGACATCGGCCCGCAGACAAAGACCCGACCACCCCCTGGCTACAGGGCAATCGGGTGGGCGGGTGGGAGGCATCCGCGCGGAGCGCGGGAAGGCATGCGGCGGACCGCAGGCGAAGGGCCGGCCCACCGACCACCCCGTAGCCCCCGGCGGGACTACGGCAGCTCCGCCCCCCGCAGGGAAACCGCCCCCCGCAGCGCCGACAAGACCCTGCTGACCCCCGCCCCGCCCGCCGCCCCCCGGCGAACCGCCGCCACCACGTGGCGGCGAGGGCGGTCGGCGGACAGGGCCCGCATCACCACCCCGTCACGGCGGGCCGCCGCCATCCGTGGGACCAGGGCGACCCCCATCCCCGCCTCCACCATCGCCAGGATCGCCGTCCAGCCGGAAGCGGAATGCGCCTGCTCGGGTGTGAACCCCGCCCCCTCGCACGCCGCCCGCGTGATCTCCGACCAGGGGCCGCTGCCCCCGAAGATCCACGGCTCCCCCGCCAGGTCCGCGAGCCGGAGCCCCTCCGACTCAGCCAGCGGGTGGTCCCCCGGCAGCGCCACGTCCAGCGGGTCCGCGAGCAGCGACTCCCGCGTGAAGCGCGTGTCCGCGTCCGCCGCGGCCGGCGCCGTCACCGCAAGGGACAGCGCCACGTCCACCTCCCCCGCGGCCAGCAACTCGTACGCCTCCGCCGCCTCCACCTCACGTACCCGCACCGAGATCCCCGGCGCCGCCGCCCGCAGCTCCCGCACCGCGGGGACGACGAGCGCGGGCACCGCGGTCGAGAAGGCGCCGACCCGCACCTCCCCCGCCTCGCCCTGGGCGTACGCCGCCAACTCCGCGTCCGCGAGCTCCAGTTGCGCGAAGACCGCCTCCGCATGGCGGAGGACCAGGTGCGCCGCGTCCGTCAGGCGGACCCGGCGCCCGTGCGCCTCAAGGAGCGGCACCCCCAGTTGCTTCGCGAGGTTGGACAGCTGCTGCGATACCGCCGACGGCGTCATCCGCAGCGCCTGCGCCGTCGCGGTCACCGTGCCCCGCTCACTCAACGTACGCAGGATCTGCAGCTTCTTGATGTCCCACTCGCTCATGGAGTCAACGTACCGACTGGTCACGAGTGGTGTTCCCACCGGACGCGCCCCCTACTTCGTGCGCGCCGCGCCAAGCACGACCCCGCCCAGGATCAGCCCCATGCACATCACCTGGAGCCACCCCATCGCCTCGCCGAGCACCACGAAGGAGAGCAGGGCGACGCAGACCGGCTGGAGGTAGTAGATGACACCGGCGCGGGCGGCGCCGATGATCGAGATCGCCTTGTTCCAGGCGAAGAAGGCGATCGCGGACGACACGACGCCCACGTACAGGAGCGGGGAGACCGTGCCGACCGTCGGCTCGAAGCCGCCCTGGATCACATAGCTGGTCACGAACACCGGAAGCAGCATCAGCGCGCCGAGCACGAACGTCGCGAAGAGGAACGGCAGTCCGCCGATCTCCGCGGGCTTGCGCTTGAGCAGCGCGCTGTACGAGCCGAAGGAGACGGCCCCCGCGATGATCCACAGGTCCCCCACCGCGAAGTCCATGGAGAGCGATCCCCCGGACACCAGGACCAGGACGCCCACGCAGGCGATCAGCATGCCCGTCACCCGGCGCGCCCCGAGCTTCGCGCCGCCGAGGCGTTCGTACACCGCCATCAGGACCGGCGAGGCCGCCATGATCATGCCCATGTTGCCCGCGGTGGTGGTGACGCCCGCCTGGTTGACCAGGGTGTTGTAGATGGTGACGCCGAGGAGCGAGGCGAGGAGCAGGAAGCGGATGTGCTTGCGGAGCAGCGCCCGCTGCCGCCACGTCTGGCGCGCCGCGAAGGGCGCCACCGCCACGATCGCGATGATCCACCGCCAGAACGCGTGCTGGATGGGCGGCACGCTGTCGGCCAGGGCTCGCGAGGTGACGAAGCTGCCCGACCAGACGACCGTGGCGAGCGCCGCGAGGGCGAGACCGACGCCGATGGGGCCCGCGGCCCGCTGCACTCCCTTGTTCACCGCCGTCGCCGTCGACACGGTGCGGGTGGGGGTGCGGGTGGGGGCGGGGGGCGTCCGGTCCAGGACAGTCACTGATATCCCTTGTCTCTCTCCCGGTTCACCCGGGTGTGGTTGATCGCGTTGATCGCGGGACTTACCGTCGCACCCCCACACCCATCAGGTCCATCGAATCTTTTCGAGCTCTTATTGAAGCTGAGCTGAACGATTCGCGGAACGATTCGCCAGCGCCGCCCGGACCTCCCCCGCGTCCGCCTCCTCCGCCGCCCACGCCACGTACCCGTCGGGCCGGACCAGGACGGTCGTACGCCGCTCGCTCGCCCAGTGCCTCACGACCGCGCGGCCCGCCCCGTCGCCCTCCTCGTACTCCGCGCCCTCCGGGGTGATCAGCACGAACCTGCCCTCGCGCAGAGCCTCGTAGAGCCGCCCCTCCTTGAGCGCGATGTCGGGAGCGCGGCGGCCGGTCATGCGGTGCGCGCCCCTCGGCGCGGGGTAGCTGTAGCCGATGCCGGTGATCTGGCCGATCGCCTTGTCGCGGACCGGGCGCACGGCTCCGATGAAGGACGCGAGCACGGCGCGGCCCGCCCGCGACCACGGGCGCTTGGCCATCGCGAGCCGCACGATCCCGCCGCTGCTGCGCAGAACCGTCTTGCCGATGGGGTGCCGCTCGGACTGGTAGGTGTCCAACAGGCCTTCCGCCGCACGGCCGTTGACCGCCTCCACCAGCTTCCAGCTCAGGTTCACGGCGTCCTGGAGGCCGGTGTTCATGCCCTGCGCCCCCGCCGGGGTGTGCACGTGCGCGGCGTCGCCGGCGAGGAAGACCCGGCCGACCCGGTAGGCGGGCGCCTGGCGCTCGTCGCTGTGGAAACGGGACATCCAGCGGGCGTCGTGCATGCCGTAGTCGCGGCCGAGGGCGAGGCGGGTGATCTCCTTGACCTCTTCGAGGTCGAGGGGCTCGCTGTCGGGGACGTTGTGCGCGCGGTTCCAGCCGATGACGCGGTAGTAGCCGTCGGCGAAGGGCGCGATGAAGGCGAAGGCGTCACCGGCCGCGTTCACCGTGAGGACCGATGCGGGCTTCTCGGCGAGCTTCACGTCGGCGAGCACGAGCGAGCGGATGGCGGACTTCCCGGGGAAGGGCAGGCCGATGGCCTTGCGGACCGGGCTGTGCAGTCCGTCGGCGCCGACGACGTACGCGGCCCGTAGCGTGCTCGACTCGCCGCCCGGGCCCCGGACTTCGACACTCACGCCCTCCGCGTCCTGGGTGAGCCCGGTGACCTCGCTCTCGTACCGGAAGTCGACCCCGGCCTCGATCGCCCGGCGTTCGAGGACCCGCTCCACCTCGTACTGCGGCAGGACCAGGAGGTGGTTGTAGCGCGAGGGCAGCTTGTCGAGGCGCACCTCCAGGCGGGCGAAGAGGCGCAGCCGGTCGAGCGTCCTGCCCTTGGCCTCCAGTTCGTCGGCGAGGCCGCGCGCGTCGAGCTGTTCGAGGGTGCGGGCGTGCAGCACCAGGGCGCGCGAGAGGTTGCTGATCCCGTGCCGCCGCTTTTCGAGCAGGGTGACGGGGACGCCCGCGGCGGCCAGGTCTCCGGCGAGCAGCAGCCCGGTGGGGCCGGCGCCGACGACGATCACAGCGGGGTTCGTGGTGCCGGTCGTGTCCTGGGTTCCATTCATGACGCTCATGACGGCCTCCTCATGCCAACAACTGTTGGTCAACGCTTGTTGGCCAAAGTAGGACCGTCGCCATGGACTGTCAACACTTGTTGGCCTACGCTTGTTGGCATGACGGAAAGCGCACCCGATCCAGAGACCGCGGCGACAACGCCGCCCCGCCGTTCCGACGCGACCCGCGGCGCGATCCTGGCCGCCGCCCGTGAGCGGTTCGCCGCCGACGGCTATGAACGGGCCACCATCCGTGCCATCGCCAAGGACGCACGGATCGATCCGTCGATGGTGATGCGCTATTACGGCAACAAGGAGGGGCTGTTCGCCGCGGCCAGCGCCATCGACCTGCGACTGCCCGATCTCGCCGCGGTGCCGCGCGAGTCCGTCGGGCGCGCCCTGGTGGCCCACTTCCTGGACGTCTGGGAGACGGACGAGGTGCTGACGGCGATGCTCCGGGTCGGCATCACGAACACGGCGGGCGCCGAGCGCATGCAGGGCATCTTCAGGGACCAGCTGCTGCCGGTGGCGCGCCGCGTCTGCCCCGACCCCGCCGAGGCCCCGACACGGGCCGGGCTCTGCGCCTCGCAGATCCTCGGCATGGCGCTGACCCGCTATGTGCTGCGGTTCCCGCCCGCGGTCGCGCTGTCCGGCGAGGAGATGGCGGACTGGCTGGGGCCGACGGTGCAGCGGTATCTCACGGCCGAGCGGCCGTGACGTATGTACATACGCGTGACGTACGTACATACGTAGGGGGCTCTTCGTCTACGTACGCATGGGTAACGCATGGGTACGTAGACGAAGAGCCCCCTACGGAGAACTCGTGAGGCGAAGTGGCGTCAGCCCTGCTTCTCCTGCTTGCGGGACTTGTCACCGACCATGACGAGACCCGCGATCACCAGGAACAGCACGATGGGCGCCACGACATAGAGGCCGAGCGTGTCGATCACGCTCAGGCCGGGACCCGGGTCGTCACCGTCGTCGCGCGTGAGCGCGAGCGCGGGGGACGACATGAGCAGCATCATCAGCGTCGTACCGGAAGCCAGGGCGCCGGCGCGCAGGGCGTTCTTCTTGTCCACGGTGCCAACGTAGCGAACTGCTAAACGGGGCGCGCGCCCGGGGGTGCCGTACGGGGCCCCTCGCGGGTACGGAACACGTCCATGAACGCGTGCAAGCGGGGTGACGCGGCGAGTTCCTCCAGGGTGACGGGGTGGCCGGCGGCGTCGGCGATCGGCAGCCGCCAGTTCGGATACTGGTCCCAGGTGCCGGGGAGATTCTGCGGGCGGCGGTCGCCGACCGCGTCCGGCAGCCATACGCCGATCATGCGGGCCGGGGTGGCGAGCAGGAAGCGGTGGACGGCGCGGATCTCCTCCTGCTCGTGCCCACCGCCGCCGGGCAGCATCCCGAGGCGCGAGAGCAGCGCGAGCCACTCCGACACGTCCGCCGCGGCGGCGGACTGCTCGACGGCCGCGGGGCGGGTCAACAGGCCGAGCCTGTCGCGCAGTTGGATGTGCTCGCCGGTGATGCGGGCCGCGGTGGACGGCAGGTCGTGGGTGGTGGCGGTGGCCAGGCAGTCGGCGCGCCAGCGCTCGGGCGGCAGAGGCCGTCCCGTGCCGGCCCAGTCCCGCTCGAACCAGAGCACGGAGGTGCCGAGCACGCCGCGGCGCTGCAGGGCCTCGCGGACGCCGGGCTCTACGGTGCCGAGGTCCTCGCCGATGACGAGGGCGCCGGCGCGGTGTGCCTCCAGGGCGAGGACGGCGAGCATCGCGTCGGCGTCGTACTGGACATACGTTCCCTCGGTGGGCGCGCGGCCCTCCGGGACCCACCAGAGGCGGAAGAGCCCCATGACGTGGTCGATACGGATCGCGCCCGCGTGCCGGAGCAGTGCGCGCAGCAGGGCGCGGTACGGGCCGTACCCGGACTCGGCGAGGCGGTCCGGGCGCCAGGGCGGCAGGCCCCAGTCCTGGCCGCGCGCGTTGAACGCGTCCGGCGGGGCGCCGGTCGACATGCCCGCTGCGAAGTGCCGCCGCTGCGCCCACGCGTCGGCTCCGGCCGGGTGCACGCCGACCGCGAGGTCGTGCACGAGGCCGATGTCCATGCCCGCGTCCCGCGCCGAGCGCTGCGCGGCGGCGAGCTGGGCGTCGGTGAGCCAGGCGAGACGGCAGTGGAAGTCCACGCGGTCCATCAACTCGCGGCGGGCGCGGGCGACTTCGGGTGAGGCGGGGTCGCGCAGGGGTGCGGGCCATGCGTGCCAGTCGGGGCCGTGCCGCTCCGCGAGGGCGTACCACGTGGCGTGGTCCTCCAGGTCCTCTCCGTACTCGGCGAGGAAGTCGTTGTAGGCGGCGCGCCGTCCGGGGCCGAGCGGAACCTCGCGGACCAGTTCCAGGGCCTGGAGCTTGAGCGCCCAGACCGCGTCACGGTCGATCAACTGGCCCTGCTGGAGGACGGATTCACGGAGCGCGGCGGCCCGTCGCGTGAGGTCGGCGGCCAGGTCGCGTGCCTCGCCGTCCAGGTGCGCGTACTCGGGAACGTCCTCGACACGGAGGTGGACGGGGTCGGGGAAGCGGCGCGAGGAGGGGCGGTAGGGGGAGGGGTCGGACGGGCCGTCCGAAGGCTTCGGCACCGCCGCGTGCAAGGGGTTGACCTGTACGAATCCCGCGCGCAGGGTCCGGCCGGACCAGGCCGCGAGCTCGGCGAGGTCTCCGAGGTCGCCCATGCCCCAGGAGCGGCGGGAGAGGAGGGAGTAGAGCTGGACGAGAATTCCGTACGTCTTCTCGCGCGGGGGCGGTAGGCGGTGGGGGGCGGTGATCAGGTGGGCGGTGGCTGTTCGGTTGTCCGGGGTCTTGGCTCTGAGCGTGTGTACGCCCAGGGGCAGGGCGGGGGCCTCTCGTGGCTCGCTCTTTCCGCCGCTTCGCGGCGTTTTCTCCCGACCACCCACCCGATTGCCCCGCAGTACCGGAGCGGCGTCAGGCATCTCCCACTCCAGCCGCTCCCCCTCCTCCGTCTCCACCCACACCCGCGTACCCGGCGGCAGCCCGGCCCAGGGCAGGGGCGCCTCAGCGTCGCCCTGCCACATCACCACCGTCGGCGGCAGCAGCCTGGCGCTCAGCTCCGCCTCGCGGGCCGTGAGGGCGCGCCGCAGCGCCTCGGGGGTGCTCGCGTCCACGTCGAGGGCGGCCAGGGCCGCGATCACCGCGGCGTCGGTGGCCGGAACCGTGCGGTCCGGGGACGGGGAGTAAGAAGTCGCCACGCCGTGCAGGGCGGCAAGGCGGGAAAGTCCGGTGGGGCCGGTGGGGCCGC
Source organism: Streptomyces sp. NPDC054866 (assembly GCF_053610745.1). Classification (NCBI taxonomy): domain Bacteria; kingdom Bacillati; phylum Actinomycetota; class Actinomycetes; order Kitasatosporales; family Streptomycetaceae; genus Streptomyces; species Streptomyces sp. NPDC054866. The sequence goes on from NZ_JBSGZA010000002.1 coordinate 1,080,775, forward strand.
CGGCGGGTGCGGTCGCTCCGGGTGGGGCCATCTAGACCCCCATGTAGGCCAGGCCCGACGCGGTGCCGGTGGAGGTGGGCTCGCTGGTCAGCGGGGCGGCGTCGGCGAGCGGAGGCTCGCTGGTCAGGGGTGCTGCGTCGGCCAGCGGGGGCTCGCTGGTCAGGGGCGGCTCGAGGCAGCCGCAGGAGCAGGATCCGTCGAGCCCCGAGTCGGGGCCTGAGACCTGTTTGGAGAGAGCGGAGAGGAGGAGGTTCGCGGAAGCGGGCACGTAAGGCTCCATTGTCAGGGGGCAGGACGGGTCTTCGGCAGCAGCCCTACCCAGTGCGCGGGATCGCAGACATATCCGTTGTATGAACGTGCGCGTGCTCACATTCGTTTCTCTCAGTGGGGGACAACCGAAAAATCTTCCTTCTGCCCGCCCCGGCCTCGCACACGCTTTCCAGCCCCACCGGCGATCGGGCACGAATCGCCGATCACAAGAGCGAGGTCAGGGGCGAGGTTGGCGAGGTCAAGGGCAGTGTCAGGAGCGATGTCACAGGGAAGAAAACCCCCACAACACCCACGCCCGTTGACACCCCCACCGCGCGAGTGGTGGGCTCAGTGACACCCTGAGACAACTGACGCACCACACGTGATCACCAGCACGAGGGACAACGAGGAGAGGGCCGTGCAACTGCGGCGCAGGAAGGGCGCGGCGGCCATCGCCGTCGCCGTCATCGCAGGCGCACTCAGTGGCGCCCCCGGCGCCGTCGCCGCCCCCGGCCTCCCCGGAAAGCCCGGCACCCCGGCCACCTCCCCGGACGACGACCGGGAGAGTGACGGCACCCTCCCCCCGGTCTGGCCCCGCCCCCAGTCGATGACCTCGGCCGGGGCCCCGGTCACCGTCACCGACGAGGTCGTCATCGCCACCGGCGAGGACCCCGATCCGTACGCCATGGACGCCCTGCGCACCCTTCTCCGCGACGCGGGCGCCCGCAGGATTACGGAGGTCAAGGAGGGTGAGCAGTTCCCCACGGGCGGCGGAAGGCTCGTCGTCCGTGCCGAAGGCGCGGGCGCCGACCAGGCGTTGCGCACCCTCGGGGCCCGCGCCCGCGGCGACCTCCCGTCCGGCGGCTACCGCCTCGCGGTGGGCCGGATCGGCGGCCAGGACACCATCGCCCTCGCGGGCGCGGGCGATGACGGCCTCTTCCACGGCGTCCAGACCCTGCGCCAGCTGGTCACGAAGAGCCGCACCGGCGCGACCGTCCCGGGCGTCCAGATCCGCGACTGGCCCGGCACCGCCGTCCGCGGCATGACCGAGGGCTTCTACGGCACCCCGTGGACCCGCGAACAACGCCTGGACCAGCTGGACTTCATGGGCCGGACGAAGCAGAACCGCTATCTCTACGCCCCCGGCGACGACCTCTACCGCCAGGCGCGCTGGCGTGAGCCGTACCCCGCCGACCAGCGCGCCGACTTCCGCGCCCTCGCCGAGCGGGCCAAGCGCAATCACGTGACGCTCGCCTGGGCCGTCGCCCCCGGCCAGGCCATGTGCATGTCGTCCGACAAGGACATCAAGGCCCTGAACCGCAAGATCGACGCGATGTGGGCCCTCGGCGTACGCGCGTTCCAGCTGCAGTTCCAGGACGTCAGCTACAGCGAGTGGCACTGCGACGCGGACGCCGACGCCTTCGGTTCGGGGCCCGAGGCCGCCGCGAAGGCGCAGTCGCGCGTCGCCAACGCCGTGTCCGCGCACCTGGCCGAGCGCCACCCCGGCGCGAAGCCCCTCTCGCTGATGCCGACGGAGTACTACCAGAACGGCTCCACGGAGTACCGCGACGCCATCGCGGCCCGCCTTGATGAGGGTGTCGAGGTGGCGTGGACCGGCGTCGGCGTGGTCCCCAAGACCATCACCGGGCGTGAACTGGCGGGCGCCCGCAAGGCGTTCGGCTCGCATCCGCTCGTGACGATGGACAACTACCCCGTCAACGACTTCGCGCAGGACCGTATCTTCCTCGGCCCCTACACCGGCCGCGAGCCCGCCGTGGCCACCGGCTCCGCGGCGCTGCTCGGCAACGCCATGGAGCAGCCGTCGGCGTCCCGCATCCCCCTCTTCACGGCAGCGGACTACGCGTGGAACCCCCGCGCCTACCGCCCGCACGAGTCCTGGCTCGCCGCGATCGACGACCTCTCGGGCGGCGACGCGAAGGCGCGGGGCGCCCTGCGGGCCCTCGCGGGCAATGACGCGTCGTCCGTGCTCGGCGCCGACGAATCGGCGTATCTGCGCCCGCTCATGGACGACTTCTGGCGCGCGCGTACGACGACGGACACCGCGCGCATCGAGAAGTCCGCACAGGCCCTGCGGGACGCCTTCACCGTCATGAAGGAGGCTCCGCAGCGGCTCGCCGACAGTGATCTCGACACCGAAGTGCGGCCCTGGGTGGAGCAGTTGGCGCGCTACGGGGCCGCGGGCGAGACGGCGGTGGACATGCTGCGCGCGCAGTCCACCGGCGACGGCGCGGCAGCCTGGCGCGCCTCGCGCACCCTGACAGGACTCCAGAAGGAACTGAAGGCGGCTCGGGTGACCGTCGGCAAGGGCGTCCTCGGCCCCTTCCTGACGCGGTCGCAGAAGTCGTACGAGACGTGGGCGGGGCTCGACAGCGAGCAGGCGTCGGACCGCGCGACGGTCCGCGTCCCCCGCGCCCGCCCCCTCACGGCGGTGACGGTCCTGACCGACCCCGGCACCAAGGGCAGCGTCGAGGCCCATGTCCCCGGCGAGGGCTGGCGCCGCATCGGCGCCCTGTCCGCCACGGGCTTCACCGAGGCCCGGCCCGCCAAGTCCAAGGACACCGCCGACGCCGTCCGCGCCACGGTCACCGAAGGCAAGGTCCGCCACGTCGTCCCCTGGTACGCCGATTCCCCCGCCGCCCGCTTCTCCCTGGCCCGCACCGAGGCCGACGTGGAGATCGGCGGCGGCCCGCAGCGGGTCACCGCGAAGCTGACCTCCCTGCGCCCCGGCGACGTACGGGGCAAGGTGACGGCGAAGGCGCCCAAGGGCATCGAGGTGCGCACCCCGGAGAGGTCGACGCTGCCGCGCGGCACGCAGGTGGACGTCCCGGTCGACGTCACGGTCCCCGTGGGCACGCGCTCGGGGACGTACGAGATCCCGGTCACCTTCGACGGCCGGACCAGGACGGTCTCGATCCGCGCCTACCCGCGCACCGGAGGACCCGACCTGGCGCGCGGCGCGAAGGCCTCCTCCTCGGGCGACGAGACGAAGGACTTCCCGGCGTCCGGCGCCAACGACGGCGACCCCACGACCCGTTGGTCGTCGCCGGTCGAGGACGGCGCCTGGTGGCAGATGGAGCTCACGGAGCCGGTCAGGCTCGGCCAGGTCGTCCTGCGCTGGCAGGACGCGTACGCGGCGGGCTACCGCGTACAGACCTCCGCGGACGGCAAGACCTGGCGCACGGCGGCGACCGTCAAGGACGGCAAGGGCGGCCGCGAGGCGGTCCGCATGGACGCCCGCGACACCCGCTACATCCGCGTCCAGGGCGACAAACGGGCCACGCGCTTCGGCTACTCACTCTGGTCGGTGGAGGCGTACGCCGTGGCTGACGGCTCGTAGGCAGGGCGGTTTCGTCAGCAAGACGCCTACAAGACGTCTACGGGGCTTGCCAGTTGGGCGGGCGCACGCGCGATGATGGAGGCCAGGCCTCGCCAGGGGGGATCGACATGCGATTACAAGCGCACCAACCGGATGCGCGGGCCTCGTGTGCCGTTCTGCTGTACGAGGGCGATGCCGTTTGGCCCGACGCCTACCGCCACCGTCCCGGGTACCGGGGCGAGGACGACGTCAGTTCGTACTACCGGGCGCGCCGTACACGCGACCGGTACGAGCCGGAACGCCGCGAGCGCGAGCAGGCGCGGGCGCGGCCGGAGGGTGAGTCGCGGGAGCGGGTTCGGGAGCGGGAGCGGCTGGAGCGTGAGCAGCGGGCGCGGCGGGAGCGGCGGCGGGGCTCTGCCGGGCCTCCCCTCGCCACGCGGGCCGTCCGGGACGCACTGACCCGGCCCGACGGCCTCTTCCACTCCGCACCGGACCGCGTCACCGTGCTCGGCAGCGGCTCCTCTCAAAGCGCGTACACGCTCCCGACCGTCATCGCCGGCGCACACGATCTGCTGTTCTTCCACTACACGGGCGGCCTGGACACCGGCGACCCCTTCGGCCTGGACTACGGCCGCAACGGCATGCCCTTCCTCGACCTGTTCGACGTCATCGAGTCGACACCGGCCCGGCACATCGTCGTGGTCCTGGAGCCGGACAGGCCGACCGAGGTCCCGCCCGCGGAGGCACTTCGCCCCCGGTACGAACAGCTGATGCGGCGCTTCGAGGGCCGTCTCACACTGATCGTCGCCGACCCGGACCCCCGCTCTCCCCGCCCGTTCCTGGCCGAGGCGCTCGGCGCCCGCGGCCCGCTCTCCGTACGCACGCTCGCCGTCCACCCGCGGGCTCAGCTCCTGATGCGGGCGAAAGGACGTGACATCCGGCTCACCGGGGCCGTGCGGAGCGGCGGCCGACGCCCGATGCTCAGAAACCACGTCCCCGCGCTCACCCGCATCCGCCCCGCCCTGACCAAGGCCCGTGAGTCCACCGCGTCCGTGCTCTCCGCGGTCGCGCCTTTCGCCCTCCTGCTGCTGGCCGTCGCGGTGGTCGCGGGTGGCCTGTTCGGGCTGCTGCGGGCGTTGCCGCCGATGCGCGGGACGTGGGGGGCGGCGGCGCTGCTCGGGCTGTGGGCGGTGCTCGCCGTCATCGGGATCGTCGGCGCCCGGCTGCGGACACCGCCCGCCCGCGCCCGCCCGCCCGGCACGGCGTCCCCCGCGCCCCGGAGCCGCGCCTTCATGGACGGCATGTGGACGGCGTGGGGACTCGCAGGACCGCCGGCGGGCACGGCCGGGCGCCCTCGGCAGCCGATTCCCCCGCGCCCCACCCGTGAGGAGAGCCGAGCCGCGGTGGAGCGGTCCCTGAACGCCCTGTACGCCCGCCTGCCGGTGCCCCAGATGCGGGCCCCGGACCCGCCGACGTCCCCCGCATCTCCCTCATCCCCCTCGCCATCCCCTTCGCCCGACGACAACGGGACCACTCCATGACCGCCCCCGTCCCACCCCGATCCCCGGAGCCGGAAGACCCGCCGGAGCCCGCGGCGCCGCCCGCGACCAGTGAGTACCGAGAGCTGCCGTCCGGCGAGCAGATGAGGATCTGGAACGAGCTGGTGGCCGACTCGGCCGAGCGGATGTTGTCGCTCGTCGAGCAGGAATTCCAGATGAAGAACAAGCTCGTCGACCAGCGGGTCCAGGACGCCGAGCACAACCGCCGCCTCGACCTGGTCAACGTGTGGTTCAGGGCGGCGGGCCTGGTGACCGGCGTCGTCCTGGGCGCGGGCGGGATCGTCGGCTACCTCTGGATCGCCAAGTACTGCGTCGACCACGGCTCGGCAGGCGCCGGCGCCGGTCTGCTCGGCGGCGGAGTCGCGGCACTGGCGGCGCTGATCACGGCGGCGCAGCGCCGCAACGGCCAGTGACGTGGGGCCGGGACGGGCGAGCCCGTCCCGGTCCCACGCAAAAGCCCGGATCCCTCAGGCAGAAATGCCGTCGATCCGGGCCATCGCGTCGTCCGCGCCGAACGGCTGCAAGTACGGCAGCCAGCGCGGATCCCTATGCCCGGTCCCGATGATGCGCCACGCGAGGCCCGAGGGCGGCGCGGGCTTGTGACGCAGGCGCCACCCCAGCTCCATGAGATGACGGTCCGCCTTGGTGTGATTGCAGCGGCGGCAGGACGCCACCACGTTCTCCCAGGCGTGCTGACCGCCACGGCTCTTCGGAATGACGTGGTCGACGCTGGTTGCGACGCCACCGCAGTACATGCACCGACCGCCGTCGCGGGCGAAGAGCGCCCGCCTGGTCAGAGGAACGGGCCCCCTGTAAGGGACCCGGACGAACCGCTTGAGGCGGACCACGCTGGGTGCGGGGACAGTGCGCGTCGCGCTGTGCATGAAGGCGCCGGATTCCTCGAGGCAGAGAGCCTTGTTCTCCAGGACGAGGACGAGCGCGCGGCGGAGCGGTACGACACCCAATGGCTCGTACGACGCATTGAGGACCAGGACGTGCGGCACGGATGCCTCCTATTACGCCGGCGGCGCGTGGCTCGCGCCGGGACGATCTGTAGCCAGTCTCCCCTCATGCCTGGTCCAAGCGCCACCATGTGCCGGTAACGGGCTCGGAGTGTTTTCGACCACACCTGTGCGACACCCTCATCTTCCCCAGGTGAGCACTGTCTCTCCCTCGAACATGACAACGATCCACACACAATGCCCCGTTAGTGTGGTGACTCTGCCCGGCGCATCTCCTGGGCAGACCGCTATGCCTGGAGGTACCTGCCGTGTTCCTGTCCGTCCTGTCATCAGCCGGAACGGACCCGGACGACAAGACGACGCCGAAGTCCCCGACTCTCGAAGACGCCCAGGAAAGCGCGACGAACGCCGCGAGCTGGGTCGAGCAGAACTGGTCGGCGTGGCTGGGCATCGGGCTGCGCATCCTGCTGATCGTCGCGGTCGCCGTCGTCCTTCGCGTGGTCATCCGGCGCTCCATCACCAAGCTCATAGAGCGCATGAACCGCACGGCACAGTCCGTGAACGGAACGGCGCTCGGCGGTCTCCTCGTGAACGTGGAGCGCCGCCGCCAGCGCTCGCAGGCCATCGGTTCGGTGCTGCGCTCGGTGGCGTCGTTCCTGATCCTCGGCACGGCCGCCCTTATGATCCTGGGCACATTCCAGATCAACCTCGCCCCCCTGCTGGCCTCGGCGGGTGTCGCGGGTGTGGCGATCGGTTTCGGCGCCCGCAACTTGGTCACGGACTTCCTCTCCGGCGTCTTCATGATCCTTGAGGACCAGTACGGCGTGGGCGACTCGATCGACGCGGGCGTCGCGTCGGGCGAGGTGATCGAGGTCGGTCTGCGGGTCACCAAGTTGCGCGGCGACAACGGCGAGATCTGGTACGTCCGCAACGGCGAGGTCAAGCGCATCGGCAACCTCAGCCAGGGCTGGTCCACGGCGGGCGTCGACGTGACGGTCCGCCCGGACGAGGACCTGGAGAAGGTCCAGGCGAAGCTGCTCGAGGTAGGCGAGACCATGGCCAAGGACGAGCCGTGGAACGAGCGCCTGTGGGGCCCGGTCGAGGTGCTCGGCCTGGACAGCGTGCTGCTCGAATCGATGGTCGTACGGGTCTCGGCGAAGACGATGCCGGGCAACGCGCTCGGCGTGGAGCGGGAGCTGCGCTGGCGCATCAAGCGGGCGTTCGACGAGGCGGGCATCCGCATCGTGGGCGGCCTCCCGCTCCAGGCGACGGAGGAGACGGCGGCCGACCCGTCGGCAGGCGTCGCGGCTCCCTCGGCGTACGCCTCCACGACCTCGCCTCAGTCGCTCGCCGCCTCGCCGATAGCCCCGCCCCCGAACCTGTCGAAGTAGCTCCCGCCGAGGGGGTCCACCCCCTCAGGCGCACCCCTTGCAACGCCACGCCCCCGCAGGTAACGACTTGGTTGCCGCGGGGGCGTTCGCTATTGACGGCTCATTCACGCCAGCCTTACGGTCCTCACCAATCGGAAAGTTTCCTAACAGTTAGCGGCCGACCAAAAGTAAGGTGACGTCATGGCAGCAGCGGGCACCACTCCGGGCACCCCGAGCGTCCTGCGCGCCATGAACGACCGGGCCGTTCTCGACCTCCTCGTCGCGCACGGCCCCCTCACCCGCACCCGCATCGGCGAGCTGACCGGGCTCTCCAAGCCCACCACCTCGCAGCTCCTCGGGCGGCTCGAAGCGGCCGGGCTCGTGCACACCACCGGCAGCCTCAGCGGCCGGCCGGGACCCAACGCCCTGCTCTACGAGATCGACCCGGGGGCCGCCCACGTCGCCGCGCTCTCCGCCGACCCCACCGGGATCACCGCGCTCGTCGCCGACATCACCGGCACCGTCCTCGGCCGGGAGCGCGTAGAGGCCGACGCCGTGGCCGAGGACGTGCGCCACCGCACCGCACAGCTCGTCGCGGAGGCCGTCGACGGCGCCCTGCGCCAGGCGGGCCTCGGCCACGACGACCTGCGGGCCGCCGTCATCGGCACCCCCGGCGCCATCGACCCGCAGACCGGCCAGCTCCGCTACGCCCCCCACCTGCCGGGCTGGCACTCCCGCACCCTGCGCGACGACCTCGCCGCCGTCCTCGGCACCCCCGTCGACATCGAGAACGACGTGAATCTGGCCGCCGTCGCCGAGCAGTACGAGGGCGCCGCCCAGGACCACGACAACTACGTACTGACCTGGCTCGACGAAGGCGTCGGCGCCGCCATCGTGCTCGGCGGCACCCTGCTGCGCGGCGCGACCGGCGGCGCGGGCGAGATCGGTTACATGCCGCTCCCGGGCGCCCCGCTGGAGCGCGCGGACTCGGAGAACGGCGGCGGCTTCGAGAGCCTCGTCTCCGCGTACGTCGTGCGCGAACTCACCGGCGGCGGCGCGACGTTGGAGGAGGTCATGGCCGACGACGCCGCGCTCGGCGAGGTCGCGCGGCGTATCGCCACCGGCATCGCCGCCGTCGTCGCCGTCGTCGACCCCGAACTCGTCGTCCTCTCCGGCTCGGTGGCCCAGGCGGGCGGCGACAAGCTGCGCGCCAAGGTCGAGGAGGAGCTGACCGGCCTCGCGCTGCCCCGCCCCCAGATCCGCATCAGCGAACTCGACGGCGACCCCATCCTCACCGGCGCCCTCCGCTCGGCCCTCACCCAGGCCCGCGACCAGGTCTTCGACACAGCCTGATCCCCCTCCCCCGCAAGACCAACTCCCCTCCCCGCAAAGGAAGTCCGCCATGCCGCGATGGCGCATGCCCACCTGCGCGTCCGCGGCGCTCGCCGCAGCCGGCCTCTTGCTCTCCGGCTGCGCCAACCCGAGCGTCGGCAGCGCGAACGACGACCCGACCGAGCCGGTCACCCTGAAGTTCTGGCACGGCTGGTCGACGCCCGGCGAGGTCAAGGCCGTCGACGACAGCATCGCCCGCTTCGAGAAGCTGCACCCGAACATCGACGTGAAGGCCACCGGGAACGTCTCCGACGAGACCATCAACCAGGCCCTGCGGGCGGGCGGTGACAAGGCCCCGGACGTGGTGTCGTCCTTCACCACCAACAACGTGGGCCAGTACTGCGACTCGGGGATGTGGGCGGACCTCGATCCCTTCATGAAGAAGACCGGGCTCGACAAGCACAAGACGTTCCCCAAGACGCTTCTCGACTACACCAGTTACCGCGGCAACCAGTGCGCCCTGCCCCTCCTCGCCGACGCCTTCGGGATGTACTACAACAAGGACGCCTACAAGAAGGCGGGCATCGAGCGGCCTCCGCGCACCATGTCCGAGTTCGAGGAGGTCAGCAAGAAGCTCACCATCCGCAGCGGCAAGAACTCGTACAAGCAGGTCGGGTATCTGCCCAACTTCCGCTTCTACCAGAACAGTCCGGACCGGCTCTTCGCGCAGTGGGGGCCCACGTACTTCGACGCCGAGGGCAACTCACGACTCGCCGACGAGCCCGCCGCGTACGACTTCTTCAAGACCGCACGTCAACTCGCCGCCGAGCAGGGCGGGTTCCGCGACCTGGAGCGGTTCCGGATGACCTTCGGCGACGAGATGTCCAGCCAGAACGCCTTCCTCACCGGCAAGGTCGCCATGCACCTGGACGGTGAGTGGCGCGGTCTGATGCTGGACGAGGCGAAGGCGAAGTTCGACTGGGGCGTGGCCCCGCTGCCCGTGCCCGACGACCAGGCAAAGACGTACGGGCGCGGCTTCATCACCGGCACCGTCGCCGGGATCGCGCACAGCAGCAAGCACCAGAACGCCGCGTGGGAGCTGGTGCGGTTCCTGACCGCGGACACGAAGCAGGTCGTGAACTTCGCGAACGCCATCCACAACGTGCCCTCCACGTTCGCGGCGCTCAAGTCGCCCGATCTGGACGCCGATCCGACCTTCAGGGCCTTCTTCGACATCCTGGAGAACAAGCACAGCAAGGCCCTGCCGCCCTCCGTCAACGGCGGCGCCTACGTCGTCTCGCTCGGTGACTTCGCCTACGGCGTCGAGTCCGGGCGCGTCTCCGACCTGCGCAAGGGCCTGAAGAAGCTCGACGAGCAGATCGACGCCGACACCCTCCAGTCGAAGAGCTGAAGAGCTGAAGAGCCGAGGACCCCTCATGGCAATGTCCCTCTCCAACCCCGCGCGCCGCAGACTGCGCACGCTCGGGTTCCTGTCCCCCTGGCTGGTCGGCTTCAGCGTCTTCTTCGCGTATCCGCTGATCGCCACCGTCTACTTCTCGTTCATGCACTACAACCAGATCAAGGAGCCCACCTTCGTGGGCCTCAGGAACTGGACGTACGTGTTCGAGCAGATGCCCCTGTTCGGCCCTGCCCTGCGGAACACCCTCTGGCTGGTCGTGATCATGGTGGCCCTGCGGGTGGTCTTCGGGCTCTCGCTCGGGCTGCTCATCACGAAGATCAAGACGGGGGCCGGGTTCTTCCGCACCGCCTTCTACATCCCGTATCTCGCCCCGCCGGTGGCCGCCACCGTCGCCTTCGTCTTCCTGCTCAACCCGGGCTCGGGGCCGGTGAACGAGATCCTCGGCGCGGTCGGGATCTCCGGGCCCAACTGGTTCAACGACCCGGACACCGCCAAGCCCTCGCTCGTCCTGCTCTCCCTGTGGGGCATCGGCGACCTGATGGTGATCTTCATGGCGGCGCTGCTCGACGTACCGAAGGAGCAGTACGAGGCCGCGGAGCTCGACGGCGCCGGAGCGTGGTCCAAGTTCCGTTACGTCACCTGGCCCGCGATCACGCCGATCGTGATGTTCGCGGTGGTCACGGGCGTCGTGCAGACCATGCAGTACTACACGCAGGCCCTGGTCGCGGGGAAGGTCGCCTCCGGCGTCAACATCGGGCCCGGGTCCGTCATTCAGCCCGGCTATCCGGACCACTCGACCCTCACGGTCCCCCAGCTCGTCTACCAGATGGGCTTCCAGAACTTCAACACCGGTGCCGCGTGCGTGCTCTCGCTCGTGCTCTTCGCCATCGCCATGGCCGTGACGATGCTCCTGATGCGCAAGCGCTCCGGGCTGCTCTCGGCGGAGGACTGAGGACTTTCGATGACTTCCACGACTCTCACCGCGCCCACGGCGCCCGCCGCCGCCACCTCGAAGCAGCGCGGCCCCGCCGCCGCCCGCGCCCGCCGCAAGCGGATCCTGCACTGGATCGCCGTACACAGTGTCGCCATAGCCGTCGCACTGCTGTTCGTGCTTCCGTTCGTCTTCGTCTTCCTGACGTCGGTGATGAGCGACTCGCAGGCGATGAGCGGCGACCTGTGGCCCAACTCCTGGCACTGGTCGAACTACAAGGCCGTGTTCGAGACGCCGGGCTTCCTCGACTGGTGGCGCAACTCCCTCATGTACGCGGGCCTCGGCACCCTGTTCACCGTCTGCTCGGCGATCCCCGTGGCGTACGCGCTCGCCAAGTTCCGCTTCCGCGGCCGGCGCACCGCGATGCTGCTCGTCATCTCGACGATGATGCTCCCGCCGCAGGTCATCGTGATCCCGATGTATCTGGTCTGGGCGCAGCAGTTCCATCTGTCGGGCACGCTCTGGCCGTTGATCATCCCGATGGCGTTCGGCGACGCGTACTCGATCTTCCTGCTGCGGCAGTTCCTCCTGACCATCCCCAAGGAGTACATCGAGTCGGCGAAGGTCGACGGCTGCGGAGAGTTCCGCACGATGGTCAAGATCGTCGTGCCGATGGCCAAGCCCGGCATCGCCGCCATCGCGCTCTTCCAGTTCTTCTACTGCTGGAACGACTACTTCGGACCGCAGATCTACGCGGCCCAGAACCCCGGCGCCTGGACACTGAGTTACGGCCTCGAATCCTTCAAGAGCGCCCACTCCGTCAACTGGAACATGACCATGGCGGCGACACTGCTCGTCATGGCGCCGGTCATCCTCGTCTTCTTCTTCGCACAAAAGGCCTTCGTCGAAGGCGTCACCCTCACCGGAGTAAAGGGCTGAGAACCGATATGAAGCTCGCAGTGGTCGGCGGAGGGTCGACCTACACACCCGAACTCATCGACGGATTCGCACGGTTGAGGGACACCCTGCCGATCGAGGAGCTCGTCCTCGTCGACCCCGCCGCCGACCGTCTCGAACTCGTCGGGGGCCTGGCGCGGCGCATCTTCGCCAAGCAGGGGCACCCGGGCCGCATCGTCACCACGTCCGACGTGGACGCGGGCGTCGCGGACGCCGACGCGGTCCTGCTCCAGCTGCGCGTCGGCGGGCAGGCGGCCCGCAACCAGGACGAGACATGGCCGCTGGAGTGCGGCTGCGTCGGCCAGGAGACCACCGGCGCGGGCGGCCTCGCCAAGGCCCTGCGCACCGTGCCCGTCGTCCTCGACATCGCCGAGCGCGTACGGCGTACGAACCCGAACGCCTGGATCATCGACTTCACCAACCCCGTGGGCATCGTGACCCGGGCCCTGCTCCAGGCGGGCCACAAGGCCGTCGGCCTGTGCAACGTGGCGATCGGCTTCCAGCGGAAGTTCGCCAGGCTGCTCGACGTCGCGCCGGGCGAGGTCCATCTGGATCACGTGGGGCTCAATCACCTCACCTGGGAGACGGGCGTACGTCTCGGGGGCCCGGACGGCGAGGACATCCTGCCCAAGCTGCTCGCCGAGCACGGGGACGCGGTCGCCGAGGACCTGCGCATGCCCCGCGCCATCGTGGACCGGCTCGGCGTCGTGCCCTCGTACTACCTGCGCTACTTCTACCAGCACGACGCGGTGGTCGACGAGCTGCGGACCAAGCCCTCGCGCGCCGCCGAAGTGGCCGAGATGGAGCGCGAGTTGCTCACGATGTACGGCGACCCGACGCTCGACGAGAAGCCGGAGCTGCTCGCCAAGCGCGGCGGCGCCTTCTACTCGGAGGCGGCCGTGGACCTGGCGGCCTCGCTGCTCGGCAACGGCGGCAGCCCCTGCCAGGTGGTGAACACCGTCAACAACGGCACGCTGCCGTTCCTGCCGGACGACGCGGTCATCGAGGTGCAGGCCACGGTCGACGGCAAGGGCGCCAAGCCCCTGGCCGTGCCGAGGCTCGACCCGCTGTTCGCGGGGCTCGTCGCGAACGTCACCGGCTACGAGGACCTGGCGCTCCAGGCCGCGCTGCACGGCGGCCGCGACCGCGTCTTCAAGGCGCTGCTCGCCCACCCGCTGGTCGGCCAGTACGCGTACGCGGAAGCGCTCACCGACAGCCTCATCGCGCACAACCGGGAGCACCTGGCGTGGGCGTAGGCATGAGCGTGCTCGCGATCGACGCGGGCAACAGCAAGACCGACGTCGCGGTGATCGCGGCCGACGGCACCGTCGTCGGCACGGCCCGCGGCGGCGGGTTCCAGCCGCCCCAGGTCGGCGTCGAGGCCGCGGTGGACATCCTTCAGGAGGCGGTGACGCGGGCCCTGGCCGAGGCGGGCACCGCCTCCGTCGGGCATGTGTCCGCCTGCCTCGCCAACGCCGACCTCCCCGTGGAGGAAAGGGAGTTGGCCCTGGCCCTGCGGCGGCGCGCGTGGGGCCCTTCGGTCGACGTGCGCAACGACACCTTCGCCATCCTGCGGGCCGGGCTCCTGGAGGACGCCGAGCCGCGGGGCGTCGCCGTGGTGTGCGGGGCGGGCATCAACTGCGTCGGGATGCTGCCGGACGGGCGCACCGCGCGCTTCCCCGCCATCGGCCGGATCTCCGGCGACTGGGGCGGCGGTGGCGGCCTCGCCGAGGAGGCGCTCTGGTACGCGGCGCGGGCCGAGGACGGCCGCGGCGAGCCGACCGCGCTGCGCGAGACGCTGCCCGCGCACTTCGGCCTGCCCTCCATGTACGCGCTGATCGAGGCGCTCCACCTGGGTTCCGTCGCCCCGGTACGGCGGCACGAGCTGACGCCGGTGCTCTTCGCCACGGCGGCGGAGGGCGACGCCGTGGCGCGCTCCCTGGTGGACCGGATGGCCGAGGAGGTCGTCGCCATGTCGACCGTGGCCCTGGACCGCCTCGGCCTGCTCGGCGAGGAGACCCCGGTGCTGCTCGGCGGCAGCGTCCTCGCCGCCCGCCACCCGCAACTGGACGACCGTGTCCGGGCCTTGCTGGCCGAGCGGGCGCCCAAGGCGGTGGCCAGGGTGGTCGTCGCCCGTCCCGTGCTCGGCGCGGCGCTGCTCGGCCTGGACCAGGTGGGGGCGCCGACCGAGGTGCACGCGCGCGTGCGGGCCCACTACGAGAGTGGCGTGGGAGCCTGAAGCGGCTGAGTTCATCGGCCCGGGAGGGAACCGATCCGTACTGAATCGCGTATTCAAGGGCAGGGGTGGTGTGCGATCTTCGCTTGACCCGGACAGGTTTCGCTTGATCCGGGCGGGCTTCGCATGATCCGCACAGGTCTCCGGGCGCAGTGATCAGCACAAGATCCAGTCAAGACCTGTGCGGATGTCGGTCCCTGCGGCGATACTTGCCGCCGTGCACTTCTTCCCGCACCGCGCACGCCGGGCGGAAGTGAACGTCCGATGACCAAGGGGGAGGTCGAGGTCGAGGTGACATACCCGCCGAACGGCAGCGCCGCGCCGCCGGGACAGGCCGCGCCGACGATGCCCGTCGTGCCGCCGCAGGCAGGACCGGACTCCGCGGCATCCGCACAGGCCGCGCAGGCCGTGCAGAGCGCGCCGCGCCGCCGCCCCGCGTGGATCGAGGGCCGGGACCGGCTGCGCGCCGCGGCGACGACGGAGCCGGGCAGGCTGCGGATCATCGGCGCCGTCCTCGCGCTGCTCGTCGTGGCGTTCGGCGCGGTCACCACCTGGCAGATGTCCGACCGTTCGGCCGCCGCCGACAGCGTCCTGAACCGCAGCCAGCCGCTGAGCGACGACGCGGCGGCCATCTACCGCTCCCTCGCGGACGCCAACACGGCCGCGTCCAGCGGCTTCCTGGCAGGCGGTCAGGAACCGGCCGACGTACGCGACCGGTACAAGGCCGACATCGACCGGGCCTCCGAGAAGCTGGCGAACGCCGCGTCGAACGCGGGCTCGGGCTCGTCGGCCGCGGCATCGGTCAGCAAGCTGAACAAGCTGCTCCCGGAGTACACCGGCCTGATCGAGCGCGCCCGCGCGAACAACCGCCAGGGCCTGCCCCTGGGCGGCGCCTATCTGCGGTACGCGAACGACAAGATGCAGACCCAGATGCTCCCGGCCGCCGAGGAGCTCTACACCGTGGAGAAGGAGCGGCTGAACAGGGACTACGACGACGCGAAGCCGTATCCCTGGTTCGCCATCGCCCTGGGGCTTCTCGCGCTCGGCGCCTTGTTCTGGGCCCAGCGCCGCAACTACCGTCGCACGAACCGGGTGTTCAACCACGGCATGGTCGCCGCGACCGCCGCGTCCACGGTCGTCCTGCTCTGGCTGGTCGCCGGGCACACCTTCGCGCGCTCGGGGCTGAGCGACTCGTACGACCACGGCGTGAAGTCCCTGAACGTCCTGAACGACGCCCGCATCAGCTCGCTCAAGGCCCGCAGCAACGAAAACCTCACACTGGTCAGCCGCGGCGCGGAGACCGTCGAGGTGGGCGCTGAGAAGGAGATCAAGGACAAGTTCGACGTCGCCTACCAGGAGCAGATGAAGGACCTGAGCGGCGCCGGCGGGCTGCTCGCCCGGGCCGCGGCCATCGCCGACGACTCCGCGGGCAAGAACCCCGTGGAGGCCGCCGTGAAGAACGTGTCGGTCTGGAAGGACCGCCACAAGACCGCACGGGACAGCGACGACGCGGGTGACTACAAGGGCGCGCTCGCCAAGGTCGTCGGCGACAAGAGCGACGAGCCCACCGGCGAGTGCTTCGACAATGTCGACGACGCGCTCGACGACGCGCTGAAGCACGAGCGAGGCGAGTTCGAGCAGGCGGCCAAGGACGGCAAGGGCGCGATGAGCGGGCTCCCGGTGGGCGCCGCCGTGCTCGCCGTGCTCGCCGCCGCGGGCGCCGTGCTCGGCATCGGGCGCAGGCTGTCGGAGTACAGGTGAGAGGGGGCGAGCGGACGATGCGTACGCGAGGACTGGCGAGGATGCGCGGCTGGGGTGGAGCTGCCGCCATGGCGGTGGCCTGCGCGCTCACGGGCTCCCTCGTGCTCGTACTGCCGGAGGCCGGCAGCGCGGTCAAGTCCGACAAGGGCGAGGGCCGGGTGTCCCAGGATTCCGCGGCGGCAGCGCCCGCGCGCGCCGAGGAGTGCGAGACCCCGGAGGAGAGCCTCTCGCCGGACGACAAGGACGGCCCGACGATCGAGGCCATCCGCGCACGCCCGGTCAAGAAGCTCATCGTCGGCGTCGACCAGAACAGCTACCGCTGGGGCTATCGCGACCCGAACAAGAAGACGGCGACGCTCGAAGGCTTCGACATCGACCTCGCGCACAAGATCGCCGAGGAGATCCTCGGCGACCGCGACGCCGTGCTCTTCCGCGCCATCCCCACCAACCAGCGCGTCAAGGCGATACAGAGCGGCCAGGTCGACATGGTCGTGCGGACCATGACGATCACCTGCGAGCGCGAGAAGGACGTCTCCTTCTCCACCGCCTACTTCAAGACCGGCCAGCAGGTGCTCGCCCCCAAGTCCTCGGACATCACCGGGTTCGACGACTCCCTGGACGGCAAGAAGGTCTGCTCCGCGAAGGGTTCCACGGCCCTCACCAAGCTGGAGGAGCTCAAGAAGAAGGGCCTCGATGCCGACATCGGGACTACGGTCCCGAACCAACTCGACTGCCTGGTAAGGCTCCAGCTCGGTGAGGTCGACGCGGTCGTGACCGACAGCGCGCTCGCCGCGAGCCAGGCCGCGCAGGACCCGACGGTCGAGCTCAAGGGCGACGCGCCGCTCAACACGGAGTACTACGGCGTGGCGATGAAGAAGCCGGCGAAGGGCGAGGACGACCTGGTGCGGCGGGTCAACCAAGTCCTCGAGGACTACCGCAAGAGCGGCTGGCAGAAGAGCTACGACCACTGGCTGAAGCCGGGCCTCGGCGAATCGGCGGGACCGCCCGCACCGAAGTACAGCGACTGAGCCGGACGTGCACAGCAACGCAGAGCGGAGAGGTGATCGATGAGCGTCGCGGGACCCCCCGGTCCTGTGATGGACCGGGACGAGGTGGACCGTGCGCTGGCGCGGCTCGACGCCGAGCACGAGGCGATCGAGACCTCGCTCCTCGCCCTTCAGGATCACGCGGGCCGCCGACTCCTCGAAGGTGCCGGTCTCACCGGCACCACGCAGGAGCGCTGGCAGTCCACCGAGCAGCAGATCACCCTCCTGTGGGCGTACTTCGACGCGTACGCCGCCGCCCTGCGCGCGGCGCACGAGGTCCGGGCCCGCAGACGCTGGCCCAACAGGGACGACCTGGTGGAGCTGACCGAGCTGCTGCGCGGTGAGAGCGTCACCGTCGCCGGCGGCGCCGCCCCCGCGCCGTCGGCCTCGATCACAGGACCCGCCAAGCTGACCGAGCGCTTCACTCTCATCGAACTCGTCTCGCGGATGAACGACCTGTACGCGCACTCGCTCGACATGGTCGTCGCCGCCGACGCGGTCTGGTCCGCGCTGCCCGCCCGGATCGACCTCCTGTCGGCCGAACTCCAGCGCACCCGCCAGCTCGCCCACTCCGTGGGAGTACGTCCCGGTGAGCACCCCGCGGGCGACGACCTGGAGCGGATCACGGCGGAGCTGACGCTGCTGCGCGAGCAGGTGATCTCCGATCCGCTGGCCTTCTGGCAGCCCGCGCAGGGCAGTTCGGCCCCCGGCGGCGGCCGTCCGCACACCGAGCGGTACGACCGCGAGGCCCGCGCCCTGGAGGACGTACGCCGTGAGATCGACGCGGTGCTCACCGTCCGGCAGGACGCGGAGCTGCGCCTCGGCAGGCTCCGTGACGTGCTCTCGCGCGCGGACCGCACGCTGGCCGAGGCCCGCTCCGCGCGCGGCGAGGTCCTCGCCAAGATCGCCGCGTCCGAGGTGCCCGCCGTCAGCGGCCCCTCCACGGCGCTGCAGGAGCAGCTCGCGATGGCGTCCGACTACCGCAGGCACGCCCAGTGGCACCGCCTGTCCCCTCTCCTGGAGTCCCTGGAGGAGAAGGCCGAGGACGAACTCCTGCGCGCCCGCGAGTCGTTGACGGCCGTCACCCAGCCCCTCGCGGTCCGCGCGGAGCTGCGCGGCCGCCTGGACGCGTACAAGGCGAAGGTCGCCCGTCTCGGTCACGCGGAGGACCCGCTCCTGATCGAGCGGTACGACGCGGCGCGCCGGATGCTGTGGAGCGCGCCCTGCGATCTGCGCGTCGCCGAACAGGCGGTGCTTCGTTATCAGCAGGCGGCCGCCGAAGTCCTTGCATCGAGGGTCCCGCAACAGGGCGGTCCCACCGACCGGAGGGGGGAAGCATGAGTGAGCAGCGGAAGTGCCAGCGACCCGGATGCACAGGGTCGTACGAGGACGTGGGCGGCGGCGAGCTGTACTGCGACACCTGCGGCCTGGCCCCGGTCGTCTCGCCGACGGGCATGGTGTCCTCTCCCCCGACCGGCATCACCGGCGGCGGCAAGGGATCGGGCAGCAGCAGCTCCCGGTCCAGTTCGCGCGCGTCGTCACGCTCGTCGCGGTCCCAGTCCTCGCGCAGGTCGGTGTCGGGGCGGCTCTCGCGCTCGCTGTCCGGCAGCTCGACATCCCGCTCGGTCTCAGTGCGCAGCTCCGGCTCCGGGGCGGGTACGTCAGCCCGCAGCAGGCTGGGCATCGGCCTGGTGCAGGTGCCCGAGGTGCCGCGCCCCGATCCTCGCCAGGCGGTGCAGGAGAACCCCGAGGTTCCCGAGCGGAAGCGGTTCTGCTCGCGCTCCGACTGCGGGGCGCCGGTGGGCCGCGCGCGCGGGGACAGGCCCGGCCGCACCGAGGGGTTCTGCACGAAGTGCGGCCACCCGTACTCGTTCGTGCCGAAGCTGAACGCGGGCGACATCGTGCACGGGCAGTACGAGGTCGTGGGCTGTCTGGCGCACGGCGGGCTCGGCTGGGTGTATCTCGCCGTCGACCGCGCGGTGTCCGACCGCTGGGTGGTCCTCAAGGGTCTGCTCGACACGGGCGACCAGGACGCGATGGCCGCCGCGATCTCCGAGCGCCGCTTCCTCGCCGAGATCGAGCACAGCAACATCGTGCGGATCTACAACTTCGTCGAGCACCTCGACCAGCGCACGGGCTCCATGGACGGCTACATCGTCATGGAGTACGTCGGCGGCAAGTCCCTCAAGGAGATCGCCAACGAACGCCGCACGGCGCAGGGCAAGCGCGATCCGCTGCCCGTGGAGCAGGCGTGCGCGTTCGGCATCGAGGCCCTTGAGGCCCTCGGGCATCTGCACAGCCGCAATCTCCTGTACTGCGACTTCAAGGTCGACAACGCGATCCAGACCGAGGACCAGCTCAAGCTGATCGACATGGGCGCGGTCCGCCGCATGGACGACGACGAGTCCGCGATCTATGGAACGGTCGGCTATCAGGGCCCCGAAGTCGCCGAGCTGGGCCCGTCGGTGGCCTCCGACCTCTACACGGTGGCGCGCACCCTGGCCGTGCTCACCTTCGACTTCCAGGGCTACACGAACGTCTTCGTGGACTCCCTGCCGGACCCCGACAACATCGAGGTCTTCCGTACGTACGAGTCGTTCTACCGCCTGTTGGTGCGCGCGACCGACCCGGACCCGGCCCGCAGGTTCGCCTCGGCGCAGGAGATGGCGGAGCAGCTCACGGGTGTCCTGCGGGAGGTCGTGGCCCTCCAGACGGGGCGTCCGCGCCCCGCGCTCTCCACCCTCTTCGGTCCCGAAGTGAAGGTCACGGACACGGAGCTGTTCGCCGAACTTACGGGGGATGTCTCGCAGTTCGGGGTACGGGTGCTGCCCGCGGGGCGGCGCGGGGCCCGCGCCGAGCTGACGGCGGGCGACAGCAACGGCAACGGCATCCCGGCGATCACCGCGCCGCCCGTGCCTCCGGCCGCCCCGCCGGCCCGGATCGTCCGGCCGCTGGACGCCCCCGCGACGGCCCTCGCGCTGCCGGTGCCGCGCGTCGACCCGAACGACCCGAACGCCGGGTTCCTGGCCGGGCTCATGGCCTCCGCGCCCGCCGAGCTGATCACCGCGCTGCGGGCCGCGCCCACCGACTCTGTGGAGCTGCGGCTTCGCGGGCTCCGGGCCCGCCTCGCCATGGGTGAACTGGAGCCCGCCGCCCAGGCGTTGACCGAGCTGGAGATACAGCATCCGGACGACTGGCGGGTGGTCTGGTACCGCGGCGTCGCCTCGCTGGCGACCGGCGATCACGAGAACGCGGCGCTGTCCTTCGACGCCGTGTACGACGCGTTCCCCGGCGAGCCCGCGCCCAAGCTGGCCCTCGGCGTCTGCGCGGAGGTCCTTGAGCAACTGGACAACGCGGCCGAGTACTACCGCCTGGTGTGGGCCACCGACCCGAGCTACGTCAGCGCGGCGTTCGGCCTGGCCCGCGTGCAGCTCGCATCGGGCGACCGGCGCGGCGCCGTGCACACCCTGGAGTCGGTACCCGAGGCCTCGATCCACTACACGGCGGCCCGCGTCGCGGCGGTGCGGGCGAGGCTGCGCCACCGTATGACGTTGGACACCGCGCCGTCGCCCGGCGGCCCCTTGTCCGACTTCCTCGGCGACCTGACGGCGGCGGCGGGCCAGGTGGAGGCCCTCGCGGGCTTCGGCCTCGACGCGGTGCGCCGCGAGCGACTCTCCACCGAGGTCCTTGGCACCGCGTTGGACTGGGTACTCTCCGGTAGGCATCCTGGTCACGCCACCGCCCCGCCGGCAGCACCCGCTGCACCGGCAGGCGGCTCGCGGACCGTGCTGCTCGGCAGCGACCTGGACGAGCGGGGCCTCCGGTTCGGCCTCGAGCGCTCGTACCGAACGCTCGCCCGGCTCGCACAGGGTGGCCAGGAGAGGATCGAACTGGTGGAGCGGGCCAACCGTTTCCGCCCTCGGACGTGGGTGTGAAGATGTCGCAGATGCACCAGCAGACTGCCGGGGCAGGTTCCACGTGCCCCGGCTGCGAAGAGCCGCTGGAATCGGGTGACCTGTTCTGCGGCGCGTGCGGGTACGACCTGTCGGCGCAGCCGGCCGGGTCGGACGACCGCCCCACCGTCGCGATGAACGGCTCGTCGTCGGCGCCACCGCCGGATGCGTCGTCGCAGTGGCCCATCGCCCCGGACGTGGACAGCTCCGACATGCCGGTGCCCGCGCACCTGCCCACCGACCTGCCGGTCACGGAGTCGTCGGGCGGCGAGCTCTCCCCGAACGCGGGGGACGTACGGACCGACGCCCCCGTCGCGCAGCCCGCCGAGCCGGACGAGTACCCCCTGCCCGCCCCCGGCGCCCCGCCGGAGCTCGCGGACCCCAGGACGGTCGCGCCACCCGACCCGACGCCGCCCGCGGGCACCAAGCTCTGCGTGGCGTGCCGTTCGGGCCGCGTGGACCCGGACGGCTACTGCGAGAACTGCGGGCACGCACAGCCGCGCGAGCGCGACCACATGGAGCAGGAGCTCGACGCGGTCGCCGCGGTCAGCGACCGGGGCCTGCGCCATCACCGTAACGAGGACGCGTTCGCCATCTCGTCGGCCGCGCTGCCGGACGGCTCCCCCGCCGTCGTCGCGATCGTCTGTGACGGCGTCTCGTCCGCGACCCGCCCCGACGAGGCCTCGCTCGCCGCGTCGCGCGCGGCCAACGAGTCGCTCCTGTCCGCCCTGCCGCGCGGCACGCACCCGCAGCAGGCCATGCACGACGCGATCCTGGCGGCGGCCGACGCCGTCAACGCCCTTGCCTCGGAGCCCACTCAGGCCAGGGAGCACTCCCCGCACCAGAACGCGCCCGCGTGCACGCTCGTCGGCTCGATCGTCGCCGGTGGCCTCCTGGTCGTCGGCTGGGTCGGCGACAGCCGTGCCTACTGGGTCCCCGACGACCGCAGCGGCCCGACGGTCCGGCTCACCGAGGACGACTCGTGGGCCGCGCAGATGGTGGCCGCGGGCCTGATGAACGAGGCGGAGGCGTACGCCGACGAGCGCGCCCACGCCATCACGGGCTGGCTCGGCGCCGACGCGTACGAACTGGAGCCGCACACCGCTTCCTTCAAGCCGGACCGTGCGGGTGTAGTGGTGGTGTGCACCGACGGGCTCTGGAACTACGCGGAGGCGGTGGAGGAAATGGCGCGCGCCGTGCCCGTCGACTCCGCCCTGCGCCCGCTGCACAGCGCCCAGGTGCTGGTCGGCCACGCGCTGGACGGCGGTGGCCACGACAACGTAACAGTGGCGATTCTGCCGTTCCGTCTCGTGCCGCAAGGGGCAGGATCGGCCTAGCGGAGGCTCCCTCAACGGGGCGCCTGCCACGCGCACTTGTCACCCACCGGCTTGGGGAAGCCGGTGGGAACGTCTAGGGGGAGCAGGGATCCATGGCCAATTTCTCGAAGTCGAACGTGCCGCAGTTCTCGGTCGACGTGTACCAGAACGAGTACCTCCCGGAGGGCGGCCGCGAGGTCAACGCGATCGCCACGGTCACCTCGACCGGCGGCGGCACGGTGGGGGCCGCGGTGAGCGCCCCGCACCTCTACTCGGCGGGGCAGACCCCGGACGCGGCCGTGGCGATCATGGTCGACTGTTCAGGATCGATGGACTATCCGCCGACGAAGATGCGCGGCGCCCGTGACGCCACGGCCGCCGCCATCGACGCCGTACGTGACGGAGTCCACTTCGCGGTGATCGGCGGCACCCATGTCGCCAAGGAGGTCTATCCGGGAGACGGCCGCCTCGCGGTCGCCGACTCACGGACCCGGGAGCAGGCCAAGCAGGCGCTGCGCAAGCTCAGCGCGGGCGGCGGCACGGCGATCGGCACCTGGCTGCGCCTGGCCGACCGGCTCCTGGCCTCGGCCGATGTCTCGATACGGCACGGAATCGTGCTGACAGACGGCCGCAATGAACACGAGTCACCCGAGGATCTGCAGGCCTCAGTCGACGCCTGCGCGGGCCGCTTCACCTGCGACGCCCGCGGTGTCGGCACCGACTGGGAGGTCAAGGAGGTCACCGGCATCGCCTCGGCGCTCCTCGGCACCGCCGACATCGTCGCCGACCCCTCGGGGCTCTCCGCCGACTTCACGCAGATGATGGAGGCGGCGATGGGCAAGGAGGTCGCCGACGTCAGCCTGCGGCTGTGGACGCCGCTGGGCGCGGAGATCAAGTTCGTCAAGCAAGTGGCGCCCACGGTTGAGGAGTTGACCGACCGTCGTACGGAGGCGGGACCGCGCGCCGGTGACTATCCCACCGGGTCCTGGGGCGACGAGTCCCGCGACTACCACATCTGTGTCGAGGTGCCGAACGCCGAGCTCGGCCAGGAGATGCTCGCGGCCCGTGTCTCGCTGATCGTGCCGCAGCCGGACGGCAGTGCCCAGACGCTCTCGCAGGGCCTGGTGCGGGCCGTGTGGACGGATGACATGTCCGCTTCGACGTCGATCAATCCGCAGGTGGCGCACTACACGGGCCAGGCGGAACTGGCCCAGGTGATCCAGCAGGGTCTCGATGCGCGCAAGTCGGGAGATATGGACGGAGCAACGGCCAAACTGGGCCGTGCCGTTCAGCTCGCCAGCGCCTCTGGCAACGAGGACACCGCGAAGCTGCTTTCGAAGGTGGTCGACGTGGTCGACGCCGTGGCAGGTACTGTTCGATTGAAGGCGAGGGTTGCCGAGGCCGACGAGATGACTCTCGAGACGCGGTCCACGAAGACTGTTCGCGTGAAGAAGTAGCACCACGCATACTCATCAGTAGCGGCCCTTGGGCCGGAGAAGGAGAGGGGGAAGCGCCGACATGCCGACCTGCCCGAACGGACACCAGTCGGGTTCCGACGACTGGTGCGAGGTCTGCGGTCACCGCATGGCCGGTGCCGTACCGCCGCCTCCCCCGCCGCCCCCGGGAGCGCCGGGCTACGGCTATCCGCCGCCGCCCGGCCCCGGCCAGGACTCCGGATACGGCTATCCCCAGCAGAACCAGGGACGCCCGCACCTGTCGTCCGTGCCGGACCAGGCCGCCGAGGCCGAGCTCTGCCCGCAGTGCCGCACGCCCCGCGAGGCGAACGCGCCGTTCTGCGAGGAGTGCTGCTGGAACTTCCTGACGAACACGGCGACCTCGTACACCCCGGCCGCCCCGCACCCGCCCGCGCAGAACCCGGCGCAGCAGTTCCAGCAGCCGCCCGGCGGCCGGCCCGGCACCCAGCCCGGCCAGGACCCGTTCGGGTACCAGGGCTCGCGGCCCTCGCAGATGAACCGGCCCGCCGAGCCGATCCCGCCGTTCGGCAACGGCAACCCGTCCGGTCAGGTGCCCCCGCCGTACGGCGGCGAGGCGCCCCCGCCGCCCTACAGCGGCGACCCGTCGGGGCAGCCCCCGCAGGCGTTCCAGCAGCAGGGTCCGCCGGCGCCGCCGCCCGCGTTCCCTCAGGAGACGGGGACCCCGCCGCCTCCGCATCAGCCCGGCCCCGGCCCGTCGGGGCCCGGCGCTCCGCCCTTCGGCGGCGGTGGCGGTGGCGACGACTGGGTGCTCCCGCCGCCGTCGTCGGCCCCTTCGGGTCCCGGCGCCCCGCAGGCTCCCGAGCAGGGCGAGTGGGGCCAGCCGCAGCCGGGCCAGCAGCAGCCTCAGCAGACGCAGGCGCCGCAGGGCCCTCCGGGCTATCAGGCGGTGCCCGGTCCCGGCACCGGCACGGTCTCCTGGTCGGCGACGATCGGTCCCGACCGTGAGTACTTCATGGCGATGATGCACCGCAGCGGTCCCGAGGCGTCGGGCCTGAACCTGCCCGCGTACTCGCCCGAGCAGCAGCGCCCGCTGGCCGGCAACCAGATCACCATCGGCCGCCGCAGGCACTCCACCGGCGACACCCCGGACATCGACCTGTCGGTGCCGCCGGAGGACCCGGGCGTATCGCACCAGCACGCGGTCCTGGTCCAGCAGCCGGACGGCACCTGGGCAGTCGTCGACCAGAACTCGACCAATGGCACCACGGTCAACAACGGCGAGGAGCCCATCCAGCCGTTCGTCCCCGTGCCGCTCCAGGACGGCGACCGGGTGCACGTGGGCGCCTGGACGACGATCACGATCCGCCACAGCTGAGGCACCAGCTCTCAGCGGCTCACGCGAGTGGCCAGGCGTACGGCCCTTCGGGGTCGTCGAGCCAGGCCCACTCGTGCGGCCCGCTGACGGTGACCCCGAACCGCTCGCGCACCGGCCGGTCCTCGCGCTGCCACAGGGCGAGGGCCTCGTAGGGGTCGAGGCTGCCCGCGGTCAGCTCCAGCAGGAAGCGGAAGAGCTCGTTCTGAAGGGCCCTGCGCGGCAGCCCCCCGAGGTGCTGCTCGTGCGGGGCCTTTCTGCTGCCGCCCCGCAGGGGCACGAAGTACGCGGGGGTATGCAGGAAGCGGCCCTCGGCGTGCTCGGCGTCCCGCACCGTCAGCGCGATCAGGCCGGTGGCCAGCGGGGTCAGGATGCGGGCGCCGGGGCGGCACTGGGCCAGCCAGGGGCGCGGCACGGAGGCCAGGGTGCAGGTCGCGATGATCCGGTCGTACGGAGCGCGCTCGGGGCACCCAGCGGTGCCGTCGCCGGTGACGACCGCCGGGTGGTACCCGGCTGCCGTGAGGTGCCGCCGCGCGGACTCGGTGATCTCCGGGTCCAGATCGACGGTGGTGACGTGCTCATCGCCGACCCGGTGGGCGAGCAGGGCCGCGTTGTAGCCGGTGCCCGCGCCGATCTCCAGGACGTCGCAGTCCCCGTCGCGCAGGTCGAGCTCCTCCAGCATCTTCGCCATCAGGGAGGGCTGGCTGCTGGACGAGAGCAGCTCTCCGTCCCGTACGCGGGTGGCGAGCGGGGCGTCCGCGTAGGCGCCGCGCAGCCAGCGTGCCCGGCGTGCGGGGTCGGGGTCCTCGCCCCAGAGGCGTTCGTAGCCGCCGCCCGAGGACGCGACGTAGTAGTACGGCACGAAGAGGTGCCGCGGGACGTGCTCGAACGCGGCGCGGAGGCCGGGGTCCCGCGTCCAGGCACCGCTCGCATCGATCTCGCGCACCAGGGCGGATCCGGCCTCCGCGGCGAGCAGTGGGTCGACTGTGGGTCCCATATAGCCACTGTGCTGCGGTATGGCCCGCGATGCGAGTGACGAAACGTACCGATCCGGAGGAGATCGGTCCCGGTGGGTGGGGAATCAGTGCCGGTCCGCGGGCCCTCGGTCCTAAGCCTTCCGTCCTCGGCCGCCTCGTCTGAGACCATGGACGGTGTGAAAGAGATCCCGCGCGGCACGCTTCAGGAGCAGACCTTCTACGAACAGGTCGGCGGCGAGGAGACCTTCAGGCGCCTGGTGCACTTCTTCTACCAGGGAGTCGCGGAGGACCCGCTGCTGCGACCGATGTACCCGGAGGAGGATCTGGGCCCGGCCGAGGAGCGCCTCGCGCTGTTCCTGATGCAGTACTGGGGCGGCCCTCGCACGTACAGCGACAACCGCGGCCACCCCCGGCTGCGGATGCGTCACGCCCCGTTCACCGTCGACAGGGCGGCGCACGACGCCTGGCTGAAGCACATGCGGAGCGCCGTCGAGGAGCTGAAGCTCTCCGAGGAGCATGAGCGGACGCTGTGGAACTACCTGACGTACGCGGCGGCGTCCATGGTCAACTCCGAGGGCTGACGGCTCTTTGCCTCTTGCGGTGCTCGCTCGGTGGCCCGGCCGCTAGGCCGGCGTCACCGAGAGGCCGCCGACTCCGGCCCGGCGCACGGCGATCGACCCATAGTTCGTACGCAGCCGCAGCCACGCACCGGAGGACAGCAGGTCGAGCGAGTCCCCCCGCAGGAACCCCAGGGCCTGCGCGGCGTGCGCGGCCCGCACGGGCAGGCCCGTGTCCCCGATGGTCCTGGACCAGATCTCCCGGCCCAGTTGGTCGAGTTCCGCCCGGACCCGCCGCTCCTGCGGCAACTCCTCGACCCGGGACTTGAATTCACCGACCGCGGCCGCGACGAGCCCCCGCACGGCGTCCACCGGCGGAAGCCCCTGCTCCGGCTGCCAGCCGCCGCGCGGCGGAAGAACTCCGGCCCATGGCGGCCCGGTGACGGCCTGCGGCACGGAGGCCACGCCCGCCGACTCGACGGACTCCGTCGACTCCCCCACGGATTCGAGGAGTTCACCGGCGGAGACGGTGACATCGAGCGAGGAGTCGAGCGCGTGCTCGTACGGCTTCGCGAGCCGCGCCGTACGGATGGCGAGCACTTCGAACGACGGCGGCCTGCCGAACACGGCGAGCGTGTCGCCCGCCGCCTGCAGCCGGACCGCCGCGGCCTTGTCGTAGTGGATGAGCCGGGCCAGGAAGGCGGCGAGATCCCCCGCCTCCCCGGCGTCGGCGAAGTGCAGCTGCGCCGTCATGCGACGAGCGCCTCCGCACCGTCATCGGTGGCGTCGTCCATGAACGTCAGGAGAACGGCCTTCTCCTCGGCGGTGATCCGCCGCGGCCGCTGCGCCTCCAGGTTGAAGGGGACGACTATCGTCGTGGCCCGCACGTACACCTGGTCGGGGTCCTTGACCTCGTACGAGATGGTGAGCGAGGCAGCGCCTATCTTCGTCACCCACGACTCGATGGTCACCGGCGAGTGCCGGTGGACCAACGGCCGTACGTAGTCGATCTCATGGCGGGCCACGACGGACCCGCCCGAGAACGACGGGCTGCCGTCCCCCGGTGCGAGCCGGAACATGAAGTCGATCCGCGCCTCTTCCAAGTACCGCAGGAAGACGGCGTTGTTGACGTGCCCGAAGGCATCCATGTCCGACCACCGGAGGGGGCAGCTGTAAATATGCCGACTCATGAGTCTCAGTCCCAGCCTCGGTCTCAGCCTCGGGTGAGCTTCTTGTAGGTGGCACGGTGCGGACGGGCCGCGTCGGCGCCGAGCCGCTCGATCTTGTTCTTCTCGTACGACTCGAAGTTGCCCTCGAACCAGTACCACGAGGAGTCACCCTCGTAGGCGAGGATGTGAGTGGCGACCCGGTCGAGGAACCACCGGTCGTGGGAGATCACGACAGCCGCACCGGGGAACTCGAGCAGCGCGTTCTCGAGCGACGACAGGGTCTCGACGTCGAGGTCGTTCGTCGGCTCGTCGAGGAGGAGGAGGTTGCCGCCCTCCTTGAGGGTCAGCGCCAGGTTGAGGCGGTTGCGCTCACCACCGGAGAGCACACCGGCAGGCTTCTGCTGGTCCGGCCCCTTGAAGCCGAAGGCGGAGACGTACGCCCGCGAGGGCATCTCGACCTGCCCGACGTTGATGTAGTCCAGCTCGTCGGAGACGACAGCCCACAGCGTCTTCTTCGGGTCGATGTTGGCGCGGCCCTGGTCGACGTAGCTGACCTTGACCGTGTCGCCGACCTTGATGCTGCCGGAGTCCGGCTGCTCCAGGCCCTGGATCATCTTGAACAGCGTGGTCTTGCCCGCGCCGTTCGGACCGATGATGCCGACGATGCCGTTGCGCGGCAGCGAGAAGCTCAGGTCATCGACGAGCACCTTGTCGCCGAAGGCCTTCGACAGATTCTCGACCTCGACGACAATCGACCCCAGCCGCGGACCCGGCGGAATCTGGATCTCCTCGAAGTCCAGCTTCCGCATCTTGTCGGCCTCGGCGGCCATTTCCTCGTAGCGCGCGAGACGAGCCTTGGACTTGGCCTGACGCCCCTTGGCGTTGGAGCGCACCCACTCGAGCTCTTCCTTGAGGCGCTTGGCGCGCTTGGCGTCCTTCTGCCCCTCGACCTTGAGACGGGACTGCTTCTTCTCCAGGTACGTGGAGTAGTTGCCCTCGTAGGCGATGGCGCGGCCGCGGTCGAGCTCGAGGATCCACTGGGCGACGTTGTCCAGGAAGTACCGGTCGTGGGTGACGGCGATGACGCAGCCCGCGTACTTCGCGAGGTGCTGCTCGAGCCAGTTCACCGACTCGGCGTCGAGGTGGTTGGTGGGCTCGTCGAGGAGCAGCAGGTCGGGCGCCTCGATGAGGAGCTTGCAGAGCGCGACGCGGCGCTTCTCACCGCCGGAGAGGGTGGTGACGGGCCAGTCGCCGGGCGGGCAGCCGAGCGCGTCCATGGCCTGCTCGAGCTGGGCGTCGAGGTCCCACGCGTTGGCGTGGTCCAGGTCCTCCTGGAGCTTGCCCATCTCTTCCATGAGCGCGTCCGAGTAGTCGGTCGCCATGAGCTCGGCGACCTCGTTGAAGCGCTTGAGCTTGCCCATGATCTCGGCGGCGCCGTCCTGGACGTTCTCCAGGACGGTCTTCGACTCGTCGAGCTGCGGCTCCTGCATGAGGATGCCGACGCTGTAACCGGGCGAGAGGAACGCGTCACCGTTGGACGGCTGCTCGAGCCCGGCCATGATCTTCAGCACCGTGGACTTACCGGCGCCGTTGGGGCCCACGACACCGATCTTCGCGCCAGGGAGGAAGCTCAAGGTGACGTCATCGAGAATCACCTTGTCGCCGTGCGCCTTGCGCGTCTTGCGCATGGTGTAGATGTACTCAGCCAAGAGAAACCGTCCGGCAATCAGTGAGTGGGCAGATACACCCCATCTTGCCTGACGGGCACCTCCCGGAGGAAACCAGTATGGCCGGGGGGCCATGACCTGGACGTTCCCCGGCCACTTGGGTCACCGGCAGATCACGGACTGTCATGATCTGCCGGGGAGCGCGCCGGATCAGTCCTCGGTCGGCGTCTCCGTGGCCGTCGGGTCCTTCTTCTTGCGGAGGAGGAACATCGCTGCCGCGCCGAGTACGACCATGAGGATCGCTATTCCGGCGATCATCGGGGTCGCGCTGGAGCCGCCCGTTTCCGCGAGGTCGCCGCCGCCTGTGCTCGTGCCGCCTGCCGATGCCGGGCTCGGGTCGGAGACCGGCTCTGTCTTGCTGCCGATCGCGCTGCCCTCGGTCTGGCAGTCGAGTACACCCTTGAACCGCTTCTCGAAGCCGTTCGGGCCCTTGATCGTGAAGTCGTAGGGCTGGTCCTCCTGCAGCGGGATCGTCACCGTTCGCGACGTGCCGGCCTCGATGGTGTGCTTGGCGCCCATGAGGCGGAAGGTGAACGGCCGGTCGCCCTTGTTGCTCGCCGTGATGTCCACGCCGCTCTTGGCGCAGTTCTTCTCCGCGGACAGCGCCGGTATCGCGCCCTCCTTGGCCCAGGTGGCGCTCGCACTCGCGGAAGCCGTGGACTCGCTGGAGCCCGCGAGGATCTGCGTCTGGCTCCGGGTCTCGGAGGCGAAGGCCCGGCCGACCGGAATCGTGGTCGACGCCTGTACGGCGAGTGCCGCCGAGCCGTCCGGGGCGTCCTTGGGGATGTCGAAGAACAGCCGGCTGCCGTTGGCCGCGGAGGTGACGGGCTTGCCGTCCTTGCCGACGATCTTCACTCCGCTGGCCACGGAGTCCGCGGGCTGGGCCACGGACACGGCGTCCGCGTCCGTCCGCACGGTGACCGGGCCGACCCGCTCCCCCGCGCGCCCGGAGACCGCGGGCGGGTCGAGGGTCAGCGACGCCCTGGGCTCCGCCGAACCGCGAGCGCTCTTGTAGAGGTAGTCCGCGAGCTTCTCGGCCTGCGGGTCGACCGCCTCCACCTCGGCGCCGTCCGAGTAGCGCCAGATCGCCACCTGCGTGCCGACCGCCGCCGCCTGCTCGGTCAGTGCTCGCGTCCCCGCCTTGTGGGCCAGCGCGGCGAGGTCGTTCACCTGCGGGTAGGAGTTCTGCAGGATCCAGCGGATCCTGCCCGCGTCCTTGTTGCCGTTCAGCGAAGTGCCGCTCCAGGGGGTCTCCTGGTACTCCGCGTCCTTCTGCGTGGGGTTGTGGATGTCGATGCAGTACGTCTGCAGGGTGCCGCCACCGTCCACGGACATCTCGAAGAGACCGGCGGGCACCTGCTGGCTCTCCCCGTTGTCACGGACGACGGCCTGGCCGTACGTCTGAAGCCCGCCCAGCGTCGCGACGGCTCCGCCCCGGCGCTGCGGAGCCTCTTCCGCCGCGGCGGGACCCGCGGTGGCTATCGCGCCCGCCGCGAGGGCCCCGGTCGCCAGCGTCACCGCGGCGAGGCGCGCTGCGCCCCGTCTCCCCCGGGACGGGGCAGAGCACGCACGGCCCCCGGAGAAGGCAGAGAACGCCGACAACACTGAACGCGCAAAAGACACAGAATTCCCCTCCGGACGGGACCCGTTCACATCGAGGGGGGTGGTCCCGCCAGCAGATCGAAAGGGGCAGAATCACCTGCCACCTGCGTGGCCTCCACTACCTACTGCCCCGTTAACTATGTTCGGCATCCTAGGGACGCGGCACACCACGGTCCCCAGTCCTGCCGTTCGATAACCGATCCGACTCGGAATCGTTATCGCCAACAACCTTTCAGAACTGGGCTTATCGACAAATCAACGGCACCCATTCGCCGATAAGCCGCACATCGGTCGCCGCCCGCCGCAGCCTCTGACGGGCCATCACCCGGCACCCCCGGAGCCCCTCACCCGACCGGCTCGGGCTCAAGTACCTGCTCACGCACCGCAGCTGGATCCGTCAGTGCCGCGTTCGCCTTGAGCACGCGCCGGAACGCCGCCGTCCCGCGCGAGAGATCGTGGCCGATCGCGATCGCGTCGATGTCCGCCGACGTCCAGTGCTGGCCGCCCCGCTCCTCGTCGCGCACCTTCAACTTGCCCTGGACGATGACGGGTTCACCGATCGTCAGGGAACCCTGCACATTCGAGCCGAGCGATCGCCTCGCCCACACCGTGAAGAAGTTGGTGTGTCCGTCCGCCCAGACGTTCTGCACCGCGTCGTAGTACCGCGCCGTCACCGCGAGCCGGAACCGGGCCACCGGCCCGGACGGCAACTCCCGGAACACCGGCGTCGTCGCGACGTTCCCCACCACCGTCACCAAGGTCTCGTTCATGCCGAACCCCTCCCTCGTCCACTCCGCTTCCGCCGCCGCGGCGGTCGGTCCCGCGGCTTGATCTCAGAGTGGACCGGTCGGCACGATCTCGCTGAGCCCTGTGGTCTACCGGCCAGTTGTGGAAAACTCCCTCACCCAAACGGGGCGCCAGGCCCCCGAGCGGCGGCGCCCCGCCCCTCAAGCCCCCTCAGCCCACCGCCGCCCCCGTCACCCGCACGTACTGCTCCCGCACCTCCAGATACCGCAGCAGCTCCGCCGCCACCGGATCGAGGACCCTCGCCCGCCCGCACCCGGCGGCCGCCTCCCGCAACCGCCGTTCCGCGTCCAGGCCATACCGTCGCGCCGGCCCCCTCGCCGCCATCCGGCTCCCCCACTCCACGCAGGGGCCGCCCACGATGCCGGCCAGCATCAGCAGCACCGGCACGCCCAGATTCGGCTCCGCGATCCCGATGATCTGCGCCACCAGCCAGAGCCCGCCCACGACTTGGAGCAACGTCATCGCCGCCTGGGCGAGGACCGCGACCGGCCACCACCCGGGCCGCGGAGGCCTCCCCTCCGGCACCCCTGCCGACACCGTCAGCTCGTCGAGCGCCTCGGGCAGCCCCTCCGCACCGCGCACCGCGGCCTCCCGCACAGCCTGCCCCCAGGGCTGGGGCAACCCGGAAGCCGCCTCGTCGGCCACCGTGCGCACCGCCTGCTCGACACGCTGCCGAGCTGTGGCCTCCTCGTCCGCGGGCGCCTGCGCCACGGGCCAGCCGATACCCCGCGGCGAGCGCTGGGCCTCGTACCAACGCCACAGCCTCAGCCAGGGCGCGGTGCACGCCTTGCCCGCGTTGCGCTGCCAGGCCCGTTCCGCGGCCTGCCCCGCCGCCGCCGCGCCCACCGCGTCCGCGAGCCGGTCGGTGAACTCCTCGCGCGCCTCTTCGCTGAGCCCGATCCACGACCTGCCCCGGCCTCCGTGCCACCCGGCCCCGGCCGCGTACACCGGCCACAGCTGGTCGGCGGTGGCGTCCAGGTCGGCCGCGATCCGCCGGGCGGCGGCGCCTCGCTCCTTGGTGAACTGGCCGAGGGACTCCCGGAGTTCACCGACCCCGTCGCCGGTCAGCGCGGAGAGGGCGAGCACGGTGGCACCTGGTTCGCCGTGCTCGCCCAGGGCGATGCCGTCCTCGTCGAGCAGCCGCCGCAGATCGTCGAGCACCTGGTGGGCGGCGTCGCCCGGCAGCCGGTCCACCTGGTTGAGCACGACGAACATGACCTCGGCGTGCCCCGCCATGGGCCGCAGATAGCGCTCATGGAGCATCGCGTCGGCGTACTTCTCGGGGTCGACGACCCAGATGACCGCGTCGACGAGCGCGAGGATCCGGTCCACGTGCGCGCGGTGCTCCCCGACCGCCGAGTCGTGGTCGGGCAGGTCGATCAGGACGAGCCCCTCCAGGGTGTTCATGTCCGGGCCCTGGAGCGGACGTCTGCGCAGCCGCCCCGGAATGCCGAGCCGGTCCAGGAGCCCCGCGGCGCCGTCGGTCCAGCTGCACCCGATGGGGGCCGCCGTGGTCGGCCTGCGGACGCCGGTCTCCGAGATCGTCACCCCGGCCAGGGCGTTGAACAGCGTCGACTTGCCGCTCCCCGTGGCACCCGCGATGGCGACGACGGTGTGCCGCCCGGAGAGCCTGCGCCGGGCCGCGGCCTCGTCGAGGACCCGGCCCGCCTCGGCGAGCGTGGCGCTGTCGAGGCGGGTGCGGGAGAGCCCGACGAGTTCACGCAGGGCGTCGAGCCGGGCGCGCAGGGGCCCTTCGTAGGCGGTCGAAATGCCGGACGAGGTATCGGATGTCGTACGGGAGGGAGCACCGGATGGCGTACTGGCACCGGACGACATACCTGTACTGGACTGCGTGCTGGCACCGGACAGCACTCCGGAGGAAGGCTCCGCAGGGGCATACGCGTCGGCGCCGCCCCTCGCCGCGCCGCCCGCCCCCTCAGCCGAGCCATCGCGCGTGGCACCGCCGCGTCGCGCGATCAGCCCGTCGTCCCAGACGGCTTCCGAGCCGCCACGGGTCTCCTCCGCGGCGCCCTCGGAACCCCCTGGCCCCTCGGAACCCCCTGGCCCCTCGGGGCTCCTCGGCCCCTCGGGAGGCTCTTCGCGCTCACGCTCGTGCTCGGTGTGATCAGTGACGGCAGTCACGGCGGTCACCTCTCCTTCTGCAGTACGGACAGCGCGGCGATCAGGTCGGCCTGGGGTTCGGGGTTCACGTCGAGGGCGTCGAGAGGGGCGAGGCGCCGCTCGCGCTCCGCGTCCAGGACGTTGTCCAGGTAGGTGGTGAGCAGGCGTCCGCCCCGGTCCCGCAGCCGGAGCGCTCCGTGGGCGCCGATCCGCTCGGCGAGCGTCTCGCCCGCCGAGCGTCCGCGGCCCCCGCCGAGCAGGGCCGTGGCGAGCAGGGCGGCCACCATCTCGGGGTCGGGGAGGAAGTTCTTCTCGATGCGGTCGAGCCCGCGGATCTCTTCCTCCGCGTACTCCTCCAGGACGCGTCGCCAGCGGCGTACCGCCATCCCGATGCGGTGCTCGGCGCTCTCGGCGCCCTCCGCGCTCTCCAGGGACCGGTCACGGCCACCGAGCCCGGGGGCGGCGGCGGCCGGCTCGCGCCGCCAGGCCTCGTCGATCCGCTCGTCGGCGGCGGTCACCGCGCACAGCAGCAGCGCCTCCAGGCTCTCGGAGACGGCGTCGAGGAGCTCGCCGGCACCGCAGTCCAGGGGGTAGCTGCGCCACCGCTTCAGCGCGTCGCCCGCAAGGACGGCCCCCGCTTGCAGGCGCTCCCGCACGCGCGCGTGCTCATGTCCGTACGCCTCGTCGACGGCGGACGTGAGCCGCAGTGCGGCCGCGTACTGGAGGGCGACGGCGCCCGCGAGCTCGGGGACCCGCACGTTGAGGGACTGGATGACGCCGTGTGCGGTGCGCGCGATGGCCTGCGCCCGGGCCGTGGGCTCCTGGGACCGGTGGGTGAGCCAGGCCCTCAGCGGCGCGACGGCGGTGGAGGGAAGCAGGCCGCCGCCGCCCGTGGACTCGGGCAGCTCGGGCACGGTGAAGCGCGGCACGTCGCCCAGGCCCGCCTTGACGAGCAGCGCTCCGTACTGCCGCGACACCTCGGCCACCAGCTGGTGGGGCACGCGGTCGAGGACGGTGACGAGCGTGGCGTCGTGCTCCTTGGCGGTACGCAGCAGATGCCAGGGCACGGCGTCCGCGTACCGGGACGCGGTGGTCACCATCACCCAGACGTCGGCCGCCGAGATCAGCTCGGCGGCGAGGATCCGGTTGTCGGAGACGAGGGAGTCGACGTCGGGGGCGTCCAGGAGCGCGAGCCCCTGGGGCAGGGTCTCCGAGGTCTCGATGCGCAGCGCTTGCTCGCCGTCGGGCCCCAGGGGGAGCAGGTCATCGCTCCCGTCGTCGTCCTCGTCGTCCCCGGCCGAAGGCTCCGGACGGGGTACCCACACGCGCGTGAGGTCCGGCAGTACGCGCATTCCGGCGAACCAGTGATGATCCTCCGGATGGCACACAAGGACCGGTGTCCGGGTGGTCGGGCGCAGCACACCCGCCTCACTGACCTGCCGCCCGACGAGGGAGTTCACCAGGGTCGATTTGCCCGCCCCGGTGGAACCCCCGATCACGGCGAGCAGCGGCGCTTCGGGTGCCCGCAACCGGGGCACCAAGTAGTCGTCGAGCTGGGCAAGGAGCTCGTCGCGGTTGGCACGCGCGCGTGGCGCCCCCACCAAGGGGAGCGGAAAGCGTGCGGCGGCGACACGCTCGCGCAGGGCGGAGAGTGCGTCGAGCAGTTGAGGCCGTACGTCCAAGGTCACCACATGCGAAGAATGCCCAATTTTGACGGCTTTCTGAAGCATATGGGCACCCCTGCGCGCCGATCGGACACATGGGATGGAAGGGGCGACTGGGGCACAGGCATAACGAGTGCACAACACCCGGGGCGCGAGACGCTAAAAGCGATGCGAGATTCGTACCTGCCTGCGATTATCAGGACCGCTTCACTGAACCTCCACATAGTGCCGCGGAGGCGAAGCACCAGGGACAAGGACCCGGGAGCCCTATCCTTGTCCCCGGCAAGGTCACGGCTCGTCCCCACCCGGGCTCCAGGCCACCGGCCACCATCCGGCCCCCGTAGCTCAGTGGATAGAGCAGGCGCCTTCTAAGCGCTTGGCCGCAGGTTCGAGTCCTGCCGGGGGCGCATAGTTTTCTTCTTGGCGAGGCTCCCTGGGCCGGCCCCTACTCCGGTAGCCGTAGTTCCCCGTATGCGCCCTTCGGGACCGTTGGGGTCCTTGGCGGGGTCGGGCTTACTCGGGTGTAGCCGGTCGTCTGTGGTGGGCGGGGGTCCTGGGAACCCTTGTTGGGCCAGTGCGCCATCGCTCGTTCTGCCTGGGCTGTGATCGTGAGTGAGGGGTTCACGCCCAGGTTTGCTGAGATCGCTGCGCCGTCCACCACCGAGATGCCCGGGTGGCCGTACAGGCGGTGGTAGGGGTCGATCACGCCCTTGTCCGGTGAGTCCCCTATCGGGCAGCCGCCCAGGAAGTGGGCCGTGAGGGGCTTGTTGAGGAGTTCGCCCAAGTTCGTGCCCGCGAAGCCGTTGATTCTTTCGGCCACCAGGCCCGCCGCCTCCCAGCCCTCCTCGATGTGCACCGGGTTGGGTGCGCCGTGGCCCTGTTCCGCCGTCAGCAGGCCGCGGCGGCCCAGGCGTGTGGTGAGGGAGTTGTCGTGGGTCTGCATGACCAGGCCGATGATCGTGCGCTCCGACCAGCGGTGTGTCGATGCCACCCGTGCCACCAGTACGGGGTGCGTGAGGAAGGCCAGCACGGCCGCCAGCGGCTTGGGGAGGGTGCGGCTGTACTGCGGGACGCAGATCAGCGCCATCAGGTTGGAGCCCTTGCCGTAGCGGACGTTCTCGATGTGGGTGGTGGGGTTCGGGTGGATGGAGGACGTGATGGCCACGCCCCGCGTGAAGTCCAGGGGGCGGCCAGCGCCGTGCTTCTTGCGGTAGCGGCGCGGGAAGGTCACCGCGCCCACCAGCGCCTCGGAGTTGGTGCGGGTCAGGCTGCCGAGACGGTCGGACAGGCCTGGCAGCACTCCCTCGTCCTTCATGCGGTGCAGGAGGGTCTGGGTGCCGTACGTCCCCGCCGCGAGGACGACGTGGCGCGCCCGGAGGGTGGTGCGATGGCTCCCTTTGCGGCGCTTGTTCGTAGGGACCGTCACCACCTCGTGGCCCCCTGCGACCTCCCGCACCGACACCACCGTCGTCATCGCGCGAATCTCCGCGCCCGCCCGCTCGGCCAGGTAGAGGTAGTTCTCGGTGAGTGTGTTCTTGGCGCCGATCTTGCAGCCCGTCATGCACGACCCGCACTCCGTGCACGCCGCCCGCGCGGGCCCCGCCCCGCCGAAATACGGATCGGGAACTTCCGTGCGCTGTCCGGCCGTTGAAGGACTGGTGCCGGTGGCGCCACCGGCACCGCCAGCCCCCACGCCGTCACCACCGGCTCCCGCGCCGTCATCACCAGCCCCCGCATCCGCCCCGTCCCCGAAGAACACCCCCACCGGCGTCAGCCTGAATGTGTCCGCCACTCCCATCCGGTCCGCCGCCGCCCGCAGATGTTCGTCCGCCTCGGTCGTGGTCGGGTTCTGGCGTACGCCGAGCATGCGCCGGGCCTGGTCGTAGTACGGGGCCAGTTCCGTCTGCCAGTCCGTGATGTCCGCCCACTGCTTGTCCTGGAAGAAGGCGGGCGGCGGTACGTAGAGGGTGTTCGCGTAGTTGAGCGAGCCGCCGCCCACCCCTGCGCCCGCGAGGACCATGACGTTGCGCAGGAGGTGGATGCGCTGGATGCCGTAGAGGCCGAGGACCGGGGCCCACAGGTAGTTCCTCAGGTCCCAGGAGTCCGTGGGGAGCGTCTCGCGGGTGAAGCGGCGGCCCGCCTCCAGGACGCCGACGCGGTAGCCCTTCTCCGTCAGGCGCAGCGCGGCCACGGACCCGCCGAACCCGGAACCGACCACCAGTACGTCGAAGTCGTACGCCCCGTCGTCGCTCTCACTCACCGTGCGGACTCGCCGTAGAGCGCCTCGATCTCATCCGCGTACGCCGCCGTCACCGCATGCCGTTTGATCTTCAGCGACGGCGTGAGCAGACCGTTGTCCTCGGTGAACTCGCCCTCGACCATGGCGAATGTGCGGATGGACTCGGCCCGTGAGACCGCCGTGTTGGCGTAGTCCACGGCCTTCTGGACCTCCGCGATCATCTTCGGGTCCCGGCACAGCTCGGCGAGCGGGGTGTCCTTCGGGCGCTTGCGCACGGCGAGCCAGTGCTCGACGGCCTCCGGGTCCAGCGTGATGAGCGCCGCTACGTACGCGCGGTTGTCGCCGACGACGATGCACTGCCCGACCGGCGCCCGGCTGCGCAGCCGGTCCTCCAGGATCGCCGGGGAGACGTTCTTGCCCCCGGACGTGACGATGATGTCCTTCTTGCGCCCGGTGATCGTGAGGTAGCCGTCCTCGTCGAGCGCCCCCAGATCACCCGTCGCGAACCACTCGTCCCGCAGCACCGCGTCCGTCGCTGCCGGGTTGTTCCAGTACGAGCCGAAGACGATGCCGCCTTTGATGAGCACCTCGCCGTCGTCCGCGATGCGCACCGCGGTACCCGGCACCGGCGTCCCCACCGTGCCGGGGCGGGGCTTCAGCGGAGGCGTGATGGTCGCGGCTGCCGTGGTCTCCGTCAGGCCGTACCCCTCGTAGATGATGATCCCCGCGGCGTAGAAGAAGAGGTTGAGGCGCCGGTCGAGGGGCGAGCCGCCGCTGATCGCGTAGCGCAGCCTGCCGCCGACCTCCTTGCGGATGCGGCGGTAGACCAGCAGTTCGTACAGCGCCCAGCCGAGGTAGAGCCCGAGCGAAGGGCCGGGGCCGTGCGTGCCCTTCCCCTTCCCCTGCCCCTGCCCTTTCCTCTTCCCCTCACCCTCGTCATCGCCCCCGCCCTTGCCCGCGTCGAGGAACTTGTTCAGATACGCCTCCCCGAACCGCACCGCGATCCCCTCGGCCCGGTCGAAGGACGCGCCGCGCCCGATCTTCTCCGCGGTCGCGCGCCCCATGTCGTGGATCTTCTCGAAGAGGTACGGGACGCCGACGACGAACGTCGGCCTGAACTCGCGCAGTTCGGGCCTCAGTTCGTCCGGCTTGATGCTCGGGCAGTGGCCGAGTTCGATGCGGGCGAGCATGCAGGCGATCTGGATGGTGCGGCCCAGGATGTGGGCGAGCGGCAGGAACAGGAGCGTGGAGGCGACCTGTCCGGTGATCTCCTTGAAGATGGGGTGCAGCAGGTCGACCGTGTTCGCGGCCTCGGCGTGCA
Organism: Streptomyces sp. NPDC054866; assembly: GCF_053610745.1. Taxonomy (NCBI): domain Bacteria; kingdom Bacillati; phylum Actinomycetota; class Actinomycetes; order Kitasatosporales; family Streptomycetaceae; genus Streptomyces; species Streptomyces sp. NPDC054866. The sequence goes on from NZ_JBSGZA010000002.1 coordinate 1,120,196, forward strand.
GATTGCCGTGCGTGAGGACGCAGCCCTTGGGCTTGCCGGTCGTGCCGGACGTGTAGCAGATGGTGGCGACGGATTCGGGGGTGAGGGCCGCCCGCCGCTTGGTCACTTCCTCATCGGGCAACCCCGCTCCCTGGGAGGCGAGTTCGAAGAGAGCGCCGTCGTCGACGCAGAGGATGCGTGGCGGCTCGGTGAGGCCACCGACCGCCGCCTCGGCCGTCGCGACGTTCTCCTCCGTCTCCGCGATCAGCAGCGTCGCGCCGGAGTCCCGCACGATCCACTCGATCTGTTCCGCCGCCGACGTGGCGTACACGGGCACGGTCTGCCCACCCGCCGCCCAGATCGCGAAGTCCAGTACGGCCCACTCGTACCGCGTACGGGACATCAGCGCGACCCGGCCGCCCGGCTGGAGCCCGGCAGCGATCAACCCCTTTGCCGTGGCGGTGACTTCGCGCGCGAAGGCAGCTGCGGTGACCGGGCGCCACTGGCCGCCCTGCTTGCGGCGCAGGACAATCGCGCCGGGCGCCTCGGCGGCGTTGGTGAAGGGGATGTCGGCGGTGCTGCCCACGGTGGCCTTCGCCGCGAGCCGAGGCGTACGCGCCTCGCGCACGACGCCGTGCTCGTCCCGGACGACCTCCACCGGGGCGCGCTCCCCCAGCTCGCTGTGGCGTTGCGCCCGTTTCAGATCCTTGCGTACGCCCATGACGGCTCCCGGCTACCCAGCTGACATGCGGAGGTGATGCGGTGCGTACTTACTGGGAGGTCAACTTACTCAAGCGTAGGAAAAGTTCAATGGGGCGGGCAGACAAGAAGCGGGCAGACAAGAAGTCGGCCGGCCGGGCTCACTCGGCCGCCGGCACCCACACCTCCCCCTCAAGCACCCGCCCCATCCCCACCCACACCATGTTCATCAGCCGCAGAGTGACCCCCTCCGGCGACTGGCCGGGATGGCCGCCCATCCAGTCGGTGAGCGAGTCCGCCGCACCCACCAGCGCGTACGCGACGAAGTCGGCGTCCTCGTCGTCCAGTTGGGAGCCGCCGGGGTTCTCCGCGATGCCGTCCCGGACCAGGCCCGCGACCTGCGCCATCACCGCACGCCGCGCGTCGGCCACGGCGGACGCGATCGCCTCGCTCAGCTCCGAGGCCTGGCGGTGCAGGACGACCCAGCTGTCGCGGTGCTCGGCGACGAAGGCGAAGAACGCCGAGAGGCCCGCGTGCAGGCGCAGTTCGGGCGCGCCGCCCCCGGCCCGCGCCGCGTCCTGGAAGGCGGCGACCAGGCGGTCGGCCTCGCGCCGCAGGCAGGCGAGGAAGAGCCCCTCCTTGGAGTCGAGGTAGAGATAGACCATCGGCTTGGAGATGCCGGCCAGTTCGGCGATCTCGTCCACGGACGCGGCGTGATAGCCGCGCTTGGCGAAGACCGTCACCGCCACATCGATGATCTGCTGTTCGCGCTCCTGGCGCGGAACGCGCCGACGCCGTCCCTCAGTTCTCCCGTTGACCGTCACCCTTGCAGCCTCCCAGACTCGGGGCTACCTTACCCCTTAGTAAGTTTACTCTTGAGTAAGGAGATTGCCATGACGGACGGCATCGGTGGCGCTGACGGGCTGGCCGGGCTCGACTTCGCGAGCGTCACCCCCGAGGAGTTCGCGAAGATCGTGAAGGGGCTCTCCGGCAAGGAGATCACCGAGATCGCCCAGGACGCGGAGCTGCGCGCCCGCGTCCTGCAAGAGGTGTTCGGGCGGATGGGCCGGCAGTTCAAGCCGGAGGCCGCGGGCACCGTCAAGGCGCTGATCCGCTGGAAGATCACGGGCGTCGACGAGGCGGTCTACGAGACGGACATCTCGGAGGGCACCTGCACCGTCCGCGAGGGCCGCTCGGACGCCGAGCCGCGCGTCACGCTCGTCATGGCCGACGCCGAGTTCCTCAAGCTCGTCTCCGGCAACGCGAGCCCCGTGACGATGTTCATGATGCGCAAGATCAAGATCGCGGGCGATGTGGCGTTCGCCGCCGGCCTGACCCGCTACTTCGACATCCCGAAGGCCTGACCCCAAACGCCCGCACCGACTTCCGGAAGGGGACACCCCCCATGGCCTTCTCTCTCGAACTGACCGAGGAACAACGGGACCTGCGCGGCTGGGTGCACGGCTTCGCCGCCGACGTGGTGCGGCCGGCCGCCGCCGAGTGGGACGAGCGCGAGGAGACTCCCTGGCCCGTCATCCAGGAGGCCGCCAAGATCGGCCTGTACGGATTCGAGTCCCTGGCCGATCTCTTCGGCGACCCCAGCGGACTCTCGCTGCAGATCGCCAACGAGGAGCTGTTCTGGGGCGACGCCGGCATCGGGATGGCCCTGTTCGGCACGTCGCTCGCGGTGGCCGGGATCTTCTCGGCGGGCACACCCGACCAGCTCGCCGAGTGGGTGCCGCAGTGCTTCGGTGACGAGGACGACCCCAAGGTCGCGGCGTTCTGCGTCTCCGAGCCCGACGCGGGCTCCGACGTCTCGGCGATGCGGACCCGCGCGACGTACGACGAGGCACGCGACGAGTGGACCCTGTCGGGCCAGAAGGCGTGGATCACGAACGGCGGCATCGCCAACGTCCATGTGGTGGTCGCGTCCGTCGATCCGTCCCTCGGCTCGCGGGGGCAGGCGGCGTTCATCGTGCCGCCCGGCACGCGGGGCCTCGAAGGTGCCAAGAAGATAAGGAAGTTGGGGCTGCGGGCCTCGCACACCGCGGATGTGTTCCTGGACGACGTACGCGTGCCGGGGCACTGCCTGCTCGGCGGCAAGGAGCGTCTCGACGCCCGGCTCGCGCGGGCCCGCGAGGGTACGAATGCGGGTTCCGGTGGCAGCACGAAGGCCGGTTCCGGGGGCCGCGGGCAAGCGGCGATGGCGACCTTCGAGGTGAGCCGCCCGACCGTGGGTGCGCAGGCGCTCGGCATCGCGCGGGCCGCGTACGAATACGCGCTCGACTACGCGGGCTCCCGGGTCGCCTTCGGCCGCCCCATCATCGAGAACCAGTCCATCGCCTTCGCGCTCGCCGATCTGCGGACCGAGATCGAGGCCGTGCGGCTGCTGATCTGGCAGGCGTCGTGGATGGCGCGCAACGACAAGGCGTTCGACGCGGGGCAGGGCTCGATGGCCAAGCTGCGCGCCGGTGAGCTGGCCGTTTCGGCGACCGAGAAGGCGGTGCAGGTGCTTGGGGGTGCGGGGTACAGCAGGGAGCATCCGGTGGAGCGGATGTACCGGGACGCGAAGATCTACACGATCTTCGAGGGGACGAGTGAGATCCAGCGCCTGGTGATCGCACGGGCCATCTCGGGGCGGCAGATCCGCTAGAACCTAAAGCACGCGCTGACCTGCGCCGATAAGTAGATCATGACGTCGACGCACCCTCCCCTCCGCGAATCCGACGCCGTCCTCGGGCTGATCAACAGCCGAAGCGACACCGGGCGCAGGCTCCGGCGCGCCGTCCTGTGTCTGCTGCCGGCCTGCGTCGTCGCGTTCGCCGGGTTCCAGCGGCGCTGGATGTCCGACGACGGCCACATCTACGTCCGTACGGTGCGGCAGATCCTGGCCGGCAACGGCCCCGTCTTCAACGCGGGCGAACGCGCCGAGTCCTCCACCGGCACCCTCTGGCAGTGGCTGCTCGTGCTCGCGGGGCTGCCGGGCCTCGACATCGCGAGGGCCGCGATGTACGGCGGGCTGCTGCTGACCGCGGCCGGGTTCGCGTTCGCCTCGCTCGGGGCGATGCGACTGTACGCGGACAACGCGAGCAACGCGGACAAGGCGGTGCTCCCCCTCGGCTGCCTCGTTCTGCTCGCGCTGCCGCCCGTCTGGGACTTCGCCACCTCCGGCCTGGAGACCGGACTCGCCACCTGCTGGATCGCGGGGGCCTGGCTGCTGCTCGTCACGCGGGCGTCCTCGCTCTCCACGTGTGTCGTCATCGGCCTCGGCCCCCTCGTACGGCCCGACCTCGCGCTCGTGTCCGCCGTCTTCCTCGTCGCGCAGTGGCTGATGGCACAGCCGCCGCGGCGGGCCACGTTCGGCGGGCTCGGAGCCGCCCTCGCGCTGCCGGTCGCGTACGAGATCTTCCGGGTCGGGTACTACGGGCAGCTGATGCCGCTGCCCGGCGTGACCAAGGAGGCCTCGCAGAGCCTGTGGGGGCGCGGGTTCGGCTATCTCGCGGACTTCGCGGAGCCCTATCTGCTCTGGGTGCCCGCGCTGTTCCTGCTCGCGGCCCTGCTGCCGCCCGCGCCGGCGCGGCGGGACGCGGCCTTCCTGATCCCCGCGCTCGCGCCCGTCATCGCGGGGCTCCTCTGCTGGGCCTACGTCATCAAGGTGGGCGGGGACTTCATGCACGGCCGGATGTTCCTGCCGGGCCTGCTGCTCATGCTCCTGCCGGTCTTCCTGGTGCCCGTCACGCGAGCGTGGACCATCGCGGCCGTCGGCATCGGAATCTGGGCCGTGGCCTGCGCGAGCCTGCTGCGGATTCCGTACGAGGGCCGGATCGGGCCCGGCGGCGTCGCGGACGAGCGCGGTGTGTACGTCCAGCAGAACGCGGCGCCCCACCCCCTCCACCACTACTTCGCGGGCTACCCGAGCAACGTCGCGTACGCACGTCTCGTACGCGAGGCCGATCGTGCGGGCACGCCCAGCCTGTTCCTCGCGAGGACGCCCGCCACCGCCAACTCCCCCACCGTCACCGGCGTCTACAGCACGCTCGGCTTCAGCGGCACCGTGGTGCCCCTGGACGGCGCCGCCCTCGACCCGATCGGGCTCGCCTACCCGCTGGCCGCGCACTCCGAGCGCCTCAACGGCCGTGTGGGCCACGACAAGCGGCTCCCGGACACCTGGATCTTCGCCGACCGCGGCCGTGGCCCCCTCCCCGAGGGCCTCGACCCGGCGGGGGTCGCCGCCGCCCGGCGGGCGCTCGACTGCGGTGCGCTGGCCGAGCTGCGGGCGGCGACGCGGGATCCGATGACGCCGGGGCGCTTCCTGCGCAATGTCACCGGGGTGTGGGAGCGGACGTCGTTCCGCTTCCCGAACGATCCGGTGCGGGCCGAGCGGCAGCTCTGCGGAGACCGTTAGCGGCTGCCGGTGATCTCGCCCTCGTCCTCCGCCCCGCCTCCGCCGTACCCGGAACCGCCGGTGAGGCGGTCCGCCTGCCGGATGGCGGTCGCGAGGTCACGCAGGGACTTGTCGCCGTCCGAGGCCAACTCCTCAGCGTTCCTGGCCAGTTCCGCGAGCGTGGGCGCTCCGGGCAGCGGCCGCCAGGAGGAGGATCCGGTAGAGGTTCCGGTGGAGGTGGACATCGGCTGGGGGGCGTTGGCCGTCGTTCCGGTGTCGGGCCGCACGGCGGGGTCGCCGGGCTCGGCCCGTGCGGAGGTCCCGTGCCGCAGCGCGTCGGCGAAGTACGCGGCGACCGCCGTCGTGCGCAGCCCCCTGTCGGCGTTCTGCAGCCCGCCCTCCATGTCCGCCGTCTCGATCTCGTTCGACTCCTCGTGCGGGACACGGTTGTCGGGGTCGAGCCAGCGGACGCTTGCCGTCGCCACGTGCCCGCTCGCGCCGGGCCTCGTCCGTACGGCGTACAGCGCGGTCACGGTGTGTCCGGGACCGACCTCGCCGCCGTCCACGCTGTCGTCGCGGAAGTCGTCGTCGGCGACCGCGCGGTTCTCGTAGCCGATGAGCCGGAACTGCTTGACGGTCTGCGGGTCGAAGGCGACCTGTGCCTTCGCGTCGCGGGCGCGCAGCTCGATGTTGGCCGGGAGCTGCTCGCAGAAGACCTTGCGGGCCTCCTCGCTGTCCGACACGTAGGTGGTGTGGCCGTCGCCCTTGTCGGCGAGGCGTTCCATCAGGGCGTCGCCGTAGTCGCTGCCGACGCCGACCCCGAAGAGGGTGATGCCGTGTTCGCGGCGGGCGTCGGAGATGCGCTCCAGGATGCCGTCGGCGCTGGTCTCACCGGTGTTGGCGAGGGCGTCGGAGAGGAGCACGACGCGGTTGGTGGCGCCGTCGCGCCTGCCGCCCACCGCGGTGTCGTACCCCGTGCGGACCCCTGCCTCCAGGTTGGTGGACTGGGTCGGCTCCATGGCGTCGATGGCCGAGTGCACCTTGCCGCGGTGGTCGCCGAGACGGGTCATGGGGAGGACCGTCTCGGCGCTGTCGCTGAAGGTGACGAACGCGACGGAGTCGTCGTCGCGCAGCTGGTCGGTCATGATCCCGAGCGACTCCTTGACCAGGTCGAGGCGGCCTGGCTCCGCCATCGAACCGGAGACGTCGATCACGAAGGTGAGGGCGGCGGGCGGGCGTTCGCCGTCCGAGCCGTCGCCGCGGGTCGCGAGCCCCACCCGCATCAGGGACCAGTCGTCCTCGTCGGTGCGGGCGCCGTCGACGTTCACGGAGAAGCCGTCGCCCTCGGGACGCGGGTAGTCCTGGCGGAAGCTGTTGACGAACTCTTCGGGGCGTACGGTCGCCGGGTCCGGGAGGCTTCCCGCGGCGAGGGTGCGGCGGGCGAAGCCGTAGGAGGCGGTGTCCACGTCAAGGGCGAACGTGGAGAGGTAGTCAGGTGGCGGGGCGAAGTCACGTTCCTTGCCGTCCTGTTGTTCACCGGGGGTGGCCGCGTCGCCGCCCTCGGGCGATGCGGGGCCGGGCGCGGGCAGCGGCGCGGTGCCGCTCCGGTCCCGCTTGTCGCTGCCCGTGGCCCGGTCCGCGTTCTCGCCACCGGCAGTGCAGCCGCTGAGCAACAGCCCACTCGCCATGGCCGCGGCGAGCAGCCCCCGCCGTACTTTCCAGGTCCGCATCCTGGCCCCCTCGCGTCGTCGGTTCACATGACTGTGACGCGCGGGCCCTCACGAACGCTCGCTCAAAACCGTTGCGGAAGCGTCTCGATGCGGGAACGGGCCCCTGGGCCTTGAGCGGGGTCGATCACCGGCTTCGCCGCGTTCGTCCTCAAACGCCGGACGGGCTGAAACATCGGGCCCCTGGGCCCAGAGCGGCGTCAATCACCGGCTTCGCCGCGTTCGTCCTCAAACGCCGGACAGGCTGAAACACCGGCGAACCCCTACGACACCACGTCCTTCCGCGCGAACCCCCTGAACGCCAACGCGAACAGCACAAGGGCGTACGTCACCGAGACCGCCGAGCCCTGGATCATTCCGCCCCACTCCATCCTCGGCTGGATCGCGTCCGCCCACGCGAACTGCCAGTGCGCCGGCAGGAAGTCGCGCCAGCTGCCCAGTGCCGTCACCGCGTCCAGGACGTTGCCGACGATGGTCAGGCCGACCGCGCCGCCCACCGCTCCCAGCGGTGCGTCGGTCTTGGTCGAGAGCCAGAACGCGAGGGCGGCCGTGACCAGTTGGGAGACGAAGATGTACGCCACGACGATCACCAGGCGCTGCGCCGCCGTCCCCGCGGGCAGTGCTCCGCCGGTCGGGATCTGGAGCGGGCCCCAGCCGTAGGCCACTGTCCCGACCGCGATGGCGATCAGCGGGAGCAGGATCATCGCCGCGGCGCTGAGGCCGAGCGCGACCGCCAGCTTCGAGAACAGGAGACGGGCCCGCGGCACCGGCGCCGCGAGCAGATAGCGCAGGGACGACCAGCTCGCCTCCGAGGCGACCGTGTCCCCGCAGAACAGCGCGACCGGGATGACCAGCAAGAAGCCCGCCGACACGAACAGACACGTCGCCGCGAAGTTCGCGCCCGACGCCGTGGCCGTGTCCATCAGCGTCACCCGGCCGCTTCGGGACTCCGGCGACCCGGCGATGGTGAACGCGATGAGCAGCACGAAGGGCAGCAGGCCCATCACGCCGGCCATCACCAGCGTCCTGCGCCGCTTCAGCTGGCGGACCGCCTCGACCCGCAGCGGCAGCGTGCGGCCGGGGCGGTATCCGGGAGCCGTGGCGCGTTCCGTGCCCGGCTCGGTGCCCGGCCGCTCCGTGGCTGTGGCGCTCATGCGGTGCCTCCGTCGATCAGGGTCAGGAACGCGTCTTCGAGGCGGCGGTGCGGGCCCATGGACTCCACCGGCAGCTCCAAGCGCACCAGTTCGGGCAGCAGCCGTGCCGCGCTCGCACCGTCCGTGCCGTCGAGGCGTACCAGGAGGCCGCCGTCCGCGCGGGCCGCCGATGCCACGCCGGGCAGGGCGGCGACCTTGTCGACCATGGGGTCGGAGACGTCGTCCGCGAGCCCCACCAGGAGCGTGTCGCCGGAGCCGATGATCTCCGCGACCGGGCCCGCCTGGACAAGGCGGCCGCGGTCCATGACCACCAGGTGGGTGCAGGACTGCTCGACCTCGGCGAGGAGGTGGCTGGAGACGATGACCGTGCGGCCGCCCGACGCGTACCGGATCATCACCTCGCGCATCTCGCGGATCTGTGGCGGGTCGAGGCCGTTCGTCGGTTCGTCGAGGATCAGCAGGTCCGGCATGCCGAGCATCGCCTGGGCGATCGCGAGCCGCTGCCGCATGCCCTGCGAGTACGTCCGCACCGCGCGGGCCAGCGCGTCGCCGAGCCCGGCGATCTCCAACGCCTCGTCCATGCGGGCGTCTTCGGCGGGGCGCCCGGTGGCCTTCCAGTACAGCTCCAGGTTCTCAGCTCCGGAGAGGTGCGGCAGGAAGCCCGCGCCCTCGACGAACGCGCCGACCCTGGAGAGGACCGGAGCGCCCGGCCGGATCGCCTGCCCGAAGACGCGGATCTCGCCCGCGTCGGGCCGGATCAGGCCCATGAGCATGCGCAGGGTCGTCGTCTTGCCCGCGCCGTTCGGACCCAGGAGGCCGAGCACCTGCCCCTTCTCGACGCTGAAGGAGACGTCACGGACCGCGTAACGGTCCGTCGACTTGGCGTACCGCTTGCTCAAGTCCGTGATCCGGAGCGGCACTTCCGCGAGCTCCGGGTCCGGCGCGGGGGCCGACGTCCGCCGCCGGGCGGTGATCAGGAGCAGGACCGCGATGACCGCTCCGGACGCCGGGAGCCACCACACCCAGGCGGGCAGCGGAGCCGCCGCCGTCTTCACGCCGGGCGCCGTGGGGACCTTCAGGTCGCCCTTGACGGACACGGTGTACGTGGCGGGCTGCGTCGGAGAGGCGTAACCGAGGTCCGTCGATGCGAGGACGAGGCGGAGGCGGTGGCCCTTCTGGAGGTCGTGGTCGACGGCCGGCAGGGTGAGGGTGACGTCCTTGCCCGCCTTCGCGCCCTCCACGCGGATCGGTGAGACCAGCTGCGAGGGCAGCACCTTCTGGCCGCCGCCGGGCCCCACGTCGTACACCTTCCCGAAGAGCACGGCGTCCTCGCTGTCGGACTTGACGTGCACCCGCACCTTCGGTGATCCGGTGACGCGCAGGTCGTCCTTGAGCGGCGCCGACTGGAACGCGGCGTGCTGGCCGGGGAAGTCGAGGGAGACGCCGACGCCGAGCGAGGAGAGCTGATTGAGCCCGCCGCCGCCCGCGCCGGGGAGCGCCGAGATGGCGGGCGGCGCGGCGCCCGCGGGGTTCTCGACGCGCTGCGGCTCGCGTCCGCTGAGCGCGATGTCCCGCTGCCCGTTCTCCAGACCGGGGTACGTGTCGCCGCTCGCGCCCCGCAGCTGTGCCGCGCCGTCGGTGGAGTCGACGCCTCCGGTGCGGGTGACCCGGAAGGCGGGGCCGGTGTCCGTGCCCTTGTCGTCCTTCAGATAGCGGTCGAACCACGAGCCGATGCGTGCGTTCACCCGCCCCGTCTCGCGGTCGCCGCCGTCGTGGCCGCCCGAGATCCAGTCGACGGACACGGGCGCGTGGTTGCCGCGGATCGCCTTGGCCGTGGCGTCTGCCTGGCCGAGCGGGAAGAGGGAGTCGCTCTGGCCCTGGAAGAGCAGGGCGGGCACCTTGATGCGGTCGCCGACCGCTTCGGGGCTGCGGGCGGCGAGGAGCTTCTGCGCCTCGGCGTCCGGCTTCCCGGCCACGGCGACGCGGTTGTACATCTCACAGAGCCGCTTCTCGAACCGCTCGCAGCCGCCGCCGGTGTTGATGAAGAGGCCTGCCCAGAGCTTCTTGAACACGCCGTTCGGGAAGAGGGCGTCGCTGAGGTTCCAGTACGTGATCTGGGGGGCGATGGCGTCCACCCGGTCGTCGTACCCGGCGGCGAGGAGGGAGACCGCGCCGCCGTACGAGGCACCGGTCATGCCGACGCGGGGATCGCCCTTCTTGTCCAACTGCACCTCGGGCCGCTTCGCCAGCCAGTCGATGAGCCCGCGGGCGTCGGCGACCTCGCCCTTCGGGTCGTTGAGGCCGATCTTGCCGGTGGACTTCCCGAAGCCGCGGGCGGACCAGGTCAGGACCGCGTACCCCTTGCCCGCCAGGTCTTCCGCCTGGGCGCGCAGATCGTCCTTGCTGCCGCCGAAGCCGTGGCCGATGAGGACCGCGGGGCGCTTCGTGCCGGGGTCCCCCGCCGTGAAGTACGAGGTGTCGATCTTCGCGCCGCCCGCGCCGGGCATCCGCATCATGCGGTCCTCGCGGTGCACGGCGGGCCCGTCGTCCGATGCCGCGGCCGTCCACGTGCCCGCCCCCACCAGGACGGCGAGGGCGGCCGCGGCGGCGAGCAGTCTGCGCCTGGGCAGTCGTAGATCCATGCGTCAACCGTACGGGCGAGGGCTGACAACCGAGGCAGCCGGTGGTCTGAACCGGCTTACCTCCCTGGGGAGTACGCAAAGGGGCCCGCGTACCACCACCGCGGTACGCGGGCCCCCCTGGCCACGCTCAGTGATTGCGCGGGAAGCCCAGGTCGACGCCCGCCGGGGCGTCCGACGGGTCGGGCCAGCGGGTGGTGACCACCTTGCCCCGGGTGTAGAAGTGCGTCCCGTCATTTCCGTAGATGTGGTGATCTCCGAAGAGGGAGTCCTTCCAGCCACCGAAGGAGTGGTAGCCGACCGGCACCGGAATCGGGACGTTCACGCCCACCATTCCCGCCTCGATCTCCAGCTGGAAGCGGCGCGCGGCGCCGCCGTCACGCGTGAAGATCGCGGTGCCGTTGCCGAAGGGCGACGCGTTCATCAGCGCCACGCCCTCCTCGTAGGTGTCGACCCGCAGCACGCACAGGACGGGGCCGAAGATCTCGTCCTTGTACGCGTTGGCCGTCACCGGCACGCGGTCAAGGAGTGAGAGGCCGATCCAGTGGCCGTCCTCGAAGCCGTCGACGGTGTGGCCCGTGCCGTCGAGGACGACCTCGCAGCCCTCCGCCGCGGCGCCCGTGACGTACGAGGCGACCTTGTCGCGGTGGGCCGCTGTGATCAGCGGGCCCATCTCGGAGGTCGGGTCGTTGCCGGGGCCGATCTTGATCTTCTCGGCCCGCTCCTTGATCTTCGCGACGAGCTCGTCGCCGACCGCGCCGACCGCGACCACGGCCGAGATGGCCATGCAGCGCTCGCCCGCCGAGCCGTACGCCGCCGAGACGGCAGCGTCGGCCGCCGCGTCGAGGTCGGCGTCCGGCAGGACCAGCATGTGGTTCTTGGCGCCGCCGAGCGCCTGGACGCGCTTGCCGTTGGCGGTCGCGGTGGTGTGGATGTAGCGGGCGATCGGCGTGGAGCCCACGAAGGAGACGGCCGCCACGTCCGGGTGCTCCAGGAGGCGGTCGACGGCCACCTTGTCGCCGTGCACGACGTTGAAGACGCCGTCCGGGAGCCCTGCCTCGGAGAGCAGCTCGGCGATCTTCATCGAGGCCGAGGGGTCCTTCTCCGACGGCTTCAGGACGAAGGTGTTGCCGCACGCGATGGCCAGCGGGAACATCCACATCGGCACCATGGCCGGGAAGTTGAACGGCGTGATGCCCGCGACGACGCCCAGCGGCTGGCGGATGGACGACACGTCCACGCGCGAGGCGACCTCCGTCGACAGCTCGCCCTTCAGCTGGACCGTGATCCCGCACGCGAGGTCCACGATCTCCAGACCGCGGGCGACCTCGCCGAGCGCGTCCGAGTGCACCTTGCCGTGCTCGGCGGTGATCAGCTCGGCGATCGCGTCACGGTTGGCGTCGAGCAGCGCGCGGAAGGCGAAGAGGACCGAGGTGCGCTTGGCGAGCGAGGACTTGCCCCACGTGGCGTACGCCTCGCGCGCGGAGGCGACGGCGGCGTCCACCTCGTCGACGTCCGCGAAGGCGACCTGCGTGGTGACGGCGCCGGTCGCCGGGTCGGTCACCGGGCCGTACGTACCCGACGCGCCCTCGACAGTCTTGCCACCGATCCAGTGGTTGACGGTCTTCGTCATGACAAGCATCCCTACTCTCACATCTCACAGGTGGCGGCGTCGGGCTGAGACGTGCCGGTCGTACTCTTTCCTGGCCTTGATCGCCGACGGTCGGTCCGCGGTCTCGGCCACGGGCACATCCCACCACGCCTGCGCCGGGGGCGGGGGCGACACTGTGTCTGCCGTTTCCGTCTCCACGTAGACACATGTGGGGCGGTCTGCCGCCCGCGCTTCGGCGAGGGCATCGCGCAGGTCAGCCACTGTTTTGGCGCGGATCACGTGCATCCCGAGCGAGGCCGCGTTGGCCGCCAGATCGACGGGCAGCGGGGCGCCCGTGTACGTCCCGTCCTGCGCCCGGAAGCGGTAGGCCGTACCGAACCGCTCGCCGCCCACGGACTCGGAGAGCCCGCCGATGGACGCGTACCCGTGGTTCTGCAGGATCACGACCTTGACCGGGATGTTCTCCTGGACGGCCGTGACGATCTCGGTGGGCATCATCAGATACGTCCCGTCGCCCACCAGCGCCCAGACCGGGCGGTCCGGCGCCGCCATCGCGACGCCGATCGAGGCGGGGATCTCGTATCCCATGCAGGAGTAGCCGTACTCGACGTGGTACTGCCGGGGTGAGCGCGCCCTCCACAGCTTGTGGAGATCGCCGGGGAGGGATCCAGCCCCGTTGATGATCACGTCCTCGTCCGTGACCAACTCGTCGAGCAGGCCGAGGACTTGGAGCTGCGTGGGCCGTACGTCGGGTTCGTCGGCCGCGTACGCCGCGTCGACCCGCTGTTCCCACCGCACCTTGTCCTCGGTGTACTCGGCGACGTAAGCGGGCGGTACACGCCATCCCTCCAGGGCTCCGGTCAGCGCCTCCAGGCCCGCGCGGGCGTCCGCGATCAGAGGGGTGCCCGCCATTTTGTGGCCGTCGAACGCGGCGACGTTGAAGTTCACGAAGCGGACGTCCGGCGTCTCGAAGAGCGTGCCGGAGGCGGTGGTGAAGTCGCTGTAGCGGGTGCCGACGCCGATCACCAGATCGGCGGTGCGGGCGAGTTCGTCGGCCGTGGCCGTGCCCGTGTGCCCGATGCCGCCGACATCCGCGGGGTGGTCGAACCGCAGGGACCCCTTGCCGGCCTGGGTGGAGGCGACGGGGATGCCGGTCACGTCCGCGAGCTTCCGCAGCGCCTCCTCGGCCGCGCTGTGGTGGACGCCGCCGCCCGCGACGATCAGCGGCCGCCGCGCGTCACGCACGGCCCGTACCGCGGCGGCCAGTTCGCGCGGATCGGGTGCCTGACGGCGTACGCCCCACACCCTCTCCTCGAAGAACTCCTCCGGCCAGTCGAAGGCTTCCGCCTGTACGTCCTGCGGAAGCGCGAGCGTCACGGCGCCGGTCTCCGCCGGGTCGGTGAGCACGCGCATCGCGGCGAGCGCGGCCGGGATAAGGGCCTCGGGGCGGGTGATCCGGTCGAAGTACTTCGACACCGGGCGCAGACAGTCGTTCACCGACACGTCGCCCGCGTAAGGGACTTCGAGCTGCTGGAGCACCGGGTCGGCGGGGCGGGCCGCGAAGATGTCGCCGGGCAGGAGCAGGACGGGGAGGTGGTTGACGGTCGCGAGCGCGGCGCCCGTGACGAGGTTGGTCGCGCCGGGGCCGATGGAGGTGGTGACGGCGTGCGTGGACAGGCGGCCCGACTGGCGGGCGTACCCGACGGCGGCGTGCACCATGGCCTGTTCGTTGCGGCCCTGGAGGTAGGGCATCTCGTCGCCGTACTCGACGAGCGCCTGGCCGATGCCCGCTACGTTGCCGTGCCCGAAGATCCCCCAGGTGGCGCCGATGAGCCGCTGCCGCTCGCCGTCGCGCTCGGTGAACTGCCGGGCCAGGAAGCGGACGAGGGCCTGCGCGGTGGTGAGCCTCGTCGAGGTCATCGGTATCCCTCCGTGTGGTCGGGGTGGAAACAGATCCGCCACTCCCGTTCATCCCCAGGACCGCCCATCACATTCAGGTAGTACATGCTGTGCCCCGGCTGGGCGATCGACGGGCCGTGCCAGCCGTCGGGCACGAGCACGGCGTCGCCCGTCCGGACCTCGGCGAGGACGTCGGTCCCGCCGGGGCGCGAGGGGAAGACCCGCTGGTAGCCGAAGCCTTCTCGCCCTCCCTCGTCGGCCTCGATCTCGAAGTAGTAGATCTCTTCGAGCTCGGCCTCGACGCCGGGGCGGTGCTCGTCGTGCTTGTGCGGCGGGTACGAGGACCAGTTGCCGCCGGGTGTGATCACCTCGACGGCGATGAGGCGGTCGCAGTCGAAGGCGTCGGCGGACGCGAAGTTGCGGACCTCGCGGGCGCAGGTGCCGCTGCCGCGGTGCTCGACGGAAACCTCCGGCGCGGAGCCGTAGCGGGCGGGGAGTCGACGCTCGCACTTCGCTCCTGCCAGGGCGAAGCGGCCTCCCGCGCCGGAGGCGATCTGGATGTGGGCGTCACGGGGCACGTAGGCGAAGTCGCTCACTCCGCTGAACACGCTCTCTCTGCCCAGCAGTTCAATGATCTCGCCTTCCGCATGCACCGTACAGCCGCCGGTCAGCGGGAGCACGATCCATTCACTCTCCCCGGTGGCGAAGGAGTGTGTGGTGCCGGGTTCGATGTCGACCACGCGCAGCGCGGAAAAGACCAGACCGGACCGCTTGGGGTCGAGTTCCAGGGCATAGGGGCCTTCGGCCGCGCTGCCCTTCGGTACGTACGTCATGTGGCCCTCCTACAGCAGTCCGACGGCGGTGTCGACGGCGCCCGCCACGTCGCCGTCGGCCGGGTACAGCAGCGTGCGCCCGGCGACGAGGCCGTGCACTGTGGGCAGTTGCAGCGCCCCGCGCCACTTCTCGTACGCGGCGTCGCTGTCGTCACCGATGTCACCTCCGAGGAGGACCGCGGGCAGGGTCGAGGTCTCCATGACGCGCGCCATGTCGTCCGGATTCTCGGTCACGGGGACCTTCAGCCAGGTGTACGCCGATGTCCCGGCGAGCCCCGACGCGATGGCGATGGACGTGGTGACGGCCTCGGCGCTCAGGTCGTTGCACGGCGGCCCGCCGTCGGGGTCGCGGCGGCAGAGGAACGGCTCGACGAAGACGGGCAGTTTCCGGGCCGCCATGGCATCGACGGCGCGGGCGCTGGAGTGCAGCGTTTCGAGGGAGCCGGGGTCGTCGTAGGCGACCCGCAGCAGGAGCTTCCCGGCGTCGAACCCGAGCCGCTCGATGTCCTCGGCCCGATACCCCGTGAACCGGTCGTCCAGCTCGAACGAGGCCCCCGCGAGCCCGCCCCGGTTCATCGACCCCATGACGACCCTGCCGTCGAGGGCGCCGAGCAGCAGGAGGTCTTCGAGGATGTCCGCAGTGGCGAGCACGCCGTCCACGCGGGGGCGCGAGAGCGCGAGGCAGAGCCGTTCGAGGAGGTCCCCGCGGTTGGCCATGGCGAACTTGTCCCCGCCGACGGAGAGGGCGCCACGAGCGGGATGGTCGGCAGCGATGATCATCAGCCTGCCGCTGCCGCCGAGGAGCGTACGCCGGGTGCGCCGGGCGGCCGCTTCGGCGATGGCCTCGGGGTGGTGGGCCCGGACCCGGACGAGCTCGGCGAGGTCAATCATCTGTCACGGCTCCCGCGGCCAGCGCCGCCTCGACCTCGTCCGGGAACGGCATCGCCGACGAGCACTCCAGGCGCGATGCGACGATCGCCCCCGCCGCGTTGGCGTACCGCATGATCCGCTCCAACTCCCAGCCCGCGAGCAGCCCGTGGCACAGCGCCCCGCCGAAGGCGTCCCCGGCCCCGAGGCCGTTGAGGACCGTCACGGGCAGCGGTGGCACCTCGGCGGCCTCGCCCGAGCTGTTCATGGCGAGCACCCCCTTGGGCCCCTGCTTGACCACGGCGAGTTCGACGCCGGTCTCCAGCAACGCGCAGGCCGCGGCGAGAGGCTCACGCTCGCCGGTGGCGATCTCGACCTCGTCGACGTTGCCGACCGCGACGGTGGCCTGCGCGAGGGCCTCCCCGTAGAAGCCCCGCGCCTCCTCGGCCCGCTCCCAGAACATCGGCCGCCAGTCGAGGTCGAAGACGGTGAGCCCCGCCTTCGCCCGCCGCCGCAGCGCGGCCAGCGTCGCCGATCTGCTGGGCTCCGCGCAGAGCCCCGTACCCGTCATCCAGAACACCCGTGCGGCGGCGATCGCGTCGAGGTCGAGTTCCTTCTCGTACATCTCCAGGTCGGGCGCCTTCGGCTGCCGGTAGAAGTAGAGCGGGAAGTCGTCCGGCGGGAAGACCTCGCAGAAGGTCACCGGGGTCGGCAGGCCCGCGACCCCGCTCACCCACCGGTCGTCGACCCCGAACTCCCGCAGCTCGCGGTGCAGATACTCGCCGAAGGGGTCATCGCCGGTGCGCGTGACGACCGCCACCCGGCGGCCGAGCCGGGACGCGGCGACGGCGACGTTCGACGCCGAGCCGCCCAGGAACTTGCCGAAGGTGCTGACGTCGGCGAGAGCCACCCCCGCCTGCAAGGGATACAGATCCACCCCGATCCGGCCCATCGTGATCACGTCGTACGGATCGCTGACGTCGTACGGATCGGTCACCCTGCACTCCTCCTCGGCATCGCCCCCTATGGCCCTTGCCCCCTGGGCCCTCCCCTAGGTCTATTCCGCCCCACGGACCCTGTCAACACATTGTCCTTACATTCGGACTACTCCTTGACACCGTTCCGCGGCGCCCTGAAAGCTGGCGGACATGACGACGCTGTCACGCATCCGGATCGGCTCGGCACCCGACTCGTGGGGGGTGTGGTTCCCCGAGGATCCGGGCCAGGTCCCCTGGAGCCGCTTCCTCGACGAGGTGGCGGACTCCGGATACGAGTGGATCGAGCTCGGCCCTTACGGCTATCTGCCCAGCGATCCGGCCGTACTGACCGCCGAGACCCACAAGCGCGGCCTGAAGGTGTCGGCGGGAACGGTCTTCACGGGCCTGCACCACGGACCCTCCGTATGGGACAAGACGTGGGCCCATGTGGCCGACAACGCCGCGCTCGCCCAGGCGATGGGCGCCGAGCACCTCGTCGTCATCCCCTCCTTCTGGCGCGACGACAAGACCGGCGAGGTCCTGGAGGACCGCACGCTCACCCCGGAGCAGTGGCGTCAGCTCACGCTCCAGACCGAGCGGTTGGCGTACGAGGTGCGCGAGCGCTACGGCCTGCGTGTGGTCGTCCATCCCCATGCCGACACACACATCGACGACGAGGAGAACGTCACCCGCTTCCTCGACGCGACCGACGCCGACCTCGTCTCGCTGTGCCTGGACACGGGCCATTACGCCTACTGCGGCGGCGACAGCGTCAAGCTGATCGAGACGTACGGCGAGCGCATCGGCTATCTGCATCTCAAGCAGGTCGACCCTGCCGTGCTGGCCGAAGTGCGAGCGCAGGAGCTGCCGTTCGGGCCCGCCGTGGCCCGGGGCGTGATGTGCGAGCCGCCGACCGGGGTGCCCGCCATCGAACCGGTCCTCGCGGCGGCCCAGAAGCTGGGCGTCGACCTGTTCGCCATCGTCGAGCAGGACATGTACCCGTGCCCGCCGGACAAGCCGCTGCCCATCGCCCGCCGCACCCGCTCGTATCTGCGCTCCTGCGGGGCCTAGTCCGGTGGGCGGCTGGGAGGTCGCGCTCGCTGCCCCGCACCCCCGGCTGCGGCCCGGGGTCATCAGCTACCGCGGGTTCCGGCTCGCGCTCGGCCGGCCGCGGCGCAGGCTGGAGGTGCCGATCGGTGCGGTGACGCTGATGTTCGGCTTCGAGCAGCCGGTGCGGATATCGGGGCTCGCGGGTGCGGGACTTGAGCCGGTGACGCTGGTCTCGGTGCTTTCGGGGCTCGGTACGACGCCGGTGCTCGGCGAGCACGACGGCCGCCTCGCGGGCATCGAGGTACTGCTCGCCCCCTGGGCCGCGTTCACTCTCTTCGGCACCGCCCTGCACGAAGTGGCCGACCGGAGCCTCGACCCGGACGCGTTCGGGGTCCGGCCGGGCCCCGGCCGCTGGGCCAGCGTCGCCGAACTCTCGGCGGCGCTCGGCGCGCTGCCCTCGTGGTCAGCCCGGTTCGCCCTCCTGGACGACGTCTTCGCCCGCTGGTCCGAGGCCGGGCCGCCGTCCTGCGGCCGGACGGTGCGGGCGTGGGCCGAGCTGGTGCGCACCCGGGGCGCCGCCCCCGTGGGGCACATCGCCGATGAGGTGGGCTGGAGCGTACGGCAGCTGGAGAACCGCTTCCGGGAGCAGATCGGCATCGGGCCCAAGGCCGCGGGCCGCGTCCTGCGGCTCCAGCGGGCGCGGCGGATGCTGGTGGCGGGGCGCACGCAGGCGGAGACCGCCGCGGCCTGCGGTTTCTACGATCAGGCGCATCTGAGCGGCGAGTTCAGGGCCATGACGGGCTGCACGCCGCGTGAGTTCGCCGCGGTACGGCGCACGCTCCTGGCCCCCGGCGGCGGGCCGCCTTCGGCCGACCGGCTCGCGGACGAGCCGACGAGCCTGGTCCTCGCCTGAGGCAGGGCGGGCAGGGCCGCCCGCGGCTGCGCGTTGCGGTTTTTTCCAATACCGCAGCACCCCACCGACGGCACGCTGTTGCCTTCGGGCCATCTGGCGCGGGGGAACCCTTCGATGCCATCCGGCGCGGAGGGGAGCCGATGGACCGGGCCTGGCGCAGCAGGCCCGGTCCATCTCGCGCGCTTCGTCTCCGTGCGCCCACGGCGCGCCGCTCCTACGCGCCCCCCGCATGCATCACAACCGTCACAAACAACCTCCTCCTGTCACACATGTCCCGTATACGCGGGTCTTGCGTCACAGGCGGTCGACAGCCGCCCCCCTGCGCTCTCGCCGCGTCGTTCACCGGGCACAGGCTGAGTGATCGCCAGCGACGCGCCGCAGCTCCCCCGACGGCTCCTCCCGAGCCGCCCCTGTGGCGCCCGCAGGGAGGTGCCACTGATGACGGACCGAAGGCTCTGGTCGTACAAGGACATCGCCGCACACATCCGGGTCCAGCCCGACACCGTGCGCTCCTACCGCAAGCACGGCTTGCTGCCCGCGCCCGACCACGTGGAGTCCGGCAAGCCCTACTGGTACGCGGACACCATCCGCGCCTGGGTCGCCGCGAGGCCACGCAACCGCGGGCGCAGAGACTGACCGCGCCGACCCCCCTCATTGAGGTGTACCCCCTAGGGGTATACAGTAGTGAGTGTCAGGGGGTCTCCGGGAACACCGGGACCACTCCTGCACATTACGACGCACAAGCAGGCACGCACACACGCCGCACCCTCACCGAGGAGAACGACATGAGCGCCCAGACCGAGCTCCCGCAGGCCGAGACCACCGGCTCCTGCTGCTCCCCCAGCGGTTCCTGCCACTCCGACGGCGCCGCAGGGACGCCGCAGGGCGCCGTGACGACCGTGTACGAGGTGACCGGCATGACCTGTGGTCACTGCGAGGGTGCCGTCAGCAGTGAGATCTCGGAGATCGCCGGCGTCAGCTCCGTCAAGGCGGTGGCCTCCACGGGCCTGGTGACCGTGGTCTCCGAGGCCCCGCTGGACGAGGCCGCGGTCCGCGCCGCGGTCGACGAGGCGGGTTACGAACTCACCGGTGTCAGCAAGGCCTGACCCGACCCCTGCCGGGTACCCCGGGCCCTGTGACACCGTCACAGGGCCCGCAGCCGCTTCACCCCAGACGTACGAGAGAGCCATGAACGAAGTCGAACTCGCCGTCGGCGGAATGACCTGCGCCTCCTGCTCCGCCCGCATCGAGAAGAAGCTGAACCGCGTGGAGGGCGTGACCGCGTCGGTCAATCTCGCCACGGAGAAGGCGAAGGTCTCGTACGCGGAAGGGGTCGAGGTCGCGCAGCTGATCGCGACGGTCGAGAAGCTGGGTTACAGCGCGCAAGAGATCGTGCCGCCTCCGCCCGAGCCGGAGGCGCCGGCCACCACCGCCGACATCACCGAGCCGGACACCTTGCGCCAGCGCCTCATCGGCTCGGCGCTCCTTTCGCTGCCCGTCGTCCTGCTCGCGATGATCCCCGCGCTCCAGTTCGACAACTGGCAGTGGCTCTCACTGACCCTGGCCGCGCCCGTCGTGGTCTGGGGCGGGTTCCCCTTCCACAGGGCGGCGTTCACGAACCTGCGGCACGGCGCGGCGACCATGGACACCCTGGTGTCGGTGGGCACGCTCGCCGCGTTCGGCTGGTCGCTGTGGGCGCTCTTCCTCGGGGACGCGGGGATGCCGGGGATGCGGCACGGCTTCGAGTTCACGGTGTCGCGTGCCGACGCCGCGTCGACGCTCTACCTCGAAGTGGCCGCGGGCGTCATCACGTTCATCCTGCTCGGCCGCTGGCTGGAGGCCCGCGCCAAGCGGAAGGCGGGCTCGGCGCTGCACGCGCTGCTCGAACTGGGCGCCAAGGACGCGGCCGTGCTGCGGGACGGCGCGGAGGTCCGTGTGCCGGTCGCGCGTCTCGTGGTCGGCGACCGTTTCGTCGTACGCCCCGGGGAGACCGTCGCGACCGACGGCACCGTCGTCGACGGCGCCTCCGCGGTCGACGTCTCGATGCTGACCGGTGAGTCCGTTCCGGTGGACGTGGCCGCGGGCGACGCGGTGACCGGGGCGACCACGAACGTCTCGGGGCGGCTCGTCGTCGAGGCCACGCGCGTCGGCTCCGACACCCAACTGGCCAGGATGGCGAAGCTCGTCGAGGACGCGCAGACCGGCAAGGCACAGGTGCAGCGCCTGGCCGACCGGATCGCCGGGATCTTCGTGCCGGTGGTCCTGATGATCGCCACCGCCACGCTCGGCGGCTGGCTCGGCGCCACCGGCGACGTGACCGCCGCCTTCACCGCGGCCGTCGCCGTCCTGATCATCGCCTGCCCGTGCGCCCTCGGCCTCGCGACCCCGACCGCCCTGATGGTCGGCACCGGGCGCGGCGCGCAGCTCGGCATCCTCATCAAGGGCCCCGAAGTCCTCGAATCCACGCGCCGGGTGGACACCGTCGTCCTGGACAAGACCGGAACGGTGACGACGGGACGCATGACGCTGCGGGACGTGTACGCCGCCGGGGAGACCGAGGAGAAGGAGTTGCTGCGGCTCGCGGGCGCCCTGGAGCACGCCTCCGAGCATCCCGTGGCACGGGCCGTCGCGGCGGGCGCCGCCGCGGAGTTGGGTCTTTCGGTGGGCGCGCTGCCCGCCGTGGAGGGTTTCGAGAACGTCGCGGGGTCGGGCGTGCGCGGCACGGTGGAAGGTCACCTGGTGCTCGTGGGCCGTGAGCGGCTGCTCGCGGACGCGGGGGTCGAGGGGCTCACTTCGGTGGCCGGGCTCAAGGCGAAGGCCGAGGCGGCGGGACGTACGGCCGTGCTGGTCGCCTGGGACGGCGTGGCGCGCGGCGTCCTCACCGTCGCCGACGCCGTCAAGGACACCAGCGCCGAAGCGGTGCGCGAGCTGCGTGCTCTGGGCCTTACGCCTGTGCTGCTCACCGGGGACAACGAGGCCGTCGCCCAGGCGGTGGCGAAGGCCGTCGGCATCGGGGCGGACGCCGTGTACGCCGATGTCCTGCCCGAGGACAAGGTCGATGTCGTACGGCGGCTGCGGGACGAGGGCAAGGTCGTCGCGATGGTCGGGGACGGCGTCAACGACGCGGCGGCGCTCGCCACCGCCGATCTGGGCCTCGCGATGGGCACGGGCACGGACGCGGCCATCGAGGCGAGCGATCTGACGCTGGTGCGCGGGGACTTGCGCGGGGCGGCCGACGCGATCAGGCTCTCCCGTAAGACCCTCGCCACGATCAAGGGCAATCTCTTCTGGGCCTTCGGCTACAACGTCGCCGCGCTGCCGCTCGCCGCGGCCGGGCTCCTGAACCCGATGATCGCGGGGGCCGCGATGGCGTTCTCCTCGGTCTTCGTCGTGACCAACAGCCTTCGCCTCAGGACTTTTACATAGTCTCTTCACATACCGGTCGCAGCATCCTCACCCCTGAGTCCGGATCGGCATATTGGTGCCCTTGCGCATGTACAGGACATATGATGGAGACGCAGATCACAGCGATCCCAACGTAACCATTCCAGGGGTTCGCGAGTCTAAGAGGGCGATGCCAGGGACGTCTTGGGGGACGTCTCTAGACATCGGGGACATCTTGGGGGATGTTCCTAGGAATGCGTTGGCCGGGACACGTGCACCGGGGAGCTTGAGCGGCCCTCCTGTACGTACGGGTCCCGGCAGATCGCAGTACGAGCAGTACAACTGGCGCGCTGCCACCACAGACGCCCGGCCGGATCCCGTGGGGGGAATCCGCACCGGGAAACAGGAAAGCGCCCCGACCGTCGACCCGTGGGGGGATCGGCGGCGGGGCGCTTTTCGCTTGGCGCCCTCTGTGGCGCCTACGGCATGCGGGTCAGCGACCCTCGACCGGGACGAAGTCCCGCAGGACCTCACCGGTGTAGATCTGGCGCGGGCGCCCGATGCGGGATCCCGGCTCCTTGATCATCTCGTGCCACTGCGCGATCCAGCCGGGCAACCGGCCAAGCGCGAACAGCACGGTGAACATCTCGGTCGGGAAGCCCATCGCGCGGTAGATGAGACCCGTGTAGAAGTCCACGTTCGGGTACAGCTTGCGCTCGACGAAGTAGTCGTCGGCCAGTGCGTGCTCTTCGAGCTTGAGCGCGATGTCGAGCAGCTCGTCGTCCTTGCCGAGAGCCGAGAGGACGTCGTGCGCCGCAGCCTTGATGATCTTCGCCCGGGGGTCGAAGTTCTTGTAGACGCGGTGCCCGAAGCCCATGAGCTTCACGCCGTCTTCCTTGTTCTTCACCTTGCGGATGAAGGTGTCGACGTCGCCGCCGTCCTGCTTGATGCCCTCGAGCATCTCCAGGACGGACTGGTTGGCGCCACCGTGCAGCGGACCCCAGAGGGCCGAGATGCCGGCGGAGATCGAGGCGAACATGTTCGCCTGCGAGGAGCCCACCAGACGCACGGTGGAGGTCGAACAGTTCTGCTCGTGGTCCGCGTGCAGGATCAGGAGCTTGTCGAGCGCGGAGACGACGACCGGGTCGAGTTCGTAGTCCGCGGCCGGCACGGAGAACGTCATGCGCAGGAAGTTCTCGACGTAACCGAGGTCGTTGCTCGGGTAGACGACCGGGTGGCCCACGGACTTCTTGTAGGCGTACGCCGCGATCGTCGGAAGCTTGGCGAGAAGGCGGATCGTCGAAAGGTGACGCTGCTTCTCGTCGAACGGGTTGTGGCTGTCCTGGTAGAACGTCGACAGCGCGCTGACCACGGACGACAGCATCGCCATCGGGTGGGCGTCACGCGGGAAGCCGTCGTAGAACCGCTTGACGTCCTCGTGCAGCAGGGTGTGCTGCGTGATCTCGTTCTTGAAGCTGGCGAGCTCGTCGACCTTCGGCAGTTCGCCGTTGATCAGCAGGTACGCCACCTCGGTGAAGGTGGAGCGCTCGGCCAGCTGCTCGATCGGGTAGCCGCGGTACCGGAGGATGCCCTGCTCGCCGTCGAGATAGGTGATGGCGGATTTATAGGCGGCGGTGTTGCCATAGCCGCTGTCCAGGGTCACCAGACCGGTCTGGGCGCGGAGCTTCCCGATGTCGAAGCCCTTGTCGCCGACGGTCGAATCGATCACCGGGTAGGTGTACTCGCCATCGCCGTACCGCAGTACTACAGAGTTGTCGCTCACGTCATCCCTCACCGACGTTGTGCCTCTTCTTCGAGGTGCCCTGACTGTCTCTACCATCCCCCATTTGGCCCTGGAGAGTGCACTCGGGGTCGACCATTGGGCCTATCGGCGGCACTCAGTGCCGCCAACCTACTCATCCTGCCCCTCGTCGCCCCGGTTGCGGAAGGCTCTGTGACCTTTCCTACTCGTTTGATCGATCAAAATTTCCCACGGCCTCCGCCGAGCCGGAAATCCAGGGCCGTGCAGCGTCTGCCCGCGGAGACCGTGCGCACCGCTTGTCCCAGAGCCTTGCGCGAACCGACCAGGACGACCAGCTTCTTGGCGCGCGTGACCGCCGTGTA
Source organism: Streptomyces sp. NPDC054866 (assembly GCF_053610745.1). NCBI lineage: Bacteria > Bacillati > Actinomycetota > Actinomycetes > Kitasatosporales > Streptomycetaceae > Streptomyces > Streptomyces sp. NPDC054866. The sequence continues at coordinate 1,144,437 of NZ_JBSGZA010000002.1, forward strand.
GAGCAGGTTCCGCTGGAGCATCATCCACGCGCCCGTGGTCACGGGGATCACCACCGCCGGATACTCACTGCCCTGGGAGCGGTGGATGGTGACCGCGTACGCGTGCGTCAGTTCGTCCAGTTCATCGAAGTCGTACGGAATCTCCTCGTCCTCGTCCGTCAGGACCGTGAGCCGCTGCTCGTCGGAGTCGAGCGAGGTGACTACTCCGACGGTGCCATTGAAGACGCCGTTCTGCCCCTTCTCGTAGTTGTTGCGGATCTGGGTGACCTTGTCGCCGACGCGGAACACCCGGCCGCCGAAGCGCTTCTCCGGTACGTCGGGTCTGCTCGGGGTGATGGCCTGCTGGAGGAGGCCGTTCAGGTTCCCCGCGCCTGCGGGGCCGCGGTGCATGGGCGCGAGCACCTGGACGTCACGGCGCGGGTCGAGGCCGAACTTGGCCGGAATGCGGTTCGCCGCCACGTCGACGGTGACCCGTCCCGCGTCCTCGGTCTCGTCCTCGACGAAGAGGAAGAAGTCGTTCAGGCCCTGGGTGATGGGCGGCACCCCGGAGTTGATGCGGTGGGCGTTCGTGACGACGCCGGACTGCTTGGCCTGGCGGAAGATGTGGGTGAGCCGGACCGCGGGGAGAGGGCTCTGCTCGCTGAGCATGTCCCGCAGGACCTCGCCGGCGCCGACACTCGGCAGCTGGTCCACGTCTCCGACGAACAGGAGGTGGGCACCGGGGGCGACGGCCTTCACCAGCTTGTTGGCCAGGAGCAGGTCCAGCATGGACGCCTCGTCGACCACGACGAGGTCGGCGTCGAGCGGCCGGTCCTTGTCGTAGGCGGCGTCGCCTCCCGGCTTCAGCTCCAGGAGGCGGTGGACGGTGGAGGCTTCGGCGCCGGTGAGCTCGGCGAGGCGCTTGGCGGCACGGCCCGTGGGGGCGGCGAGGACGACCTTGGCCTTCTTGGCGCGGGCCAGCTCCACGATGGACCGGACCGTGAAGGACTTGCCGCAGCCGGGGCCTCCGGTGAGGACGGCCGCCTTCTGCGTCAGCGCGAGCCGGACGGCCGCTTCCTGCTCGGGGGCGAGCTCGGCGCCCGTACGGGTGGCGAGCCAGGCCAGTGCCTTGCCCCAGTCGACGTCCTGGAAGGCGGACAGGCGGTCGTCCGACGCCCGCAGGAGGCGCAGGAGCTGGGCGGAGAGGGAGAGTTCCGCGCGGTGGAAGGGGACGAGGTAGACGGCGGTGACGTCCTCCTCCCCGTCGGGGCCGGGGACGCTCTCGCGCACGACGCCTTCGTCCTCCGTGGCCAGCTGCGCCAGGCAGTCGATGACCAGGCCCGTGTCCACCTGGAGCAGCTTCACCGCGTCCGCGATGAGGCGCTCCTCCGGGAGATAGCAGTTGCCCTGGTCGGTGGATTGCGAGAGTGCGTACTGCAGGCCGGCCTTGACCCGTTCCGGGCTGTCGTGCGGGATGCCGACGGACTGGGCGATGCGGTCCGCGGTGAGGAAGCCGATGCCCCAGACGTCCGCGGCGAGGCGGTAGGGCTCGTTCTTCACTATGGAGATGGAGGCGTCCGCGTACTTCTTGTAGATGCGGACGGCGATGGAGGTGGAGACGCCGACGCCTTGCAGGAAGACCATCACCTCCTTGATGGCCTTCTGCTCCTCCCAGGCCGCGGCGATCATCTTGGTGCGTTTGGGGCCGAGGCCGGGGACCTCGACGAGGCGCTTGGGTTCCTTCTCGATGATGTCGAGGGTGTCCACGCCGAAGTGGGTGGTGATGCGGTCGGCCATGACGGGGCCGATGCCCTTGATGAGGCCTGAGCCGAGATAGCGGCGGATGCCTTGGATGGTGGCGGGGAGGATGGTGGTGTAGTTCTCCACCGTGAACTGCTTGCCGTACTGGGCGTGGGAGCCCCAGCGGCCCTCCATGCGGAGGGATTCGCCCGCCTGCGCGCCCAGCAGTGCGCCTACGACGGTGAGGAGATCGCCGCTGCCGCGGCCGGTGTCCACGCGGGCGACCGTGTACCCGTTCTCCTCGTTGGCGTAGGTGATCCGCTCCAGGACTCCCTCGACCACCGCCGAAGCGGCCGCTGCTTTGGCTGGACTCGACATGGGCCGACGCTATCGCTAGGCACTGACAGCGTGCGAAGCCTGTGGACAACTCCGCGGCTGCCGGGCCGTGGTGGTGGCCGCAGCTTCGAGGGGGCCCGGTCTCTCGACCGGGCCCCCTCGGGTCTCCCCTCCCCTGTCAGAACTCCGCTGATCCCCCCAGATCTCCCCCCACGGAAGTCCCGACGCACAGTACGACCCGCGTCGGGCGGGAAGGGTTGCACGGGCAAGGCTAAGAATCTTCGGGGTGCCGACGATGTCGGACAGACGTAACTTTTAACGCATGAGCGAAGAATCTCCCGAAAACTCCACGCCTGAGACCTCGCTGGAGAAGGACGTCCTCGACGAACTCGGCGACGACAGGCTCCAGGAGATCGCGGGGCTCCTCGGTACGGACGCCGCGGGGGCGCAGGACGTGGTGGGCACCACGGTGACCGCGCTCTCGGGGAACCTTCAGGAGAAGGCGGAGGATCCCGCGGAGGCGGCGGAGGTCGAGCAGGCGCTCGCCGAGACGGCGCCTGCCGAACCTACTCCGCAGGGGATCGCCGGGTTCGGGGGCTTCGGCGGTCTCGCGGCGGGCGGGATGCTGTCCGGGGTGCTTGCGAAGATGAGCAGGCCGGTGGCGGCCGCGGTGGCGAAGAAGACGGGGTTGCCCGCGGCTTCCGTGACCCGGGTGATCGAACTCCTGATCCCGGTGCTCCTGACGGTGCTGACGAAACGGGCCCGGACGTCGCCGAAGCCGGGCGCCACGGGCTCCCCCGGGGGCGGCGGCATCGGCGACCTCCTGAACCAGATCCTGGGCGGCAAGAAGCGGTAGCCCGGGGCCGCGGGGTGGCAAGGTCAGCAGGCGTGCTCGACGTACGCCGTGGCCGTCTCTGCCAGGAGCTCCCTGCCCGGACGTGACCACAGGGTCTCGTTGAAGAGCTCCACCTCGATCGGGCCCCCGTAGCCCGCCCTCTCCACCAGGGAGCGCCACGACCGCAGGTCGACCGAGCCCTCCCCCAGCTGCCCCCGGCCGTTCAGTACGCCCTCCGGCAACGGCGTCACCCAGTCCGCCAGTTGGAACGCGTGGAGGCGGCCGCCCCGCCCCGCGCGGTCGATCTGCGCGGGAGCCGTGTCGTCCCACCACACGTGGTACGTGTCGACGCAGACCCCGACCTGGGAAGCCGGAAAGCGCTCCGCCAGGTCAAGCGCCTGGGCCAGCGTGGAGACCACGCAGCGGTCCGACGCGAACATGGGGTGGAGGGGTTCGATGGCCAGGCGGACCCCCCGCGAGGCCGCGTACGGGGCCAGCTCCGCCAGCGCTTCGGCGATCCGCCCCCTCGCTCCGTGCAGGTCCTTGCCGCCCTCGGGCAAGCCGCCCGAGACCAGCACCAGCGTGTCCGTACCCAGCGTCGCCGCCTCGTCGATCGCCGCCCTGTTGTCGTCGACGGCCCGCACGCGCGCGTGCGGCTCGGTCGCCGTCAGGAAGCCGCCCCGGCAGAGCGTGGTGACCGTCAGGCCCGCGTCACGCATCAGCTTGGCGGTCCGTTCCAGGCCGTACGACCGGACCGGCTCTCGCCAGAGGCCCACCCCCGTCACGCCCAAGTCGCCGCACGCCGCCACCAGTTCCGGCAGCGACAGCTGCTTGACCGTCATCTGGTTGATGGAGAAGCGCGCCAGGGCGGCCCCGCTCTCGCTCATTGCTGGACTCCGTACGTGGTGAGCAGGGATTTCATCCGGGACTCGGCGAGGAGCGGGTCCGGGAACAGGCCGAGGCCGTCCGCCAGTTCGTAGGCGTGGCACAAGTGCGGCAGCGACCTCGCCGACTGGAAGCCCCCCACCATCGTGAAGTGGGTCTGGTGGCCCGCAAGCCATGCCAGGAACACCACACCCGTCTTGTAGAAGCGGGTGGGGGCCTTGAAGAGGTGGCGGGAGAGTTCGACCGTGGGGTCGAGGCGGGCGCGGAACGCCTTGGAGTCGCCGGTGTCCAGCGCGCGCACCGCCTCCGCCGCCAGTGGAGCCAGCGGGTCGAAGATGCCGAGCAGGGCGTGGCTGAAGCCGTGCTCGTCGCCCTCGATCAGCTCGGGGTAGTTGAAGTCGTCGCCCGTGTAGCAGCGGACGCCGTCCGGGAGGCGGCGGCGCAGGGCGATCTCGCGCCCGGGGTCGAGGAGGGAGATCTTGATGCCGTCGACCTTGTCGGGGTGCGCGGCGATGACCTCCAGGAAGGTCTCGGTCGCCGCGTCCAGGTCCTCGCTGCCCCAGTAGCCGGTGAGCGCCGGGTCGAACATCGGGCCGAGCCAGTGCAGGATCACCGGCTCGCTCGCCTGACGCAGGAGGTGTCCGTACGTCTCCAGATAGTCGTCCGGCGACGTGGCGACGGCGGCGAGCGCCCTCGACGCCATCAGGATCACCTGGGCGCCGCTCGACTCGACCAGGGCCAGCTGTTCCTCGTACGCGGCGCGGACCGTCAGCAGGTCCGCGGCGCCCGTCAGTTGGTCCGCGGCGCCTGTCAGTTGGTCCGTGCCCGCGCCGCAGGCGATCTTGCCGCCCTCCGCCTTCGCCTCCGCCGCCGAACGCCTGATCAGTTCCGCGGCGCCCTTCCAGTCCAGGCCCATTCCGCGTTGTGCCGTGTCCATCGCCTCGGCCACCCCGAGGCCCTGCGTCCACAGGTGGCGGCGGAAGGCGAGCGTCGCGTCCCAGTCGACGGCCGCCGGGGAGTCCGGGGACACGTCGGCGTAGGGGTCCGCCACCACGTGCGCCGCCGAGAAGACCGTGCGGGAGGTGAGGGGCGAGCTGCCGGGGGCCATCTGCGCGGGGCTCCGGCGGGGCTCGTACGGGCGCGTGGTGCCGTCCTCGCGCGGGAGCAGGAGCGTCATCGGTCGATCTCCGGTACCTCGATGCGGCGGCCCTCCGCCGAGGACTTCAGGCCCAGTTCGGCGAGCTGCACGCCGCGTGCGCCCGCGTGCAGGTCCCAGTGGTAGGGCGCGTCCGCGTACACGTGCTTCAGGAACAGCTCCCACTGTGCCTTGAAGCCGTTGTCGAACTCCTGGTTGTCGGGCACCTCCTGCCACTGGTCCCGGAAGGAGTGGGTGACGGGCAGGTCCGGGTTCCAGACCGGCTTGGGGGTGTTGCTGCGGTGCTGTACGCGGCAGTTGCGCAGGCCCGCGACCGCCGAGCCCTCCGTGCCGTCCACCTGGAACTCGACCAGTTCGTCGCGGTTCACGCGCACGGTCCAGGAGGAGTTGATCTGCGCGATCGCGCCGCCTTCGAGCTCGAAGATGCCGTACGCCGCGTCGTCCGCCGTCGCGTCGTAGGGCTTGTCCCGCTCGTCCCAGCGCTGCGGTACGTGGGTCGCGGCGAGGGCCTGGACGCTGCGTACGCGGCCGAACAGCTCGTGCAGTACGTACTCCCAGTGCGGGAACATGTCGACGACGATGCCGCCGCCGTCCTCCGCGCGGTAGTTCCAGGAGGGGCGCTGGGCGCTCTGCCAGTCGCCCTCGAAGACCCAGTAGCCGAACTCGCCCCGGATGGAGAGGATCTGGCCGAAGAAGCCGCCGTCGATCAGGCGCTTCAGCTTCAGCAGGCCCGGTAGAAAGAGCTTGTCCTGGACCACGCCGTGCTTGATGCCGGCCGCCTGGGCGAGGCGGGCCAGTTCGAGGGCTCCGGCGAGGCCTGTCGCGGACGGCTTCTCGGTGTAGACGTGCTTGCCCGCGGCGATGGCCCGCTTGATGGCTTCCTCGCGCGCGGAGGTGACCTGCGCGTCGAAGTAGATGTCGATGGAGGGGTCGGCGAGGACCGCGTCCAGGTCGGTCGAGACGTGTGTCTCGGGGTCAAGTCCGTGCCGCTCCGCGATCTCCCGCAGTGCGTGCTCTCTGCGGCCCACCAGGACCGGCTCGGGCCACAGCACCGTGCCGTCGGCGTCGCCCAGCGGGAGTCCGCCCTGCTCGCGCAGGGCGAGCAGGGAGCGGACGAGGTGCTGGCGGTAGCCCATCCGTCCCGTCACACCGTTCATGGCGATGCGCACCGTCTTGCGAGTCACAGGGGTCCCTCCGTACGCAGGTAAGCGTATAGCAAGCGCTTTCTATACGAGAAGAAGCTAGCCTGCCGCACAAGGTTCGGACAAGGGCTTCGGACCAGAGCCGTGACCGGAGGACGACGAGATGACCGTGACCCTGGCCGACGTGGCGGCCCGCGCCCAGGTCTCCCCCGCTACCGTCTCCCGCGTCCTGAACGGCAACTACCCGGTGGCCGCGGCCACCCGGGAGCGTGTCCTTCGGGCCGTGGACGACCTCGACTACGTCCTCAACGGGCCCGCGAGCTCGCTCGCCGCGGCCACGTCCGACCTGGTCGGCATCCTGGTGAACGACATCGCCGACCCCTTCTTCGGGATCATGGCGGGCGCGGTCCAGTCCGAGATCGGCGGGCCCGGCGGGCGTGCCGGAGGCGAGCGGATGGCCGTGGTCTGCAACACGGGGGGCTCCCCGGAGCGCGAGCTGACCTATCTGACCCTGCTCCAGCGGCAGCGCGCCGCAGCGGTCGTCCTGACCGGCGGCGCTCTGGAGGACCCCGCCCACGCCGCCGCGATGTCCGCGAAGCTGGCACGCCTCGCGGACGCGGGCACCCGGATCGTGCTGTGCGGTCGGCCGCCGCTTGAGGACTCGGACGCGGTGGCGGCCACGCTCACCTTCGACAACCGCAACGGCGGGCGGCGGCTCACGGAGCACCTGCTGACCCTCGGCCACCGCAGGATCGGGTACGTGGCGGGACCGATGGAGCGCACGACCACCCGGCACCGGCTCGAAGGCCACCGGGACGCGCTAGCGGCGTCGGGCGCCGGGAACGCAGCCAACGGCGACCAGGAGGAGCTGACCGTCCACGGCCCCTACACCCGCCGCTCCGGTTACGAGGCGACGCTCGAACTCCTGCGCCGAGCCCCGGGCTTGACCGCCATCGTGGCCGCCAACGACACGGTCGCCCTGGGCGCTTCGGCCGCCCTGCGCGACCAGGGCCTGCGCATCCCCGAGGACATCTCGGTGGCGGGCTTCGACGACCTGCCCTTCTCGGTGGACGCCGTACCCGCCCTGACGACCGTACGCCTGCCGCTGTACGAGGCGGGAGCCCGCGCGGGCCGCCTGGCCACGGGCGCGGAGGAGGCACCGCCCGGGGGCGTGGCGACGATCGCGGCGGAACTGATGGTGCGGGGGTCCACGGCGCCGCCGTGTCGGTGAGCCCTGAATGTCGTTGACGTCACCGGGAAACGGAGGCTCATGTGACAGTCATGGACGCGCCGAGCGCCTGGGCCGTACTGGAGGGCGTCAATCTTCCGCGCGGCTACCGTGTCGAGATCACGGCGGGGAAGATCATCATGACGCCGCGAAGTGAGTACCAGTGGAAGGTGGTCCTCGCGGCCGCCCCTCAGATCAGGCAGCAGCTCGCCTCCCACGGCAGAGCCCTCTCGGACGTCATGATCGATTTCCCGTCCAGCCAGTACGGCTACGCGCCCGACCTGGCGATCGTCGCCCCCGGAGCCGAGCGCAACAGCCGCGGCCGCTTCGAGTGGCACAGCTTGGAGGCGGTCATCGAGGTCGTCTCGCGAAGCAGCCGGGACAACGACTTCGCCAAGAAGTTCCATCTCTACGCGGAATGCGGCATCCCGCTGTACGTGGTCATCGATCCCGAGGACGGGGTCTGCGCCGTCCACCGCGGCCCGACCAGGACCGGTAGCTACGAGGACGAGGTGAAGCTTCCCTTCGGCCAGGACCTGGTCCTGCCCCTCCAAGGGCGTGACATCACCATCGCGACCGACGGCTTTCCGAAGGCCGGGGACTTGGACTGACCTGCCCGGCGGTTTCCACGCGGCAGGGCATGGCGATCGAGGGCGGCGCGGCGTACCGTTGACTCAGTCAAAGGTGAACTCGCCTCATGGCCTCCGGAGTGATCCCATGCCACACGCCGCCCCCGACGCCCCCATCCGTGACATCCGCGCCTTCAACCGCTTCTACACGAACCTCATCGGCGCCCTCGACTACAGCCGGCACACGTACGTCCCGTACACCCTCACCGAGTCCCGCGTCATCTACGAGCTCGCTCACTCGCCCCGCACCGACGCGGCCGACCTGCGGGCCGAACTGACCCTGGACGCCGGGTACTTGAGTCGGCTCCTCGGCAAGTTCGAGAAGGCCGGGCTCGTCGAGCGGGCCCCCTCCGCGCGTGATCCCCGGCGCCAGAGCATCACGCTCACCGCCCGGGGGCGCGAGGCCGCCGCGCTCCTGGACGAGCGGTCGACCGAAGCGGTCGGTTCGCTGCTCTCGACCGTGCCGCCGGGCCGGCGCGCCCAGCTGGCGGAGGCCATGCGCACCGTGCGGGAGATCCTGGAGGACAGCAGGGCGGGCAGGGGCGCCGAGGCCCCGGAGGTGGTCCTGCGGGAGCCCGGGCCCGGCGACCTCGGGTGGATCGTGCAGCGCAACGCCGCCCTGTACGCGGCCGAGTTCGGGTTCAACACCGACTACGAGGGTCTTGTCGCCCGGATCATCGCCGACTACGCGGAGGATCACGACCCGCATCTGGAGCGGACATGGATCGCCGAGCTCGACGGGCGGCCCGTGGGGTGCGTGATGTGCGTGCGCGACGACGCGCCGGGCACCGCCCGGCTGCGGCTCCTGCTCGTCGAGCCGGACGCGCGGGGGCATGGGATCGGCGACCAACTCGTCGGTGCTTGCGTGGAGTTCGCGCGCGGTGTGGGTTATCGCGAGATGGTCCTGTGGACCAACGACATCCTCGGCGCCGCCCGCGCCATCTACCAGCGGCACGGATTCGTCCTCGTCGACGAGAAGCCGCACCGCTCGTTCGGCGTCGACCTGCTGGGGCAGGACTGGCACCTGCATCTGGGAGACACCCCCTGAACACCCTTTAGGGTCTGCGTCATGAAACTCGCCTTCTCCACCCTCGGCGTGCCCGGCCTCCCCCTCGCCGACGTGCTGAACCTGGCCACCACCCACGGCTATCACGGCATCGAGCTGCGCGCGCACCCCGAAGAGCCGGTCCACCCGGGGATCAGCCTCACCGAACGGGCCGACGCCGCCGCCCAGTTCAAGGCCGCGGGCATCGAGATCCTCGGAATCTCCGGGTACGCGCGCGTGGCCGAGCCGGGCGACGACGAGCCCGTCCTCGACGACATACGGTCCCTGCTCACCCTCGCCCGCGACCTGGGCGCCCCCTTCATCCGCGTCTTCCCCGGCGGCGGCACCGAGCAGAGCGCCGCGGAGGCCGACGCGACGGCCGCCCGGCGGCTCGGCACCGCGGCGGAGTACGCGGCGGACTTCGGCGTACGCATCCTCCTGGAGACGCACGACTCGCACCGCACGGGCGCCGCGGCGACCCGCGTGCTCGGCGCGGTCGGTCACCGGCACGCGGGCGCCCTGTGGGACGTGATGCACACCTGGCTCGGCGGCGAGTCCCCCGCTGAAAGCCACGCGGCGCTCTCCCCGTACCTCGGCTACGTACAGGTGAAGGACATCGCTTCGGCCGACGACACGACACCGCTCGGGCTCGGCGAGGGCGTCCTGCCGCTCGCCGAGTGCGTGGACGCGCTGCTCAGCGGGGAGCACCGGGACGGCTGGCTGTGCTGGGAATACGAGAAGCGGTGGTACGAGGACGCGGCTCCGCTTCCCGAACTCCTGGGCCCGGGGCGGGACTTCCTGTCACGGCTTCTGAACCGCCACGCCTGACGTCGGCCCCCGAACCGCCACGCCTGACCCCCGCCAGGGACGTCAGGCTCACCCCGCCGACCAGGAGCGCCGCCGCGCACCACCCAAGGGCGCTCACCGACTCGCCCAGGACGAGACCGGCGGCGGACATCCCGAACACCGGCACCAGGAGCGAGAAGGGAGCGACGGTCGACGCGGGGTGGCGGCGCAGCAGATGGCCCCAGGCTCCGAAGCCGAAGACCGTCGTGATCCACGCGACGTAGACGATGATGCCCACGCCCTGCCAGTCCAGCGCGGCCAGGGCGTCGAGGTCGGCCGTCGGGCCCTCGAACAGCAGCGAGAGCCCGAGCAGCGGCAGGACCGGGACCGTGCTCACCCACACCATGAAGTTCAGCGGGTCGGGCGGGGACGCCTTGCGGGTCAGGACGTTCGACGCGCCCCAGCAGGCCGCGGCGCCGATCAGCAGCACGAAGGCCGTGAGCGGTCCTGCCTCGCCCTCGTCGACCGCCGCGACGCCGATGCCCGCCAGTGCGATCAGCATTCCCAACAGGCGTACGCGGCCGGGGCGTTCACCCAGGGCCACGAAGGCGAAGAGGGCCGTGAACACCGCCTGGATCTGGAGGACGAGGGAGGACATCCCCGCCGGCATCCCCGCGTCCATGCCGATGAACAGCAGGCCGAACTTGGCAACCCCCAGGACCAGCCCGACCCCCACGATCCACTTCCACGCGACCTTCGGCCGCCCCACGAAGAAGATCGCGGGCAGCGCCGCCACCAGGAAGCGCAGGGCCGAGAAGAGCAGCGGCGGGAAATGGTCGAGGCCCACCTCGATGACGACGAAGTTGACGCCCCAGACGGCGGTGACGAGGACGGCCAGGAGGACATGTGCGGGTCGCATGCGTCGAGGATCACCCGCCCCGACCATGTAGGACCAGCGCGGATCTCTGCATGATGGGATGAAGCAATGCTTACGCATCAGGCGCCGCTCCCGTGCGTCGCCGACGAATGGGGAGGGTTTCCCGTGCTCGATCTCGCTCGGCTCCGCGCCCTGCACGCCGTCTCCGTACACGGCACCGTCGGCGCCGCCGCCACCGCGCTCGGCTACACCCCGTCCGCGGTCTCCCAGCAGATAGCCAAGCTGGAGCGCGAGACCCGCACCACCCTCCTCGAACGGCAGGGCAGGGGCGTGGCCCTCACCGAGGAGGCACGTCATCTCGCCTCCACAGCGCAGGAGTTGATGGCGATCGTGGAGCGCGCGGAGACCGAGCTCGAGGAGCGGCGCGGGCTGCCCGCGGGGCGCCTGACCATCGCCGCGTTCGCCTCGGCGGCGCGCGGTCTGATGCCCGGCGTCCTCGCGGATCTCGCCCGGCGGCATCCCGCGCTCGACGCCCGGATGTCGGAGATCGACCCGCATCTCTCCGTGGACCTCGTGACCAAGGGTGCGGTGGACATGGCGGTCGTGCACGACTGGGACATCGCGCCCCTGCCGACGCCGCCCGGCATCGAACAGGCCGTCATCGGCGACGACTTCTGCGACCTCGTCGTGCCCACGGGACACTGGCTCGCGGGCCGCGACTCCGTACGCCGCGAGGAGCTCAAGGGCGAGCGGTGGATCACTCAGCCGCCGGGGCTCGTCTGCCACGAGTGGCTGGTCCGCACCCTGCGCGAGGCGGGCTGCGAGCCGGACATCGCGCACACGGCGGAGGAGAACCCCACCCTGGTCGCGCTGGCCGCCGCGGGGCTCGGCATCGCGCTCATCCCCCGCCTCGGCCGCGGCCCGATCCCGGACGGCGCGGTCACCGTGCGGCTCGATCCGCTGCCGGTGCGGCGTCTTTACGCGCTGTGGCGGGCCGGAGCGTCGCGGCGCCCCGCGATCGCCGAGACGGTACGGACGTTGCAGGAACAGTGGCTCGACGCGGCGCCCGAGGCCGCGGAAATGGCCGCCCGCTGATGGCCGCCCGCTGAAACTCATTGTTCCCACGCGTACCACTTTCCGGAAATCGCCCTCTGCCGGGAACCCGCGCGCGGCGACCACCGTCAAACCGGCGTGCTGCCGGGTGAGTCTCCGCGAGGCGGTGTCGGCATCGCTGCTGGCTGCGAACGCTGACCACCCTCTCCGCCGCCCGCGGCCGGCAGCATGCCGTCACCGGTGCGCCCCCCTCCAACAGCGCCGGTGACGGCCCCTCCTCCACAGTGACCGCCGGCTCCCGTCACCGACTCCCGCTGCCGACTCTCTTGACCGGCAGAAATCTTCGGGATATCCGTGACTCTCGGAAAGTTTCCTTCAGCCGGTTCCCCCAGTCCGGCTCCGGTCCGGCATCCGTCCCCGAAGGACGTCACCGAAGGAGCTCACATGTCCCACCGCAACGCCTCCAGACGGACCCTGCTCACCGCCACGGCCGTCGCGGCGACGGCCCTGGCCGCGCCCTCCGCCGCCCATGCGGCCGGCAGCGGCGACCGAGGTCGCGACCGGAAGCTGCGGGAGCTCATTTCCCGCATGAGCCTCGAGGAGAAGGTCGGCCAGCTCTTCGTGATGCATGTGTACGGCCACTCCGCCACCGCGCCCGACCAGGCGGACATCGACTCCAACCTCACCCACCTCGGCGTCCGTACCGCCGCGGACGCGGTCGCCAAGTACCACCTCGGCGGCATCATCTACTTCGGCTGGGCCCACAACACCCGTGCCCCGCACCAGATCGCCGACCTGTCGAACGGCATCCAGCGCGCGGCCCTCACCCCGGACGCCCCGGAGGATTCCCCCACCGCCCGCATCCCGCTGCTCATCTCCACCGACCAGGAGCACGGCGCCGTGGCCCGCGTGGGCCTCCCCGCCACCCTCCTGCCCGGCGCGATGGCCCTGGGCGCCGCGGGTTCGCACTCCAGCGCGCGCAAGGCGGCCCGCATCGCGGGCACCGAGCTCCGCGCGCTCGGCATCCGGCAGAACTATGCCCCGGTCGCCGACGTGAACGTCAACCCCGCCAACCCCGTCATCGCCGTACGCTCCTTCGGCTCCGACCCCGAAGCGGTCGCCGGCCTGGTCGCCGCGCAGGTCAAGGGCTACCAGGGCACGGACATCGCGGCGACGGCCAAGCACTTCCCCGGGCACGGCGACACCAAGGACGACAGCCACTCGAAGCTGCCGTACATCCACCACACCCGTGAGCAGTGGGAGACCCTGGACGCCCCGCCGTTCCGGGCCGCGGTGGAGGCGGGCATCGACTCGATCATGACCGCGCACATCGTGGTCCCCGCCCTCGACCCCGCCGAGGACCCGGCCACGCTCTCCCGCCCCATCCTCACCGGCATCCTGCGCGAGGAACTCGGCTACGACGGGGTCGTGGTGACGGACTCGCTCGGCATGCAGGGCGTCCGCACGAAGTACGGCGACGACCGCGTGCCGGTGCTCGCACTGAAGGCGGGCGTCGACCAGCTCCTGAACCCGCCGAAGCCGGAGATCGCCTGGAACGCGGTGCTCCAGGCCGTGCGGGACGGCGAGTTGACGGAAGGACGGCTCGACGAATCGATCCTGCGCATCCTGCGCCTGAAGGCGAAGCTGGACCTCTTCTCCGACCCGTACGTCACCGCGCGGGGCGTCGACAGGGCGGTCGGCACCCGCGCGCATCTCGCCGCCGCCGACCGGATCGCGGAGGAGACGACGACGCTCCTCATCAACGCGGACGGGCTGCTTCCGCTGTCGCGGCGCAGGCAACGGAACGTGCTCGTAGTCGGCGCGGATCCGGCGTCTCCGTCGGGGACGACGGGACCGCCGACGACCGTCCTCGGGCGGGAGCTGACGGACCTCGGCTTCTCGCCGACGGTGCTGCCGACGGGCACGGCACCGTCCGCCGCGAAGATCGCCGAGGCGGTGGCGGCTGCCGCGGGCAAGGACGCGGTGCTCGTGGGCACGTACAACGTGGGGGCGGGCAGCGCGCAGATCGCCCTGGTGGAGGCGCTGGTGGCGACGGGTGTGCCGGTCGTCGCCCTCGCGATCCGCAATCCGTACGACGTGGCGCGGCTTCAGGGCGTGGACGCGTCCCTCGCCGCGTACTGCTGGACCGACGTCGAACTGCGCGCCGCGGTACGGGTGATCGCGGGGCGCGCCGAGCCGCGGGGGCGGCTGCCCGTGCCGGTGCAGCGTGCGGATGATCCGGGGCAGGTGCTGTATCCGGTCGGGCACGGACTGACGTACTGATCCGTACGCCGCGCCACCGGCACGCCACCGCCACCTGACCCAAAGCACCCCACGCACCTGGCGTGCGCCCGCCCCGCGGGTCACGCTGGGTGCACATATCGGGGGGTTCGCCATGCTTGTCATGCTTGGCTGGAGGTGTTGTACGGGGCTGCTGGTGGCGGTGGTGGTGGTGTTCGCCGGCGTGACCGGCTGCCAGAAGTCATCGGACCCGGGGTCGGAGTCGTCGGACCGGCGGCCGTCCTCGTCGGCGTCGTCCGGGCACGGAGCGGTGTTCCTCGCGGTGGACGAGTGCAGTTCGCGGGGGCGCGAGACGTTCACGGAGGTGCCGTGCACCAGCGAGCGGGCGGCGGCAAGGGTCATCGCCCGCTACGACGGCAAGGTGACGGAGGGCCCCGCCTGCCCCGCCCGCACGGACTTCGTACTCCACATCAGCGAGAACCGGCCGGCGGTGGACGAGGACGGGAACGGGGAGGTGCCGCGGGGCTACGCCTGCATGCGGAACCTGGAGGAGCCGCATCCCGGGGATCCCGGGGGTGGGGGTGGGCCTCGGACCGTGGTGGGCGACTGCGTCTACAGCGCCGGGGAGGGGGAGGTCCGGGAGACCGCGTGCGACGGGTCCGGGGCGAAGGCCCCGGAGTACCGGGTGACGGTGGCGGTGCCTGAGCGGGCCCTGTGTCCTGCCGCCACGCAGTTGTACGTGTCGCTGGGGGGTGCGAAGTCGGTGGGGTGTGCGGTGCGGGTTTGAGCGTCTTGATTTTCCCCAACCCCGCCCCTTCCCGAAAACCGGCTGCGCCGGGGCGTCCTCAAACGCCGGACGGCTGAAAGATCCAGCCCGGCCGGCGTTCGAGGCCATCTTTGCGGGGGTCCAGGGGGCGGAGCCCCATGGTTTCGGGAAGGGGTGGGATTGGGGAATGCCCCGCAGGGACCGCCCTACGGCCGCAAACTCAGCTCCCGGTCCGTGTCCTTGCGGTCCAGCTTCGCGTCATACGGAGCCAGCGGCTTCGGAGTAGCCGAAGTCGAAACCCCGGCCCACGCCTGGATCCGCTCCGTCGCCTTCGCCTTCTCCGCGGGGACGAGGCCGGCCACGTTCGCTCCGTGGTTGGCGCCCGGCGCGGTGAAGACGTGGGAGTCGTGCTTCGCGCCCCTGGCGGGACGGAACGGCTCGGCGCCCCACGGGTCGTTCTCGCCGTAGACGTACAGCATCCGCGTCGCGTTGTGCCGCACCCAGCGGTCCACGTCCTTCATGGCGCCCGACTGGAACTTCATCGGGATCTCACGCGGCACGAAGTTCCGCGGCGGCTGGTAGCCGTAGCGGCTCAGGTCGCCGAGCCAGGGCTGCTTGATGTCGGGCGAGCCCAGCTGCGTACCGGCCTGGTAGTAGTACGGCGTGTACGGGGTGAGGCCCTGGTCGGTGTAGGAGGCCCAGCCGCCCACCGAGTCGACGTAGTCGAAGATCACCTGGTCCGAGGCGGACGACGCGTCGGGGACGTCGGCGCACGCGGACTCCGGCTGGTACTGCCAGAAGCCCCACACCAGGTCGAGGACGACGGCCTCGTACGCCTTGTCGAGGTTGCCGACCGTCTTGAAGGTGTAGTTGCCCGCCTCGGCGAACTCCGCGTACTTCTTCTCCAGCGGCTCACGCCGCACGAGCGCCTCGCGCTGCACGGCCTCCAGCTTGGCCCTGCACTCCTTGGTGCCGACCGTCTCGAAGAACTCGTCGTAGCGCGAGTCCTCCTTGTTCACCACGTCGTTCGGGGCGACGTACGCGACGATGCCGTCCATGTCACGCGGGTAGAAGCGCTCGTAGTACGTGGCGGTCATGCCGCCCTTCGAGCCGCCGGTCGCCACCCACTTCTTGTCGTAGATGGGCTTGAGCGCCTTGAAGATGCGGTGCTGGTCGCTCGCGGCCTGCCAGATGTCGAGCTTGGACCAGTCGGCGGGCTCGGGGCGGGACGGCGTGAAGAAGCGGTACTCCATGGAGACCTGGTTGCCGTCGATGATCCGCGTCGGCTCGCTGCGGCTGGGGTTCGTCGAGACTCCGTAGCCGCTGGTGAAGAAGGCGGTGGGGCGGGCGGTGTCCTTGTGCAGGACCGTCAGGCGCTGCTTGAAGGTGCCCTTGGAGGGGTGCCGGTGGTCAATCGGCTGGGTGTAGTTGAGGACGAAGTAGCGGTAGCCGGTGTACGGCTTCTCCTCGATCAGGCTCATGCCCGGTATCGCGAGGAGCCTGTCCTTGATGTCGGTGGCCTGCGGCTTCGCGGCGGTGGCCGCTCCTGCCGCACTCACTGTGCCCGCGGTGCCTATGCCTATCAGGACCACGAGCGACAGCAGCCATCTGAGCGCCTTGCGCATGCACTCTCCCCTAAGTTCGCGATTGCGTCCGCCGGAACTTATCGGAGCAACTCGCTCACCACTAGGGGCTCTTGCGTCACGTCAGGACTCAGTACGTCATAAAGAGGACATCAAGCTCAGCATGGTCATCAAGATCAGCACCTCAGCAAGCTCAGCACAGGATCCAGCCCGAGCTGGTGCTCCCCCCGCCCACCGTCCCCTTCACCCACACACACCGGTGCCCCGCGTGCACCGTCACCGGGCCCGCGTGATGCGTGTAGCGGCCCTTGTCCCTGGCCGGGCGGTTGCCGCGGGCCTGGACGCTGACGGACATCGTCTTGCGGGCGCCGGGGCGCTTGGCGATGGTGACCGCGCAGACGTAGCCGCGGCTCTTGTAGAGGACGACCTTGCCGGTGCTGAAGGAGAGGGTGCGCACCTTGTGCCCGGCGCACCGTCCGGCCGAGGCCTGCGCCTGGGCGGCACCGGCGCCCGCGACCCCGAGCAGAAGGGCACCCGCGAGGGCGACGGCACCGAGCGCAAGGCTCCGCCGTATTCGACCACTGCTCACCGATTTCCCTCCCGACACATCCGCATCAGCGTACTGATGTACGGACGTCGACCGTAGGGCCTACGGTTGCGAAACAGCGCCGATTCGTTCACCGGGCCCGTCCGGCGGGGCCTAGGCCGCCGACGGCTCCGCCTCCCCCACGAACGTCCGCCACAGCGCCGCGTACCGCCCGTCGAGCGCGAGCAACTCCTCGTGCGTGCCGTCCTCCGCGACCCGGCCGTGGTCCATCAGGATCACCCGGTCCGCGCGGGCCGCGGTGGTGAGGCGGTGGGCGACGACCAGTGTGGTGCGCTTGCCCGCGATGCGGTCGGTGGCCTGGTTGACCTGCGCTTCCGTGGCGAGGTCGAGGGCGGCGGTCGCCTCGTCGAGGAGCAGGATGTCCGGGTCGACCAGCTCCGCGCGGGCCAGGGCGATCAGCTGGCGCTGGCCCGCGGAGAGGTTGCGGCCGCGTTCGGAGACCTCGTGGAGATAGCCGCCGTCCAGCGTGGCGATCATGTCGTGCGCGCCGACCGCGCGGGCCGCGGCCTCCACCTGGGCGTCGGTGGCGTCGGGCCGCCCGTAGGCGATCGCGTCGCGCACCGTCCCCGCGAAGAGGTAGGCCTCCTGCGGGACGACGCCGAGGCGGTGGCGGTACGACGTCAGATCGAGGGACCGCAGGTCCGTGCCGTCCACCGTCACCCGGCCGCCGGTCGGGTCGTAGAACCGGGCGACGAGCTTGACGAGCGTCGACTTGCCCGCGCCGGTCTCGCCGACGAAGGCGACGGTTTGACCTGCGGGTATGCGAAGGCGCACGTCGCTGAGGGCTTCTTCTTCGTCTCCGTACGCGAAGTCCACGTCCTCGAAGGCGATCTCGCCGCGCAGGGACAGCACGTCGAGCGGCTCGTCCGCGGCCCGGGTCGATGTCGGCTCCCGGAGCAGTTCCTGGATGCGGCCGAGCGAGACGGTGGCCTGCTGGTAGCCGTCGAAGACCTGGGAGAGCTGCTGGACGGGCGCGAAGAACAGGTCGATGTAGAGGAGGTAGGCGACCAGGGCGCCGGTCGTCAGCGTCCCCGCCTCCACGCGTCCCGCGCCGACCATCAGGACCGCCGCCGCGGCGACCGCCGAGAGCAGCTGCACGAACGGGAAGTAGACGGAGATCAGCCACTGCCCGCGGATACGGGCGCTGCGGTAGTCGGCGCTGGCCTGCGCGAACTTCTTCCCGCCCGAGCGCTCGCGCCGGAAGGCCTGCACGATGCGAAGACCGGCGACGGACTCCTGGAGGTCGGCGTTGACCACCGAGACCCGCTCACGCGCCAGCTCGTACGCCTTGACGCTGGAGCGGCGGAAGAAGAACGTACCGATGATCAGCGGCGGCAGCGTCGCGAAGACGACGAGCGCGAGCTCCACGTCGATCACGACGAGCGCGACCATGATGCCGAAGAAGGTGACGACGGAGACGAAGGCGGTGACCAGGCCCGTCTGGAGGAAGGTGGAGAGCGCGTCCACGTCCGTGGTCATCCGGGTCATGATGCGCCCGGTCAACTCCCGCTCGTAGTAGTCGAGTCCGAGCCGCTGGAGCTGGGAGAAGATCTTGAGGCGGAGGGAGTAGAGCACCCGCTCGCCCGTCCGCCCGGTCATCCGCGTCTCGCCGATCTGCGCCGTCCACTGGGCGAGCACGGCGAGGAGTGCGAGCCCGGAGGCCGCCCACACGGCGCCGAGCGCGAGCTGTGAGACGCCCTCGTCGATGCCGTGCCGGATGAGCACGGGAAGCAGCAGGCCCATGCCCGCGTCGACGGCGACCAGGAGCAGGGCGAAGAGCAGCGGCTTCCCGAATCCGGCGAGGAGGCGGCGCAGGCCGTACGACTCCTCCGGCGTGACCGCGCGCGCCTCGTCGATGTCGGGGGTGTCGGTGGCCGGGGGCAGCGCGTCGACCTGCGCGAGGAGTTCGGGCGTCGCGGGCATCCCGGACATCGCGGTGTCCTTGGGCTCGCGGTCGCCGACCCAGAGCTGCGGGGTGATGCCGCGCTCGGCATCGAACTCGGCGTCGAGTTCGTCGCGTACGGAGGTGTCCTCGGGAATCTCGACCGGGACGGTACGGCCGGGCGAGACGCCGCCGAGCTCGTCCGGGTCGGTCAACAGGCGCCGGTAGAGAGGGGAGTCGGCGGTCAGCTCCTCGTGCGTGCCGATGGCGGCGAGGCGTCCGGCGTCGAGTACGGCGATGCGGTCGGCGAGGTTGAGGGTCGATCGGCGGTGAGCGATGAGCAGAGTGGTCCGCCCGGCCATGACGCCGCGCAGGGCTTCGTGGATCTCGTGTTCGACCCGCGCGTCCACCGCGGACGTCGCGTCGTCGAGGACGAGCAGGCGGGGGTCGGTGAGGATGGCGCGGGCGAGGGCCACGCGCTGGCGCTGGCCGCCGGAGAGGGTGAGACCGTGCTCGCCGACGGTGGTGTCGTACCCGTCGGGCAGCTCGGATATGAAGCGGTCGGCCTGTGCGGCGCGGGCCGCGGTCTCGATCTCCTCCTGGGTGGCGTCCGGCTTTCCGTACGCGATGTTGGCGCGGACGGTGTCGGAGAAGAGGAAGGAGTCCTCGGGCACGAGGCCTATCGCGGCCCGCAGCGAATCCGCGGTCAGCTCGCGCACGTCGTGGCCGCCGATGAGGACGGCGCCGTGCGTCACGTCGTAGAAGCGGGGCAGCAGCAGCGAGACGGTGGACTTGCCGCTGCCGGACGTGCCGACGACGGCGAGGGTCTCGCCGGGCCGGATCTCGAAGGAGAGGCCGTCGAGGACGGGGCGGCTGTCCTCGTAGGCGAAGGAGACGTCGTCGAACTCGACGGTGGCAGGGGCGTCGGCGGGCAGTTCCTTGGTGCCGTCCGTCAGCGTCGGCTCGGTGTCGATGAGCTCCAGGACGCGCTCGGCGCCCGCGCGGGCCTGCTGGCCGACGGTGAGGACCATGGCGAGCATGCGGACGGGCCCGACGAGCTGGGCGAGATAGCTGGAGAAGGCGACGAACGTGCCGAGCGTGATCTGCCCGCGCACCGCGAGCCAGCCGCCGAGCGCGAGCATCGCGACCTGCCCGAGCGCGGGCACGGCCTGGAGGGCGGGCGTGTACTTGGAGTTGAGGCGGATGGTCCGAAGGCGCCCCGCGAAGAGCTTGCGCCCGACCTCCCTGAGCTTCCCGGTCTCCTGGTCCTCCTGGCCGAACCCCTTCACGACGCGTACGCCGGAGACGGAGCCGTCCACGACTCCGGCGACGGCGGCGGCCTGGGCCTGCGCGTACCAGGTGGAGGGGTGCAGGCGGTTGCGGCTGCGCTTGGCGATGAACCAGAGGGCGGGGGCCACGGCGAGCGCGACGAGGGTGAGCGGGACGGAGAGCCACGCCATGATCACGAGGGAGATCACGAAGAGGAGGATGTTGCCGATGGTCATCGGCAGCATGAAGAGCAGGCCCTGGATGAGCTGGAGGTCGCTGGTGGCGCGTCCGACGACCTGACCGGTGGACAGCTCGTCCTGCCGCCGTCCGTCGAGCTTGGTGATCGTCCCGTACATCTCGGTCCGGAGGTCGTGCTGGACGTCGAGGGCGAGACGGCCGCCGTAGTAGCGGCGGATGTAGGTGAAGACGTAGACGAGGAGGGCGGCGCCGATGAGGGCGGCGGCCCAGGGGCCCATGGAGCGGGACTTGTCGCCGATGACGTCGTCGATGATCACCTTGGTGATGAGCGGGACGAGCGCCATGACGGCCATGCCGGCGAGCGAGGCGCCGAGCGCGAGCACGACGTCCTTCGGGTACCGCCACGCGTACCCGGTCAGCCGTTTCGCCCAGCCGGACGTCTCCGGTCCGGCCTCACCGGATTTCTCCGGTCCGG
The DNA here is from genome assembly GCF_053610745.1 of Streptomyces sp. NPDC054866. NCBI lineage: Bacteria > Bacillati > Actinomycetota > Actinomycetes > Kitasatosporales > Streptomycetaceae > Streptomyces > Streptomyces sp. NPDC054866. The sequence goes on from NZ_JBSGZA010000002.1 coordinate 1,165,149, forward strand.
CCCCACCCCGTTGCTGCGCCACTGCGTGCCTCCCGTCGACCTGACCTGCCGAGAGGCACAACCCGGGGGGATGCGGATTTCATCCCGCCGCAACAAAGAGGGGCCGGAAGTCCTAGGACCCTTCCAGGCCCCTTCTAGGACTGTCCTAGGAGTCTTCTAGGACCCGGGGACCGCCACGAAGGCCTCCTGCGGCGTTTCCGTCGGGGTGTAGCGCCGGGCCGCGGGGGCCGTGGGCGTCAGATCCTTGTGGACGGCCTTGGCCACGCCCTGGATGGTGGCGACGCCGTAGTTCATGCTGCTGTTGCCGTGGGTGAGCACGGAGAGGGTGTAGTCGTGGCCGCCGCCCTTGAACGCGCCGATGCTGTGCACCCGCCAGCCGTGCGTCGACCGCTGGAGCCAGCCGTTCTTGACGTGGATCTTGACGCCGGACGGCGCGCCCGCCGGGGTGCCCCAGCGCTGCGAGGAGACGACCTTGCCCATCAGCTTGAGGATGTAGGCGCGGGCGTTGTCGCTCAGGACGGAGTTCTGGGCGGTGATCAGGGCGAGGAGCTTCTGCTCGTCGGCCGCGTTGATCCGGGTCAGGCCCCAGTATCCGCCGGATCCCGGCACCGTCTTCGTCATCTTGGCGGCCGCGAGGAACGCCTTGATCTTCCCCGTGCCGAGCTGACGCCAGAGCTTGCTGGTCGCCGCGTTGTCCGACTTGGTGATCATGGCGTACGCGAGGTCGGACTCACGGGTCGAAAGCCTCCGGTCGGTCTTCTTCGCGTCCCACAGCAGCGCCGCGAGGACGGTCACCTTGACGACGCTCGCCGAGTCGAAGGACGTGGTCGCGCGCAGGGTGCAGGTGGTGCCCGTGGTGCGGTCGCGGAGGCCGACCGCGACGGTGCCCTTGCGGTTCTTCAGCGCCGCCGTGATGTCCTTCGTCAGCTTGGCGGCCAGGCCGGACTGCGCGGAGGTGCAGGTGACCTGCGGTGCCGGCGCGGCGACGGCGGGCGTGGCGGTCGCGGCCGTACCGAGCGGCACGAGCACCCCGGCGGCGAGTCCCGCCGAGAGCACGCGGGCACGCCTGGATATCCCGGATACCGGGTGAGTCATGGAGTTTCCCCATCCCCTTGGGTCCGTACAAGACCCTCGGGGCCCGTACAAGCACGCCCCCCGGCGCACTCGCCTCACATGACTCACCGGGACCCGTACACGGTTGTACGAGTTCGGAACAGATGACCGAACTGTGACCAGAGCAGGCTAGGAAGCCCGCCCGCGATCAGAGGTGCGTCGGCTCGAACATCCGCAGCACCGCCGGGAGCACGACGACAGAGGGCCCGGGCTCCGCAAGGGCCTTCGCGAGGTCGTCCTTCAGGGCTTCCGGGGTCGTACGGACGCCCGGCACCCCGAATGACTCCGCGAGCGCGACGAAGTCGGGGCGGGACAGCTCCGTGGCCGTGGGCTCGCCGAAGGCGTCCGACATGTACTCCCGGAGGATGCCGTACCCCCCGTCGTCCACGATCAGCCAGGTGACCGGCAGGTCGTGCTGCTTGGCCGAGGCCAGTTCCGCGATGGAGTACATCGCGCCGCCGTCGCCCGAGACGGCGAGGACCGGCTTCGAGGGGTCGGCGGCAGCCGCTCCGAGCGCCGCCGGGAAGCCGTACCCGAGGCCGCCCGCGCCCTGCGCCGAGTGCATCGTGTTCGGGTGCCGCGCGTCGAACGCGGACCAGGCCCAGTACGCCAGGATCGTCATGTCCCAGAAGGACGGGGACGTGTCCGGCAGGGCCTCACGCACCGACGCGAGAACCTGCTGCTCCAGGGTGAGCTCCTGGGCGGCGATCCGCTCCTTGACCTTGGAGAGGACCGCCCGCACCCGCTCGGGTGCCGAGGCGTCATCGCGGGGGGCGTCGATCGTCTCCAGGAGCGCCGAAAGCGCGAGCCGCGCGTCCGCGTGGATGCCGAGCGCCGGGTGGTTGGACTCCAGCTTCCCCGCGTCGGCCTCGATCTGGATGACCCGGCCGCGCGGCTTGAACGTGTGGTAGTTCGACGAGAGCTCGCCGAGGCCGGAGCCGACCACCAGGAGGACGTCGGCGTCCTCAAGGAAGTCCGTGGTGTACCGGTCCTCCAGCCACGACTGGAGCGACAGCGGGTGCTCCCAGGGGAACGCGCCCTTGCCGCCGAAGGTCGTGACGACGGGCGCGTTCACCAGCTCGGCGAGTGCGAGCAGCTTGCCGCTCGCGTCGGACCGCACGACTCCGCCGCCCGCGATGATCGCCGGGCGCTCGGCACGGGACAGCAGGTCGGCCGCCACCGCGGTCAGTTCGGGGCGCGGGACGACCTCGTCCGGGGTCGCGTCCATGGCCGTCACGACGGGCAGCGTCGTCTCCGCGAGCAGCACGTCCTGCGGGATCTCCACCCACACCGGGCCGTGCGGGGCGGTGAGCGCCGACTCCCAGGCCGCCGCGATCGCGGAGGGGATCTGCGAGGCGGTGCGCACCGTGTGCACGGACTTGACGACGTCCCTGAACGACGCCTGCTGGTCGCGCAGTTCGTGGAGGTAGCCGTGCCGGCCGCCGCCGAGGCCCGCCACCGGGATCTGGCTGCCGATCGCGAGCACGGGCGACGAACCGGCCGCCGCCTCCTGGAGCGCGGCGAGCGAGGTCAGCGCGCCGGGTCCGGTGGAGAGCAGCAGCGGGGCCACCTCACCGGTGATCCGGCCGTACGCGTCCGCCGCGAAGCCCGTGTTGTTCTCGACGCGAAGGCCCACGTACGACAGGGAGGAGCGCCGCAGGGCGTCGAACATGCCGAGCGCGTGCTGGCCGGGGAGACCGAAGACCGTCGTCGCGCCGAGGCCCTGGAGGGTCTCCACGACGAGGTCGCCGCCGTTGCGCCCCGCGGGCGGGTTCAGGGCCGCCCGCGTCTGCGCGTCCGTGGGCCGCAGGACTACGTCGTGGTCGTGCGTCACTTGGCCGCCCGCCCCTCCGCGATCTGGCGGGACATGATCGTCGTCAGCTCGTACGCGGTGTGCGAGGCGGCGACGGCCGTGATCTCCGCGTGGTCGTAGGCGGGGGCGACCTCGACGACGTCCGCCGACACGAGGTTGCAGGAGGAGAGCCCCCGCAGGATCTCCAGGAGCTCGCGCGACGTCATGCCGCCCGCCTCCGGGGTGCCGGTGCCGGGCGCGTGGGCCGGGTCCAGGCAGTCGATGTCGATGGAGATGTAGAGCGGGCGGTCGCCGATGCGCTGGCGCAGCTGGTCGGCGACCTCGTCGGCGCCGCGGCGGTAGATGTCCGCCGACGTGACGATGCCGAAGCCCATCTTCTCGTCGTCGGTGAGGTCCTGCTTGCCGTACAGCGGGCCGCGCGTGCCGACGTGGGACAGCGCCTCGGTGTCGAGGATGCCCTCCTCGACGGCGCGGCGGAACGGCGTGCCGTGGGTGTACTCGGCGCCGAAGTACGTGTCCCAGGTGTCCAGGTGCGCGTCGAAGTGCAGCAGGGCGACCGGGCCGTGCTTCTTGGCGACCGAACGCAGCAGCGGCAGGGCGATGGTGTGGTCGCCGCCGAGCGTCATCATGCGGGCGCCCGAGCCGAGGAGGTCGTCGGCGGCGGCCTCGATCGTCTCGACCGCCTCGTTGATGTTGAACGGGTTGGCGGCGATGTCGCCCGCGTCCGCGACCTGGGCGAGCGCGAAGGGCGAGGCGTCCTGCGCGGGGTTGTACGGACGCAGGAGGCGCGAGGCCTCACGGATGGCGTTGCCGCCGAAGCGGGCGCCGGGCCTGTACGACACACCGGTGTCGAAGGGCACGCCGACCACGGCGATGTCCGTCTTGCCGCCCACCTCGTCGAGGCGGGGCAGGCGGGCGTAGGTCGCCGGGCCCGCGTACCGGGGGATGCGGGAGGAGTCGACCGGGCCGCGGGGGGTCGGGGTCTCGGCGCTGCTCATGGTCGGTTTCCTCCTGTTGGTACGAGTGATGCTGTGCTGCTGGGACAAGTGTCGCGCGGCCCACTGACAGTGGGCCGCGCGGAGAAACTAGACGGTCACCGGAGCCTGCGGCTCCGCCTCCTCATCGGACCCCCGGCCCGCGAGCCGCTCGCGCCAGGCCGCGAGGACCTGGGCGTCGGTCGGCTTCGTGGCGAGGGAGACGACGACATACACGCCGAGGGAGATCAACAGGCCGTAGTAGATGGGCTCGTTGGCGAGGATCCCGTACCCCCACATGAGCCCGATGACGGAGAGCCCTCCGGCGGCGACGGCCGCGAGCGCCCCCTCGGCGGTGCCGCGCTTCCACAGCAGCCCGCCGAGGATCGGCACGAGAAGACCGGCGACGAGCAGGTTGTAGGCGACGGTGAGCGCCTGGACGACGTCGTTGAGGGCGATGGCGATGCAGACGACGGCGATGCCCATGATCAGGATGAAGAGGCGGTTGCCCTTCACCTCGTCGTGCGGCTCGTCGTCCGCGCCGTCGGCCTTCACGACTCCTCGCAGCCGCGACCAGATGTCGTTGTTGGCGACGGTCGCGCAGGCGATGAGCGCTCCGGAGGACGTGGACATCACGGCGGCGAGCGCCGCGGCGAGCACCAATCCCCGTACGCCCATGGGCAGTTCGTCCTTGACGATGGTCGCGAAGGCCGCGTCCGCGCTCGGCAGCTTGGGGTACATGACCTTGGCGGCCGTGCCGATGACGGCGCCCGCGATCGCGTAGACCAGGCAGTACGTACCGGCGACGGTGCCGCCGTAGCGGGCGACCTTGTCGCTGCGCGCGGTGAAGACGCGCTGCCAGATGTCCTGCCCGATGAGCATGCCGAACGTATAGATCAGGACGTACGTGAAGATCGTCTCGCCGCCGATGCCCAGCGGGTCGAAGTACTCCGTGGGCAGCTTGGCCTTCATCTCGCTGAAGCCGCCGGCCTTGACGACCGCGATGGGCAGCAGCAGGAGCAGCACGCCGATGGTCTTCACCACGAACTGCACCATGTCGGTGAGCGTGATGGACCACATGCCGCCGAGCGTCGAGTAGGCGACGACGATGGAACCGCCGAGGATGATCGCGATCGTGCGGTTCATGTCGAACAGGACGTCGAAGATCGTGGCGTACGCGATGGTCGACGTGACCGCGAGCATGAGGGTGTACGCCCACATGACGACTCCGGAGATGACGCCCGCGCGCCCGCCGTAGCGGAGGTCGAGCATCTCGGAGACGGTGTAGACCTTCAGCCGGGCGATGCGCGCCGAGAAGAAGACGCTCAGCGCGAGCAGGCCGAGGCCGATCGTGAAGACCATCCAGGCGCCGGAGAGCCCGTACTGGTAGCCGAGGCCGACGCCACCGATGGTGGACGCGCCGCCGAGGACGATGGCCGCCATGGTCCCGGAGTACATCCACGGTCCGAGGCGGCGTCCGGCGACGAGGAACTCGCTCTTGGACTTGGCGCGGCGCATGCCCCACCAGCCCATGGCGAGCATGCCGACGAGATAGACGACGATCACTGTGTAGTCGACGGCCATAGGGCCCTCCTTCGCGCACCTCGGTGGCGTGTCGTGCAGATGGGGGTGATGCCAATTGGGGGGTGGCTACCAGCCGCGGGGACATCCGCCCGTACCCGCGGCCTGGGGTCGGCACGACCTTAGGTGGCCGGAAAGCAACGCTGAAGTGTACGTTTCATCCACTCGCCGTGATCGATATGGATGGAACATCCACCGTGCCGGACCCCACCGCCCCGTCAGCCCCTCCCCCGACGCCTCCCGTCCCCTTGACCGCGGTCCTCGCCCGGGACGATCTGGGCCTGCGCCAGATCGCGGGCCCCGACGCCGGGGAGAGCGGGGCGGCCGTCCAGTGGGTGCACACCTCGGAGATGGCGGACCCGTACCCGTATCTCCTGGGCGGCGAGCTGCTGTTGACGGCAGGCGTGCACATCACGGATCCCGGTGGCGCGGGGGTCTATCTGGACGACTACGTGGCGCGGATCGTCGAGGCGGGCGGCGCGGCCCTCGGCTTCGGCGTCGCGCCCGTGCACGACACGGTGCCGCGCGCCCTGGTGACGGCCTGCGACCACTACGGGCTTCCGCTCCTGGAGGTGCCGCCGCGCACGACGTTCAGCGGGGTCGCCCGCGCGGTGTGGCAGCTGGTTGCGGAGGCCAGACACGCCGAGCTGCGCCGCGTGACGGAGGCGCAGCAGGGCCTCGCCACGGCCGCCGCGCGCCCGGACCCGGTGCCCGCGGTGCTTCGCCAGCTCGCGGCGCGCCTCGGCGGCTGGGCGGCGCTCTACGCTCCGGACGGCGCGGTGCTCCACACGGCGGGGACGGCGCCGGTGGCCGGCGCGCGGCAGGCGGTGCGTGACCTCTCCGAAGTCGTACGTCCCTCGGGGCGCCCCGGCCCCGCTCCCGCCTCCGCCACCGACTCCGTGGGCGGGACCCACCTCGCGGCGTACGCGCTGGGCGGCGGGCAGGGGTTCGCGCTGGGGGTCGCCGCCGAGCAGCGCGAACCGGGGGATCACACCATCACCGGGGTGGCCGTCGTGCTGCTCTCCCTCCTCACCGGGAAGCACCAGGGCGCCGCCGACGCCGTGCGGTCGGCGGCGCTCGTGCGGCTGCTGCTCGGCTCGGCTGCGGGCGATGTCGCGCCTCTCCTGGGGGCCGACGAGTGGACCGTGGTGCACGCGCGCGGGGACGCCGGAAACGACCCGGTGGCCCACTCCGTCGCCGCCTCCGCGCTCGCCGCCGCGCTGGGCAGCGGCCTGGTCGACGCGGACGCGGGGCAGGACCTCGTACGGCTGCTCCTCCCCGCCGACCGCGAGCTCACCGGGCAGCCGGGCTGGACCATCGGCGCCTCCGCACCCGCCGCCACCGGGGACCTGCCCGCCGCCGACGCCCAGGCGGACCGCGCCCTGCGCCGTGCCGAGGCCACCCGCGCGCCGCTCGTCCGGCACCGCGAGGCGGGCATCGCCGCTCTGGTGGCGCCCGCGGAGGCCGCGGCCCACGCGCGCGTGCTGCTCGCCCCGCTCGGCGGCAGCGAGGCGCTCACGGAGACCTTGCGCACCTGGCTCTCCCTGCACGGCAGTTGGGACCGCACGGCGACGGCGCTGGGGGTGCACCGCAACACGGTCAGACAGCGCATCACCCGCTGCGGGACGCTCCTGGGGGCGGACCTGGACGACCCGGACGTACGGATGGAGCTGTGGTTCGCGCTGGGCAGGAGGTGACCCGGGGTTCGACGGCAGAGGGGCGCACCTCACAGGTCCAGGGTTCGGGACTGCCCGTCACCGCTCGGTCGCCGACGGCAGAATAGGACCCATGCCGATACCCAGCCGTGCCGCGCTTGTCGATCACCTCGTACGCTCCCGCATCGCGGGCGATGTCGCCACGCCCCGCGAGAACAACCTCAGCCACTACAGGAAGCTCGCGAACGGCGACCGCCACTACTGGCTCGGCCTGGAGCTCGGCGACCGCTGGACCGACGAGCAGGACGTCCTCGCGGTGATGGCCGAGCGGTGCGGCGTGATCGACGACGCCGAGTTCCGGCACGGACAGGACACCATCGACCCCGAGCTGACGGTCGACGCCCTGGAGCGGATGGCGGCGCGCCTCCGTAAGGCCGCGGCCGGCAAGGAGAGGGTCCTTTTCGCCACCGGACACCCCGGAGGCCTGCTCGACGTGCACCGCGCGACGGCGGCCGCCCTGCGCGCGGCGGGCTGCGAGATCGTCGTCATCCCGGAGGGCCTCACCGCCGACGAGGGCATGGTCTTCCAGTTCGCGGACGTGGCGATGCTGGAGCGCGGCGCGACGCTGTGGCACACGCACTCCCCCGAGCCGATGAACGCGATCCTGGACGGCCTGGAGCGCGAGGGACGCCCGCAGCCCGACCTGGTCGTCGCCGACCACGGCTGGGCGGGGCGTGCGGGCCAGCGCGGCATCGACTCCGTCGGGTACGCGGACTGCAACGACCCCGCGCTGTTCATCGGCGAGGCCGAGGGCACCGTGCAGGTGACGGTCCCGCTGGACGACCACGTCACGAGCCCGCGCTTCTACGACCCGCTGACGGCCTACCTGCTGGACGCGGCGGGGCTGACCCCCGAGTCCTGAGCGGGGCCCGGCGTCGGGTCCAGGTACACCCGTCTGACGGCCGGGAACCGCTCCTGAATACGGTGCGCCATCCGGTCGCAGGCCCGCTCGATGTCCCCGGCCGTGGACATGTCCCGGAAGTCGACCTTGGCGGCGACGAGGGCCTCCTTGGGCCCTTGGAGGAGCGTGGTCAGCTCCAGTACGTCCACGACGTGCGGGTCGGCGAGCAGTTCGGCCCGCACCGCGGCCCGCATCTCCGCGGGCAGCGGACGCCCGATGAGCAGCTCCGAGTTGGCGTGCCCGAGGACCCAGGCGACGTACACAAGAAGGACGCCGATGCACAGCGAGGCGGCACCGTCCCACGCCCCGGAGCCGGTGAGCTGCCCGCCGAGCAGCCCGGCCGCGGCGAGCACCAGGCCGATGAGCGCCGCCGAGTCCTCCATCACGACGGCCTTCACCGCGGTGTCGGGGGTGTGCCTCAGGTAGCGCTTGATGTGCACCCCGAAGCGGTCCGCCTCGCCGCTCGCCTGCTTGAGCCCCGTCCGCAGTGAGTAGCCCTCCAGGAGGAAGGCGATTCCCAGGACGATGTACGAGACGAGCGGGTCGCCGGGGTCCTCGCCGTGCGTGAGGGTGTGGATGCCGTCGTAGACCGCGAACACGCCGCCGCCCACGAAGGTGGCGACGGAGGCGAGGAGCGCCCAGATGTAACGGGCCCCTCCGTAGCCGAGCGGATGCTCCTCGTCGGCGGGCCGCTCGCTGCTCCTGAGGGAGACGAGCAGCATCAGTTCGGTGACCGTGTCGGCCACCGAGTGCGCCGCTTCGGAGAGCATCGCGCTCGACCCGCTGATGAGGCCGGCGACGGCCTTGGCGGCGGCGATCCCGAGGTTGGCGACGGCGGCGACGATGACGGTGAAGGTGCTCTCGCCACCGCCTTCTGACGGTTGCTCACTCATGTATCGGACGGTATGTCCGATCAGCGAGGAACGCGAACGACGCCTTCCTGGATGACCGTCACCGCGAGCCGCCCGTCCTGCGTCCAGATCCGCGCCTGGCCGAGGCCGCGTCCGCCGGACGCCGACGGCGATTCCTGGTCGTACAGGAGCCATTCGTCCGCCCTGAAGGGGCGGTGGAACCACATCGCGTGGTCGAGCGAGGCACCGACGACGTCACCGACCGCCCAGCCGCCGCGGCCGTGCGCGAGCAGCACCGAGTCGAGCAGCGTCATGTCGGAGACGTACGTGGCGAGGCAGACGTGCAGCAAGGACGCGTCGACACCGCTGTCGAGCTTGCCGTTCGTGCGGAACCACACCTGGGAGCGCGGCTCGCGCGGCTGCCCGACCGTGGCCCAGGGCGGCGCGTCCACGTAGCGCAGGTCGACGGCCGCGCGGGCCTCGATCAGGCGCTCGGCGACGTGCGGCGGCAGATGACGCGGCAGCATCTCGGCGGCGGTGGGCAGCGTCTCCGGGTCCGGGGCCGACGGCATCCCCGTCTGGTGCTCCAAGCCCTCCTCGTACGTCTGGAAGGACGCGGAGAGGTGGAATATGGGCTGCCCGTGCTGGACGGCGACGACCCGGCGCGTGGTGAAGGAACGGCCGTCGCGGATCCGGTCGACGGTGTAGACGATCGGCGCGCCCGGGTCCCCGGCGCGCAGGAAGTACGCGTGCAGGGAGTGGGCGGGCCGATCGGCGGGGACCGTGCGTCCCGCCGCCACGAGCGCCTGGGCGGCCACCTGGCCGCCGAAGACGCGCGGGACGAGCGCCGAGCGGCTCACGCCCCGGAATATGTCCTCCTCGATCTGCTCCAGGTCGAGCAGATCGAGGAGGGACTCAAGTGCCTGGTTCATGAATGCAGTTCTACAGGGCGGTCTTCAGAGGGCAGTCTCTTCAGGCTTCTCTACAGGCCCATGTTCTTGGCGATGATCATCTTCATGACCTCGCTGGTGCCGCCGTAGATGCGGTTGACGCGGTTGTCCGCGTACAGGCGGGCGATGGGGTACTCGTTCATGAAGCCGTAGCCGCCGTGCAGCTGGAGGCACTTGTCGATGACGCGGTGCGCGACCTCGGTGTTGAACAGCTTCGCGGACGCGGCCTCGGCGGCGGTCAGCTCGCCCGCGTCCAGGGCCTCCAGGGCGCGGTCGGCGACGGCCTCGGCGGCGTCCACCTCGGCCTGGCAGGCGGCGAGCTCGAACTTGGTGTTCTGGAAGGAGGCGACCGTCTTGCCGAAGACGGTGCGGTCCTGCACGTACTCCTTGGCGAACCGGACGGCGGCTTTGGCCTGCGCGTACGCGCCGTAGGCGATGCCCCAGCGCTCGGAGGGGAGGTTGCTTCCGAGGTAGTAGAAGCCCTTGTTCTCCTCGCCGAGGAGGTCCTCGACGGGGACCTTGACGTCGACGAAGGCGAGCTCGGCGGTGTCGGAGGTCTTCAGGCCGAGCTTGTCGAGCTTGCGGCCGATGGAGTAGCCCTCGGACTTGGTGTCCACGGCGAAGAGGGAGATGCCGAAGCGGCGGTCCTCGGCGGTGGGCGCGGACGTACGCGCGCAGACGATCACGCGGTCGGCGTGCACGCCGCCGGTGATGAAGGTCTTGGAGCCGTTGAGGACGTAGTGCGTGCCGTCCTCGGAGAGCTTGGCGGTGGTCTTCATGCCCGCGAGGTCGGAGCCGGTGCCCGGCTCGGTCATCGCCAGGGCCCACATCTCCTCGGCGGAGACGAACTTCTCCAGGTACCGCTTCTTCTGCTCGTCGGTGCCGAGCGCCTTGATGTACGGCAGGGCAAGCAGGACGTGCACGCCGGAGCCGCCGAAGGTGACGCCCGCGCGGGCCGTCTCCTCGTACTGGATGGCCTCGAACTTGTGCGACTCGATGCCCGCGCCGCCGAACTCCTCGGGGACGCTGATGCCGAAGAGACCGAGCTCGGCGAGCTTGTAGTAGAACTCGCGCGGCACCTGACCCGCGGCGAACCACTCCTCGTGGACCGGGACGACCTCGGCCTCGATGAAGGCGCGCAGGGTCTCCCGGAACGCCTCGTGGTCCTCATTGAAAACGGTACGGCGCACGGAAAACTCCCTCTGCTACGACGGCCCCAGCGGCTCACTGTGGTCCAAGCCCGGACTAAGCGCTTGCTCAGACAAACGTTACCCGCCGGTCACCGGACCGTCCAGAGAGAAGTCCTGTCGCTCCCGTCACGCCACCGCCGCCGCGAACGCCCCGCGCGCGAGGCCGTGCAGCAGCTCCGCCATGGCGCTGCGGCTGGGCAGCGCGTCGCGCCGGCTCAGGTGCGGCGTGGAGTTGAGCAGCCCGAAGACCGCGTGGACGGCGACGCGGGCCGCGTTCTCGGCGAGGTCCGGATAGACCTTGCGCACCACGTCGACCCAGATCTCCACGTACTGCCGCTGGAGCTGGCGCACCAGCTTGCGGTCGGTGTCCCGCAGCCGGTCGAGCTCGCGGTCGTGCAGGGTGATCAGGGAGCGGTCGTCGAGGGCGAAGTCGATGTGCCCCTCGATGAGCGCGTCGAGCACCTGCTGCGGCGACCCGTCCGCCTCGGCCACACACCGCTTGCCGCCGGTCAGGAGCTGCCCGCTGATGCCGACGAGCAGCTCGGCGAGCATCGCGTCCTTGCCCGCGAAGTGGCGGTAGAGGCCGGGCCCGCTGATACCGACGGCGGCTCCTATCTCGTCCACTCCGACTCCGTGGAAGCCGCGCTCGGCGAAGAGCCGGGCGGCTTCCCTGAGGATCTGCTCGCGACGGGTGGGGGCGTCGGTTCTGGTGGCCATGGAATCAATTCTAGACAGGGCGGTTAGCGGTCGTTAACCTGATGGAAATGCGTTAACGCTCATTAACCGAGCAAGGGGGCTCGACTGATGCTGCAGGCACCAGTGCTGGCGAGCGCGGCTGATCCCGCGTCCGAAGCATGGCGGACGAACGAGGCGGCGCACACCGCCCTCGTCGACGACCTGCGGGCCAAGCTCGCGGCGGCCAGGCTCGGCGGCGGCGAGCGGGCCCGTGCCCGCCATGTCGCGCGCGGCAAGCTGCTGCCCCGCGACCGCGTGGACGCCCTGCTCGACCCCGGCTCGCCCTTCCTGGAGCTGGCACCGCTCGCGGCCGACGGTCTGTACGGCGGGGACGCCCCGGCCGCCGGAGTCATCGCCGGCATCGGCCGGGTCTCCGGGCGCACCTGCGTGATCGTCGCGAACGACGCCACCGTCAAGGGCGGGACGTACTACCCCATGACGGTGAAGAAGCATCTGCGCGCCCAGGAGGTCGCGCTGGAGAACCGCCTCCCCTGTCTGTATCTCGTGGACTCCGGGGGCGCCTTCCTGCCCATGCAGGACGACGTCTTCCCGGACCGCGAGCACTTCGGGCGGATCTTCTACAACCAGGCGCGGATGTCCGGCGCCGGTGTCCCGCAGATCGCGGCCGTGCTCGGCTCGTGCACGGCCGGCGGGGCGTACGTCCCCGCGATGAGCGACGAGGCGGTGATCGTCCGCAATCAGGGGACGATCTTCCTCGGCGGCCCGCCCCTGGTGAAGGCGGCGACCGGCGAGGTCGTGACGGCCGAGGAGCTGGGCGGCGGCGAGGTCCACTCCCGGGTCTCCGGGGTCACGGACCACCTCGCGGAGGACGACGCGCACGCGCTGCGGATCGTGCGGACGATCGTCTCCACGCTCCCCGAGCGCGGCGAACTCCCCTGGTCGGTCCGGACGGTCGAGGAGCCCAAGGTCGACCCCCTCGGGCTGTACGGAGCGGTGCCGACGGACTCCCGCACCCCGTACGACGTCCGCGAGGTCATCGCGCGTGTGGTCGACGGCTCGCGCTTCGCCGAGTTCAAGGCGGAGTACGGCCAGACGCTCGTGACGGGCTTCGCCCACCTGCACGGCCACCCGGTCGGCATCATCGCGAACAACGGCATCCTGTTCTCCGAGTCCGCCCAGAAGGGCGCCCACTTCATCGAGCTGTGCGACCAGCGCGGCATCCCCCTCGTCTTCCTGCAGAACATCTCCGGCTTCATGGTCGGCCGGGACTACGAGGCGGGCGGCATCGCCAAGCACGGCGCCAAGATGGTGACGGCGGTGGCCTGCACGCGCGTGCCGAAGCTGACGGTGGTGATCGGCGGTTCGTACGGCGCGGGGAACTACTCGATGTGCGGCCGTGCCTACTCCCCCCGCTTCCTGTGGATGTGGCCGAACGCCAAGATCTCCGTGATGGGCGGCGAGCAGGCCGCCTCGGTCCTCGCGACCGTCAAGCGCGACCAGTTGGAGGCGCGCGGCGAGGAGTGGTCGGCGCAGGACGAGGAGGCCTTCAAGGACCCGGTCCGCGCCCAGTACGAACAGCAGGGCAACGCCTATTACGCCACGGCCCGGCTGTGGGACGACGGCGTGATCGACCCCATGGAGACCCGGCAGGTCCTCGGCCTCGCCCTGACCGCGTGTGCCGAGGCTCCGCTGGGCGAGCCCGGCTTCGGCGTCTTCCGGATGTGAGGGCGGCCATGACTGATTCCAGGAGAGGGACGATGTTCGACACGGTGCTGGTCGCCAACAGGGGTGAGATCGCGGTCCGCGTCATCCGCACCCTGCGGGCGCTCGGCGTGCGCTCGGTCGCCGTGTTCAGCGACGCGGACGCGGACGCCCGGCATGTGCGGGAGGCGGACACGGCCGTACGGCTCGGTCCGGCGCCCGCAGCCGAGAGCTATCTGTCGGCCGAGCGGCTCCTTGACGCGGCGGCCCGCAGCGGCGCCCAGGCGGTCCACCCGGGGTACGGCTTCCTCGCGGAGAACGCGCAGTTCGCGCAGGCCTGCGCGGACGCCGGCCTCGTCTTCATCGGGCCGCCCGCCTCGGCGATCGACCTGATGGGCGACAAGATCCGCGCCAAGGAGACGGTCAAGGCGGCCGGGGTCCCGGTGGTCCCCGGCTCCTCTGGCAGCGGCCTGACGGATGCCCAACTGGCCGACGCCGCACGGGAGATCGGCATGCCAGTGCTGCTCAAGCCGTCGGCGGGCGGCGGCGGCAAGGGCATGCGGCTCGTGCGGGACGCCTCCCTGCTGGCGGACGAGATCGCCGCCGCGCGGCGCGAGGCGCGGTCCTCCTTCGGTGACGACACGCTGCTGGTGGAGCGGTGGATCGACCGCCCCCGGCACATCGAGATCCAGGTCCTCGCGGACGGCCATGGGAACGTGATCCACCTCGGCGAGCGCGAGTGCTCGCTCCAGCGCCGCCACCAGAAGATCATCGAAGAGGCCCCCAGTGTCCTGCTCGACGAGGCCACGCGCGCGTCGATGGGTGAGGCGGCGGTCCAGGCCGCGCGCTCCTGCGGGTATGCGGGCGCGGGCACGGTGGAGTTCATCGTGCCGGGCAAGGACCCGGCGTCGTACTACTTCATGGAGATGAACACCCGGCTCCAGGTGGAGCACCCGGTGACGGAGCTCATCACCGGCATCGACCTGGTGGAGTGGCAGCTGCGGGTCGCCGCCGGCGAGGAACTCCCGTACGGGCAGCAGGACATCACGCTCACGGGCCACGCGATCGAGGCCCGCGTCTGCGCCGAAGACCCTTCCCGCGGCTTCCTGCCGTCCGGCGGGACCGTCCTCGCGCTGCGCGAGCCGCAGGGCGACGGCGTGCGGACCGACTCGGGTCTGAGCGAGGGCACGGAGGTCGGGAGTCTGTACGACCCGATGCTGTCGAAGGTCATCGCGTACGGCCCCGACCGCCCGACCGCCCTGCGCAAGCTGCGGGCCGCCCTGGCGGAGACGGTCACCCTGGGGGTGCCGACCAACGCGGGCTTCCTGCGGCGCCTCCTCGCCCATCCGGCGGTCGTGTCCGGCGAGTTGGACACGGGCCTCGTGGAGCGCGAGGCGGACGGTCTCGTCCCCGAAGGGGTGCCCGACGAGGTGTACGAAGCCGCGGCAGCGATCCGCGCCGCCGCCCTCGAACCCACCGGTGACGGCTGGCGCGACCCGTTCTCGGAGCCGAAGGGCTGGCGCATCGGCGGCACCCCGGCCCCGCTGACGCACCACCTCCGCGTGCCCGGACACGAGCCCGTGGCGCACATCGCGGGCGAGGGCCCGCGCACCGTGGAGCCCGGCCGCGTCACGGTCCACGTGGACGGCCTCACCCACACCTTCCACCGCGCCGCCGGCTGGCTCGGCCGGGACGGCGACGCCTGGCACGTCCAGGACCACGACCCCGTGGAGGCGAGCCTCACCGGCGCCGCCCACAGCGGGGCCGACGCCCTCACCGCCCCCATGCCCGGCACCGTCACGGTCGTCAAGGTCAGCACGGGCGATCAAGTGACCGCGGGCCAGAGCCTCCTCGTGGTGGAGGCCATGAAGATGGAGCACGTCATCTCCGCCCCGCACGCGGGCACCGTCAGCGAGCTCGACGTCGCACCGGGCACGACCGTCGCCATGGACCAGATCCTGGCCGTGGTGATCCCCGACGAGGCCCCGCAGGAGGAGAAATGACGCTCCCCATGGCCGTCCCCGCCCAGGGCCTCCCGCCCCGCGTCCGCATCTATGAGGTGGGCGCACGGGACGGCCTGCAGAACGAGAAAACGGTCATCCCCACGGACGTCAAGGCGGAGTTCGTCCGCCGCCTCGCCGCCGCGGGCCTCACGACCGTCGAGGCGACCAGCTTCGTGCACCCCAAGTGGGTGCCCCAACTGGCTGATTCCGAGCAGCTGTTCCCGCTCGTGCGGGACCTCGCGCAGGACGGCGGGGTGAAGCTCCCCGTCCTGGTGCCGAACGACCGGGGCCTCGACCGCGCCCTGGCCCTCGGCGCCAACAGCATCGCCGTCTTCGTCA
The DNA here is from genome assembly GCF_053610745.1 of Streptomyces sp. NPDC054866. Lineage (NCBI taxonomy): Bacteria > Bacillati > Actinomycetota > Actinomycetes > Kitasatosporales > Streptomycetaceae > Streptomyces > Streptomyces sp. NPDC054866. The sequence goes on from NZ_JBSGZA010000002.1 coordinate 1,180,976, forward strand.
GCGCCACGGAGTCCTTCGCCAAGGCCAACCTCAACCGCACGATGGCCGAGGCACTGGCCATGTCGGAGCCGGTCGTGGCGCGCGCACGCGAGCAGAAGGCACAGGTGCGGGGCTATCTCTCCATGTGCTTCGGCGACCCGTGGGAGGGCCCGGTGCCCATCGCCCAGGTCGTGCGCACCGCGAAGGCCCTCCTGGACATGGGCTGCGAGGAGCTGAGCCTCGGCGACACCATCGGCGTGGCCACACCGGGCCATGTCCTCGCCCTGCTCGCCGAGTTGAACGAGCAGGGTGTGCCGACGGACCGCATCGGCGTGCACTTCCACGACACGTACGGCCAGGCGCTCTCCAACACCCTCGCCGCCCTCCAGCACGGAGTCAGCACGGTCGACGCGTCGGCGGGCGGCCTCGGCGGCTGTCCGTACGCGAAGAGCGCCACCGGCAATCTCGCCACCGAAGACCTCGTATGGATGCTCGACGGCCTCGGCATCGAGACCGGCGTCGATCTCGGCCGGCTCACCGCCACCAGCCTGTGGATGGCCGAACAACTGGGCCGACCCAGCCCGTCCCGCACCGTCCGTGCCCTGACAGGCACCTCCCACCAGGAGCAGTGAAGAACGATGGACCACCGTCTGTCCCCCGAGCACGAGGAACTCCGCCGCACCGTCGAGGAGTTCGCGCACGACGTCGTCGCCCCGAAGATCGGCGACCTCTACGAACGGCACGAGTTCCCGTACGAGATCGTCCGCGAGATGGGCCGCATGGGCCTGTTCGGCCTGCCCTTCCCCGAGGAGTACGGCGGCATGGGCGGCGACTATCTCGCCCTCGGCATCGCGCTCGAAGAGCTGGCGCGGGTCGACTCCTCGGTGGCGATCACCCTGGAGGCGGGCGTCTCGCTGGGCGCCATGCCGATCCACCTCTTCGGCACCGAGGAGCAGAAGCGGGAGTGGCTGCCCCGGCTCTGTTCCGGTGAACTCCTGGGCGCCTTCGGCCTGACCGAGCCGGACGGCGGCTCGGACGCGGGCGGCACCCGCACGACCGCGGTGCGGGACGGCGACGAGTGGGTGATCAACGGCTCCAAGTGCTTCATCACCAACTCCGGCACGGACATCACGGGCCTGGTCACGGTCACCGCCGTCACCGGCCGCAAGGCGGACGGCCGTCCGCTCATCTCCTCGATCATCGTGCCGTCCGGTACGCCCGGGTTCACGGTCGCGGCGCCGTACTCGAAGGTCGGCTGGAACGCGTCGGACACCCGCGAACTGTCCTTCGCCGACGTGCGGGTGCCGGTGGCGAACCTCCTCGGTGAAGAGGGCCGCGGCTATGCCCAGTTCCTGCGCATCCTCGACGAGGGCCGGGTCGCGATCTCCGCGCTCGCGACGGGCCTCGCGCAGGGCTGCGTGGACGAGTCCGTGAAGTACGCCAAGGAGCGGCACGCCTTCGGGAAGCCGATCGGGGCGAACCAGGCGATCCAGTTCAAGATCGCCGACATGGAGATGCGGGCGCACATGGCCCGGGTCGGCTGGCGGGACGCGGCGTCGCGGCTCGTCGGCGGCGAGTCCTTCAAGAAGGAGGCGGCGATCGCGAAGCTCTACTCCTCCACGGTCGCCGTCGACAACGCGCGCGAGGCCACCCAGATCCACGGCGGGTACGGCTTCATGAACGAGTACCCCGTGGCGCGGATGTGGCGGGACTCCAAGATCCTGGAGATCGGCGAGGGCACCAGCGAGGTCCAGCGCATGCTGATCGCCCGGGAGCTGGGATTCGCGGGATAACCACGCCCGCACCGGGGAAGGCGACCGCAACGGCCACTGGACATCAGCTTAGGTTAGGTTAACCTAAGCGCTAGTTCCGGCCAGTGGCCCCGCCGCCGTCCTCACGAAAGCAGTGATCCTCATGCCCCACCCCCGCCTCCCCCAGACCTCCCGCCGCGGCATCCTCGCCGCCGGCGGAGCCCTCGGCCTCACGGCCCTGCTGGCAGCTTGCGGAGACGAGAAAAAGGGCGGCTCGGGCGCGGCGGACTCCGGGGACTCCGGCTCCTGGAGCTTCAAGGACGACCGCGGCAAGACCGCCAAGGCCAAGGGGACGCCGAAGAGCATCGTCGCCTTCACCGGCGTCGCCGCAGCACTGTTCGACTACGGCGTCGAGGTCAAGGGCGTCTTCGGCCCGACGAAGACCAAGGACGGCAAAGCGGACGTCCAGGCCGGCGACATGGACGTCAGCAAGCTGACGGTCATCGGCAACGAATGGGGCCAGTTCAACATCGAGAAGTACGCGGGCCTCGCCCCCGACGTCCTCGTCTCCACGATGTTCGACGACGCGGGCACCCTCTGGTACGTGCCGGAGGAGAGCAAGGACAAGATTCTCAAGCTCGCCCCGAGCGTCGGCATCAGCGTCTACGACCGCCAGATGACCCAGCCCCTCCAGCGCCTCCTCTCGCTCGCCGAGTCGCTCGGCGCGGACGTGAAGGCGGAGAAGGTCGTCAAGGCGAAGAAGCGCTTCGAGGCCGCCGCCGAGCGGCTGCGCAAGGTCGCCAAGGCGAACAAGGACATCAAGGTCATGGTCGGCTCGGCCAGCCAGGACATCTTCTACGTCTCCGGCACGAACCTCTCCGCCGACCTGGAGTACTTCAAGTCCCTCGGCGTGAACTTCGTGGAGCCGTCCGAGGCCGCCAAGAAGGAGAGCGGCGGCTGGTTCGAGAACCTGAGCTGGGAGAACGTCAACAAGCACGGCGCGGACGTCATCATGATGGACAACCGCACCTCCGCCCTGCAGCCCGACGCCCTGGACAAGTCCAAGCCGACCTGGGCGAAGCTGCCCGCGGTCAAGGCTGGACAGGTCATCCCCCGCGTCACCGAGCCCATTTACTCGTACGACAAGTGCGCCCCGATCCTCGAGGACCTCGCCGACGCGATCGAGAAGGCCAAGAAGGTCAGCTGACCCCTGCCGTCCCCCGCGCCCGAGTACAGCCCTCTCCGCATTCCGGAGAGGGCTGTTCCGTTTTCCTGCCTCTTTGTGACCACAGGGACCCCCTGGGTTTAACCACGGGAGTAGTTAGGTTAGGCTTACCTCACTTCCCCCAAGTCCCCTCACCCAGAGGAAGTTCATGCGCTCGCACCTGCTCAACGACACCACCGCGGAGCGTTACCGCAGCTCCGTGACCGAAGGAGTCGAGCGGGTGGCGGCCAGAATCGCCACCACCTCACGCCCCTTTACCGGCGTCTCCGTCGACGACCTCGCGCCCCGCATCGAGGCCGTCGATCTGGACGAGCCCCTGCACGACACCATCGCCGCCCTGGACGAGCTCGACGAGCTCTACCTGCGCGACGCCGTGTACTTCCACCACCCCCGCTACCTCGCGCACCTCAACTGCCCGGTCGTCATCCCGGCCGTGCTCGGCGAGGCCGTACTGTCCGCCATCAACTCTTCCCTGGACACCTGGGATCAGTCCGCGGGCGGCACACTGATCGAACGCCGTCTCATCGACTGGACCGCCGAACGCATCGGGCTCGGCCCGGCCGCCGACGGCGTGTTCACGAGCGGCGGCTCGCAGTCCAACCTCCAGGCCATGCTCCTCGCCCGCGAGGAAGCGGCCAAGGCGGGCAGGCCGGCCGCCCGGCTGCGCATCTTCGCCTCCGAGGTCGGCCACTTCAGCATCCAGAAGGCCGCGACCCTGCTCGGCCTCGGCGAGGACGCCGTGATCGTCATCCCCACCGATCACAACAAGCGCATGCAGACCGTGGCACTCGCCCGCGAGCTGGAGCGCTGCCGCGCCGACGACCTCACCCCCATGGCGGTCGTCGCCACCGCGGGCACCACCGACTTCGGCTCCATCGACCCGCTCCCCGAGATCGCCGAACTCTGCGAGCAGTTCGGCACCTGGATGCACGTCGACGCGGCGTACGGCTGCGGTCTGCTCGCCTCGCGCAAGAACCGGCACCGCATCGAGGGCATCGAGCGCGCCGACTCCGTGACCGTGGACTACCACAAGTCCTTCTTCCAGCCGGTGAGTTCCTCCGCCGTCCTGGTGCGGGACCGGACGACGCTGAGCCACGCGACGTACCACGCGGAGTACCTCAACCCGCGCCGCATGGTGCAGGAGCGCATACCCAACCAGGTCGACAAGTCCCTCCAGACGACCCGGCGCTTCGACGCCCTGAAGCTGTGGATGACCCTGCGTGTGATGGGCGCCGACGCCATCGGCGAGCTCTTCGACTCCGTCTGCGACCTGGCGGGCGAGGGCTGGGAGCTGCTCGCCGCCGACCCCCGCTACGACGTCGTCGTGGAGCCCCAGCTCTCCACGCTCGTCTTCCGCTACATCCCCGAGTCGATCTGCGACCCGTCCGCCATCGACCGCGCCAACCTGTACGCCCGCAAGGCCCTGTTCGCCTCCGGTGACGCCGTGGTCGCGGGCACCAAGGTCGGCGAGCGCCAGTACCTCAAGTTCACCCTGCTCAACCCCGAGACCACGGTCGCCGACATCACGGCCGTACTCGATCTGATCGCCGGCCATGCCGAGCAGTACCTGGGAGAGACCCTTGACCGCGCTTCCTGATCACCGAGATTCAGTGGAACCCCTGGACTTCGTCGGTATCGGCCTTGGCCCCTTCAACCTCGGCCTGGCCTGTCTGACCGAACCCATCGACGAGCTGAACGGCCTCTTCCTGGAGTCCAAGCCGGACTTCGAGTGGCACTCGGGCATGTTCCTGGAGGGCGCTCACCTCCAGACCCCGTTCATGTCGGACCTCGTCACCCTCGCGGACCCGACGTCCCCCTACTCCTTCCTCAACTACCTGAAGGAATCGGGTCGGCTCTACTCCTTCTACATCCGCGAGAACTTCTACCCGCTGCGCACCGAGTACAACGACTACTGCCGCTGGGCCGCCGCGAAGCTCTCCTCGGTCCGCTTCAGCACGACGGTGACGGAGGTGACGTACGCCGATGACCTGTACGTCGTCCACACCTCCACCGGCGACACCTTCCGCGCCCGCCACCTCGTCCTCGGGACCGGCACCCCGCCGCACATCCCCGAGTCGTGCGCGGACCTCGGCGGGGACTTCATCCACAACTCCCGCTATCTGCAGTCCAAGCAGGAGCTCCAGAAGAAGAAGTCGATCACGCTCGTCGGCAGCGGCCAGTCCGCCGCCGAGATCTACTACGACCTCCTGAGCGAGATCGACGTCCACGGCTACAAGCTCAACTGGGTCACGCGCTCCCCGCGCTTCTTCCCCCTCGAATACACGAAGCTGACGCTGGAGATGACCTCTCCGGAGTACGTCGACTACTTCCACGCACTGCCGGAGGCGACCCGCTACCGCCTCCAGGATCAGCAGAAGACGCTCTTCAAGGGCATCGACGGCGACCTGATCAACGAGATCTTCGATCTGCTCTACCAGAAGAACCTCGGCGGCCCGGTGCCGACGCGTCTGCTCACCAACTCCTCGCTGCAGAGCGCCCGTCACGAGAACGGCACCTACACCCTCGGCCTTCACCAGGACGAGCAGGGCAAGGACTTCGAGCTGGAGTCCGAGGGCCTGATCCTGGCCACCGGCTACCAGTACGTCACGCCCGACTTCCTGGAGCCCGTCCGCGACAGGATCCTCTGGGACGGCCGCGGCCGCTTCCAGGTCGCCCGCAACTACTCCATCGACACCACGGGCCGCGGCATCTTCCTCCAGAACGGCGCCGTGCACGCCCACTCGCTGACCAGCCCCGACCTGGGCATGGGCCCCTACCGCAACGCGTACATCATCGGTGAGCTGCTCGGCTCCGAGTACTACCCCGTCGAGAAGTCCATCGCGTACCAGGAGTTCGCCGTATGAGCACCACAGCAGAGCTGACCCTGCGCCCCCTCGACCCCCTGAAGGACGCCGAGCTCCTGCACGGCTGGGTCACCCACCCCAAGGCCTCGTTCTGGATGATGCAGGACGCGACGCTGCCGGACGTCGAGCGCGAATACATGGCGATCGCCGCCGCCGAGCACCACGACGCGTTCATCGGCCTGCACAAAGGCGTCCCCGCCTTCCTGATGGAGCGCTACGACCCCAGATACGTCGAGCTGGTCGGGCTCTACGACCCCGAGCCCGGCGACGTGGGCATGCACTTCCTCACCGCGCCGTCCGACGTCCGCATCCCCGGCTTCACCCGGGACGTGATCACCAAGGTCATGGCGACGCTCTTCGCCGACCCGGCGGTCCAGCGCGTCGTGGTCGAGCCCGACGTCGACAACAAGGCCGTGCACGCCCTCAACGAAGCCGTCGGGTTCCGGCCTGCCGAAGTCATCCAGAAGCCGGAGAAGAAAGCTCTGCTGAGCTTCTGCACCCGCGAGCAGTTCGAACAAGCAGTACGCGAAAGGGAATTGGCGATATGACCCTGTCCGACGCCACGGCGCACCTCTCCCCCGAGCGCTGGGAGCAGGCCAACCGTCTCCTCATCCGCAAAGCCATCGCCGAGTTCGCCCACGAGCGGCTGTTCACCCCGGAGCCCCTGGGCGACGACACATACGTCATCCGCAGCGACGACGCCCTGACCCGCTACCGCTTCACCGCCAAGCGGCTGCGGCTCGACCACTGGCAGGTCGACGCCGACTCCATCTCGCGGCACCGCGACGGCACCGAACTCCCCCTGAACGCCCTCGACTTCTTCATCGAGCTGCGTACGGCCCTCGGCCTGAGCGACGAGATCCTGCCGGTCTACCTGGAGGAGATCTCCTCCACGCTCTCCGGCACCTGCTACAAGCTCACCAAGCCCGCGATCCCGGCCGCCGAGCTCTCCCGCTCCGGCTTCCAGGAGATCGAGACGGGCATGACCGAGGGCCACCCCTGCTTCGTCGCCAACAACGGCCGGCTCGGCTTCGGCGTGCACGAGTACCTCTCGTACGCTCCCGAGACCGCGAGCCCCGTACGCCTGGTGTGGCTTGCGGCGAGCAAGGAGCGCGCCGCGTTCACGGCGGGCGCCGGCATCGACTACGAGGCGTTCTTCCGGGCCGAGTTGGGCCAGGAGACCCTGGACAGCTTCGACCGCAAACTCCGTGACCAGGGCCTTGACCCGGACGACTACCTCCTGATCCCGGCACACCCCTGGCAGTGGTGGAACAAGCTCTCCGTGACCTTCGCGGCGGAGGTCGCCCAGCGGCATCTGGTCTGCCTCGGTGAGGGCGACGACGAGTACCTCGCCCAGCAGTCGATCCGTACCTTCTTCAACCAGAGCGACCCGGCCAAGCACTACGTCAAAACGGCCCTCTCGGTCATCAACATGGGCTTCATGCGCGGGCTTTCGGCCGCGTACATGGAGGCGACCCCGGCGATCAACGACTGGCTCGCGAACCTCATCGACACCGACGAGACGTTCAAGTCGACCGGCCTCACGATCATCCGCGAGCGCGCGGCCGTCGGCTATCGCCACCTGGAGTACGAGGCCGCGACCGACCGCTACTCCCCGTACCGCAAAATGCTCGCGGCCCTGTGGCGCGAGAGCCCCGTCCCTTCCCTGGCGGAGGGCGAGCAACTGGCCACGATGGCCTCGCTGTTGCACACCGACCTGGAAGGCGCGTCCTTCGCGGGCGCCCTCATCGAGCGCTCCGGACTCACCCCCGCCGAGTGGCTGCGCGGCTATCTTCACGCGTACCTGACGCCGCTCCTGCACAGCTTCTACATGTACGACCTCGTCTTCATGCCGCACGGCGAGAACGTCATCCTGGTCCTGAAGGACGGCGTCGTACAGCGGGCGATCTTCAAGGACATCGCCGAGGAGATCGCGGTCATGGACCCGGACGCGGTGCTCCCGCCGACGGTGGAGCGGCTGCGGGTCGAGGTGCCCGACGACCAGAAGCTCCTTTCCATCTTCACGGACGTCTTCGACTGCTTCTTCCGCTTCTTGTCCGCGAACCTCGTCACGGAGGGCCTGGTGGACGAGGAGACGTTCTGGGGCGCCGTCGCCGAGTGCGTGAACGCCTACCAGGAGGCCACGCCCCAACTGGCCGACAAGTTCAAGCAGTTCGACATGTTCGCCCCCGAGTTCGCGCGCTCCTGCCTGAACCGGCTTCAGCTGCGGGACAACGAACAGATGGTGGACCTCGCCGATCCGGCGGGGGCGCTGCAACTGGTCGGGACGCTGAAGAACCCGATCGCGTAAGCGGCTCCGCACAAGCCGAGTGGGGCTCTCGAGACGGTCCTCGGGAGCCCCGCTCTCATGCTCGGCCGTCTACTGCTTCGACGGCCAGGGCACCTCGGGAGCCTTGTAGTAGCCGATGCCCAACGCGTCCCAGCGCGGCCCCTGTTCGGCGAGCCGCACCTTGTACGTGTCCCAGTCGTGCGTCGAGGCGGGCGACCAGCCGAGCTCGGCGATGCCGGGCAGGCGCGGGAACGCCATGTACTCGATGTGCGCGGAGGTGGAGATCGTCTCCGACCACAGCGGCGCCTCGACACCCTGGATCGACTCCGCGGGCGCGCCCGTGAGGTACGTCCCCGGGTCCCAGTCGTAGCTGCGCTGCACCGGGACGTAGCCCGCCCAGGACAGGCCGAGCGGAGTGTTCTTGTCATACTTCATGTCGAGGTAGGCGCGGTCGGCGGGCGAGAGGACCAGTTTGGTGCCCTTCTTCGCCGCGTTCGCGACCTGCTCGCGCTCGGCGGCACTGGTGGCGTCGTAGCCCCAGTACTGCGCGAGGGCGCCCTTGGCGGGCGTGGCGCCGGTCAGCTGATGCCAGCCGATCACGGTCTTGCCGTACTTGGCGACCACGGGCTGCACCTTGTTCATGAACGCCACATAGTCCTCGTGGCTGGTGGAGTGCGCCTCGTCGCCGCCGATGTGGATGTACTTGCCGGGAGTCAGGGCGGCGATCTCGCGGATGACGTCGTCCACGAAGTCGTACGTCACGTCCTTCTTGACGCACAGCGAGCTGAAGCCGACCTCGGTGCCGGTGTAGAGCGGGGGCGCGACGCCGTTGCAGTTCAGCTCGGCGTACGAGGCGAGCGCGGCGTTCGTGTGGCCCGGCATGTCGATCTCGGGGATCACTTCGAGCTGCCGCGATGCCGCGTACCGGACGATGTCCTTGTACTGGGCCTTGGTGTAGTAACCGCCCTCGCCGCCGCCGACCTGCGTGGAGCCGCCGTACGTCGCGAGCCTGGGCCAGGAGTCGATGGCGATGCGCCAGCCCTGGTCGTCGCTGAGGTGCAGGTGCAGCTTGTTGACCTTGTAGAGCGACATCTGGTCGATGTAGCGCTTGACCTTGTCGACCGAGAAGAAGTGCCGCGAGACGTCGAGCATCGCGCCGCGGTACTCGTAGCGGGGCGCGTCCTTGATGGTGCCGCCCGCGACCAGCCAGGGGCCCTTCTGCTGGGTCTTCTTCTCGGCGGCGGCGGGCAGTTGCTGCCGCAGCGTCTGGACGCCGTAGAAGAGCCCGGCCGCCTTACGGGCCGTGATGGTGACGGAACCGCGCTTCGATTCGAGGCGGTAGCCCTCGCTGCCCAGGGACTTGTCCTTGGAGCTCAGCCGCAGCCGGATGCCGTCGCGGCCGTCGTCGTCGGTGACCTTCAGGGGGTAGCCGGTGGAGGGACGCAGGACCCCGGCGAGATAGCCGCCGATCCTCTTCGCGTCACGCGAGTCGTCGACCCGGATGCGGGTCTTGGAGTTGATCTCGTACGGGGATCCGCCCGGGTCGGCGGAGGCCGGGGCCGGGATGACCTGACCGAGTGGCGTCGGTGCGGTGGCAAAGGCCGCGCCCTTCGCGCCGCTGTCGCCGCCGGGCACAGCGGCCACGGACGAGAATCCGGCCGCGGCGACGAGCAGCAACGAGCCGAACAGGCGGGTCGATCTATGGTGCTGTCTCACGAGCGGGTCCCTTCGACGGGCCATCACTGTGGTGCATCGCAATCGAACGGTCACCATGGGTACCTTGCACCCCGTGGCGGGTCAAGGGTGTAGACCACTTCCGCCGCCCGCCGATGGAAGAATCGTCGCATGGCGGAAATAATCCAGCGCGACGGAACCTGGACCTTCGACGGAGAGACGCTGCGCCTCGTGCCGGGACGCGACAAGAACGTGTCTCTGCTGCGCAAGTCACTGGGAGAACTGGCCGTGCCGCTGGGCGCCTTGGCGGGCATCGCCTTCGAACAGGGCAAGAAGTCGGGGCGGCTGAGGCTGCGGCTGCGGGACGGCGCGGATCCCTTGCTCCAGGCGGCCGGGGGCAAGCTCGGTGATGCCGCGGACCCGTATCAGCTGACGGTGGAGTCGGACCGCTACGGGGTCGCGGAGTACGTCGTGGACGAGGTCCGCAACGCCCTGCTGATCGAGCAGGTGCCCGCCGCTCCCTGCGAGAGCTATCTGCTGCCGGGCCCTTCGGTGCCGCTGTCGGTGTCGGCGGGTGACGGCACGGCGAGCTTCGACGGCGAGCACATCCGCCTGGAGTGGAACTGGAAGACGGAGGAGGCGAAGTCGGCGGCCGGTACACGGTCGCTGGCCCTCGCGGATGTGGCCGGGGTGGAGTGGCAGCCTGCCGTGGGGCTCGAGAACGGCTACCTCCGCTTCACCGTCCGGCGCTCGCCCACCAAGGCCCCGCCGAAGTACGACCCGAACTCGGTCGAGCTGTGGGGCTTCAAGAAGGACCCCCTGATGGCGCTGGTCGCTGCCGCCGTGCAGGTGCGGTTGCCTCATCCGGCGGCGGCGCAGGGGCTCGCGGAGTCCCCGGAGGCTCCGGCCGCTCTGCCGGCGGCAGCCGCGCCCGCGGCCGCGGAGGATGATCACGATGCGCTGCTGCGGCGGCTTCGTGAGCTGGGGGACCTTCACAAGGCCGGGATCCTCACGGAAGAGGAGTTCACCGCGGCCAAACAGGCGGTCCTGAAGCGGCTGTGAGCCGTCGGGGCTGATTTTCGACGCGATCCTGCCCGCAATCGGGCAGGATTGTTGCACGCGGAGGGCTCTTCCTTCAGGATCAACGAATGCACGACGACCTGGTGGACCACCTGACCCGCAGCACCCCGCTCCAGCGGGGCGAAGCTCTGCGGGTCATCCAGGACGTGCTCGCCTACTTCGACGAGACGACCGAAGAATTCGTCCGTCGCCGCCACCGCGAACTGCAAGGTCAGGGCCTGCTGAACGCGGCGATCTTCGAACAGATCTCGGCGGATCTCCAGTACCGCGCGGTCGCGCCGCCGGAGCTCACGCTCCGGCAGCTGCGCCGCCTCATCTACGGCTAGGACACCCTCTATGTGTGGAATCGTCGGTTATATCGGCAAGCGTGACGTGGCCCCCCTCCTCCTCGAAGGCCTCCAGCGCCTGGAGTACCGCGGCTACGACTCCGCCGGCGTCGTCATCACGGGACCCAAGGCCACCGGCCTGAAGATGGTCAAGGCGAAGGGCCGCGTCCGCGACCTGGAGGCCAAGGTCCCGGCCCGCTTCAAGGGCACCACCGGCATCGCCCACACCCGCTGGGCCACCCATGGCGCCCCGTCCGACGAGAACGCCCACCCGCACATGTCGGGTGACGACAAGGTCGCCGTCGTCCACAACGGCATCATCGACAACGCCTCCGAGCTGCGCGCCAAGCTCACCGCCGACGGCGTCGAGTTCCTCTCCGAGACGGACACCGAGGTCCTCACCCACCTCATCGCCCGCGCCCAGGCCGACAAGCTGGAGGACCGGGTCCGCGAGGCCCTGCGCCACGTCGAGGGCACGTACGGCATCGCCGTCCTGCACGCCGACTTCAACGACCGCATCGTCGTCGCCCGCAACGGCTCCCCCGTGGTCCTCGGCATCGGCGAGAAGGAGATGTTCGTCGCCTCGGACGTCGCCGCGCTCGTCTCGCACACCCGCCAGGTCGTCACCCTCGACGACGGCGAGATGGCCACCATCAAGGCCGACGACTACCGCACGTACACGACCGAGGGCTCGCGCACGACCGCCTCGCCGACCACCGTGGAGTGGGAGGCCGAGTCGTACGACATGGGCGGCCACGACACGTACATGCACAAGGAGATCTTCGAGCAGCCCGACGCGGTGGACCGCGTCCTGCGCGGCCGCATCGACGACCGCTTCTCCACCGTGCACCTCGGCGGCCTGAACCTCGACGCGCACGACGCCCGCAAGGTGCGCCGCGTCAAGATCCTCGGCTGCGGCACCTCGTACCACGCGGGCATGATCGGCGCCCAGATGATCGAGGAGCTGGCCCGCATCCCCGCCGACGCGGAGCCGGCGTCCGAGTTCCGCTACCGCAACGCGGTCGTGGACCCCGACACCCTCTACATCGCCGTCTCGCAGTCCGGCGAGACGTACGACGTGCTTGCCGCCGTCCAGGAGCTGAAGCGCAAGGGCGCCCGCGTCCTCGGCGTCGTGAACGTCGTCGGCTCGGCGATCGCCCGTGAGGCCGACGCGGGCGTGTACGTCCACGCGGGCCCGGAGGTCTGCGTCGTCTCGACCAAGTGCTTCACGAACACCACGGTCGCCTTCGGCCTGCTCGCCCTGCACCTGGGCCGCATCCGCGACCTGTCGGTCTCCGACGGCAAGCGGATCATCGAGGGCCTGCGCAAGCTGCCCGGCCAGATCTCGGAGATCCTCAAGCAGGAGGACGAGATCAAGAAGATCGCGAAGAGCTACGCGGAAGCCCGCTCCATGCTCTTCATCGGCCGCGTACGGGGCTACCCCGTCGCCCGTGAGGCCTCCCTGAAGCTCAAGGAGGTCTCGTACATCCACGCCGAGGCCTACCCCGCCTCCGAGCTCAAGCACGGCCCGCTCGCGCTCATCGAGCCCGCGCTCCCCACGGTCGCGATCGTCCCGGACGACGACCTCCTGGAGAAGAACCGCGCCGCCCTGGAGGAGATCAAGGCCCGCAGCGGCAAGATCCTCGCGGTCGCGCACCAGGAGCAGGAGAAGGCCGACCAGACGATCCTCGTCCCGAAGAACGAGAACGAGCTGGACCCGATCCTGATGGGCATCCCGCTCCAACTCCTCGCCTACCACACGGCGTTGGCCCTGGGCCGCGACATCGACAAGCCGCGCAACCTGGCGAAGTCGGTCACGGTCGAGTAGTTCTCACAAGTCGACGAGCCGCGTAGTTCTCGCGGCGTGAACGACCCCTCGCGCGTGCCACCAAGCGTGCGAGGGGTCGTTCTTCAGGGGCCAGGGGCGCCCATTCCCCCGACCCGCGCCCTGCCTCGGCCGGTGGCCGTCACTCCCCGGTCGGCAGGTTGTCGCGCCCCCTGTACGTACCCTTCACAAGGGCACAACCCACCTGTACGCACGAGTAGATTTATCTACACGCAAAGGAAGTTGACGGCTCGCCACCCTCACCCCACCTGGGACGAAGAGGCGTTACGGAATGACCACGACGGGCCGTTGCGCACGGCGCGCGAGCCGGCCCGCGACCGAGCCGAAGATGCGCCCCACGATCCCGTGCGTCGATCCGACGACGATCGCGTCCGCCGAGTACTCCCGGCCGACCTCTTCGAGTTCGTGGCAGATGTCGCCGCCGCGCTCGACCAGGATCCACGGCACTTCGGCGAGATAGTCCGCACAGGCCAGTTCGAGGCCGAGCACTTCGGTGCGGTGGTCCGGCACGTCGACGAAGACCGGCGGCTCGCAGCCCGCCCACACCGTGGTGGGGAGCCGGTTGGCGACGTGCACGATGATCAGGCCGGACCCGGAGCGATGGGCCATCCCGATCGCGTACGAGAGAGCGCGCTCACTGGAGGTCGAGCCGTCGAAACCGACGACGACCCCGTGCCGGAAGGCCGGATCGCAGGAATGACGTGGTTCTTCCGCCGCCTGGGGGGTCGCCGTGGGATCGGCGACCTGCCGCTTGCGGTCCGCTGGTTCGGAGAATTCGTGACCGGCCATGGGTGTCTCGGCGAAGGAGTCCTCTGTGGGAGGGTCGGCTCTGTTCGGGTCGTACGGCGCAGTATGGAGCAGAACGGACAGGATCGGGCAGGGGCGAGGAGGAGCGGCGACCACCGGAGCTGTGTCCGGGAATCATCTTCCCAACCCCATACCCCCAAGGGTACGGCGACACTCCTCTCCTGCCCAGAGCTTGCTACCGGCCCTGCGGGAGCCTCACGGCGTTCACCGGAGCATGCATGAGCGGCGCCCGTATGGCAATGGTTGCTGCCCCGTACAGGCGGTTTGGGCACCCACCCGCGTGGACTGCCTTCGGCCACAAGGTTCACGCCAGTGACCGGCCGCGCGACCACGCGTTGAACGTGGATACGCCACCGCCACAGGGAGCCCGCCGTGCCTGGACCGCAGCCCGTGTCCTCACACGTCACGACGACCTCACACGCCACGCCGCAGGGCCACCGGCGCCCGCCCGAGGGGGCGCGCGAGCGCCCGCGCGGCGGCGTCCCCGCGCCGCGCGCCGAGGAGACGCCACCCGCGTCCGCGCAGGACTCCGCGAGCGACGTCGTCCGCTGGGCCGCGTTCAGCTGCGTCCTGGTTCCCGTCGTCCTCGTGGGGTACGGGACCTCCCTGGCGGGAGCCGCGGGATCGGCCCTCGGGCTCGTGGCCGTGACAGGGGTATGCCGGCTACTTCTGCGGCAGTCCGAGCGGGGGGCGGCGCGGCTCGTCGACGAGCAGAGCCCCGAGCGCCCAGAGCGCCGCGGGCGGCACGGGCGGACGGGCGCGGGGGCGCACAGGGGCGGTCGGCATGCTGGTGGGTCTGCGCCGGAGGACTGACCGATTCGCGCGCACCCACCCGTATCTTTTCAGCCAACTTCCTATGGCCATGCATTCCTTGGCCGAAGGGGTACTCAACCCCGGTCCCACCAGGGCTGAAAGGCATGCGGAAGGCGCCTGAACCCTACGGGGACCGGCCACGGAGCCGAGGCGCACTTCCCAGCAACGCCCGTGAGTGCAACGCTTCGTGATCGACTGCTTCACGCCAAGTTGCCATGTCGACATAGTGCCGGGTCCTTAACTGGTCACCCCGGCAGCACGGGACGCAGTAGATTCGATCATGACTGTATTACGGCGGGGGACTGGTGGAGGACCGAGGGGAAACGTGCAGGAGCGACAGGTCCGACAGGAACGCCAAGAGCGCCGAGAACGCAGAACTCGCAGCACACGCAGAGAAAACAGAGCACGCCAAGAACAGGGAGCCGCGACGACCGAGGGGGGCTTAGCACCATGAGCCACGACTCCACTGCCGTGCAAGAAGCCGCGTCGCGGAAGCTTTCCGGACGCCGCCGCAG
The DNA here is from genome assembly GCF_053610745.1 of Streptomyces sp. NPDC054866. Taxonomy (NCBI): domain Bacteria; kingdom Bacillati; phylum Actinomycetota; class Actinomycetes; order Kitasatosporales; family Streptomycetaceae; genus Streptomyces; species Streptomyces sp. NPDC054866. The sequence continues at coordinate 1,196,146 of NZ_JBSGZA010000002.1, forward strand.
GGAGATTGTCGCGGTGCTGCTGTTCAGCGGTGGCCCCATCTTCGAGAGTTCCATACCGCTCTCCGTGTTCGGGATCGACCGGCAGGACGCCGGGGTCCCCCGTTACCGGCTGCTGGTCTGCGCCGGTGAAGAGGGGCCGCTGCGCACGACCGGGGGGCTCGAACTCACCGCGCCACATGGCCTGGAGGCCATAGGGCGTGCGGGCACCGTGGTGGTGCCGGCCTGGCGGTCGATCACATCACCGCCGCCGCCGGAGGCACTCGACGCGCTGCGCCGCGCGCACGAGGAGGGCGCACGCATCGTGGGCCTGTGCACCGGCGCGTTCGTGCTCGCGGCGGCCGGTCTGCTCGACGGCCGTCCGGCGACCACGCACTGGATGTACGCACCGACGCTGGCCAAGCGATATCCGTCCGTCCATGTGGACCCGCGGGAGCTCTTCGTCGACGACGGGGACGTGCTCACCAGCGCGGGGACCGCGGCCGGAATTGATCTGTGCCTGCACATCGTGCGCACCGACCACGGCAACGAAGCGGCGGGCGCGCTCGCCCGCAGGCTCGTCGTGCCTCCGCGCCGGGCCGGCGGCCAGGAGCGCTATCTCGACAGGTCTTTACCTGAGGAGATCGGCGCCGACCCGCTCGCCGAGGTCGTCGCCTGGGCCCTGGAACATCTCCACGAGCAGTTCGACGTGGAGACCCTGGCCGCGCGCGCGTACATGAGCAGGCGCACCTTCGACCGCAGGTTCCGCTCGCTCACCGGGAGCGCTCCCCTGCAGTGGCTGATCACTCAGCGCGTACTGCAGGCACAGCGGCTGCTCGAGACCTCCGACTACTCCGTCGACGAGGTCGCGGGCCGCTGCGGCTTCCGCTCGCCCGTGGCCCTGCGCGGCCACTTCCGCCGTCAGCTGGGCTCGTCGCCCGCCGCCTACCGGGCCGCTTACCGCGCCCGCAGGCCGCAGGGGGGTGAGCGGGCGATGCTGGAATCCGCGCCGCCCGTGCCCACCTCGGCGACGGTGAACACGGAGAGCGGGCCCGTCCCGTCGCAGACACGGCGTACGGCGGCGGCCAGTGCCATCGGCCCTTCGGCTTCGCTCTCCGCGGATCCGGGGAAGCCGAGCTCGGATGTGTACGCGCCAGGACGTCCGCCACTGCCCGGCCAGAGGAGCGCGCCGTAGGGTAAGACGCATGAACGATCGCATGGTGTGGATCGACTGCGAGATGACCGGGCTCTCGCTGACGGATGACGCACTTATCGAGGTGGCCGCACTGGTCACCGACTCGGAACTGAACATGCTCGGCGAAGGTGTGGACATCGTGATCCGCCCGCCGGACGCGGCGCTGGAGACCATGCCCGAGGTGGTGCGCAAAATGCACACCGCCTCGGGGCTCCTCGACGAACTGGCGTCGGGCACGACGCTGGCCGACGCCGAGGAGCAGGTCCTGGCGTACGTACGTGAGCACGTCAAGGAGCCCCGCAAGGCTCCGCTCTGCGGGAACTCGGTCGGCACCGACCGGGGCTTCCTGCTGCGCGACATGCAGACGCTGGAGGAGTTCCTCCACTACCGCATCGTCGACGTCTCCTCGATCAAGGAACTGGCCCGGCGGTGGTACCCCCGGGCCTACTTCAACAGCCCGGACAAGAACGGCAACCACCGGGCGCTGGCGGACATCCGCGAATCCATCGCGGAGCTGCGCTACTACCGCGAGGCGGTCTTCGTCCCGCAGCCCGGGCCGGACTCGGACACCGCGAAAACCATCGCGGCGAAGTACGTGCTGCCCGCGGAGTAGCCTCCGCGGAACCCCTCTGTACGGGGTCCGGAAAAGGCGTGCGCGAGCACCCCTTCGGACCCTGTACACTTTTTCTCGGCCGGTCGGAAGAACGCAAAACGACCGGACATGGTGGGTGTAGCTCAGTTGGTAGAGCACCTGGTTGTGGTCCAGGTGGCCGCGGGTTCAAGTCCCGTCACTCACCCTGATTGATCAAGGCCCGGTCCGCGGAAGCGGACCGGGCCTTCTTCATGTCCGTGCGTGGTCCGGACGGTCAGACGGTCAGGGGGACGGGGTGGACCTCGTCGGCCCGGTGGCCGGCACGCTCGTGGATGCGTTGGACCGCGTCGGCGGATGGCGCCTCGGAGAGGCAGTAGACCGTGCCGGAGTCCGGGTCCGCCCATGCCTTCTTGAAGTGGACGCCTTCTTCCTTCTCGATGGCGAGGTCCGCCTGGTGAGCCTGCTTCAGCTGATCGGCCGTGATGTCCTTCATCCCGTGGTGGACGTCCATGAACTGGGACATGGCGTCGCACCCCCTTCCGGCTTGCGCGGTTCGGGCGTTCGGAGCTGCCAAGTCCGCCTGTCAGCCCCGCTCCACTATCTCCATCCTGCGCCCGTACCACCGCGGATGCGACTGTGCACCCTCTGGCCAGCGGGTTCCCAGCGCTGTCGGCGGCCGATGTCCCACGTACGGACGACTCCGTACCGGCAGACGGGCCATGATCGTTTTATCTGCGCGCCGGATCGGTGAGGCCTCACACCCGAGATCCCCGTTTCCTCACCAGGAGGTTCCCCATGCGTCTGCGCACGATCTTCGCCACCGCTGCCCTCGCCACGGCCACCGTCATCGGCGGAGCCGGAGCGGCCGCCGCCGACCCGTTCCCTGGCGAGGGCTCCGGCGCCAACGCGGTGGGCTCGGCACAGAACTCGCCCGGCGTCATCAGCGGCAACACCATCCAGGTACCGGTCCACGTGCCCGTCAACGTCTGCGGCAACTCGATCGACATCATCGGGCTCCTCAACCCCGCGTTCGGCAACACCTGCGTCAACGACTGAGCCAGACGCAACGAAGGCCCGGCCTCGCGAAAGCGGGCCGGGCCTTCTCCGTTCCTCCCGGGGCAGTACTACGGCGGATACTGCACGTAGCGACATCAGCAACATCATCGGCACCAGCAGCACCGTACGTACGAGTGGAGAACGATCTTGAGCAGCACGTGGCTCATCTACAGCGGAGCCCTGATGGTGCTCCTGTCCATAGGCGTCATGATCTTCGCGGGCCGCCCCGTCACGCCTCCGTGGCATGACACGGCGTCCATCGCCTCCGGTGTCGCCGTCGGCGCCGTCGTGTGCGTACTCGCCCTGGTGCTCGGCGCTCCGCCGCGGGTCGCGGTGTCCGGGGCCTGCTTCTGGCTGGCCGCGGTCATCACCGGCACACACGCCCTGCGCGGCCGCGGCCGTGTCGGCTCGCGGGAGCGAGGCTGACGGGGCGGCGCGGCTCTCGCTCTCTCACGGGGCGCGGACAGCCGCCTTCATGGCCGCCCCGCGCGCACCCTTCCCACTCGCGCGGGGCGGGTGCAGAGTGCGTGTGGCGCTTCGTGTGGCCCGGGTCGGCACGGGACGCGAGAGGCGCAAGGGCCGTCGGTTGCCTCCCGCGTCGGCGGCCCGTCCCCCCCCTCACAAACCCGTCCCCCCTCACAAAACAGTCCCCGGAGTCCTCAACCGTTGCCATCTACCTCAGCCGTCACTGAGGCTCCGGTAGCGAGGGGCTTCGGGGGCCTGGCCAGAGCCTGCGGGAATCTCTTGCCGGTGAACGTCTCCACCGACGGTGCGGTTCTCCCGGATTTCTGGTGTAATGACCAGTTTCCTCCGCATATGCCCCCTGTCAAGGGGCCGCGGGAAAGTCCCGTCGGGGCCCGTTCCGGAACAGGAACGCCGCCGCCACTCCGCCGAGCAGACCGAACAGGTGCCCCTGCCAACTCACCCCCGCCGTCGTCGGCAGCGCGCCCAGAAGGATCGAGCCGTACAGCGCGAGGACGAGCACGCCTGTCAGTACATCCACGGGACGGTGGTTCACGAACCCGCGAACGAGCAGATAGCCGAAGAGGCCGAAGACCACGCCGGACGCCCCGGCCGTCACGGAGTGCGCCGGGGCCGTGAGCCAGACCCCCAGGCCACTGACGAGGATGATCACCGCTATGACCGCGGCGAAGCGGCGTATCCCGGAGAGCGCGGCGAGGAAGCCGAGGATGAGCAGCGGCACGCTGTTCGCCAGCAGATGGTCGAAGCCGAAGTGCAGGAAGGCCGAGGGGATGACATCGCGGAGCTCGCCCACGTCACGCGGGGAGACACCGAAGGTGTCGAGGGCATGGCCGCTCACCGTGTCCAGCGCCTCAAGGAGCCATAGCAGGGCCAGCCAGGCGAGCATGACGACGCCGGCCGTCCTGGCGCCGCCCCAGCGCTGCTTGGGCGCCGGCCGCGGCGTGGGGTAGGCGGTGCCGAACGGGTCGTACGACATGGGCGCCCCCTCACCTTTGCCCCGTGTCCGGTACGTCCCGTACAACGTCTGGGAGGGGCAGCCGTGTTCCGGCCCGGCGGATCGGCTCGGCCCGGCGGATCGGATCGGCTCGGACACGTGCGGCCTGCCTCAGGACGACGCCCGCTCCACCAGCTCGGTAGGCAGCACCAGTTGGCGGTGCTCCAGGCGGCGGGCGGACGCCGGGCGGTCGTCCGCGATCTCGGCGAGCAGCAGGTCGATCATCGCCCGGCCCATCTCCTCGATCGGCTGGCGCACGCTCGTCAGCGGCGGGTCCATGTGGCGGGCGATCGCCGAGTCGTCGAAGCCGACGAGCGCCACGTCGTCGGGTATCCGGCGCCCGGCCTCGCGCAGAGCCTGCCGTGCGCCCGCCGCCATCACGTCGGAGCCCGCGAACACCGCGTCCACGTCGGGGAAGGCCGCGAGCAGCTCCGTCATCGCCCGGCGGCCGCCCTCCTCCGTGAAGTCGCCCGGCACGATGAGCCGCTCGTCCACCGCGCGGCCCGCGTCCGACAGCGCGGCGCGGTAGCCGTCGAGGCGGCGCTGGGCGCCGTAGACGTCCAGGCGGCCGGTGATGGTGGCTATACGCGTACGGCCGCGTGTCAGGAGGTGCTCGACCGCCGAGTGCGCCCCGGCGAAGTTGTCGGAGTCGACCGAGGGCAGCGCCTCGTCGGCCGACCGGCGGCCGCTGATCACCGCGGGGATCTCCAGCTGGGCCAGGAGGTCCGGCAGCGGGTCGTCGGCGTGGACCGAGACCAGGAGGACACCGTCGACCCGGTGGGCCGCGAGGTACTGGGCGAGGCGCTGCCGCCTGCGGTCGTTCCCGGCGAAGATCAGAAGCAGCTGCATCTCCGTCTCGCCGAGCTCCGCCCCGACCCCGCGCAGGACGTCGGAGAAGTACGGCTCGGCGAAGAAGCGGGTCTCCGGCTCGGGCACGACCAGGGCGATGGCGTCGGTGCGGTTGGCGGCGAGGGCACGGGCCGCCGTGTTCGGGACGTAACCGAGCTCCGCGACGGCGGCCTCGACCGCCGTCCTGGTCGCCTCGCTCACCCGCGGCGAGCCGTTGATCACCCGTGAGACCGTCCCGCGGCCCACTCCGGCCCTCGCGGCGACCTCTTCCAGGGTCGGTCGCCCGCCACTGCGGCCACGCGCACCGTGAGCTGCCATCATCCGCCTCCCGTCGCACTTCCCCCGGCGAGGAATGTAGGGAATGTAACAGCCTGATCATCACCGGGCGGATGGGCCGAACGTGCGAGCACCCCGGTGGCGGGCGTGAGCGCCCTCGTAACAGCCCGATAACTGAAGACATATCTCTATGTCCGGTCCCTTGACACCCCCACTCCCAGCCGCGACTCTTCAACTCATCACTTGTGGGAGCGCTCCCACACTACCTGACACGTACACATCCCGCACGTTCCCCGCCCGAGCCGAAGAGTCAAGCAACGGGGCAAGAAGTGCAGTTGGCCGGGGGGTCGGCACGTCAGGCAACAGGAGGACGCAATGCGCACGAGTTCCCGCCGGTCCGGACGGATGGTGGCCTTCGCGGCCGTGACCGCGCTGGCCGGCAGCCTGCTGGCCGGTTGTTCCAGCGATGACGACAGCGGCTCCGAGGGCGGCGACGGCAAAGTCACCCTCAATGTGGGCACGTTCGGTGTGCTGGGCCTGAAGCAGGCCGGTCTCTACGACGAGTACGAGAAGTCGCACCCGAACATCAAGATCAAAGAGAACGTCATCGAGCGGAACGACGCCTACTATCCGAAGCTCCTCACCCAGCTCCAGTCCGGCGCGGGTGTCAATGACGTAGCCGCCATCGAAGTCAGCAACATCACCGAGGTCGTACAGACCCAGGGTGCCAAGTTCGAGGACCTGAGCAAGGCCGAGGGCGTGGACAAGTCCACGTATCTCGACTGGAAGTGGAAGCAGGCCACGACCGAGGACGGCAAGACCGTCGGCCTCGGCGTCGACATCGGCCCCACCGCGCTGTGTTACCGCAAGGACCTCTTCAAGAAGGCCGGTCTGCCCACCGACCGCGAGGAGCTCGCCAAGGAGTGGGCAGGCGACTGGGACAAGTACGTCGCGCTCGGCGAGAAGTACATGAAGAAGGCCCCCGGCGAGACCAAGTTCGTCGACTCCGCCTCCAGTGTCTACAACGCCGTCTTCGCCGGTGCGAAAGAGCGGTACTACGACAAGGGCGGCAAGGAGATCTACGAGGACAGCCAGGGCCGCAAGGACGCCTGGGACGCGGCGATGAAGGTCGCGCGGGGCGACATGTCCTCCAAGCTCAAGCAGTTCGACCCGACGTGGGACCAGGGCTTCGCCAACGCCAAGTTCGCCACCGTGGCCTGCCCCGCGTGGATGGCCGGCTACATCCAGGAGAAGACGGGTCCGGAGGGCAAGGGCCAGTGGGACATGGCCAAGGCGCCCACGGACGGCAACTGGGGAGGAACGTTCCTCGGCGTGCCGAGCGCGGGCAAGCACAAGAAGGAGGCGACCGAGCTCGCCGTCTGGCTGACCCAGCCCGAGCAGCTCGCGAAGGTCTTCGCCAAGCAGGCCAGCTTCCCGTCCACCCCGTCGGCGTACGACACGCTGAAGCCGTCGCCGGCGACCAAGGCGTACTTCAATGACGCGCCCATCACGGAGATCTTCGCCGACATCGCGAAGAACACCCCCGCGGCCGTCTACGGCCTGAAGGACGCCCAGATCGGCCAGTCCATCACGGACATCGGTGTGCTCCAGGTGGAGCAACAGGGCAAGTCTCCGGCGGAGGGCTGGAAGGCCGCTCAGGAGGAGATCAAGGATGTTCTGGGACAGTGACGCGCATGTCCGAGACCGCTGAGTACGCCGAGACCGCGTCCCCCGGTGAGGGGGACGCGGCCCCGGCCGCGTCCGGGAGGCGCAAGGCCTCCCCCACGTCCTCGTGGCGCAGCCGCCTGTACCGCTGGGACATAAAGGCGTCGCCGTACGTCTTCGTCGCGCCGTTCTTCCTCTTCTTCGGCGCCTTCGGGCTCTTCCCGCTGCTCTACACGGGCTGGGCGTCGCTGCACCGCCTGTCGCTGACCGACCTCGACGGCAGCACCTGGATCGGCCTGGAGAACTACACCAACCTGCTGCAGAGCGACTACTTCTGGAACGCGCTCGGCAACACCTTCACCATCGGCGTCATCTCCACCGTCCCCCAGCTCTGCGTCGCGCTCGGCATCGCGCATCTGCTCAACTACAAGCTGCGCGGCTCCACTCTGTGGCGGGTCGCGATGCTCGCTCCGTACGCCACGTCGGTGGCGAGTGCCTCGCTGGTCTTCACGCTGCTCTTCGCGTGGGACGGCGGCATGGTCAACTGGCTGGCCGGGTCCATCGGCATCGACCCGATCAACTGGCGTGAATCGTCCTGGGGTTCGCAGTTCGCGGTGTCGTCGATCGTCATCTGGCGGTGGACCGGCTACAACGCGCTGATCTATCTGGCGGCGATGCAGGCCGTGCCGCACGACCTGTACGAGTCGGCCTCGCTGGACGGCGCTTCGCGCTGGCAGCAGTTCCGGCACGTGACCATCCCGATGCTGCGTCCGACGATCCTGTTCACGGTCGTCGTCTCCACCATCGGGGCGACCCAACTCTTCGGTGAGCCACTGCTGTTCGGCGGCACGGCCGGGTCCAAGGGCGGCGCCGACCACCAGTTCCAGACGCTGGGTCTCTATCTGTACGACCAGGGCTGGATCAACGGCCATCTGGGGCGGGCCTCGGCCGTCGCCTGGCTGATGCTCGTGATCCTGCTGCTCATCGCCGCGGTCAATCTGCTGATCGCCCGACGTCTGAGGAAGGCCCAATGAAGTCCGGCACCATGGCCCCCGAGGCCGGGCGTCCCGCGCCCGAGGGTGGACCTCCCGCGCCCAGGGCCGGGCGCCCCCTGGGCCTGAAGGCCGGGCGCACCATGCACGCGGGGCCCGTGACCTACCTCGTCCTCGCGCTGTTCACGGCCGTCTCGCTGGCCCCGCTGATCTGGACGGCGATCGCCGCGTCCCGTACGAGTGGGCGCCTCGCCCAGACCCCGCCGCCCCTCTGGTTCGGCGGGAACCTCTTCAAGAACATGGAGCGGGCCTGGACCGAGGCGAGCCTCGGTGACGCGATGCTCAACACCACGATCGTGGCGGGCAGCATCACCATCGGCACCGTCCTGTTCTCCACGATCGCCGGATTCGCCTTCGCCAAGCTGAAGTTCAAGTTCAGCGGTCTGCTGCTCCTGCTCACGATCGGCACGATGATGGTGCCGCCGCAGCTGAGTGTCGTACCGCTCTATCTGTGGGTCGCCGACCTGCAGTGGACCAATCAGCTCCAGGCGGTGATCCTGCCGACGTTCGTGAGCGCCTTCGGTGTGTTCTTCATGCGGCAGTACCTGCTCCAGGCGCTGCCGAGCGAGCTCATCGAGGCGGCGCGGATGGACGGGGCGAGTAGTCTGCGGATCATCTGGCACGTGGTGTTCCCCGCCGCGCGGCCCGCGATGGCGGTGCTCGGCCTCCTTACGTTCGTCATGGCCTGGAACGACTTCCTCTGGCCGATCATCGCGCTGAACCAGTCGAACCCCACGGTGCAGGTGGCGCTCAACTCCCTCGGTACGGGCTACATCCCGGACCGGGCGGTGATCATGGCGGGCGCCCTTCTCGGCACGCTGCCGCTGCTCCTGGCGTTCATCCTCTTCGGCAAGCAGATCGTGAGCGGCATCATGCAGGGCGCCGTCAAGGGCTGAGGCCCTCCCGCCCATCGCACTGCCGGGTGCCGGGGCCGGGCCGCCGCCTCGGCCCCGGCTCCCCGCCTCTTTCTTCCCCTGTCCTCTTACCCCACCCATGGGAGCGCTTCCATGCCTGAATCCCTCGCCTTTCCGGCCGATTTCCTCTGGGGTGCCGCCACGTCCGCGTACCAGATCGAGGGCGCCGTACGTGAAGACGGCCGCACCCCCTCCATCTGGGACACCTTCAGTCACACGCCCGGCAGGACGGCCGACGGCGACACCGGTGACGTGGCCGTCGAGCACTACCACCGCTACCGCGACGACGTGGCCCTCATGGCGGACCTCGGTCTGAACGCCTACCGCTTCTCCGTCTCCTGGTCGCGGGTGCAGCCCACCGGGCGCGGACCCGCCGTACAGCGCGGGCTCGACTTCTACCGGCGGCTCGTCGACGAACTGCTCGGCAAGGGCATCAAGCCCGCCCTGACCCTCTACCACTGGGACCTGCCACAGGAGTTGGAGGACGCGGGCGGCTGGCCCGCGCGGGAGACCGCCTACCGGTTCGCCGAGTACGCGGGTTTCGTCGCCGAAGCCCTCGGTGACCGCGTCGAGTCGTGGATCACGCTCAACGAGCCGTGGTGCAGCGCCTTCCTCGGCTACGGCTCCGGCGTGCACGCCCCCGGCCGCACCGACCCGGCGGCAGCGCTGGCGGCAGCGCACCACCTCAACCTCGCGCACGGTCTGGGCACCCAGGCGCTGCGTGCCGCCCTGCCTGCCCGCGCGCAGGTGGCGGTGAGCCTCAACTCCTCGGTGGTCAGGGCGGTTTCGCAGAGCCCCGCGGACCTGGACGCCCGCCGGCGCATCGACAACCTCGCGAACGGCGTCTTCCACGGCCCGATGCTGCACGGCGCCTACCCCGCGGACCTGCTCACCGACACGGCCCGGGTCACCGACTGGTCCTTCGTGCAGGACGGCGACCTGGCCGCCGCCCACCAGCCGCTGGACGCGCTCGGCCTGAACTACTACACGCCCGCCCTTGTCTCGGCGGCTCACGAAGACCCGGGCAACCCCCGCGCCGACGGGCACGGCGCCAGTGAGCACTCCCCGTGGCCCGCCTCCGACGACGTGGCCTTCCACCAGACGCCGGGCGACCGCACCGAGATGGGCTGGACCATCGACCCGACGGGGCTGCACGACCTGATCATGCGCTACACCCGCGAGGCGCCGGGCCTCCCGCTGTACGTCACCGAGAACGGCGCGGCCTACGACGACAAGCCCGACCCCGACGGCCGCGTCCACGACCCCGAGCGCATCGCCTACCTGCACGGCCACTTGGCCGCCGTCCGCCGCGCCATCACGGACGGCGCCGACGTCCGCGGCTACTACCTCTGGTCCCTGATGGACAACTTCGAATGGTCGTACGGCTACGGCAAGCGCTTCGGCGCGGTGTACGTCGACTACGAGACGCAGGCCCGCACCCCGAAGTCCAGCGCCCACTGGTACGCGGGCGTCGCGTCCGCCGGTGAGCTGCCGCGCGAGTACGTGGCGGACTGACCGGCCCCGGCCGGCGGTTCCGAGGAGCCGAGTGGCGCCCCGACCGGGTGGGGGGATGCCGGTCGAGGCGCCGTGGGGGGGGGTGGCAGCTACTGGGGTTCTACTGAGGTTCTACTGGGTTCCCGCGGGGCTACTTGTAGGCGGCGAACGCCTTCGTGAAGGCGAGCGGCTCCTGCTCGATCGACGAACAGGTCGGCTGCGCGCCGTTGTTGGCGCCGCCCTCACAGGCCTTGTCGCGCGTCGAGGACCACATCGCCAGCCAGCCGAGCCCCTTCTCCTCGGCGAACTTCACCAGCTCGGTGGCGTCGTCGACCTTGAATATCTCGGTGGTGACGTCGTTCACGCCGATCATCGGGGTGACCGCGACGGCCTTCCAGGCGGCCTCGTCGGACAGGTCGAGGGCGCCCTTGATCTGCTTCTGCGTGGCGGTCGCCGCGTCGATGGCGTACTTGCCCATGTCGCCGCTGTAGGACGGCCCGTAGTCCATCGCCATGATGTTGACGGCGGAGACCTTCACGCCGTTCTTCTTGGCGTCGGCGACGAGGTCGACGCCCGGCTGGGTAAGCCCCTCGGGCATGACGGGCAGCGTGAACGAGACGTCCAGGCCCTCGTGTTCCTTCTGGAGCTGCGCGATGGCCTGCGCGCGGCGGGTGTTGGCGGCGGTGTCGGGAAGCGCGGCGCCCTCGATGTCGAAGTCGACCTTCGTCAGCTTGTACTTGTCGATGACCTTGCCGTACGCCTTCGCCAGCTCGTCGGCGCTGTTGCACTTGAGGCCGAGCTCCGAGCCCGCCGCGCCACCGAACGACACGCGTACGTCGCCGCCCTTGGCCCGCAGGTCACCGATCTGCGAGGCGACCTTGTCGTCGTCGAGCCCGGTGGTGCCGCCCCAGAGGGGCTCACAGCTGCCGCCGGAGGTGATGAAAGCGAGGGTGAACTCCTTCACGCCGGTCTTGGCGGCCGTGTCGACGAGGTCGTACGCGGGGGCGAGCGAAGTGTCCACGAACGGGGCGAACTTGGCCTGGGCGGCTGCCTTGGCGGGGGTCTTCTCCGCGGGCGCCTTGTTCGCGAGGGCCGTCCCGGAGAAGAGGAAGGCGCCGCCGCCGACGAGGCCCGCGGCCACGATGCCGCCTATGACCTTGGACTTGGTGCTCACCGTGCGCCGATGCGTGCTGCTCATCGCGTGCCTGCCTTAGCTGTGCGGGGGGTGGGGTGCGTGCAGAACGCTAGCCCCGCGTGATCCGGCTTATCGGACCAATCGGACCCCAGGTCCGGATCTTAGGGCGGGCTTAAGGGAGCGATCGGGGACGGTTAATTTCCCGCGCTCCGCGCTGGGTCGGGGCACGATCGGATGCGGGGCAATCGGGTGGGTGGGCGGGAAAGATCCGCCGCGAAGCGGCGGTTCAGGGCGTCAGCGGAGGCTCGGGCTGCGCTTACGGCGACGTACGGCAGCACCCCGATGCCCACGGCCCCCGGCCACGGGCCTGCGACCGTCCAGCTGGATCCAGATGCGGACCTCCGTGCCGCCGAGGACGGACCGGCCGATCCGCACATCCCCGCCGGTGGACTCCGCCAACTGCCGCACGATGTCAAGCCCCAGGCCAGTGGACCCATCGGCCCCCGACCCCGCGCCCCGCGCCAACGCGGCCTCGGGATCGGCGATCCCCGCCCCCGCGTCCGACACCAGGACGATCACCGCGTCCTCGCCACTGTGCACGTCCACCGCGAACGCCGCCCCTTCCCGCGTGTGCCGGAAGACGTTGCCGAGCAACGCGTCCAGGGAGGCGACCAGTTCCGGGCGCGCCACCGGTATCCACACCGGCCGCTCCACCCCCGCGACCCGCACCTCGCGCCCCTCGTCCTCAGCGAGCGCCGACCAGAAGGCCATGCGGTCCTGGATCACCTCGGACGCGTCGCAGCCCGCGCCGGGGCCGACCGCGGCGGTCTGCGGCTTGGCGTCGCGGGCGGTGCGGATGATCGTGTCGACCTCGCGCTCCAGCTTCTCCACCGCGATACGGGTCTGCTCGGCCGCGGGGCCGTCACCCAGCGAGGCCGCGTTGAGCCGCAGCACCGTCAGCGGAGTGCGCAGGCGGTGCGACAGGTCCGCCGCCAACTCCCGCTCGTTCGCCAGGAGTTGCACCACCTGATCGGCCATCGAGTTGAACGCCACGGCCGCCAGGCGCAGTTCCGTGGGGCCCTCCTCCTGGACCCTCGCGCCCAGCTTTCCCTCCCCGAGGGACTGCGCCGCGCCCACGAGCCGCTTGGCGGGCTGCACCATGCGTACGCCCAGACGGTCCGCCACCGCCACGGACCCGATGATCAGCGCGACGCCGACGCCCGCGAGCACCAGCCACGCCGTGGTCACGCCGTTGCTGACCGCGCCCTCAGGCACGAAGATCTCGACCACGGCGATCTGTCCGGAGCTCAGCGCCGTCGGCTGGAGCAGCGCGAAGCCGCCCTCGACCGTCGCCGTCCGTGCCCGGCCCTCCTTGCGCGTGGTCTCCACCGCGTGCGCGTCAGCACGCCGGTCGCCGATCTCCAGGGCGGGCGCCTTGTCGATGGGCGGCACGTACACGGCCATGCGGCCCTCGCCGCCCGCCTCGGACGTGGCGACGGCCTTCGTCAGCTGATCGCGGTCGGTGGTGATGGAGAGCGTGGGGCCCATGCCGGCCGCGTGCCGCTCCGCGTTCGAGAAGGCACGGTCCCGCGCCATCTCCTGGATGACAAGGCCGAGCGGCACCGCGAAGGCGACCACGACCATCGTCGTGACGGCCAGGCACACCTTGACGAGCGCCCACCTCACAGCGGTGGCTCCAGCTTGACGCCGACACCCCGCAGCGTGTGCAGATAGCGCGGCCTGGCGGCCGTTTCGCCCAACTTCCGCCGCAGCCACGACAGATGTACGTCGATGGTCTGGTCGTCCCCGTAACTCTGCTGCCACACCTCGGCGAGCAGCTCCTTACGGGGTACGACGACGCCGGGACGCCCGGCGAGGAAGGCAAGCAGATCGAACTCGCGCCGGGTCAGATCGAGCCGCGCCCCGTCCAGCTCGGCCTGGCGGCGCAGCGGGTCGATGGCGAGCCCCCCGACCCGTAGCTCCCGGCTCGGCGGGTCCTCGCCCGCCGTGACGCGCGAGCGGCGCAGCACGGCGGCCATCCGGGCCGAGAGGTGCTCGACGGAGAACGGCTTGGTCAGGTAGTCGTCGGCGCCGTCGTTCAGGAGCCTGACGATCTCGGTCTCGTCGTCACGCGCGGTGGCGATGATCACGGGGACGTCGGTGATCCCGCGCAGCATCTTCAGCGCCTCGGAACCGTCCAGATCGGGCAGACCGAGGTCCAGGATCACCACGTCGAACCGGAAATGGGCCACCTCGCGCAGCGCCTCAAGGGCGGTGCCGACGCTGCGCACGGTGTGCGATGCCTCGGTCAGATGCCGGATGAGAGCGGAGCGTACGAACTGGTCATCCTCGACGACGAGCACACTTGCCATGGGCGGCACCGTACGCCATAGGGGTGACCCCGGTCCTCCTGGGACGCCGACGGGTCCTGTGGTGCAGTATGGCTCGCGATGCGCAGAGGACTCGTACACGCAATGGCTTGGTCGCTCGCCACGGGCGCGGCGGTCACGCTCTCCTGGTGGGGTGTCCACACGGTCATGGCGGGCACCGCCTACGACCCGCCGCGTGCCGTGCCGCTCGCGGCCGACGGCGACCGCACCGAGCCGCTCTCCTCCTCCACGCACCGCCCGGACCCGACGCCGACCCCCTCACCTTCGAAGTCGAAGAAGCCCTCGAAGACGGCCGAACCTCCCGAGAGCAAGCCGTCGAAGACAAAGACCGGCAAGCCGAGCAGCCCCTCCGCGCCCGCCTCCACACCCGGCAACGTGAAGAGCTACTCCTCCGAGGGCGGCCGGGTCGTCTTCGACCTCGGCAAGGACTCCGCGACGCTGGTGTCGGCGACCCCCGCGGCGGGCTGGTCGGTGCAGGTGTGGAAGCAGGACACCTGGATCCGGGTGGAATTCACGGCGGGCGCCGACAAGGTCTCGGTGTTCTGCACGTGGCACGACCACGCGCCCTCGGTGGAGATCAACGACTACTGACCGGTCGGTTCAGCGGAACACCGAGGGAGGCGGCGCGGGTGACGCCACCGCGCTCGCGTCCGTGACCGCCGCCGCTCCCCCGCTGAAGTCGATGAGCGCCCTGCCGTGCTCGACCCGTGCCGGATGCGAGTCCCCGGCGCTGCGCCGGGTCAGCTCGGCGATCGGCAGCGGCACGTCCGAGCCGACGAGCACCGCGTTGCCGAAGCGCTTGCCGCGCAGCACGGCCGGGTCGGCGATGAGCGCGAGCTCCGGGAAGAGCGTGGCGGCGGTGGCGAGCTGGCCGCGCAGATGCGCGAGCGGCGGTCCGTCGGCGAGATTGGCCGCGTAGAGACCGCCGGGCTTCAGGACCCTGCGTACGTCACCGAGGAACTCGGCGCTTGTGAGGTGGGCGGGGGTGCGGGCGCCGCTGAAGACGTCGGCTATGACGAGGTCCGCCCAGCCGTCCGCGATCTTCGCGAGGCCTTCGCGGGCGTCGGTGCCGCGCACCCTGACCCGGGCCTGCGGGTCCAACGGCAGTTCGCGGCGGACGAGTTGGATGAGCGCCGTGTCGCGCTCGATGACCTGCTGGGTGGAGCGGGGCCGTGTCGCGGCTATGTAGCGGGCGAGGGTGAAGGCGCCGCCGCCGAGGTGCAGGGCGTGGACCGGTTTGCCGGGCGGCGCGACCAGGTCGGCGACGTGGCCGAGCCTGCGCTGGTACTCGAAGTCGAGATACGCGGGGTCGTCGAGGTCGACATGGGACTGCGGGGCGCCGTCCACGAGCAGCGTCCACGCGCGCGGCCTGTCCCGGTCGGGCATCAGCTCGGCGAGCCCACCGTCCACCTTCTCGACGACGGCTTCCGCCTCTTCCCGGGACCGCCTGTTCCTTGCCATCAGACCATTATCGGCGTACGCGGAGTGCGCGGCCCGATGACCTTGGAGAACCGCTTCTCCCAGGGCTCAGCGGCAGTTGTCGGCGGCCTCGATGGTGCGGGCCGCCTGGCCGAGGGCCGCGCGCAGGACGGCGGGGTCGGTGACCGGGTCGGTCTCGTCGGGGGGCAGCAGCCAGCCGGTGCCCGCGACCGGGGGCGGCGGGGGGACGGGCTCCGGCTCGGCGTGCAGGCGCATGCCGCGGCCGAAGGTCTGCGTACACGCGCTGCCCGGCAGGTCCCAGGCGTCGGCGGTGCCGGGCGGGACCAGGAAGCCGAGGGTGTCGCAGCTCCCGTCGTGCAGGACGGGGCCGACGGCGTCGCCCGCCCCGCGGCGCAGGATGTCGACCGCTTCGAGGCCCTGGCGGGCCGGGACGGTGACGAGATCGCAGAAGTCGGGGGGGTCCGGGGGCGGGGCGCCCTGCTGTGGTGGTGCGCTGGGCTGCGGTGGTGCGCTGCGGTCCTGGGTCGGCAGGTGCCGTGCCGTGGTCAGCGACGCCCGCGATTCGCCGTTCTCCACGCCGATCTCCAACAAGGGGACCCCTCCTCGCAAGGGCGGAAGCCGCGTCGCTCCCTCTCCGCATGGTTCAACGCGGCACGGCGTCAACAGCTACGGCACAATGCCGCCGCAAAGGATGGCACTTCATGGCAGATCGTGGGTGAGATATCCGGTTTGTAGCCAAACTCCGCGTGCCGTACCCGTCACAGCGGGTACGTTCGTGCTCCGCCGGAACAGGGGCAGCACCGCCGGATCCACAGGATTCGGCGCAATCCGGCACGATCCGTACGAGAGGGTCAGGCCATGGCGTCGTCACCGATGGCATCGTCAACTCCGTCCCCACGACCGAACCTTCACTTCCGGCAGCTGCGCGGACAGCGCTCGCCGGGCGAGTTCGCCGCGTTGATCCGCCGGGCCGCTCGCGACATCGGTGAGCGCGTCAGCTGCGACGCCCGTTACATCGGGCGCGTCGAGGCGGGCGAGATCCGGTGCCCCAACTACGCCTACGAGCGGGTGTTCCTGCACATGTTCCCCGGCCGGACGCTGACGGATCTGGGGTTCGCGTCCCGCTCCGCAGTGCGCGGACGGGGGGCGCGCGCCGAGTCCGAAGCGCCCTCATCACACACCACGATCCAGCTGTATGAGTCTTGCCCGTCCGGGCCGATGGGCCCCGAACTGCACGAGTGCGACCCGTACGAGATCCAGAGTCACGAGGAGATCGACGTGCGGCGTCGCGCATTCATGAGCGGTACGGCCACCGTGGCCGCCGCGTCTCTGGGGTCCTTCGGGCTCGCGGAAGCGAGCCCGGCCGAGGCCACCGCACAGCACGGCGGCCGGCCGGGCGAGGCCGAGGCGAGCGCGGTCGAGGAGGCCGTGCGCAGGATCCGGCTTCTCGACGACCGGCACGGCGCCGACGGCCTGTACCGACGCGCCGCTGCCCCGCTGCGGACCGCCTACGCCCTGCTCGACGCGGGCACCACCCGGCAGCCTGTGGCGGACCGGCTCTACACGGGCGCCGGGGAACTGTCCATCTCCGTGGGCTGGTTGGCCCACGACTCGGGCCGCTTCGACGACGCGCGCTCGCACTACGCCGAGGCTCTCGCGACGGCCCGGATGGCCGGCGATCCGGCCCTGGAGGCGCACGCCTTCTGCAACACGGCCTTCCTGGCACGCGACGCCGGGCGGCCCAGGGAGGCGGTGCGCGCGTCCCAGGCGGCGACGCGGGCGGCCCGGCACCTCTCGTCGCCGCGGCTGCTCTCGCTCCTCGCGCTGCGGGAGGCGGGCGGCTGGGCGGGGCTCGGCGACCGGGCGGGCTGCGAACGGTCACTGACCCGCGCGCACGCCCTCTTCGACCGGGGTCCCACGGACGCCGACCCGGAGTGGATGACCTTCTACGGCCCCGCCGAGCTGGAAGTCCTTGAGGCACAGTGCTGGTCGGCGCTCGGTGACTGGGAGCGGGCCGCCCGGCACGCACGGCGCGCGGCGGGCATCGCGTCGGCGCAGACCCCGCAGTTCACCCGCAACATCGCCCTCTACACCGCGGAGCTCGCCGACGACCTGGCCCGCGCGGGCCGCCCGGACGAGGCGGCGACGGCGGGTATGCGCGTGCTCGGGCTCCTGGACGAGGTGCAGTCGTCGCGTATCCAGTCGATGCTCGCCACGACGGCCCGGGTGCTGCTTCCGCACCGACGCGCTTCGGGGGTGTGCGGCTTCCTGGAGCGGCATGCTTCCTTGCCGCGGGCGGTGTAGCCGGCCGTACGCCTCTGGCTCCTACGCCAGGTGCCCGGTGTCGTTCCACGACTCGATGGCCGGTTCGCCATAAGCCCAGCCCAGGGTGGAGATCGAGGTCGGGTTGAGGCGGATGCGGGCGGCGAAGTCGACGCCGAGGCCCAGCCAGCGTGCTCCGATGGAGCGCAGGATGTGCCCGTGCGCGAAGAGCAGGACGTCGCGGTCCGCGCTGCGGGCCCAGGCCACCACCTCGTCCGCGCGGGCGGTGATCTGCTCCAGGGTCTCGCCCCTGGGGACGCCGTCGCGCCAGATGAACCAGCCGGGGCGTACGCCTTGGATGTCGGCCGGGGTCATCCCCTCGTAGGAGCCGTAGTCCCACTCCATGAGGGTGTCCCAGGTGGTGGCACGGTCTCCGAAGCCGGCGATCTCGCAGGTCTCCCGCGCACGCGCGAGGGGGCTGGTGCGCACCTCGGCGTCCGGGAGGCCGTCGAAGGGGGCGCGGTGCAGGCGCTCGCCCAGGAGCTTCGCGCCGCGTCGGCCCTCTTCCAGGAGCGGGACGTCCGTCCTGCCGGTGTGCTTCCCGGACAGGGACCACTCCGTCTGTCCGTGTCGGGCCAGCAGGATGCGCGGTGCCATGTCGAGCCTTTCCGAGCCGACGGCCATCGGTCGATACCAGCGGGCCCATCAGCTGTCATAGAGCGAATTCTGTGGACAGGTAGCTGTCCGTACCCTCCATCATCACTCACCCGCCATGTCGCGATCACGGGTGCCCGCCAGGAGCAACCCGCTCGTCGATCTCTGCGTCTAAGACGACCGGGGACCGCCTCAGCGGGCTTTCGCGTACGCCGTAAAGTGATGCGGCGGCGAACACCGCATGACCAAAGACAGATGGGGGACCGACCGGATGCCGCAGACCCACGCTCCGGGCACCGGGGGCATAGGCGGGCTCCGGCTTCGCTGGTGGACGGAACTGCCGCTGATCGTGCTGGTGTACGCCGCGTACTCGGCGGGACGCCTGCTGGTCCGCGGTGACGTGGCCGACGCCGTCGACAACGGCCTGGACATACTCCACGTCGAGAAGCTCCTGAGCCTCAACGCCGAGCACCCGCTGAACCGTCTCTTCACCGACCATTCCTGGATAGGCGTCCCCGCCGATTTCTGGTACGCGTCGCTGCACTACCTGGTGACACCCGCGGTCCTCGTCTGGCTCTTCCGCAGCCGCGCGGTCCACTACCGCGCCGCACGCGCGTGGCTGATGACCTCCACCATGATCGGCCTGATCGGCTTCACGCTCCTGCCGACCTGCCCGCCCCGCCTGCTGAGCGAGGGGTACGGCTTCGTCGACACCATGGCGCAGTACAGCGACTTCGGCTGGTGGGGCGGCGAGGCGAGTGCGCCGCGCGGGCTCGGCGGCATGACCAACCAGTACGCGGCGATGCCGAGCCTGCACGTGGGGTGGGCGCTGTGGTGCGGGGTCATACTGTGGCGTCACGGCCGTTCGCCGCTGGTCAGGACCGCGGCGGTGGCCTACCCCCTGATCACCACGATCGTCGTGATGGGCACCGCGAACCACTACTTCCTCGACGCGGTCGCGGGCGCCGTGGTGATGGGCGTCGGACTGCTCCTCGTACGGCCGGTGCTGCGGATCGCGGACCGGGTGAAGGCCAGGGTCAAACTGCCGTTCGGCGCCGCGCGGCCTTCGTCGGGGGCGGTGGCCGGGTCGAGGCCGGCGTCCCTCGCGGGCTCGCCGTCGGCCTCATCCGCCCCAGAGTCCTCAATTGTCGGTGGCGGGTGCCAGACTTCGACGGGTGAGCGAATTCCCCGGCCGCGCAAGCGGCCTGCCGAGCCAGGCGCCGAGCCGAGTGCCCGCCCCGCCGAAGCGGGGGACAGCACTAAGACAGCGGCTCGCTGAGCTGCGCGGCCCCGACGTCCCCGCGTCGCCGCTCGACGCCCGCGCGCTGGCGGCCCTCGCCGCGAATCCGGGCTGCCGGAGGCGGGCGCTGCTCGACGGCGCGGGCGTGGACAAGACGACCCTTGCGCGGTCGCTCGGCTCCCCCGCGGCCTTCGGTCAGTCTCAGTTCGCGTTCATGCGGGGCAATGCCTTCGAGGCGAAGGTCAAGGCCGACGGCGGCGCGGAGCTGCTGCGTCTGGTGCACGGCCGGGTGGGAGGCGGCCCGGAGCCCGTGCCGGGCGAGTCGTCCGTCCCCGACCTCGCCGCGGTGGGCCCGGAAGGCCGCGCGGCCCGCACCTCGCTGGCGCTGCGCGAGGCGACGCCGACGGAGGGCTGGACCCTCCTGGACCATCCCATGCTGGCCCTCGACGTGGCCGGGACGCCCGCCTTCCTCGAACCGGACGCGGTGGTGGTCCATCCCGACGGCAGCTGGACGGTCGTCGAGATCAAGTCCTTCCCGATGATCGACGGTTCGGCGGACGCGGCGAAGGTGGGCGCGGCGGCGCGCCAGGCCGCGGTGTATGCCCTGGCGCTGGAGCGGGTCGCGGCGCACATGGACCCCGCGCCCCGCATCCGGCACCACGTGCTCCTGGTCTGCCCCAAGGACTTCTCGAACCTCCCCACGGCGTCGGCGATCGACGTGCGCAAGCAACTTTCGGTGACGAGGCGCCAGTTGGCGCGCCTGACCCGCATCGAGGACATCGCGGCAGCGCTCCCGGAGGGCACCACCTTCGACGTGAACCGCCCCGCGGCCGAGCTGACGGCGGCGGTCGAATCGGTCCCGGCGACGTACGCCCCCGAGTGCCTGGCCGCCTGCGAACTGGCCTTCCACTGCCGCGAGCGCTCCCGCGAGGAGGGCGCTGTGACGTCCCTGGGGCGTTCGGTGCGGGGCGAGCTGGGCGGCCTGACGACGATCGCGGGGGTTCTTTCCGCGGCGACCGGAGCCTCGGGCGATCCTGCGGACCCGGCGGTGGCGGCGCTTCGGCGGGCGGCGGTGCTGCGGGCCGAGGCATTGTCTGGCGCGGGCGCCTCGGGCGGGGATACGGCGGGGGGCACGCCATGCTGAGCGCCCCTGCGGTGCGGCCACCCGGCGCGCACCACCGCCTCTCCCACCGGTGCCCTGCGGCAGCCGCTCCCTTCACACCCAACCACCCACCGGCCAGCTCTTCAGTAAGCGGATGTCGCCGGGTAATCGGGTGGGCGGGTGGGGAGAATCCGCCGCGAAGCGGCGGGAAAAGAACCCACACCCCACCGGGAGGGATGGACCGGTGTCACTGATCGACAACCTCGCCCGCCTGGAAGCGGTAGCCACCGGCCGCGCCCAGCCGAGGGCGACCGTACGCCACCGGCACCTCTCCCAGCGCCCCCTCGTCCTCGTCCCCCTCATCACCGCCGGTGAGGCAGGCGCTCCCCTCGGCGCGCTCGTCGGGACGGAGCGCACCTCGCCCCGCATCCTCGTCGTACCGCAGCCCCGCGACCGCGACCTCCGCTTCACCTTCCTGGCCCAACTCGCGGACACCGTCCTGGAGTACGTCGACTCGTTCACGGACGACGTCGAGGCGGCGGAGCGCAGCGAGACGGACCCGGAGACGGGAAAGCGCGTCAAGGTGGAGGTCGAACTCTGCTCGGACGCACCGCAGTTGATCGTCCCGAGCCGCGCCGGCATCGACTTCGTACGGCTCATCGGCCGCTCCACCCGCTTCCGCCGCACCGCCGAGCAGGACCCGGAGACCCCGTATCCCGCCCCGCCCCGCGTCCCCCTCCTCGGCCGCTGGCTGACCCACTTCGGGGAGCGGGCCCGCGTTCCGGGCTCCTCCCTCCTCGTCGCCATGACCGAACTGCTCTCCCGGCACTGGGCCACCGGGCAGAGCAGCCTCGAAGACCAGCATCTAGGCGCCCTGCTCGCCTGGATCGAGGCCCCGGAAGGCACATCCGGGGCCGACGCCGCGCTCCGCGCCGAGCTGGCGCGGGACGAAGGCGGCCAGCTGCTCTGTCCGCCCGCGGGCCCCGCCACGGACCCGGCGTTCGACAACCACCTCCTCGCCCCGGCCATCGAGCGCTACGACCGCGCGCGCGGCACCCTCGCCGGTGCCGAGGACGGCATCCAGGCGGACACCCGTCTCGCCGAACTGGCCGCGGCCGAGCGGGAGATCCGTTCCCTGATCGAGAGCAGGACCCGCCCCACCTGGGACGCGGTGTGGCGCGGTCTCGACGCGCTCTGCACGCTCCCGGAGGCCCCGCACGCCACCGACCGCTGGACCCGCGACCGCTGGTCGTTCACCGGCCACCGCGACCGCGTCACGGCGGGCGAACCCCCGCAGCCCCGCGTCGACGACGCGGTGACGGCGGCGAACAAGCTGGCCACGCGCGAGCGCGAGCAGGGCAGACTCGACGCCCAGGAAGCACTCGACGACCCCCTGGTGATGGCGGGCCGCCGGCTCGCGGGCGAGGCCTTCGCGGGCGAGGTGACCGAGGTGGTCATGGCGTACAGCGAGAGCAAGAACCCAAGGCCTCGCCCCCTGGTCACCGTCCGCACGGACGACCACCCGCACCTGGCCGAGCGCGCGAAGGTGTACCGCTCGCTCCAAGGGAAGCCGCAGACAGCCGAGTTCGTGACGTACGAGGCGGGGGGCAGCGGCGTTTTCGTCGTCCTGCGCGTCCTCGACAAGATGGGGCGCGGCAAGGAGCCCGATGCGGGCTCCGTTCCGGAGAAGGGTGACCGGATCTGCTGGACGCTCTTCGAGCACGAGCAGCGCGGCGGCCCCAAGCTCCCTGACCCCGAGGCGACTCCCTGGACCCACGGCGGCCCGCCGGGCGACGCCGCCGAGCGCCCTGACCCCGTGACGCCGGAGGACACCCTGTGAGTCCGACTGCCCCCTTCGACCGCGCCTCGTTCGACCCTGGCGCGGCGGCAGGCCGCGCCACGGACGCGATCCTGCACGACACGCTGCACGGCGCGCACCGCGGTGTCGTCGTCGACTCGCCGCCCGGCGCGGGCAAGTCGACCCTCGTGGTCCGCGCGGCCCGCGAACTGGCCGCCGCGGGGCGGCCGTTGATGGTGATCGCGCAGACGAACGCGCAGGTCGACGACCTGGTCCTGCGCATCGCCGAGAAGGACCCCGAGCTGCCGATCGGCCGTCTGCACAGCAGCGACCCGGACGCGTACGACAAGGCGCTCGACGACCTGCCGTCCGTCCGTACGTCCACGAAGGCCGCCGACCTCGCGGGGCTCGACGTCGTCGTGTCGACCGCGGCGAAGTGGGCGCACGTCGACGTCACCAAGCTCGACGCGCCCTGGCGGCACGCGATCGTGGACGAGGCGTACCAAATGCGGTCGGACGCGCTGCTCGCGGTGGCCGGGCTCTTCGAGCGGGCCCTGTTCGTGGGCGACCCCGGCCAGCTCGACCCGTTCTCGATCGTGGGCGCCGACCAGTGGGCCGGACTCGCGTACGACCCTTCGGCGAGCGCCGTGACGACCCTGCTCGCGCACAACCCCGAGCTGCCCCAGCACCGCCTGCCGGTGTCCTGGCGGCTCCCGGCGTCGGCGGCGCCGCTGGTCTCGGCCGCGTTCTATCCGTACACGCCCTTCCGCAGCGGCACGGACCACGGCGACAGGCGGCTCGACTTCGGTGTGCCGTCCGACGGCTCGGGCCCGGACCGGGTGATCGACGAGGCGGCGGAGTCGGGCTGGGGCCTGCTCGAACTGCCCGCGCGGAACACGCCGCGCACCGACCCCGAGGCCGTACGCGCGGTGGCCCAGGTCGTCCGGCGCCTCCTCGACCGCGGCGGCGCGGCCACGTCGGAGCGTGGCCCGGACCCCACTCCCCTGACGGCCGACCGGATCGCCGTCGGCACCGCCCACCGCGACCAGGCGGCGGCGGTGCGGGCGATCCTCGCGGAAATGGGCGTAAGGGACGTCACGGTGGACACCGCCAACCGGCTCCAGGGCCGCGAGTTCGACGTGACGGTGGTCCTGCATCCGCTCTCCGGCCGCCCGGACGCCACCGCGTTCCACCTGGAGACGGGCCGTCTCTGCGTCCTGGCGTCCCGCCACCGCCACGCGTGCATCGTGATCTGCCGCGCGGGCGTCAGCGAACTCCTCGACGACCACCCGTCGACGGAACCGGTCCAACTGGGCGTCACGGTGAAGTTCCCGGATGGCTGGGAGGCCAACCACGCCGTACTCGCGCGCCTCGCGGAACACCGCGTTGGGTGGCGCCCGTGAACCCGCGGACCGAGCACCGCGTGGAATGGCGGCCATAGGCCACCGGCCCGAGGGGGCGGGGCGCTGGAAGACCCGCAGCCCAAGGCCCCCGGCCCCCTTGCGCGGCAAGGGAGAATGGAAGACGGCCCCACGGCCGAAACCGTACGAGGAGGAAGAACCATGGCGGAGCCCGAGCGGAGCCGGACCGAGCGGCGTCTACGACCCGCGCCCCTGCTCTTCGAGCCCGCGGAAGCCGCCGCCGACCCGGAGCACTTCTTCGACCTGGAGTCGATGGAGGACCCCCGGGAGCTCTTGGCCCGCGCCACCGAGCTGACCCACGCCTTCCGTGCCGCCACGGACCGTTCGGTCGAGTTCCAGGCGATCGCGGCGGCCCAGCTCGCCGACCCCCGGCGCTTCGACCGGCTGACGCCCGCCGCGATCGCCGAGCGCGCGCAGTGGACCGAGGACTACGCGAAGAAGATGGTCGAGTTCGGCCGGGATCTCCTGCGCGGGGCCGGTGCGAGTGGCGGCGGCCCGGAGGCCTGAGAGCGCCGGAAGTGGCCCTGAACCGGCCCTGAACCGGGCTCTGAATGGGTCCTGAACGACCCCTGAGAAGATCACGGGGCATATGCCATGGGGGCAAGGTACTCCCTCCCACCCACTGTTGTCCCGATTTCTGGCAACTCTCAGAAATGGAACCCTCACTACCGGTAGATGTAGTCGCCATGAGCCCCACGCGTCTTCACCCGGATCCCGCCCCCGCCGACGTCCAGGACATCTCCGACGTCACCACCGAGGGAGCCGCCTGGCTCGCCTCTGCGGAAACGTATCCGCGCAGCACCCTCGCCCACTGGCGCAGCCGCCCCACCGCCCCCGCCGTCCTCCCCTGCGGCTCCGTCTTCGACGTGGTGAGCGTCCCCGCGGTCTTCGGCCGGCGGATGCTCGACCGCTTATGGGAGGAAGGCCCCGGCTCGGGCCCCGTCGCCGCGCACCGCGGCCGCATGCTGCTCTTCGCCGCCCCCGGGACCGCTCAGCGACTGCCCTCGCTCCTCGAGTGGGAGGAGTGGGGCCGGGCCGTGCCGGGCATCCTCTGCCACGGCATGGGGGACGCCGTGACGGTGCCGCCGATCACCACGGGGAACCGGGACGCCGCGCCCTCCGGCCGCCTCGAAGGGCACCTCGAATCGCGCTGGCTGGTGGCCCCCGATGCCCGGCACCCCTGGCTTCCCGGGCCCGAGGTGGCGCTCTGGGCCTGCGTCCGCGCGGCCCGCGCGGCGGCCGGCTCCACGGTCCGTATATCGATTTTTCCTGGCGGCGATCAGGGTGCTAAGGTCTACGACGTCAGCAGGCGCCGCTAGCTCAGTTGGTTAGAGCAGCTGACTCTTAATCAGCGGGTCCGGGGTTCGAGTCCCTGGCGGCGCACAGACAGAAAGAAGCCCCTCGCGCAAGCGGGGGGCTTCTTTCATGCCCGGCCACATGGTCGTGGATCTCATCCATGCTCGGCCGCATGCCGTGGACCTCAGCCCACCGCCACCTTCACCGTCCACGCCCCCGAAGCCGTCCGTCCCTCGACCTCGACGCGCACGTCCTCGTCCGGCACCGTGAAGCTCTCCCCCGCCCCCACCGGCGCGTCCGCGAGCGGCGGATACACCGAGTCGCCCCAGCACGCCTCCGAATCCGGGTGGGCGTCGAGAACCTCGACCGGGCCACCGCCGGACGGCGCCTCGTTGCGTACGCGGTAGACGAGCACCCCCTCGCTGCACGTCTCGCGGTCGTTGCCCTCCGCCCCGCGCGCCTCGAAGGCGATCGCGCTGCCGCGGCCCGTGCGCACGACCGCCAGCTTGGTGCCGCCGATACCCCCGCGCGCGGGCCGCGTCGACAGCGGCTCCAGGGTCAGCCGCCGCCCCTCGCCGTCCACGCACGCCACCTGCCGCTTGTCCAGCCAGCCGAGCTTCCACTTGTGCCAGCCGAAGAGGTCAGGGGAGAGCCCGAACTGGCTGCCCATGACGTCCCAGTCGCCGACGTGCGTGTCCCAGTCGCCCTTGCCGTCCGTCGGCCGGTGGTACAGGTCGGGCAGGTCGAAGACGTGGCCGGTCTCGTGGGCGAGGACGTTGCGGTCCGGCGGATGCCGCTCGAAGACGGTGACGATGCGCTTGATCTCCGCGCCGTCGGCCCGCATCGGCCGGTCGAAGTTGACGACCTTCGTCGCGTCCGAGTTGACCCCGGGCGCGTCCGGGTCGGCGACGAAGTAGACGACGTCGTACCGCGAGAAGTCGACGTGCGGATCGGCGGCGGCCACCGCGTCCCGCAGGTAGGCGCTGCGCCGCGAAGCGTTCCAGTCTCGCTGTATGGCGTACGAGGTGGAGTCCTCCGGCATCTCGACCCACTCGCGCCGCGGGTGCGGGCGCAGGGCGAACCTGCCGTAGGAGGCACGGTCGAAGAACTGGCTGGTGGCGGGGAAGTAGTCGGCCGCGAGTTCCTCGGGGGCGGTCCGGGGCGGGGAGTCGGGGAAGGAGAGGAAGACCATCACCGCGTCGAGGGCCCGGTCGGGGCGCGGATAGGCGCCGTTCCAGGTGTCCAGGCCCTCCGAGTGATGTGCCGGGGTGCGCTGGAGCGCGCAGGGGACCGAGGTCTGGGCGATCGCGGGGCCCGCGACGAGCCCCGTGGCGGCGAGTGCGGTCAGGGACGTAAAGGCGGCGGCCGTGCTGCGCAACCGGGGTCTCTCCCCTCCACGGGTGAGTCCCCAGGGGGGTAGCTGACGCGGCACGTCCACCTCCGGATGCGGATTACGGGGCATCCCACCCACCCTGTGCCGCTTTAGGGAAATACGCCCTGTTTGTCTGAGCCAGCTGGGTGACGCGCCACTCCCGGAGTGCTCACGGAACGTCACAAGTTGTCGCCGGGCAGATTGAGGCGTAAAGGAAGCAGTAAGCGGGCGAGCAGAAACGATCTACCGCCTGGTGGGTGCCACATCCGTACCGGGCATGCGCCTGTCCTATGCCCTGCGCGCCCGCCACGCGGCGCCGCTCTGTGGCTGGATGCGCCCTCGGGCCAGCCCCTATGATCGGCACACTTTCCTGCGCGGGCCCGGCCTCGCCGAACAACTGCACTGCGGGAGCAAGTGGTGAACGGAACGTCTGAAGGCCAAGCGCCCACAGCGGTCACAGCACCCGACCTCGCCAGGGCGCCCACTACGGAGCGTCGCCATCCGGGGCAGCGGCCCGACCACCGAGCCGCATTCGCCGCCGCCCCTCTCGCCCTCGGCGTCGTGGACGGCGAGGGCCTCGTCGTCGATGCCAACGACGCGCTCGCCGAGCTGCTCGGCGCGACCCCGGACGAGCTCGCGGGACGTCTCGCCGCCGATCTGGTGGACCTGGCGTCGGACGCACGCACCTGGCACGCGTACCGCGAGGTGCTCCGCGGCCGCCAGGCGAAGCTGCGCTGCACCCGGCGCCTGAAACACCCCGACGGGCACTCGCTCTGGGTCCAGGTCACCGTCTCGCCGATGCCCGGCGGGCGCACGGTGCTGCTCGCCGCCACCGACATCAGCGCGCGCCGCGAGCTCCAGGCCCGGCTGCGGCATCTGCAGATGCACGACCCCGTGACCCGGCTGCCCAACCGCAGCCTGTTCTTCGAACGCCTCGCCGCCGCGCTCGAAGCGGGTGCGTACGACGACACGGGCACCGGGCGGATCGGGCTCTGCTATCTGGACCTCGACGGGTTCAAGGCGGTCAACGACACCCTCGGCCACCGGGTCGGCGACCGGCTGCTCGCGGCCGTCGCGGAGCGGCTCACGCGGTGCGCCGACGAGGCCGGGCACGGCAGGACGGCGGCCCCGCTGGTCGCACGGCTCGGCGGTGACGAGTTCGCGCTGCTCGTGGAGGACTCGACGGGCACGGACCAGCTGGCCGACCTCGCCGACGCGGCGCTCAAGGCGTTGCAGGACCCCTTCGACCTGTCGGGCCAGCGGCTCTCCGTGTCGGCGTCGATCGGCGTGGTGGAGCGGCGCGCGGCGGGGACGACGGCGACCTGCCTGATGCAGGCGGCCGACACGACGCTGTACTGGGCGAAGTCGGACGGCAAGGCACGCTGGACGCTCTTCGACCCCGAGCGCAACGCCCACCGCATGACCCGCCAGACGCTGTCGAGTTCGCTGCGCCCGGCCGTCGATCGAGGTGAATTCCTTCTGGACTACCAGCCGTTGGTGCGCCTTGAGGACGGCGGTGTGCGCGGGGTCGAGGCACTGGTGCGGTGGCAGCATCCGCGCTTCGGCCTGCTGACGCCGAATCGGTTCATCGGATTGGCGGAGGAGGACGGCTCGATCGTGCAGCTGGGCCGCTGGGTGCTGCGGACGGCGTGCCGCCAGGCCCGGCAGTGGCAGCTGGACCACCCGGAGCGGCCGCCGGTCTTCGTGAGCGTCAACGTCGCGGTGCGCCAGGTGTGGGACTCGGATCTGGTGGCCGACGTCGCGGAGATCCTCGCCGAAACGGAACTACCCCCCGAACTGCTCCAGTTGGAGCTCACCGAGTCGGCGGTGATGGGCTCGGCGGGCCGGCCGCTGCAGGCCCTTCAGTCGCTCAGCGACATGGGGGTGCGGATCGCCATCGACGACTTCGGCACGGGGTACTCGAACCTCGCGTACCTGAGCCGGCTACCGGTCTCCGTCCTCAAACTGGACGGCTCCTTCGTACGCGGCTTCCAGTACGACGCGGAAGCGGGCGAGGCACACATCAACCCCGCCGACGAGGTCATCGTCGAAGCCCTGGTGCAACTCGCGCACCGGCTCGGCCTGACCGTCACCGCCGAGTGCGTGGAGACCACGTCCCAGGCGGCGCGGCTGCGGCGGATCGGCTGCGACACCGGGCAGGGGTGGCTGTACTCCCGCCCGGTGGCGCCGGATCGTATCTCCGCTCTGCTCGCGGCCGGTTGAGCCGGTTGGCCGGTTGAGCAGCTCGACGGCTACGCGGCGGGGAGCCCGTAGGCGTCCGCGATCAACTCGTAGGAGCGAAGGCGCACTTCGCCGCTGTGCGCGTTGGCCGTGAGCATCATCTCGTCGGCGCCGGTGCGCTTGGCGAGGTCGTCTAGGCCGGTGCGGACCTCGTCGGCGGTGCCGTGGATGACGTTGGAGTTCCAGCTGTTGACGAACTCCCGCTCCATCTCACTGAATTCGTACGCCTCGGCCTCCTCGGGGGTCGGGACGAGCCCCGGCTTCCCGGTGCGAAGGCGGACCATGTTCAGTGCGGCGGCGAGGACTTGACGCCGGGCTTCGTTCTCGTCATCGGTGGCCAGTGCGGAGACGCCGATGAGGGCGTAGGGGGCATCGAGAACGGCGGACGGCTTGAACGACTCGCGGTAGAGGTCGAGGGCCGGGATCGTGTTCTGCGCGGAGAAGTGGTGCGCGAAGGCGAAGGGCAGGCCGAGGACTCCCGCGAGGCGGGCGCTGAACCCGGAGGAGCCGAGCAGCCACAGGGGCGGGCGGTGCGGGGACTGTACGCCGCCGGGTGAGGTGGCCTGGACCGGGCCGGGGACGGCGTGGATGCGGCTGTACGGGTGCCCGTCGGGAAAGTCGTCGTCCAGGAAGCGGGTCAGCTCGGCGAGCTGCTGCGGGAAGTCGTCGGCGCCTTCGTTGAGGCGGTCGGTCCTGCGCAGGGCGGCGGCGGTGGCGCCGTCCGTGCCCGGGGCGCGCCCCAGGCCCAGGTCGACGCGGCCCGGGACCATGGCCTCCAGGGTGCCGAACTGCTCCGCGATGACGAGCGGAGCGTGATTCGGCAGCATGACGCCGCCGGAGCCGAGGCGGATCCGCTCCGTGTGGGCGGCGAGGTGGGCGAGGATGACCGCCGGTGAGGAGGAGGCCACTCCCGGCATGGAGTGGTGCTCGGCCACCCAGTAGCGGTGGTATCCCCGCCCCTCCGCCAGCTTGGCGATCTCCACGCTCTTCTTCAGGGCATCGGTGGCGGTCCGCCCCGCGCCCACGGTCACCAGGTCAAGCACGGAGAGCGGAACCGGCGCGCTGCCGTACCGCTCGCCGCGAATGTCGTCGCTCGGGTCCACTGTCACGGGGGTCCTGCCTCCTGCTGCGCGGTGCGTTTCTCCTACTCCGCGGTGCAACAGGAGGCTGGCTCCGCTTTATTCCCGTAGGGGTGCGGGGTGCGGTGCTGCCGGGGGTGTGGTTGTCACCCCGCGGCTTGTCCTTGCCGAACAGGCCTTTCCCGCCCACCCACCCGATTGCCCCGCAGCGACCGGCGAACAGACGGACATACCGGACCCTAGTCCCGGGCCTGTACCACCGGCTCCTTCGTGAAGAGTGCACCCAGGGATGGGGCGTTCACCCGGCGGGAGGCCAGGCGTAGGGCTTCCCAGACCGTGACCTGGTTCGCCGTCAGGACCGGTTTGCCCAGGTCCTGCTCCAGGTCCTTCACGTACGCCGCCGTGTGCAGTGCCGTGTCCGGGAGCAGGAGCGCCTCCGCGTCGGGGTGGTCGCCCGCGTGGGCCATGGCCCTGACCTCCTGCCAGCCCCACGTACCCACCTCCGCGGCCGTGATGATGCCGTTCCCCTGCGCCGACACGACCTCCACGCCGGACGCCTTCAGGAACGCGGCGAAGAGCCCCGCCACGTCCTCCGGATACGTCGCGGCGACCGCGACCCTGCCCGCCCCCACCTCACGCACCGCGTGGGCGAACGCGAAGGACGTACTGGACGCCGGCAGGCCCGCCGACCGGGCCAGGGCGCGGACCTGGTCGTGCGCGCCCTCCCAGCCGAAGACGAAGCTCGCGCTGGTGCAGGCCCACACCACCGCCTCCGCCCCGGAAAGGCGCAGCTCCTCGACCCCGGCGGCGAGCCGTTTCGGCGACCCCATCTCCAGGAGGGCGTCGACCCGGTGCGCGTCCTCGCCGATGTCGGTGTGGACGACCTGCAGCCGGACATCACTCCCCAGCATCTGCTCCATGCGGGGGTAGTCGTCCTCAGCCGAGTGACCCGGATAGAGGAAACCAAGTGCGGTCACTTCCAGCCTCCTTCAAGGCAGCGTTGGTGGTCCTTCGGGCAGACCCTGGGGCGGATCGAGCGGTACGACGCCGGGCAGCTCCCCCGGCGAGGCGACCGGACCCGCGCCCGGCCTCGCACTCGGATTGATCAGCGCCTGGTAGGGCCCTACCGCATGCGTACCCAGACGGCGCAGGGCGGACCACATCGTCACCTGGTTCGCGGAGATCACCGGCATCCGCAGCTCGGCCTCCAGCTGCGGAATGACGTCGTACGTCGCGAGATTGGTGCAGCTGATGAAGAGCGCGTCGGCCCCGCCGAGCACCGCCCGCCGCGCCATCTCCGCCACGTCCTTGTAGGGGACTTTCCAGATGTGCCTGGTCAGGCCCAGGTAGGCGCGGCCGGTGACGGACACGCCCGACTCGCCCAGGTAGTGCTCCAGGGACTGGGTCACCGACCAGGTGTAGGGCGTGACGAGCGCGATGCGCCGCGCGCCCAGATCGTCGAGCGCTTCGAGCAGCGCGCCCGAGGTGGTGACGGCGGAGACCGCGCCCTCGCGGGTCATGGCCTCGCACATCGCGCGCTCGCCGGCGATGCCGCCGACGAAGCTTCCCGAAGTGCAGGCGTAGGCCAGGACTTCGGGTTCGGCGGCGCTCAGGGCACGCACCGCCTCGCCGAGCGTTTCGTGCTCGCTGACGAGTCGTGCCAGGTCAAGGCTTACCTCGACGGGCACGTACGGAGTGCGTGTCAGGTGGAGGGAGACCTCGTCCGGCACCCAGCGCCAGAGCTCCCGGTCGAGGGCGAAGTCGAAAGGGGCGACGACACCCACACCGCGTTGAGGGTGTGGTCCGCCGAGGAAGGAGACGTCCATGAGCAGGCCCCAAGTTCGTGCGTGCGTGCAATGGAGGGACCGGCCGGGGGCCGGGAGATGCGGAGCCGGCGACGCGCCGGGACGTCGGGACGGGGCAGAACGCGCGAAGAAAGCGCTACAGAGCGTGCTATGACCTCGTACGGAGAGTACTCAGCCGTGGGGTGCTTGTGATAGAGCACCTCTGTTGACGAAGGTAGTTTCAGGTGCGAGCGTGGTCAATCCGCGCATCTCAGACGGCTCTGGCCGACACAACTCAGGGAAGCGGACTCTCATTGCGAAACGGTTTCTCCTCGATGTCCGAATCAACGTCTGATCCGACGCCCGGCGCGATGTCCGAACCAACCGTTCTTGTCCTTGACGCCCCGTCCCCCGCTCCGCCGCCCCGCCTCGGCAGCCTCACCGGGCGCGCCAGGATCCTGCACGCGGACGCGAACACCCTTGCGGCCCAACTCCCCCACGCCGATGTGCTGCTGGTGTGGGACTTCCTCTCGGACGCGGTGCGGCTCGCCTGGCCGGGCGAGGGGCCGCGGCCCCGCTGGGTGCACACCGCGAGCGCGGGCGTGGACCGCCTCATGTGCCCGGAGCTCGCCGAGTCCGACACGCTGGTCACCAACGCCCGCGGCGTCTTCGACCAGCCGATCGCCGAGTACGTGGCCGCCCTCGTCCTCGCCATGGCCAAGGACCTGCCGCGCACTCTCCAGCTCCAGGGCGAGCGCACCTGGCAGCACCGCGAGACCCAGCGAGTCGCCCGTACGCGCGCGTGTGTCGTGGGTTCGGGGCCGATCGGGCACGCCATCGTCCGCATGCTGAAGGGGCTCGGGATCATCACCGCCCTGGTGGGGCGCAGCGCACGGACCGGCGTCCACGGCCCGGACGAACTCGACCGGCTGATGGCGCGCGCCGACTGGGTGGTGTGCGCGGCGCCCCTCACGGACGACACGCGCGGCATGTTCGACGAGCGGCGCTTCGGGATGATGCAGCCGTCGGCGCGCTTCATCAACATCGGGCGCGGCGCGCTCGTCGTGGAGGACGCTCTCGCGGCCGCCCTGTCGAAGCGGTGGATCGCGGGCGCGGCGCTCGACGTCTTCGAGCACGAGCCGCTGCCGGCGGACAGCCCGCTGTGGACGGCGCCGGGTCTCCTCGTGTCCCCGCACATGAGCGGCGACACGGTGGGTTGGCGCGATGAACTGGGCGCGCAATTCGTCGAGTTGTACGAGGAGTGGGCCGCCGGGCGGCCTCTTTCCAACGTGGTCGACAAGAAACGCGGGTATGTACCTGGTAGTTGATCACTGCCGAAAGTCACGTCCCACCCCCTGAGGAGCGTGCATGACCGAGCTCACGGATCTCACCGCGGTACAACTCGTCGAGGCCTATCGCAAGGGCGAATTCAGTCCGGTCGACGCGACACGGGCGGCGCTGCGCAGGGCCGAGGAGGTGCAGCCCTCGGTGAACGCCTTCGTGCGCGTGGACGCCGAAGAGGCCCTCGCGCAGGCCGAGTCGAGCGCCGAGCTGTGGCGGCGCGGTGAGCCGCGAGGCCTCCTTGAGGGGGTTCCGGTCTCGGTCAAGGACATCCTGCTGCAGCGGGGCGGGCCGACGCTGCGGGGCTCGAAGGCCATCAGCACGGCAGGGACTTGGGACGAGGACGCGCCGTCGGTGGCGCGGCTCCGTGAGCACGGCGCGGTGTTCATCGGCAAGACGACGACGCCCGAGTTCGGCTGGAAGGGCGTCACGGACAGCCCGCTGAGCGGGATCACGCGCAATCCGTACGACACCTCGCGCACCGCGGGCGGATCCAGCGGCGGCAGCGCGGCGGCCGTGGCGCTGGGCGCGGCGCCGGTGTCGCTCGGGACGGACGGCGGCGGCTCGGTGCGGATCCCGGGTGCTTTCTGCGGGATCTTCGCGCTGAAGCCGACGTACGGCAGGGTGCCGCTGTACCCCGCGTCCGCGTTCGGCACGCTGGCGCACGTCGGGCCCATGACGCGGGACGCGGCGGACGCGGCGCTCCTGATGGACGTCATCAGCGGCCCCGACACGCGCGACTGGTCGCAGCTCGGCCCGGTGACGGACGGCTTCCGGGCGGGTATCGAAGGCGGCGTACGCGGCCTGCGCATCGCGTACTCGCCCTCCCTCGGCGGCCAGGTCGCGGTGCGGCCCGCGGTCGCCGCCGCGGTGCGGCAGGCGGTGGAGTCCCTCGCGGCGCAGGGTGCGTACGTCGAGGAGACCGACCCGGACTTCACGGATCCGGTGGAGGCCTTCCACACGCTGTGGTTCAGCGGCGCCGCGCGGGTGACCCAGCATCTGCCGCCCGACCGGCGGGAGTTGCTCGACCCGGGGCTGCGCGAGATCTGTGCGCAAGGCGCACGGTACAGCGCGCTCGACTACCTTGCCGCAGTTGACGTACGCATGGAGCTCGGCCGTCGCATGGGCCGCTTCCACCAGGCGTACGACCTTCTGGTCACTCCGACGTTGCCGATCACCGCGTTCGAGGCGGGGGCGGAGGTACCGAAAGGTTCCGGCCATCGTCGGTGGACGGGATGGACGCCTTTCACGTACCCCTTCAACATGACGCAGCAGCCGGCCGCGACCGTCCCCTGCGGGGTGGACCGCGATGGGCTGCCCATCGGGGTGCAGATCGTGGCGGCGCGGCACGCCGACGTTCTCGTCCTGCGGGCCGCGCACGTGCTGTACGAGGCGGGCGGCGCGAGGATCGCGCCGCCCGCCGCTGTCTGAGACCGCGGGCGGGAGCTACGCTCTGCGGAAATTCAGCGTCTCGCCCTGCGCGCCGCCGCGCCACAGGTCGTTGCAGGCCTCGGCCATCCGGTCGAGGCCGTCGACCACCTGGCCCCAGACGATGCCGGGGACCCAGCCGACGTCTCCGTTGAGCAGCAGGTTGTTGCGCTCGTAGAAGAGGGCGAGGTCCACGACCGTGGCGCCCGCCTTGACGTCCGCGGCCGGTTCGTACCCATAGGCCTGCGTGCCCAGCTGTGTCCCGTTGAAGGAGAAATAGCAGAGGTCGCCGGGAATGGGGGTGACTGTCGGGTTCTCCAGGGGCGGCTCGCGGTCCGCGAAAGCCGGAAAGAGGGCGTAGATCTCATTGCGGGCGTACTTCGCGTGATAGACGTCCTCGCTGAGCGGAAGCGCCTCCCACACCGCCGCGCAGGTCAACGGGGCCCGGTCGTCGAGCAGCTTTGCCGTGCACTGGACTCCCCGCTTCGCGAGGGAGACTTCGATGAATCGGTCTGCCATGTGTCCCATGCTCCTCCCTGGGTCAAGAGGACAACGATTGCATCAGGGGCTGAAATTGGGCCGCATATCTTGTGTCGAGTCGGGTAGTCGCGCGCCCATGGCTCCACCACTTGGGAACAACGAGGGATTCATCGGCAAAGCAGTCCGCCGCCGCTCTCTGCTCACCGGAGCGGGCGTGGCGGCACTGGGCGTATTCGGGGGCGCGGCCTGCAGCCGGGTGCCTGAGGAAGGGAAGGTCGAGGGCGGGGATCTGCTGGACCGGCTGCGTGACACCGGCGAGGTCAGGATCGGTGTCGCGGGCGAGGTCCCGTTCGGGTACATCGACAAGAACGGCGAGGTGACCGGCGAGGCACCGGAAATCGCCAAGGTGATCTTCCCTCGCCTCGGTGTGCCCAGGGTCAAGGCGGTGCCCACCAAGTTCGGTGCGCTGATCCCCGGGTTGACCCAGGCCCGGCAGTTCGACGTGGTCTCGGCGGGCATGTACATCAACCCGACGCGCTGCGAGCGGGTGCTGTTCTCCGACCCCGACTACCTGATGCTCGACTCCTTCATCGTGAAGAAGGGCAATCCGCACGGCATCAAGAAATATGAGGACATCGCCAAGAAGGGCCTGAAGCTGGCGAGCGGTACGGCCTACGCGCAGATCGCCACCGCCGAGGCGAACGGCGTGAAATCCGTCCTCGTGGTGCCCGACCAGGTGGCGGGTGCCGACGCCGTCGCGCTCGGCCGGGTCGACGCTTTCGCCGGGACCGCGGTCACCGTGCGCGACGTGGTCAAGGGCAATCCGCGGGTGGAGGCGACGAAGCCCTTCCAGCCGGTCATCGACGGCGAACCGGCCTACGGAGCGGGTGGTTTCGCCTTCAGGCTGTACGAGAAGAACCTGCGGGACGCCTTCAACAAGGAGCTGCACAAGCTCAAGGAGAGCGGTGAACTGCTCAGGATCGTCAAGCCGTTCGGGTTCACCGAGACCGAGATGACCGATCTGACGGCCGAGAAGTTGTGCCCCCCTGTGAAGGGAGCCTCCTGATGATGTCGTCGCAGTTCCTCGAGAACTGGTTCCTGCCCGGCGTCTGGATCACCGTGCAGGTCACCTTCCTCAGCGCGGCCCTCGCCTTCCTGATCGCCTTCCCCATCGGGGTGCTTCGCACGTCCCGTCTCTGGATCGTGCGCTTCCTCGCCGGGGCGTACTTCGAGATCTTCCGCAGCACCTCGTCGCTGGTCTTCATGTTCTGGATCGCGTTCACGGTGCCCGCGCTGTTCCAGATCAGCTTCGAGCCGCTTTTCGCGGGTGTCATCGCCCTGGGCATCACCTACGGGGCGTACGCGTCCGAGATCGTGCGCGGCGCGCTCGCCGCGGTGCCGCCCGCGCAGCGTGAGGCGGGCATCGCCCTGAACTTCACGCCGATGCAGCGACTGCGCCGCATCGAACTGCCGCAGGCCTGGCCCGAGATGCTGCCGCCCTTCAACAACCTGCTGATCGAGCTGCTCAAGGGCACGTCCCTCGTCTCCCTCATCGCGGTGGCCGACATGACCTTCGCCGGCGATCTGCTCCGTCTCGTCACGACCGAAAGTGGGCCGATCTACACGCTGTTGCTCGCGCTCTACTTCGTGTTCGCGTTCATCCTCACGCGCGGCATGCGGCTCCTTGAGCGGCACGCCAAGAAGGGCGTGGGTCAGGCTCCCGAGAAGCTGGGCCTGTTCAGCGGGATCCGCTCCAAGTCGTCGATCGACGTCGTCACCGGCGCGGGGGGTGCCAAGTGAACTGGGATTGGCAGAACGTCGATGACTTCATGCCCCTCTTCTGGGACGGCGTGTGGATCACGCTCAAGGCACTGCTCTTCGGCACCCTGATCGCCTTCTCGCTCGGCATGGTCTGGGCCATCGCGCAGCGGTCGGAGAAGAAGTGGATCCGCTGGCCGGTGACGGTGTTCACCGAGTTCATCCGGAACACTCCGCTGCTGGTGCAGCTGTTCTTCCTCTTCTACGTGGTGCCGGAGTGGGGCCCGTCCATGTCGCCGCTCGTCACGGGCATCGTCGGGCTCGGTCTGCACTACTCGACGTACACCTCCGAGGTGTACCGGGCGGGCATCGAGGGTGTCCCGGAAGGGCAGTGGGAGGCGGCCACCGCGCTCAGCCTCACCAAGCAGCGCACCTGGACCGCGGTGATCCTGCCGCAGGCCGTGCGCCGGGTGATCCCCGCGCTCGGCAACTACGTGATCGTCATGCTGAAGGAGTCGCCGCAGATGGCTGCCATCGGCGCGCTCGACATGCTGGGCCAGGCCCAGGGGTACAGCCAGGCGACCTTCACCTACGAGGCCATCAGCATCGTCGGCGTCGCCTTCATCGTCATCGCCTACCCGGCCTCTCTTCTTCTGCGAGTTTTGGAGCGTCGTCTTGTCCGCTGACAGCAGCACTTCCCAGGAAATCCCCAACCCGGCCGTGGACGGCAGCGAGCTGATCCGCTTCGACAAGGTGGTCAAGCGCTACGGCTCGAACACCGTCCTCGACGAGCTGGACTTCTCCGTGGACTCCGGCAAGCACGTCACCCTGATCGGCCCGTCCGGCTCCGGCAAGACCACGATCCTGCGCCTCCTGATGACCCTGGTGAAGCCCGATCAGGGCACCATCAAGGTGGGCGGCAACTACCTCATGCACGAGGAGAAGAACGGCAAGCTCGTCCCGGCGGGCGAGAAGCACATCCGCGAGGTCCGCAAAAACATCGGGATGGTCTTCCAGCAGTTCAACCTCTTCCCGAACATGAAGGTCCTGCGCAACATCATGGAGGCGCCGGTCAACGTCCTCGGCCTGCCCAAGGACGAGGCGGAGCAGCGGGCGCGCGAACTGCTCGACCTGGTCGGCCTCGGGGACCGCTGCGACGCGTACCCGACGCAGCTCTCCGGCGGCCAGCAGCAGCGTGTCGCCATCGCGCGCGCCCTGGCGATGCGTCCGCAGGTGCTGCTCCTGGACGAGGTCACGTCCGCGCTCGACCCCGAGCTGGTGGCGGGCGTCCTCGACGTCCTCAGGGACATCGCGCACACCACGGACATCACGATGCTCTGCGTGACCCACGAGATGAACTTCGCCCGCGACATTTCGGACCAGGTCCTGATGTTCGACTCGGGCCGGGTCATCGAGGCCGGGACGCCGGAGAAGATCTTCACGGAGCCGGAGCACGAGCGGACCCGGGAGTTCCTCAGCGCAGTGCTCTAGCCCGCCCGCAGCCCGGACCGCGCACCTCGGGGCCCGGCCACACGATCGACGTGGCCGGGCCTTCCCATGTCTGCGGTAGCGGCTCCGACACCCCGCCATCTCCCTCTGCATGACCTCCCATTGCTGTCGACAGCTCCATGGATCCCTCTCGAAGCCTCGTTCGACAGGGGGCGAGCCGGCTCCCACGACCATGCAATTCCCCATTACGAAGAGTCCGAGAAGAAAACATGCGTAATTTAAAGGCGGCACGCGCGCTCATCGTGAGTGCCACAACCGTGAGCATGCTCGGCACTCCGGCGCTTGCCGCAGGCAGCGCTACGGCAGCCGATTCCCACGTCGCCGTAGACAGGTCTTTACTGCTCCTTCACCTATGGGCATTGCCCTTCCGTACACCTCCCGAAATGCCAATAGCGCGCGCTGGCAACACTGTTGAACACTCTGACGCACACAGCACGCCGGTCACACTCTCGGAGGTACATCAGTGTCGTCGTCAACCGTTTCCCGCTCTCGCAGAAGGCAAACTGTCGCGCTCGCCGTGGCCGCCGTGACGTCATTCGGGCTCATGGGTGTCGCAGCCCAGACAGCGACGGCCGCGCCATCCGATGGAGGCGCAATCACCGTGACGGCGGCCAAGACGAAGGATAAGTACGGGAAATGGAGCGCCGCCGGATGGGGCTCCATCAACAGGTGCCGCTACCACGTCTCGCTCAAGGTCTCGAAGAAGAAGATCCGGGGGCAGGGAGACAGCCACTGCAAGCGTAAGGCGGCACAGGTGGTCGTCACCGCCATCACCATCAACAACGACAAAGCCAAATACGACGTCACACGGCGTAATGCCAAGAACATCTTCGCACCCTCTCTGAAGATGAAGAACCCCAGGGGCACACAGAAGATCTGCGCTCTCGGTTATGTCAACCACCCGTTGGACGAAACTAACCCGAAGCGCAGCGAAGCGAAGGTATGCATCAAGGGATAGGGCGCAGCGACGCCAATGCGATCCCCCCACTCTTATGAGAACAAGGAGAGAACATGCGTAATTCAAAGGCAGCACGCGCGCTCATCGTGAGTGCCGCAGCCGTGAGCATTCTCGGCACTCCGGCGCTTGCCGCAGGCAGCGCTACGGCAGCCGATTCCCACGTCGCCGTGGACGCGGCGGCCAAGAAGTGCAAGATAAGCGCGATGACCGACCGGGTGGACCGCCGGACGGACAAGTACGGCTACGGCGGCATCAAGTGCAACTACAGGGCTTCCGTCAAGGTCAAGGTCACCCTCTACAACGGCCGGAAGAAGGTGGCATCGGAAAGCTGCAGCGGCACCAAGAGCTGCTACGTCAGCACAAAGGCCGTCGCCGACAACGACGCGTACACGCGGACCTGGAAGACAAAGGTCGTGACCAAGGCCGGCTCCAAGAAGGCGACGAAGTGGAGCAACAAGCTGCGCGGCTGACGGGCGCCGCTCCCTTACGCAAGGGAACCCGGCGATGTCACCAATGCGCTCGGCTGCCAGGCCGACCCGGTGCGGGACCTTGAAACGGGTCTTCAGGTCGGGATTGGCTTCTGGGTGAGGGCCTGCATGGCGCCAATAGCCTCGTTGAACCGCTCATGCGAATCTCGTTCACCGTCGCGGGGGCGAGCGGCGGCGGCTGGGCGGGTATTGACGGCTCCGGACGATGGCGAGGAAGGCCATGGCGAGCATGCACACGGCCCGTATGCCTCATCAGCAAGGAAGCAGGTGAAGGTCACGTCGGCTCCAGCGTGCGCCGGGCCAGCTCTGGCTTGGCCGCCACCCCGGTGGCCCGCTCGGGAGGAAAGTTCCGCTCGGCACAGCGAGGCTCGTGCTCGGCGGTGGTGCCGGCTCAGACGGCCAAGGTAGAGCTCGCGGTCGGTGGGCGTGCAGCCCCGGCTGGAGCCGTAGGACAAAGACACGCTGACCTGGGCGTTCTCGATCCTGTCGGCCGTGCCGAAGCACTGCCGCTGCACCCCGGCGGTCTTGGCGACCTTCCTGATGCCACCGGTCTCGTCCGCGATCAGCACCGCGTCATCGGCCGCCAAGGCGGCGACCGCATAGGCCCGGAACCGGTCGCGAAGCTCGTCGGCGCCCCAGGCCGCCTTGGCGAGAAAACCCTGCAGCCGGTCGGGATTGAGGTGCCCCGCCCGGCGGCAGCACCAGTCCCGAACGGGGCGACGAGGCACCCACCGTCACGCCACATGAACAACCTGCTACAGTACTGGGAATCAATTTTCAGTCAGCTTCGGAATGGGCCCCGGTAAACCTCCCACCTCCTTTCCCCATGCAAGAAGTTTTCCCCTAGGATGGCGCGCATGGTAGGCCAAAACGGGGAAGGTGTGCGACGGCTGTGGCGCAGCATAATCATGACCAAAAACTCCCTCACGGAGCCTCACGCGACGGAGACTTCTGTTCGTGTCAACTCGCGCGCGAGCCGAACGAACTCCAGCCGCCGGTAGATATCCTGACGGAGCGAGAACGCCAGGTACTGGCCCTGCTCGGAGGCGGTTTGCCGAACCGCACCCTCGCCAGAAGACTGGGCATAGCCGAGCGCACAGTTAAAGCCCATGTAGCGCACATCATTGGCAAGCTGGGGCTTGAATCTCGATTGGAAGCAGCCCTTATCGCAAATGTCTACCATGACCTCATCTGCCCGGGAAGGCAATCGGCGAATTGAGCGATAAGGGATCCTCCAGCGGTTAGGCCTACGGGACTCCCTAATTGCCATACCGCGTGCCGCTGAGCACGCGGCCGCAGTCAACTCCACAGGCTTACGTCATGGGTTGACGAGCATGACCAAAGGGGCACACGCCTCGCTCGCCAGGGCGG
This sequence comes from Streptomyces sp. NPDC054866, assembly GCF_053610745.1. Taxonomy (NCBI): domain Bacteria; kingdom Bacillati; phylum Actinomycetota; class Actinomycetes; order Kitasatosporales; family Streptomycetaceae; genus Streptomyces; species Streptomyces sp. NPDC054866. The sequence continues at coordinate 1,237,239 of NZ_JBSGZA010000002.1, forward strand.
AACGTGCCGCCTCTGCCTCGTCAGCTGACTGACCTGAACTGCATCGACCGAGGCCTGCGGATCGGGGCACAACAAGGGCATATGCCAGAGTGGCGCGTTCCTGCTGACGGAGCCGGAACGCGCCACCAATCTCGTCAACAGCCGCTCCATATCCATCTCTTGGCGGCTATCGTGGGACGGAGGCCAGCTGTCCGGAACCGTTCCACGCAGGGGGAAGCCGTGGCGCTGAAGCACGAGCCGACCACGCCGCAGCACTCGGTGCAGAGCGCCCTGCGGGTGCTCGAGATCGTCGCCAGGCACGAGGGCGGCGTCACCGACGTCGAGCTCGCCCGGCAGACCAAACTGCCCGCACCCCAGCTCGCCGCCCTGCTGCGCATGCTGCGCCGCGAGGCATACGTCGAGCAGGTGGCCGACGGTGCGTACGTGACCGGCGAATCCCTCACCCGCCTCGGCTCGGCCCAGCGCCGTGACCAGGCCCTGCGGGACAAGCTCAAGGTGACGCTCGACGGCCTGCGCGACTCGATCGGCGCCGCCGTCTACATCAGCCGGTACGAGGACGGCGAAATCAAGATCACCGACTTCGCGGACGGCCCCCGCACCCCCAAGGTCAACGAATGGGTGGACTTCCGCTCCTCCGCGCACGCCAGCGCGGTCGGCAAGAGCCTGCTGACCCAGCTCGACCTGAACGGCCGCAGGGACCACCTCTCCCGCCACAAGATGGCCCGCCTCACCTCGCGGACGATCACGAACGAGCGGGTCCTCCTGAACCGCCTCGCCGCCCAGCCCGCGACGGTCCCGGTCCTCGACCTCCAGGAGTACGCGGTCGGCACGGTCTGCGCCGCCGTCCCCATCACCGCGGGCTCCGCGGTCGGCTGCCTGGCGCTCTCCCTCCCGGTGGAGCACGCGCACCGGCTCCGGGAGGCGGCCCAGACGCTCAACCGCGGGGCGGCGCCGGTGCTGCTCTCGCTGGCGATCTAGGCACGCCGCACGGGCGGTCCTGAGCACCCTCCGGGACCAGGTATTATTTTCGAGTCAGCAGGCGCCGCTAGCTCAGTTGGTTAGAGCAGCTGACTCTTAATCAGCGGGTCCGGGGTTCGAGTCCCTGGCGGCGCACAGACGGTGAGAAGCCCCTCGCGGAAGCGAGGGGCTTCTTGCGTTCCGCGAAAAACATATCCCTCGCACCGGTGAGGACAGCGCCCTCAGGGCCCCGCGATACTGGCACGGCCCTCCTGCCCCGAGGAGCCGCCCGATGCGACGTCCCTTCCCCGCGCTGTCCCGGCTGGGCACCACCCACCCCTACGTCGTGGACACCGCGCTCGCCGCCCTGGTGCTGTTCGCCGTGTCGCTCCAGTTCCTGTTCCCCGACGACGGGGGCGACGAGCTGAGCGCCGCCGGGTTCGCCCTCGGCGCCGGTACCGCGGTGCCGCTGATCTGGCGGCGCCTCGCGCCCTTCGCCTGTGCCTCCGTGATCGCCTTCTTCACGCCCGCCATGGCGCTCCACCACCGGCCGCCGCCCGACGTCTGCTTCGGCGGCATGGTCGCCCTCTACACCGTGGCCACCCTGAGCACCCCGCTGAAACGGCGTGTCATGCTCGCCGGGTGGCTGACGGGGGCCGCCGTCACGATGACCTTCAAGGAGCACGCGGAGCCGTACGAGTACCCCTTCCACCTGCTCACCCTCATCAGCGCGTACGCCCTCGGAGCCTTCGCCCGTGTGCAGCGCGCGTACACCGCGGCCCTGGAGGACCGGGCCCGGCGCCTGGAGCGGGAGCGCGCCACCGAGACGGCGCGAGCGGTGAGCCAGGAGCGGTCCAGGATCGCCCGCGACATGCACGACATCCTCGCCCACGCGGTGAGCCTGATGGTGGTCCAGGCGGAGGCCGGCCCCGTGGTCGTCCGCAGCGACCCCGACCGCGCGGTGGGGGCGTTCGACGCGATCGCCGGTGCGGGGCGCGACGCGATGGAGCAGTTGCGGCGGATCCTGGGCGTACTGAGGGAGTCCTCGCCCCCGGACGGCGCACGCGTGCCGCAGCCGACGCTCGCGGCGCTCCCGGAACTCGCCGCACTGGTCGAACGCACGGGCCTGCGCGTGGAGTTGGGGGAAGAAGGCCGTCCTCGCCCGCTTGCCCCCGACGTCGAGGTGGCCGCGTACCGCGTCGTCCAGGAGGCGCTGACCAACTGTGTGAAGCATGCGGCGGCAAGCGCTGCCAGCATTCAACTCAGCTGGTCGGACAGCGAATTGAGCATCCTGGTGCAGGACGACGGAGCCGGGCTCTCCGCCTCGGACGGCGCGGGTCACGGTCTCGTCGGCATCCATGAACGCGCCGCCGCGTGCGGTGGCACCGCCGAAGCCGGTGACGGACCCGATGGTGGATTCCGTGTCGCCGTACGGCTGCCCACGGCATCCTTGGGGGATGAGCATCCGGGTGGCGGTCGCCGACGATCAGGAGCTGGTGCGCAGCGGCTTCTCCATGATCCTTGAGGCGCAGCCCGACATCGAGGTGGTGGCGGAGGCGGGTGACGGCGCCCAGGCTGTGGCGGCGGTGCTCCGGCATGCCCCTGACGTCATCCTCCTGGACATCCGGATGCCGGGGATGGACGGCATCGAGGCGGCCCGCCAGGTGTGCGCGCAGTCCAGCTGCCGGGTCGTCATGCTCACCACGTTCGACCTCGACGAGTATGTGTACGAGGCGCTGTACGCGGGGGCGAGCGGCTTCCTGCTCAAGGACGTCCGCAGGGACGACCTGGTGCACGCGGTGCGCGTCGTGGCGGCCGGGGACTCCCTGCTCGCACCCTCGGTGACGCGGCGCCTGGTGGCGGACGTGGTCCGGCGCCGCCGCACGGAGGCCGACGCGCCCGCCGTGTCGCCCTCCGAACGCCTCGCGGTGCTCACGGCCCGCGAGGAGGAGACGCTGCGACTCCTTGCCCGGGGGCTCTCGAACGCGGAGATCGCTGCGTCGTTCGTGGTCAGCGAGCACACGGTGAAGACCCATGTCAGCAACGTCCTGTCGAAGCTGGCGCTGCGGGACCGGGTGCAGGCGGTCATCTGCGCGTACGAGACGGGGCTCGTGGTTCCGGGGGGTTAGGCCTGCCGTCGAGCCGCCGTCCGTCTCCCCCGGCCGACGGAGTCCTACCCCGCGCGAGGGAGACCGCAAGACCACCCACCACGGCGATCCGCCGCGGGCGGGTGAGGACGACTCTGAGGGGCGGTAACCCGGAATCCTCCAAGGAGGCGCCAGCCATGCTCGCCGCCCTCGCCCGTACAGCGACCCAACGTCCCAAGACCGTCGTCCTCATCTGGCTTCTGCTCCTCGTCCTGGGCCTCGGCTTCGGGACCAGGGTCTTCGGCGACCTGACCTCGTCGGTCGAAGACGTGCCCGGCAGCGAGTCGGTCGTCGCCGAGGAACGCCTCGCCGAACTCACCCCGGACGGCGACGACTTCAGCGCCGTCGTGTCGGCTCCCGCGGTCAACACCCCGCAGCTCCGCTCGCAGGTGGGCGACGCGGTGGCCGACGTACGGAAGCATCCGGGCATCGCCCAGGTGCCGGATCCGTACACCACCAGGGGCCTGGTCGCCCAGGACGGCAAGGCCCTGCTCATCCCGGTCACGCTCAAGGGCGGCCTCGACGACGACGCCGAGGAAGAGGCCGTCGGCGACGCGGCCGACCGCATCCGCGAGATCACCGCCGGTGACGTGGCGGTGAGCGGCGGGCCGCTGCTCGGCGAGCAGATGGGCGGCAGGGCCCAGGAGGACGTGGCGCAGGCCGAGTTGATCACCCTGCCCGCCGTGCTGGTCGTCCTCCTGCTCATCTTCGGCGGGCTGCGGGCCGCCGGGCTCCCCCTCCTGGTCACCGTGAGCGGCGTCGCCGGCGCCTTTCTGACCCTCTACGGCTTCAGCCAGTTCACCGAGATCTCCGTCTACGCCGTCCAGATCGTCACCATGCTGGGCCTCGGCCTCGCCGTCGACTACGCGCTCCTGATGGTGATCCGCTTCCGCGAGGAACGAGGGAAGACGGACGACGTGGCGCAGGCCGTGCACGCGACCGTCGCCCGCGCCGGCCGCACCGTCCTGTTCTCCGGCCTGACGGTGGCCATCAGCCTGTCGGGGCTCGTCTGGTTCCCCAGCCCGTTCCTGCGCAGCATGGGCCTCGCGGCCGGCGCGGTGGTCGTCGTCGACATGCTGGCGGCCCTGACGCTGCTGCCCGCGCTGCTCGCGCTGTTCGGCGGCAAGATCGCGCCTTCGGGGCCGAAGTCCCGTACGCGGAAGGGGCCTTGGGGCCGCCGCGAGCCCGGTGCCACCTCCGAACCCGGCGCCTTCTTCGCCCGCCTCGCCCTCTTCTCCGCCCGGCGCCCGCTGGCCGTGGTCGCCGCCGTCGTCGCCGTGCTCACCCTCCTCGCGCTGCCCGCCTTCGGGATGCGGATCAACATCGGGGACGCCCGGCAGCTCCCGCACGACACCGAGGCGCGGCAGCTGTACGACACCGTGCGCGAGCACTATCCGGCGGGGACGGACACCGACCCCGTCCAGGTGCTCATCGGGTCGGGCGCCGACCCCGACTGCGAGGACAAGATCCGGGCCCTGCCCGGGATCAGGACGGCCGACCGCGAGCGGCTCTCGGACGGCACGGTCCTGCTCGAACTGACCCCGGAGGGTTCGGTCGACGGGCCCACCGCCACCCGGCTCGTGGAGCAGGTGCGTGACCTCCGTGGCGACGAGCCCATCCAGGTCACGGGCAACGCCGCGAGCCTCGTCGACTTCCGCTCGATGCTCGCCGAGCGCGCGCCCTGGGCCGTACTCACCGTCCTGGTCGGCCTGTTCGCCCTGCTCTTCTCCTTCACCGGCTCACTGCTGCTGCCCCTGCGTACGCTCGCCACCACCCTGCTCAGCCTGGGCGCCGCGCTCGGCGTCGTGGTGTGGGTGTTCCAGGACGGGCATCTCGCGGGGCTGCTCGGCGGTGAGGAGCTCGGGGCGCTGAGTCTGACCGCGCCGCCGCTGATCATCGCGATCGCGTTCGGGCTCGCCATGGACTACGAGCTGTTCATCCTGTCCCGGATGCGGGAGACGTGGCTGGAGACCGGCGACCACCGTGCCGCCGTCGTGGAGGGACTGCGCCGCTCGGGCCGCGTCGTCAGCTGTGCGGCGCTGCTGCTCGCGATCGTCTTCGGCGGCTTCATGACCGGCGGCTTCTCACCGATCCTGCAGATCGGGCTCGGCCTGACGCTCGCGGTGCTCATCGACGCGACCGTGGTGCGGATGTTCCTCGTCCCGGCGACGATGACGCTGCTCGGCCGCCGCGCCTGGTGGGCGCCGCGGCGGATGCGGAAGCTCCATGAGCGGTACGGGCTGCGCGAGGCGCCCGTCCCGCCTCCTGAGCAGGGCCTCGTCAGGCAAGCACCACCCAGTCCATGACCAGGGCGGCCACCAGGCCGACGGCGAGGAGATAGCTGCCGAGCCGGGTCCGACCGCGCCTGCTGAGTTCGATCACCAGGCCGCAGAGGACGAGCAGCAGCCCGTACACCCCCACGACCAGGACGGACGACCGGCTCGCCAGGCGTACGGCGAGCACTACGGCCGCCGCGGCCATCAGCACCGAGGCCGCGGCGATCCGTATGCGCCGGGCCTGGCGCGGCGTGAGGCCTGCCCGTATCTGGTCTGACGTGCTCATGGTTCAGGATCGTAATGGACCGGACCGGTGGCCGGTGCATGATGCATGCTTCCGGGCGCTGCCAGGCGCTGTCGGGCTCAGGCCCGCAGGTACGCGAGGACCGCGAGCACCCTGCGGTGGGTTCCGTCTCCTGGCGGCAGGTCCAGTTTGCCGAGGATGTTGCCGATGTGTTTGCCCACCGCGGCCTCGCTGACGACGAGTTCGGCGGCGATCGACGCGTTCGACCTGCCCTCGGCCACCAGGCCGAGCACCTCGCGCTCGCGCGGCGTGAGCTGTTCGAGAGGGTCGCGGCGGCGCCTGATCAACTGCCGTACGACTTCCGGGTCCACGACCGTGCCGCCGTCCGCGACCCGCGTGACCGCGTCGGCGAACTGCTCGACCTGGCCCACCCGGTCCTTGAGCAGATAGCCGACGCCGGTGCCGTCGCCGGTGTCCAGGAGTTCGGCGGCGTACGAACGTTGCACGTACTGGCTGAGCACCAGGACCGGAAGCTTCGGCCGTTCGGCGCGCAGGGCGAGGGCCGCGCGCAGGCCCTCGTCCTGGAAGGCGGGCGGCATGCGTACGTCGGTGAGGACGAGGTCCGGGTCATGCGCGTCGACAGCGGCGCGCAACCCCTCCGCGTCACCGAGCGCTGCGGGCACCTCGTGGCCGAAGCGGGCGAGCAGGCCGATGAGTCCCTCGCGGAGCAGCACGCTGTCCTCGGCGACGACGATCCTCAGTCGCCGAGGGGGGTCGGGGGGTGCTGGGCTCGGCACGGGATCTCCACGGACAGTACGGTCGGGCCACCGGGCGGGCTGGTGACCGTCAGTGTGCCATCGAGCACCGCGATCCGGTCCGCCAGGCCGGTCAGGCCGGTGCCGCGGGCCGGGTCCGCGCCGCCGTCGCCCTCGTCGCGCACGTCGATGCGGAGGACTTCTTGCCGCTCGTGGCGGGCCTGGATGTGCGCGCGGGGAGCGTTGCTGTGGCGGGCGATGTTGGTAAGTGCTTCCCGGGTGGCGAAGTACCCGGCGGATTCGACGGGTTCGGGCAGGCGGGGCAGGCCGTCCAGGTCGGTGTCGACGGGGATCGGGGAGCGGTCGGCGGCGTCTTCGATGGCGGCGGCGAGGCCGTAGTCGACAAGCACCTGGGGATGGATGCCGCGAATGAGCTCACGCAGTTCCGTGAGCACTTTCCCCGCTTCGTCGTGGGCCGTGGCGAGCTGGGCGGCGAGGGGGCTGCCGGGGGCGGCGTCGAGCCTCGCGAGCCCCAGGGTCATGGTGAGCGCGACGAGCCGCTGCTGGGCCCCGTCGTGCAAGTCCCGTTCAATACGCCGCCGTTCGGCTTCGAAGGCGTCGACCAGGCGGGCCCTGGAGCGGGTCACTTCCGCCAGCTGGGTGGCCAACTCGGCCTCGCGGGGCGCGAGGAGGAGGCGGGCGAGGGCGGCTCGGGCGGAGGCGTAGGCGCCGAGGGGATAGAGCAGCGGGGCGAGGAGGGCCAGGCCGAGGAGGGCCAGGGCGAAGGCATGCGGGTAGTCGCTGACCAGCCAGAGCTTGGCGGCACGTATCTCGCCGCCGTCGAGGGCGAGTTGGGCGGGGGCGCCGATGAGGAGGGCGGGGGCGCCGACGGTGCAGGCGAGCACGAGGAGGTCGAGGGGCCACAGGACGAGGGCGAGCAGGACGGCGTACGCGAGCTCGCGCCAGGTGGCCTGCTCCTTGACGCGCAGCGTGAACCAGGCGGGGATGCCGGGGGCTTCGGGGGTGCGGTGGGGGGTGGGGGCCGGGGTCGCGGGGTCGACGAGGCGGAGGCGACGGCGTTCGAGGGCGGCGACGGGGATGCCGGTGAGGGCGAGGAGGGGTAGGAGGGGGAGCCCTACGAGTACGAGGGCGAGGGCAGCGCAGAGTAGGAGGGCGACAGCCCCGCCAACGAGAACGAAGCTCCCCAGGAGAACACCCCCGAGGAGGTACGCGACGCCCCTCCAGGGCGCGCTACTCCCCAGATAGCCCCGCCTCCGAAGCCCCGCCCACACGCTGTCGCTGGCCACCATGGGGCCACGGTATGCGGAGGGGCGGGGCGGTGCCGGCGGTGCGGTGCTGGTCGGTCTTGGGGCGGGGCCGCGCCGGTATGTCCGTCCTCGCTATCGTCCGGTGGCCGCGGGGCTACTGCGGCACCGGAGCCTCCGGGAACCGTGCTCCGGGCAGACATACCGGCACGTCCCCTCGCGTGCGTCGCCGACTGCGGGTGCGTGTGGGCCGGGCTCCCGAGGGTGGGGCGGGGTGATGCCCCATCGATGTCCCCCCGTTCCCCACCCACCCGCGTCGCCGACTGCGGGCGCGTGCGGACCGGCCCCCGAGGATGGGGCGGGGTGATGCCCCATCGATGTCCCCCCGTTCCCCACCCACCCGCGTCGCCGACTGCGGGCGCGTGCGGGCCGGCCCCCGAGGATGGGGCGGGGTGTTGCCCCCATCGATGCCCCCCCGTTCCCCACCCGCCCCTGCTGCGCCCCCTCGACACCGCGGGGCAATCGGGTGGGTGGGCGGGAAAGCTTGTTCGTTCAGGGTCGGATGCGGGGCGAACGGGCGGGTGGGCGGGAGAGGCAGCGAAGGCGGGCGCGCTCAGCCCGGCAGCAGCCCCTCACGACCCTGGGCCCGGTACTGGCCCAGCAGTTCAGCCAGGGCCGCCGGCGTGAGGCGGTGATACGCCCCCGCCCCCGCATCGGGGCGCCACCACACAGACCCCCCGCAGCGGAATCCCTCCCCACGCAAAGCAGAGCGAGCCACCTTATTGGTGGCCGTAACCGGCATCCGCTCCACCACCCGTACGAAGCGAGGCGCCATCTTCGTCCCCAGATCCGGCTGGGAGAGGAGGAACTCCGCGAAGGCCAAGGGGTCGAACTCCACCCCCTCCCGGAGGGAAACCGCGGCCATCACCTGATCCCCCGCCACGGGGTCGGGAACCGCGTACACCGCCACCCCCGCAGCCCCCTCCCACCGCGCGAGGATGTTCTCGATCATCGCCGCCGCCAAGTTCTCGCTGTCCACGCGGAGCCGGTCATCCGTACGCCCCGCGAAGTAGAGGAACCCCTCCGCGTCCCGGTAGAAGAGATCCCCCGTCCAGTACCAGCCGTCCCGAAGCCGCGCCGCGTCCGCCTCGGAGTTGCGCCAGTACCCCTCGAACGGCGTGCGCCCCTTGTTCACCAACTCCCCTATCGCCTCCTCCCCGTTCAGGAGCCGCCCGTCCGCCGCGAAGACAGCGCGCGGGCACTCCTCACGCGTGCCGGGATCCACCACCGCCAACTCGTCCCCCGGCGCCGCCCGCCCGATCGCCCCGGACGGAGTCCCCGGCGTCCGCTGGATCGCCGCCCCGCCCTCCGAGGACCCGTAGCCCTCCACCAGCCGCACCCCGAACCGCTTCTCGAACCGCTCCGCGTCCACCGCCCCGGCCTCCGTGCCGAAGCCCATCCGGAGCGGGTTCTCCGTGTCGTCGGGACGCTCAGGCGTGGCCAGGATGTACTGCACCGCCCTGCCCACGTACGTGAAGTACGTGGCCCCATGCGCCCGTACGTCGTCCAGGAACGCCGAAGCCGAGAAGCGCCGCCGCAGCGCCACCCCCGCCCCCGCCGCCAGCGCGGGCGCCCAGTCCGCGATCACCGCGTTGCCGTGGAACATGGGCATGCAGATGTAGTGGACCCCGTCAGGACCGAGCCGGAAGTGGGTGACCAGGGACTGCCCCGCCGCCGCGAGACGGCCCTGGCTACAGATCGCGGCCTTGGGCGCCCCGGTCGAGCCGGAGGTGAAGTAGAGCAGCATCCGGCTGGACGGGCTCGCCGCCCGCGATATCTCCGGGCGCGCGTCCGCATAAGGGCCCAGCAGCTCCCCGTACGCCTCCGTGTCCGTCACCAGCACACGTACGCCCGGGAGTTGGAGGCCGTCCAGTAGCGCGAGGTGCGCCCGTTCCGTGATCAGGACCCGGCAGTCGGTGTGCACGATGTCGCGGGCCAGTTCCGCACCCCTGCGCGTGGGGTTGATGCCCGCCACCGCCGCGCCTGCCAGCGCGGCGGCGCTCAACCACAGCGGGTACTCGGGGGTGTTGTCGAGCAGGACACCGACGTGCGGCTCGGCCCCTCTCGGCAGCAGGTCGGCCAGGAGCGCGGCCCTCGCCGCCGCACCCGCCGCGACCTGGTGATGAGTCAGCTCCTGGTGCTCGAAGCGCAGGCCGGGGCGGTGGTCACCCCAGCGCGCCTGTACGAGTTCCGCGACCGTGCTCCCGGTGGACTTCATGGCCGCGCACCATAATTGATGGACCGTCAGATGAGGAGGGCCTTGAGAGACGACTAGGGCAGGTCCGGCTCAAAGCCGTCGTCCGACTCGAAGTCGTCGCCCGAGCCGAACATGTCGCCGGAGTCGAGCATGTCGACCGAGTCGAATATGTCGTGCGCCGTCACCATGAAGGCCATGCAGAAGGCGAGCACGACGCCGAGGAAGCAGAGCACGCCAATCATGGTCGCCACACCCTTGGTGGGACTCGGCGCGTGCGCCGTCGCCCTCTCGGGGTGACCCGCCGTGTAGTGCACGGTGACGAAGTCGCCCTCGATGGTCGTCCCGGGGCCGTTCTCCTCCTCGAACCGGACGGGGCGGCCCCCGGGCGGAGTGAACTCATAGACGTGGTGCAGCGTGGTGCTGATGCTGCTGCTGTCGCTGTGGCGGCTCGTCGTGGTGTACGTGCGCAGGCAGCGCGCCTCCGCCGTCAGACCGCTCGACCACGCCTGCCGCAACCGCACGTAGCGCTTGATCACCGTGACCGCCATCGCGATCACCGCGGCGCACATCAACGCCGGCACCGCGTAGAACATGAACTCCACTGCATCCCCCGATGGTTGTCGCCGGTACTGCCCCGCGTACGCCGCCCTGGTCATGGACGGCGTACGCGGAACCTACCCGTGGGAAGTGCCGTGGAGCCTCAAGCCCTGCTCAGAACTTGACGTCGGAGCAGGCGTAGAACGCGTTCGCCGTGTCGTGGACCGTCCACACCGCGACGATCACGTGGTGTCCGCTCCTGCCGCCGGGAATCGTCCCGGAGTGCGAGAGCGTGGCGGGCGGCTGCTGGCCGTTGTAGGGGACGTTGAGGAACGGGGCCGTGTCGAGGGCGGCCCGCGTCACGGGCTTGCTCTCGTCCCAGCCCTGCTTGGTTATGTAGTACTTGAAGTCGGTGGTGCGGTGGCGTGCCGTGAACTGCCAGCGGAAGGTGTAGTTCTGACCGGCGCTGACACTGGTCGTCGGCCAGGCGCCGCCGCCCGGTGCCTTCGGCTGGTTGAGCGTGTCGAAGCCGCTGATGCCCGCCGAGCAGATCTTGCCGTCGGCCGGTCCTGACGCCGGGAAGCCTTTGGGGCCCTCGACGCTCTGGGGTTCGTACTGGATGGAACCGCAGCCGCTCACCGTGCCTTTGGCACAGTTGATCTGGCGGCTTGCGGGCAGGTCGGTGTAGCCGTGACTGCTCGCACCACCGGACGAGAGCGCGAAGGCCCCGACCGTGGTGGCGCCGAGCATGGCCGCGTACATCTTCTTGTTTCGCATGCTGCCGCTCCAGGGGAAACGTGGGGGTTCCGTGAGCCGTGCGCGCGCCGCGGCACTGCGGGTGCAGTGGGATGCAGTGAATTGCCGTGAGTTGCAGTCAGTGCTGCGGTCTAGACCAAGCCCAGATTATGGGCGGTAGTTGAACATGTCCATACCAATAGTGGAGACGATCCGATCGCAGCGATGGCGCGACTTCTCGACGAGATCACCGTTCGGGCTGTCGTTCGTCGCCACCCACGCCGCCGCCTCGTCGGCGGACCGACCGCCCGTCAACTGCCGCTCGATGAGCCGCAGTTGACGTACCTCCGCAGGTGCCGCCACGTACCAGCACTCCCCCATCAGCCGCCGCGCGTCGCGCCAGCCGGGCAGATCACAGGCCAGATAGTTCCCCTCGGTGACGACGAGCCGGGCCGTCGGCGGCACACGGTGCCGGGCGGCCACCGGCTCGTGGAGGGTGCGGTCGTAGTCGGGTACGTAGATGTCGTGGCCGGTGTCCTCCATGACCCGGGCGAGCAGCGCGACGTACCCACGGACGTCGAAACTCGGCTCCGAGCCCTTGCGGGAGGTGAGGGAGAGGCGCTCCAGCTGGTCGTTCGAGAGGTGGAACCCGTCGAGCGGCAGATACGCGGCCCCCTCGCCGATCTCCTCCACCAGCGCCCGCGCGAACGTCGACTTGCCCGCGCCGGGCGGCCCCGCGATCCCGAGGAGGGTGCGGGGCCGGTCGGCGGTCAGGCTCCAGGCGTCCCGGGCGAGGGCCGCGAGGCCGGGGGCGTCGTCAGTGGCGTGTTCAGGGGCGTCAGCGTTCTCCATGTCCCGTATAGAACGCCACCGTCAGGTCCTTGACCAAGGCCTTGCGCTCGTAGTCGTCGAGCTCGACCAGGCCGCGGGTGGTCAGCCGGGTCACCGTGTCCTCGACGGAGTCCACCACCGAGGTGAGCACGCTGTCGCGGTGCCGTGCGTCCAGCGCGGCCACCCGGCGCAGGCGCATCGTGTCGGCGATCTCGGGGGCGTACTCGATCCGGGTCGGCTGGGCCGAGAAGATCTCGATGCCGACCGGCTCGACCTCCGCCGCGAGCATCCGGGTCAGCATGTCGCCCACCGCCTCCGCGTCGCGCAGCGTCGGGGTGTCGTCGTGGAAGGCGTCGGCGGGCAGCCGGGACAGGACGCGGGCGGTCGCCGCCTCGGCGCACTCGCGCAGATACTCCTGGTGGTCGGCCACGCCGAGCGTCGCCCGCGCCGCGTCCTTGACCCGCCAGACCACGAGGACGACGACCCGCAGCGCGACCCCGCCCCGGTCGACCGCGGGCATCGGCTCGCTGCGCCAGTGCCGCAGACGTACGTCGACACGGCGGCGCAGGAGGAGCGGGTTGACCCACATCAGGCCGGTGCGGCGGACGCTGCCGCGGTACCGCCCGAAGAGGGTGAGCACCCACGCCGTGCCGACCCGGCCCCGGGCGAGGCCCCCGAACCCGAACAGGGCGAGCGCGCCCGACCCGGCGAGCGAGGCCCACTGCGCGGCGCCGAGCCCCGCGTACGCGTCATAGCCGCCGTAACCGTCGGGCCAGGGCAGCCCGGCCGCCCGCGCCACCGGCTCGGGCAGCACCCCCGCCCACCACAGCGCGGCCGCGCACCCGGCGACGCCCACGGTCCCGCCGAGCACTCCGACCGCACCGGGCAGCACGCGGGCCGGTCGCTCGCCGAGCGACGGGTCCACCTCGGGCAGCGGGCGGGCGGCCGCCCTCGCCGGGGGGCGCCGGGCGGTGCGGGGCTGCTCGCCCGTTCCGTGCCGGCGCCCCACCACGGCGGGCGACAGCGAGACCCCGGGGTCACCGGGATCGTCACGGAAGAGCAGATGGATGGGGATCTCGGTGGTGGCTTCGCTCTGGATCAGACGCGACGGCCGTGCGGCGGCCGTGTCGGGGGCGCCGGTGGTCTGCGGTTCCTCGGGCTGGGGGGCCTGTGACCGTGATGCCGCTGTCGCACTCATCCTTGCCTCCGACTCATACGTACCTCGATCTCATCCGTGACCCGGTCGACTTCCTGCCCACGTCTCAGGCCCGCGGCCCCCTTCATGCGGTGCCCGCGTCTCAGGCCCGCGGCCCCGCTCACGCGGCTCATGCGAACAACCGCCGCCAGGTCTCGGGGCCCGGATATCCGTCCGCCGCCCCACCCCGCCAGCCCTGCGCCCGCTGGAACGCCTCGACGTTGCGGCGGTCGCTCTCGCTCCACCGCGGGCCCGGGCCCTGCGCGTAGTGCTGGCCGAAGCCCTTCGCCACCAGTTGCCTGCCGAGTTTCTCGATCGACGGGCTCGACTGGCCGGGGCGGAACACTCCCCTGCCGGGATACGCGGGCGCCCTGCCCTGGGTGCCACCGGCCCCCACGCGGGGGATGTCACGCCCCTTGCCCGTCATCAGGTACGACCAGGTCGCCGGGCCCGGCAGGCCGTCCGCGTCACCGCCGGTCCAGCCCTGCGCCCGCTGGAACGCCTGTGTGGCCCTGCGGTCCGCGTCACTCCAGCGCGGGCCCGGACCCGTGACGTAGAAGCGGGCGCCGCCCCGGCGGACCAGTGCCTTGCCGAGCTGGGTGACGTACTTGTTGTCGGCGCCGGGGCCGAACGAGCCCGCCCCGGGGTAGCGCGTCCCCGTGCTCGGCTCCGAGCCGCTCGGAGCTCCGCCCCTCACCCCTTTGTAGCGGTACGCCAGATAGCGGCTCCCATTGCTCCAATAGGCATAGGGAGTCGTCTGCTTACGGGCGTGCGGGCGGGCCTGTTCGTACGCGGTGTATTGCGTGCGCGCCGCGTTCGCCCAGCCGCCGAAAATCGTCACGTGCGACCCCTTCTGGGGGTTGTCGGGATTGTGGAACAGAAGGATGTCGCCGGGCTGCAGCTGGTTCTTCGTAATGCGCACCGCGAACGAGGGGAGACTGCCCGTCCATTCGTTGCCGCCGAGATTCCAGGCCATGGAGACAAAGCCCGAGCAGTCCTGCCGGTAACCGTCGGACCAGTACGCACTCATGCTGTACGGCACCTTCGCCGCGACCCACAGATTGGCGCGGGCCAGGATCGCGGCCCGCGTCGTGTCCCGCGCCGCCGACACCGCGGGGCCCGGGGAACCCGGCGAGCCCGGCGCCCCGTGCAGGGCGCTCGTGTCGCCCTGCGGGCTGCCGGGGCCCGGGTCGCCCACCCCCGGGTCCTCGTCCGACGGAGCCTGGATTCCCGGGGCCGCCGCCACGGGAAGCACCTGGCCGCCGAGCACGGTGCCCGCGGCCGCGGCGATGACGAGGGCACGGCGCGCGCCGTGCGCCGCCGGGTGGCCGCCTTGTCGTACGGGGAGTGCGTGGGTCATGGCTCGTCGCCGGTGAATACATCCGGGGCAGTCGCAGTCGCTCTCCGGGTCGAATTCCTCGAATACCGGAGCAACGTCCATGCGATTCCCCTCACACTCCAGGAAAGAATGCCTGCGTCGCATCTGCACAGTCGTCAGCTTCTCAACTGTCCGGTGATATCGCATGTTGACGGTCCGAATGATTGATAGGCCCCGCATCCCCCGGGGACCCGCCCTCGAGCAAAGCCCGCTCGAAGCTCAGCCCAAAGCTACCCCGGGCACCCGTAAGCTCCCGGAGGGTCCGGAGCACCCGCCGGCGTCCGGTAGAGTTCTCCAGGTCAGCGCGCGCCGCTAGCTCAGTTGGTTAGAGCAGCTGACTCTTAATCAGCGGGTCCGGGGTTCGAGTCCCTGGCGGCGCACAGACAGCGAAAGCCCTCCGTTCACGCGGGGGGCTTTCGTCATGCCGCCACCGGCGCGGGTACCGATACCGTTGCGCCATGGCGCGCGACATTCAGGAGCGGATCAAGAAGCTCATCATCGACCAGCGGCTGCCCTCCGGGGCCTCTCTGCCCACCGAGCCCGAACTGATGGAACGCCTCGGCGTCAGTCGGAACTCCGTGCGAGAAGCCCTCAAGGCGCTGCAGGCGATGGGCATCGTGGAAATCCGGCACGGCTTCGGCACCTACGTCGGACCCATGTCGATGGCTCCCATGATCGAGGGCCTCACCTTCCGCACGGTGGCAGGCCACTACCGCGGCGAGGACAGCCTGCTCCAGCTCCTGGAGCTGCGGGAGGCCGTGGAGACCGGGCTCATCGCGCGCCTGGCGGGCCGCATTCCGGACGCGGATCTGGCCGAACTCGACGCCCTCGTGGACCGCATGGACACCGAGGCGGCGTCGAGCGACGGCCGGAGCGGTCAGCCGGGGGCGGTACACACCGAAACCGACCGTGCATTTCACGCCACCCTCTACCGCTGTCTGCGCAATCCGCTGCTCGGCGAGGTCCTGGAGGCGTTCTGGGACGCCTTCCACAGGGTTCGCACCGATCTGGTCGACGTTCCGCAGGATCCCAAGGTCACCTGCCGCCAGCACCGGGAGATCCTCGACGCGGTCCGGTCCGGCGATGTGCTCCGGGCCGAGCGGGCGATACGGGAACACTTCGGTAATATTCGAACGCGATTGAGCGCTCCTGTCCCAACAGGTAACTCGAATCTCTCGTATGACCGGTAAACACCTTGTTTCGCCCTTGCGATCATGGCTAGGGGCGTAGAACCTTGTGCTGGAGCCATTGGCTCACATGAGGCAGGCGGTGCGGGGCAGTTGGGGGGCCCGGCCGACCGAGGCCCACGGGGTAAGGGGCGGGGGCCCCTTTCACCATCGGATGCCGAGGGGGGCATCATGCAACCGGAAGGTAGCTGTTCCATGTCTAAGGGGACGGTGGCCTGCCACTGATGCGTCCGTGAAGGTCGGGGGACCGGGTCGGACGGAAGGACCAACGAACACGCGGACGACCGCGTGCGGGGGGATGACTCATGACGTCGACGCCGACGGGCGCCCGGCCGAACGACCCGTCAGAGACGACCCAGCTGCGGGTGCCATCGCACCGGACAGGCGGGTTCCGGCGTATCAAGAAAGCCTTGCCGAGGTACGACTACGAGCACTACAGCCGTCTCGCGGGGCCGCTGACGCAGCCGGATCCGACCAAGCCGTACAAGGTGCAGTACCGCTCCCTGCTCTCGCAGGAACCGCACCGGATCAGAGCCGCGCTCATGCTGGGGGCCGCGCCGCTGCTCTCGCTCGTGCTGCTCGCCTGGCTGTTGCAGCCGACGCACTGGACGAAGCGCGACTACGTCGCGAACGACTGGCTGCCGACGCTCGACATCGTCATGCTCATATCCATCGGCCTGATCGAGTTCTTCCGCTGCATGAACGTGCTGTCGAACGCGCACGCCACGCTCGTCGCCCGTGACCCGATACCCGTGGTGCCCGAGACCGGCACCCGCGTCGCCTTCCTCACCTCCTTCGTGCCCGGCAAGGAACCCCTTGAGATGGTGACGAAGACCCTGGAGGCGGCCGTCAAGATCCGCCACCGCGGTCTGATGCACGTCTGGCTCCTCGACGAGGGCGACGACCCCGCCGTCAAGGAGGTCTGCCAGCGGCTCGGCGTGCACCACTTCTCCCGCAAGGGCATCGCGAAGTGGAACATGAGCAAGGGCCCGCACCGCGCCAAGACCAAGCACGGCAACTACAACGCCTGGCTCGACGCGCACGGCGACGACTACGACTACTTCGCATCGGTCGACACCGACCACGTCCCGATGCCCAACTACCTCGAGCGGATGCTCGGCTTCTTCCGCGACGAGAACGTCGGCTTCGTCATCGGCCCGCAGGTCTACGGCAACTACGACAACTTCATCACCAAGGCCGCCGAGTCCCAGCAGTTCCTCTTCCACGCGCTCATCCAGCGTGCGGGCAACGCGTACGGCTCCCCCATGTTCGTCGGCACGAGCAACGCCGTACGCATCAGCGCCCTGAAGCAGATCGGCGGTCTGTACGACTCGATCACCGAGGACATGGCGACCGGCTTCGAGATCCACCGCGCCACGAACCCGAGAACCGGCAAGAAGTGGAAGTCGGTCTACACCCCGGACGTGCTCGCGGTCGGTGAGGGCCCCAACGCCTGGACGGACTTCTTCACGCAGCAGCTGCGCTGGTCGCGCGGAACGTACGAGACCATCCTGAAGCAGTTCTGGAAGGCGCCGTTCTCGCTGCCGCCCGGCCGCCTCTTCAACTACACGATGATGGTCATCTTCTACCCGATGTCCGCCATGAACTGGATCCTGGCCGCGCTCTCCTGCGCGCTGTTCCTCGGCATGGGCGCATCGGGCGTGAACATCGACCCGACGATCTGGCTGATGCTGTACGGCAACGCGTCGGCGCTGCAGATCGGCCTCTACATCTGGAACCGCCGCCACAACGTCTCGCCGCACGAGCCCGAGGGCTCCGGCGGTATCGCGGGCATGGTGATGTCGGCGCTCTCCGCGCCGGTCTACGCACGTTCCCTGCTCGACGCCGTGCTGCGCCGCAAGAGCAAGTTCGTGGTGACTCCCAAGGGCGATTCGGCGAGCCCGGACACTCTGTTCGGCACGTTCCGCATCCACCTGTTCTTCATCCTGGTCTTCGCCGGCTCGATGGCCGCCGCGTTCGTGTTCGACCACGTCCACCCGGCGATGATCATCTGGGCCACGTTCGCCCTGCTGATCACGGCCGCGCCGATCTTCGCCTGGCGCTGGGGGATGCGGCAGGACAAGAAGAAGCGCAAATCCCAGCACGGACCCGGAGCTTCGGGGCCGCCTTCCGGCGGCGGGGACCCGATGGTGCCGCAGCAGCGTGACGTCACGGCGGAGCTGCCGCAGGCGCAGCAGCCTCCACAGGCACCGCACGCGCCGCAGCAGAAGCCCAGCTGGGCAGCGAACGACCAGACCATGCAGATCGCCCTTGGGGGACGTAAGAAATGAAGGACCGCTCCAGCCGCCGCCGCGCCCGCCGCATCGCGATAGGCGCGGCGGTGGTCATAGCCCTGGCCGGCATGAACGGCCCGTGGCTGTGGCGCGTGGGTTCGGAGAAGTACCACGACTACAAGATCAACAAGCCGGAGTACAAGGCCGACAACGGCCACTGGCAGGTCGTGAACTTCCCCGAGGAGTACCGCCAGAACACAATCCACGCGGCGCTCCTGCACACCGGCAAGATCCTCCTGGTGGCCGGCTCCGGCAACAACCAGAAGAACTTCGACGCCAAGAAGTTCGACACCCGCCTGTGGGACCCGGTCAAGAACACGATCAAGAAGATCAAGACGCCCGTCGACCTCTTCTGCACCGGCCACACCCAGCTCGCCAACGGCAATCTGCTGATCGCGGGCGGCACGCAGCGCTACGAGAAGCTCAAGGGGGACATCACCAAGGCCGGCGGCCTGATGGTGGTGCACAACGAAGACCCGGACAAGCCGATCACGCTGCCCGCGGGCACGAGGTTCACCGGCAAGAAGAACGGCAAGACGTTCGTCTCCAAGGACCCGGTCGTCGTCGAGCGCGCGAAGAAGGTCTTCGACAAGCAGACCGGCGCCTTCGTACGCAACGAACCGGGCCTCGGCCGTGTGTACGTGGAGGCGCAGAAGAGCGGCTCGAAGTACGAGACGGGTACGCAGGACAACTACCGCGTGCAGGGCCTCAAGGGCGCCGCCACCCGCAACACGTACGGCATCGCGCAGAAGCTCGCCCTGGACAAGAAGGACTTCCAGGGGATCAAGGACGCCTTCGAGTTCGACCCGGTCGCCGAGAAGTACATCAAGGTCGACCCGATGAACGAGGCCCGCTGGTACCCCACGCTGACCACGCTCTCGGACGGCAAGGTGCTCAGCCTCTCCGGCCTGGACGAGATCGGCCAGCTGGTCCCGGGCAAGAACGAGATCTACGACCCCAAGACCAAGAAGTGGACCTACACCAAGGAGGTCCGCCAGTTCCCCACGTACCCCGCCGTGTTCCAGCTGGAGAGCGGCAGGCTCTTCTACTCGGGCTCGAACGCGGGCTACGGCCCTGACGACGTCGGCCGCAAGCCCGGCACCTGGGACCTGGAGAAGAAGGGGAGCTGGAAGGGGATTCCGGGCATGAGCGACCCGAACCTCCTCGAGACCTCCAACACGGTCGAACTGCCGCCCGCGCAGGACCAGAAGTACATGGTCATCGGCGGTGGCGGTGTCGGCGAGTCCAAGAAGTCCAGCAAGAAGACGCGCATCGTCGACCTCCTGGAAGACGACCCGAAGTTCGAGGACGGCCCCGAGCTGGAGAAGGGCACCCGCTACCCGCAGGCCTCGACCCTGCCCGACGACACGGTGCTCATATCCGGCGGCTCGGAGGACTACCGCGGCCGCAGTGACTCGAACATCAAGCAGGCGCGGATCTACGACGCCAAGACCGGCAACATGCGGCGGGTCGCGGACCCGGAGGTCGGGCGGAACTACCACTCGGGCTCGATCCTGCTGCCCGACGGCCGCGTGATGTTCTTCGGCTCCGACTCGCTCTACTCCGACAAGGCCAACACCAAGCCCGGCGAGTTCGAGCAGCGCATCGAGATCTACACCCCGCCGTATCTGTACCAGGGCTCGCAGCCCACGCTCAGCGGCGGCCCCGAGGAGATCAGGCGGGGCGGGTCCGGGACCTTCAAGACCCAGCACGCCTCGTCCATCAAGACGGCCCGCCTTATTCGGCCGAGCGCGTCGACGCACGTGACGGATATCGACCAGACGTCCGTCGCCCTGGACCTGAAGAAGTCCGCGGGCGGGGTCACGGTGACGATCCCGAAGGAGAAGAGCCTGGTGGAGTCCGGCTGGTACATGCTGTTCGTGACGGACGACCAGGGGACTCCGAGCAAGGCCCAGTGGGTCCACGTGCCGTAGCCCTGCCGGGCGCTGAGCACACGAAGAAGCCGCAGTCGCATCTGCCAGGTACCTCGGTAGATGCGACTGCGGCTTTTCTGTGGTTGCTCGCGCAGTTCCCCGCGCCCCTTACGGGGCGCTCCTACTTGGCCGCCTCCGCCAGCTTCAAGGCGTACTCAGGCCACCACTCCCCCGCCTTGGGGCCACCCCGGCAGGTCCCGTCGGACTCTCCGGGCCGCTTCACCCAGAGGTACGCGTCGACCAGCGGGTCGCCCGTCTTGGTGGTGGGCGTCTCGCCGAGCGCGCGGCCAGGCGGATTGCACCAGGAATCCTTGCCCTTGGTGTACGCGCCGTTGCCGTTGCGCGCCGTGTCGATGACGAACGGCTTGTTGCCGATCTTCGCCGAGAGCTTCTTGCCGAACTCCGTGCTGGCCTCGGTGGTCTGGAAGTTCGAGACGTTGACCGAGAAGCCGTCGGCCTGCTCGACGCCCGACCACTTCAGGGGCTCCCAGAGCGAGTCGGGGTTCTTCCAGCCCGCGTTGCCCGCGTCCAGGTACACCTTGGTGTTCTTCAGGGACTTGAGCTTCCCGATGGCGCCCTTGAGGAGGTCGTACCGCTCCTCGTGGAACTCCTCCGGCGTGCAGTTGTCGACCATGTGGAGCACGGCGTCCGGCTCCAGGATGACCGTGGCCTTGCGGTCGCCGATGCCCTTGGCGACCTGGTCGATGAACGTGCGGTATTCGTTGCCGTCGGCCGCGCCGCCGCCCGAGTACTGACCGCAGTCGCGGTGCGGGATGTTGTAGAGGACCAACAGGGCGTCCCGGTCGGCCTTCTCGGCGGCCTCGGTGAAGCCGCGCGCCTGATCCTCCGCGTTCTCCGGGACGACCCATTCGGCGACCGGCTGCTCGGCGATCTTCCGGATCAGCTTGGCGTCGTCCTTCTTGCCGTCCTTCTCGTACGCGGCGACCTGCTTGGCCGCGTTCCCCTCCGGGTTGACCCAGTACGGATCGGAGCCCTTGGGCTGCTGCTTGATCGGCTGCCCCGAGGATTGCTCCTCGCCGCCGTCATCGGAGGAGCACCCCGACAGCAGTAGCGCAGCCCCCGCAAACGCCGCCGCAGCCTTCACCCCCCGGGACGCGATCCGATGACCGCGGCCGGTGCCTTTGTGGTACATCCACTCCCCCTTGGGTGCACTGTCCGATTCTCAATCCTGACATACGCACTCCCGGCCCACGAGGCCCGCCCGTCGGCTACCGAGACCTGTTGGTGAGCTGTTACAGCACGGCACCTGGGGGTAGGCGCAGTGGGCGGGGCGACGCTCATGGGGAGGAGACCATGCGGGATCGCATCTCTGAACTACGGCTGGCCCAAGTCCTGGTGGAGATCACGAACACGCTGGACGAAGACTTCGACCCGGAGCGCTATCTGAGCCGGGTCGCGGGCCACTGCGTGGAGCTGCTCGACTCGTCCGCCGCCGGGGTCGTCTTCGACGGTCCGGGCGCACCCGCGCTCGCCACCGGTGGGCATCCCCAGGATCTCGCACTCGACCTGCTCGGGGCCCAGCGGAGCGGCGGGCCCTGTGTGGAGAGCGCCGGCACGGGGCTTCCCGTGCCGCCGGTGCGGCTCACGGCGGCCGAACCCGCCGAGCGCTGGCCGGAGTTCACGACGCTGGCTCGGCGCCACGGCATCGGGGTGACGTACGCGGTTCCGCTGCGCCGGCGCGAGACCGTGCTCGGGGCGCTCAACGTCTTCGTGCCCGAGACGTCCCGGGGGCCGTACGTCGACGGCGAGTTGCAGCTCGCGCAGTCGATCGCCGACGCCACCGCGGTGGGCCTGCACAACCACCGTGCCTACACGGAGTATCGAACGCTCGCCACACAGCTCCAGACCGCCCTGACCAGCCGCGTACGCATCGAACAGGCCAAGGGCATACTCGCCGAACGCTGGCACACCGGGGTGGACGACGCCTTCGACGCACTGCGGCGGTACGCACGCAGAGAACGGCTGGTCATCGACCTGGTCGCCACCGACGTGATCAAGGGATCGATCGACGACGCGTCGCTGCGCGGCGGTTGGTCCGAACTTTCCTGAAGGCCATCGCGAGAACCACCGCGACCTGCGGTGATCACGGAGAGGAGGGGGATCACGACTTGGCGTCAATCCACCCCTAGGCCCCAGCGCTCATCCGTTCTAGAGTCGACACAACGGCCCAAGCCCCCGGCCTGATCGCCCATCCCGCACAACGGGGTTGGCCACCGAACCTCCCGCGCCGGCGCCGGGTTACTCCCGCAGCTCGTGCGCGCGCGGTCGAGGACCAGCCCGGTCGACGGCTCCGGGGGGAGCGGGCCGCCGACCGGGCCGGGTTGTTTCGGACCCGGGCGGTCGAGCCGCTCCTACGACCCCACCCCGGTGAGGTAGGCGGACACCACCACGTTCGCCGAGTACGTCTTGGACACCCGGTCGAACGTGCCGCCGCAGGTGATCAGGCGGAGCTCGGCGCGGCCCTCCTCGTGGGGGCCGTACGCCTTCTTCGCGTCGAAGCGGTCCCGGCTGATGACCTGGACGTCGTCCACGGTGAACTCGGCGACCGAGCCGTCATCGCGGGTCACCCGGACCTTCTCACCGGGGCGCACCGCGCTGAGGTCGTAGAAGACCGCGGGGCGCGTCTCGGTGTCGACGTGGCCCACGAACAGGGACGTGCCCGCCGCGCCGGGGCGCGTCCCGCCGCCGTACCAGCCGACGGAGCCCGCCTGTTCGAAGGGCGGCGGATCGATGGCACCGTCCTGGTCGAGCCCGCGGGTGATCACGGGCGCCCGCACCTTCAGCGAGGGCACATCGACACTCAGCGGCCTCGCGGCGTCCAACGGCTCGTGCGCGTCCGGGAGTTCGACGGCGAACGGCCGGCCGACCGCCGCCACGTCGCCGTTCGTGGGCTCCGAGACACCACCGCGTACGTCGGTGATCTCGCTGCCCCACAGCCAGAGCCCTACGAGGACCAGCGCCCAGGCGACCCCGGTGAGGAAACGCCCGTGCCCTGTCGACCCCTCATGGCCCGGCCCGTGGACCGAATCCTGGCCCGACATGTCGGTCGTCGCCCGTCACTCGGAGCGGCGCCGGCGGACGCTGCGGAACGCCACGGCCACGGCCGCCACCCCTGCGAGGATCAGGCCGATCACCGCGTGCCGGGTGCCGGGGCCCTCCTCCTGGGCGTGCGCGGCCAGCCGCGCGGTGCCGCCGCCGCCCGCGCGGACCGGCGAGACGGGCTCGGCGGGCCGCTCGGCCTGGGGCTGGGCGATACGCACGGTGCCCACGCCCTGGTGAGGATGGCCGTCGCAGACGACGGTGACGTCGTGCGTGCCCTCGACGCCGTCCCTGATCGTGGCGGAGCCGTTCAGGGAGTACTTGTCGCCGTCCCTGCCCGTGAGCTTCGCGTCCCCCGTGAACGCCCCGGACCCGGCGGACCCGGTCGTCCCCTCGCAGCCCGTGACGCTGATCTCCACCTTGGCCCCGGCCGCGGCGCTGGCCGGGGTGACGGTGGCATGCACTTTGCCCTGGTCATGGGCGTACGCGGGCGCCGTGGCGGCGACGGGGAGCACGGCGAGGACAGCGGCCCCGGCTATGCCACGCAGGGTGAGTGATCCTCTACGCATCGTGAACCTCCTGTTTCGAGGTTCACGCGCGGCGGCGGCTCACGCCTCCCGTGTGCGGCAAACGGGTGGTCTTACACGCGATCGACCAGGTCAGCGATGGAGTCCACGATGTTGGACGGCCGGAACGGGTGCTGGTCGATGTCCCCCCGGGAGGTCAGGCCCGTGAGTACCAGGAACGTCTCCATCCCGGCCTCGAGACCGGCGAGGATGTCGGTGTCCATGCGGTCGCCGATCATGGCGCTGGTCTCGGAGTGCGCCCCGATGGCGTTGAGGCCCGTCCGCATCATCAGCGGGTTCGGCTTTCCGGCGAAGTAGGGGCTGCGGCCCGTGGCCTTGGTGATCAGTGCGGCGACGGCCCCGGTCGCGGGCAGCGGGCCTTCCATGGAGGGCCCGGTCTCATCCGGGTTCGTGCAGATGAAGCGGGCCCCGCCGTTGATCAGCCGTACGGCCTTGGTCATGGCCTCGAAGGAGTACGTACGGGTCTCGCCGAGCACCACGTAGTCCGGGGCGTGGTCGGTCAGGACGTACCCGATGTCGTGCAGGGCGGTGGTGAGGCCCGCCTCGCCGATGACGTACGCCGTGCCGCCGGGGCGCTGGTCGTCCAGGAACTTCGCGGTGGCGAGCGCCGAGGTCCAGATGTTCTCGACGGGCACTTCGAGGCCCATGCGGGTCAGCCGGGCCTGGAGGTCGCGCGCGGTGTAGATCGAGTTGTTCGTCAGGACCAGGAAGGGCTTGCCGGACTCCCGGAGCCTCTTGATGAAGGCGTCGGCGCCGGGGATCGGGACGCCCTCGTGGATGAGCACGCCGTCCATGTCGGTGAGCCACGATTCGATGGGCTTGCGCTCTGCCATGGGGTGCACTCCTGCGGTGTACGGGTTGGCTGGGGCGCCGGGACAGCGCTGTGCCGACGCCCCCACCCTAATCAGGAAGCCGTGATCTTGACCCCGTCGATCACCCAATACCAGTTGTTGCCGCCGGTGTACCGGAAGCGGACCTGGGCCTTCTCGGCTCCCGCGGGCACCTGGAGGGCGATGTTCTCGACGACGGAGGGGGTGTCCGCGGTGTACGTCTTCACCGTGACCGGGGCCCCTCCGTCGTACGAGACGAGCACCTCGCCCTTCTGCGGGGCCTCCTGGCGGTAGTACGTCGTGTAGGTGAGGGTGGCCCGCGCGCCGCCCCGCACGGCGTACGGGGGGCTGACCAGCGTCGAGTCGAAGGTTCCTGAGAAGGACTTGTCGGTCCACTCGTCGCCGTCCGCGACCGCGAAGACGTTACGGGCGCGGATGTTGTTCTCGCGCTGCTGGTCCCGCTGGGCCTTCGTCCAGAACTCGTCCGTGGTGAAGGACCAGCCGCGCCACTCGGTGATGCCGCCCGTGCCCATCCTGGAGTTGTCGACGCTCCAGCCGCTCGGCGGTGTGTGCGTGAACCCGATGACTCCGGCGCCGATGCCGGTCTCGTCGACGGGCCCCGTCAGCTTGGCCCGCAGCGCGTCGAACGCGTCCGGCGTGGGCTGCTGCACCGGGCGGCCGTCCAGACCCCAGGCCGGGTCGATCGCGACGCCGAGGTGGGCGAGGGCGCTGGCGGCGATGTCGGGCATGCGGACGTCGTGGCGGACCGAACCCGCCGTCACCCCGCCACCGGTGGCGATCATGAAGGTCTGGCGCTCGGGCCAGCTCGATCCGCCGTGGCCGCCGGGGTCGGTGTGCCCGTGGTCGGCGGTGATCATGATGAGCCAGTCCTCTTCGCCGTACGTGGCACGGGACTTGACCGCGGCGACGATCTGGCCGACCTGGGCGTCGGCGCCGTGGATGGCGTCGAGATAGGCCCGGCTCGCGGCGCCGCTGTCGTGGCCCGCGTGGTCGATGTTGTCGAGCTGGACGAAGACCGCGTCGGGGTTGCCGCTCTTCACCTCGGCGACGGCGCGGGCGGTGGTCCCGGTGTCGTACTCGGCGCCGGGCGTGGAGACCCGGGTGTCGACCTTCGCGGAGAAGATGATGTCGGTGATCGGGGCCCAGGACGAGACCGCGTAGGTCCGCAGGCTGGGCTTCGCGGCCTCGATGCGGGTCATGAAGTCCGGGTAGGCGGCGAGGTTGTGGCCGGTGAACTCGTTGTTCACGACCTTGTGCTTGTCGGGCCAGACACCCGTGATGAGCGTCGACCAGCCGGGGCCCGACGAGGTGGGGGCGAGCGGGTTGGCGTAGATGCTGCTCGGCGCGGTCAGGCCCGCGCTCATCAGGCCCTTGAGCGCGGGCGCGTCGGCGTCCTTGATTCTGCCGAGCAGGGCGCCGTCGAGGCCTATGACCAGGACCTTGGGGGTCTTGGCGGCGGCTTTGGCGACGGCGGCGAGGGGGCCCGCCGCAAGGGCGGCGGCCGCGGTGGAGACGAGCAGCGAGCGGCGGGAGATGCCTGACGACACGTGGTCCTCCGAGGTTCGTAGGGGGTCGGCGTTCGTGAGGGGCGGGCGCACGCCAACGCCCCTGGAGAACCAGGGGCGTTGGGTCCATACCCGTTATCTTTTCGCTACCGAACACCCCGGGGCCAGGGGTGCGACGGTGAACTCTCAGCTACCGGGTGAACGCTCAGCTACCGGTCGCCGACTTCCAGTCCTCGACGTACGTCTGGAGGTTCTCGGAGATGTCGGACCAGTCAGGCTCGAAGACCTCGACCCCGTCGACGATCTTGTCGAGCGCGACCGCGTTGGGGTCGGTGGCCTTGATGTCCTTGCGTGCCGCGAAGCCGCCGCCGATCTCGCTGACCTGCTGCTGGGCCTTCTGGCTGAGCAGGTAGTCGAGGAACTTCTTGGCGTTGGCGTTGTGCGGAGCCTTGTTCACCAGGCCGGCCGCGTAGGGCAGCGCGAAGGTGGTGGGCTTGCCGCCCTCCTTCGCCGGGAACCAGATGCCGAGGTTCGGCATGTCCTTGGACTGGGCGTAGTTCATCTGGACGTCGCCGTTGGCGGCGAGGAGCTCGCCCTTGTCGACCTTGGGCGCGAGCTTGCCGGTGGAGGCGGAAGGACCGACGTTGTTCGTCTGGAGCTTCTTCAGGTAGTCCATGGCGGGCTTCTTGCCGCCGAAGTCGTGCATCGCCTTGATGAGCACGGCGGTGCCGTCGCCCGCGACACCGGGCGTGGAGTACTGGACCTTGTCCTTGTACGAGGAGTCCGTGAGGTCCTCCCACGTCTTGGGCGCCTTGGAGCCGCTGAGCTCCTTCTTGTTGTAGATGAAGCCGAAGTAGTTGTTCACCACGGAGGTCCACTTGCCGTCGGCGGCCTTGTCGGCGCCGTCGACCTGGTCGGAACCCTTGGGCTTGTAGGCCTGGAGCAGGCCCTTCTCGTCGGCCTGCTGGATGAACGGCGGCAGGGTGATGATGACGTCGGCCTGCGTGTTGGACTTCTCGCGGACGGCGCGCTGCACCATCTCGCCGGAGCCGCCCTCGACGTAGTTCACCTTGATGCCGGTCTTCTTCTCGAAGTCCTTGAAGACCTGGTCGTACCAGCCGTCGCCGTTCTCGCCCTTGAGGCCGTCGGCGCTGTAGACGGTGACCTCCTTCGCGTCGGACGCGGAGGATTCACCGCCGCACGCGGTGAGGGATCCGGCGAGGACGAGGCTCCCGGAGACGGCGGCGAGCGTGCGGGTGCGGGTGCTGATGCGGGTGTGACGCGACATGACGTTTCGTACTCCTTGAAGCCTTGGGGGATGAGGTCTTGGCTCAGCGGTAGGAGGCGCGGGTGCGGATGCGGGAGACGCCGAAGAGGACGAGCAGCGTCGCCGCCATCAGGACCACCGCGACGGCGGCGCCGGTGAACAGGGAGCCGCGGTCGGTGGCCGCGTAGATCTGCACGGGAAGCGGCATCCAGTCCGGCGGATAGAGCATCATCGTGGCGCTCAACTCGCCCATGGAGAGCGCGAAGCAGAGGCCCGCGGCCGCGTTGAGCGACGGCAGCAGGAGCGGCAGCTTCACCTTCCACAGGACGTACGAGGGCCGGGCACCGAGCGATGCGGCGGCCTGTTCGTACGCCGGGTCGAGTCGGACGATGGCAGCCGAAACCGACTGGTAGGCGAACGCCGTGACAAGAATGGTGTGCGCGAGGATCACGATCCAGCGCGTGCCGTTGAGGATCATCGGCGGCATGCTGAACGCGACGAGGACCGCGAGCCCGACGACGACGGAGGGCACGGCGACCGGCAGCATGAACAGGGTGTCGAGCACACGCTTGCCGCCCCTCTTCAGCGAGGCGGCCGCGAGCGCGGCCCAGGACCCGACGGCAAGCGCGAGCAGGCTGGCGCTGACGGCGGTGACCAGGCTGGTGGTGAGCGCCTTGAGCGATTCCCCGCGGGTGGCGGACTCGTAGTGCCCCGTGGTGAATCCGGAGGGAAAGGCGCCGGACCAGTGCGAGGAGAACGAGGCGGCCAGAATCACGAGGAGAGGCACCGCGAAAAGCGGCAGGAAAAAGACGAAGAAAAGAAGCCAGGTGGCCCATTTCCCCTTGCGGCTATGCACCAACACGACGGCTCACCACCCGGTAGAGGCTGTAAAGGCCCACGGAGATCGCGATGTTGACCACGGCGACGACACAGGCCGCCGGATAGTCGGACTCGAGAATGGCCTTGCTGTACACGAGCATGGGAAGGGTCGTGACCCCTTTCGCGCCGGTGAAGAGCACAATCCCGAACTCGTTCAGACACATGACGAGTACGAGGCTGCCGCCCGCGGCGAGGGCGGGCAGCGCCTCGGGCAGGATGACCCGCCGGATGATGCGGCCGGACTTCGCCCCGAGGCTCGACGCCACTTCCAGCTGCGCGGTGTCGATCTGCGAGAAGGCGGCGAGCAGGGGTCGCATCACGAAGGGCGTGAAATACGTGATCTCGGCGAGGAGAACGCCCCATGGGGTGGTGAGGAACTGGAAAGGACCTTCGGCGGCCCCGGTGGCGTCCGTCCACATCCCATTGGCCATGCCCTTGGTGCCGTAGATGAACAGCAGGGCGAGGGTGATCAGGAAGGACGGAAAGGAGAGAAAGACGTCGATGAACCTGGCGACGGCTTTCCCTCCCGGGAACGGCACGAAGGCGATGACCAGCGCGAGCGCGAACCCGAGCACGAGACACCCGACGGTGGACCCGACGGCCAGCCACACGGTGGTCCCGAGCGCCTCCCGGAACGCTTCGGAGGCGAAGACGTCGGAGTAGGGCTGAAGGGAGGTCCCCCCGGTGTCGGGCTGAACGGACTGCTGGACGACGAGGGCGAGGGGGTAGAGAAAGAAGAGGGCGAGGAGAGCGATGGGGGGCAGGGCCCACACGAAGCGGGGTATCTGTCGCCGCGTACCTTCCGGCCGCCCTGGCTGTGGGCAGGCGTTCCGCAGGGCGATTGGGGCCTCCCCTGCTCGAGCGGAGCCGAGAGCTTGGGGAAGGGTGGGCACAGCCCCCACTGCCGGGTCACTTTTCAAGAGGCGTCCACCAGAGCTAGCCATCGGTCACCCCACCAGCCAGCAGCACCGCGTCTTCCGGCGCGAAGTGCAGCGTGACGTCGTCACCGATACGGGGCGGAGTCCGAAGCTCCCGAAGGTCCGCCTTCACCCGCTGCCCAGCGACATCGACGTACAACCGATGGGTGGCCCCCCGCCACTGCACCTCGGCAACGCTGCCCGTCAGGGCGTTGGGACCATCCCCCAGGCCGACCAGGTGCGGCCGCACACACAACGTGGCGGTGGCGCCCCGAGCCGCACCCGCTGTGTCGACCTTCAGATCAGTACCGCCGAACGAGACGGTGCCGGACCCCACCCGCACCGTGAGGAGATTCGCATTGCCCACAAAAGACGCCGTGAACTCGGTCCGAGGCGCCCGATAAAGCTCCTGCGGAGTCCCGCAGTCCTTGAGGCACGCCTTGTCCATGACGGCGATCCGATCGGCCAGAGTCAAAGCCTCGACCTGGTCATGGGTGACGTACAGGATAGAAACGTCGGGCAACTCCCGGTGCAACCGGGCAAGTTCCCCCAGCATCCCCGACCGCAACTGCGCATCGAGCGCGGAAAGCGGCTCGTCGAGCAGAAGCACCCCCGGCCGAATGGCCAACGCCCGCGCGATGGCGACCCGTTGCTGCTGCCCTCCGGAAAGCTCCCGGGGAAACCGCTTGGCGTACGAGGCCATCCCCGTCATCTCCAGCGCCTCGGCGACCCGCCCCGGTATCTCGGACTTGGCGACCTTCTGCGCCTTCATGCCGAAGGCGACGTTGTCCTGGACCCGCATGTGCGGGAAGAGCGCGTACTGCTGGACGACCATTCCGATCCCCCGCTGATGCGGCGGAAGGCCGGTGACGTCGCGCTCCCCGATGAACACCCGCCCGGACGCCGGCCGCACGAACCCGGCGACGGCCCGCAGCGCGGTCGTCTTGCCCGAGCCCGAAGGGCCGAGCAGGGCCATGACCTCGCCGGGCTCGACGGTCAGGTCGAGCGAGTCGAGCACGGTGTTCCTGCCGTAGGCGACCGAGACGCGATCGAAGCGGATGCCGCTGCTCATTCCCCGACACCCCTGAGAAGAGCGGGCAGTTCGGCGACGGACCCGAGGACGTGGGTGGCTCCCGCGCCGCGCAGCGCCTCGTCGTCGTGCGCTCCCGTCAGCACACCGGCGACCACACCGGCCCCGGCCCGCACCCCGCTGCGCATGTCGTACGCCGTGTCGCCCACGACGGCGACCTGCCGGACGTCGTCCACCGTCCCCGTCCGCAGGAAGGCGCTGAGCACCATGTCCGGGTAGGGCCGCCCGCGACCGCCCGCGTCGGCGGGGCACAGGGTCAGCTCGACCAGGTCCCGCCAGCCAAGCGCGTCCAGGATGGCGTCCTGCGTGACCCGGGCGAAGCCGGTGGTCAACACCACGGTGAGACCCGCTGACTTGAGCTCCTCGACGGCTTCCCGCGCGCCGGGGATCGGCGCGATCCTGCCGCCGTCGACCAGCTCCCCGTACGCCTTCTCGAAGGCCACGTTGGCTCGCTGGGCAAGAGCCTCCTCGCCGAACAGATGGCGGAAGACGGAGATCTTCGACTCGCCCATGGTGGCGCGTACGTAGTCCAGCTTCTCCGCGTGGTCGGCCGAGTCCGGCTCGACGCCGAGTTCCCGCGCGGCGGCGGAGAAGGCCTGCTCGACGAGGCCTCCGTCGGCGACGGTGGTCCCCGCCATGTCCAGAACCACGAGGCCGATGCTGCTGCTGTCTGCGGTCAACTCCCTCACCATCTCCCTCACCATCCCAACTGGTCGGCGGTCTTCTCCGCGATCGCGGGCGAACACGTCATGCCGCGCCCGCCGGGCCCGGTGACCAGCCACACGCCCTCGCGGACCTGCTGCCGGTGCACGACACGGGCCGTGTCGACGCACTGGGCGTACACCCCGGCCCAGCGCCGCTTGATCTTCGGCAACGGGCGGCCCAGGAAGCCCTCGACGACCTCGGTCAGGTGGTCGTAGGGGTCTTCGAGGGTGTCGAAGGCGAAGGGGTGCTCGTACTCGTGGGTGTCGCCGATGGTCAGTCCGCCGT
Organism: Streptomyces sp. NPDC054866; assembly: GCF_053610745.1. NCBI lineage: Bacteria > Bacillati > Actinomycetota > Actinomycetes > Kitasatosporales > Streptomycetaceae > Streptomyces > Streptomyces sp. NPDC054866. The sequence goes on from NZ_JBSGZA010000002.1 coordinate 1,268,377, forward strand.
CCTTGCGCTGCACCATCAGGAGCTGCATCTTGTGCTCGGCGGCGGTCGGCGTCTGCGCCTGTCCGGCGTTGAGCGCGTCGAGGGCGTCCGACTTGTACGCCGGGTAGTAGCGGAAGCTGTCGGCGTCGGCGACGGAGGTGGTGAGCGGCTCACCGAGGGGCTCCGTCTGCATCATCTGCAGCCGCACGCGCCGCACGGGCAGGTCGGACCCGGCCAGCTCCCGCACGAGGCCGCCGAGCCAGGCACCGGTGGCGAGCACGACGACGTCACCGGTGTGTACGTCTCCGTGGTCGTCCCGCACCGCGTTCTCGCCGACGACTTCGCGGACCTCGCGGCCGGGCAGGAAGGTGTAGCGGGGAGAGGCGCGAAGTGCCTCGCGCAGCCGGAGTTGAGCCGTGCGCGGCTCCACGGCGGCATCCCGCTCGCACCACAATCCGGCGATGAAGTCACCCCGCAGCGCCGGGTTGAGGGCGCGGGCCTCGGCGGCGTCGAGCAGCTTGTAGCCGCGGGCCGCCGCGTCGGGGCGGGTGAGGGCGGCCTCGGCGACCGCGCGCTCGCGTTCGTTGCGTACGAGGGTGAGGGAGCCGTTGGCCCGGAAGCCGATGCCCTCCACCCTCGCACCTATCTCCTCCCAGAGCTCACGGGCCCGCAGGGCGGTGTCAAGCTCCTCGCCGCCGGCGCGGCCGCTCACCCATATCTGCCCGAAGTTGCGCAGCGAGGCGCCGCGGGCCTCGCTCTCGCGCTCGATCTGTACGACCTCGTGGCCGCGTTCCACTGCGTGCCAGGCGTGCATGGTTCCCACCACGCCGGCTCCTACGACGATGACTCTCACGGCGGCAACGCTCCTGGGGGCGAGTGACCCGCTGTGGTCCTGTCGGCGACGGGATGGTGAACGGCCACCCAAGGTTGGCCTAGACCCGTTACGTTCTCGTTACCAAGGGGGCGATGGGAAGAGGAGACCGCCGACGGGTCAGCCGCCGTTGCCCAGGTGAGTGGTGAAGGAGAACCGGTCGCCGCGGTAGAGGGTGCGGACCCGCTCCAGCGGATGGCCGGACGTGTCCCGTGAGAGGCGGTGGATCAGCAGCATGGGCAGCGCGGGAGGGGTGCCGATGAGGAGGGCCTCGCGGGGGGTGGCGAGGACGGTCTCGATGCGTTCGTCGGCGTCGCCGAAGGAGATGCCGAGCTGGTCGCGCAGGTAGGCGTAGAAGGAGGAGTCGGGCTCGAACTCCCGGTCAAGCGCGGGGACTCGGGCAACGGAGACATACGTACTTTCGAGCCCCACCCGCTCGTCGTCGGCGAGCAGTACACGCTCCATGTGCCAGACGGGCTCGCCGTGCCCGACCCCGATCTCGGCGGCAAGTGCTTCCGGGGCGGGGAACCGGTCGAGGGAGATGAGATTTCGCCCGGGGATACGCCCCTGCCGCCGTACGCCTTCCGTGTAGCTCGCGAGGGACAGCGGCTGCTCCAGCTTGGGGCCCGCGACGACGGTGCCGCGCCCCTGTCGGCGCAGCCGCCCTTCGAGCAGCAGCTCACGCAGCGCCTGCCGCACGGTCTCCCGCGCGACCTCGTACCGCACGGCGAGATCCCGCTCGGTCGGCAACGTCTGCCCGTCCCCCAACTCCTCTATCAGCTCGGCGATCCGGGCCTTCACCGCGTAGTACTTCGGGATGCGGCCGTGCTCGGGAATGCCGGAGCGGATGGGGGCGCCGGGAGCCTGGCCGAGCAGGTGGGAGGGAGGGTGCGGGGAGTTCGGGTTGTCCACCCAGGGATGTTCGCAGACGGATGTGAACGGGCGGGTGAACGGAGGGGGTGGCGGCGGCTTCGCGTGCGGGGGGGGGCTCAGCGCCTGCTGCGCGCGCCCCGCAGCCGCCGGGCCCCGGCGACGAGTGCCCACCCTCCGGCGAACAGCGCACCGGCGACGGCACTGACGCCGAGCAGGGCTCGGGGTCCTGTGGCGGCGAGTTCATCGGCGTACGGGAACCCTCCGGCGTCGGAGCGCTCATGGCCGCCGTCGCTGTCCGGAACGTCACGGTCCGCGGGCCCGACGCCCCCACTGTCGTCGCGGTCGGTACCGGTGCCCCCGCCCCCATCTCCATCTCCATCCCCGTCACCAATGCCGATATCGATACCGATACCGATACCGATACCGAACGGATAGTCCTCCGACTCGCCCACCCAGTCCCCGTCGTCGTCACGGCGCTGGACGACGGCGGCGGAGATGACGGCGCGCTCGGAACGGGCCTCGGAGGTGAAGGAGAGCCGCGCCTTGACGGTGAGAGTCCGTCCCGCCTTGACCGTGAATCCGGGGAATCCGTCGTCGAAGACGCCGACGTTCTCGTCGCGGTCGGTCCGTTCGAACGCGACGGGGCGCCAGCGCGTGCCGTCGTGGAACTCCAACTGGACCTGGCGGGGGCGCAGTTCGCGCTCCTTGTCGACGATGACGACGACCGGGTGGATGTTCCCGCAACTGCCACGGGTGGTGTTGGCCAACTCGACGGACCACTTGCGGTAGCCGCCTCCGGCCTCGTAGGTGGCGGGCCCTCCCCGGATCCGCGTCCCGATGGGAAAGCCGTCGCCGCTTGGGTCGGAGCAGGTGGGGGGCTGGGCAGCGTGAGGCCGCTGCACGACCGCGGCCGCTGCCGCGGCGTCGCTCGTCGGCACCACGAGCGCGGCGGCGGCAACGGCGGTGATGCCGGAGGCGAGAGAGCGGCGGAGTCGCATGAGGGGCCTTTGCTGGGCGCGGAGCGGGCGAGGCGTTGGGGGGGGCGGGGGCTAGGCCCATATGACACGGCTCATGGCCCGCGACCTTGCCACGCCCGAGGCCGCCCCCGAGTACGCCACAACTCCGTACGGCCGACTGCCCCGCGCAAGTTCCTCCTATCAGCCGACTTTCCACAAATCCCGATTGCCACGACCACCACAACCCACGGGCCAGCGAAGCCCTTGCCCGAGCGACACCGCGCCCCCCAAGGGGCGCGAGGAACTGCGCGACCAACCCCCACACACCCGCACCAAAAAACCGACCCCCAACCCCCCAGCCCCGGCCCACCGAGAACACTCCCGAGCAGCACCACCCCCCAAGGGGCGCGAGGAACTGCGCGCCCAACCCCCACACACCCGCAGCAAAAAGCGAAGCCCCAAGCCCCAAGCCCCAAGCCCCCAACCCCGCCCTACCCCCGGCCCCCCGGAAACCCCACATCCGCCCGCCCAAACAACGGCGCAAGCAGCAGCTGCGCAGCGCCCTCCGCGACGCCCCGATCACCCCCGGACGCCACAGCGACCGGGACCTCCGCGCCGCCTCCGCCCCGCCTAGCCCGCGCAGTCACCACCGCACCCACGCCCCGCACAAAGCGCCCCTCGTCCGCCAAGACGACCCGCCCGCCGAGCAGGACAAGGTCGATGTCCAGCAGGCTGACCAAGTTCCCCGCCCCCACCCCCAGCACCCGCGCCGCCTCGTCCAGATCGCCCCGCGCGACCGCCGCCAGGCACAGCGCCTCGATGCAGCCGCGATCCCCGCACTCGCACTCCGGGCCGTCCAGCTGAATCACCTGGTGCCCGAACTCGCCCGCCCCCGTCCGCGCCCCGCGGTAGAGCCCCCCGCCCAGCACGAGCCCCGCGCCGAGCCCCGTCCCGAGGTGCAGATACGCGAAGGACTCCGCCACCCCGCCCAGCGCGAGGCCGAGCGCCGCCGCGTTCGTGTCCTTGTCCACGACCACCGGCAGCCCGAGCCGCCCGGCGAACGCGTCCCGCAGCGGAAACCCGTCCCACGCGGGGAAACCGGTCACGCGATGCAGCACCCCGTCGGAGTGGTCGAGGGGACCGGGCAGCGCGACCCCGACGCCGAGCAACCCCCGCGTCCCGCCATCACCCCGATCAAGGTCTCCGACCAGCGACCGCACCACCCCCACCGCCGCGTCCACCACCGCCTCCGCACCAGCGGCGAAATCCAGCGGCGCCCGGCGCTCCGCGACCACGTGGCCGGTGAGGTCGACCAGGACCGCCGTCAGCTCGTCGCGGTCCAGGTGGAGGCCGATCGCGTGGCCCGCGTCCGGGACGAGCCGCAGCAGCGTCCGCGGCTTGCCGCCCGTCGAGGCGCGCCGGCCCGCCTCCGCCGCGAGACCCTCCGTACGCAGCCGCGCGGTGATCTTGCTGACGGCCTGCGGCGTGAGCCCCGTACGCTCGGCCAGTTCGAGGCGGCTTATGCCGCCGTCCCCGGCCGTGCGCAGCAGGTCGAGGACAAGGGCGGCGTTGTGCCCGCGCAGCGCCGGCAGGTTCACCCCGGCACCCGTCCTGCCACCGCTCCCCGCACCTGCCATACCCCCCATGCCCGTACCCGCCCTCGCCTCATCAGTGCTGTTCACACCCCCATTGTCGCCCGCGCTTGCGCTTTGGCAACACCGTTGCTTAAGTGGAACGCATGACTGGTATGGCAGATATGACAGGCATGACTGGTACAGGTACAGGCTCAGGCTCCCCGCTACGCGTCGCCCTCATCGGATACGGCCTCGCAGGCTCCGTCTTCCACGCCCCGCTGATCGCCGCCACCGAGGGCCTCGCCCTCGACACGGTCGTCACGTCGAACCCCGAGCGGCAGGCGCAGGCCCGCGCCGAGTTCGGTGACGGACTGAACTTCGCCGCGTCGGCCGACGACCTCTGGGCCCGCGCGGACGAGCTCGACCTGGTGGTGATCGCGTCCCCGAACAAGACGCACGTCGCGCTCGCGACCGCCGCCCTCAAGGCGGGCCTCCCGGTCGTCGTGGACAAGCCGATCGCGGGCACCGCCGCCGAGGCCCGCGAGCTCGCGGCGCTCGCCGACGACCGCGGCCTTCTCCTCTCCGTCTTCCAGAACCGCCGCTGGGACAACGACTTCCGCACTCTCCAGAAGCTCATCGCCGACGGCGAGCTCGGCGACGTATGGCGCTTCGAGTCCCGCTTCGAGCGGTGGCGCCCGCAGCCCAAGGGCGGCTGGCGCGAGTCCGGGAACCCGGAAGAGATCGGAGGTCTGCTGTACGACCTCGGGTCCCACGTCGTCGACCAGGCGCTCGTACTCTTCGGCCCGGCGCGGTCCGTGTACGCGGAGTCCGACGTCCGCCGCTCCGGCGCCGAGGCCGACGACGACACGTTCATCGCGATCACGCACGAGAACGGCGTCCGCTCACACCTTTACGTGAGCGCCACCACTGCCCAACTCGGCCCGCGCTTCCGCGCGTTGGGATCGGCGGCGGGTTATGTGAAGTATGGCCTCGACCCGCAGGAAGCCGCACTGCGCGACGGCAAGCGCCCTACGGACGAGGGGAGTTGGGGCGAGGAGCCCGAGTCCACGTGGGGCCGGGTCGGCTCCGGCGAGTCCCCGCTGACCGGCGGCGGCAGCCCGGTCAAGACGCTGCCGGGCGACTACCCCGCGTACTACGCGGCCGTGGCCGCGGCGCTCCGGGGCACAGGCGAGAACCCCGTCTCCGCGCACGAGGCCGCAGCGGCCCTCGACGTCCTGGAGGCGGCGCGCCGCTCGGCCCGCGACGGTGTGACGGTGGTCGTATGACGACGCCCGCCGCACCGACGGTGGAAGAGCTGGAGACCCAGGAACTCCGCCTGGTACTCCCCCACTTCACGTACGAGGACGCCTGGGCACTCGGCACCCTCCTGGTCGACCTGGCCCGCGAACGCCAGGCCCCGGTCGCGATCGACATCACCCGGAACGGCCAGCAGCTCTTCCACGCGGCGCTGCCCGGATCCACCCCGGACAACGACGCCTGGATCGCCCGCAAGCGCCGCGTCGTCGAACGCTACGGCTGCTCGTCGTTCCTGGTCGGCACGCGCTTCCGCGCCAAGGGGACGACGTTCGAGGAATCCTCGCGCCTGGACCCGGACGTGTACGCGGCGCACGGCGGCGCGTTCCCGATCGCGGTGCGGGGCGCGGGAGTGATCGGCACGGTGGTGGTGTCCGGGCTTCCGCAGGCGGCGGACCACGCGATGGTGGTGGAGGCGCTGGAGCGCTTCGTATAAGCGAGCGCGCCTCGCGAGGGCACCCCAGGGCGCCCCTGTGGTGGGGGCGCCCGAAGGGCTACGCGTCCTTCAGCTCCTGACGCTGCTTGCCGAGCCCCTCGATCTCCAGCTCCACCACATCACCGGCCCGCAGATACGGCTTCGGCTCGGGCTGCCCCATGGCCACGCCCGCCGGCGTACCGGTGTTGATGACGTCGCCGGGGTACAGGGTCATGAACTGGCTTACGTAGCACACCACTTCGGCCACCGGGAAGATCTGCTGGGCGGTGGTCCCGTCCTGCTTCAGCTCGCCGTTGACCCAGAGCTTCAGGGACAGCGCCTGCGGGTCGGGGACGTCGTCCGCCGTCACCAGCCACGGGCCCAGCGGGTTGAACGTCTCGCAGTTCTTGCCCTTGTCCCAGGTGCCGCCGCGCTCGATCTGGAACTCCCGCTCCGAGACGTCGTGCGACACCGCGTACCCGGCGACGTGCGCGAGCGCCTGCTCGTCGGACTCCAGGTAGCGCGCGGTGCGCCCGATGACGATCGCGAGCTCGACCTCCCAGTCGGTCTTGACCGACTTACGCGGCACCAGGACCGTGTCGTTCGGGCCGACCACCGTGTCCGCCGCCTTGAAGAAGATGACGGGCTCGGAGGGCGGCGTCGCCCCGGTCTCCTGCGCGTGGTCGTGGTAGTTGAGCCCGATGCACACGACCTTGCCGATCCGGCCCACCGGCGGCCCGACCCGCAGCCCCGCCGCGTCGAGCGCGGGCAGCTCGCCCGACTCGGCCGCGGACCGGATCCGGTCGAGAGCGGCCGTGTCGGCGAGCAGCGCACCGTCGATGTCCGTGACGGTCCCTGACAGGTCCCGCAACGTGCCTTCGGCATCGAGCAGCGCCGGGCGCTCGGCCCCCGCCGTACCGACTCGCAGCAGCTTCATGGTCAATCTCCCTTGGTCGAGCGCGCCCGGTCCGTCCTGACCGTTCGCGTGGCCCAGGCCGATGGGATGCGGCCATCGGAGGATTGGCCGATCCTCCAAGGTCACCGTCCATCCCGCAAGACCCTGTTCACAGACCGGACCGTTACCCAGCGGTAGCCAACGCGCCCGCCCCGGCCCCGTACGGCATGTCGCGGTAGAGCACGGCGCGCTCGACGGCGCTCCAGGTCGTGCTGGTGACCACGTACAGCGCGGCGGCGAGCGGGACGAAGGCGACGGTGAAGAGCGTCATGAAGGACATGAACGGCATGACCTTGGTCATCGCGCTCATCGCTCCCATGCCGGGCATCTGCTGGGCGTCGGCGCCGCCGGTAGCGGGCGCGGCCGCGGCCATCTGCTGCTTCGTACGCCGGAAGTTGAAGGTCGCGACGGCGGCGACGATCGCGAAGAGCGCGAGGTAGACGAGCCCCTGCGCCCCGAAGACCCCGCCGTCGCCGAGCGCGTCGGCCCAGCGCCCGCCGAGCGGCGCATCGAACAGCTTGTGCCCAAGCAGGGCGTTGGCTTCGCCGCCGATGCTGGAGCTGGAGAACAGGTGGTAGAGCAGGAAGAACGCCGGAAGCTGGAACAGGCTGGGCAGACACCCGGAGAGCGGCGACACCTTCTCCGCCGCGTGCAGCTCAAGGACCGCCTTCTGCAGCTTCTCGGGGTTCTTGGCGTGCTTCTTGCGCAACTCGGCGATCTGCGGCGACAGCTTGGCGCGCGCCTTCTGGCCACGGGCCGACGCCCGCGACAAGGGGTGGACGAGGAGTCGTACGCACGCGGTGAACAGGACGATGGCGGCGGCCATCGCGGAGGCGTGGAAGAGGGGTTCGAGGAGGTCGGCGATGGAGCCGACCAAGTCGGCGAACAGGGACATGAAGGCGGAAAACAAATCGGACATGGAGAAACCCTCCGGGGCTCGTCGTGCCGAGGAAAAGGCGGGAGAAAGGTGCACTTTTCGGCGTGACGGCCCGCGAGGGGACGCAAGGTGTCGCTGGAGGGGGTGTTGCTGCTATCCCCTACGCGGCCGTCATGACGGGACGGCCCGGTGCTCGGGGTCGCCTGCGCCCGGCGGCGTCGGGATCGCGCTGCGGCAGGAACGCCGTGCGCTTCTCGCGGTCGCGGATGGCCGTACGCACCCGAGTGCGGGGCACGGCGGGAGCGCAGCGCGCGGCGATCAGCGAGCAGACGGCGAGCGCGGAGCCAGCGGCGGCGGTCGCGGCGAGCGCGACGGCGGCGGTGAGGCTGCTCGCGTCGAGGAGGACGACTTCGACGAGGAGGAAGAGAAGAAGCCCGGTGGGGCGGAGGGCGGCTTTCCAGCTGCGGATGGCGTCCTGCATCGTCTCTGTCCTCCTCTCCTACTACGGCTGTATCTACGGCTGTATCGCGTACTGCCGTTATACAGGATCCGTCTCAGCGGCCGGAAGGAGCCTTCAAGGCCCTACCGGGGCCGCATGGACTGCAGCTTGCCCCACACGATGAGCCGGTACTTGGAGGTGTACTCGGGGGTGCAGGTGGTGAGGGTGATGTAGTACCCGGGAGAGCGGTAACCGTGCCCCGCCTTCACTTCGCTGCGGGGGACGGGGCGGATGACGCCGCTGTCACGGGCGGAGGTCTGGGCGAGCGTCTGGTCGACGACGTACGTGTAGATGGCGCTCTTGGTCTCGACGACCAGCTCATCCCCGTCCCCCAGCCGATTGATGCGGCGAAAGGGCTCTCCGTGGGTGTTGCGATGCCCGGCGAGTGCGAAGTTCCCCCCTTGGCCGGGCTGGGCGGTGCGCGGGTAGTGCCCGACGTACCCCTTGTTCAGCACACCCCCCTTACTGACGCCCTCGGCGACGGGCACGCGGATTCCGATGCGGGGAATGCGGAGGACGGCGTACGCCTGGTCCCAGTCGGGGGTGGGGGCGGTTTGCTGACGGCTGCTGGGTCGCGGCTCGGAGGGCCCACCGGAGCCGGAGGTACGCGATTCGGGGTCGAGATCGGGGTCGGGGCGAGACTCCGCAGCGGCACCAGGCGGAGCAGAAGCCGACGCGGAAGCGGAAGCGGACGGGCTCCCCCACTCCTCCTCAAGGGCCTGAACCTGGCGCTCGGCGCCTTCGCGGGCCTGACGATTGGTCCACCAGAGCTGATGGGCGACGAGAAGCAACAACACAAGCCCGCAGGTGACGGCGGCTTCGGCGCCACCCCACAGCCCCCGCACGAGAGGACTCTTCCGCGCCCTTCGCCCCTGCACGACAACAGGAACCCGCTCCCGCACGGCTACCACCCCTCTCCCGGCCGCCCGCACGATAAGGCCGGCCGCGCCAAGTAGCCATGCCGATGCACCCACCCTCTCTCCGCATATCCGCACGACAACCCTGCTGTAACGCCCCCACTCGGCAGTACGGTGTCCCGTATGCGCCCCGACACGCCTGCCGACCACATCGCCGAAGCCGAGCGCCTGGAGCGGACCGCCGGCCTGTACCCCGAGGACACCGAGCACCTGCTGCTCCAGGCCGCGGCCCACCTGGAACTGGCGGGCGAACGCGACCGCGCGACGACGCTCTACGACCGCTTGCTGGCCCCCGACGCCCCCCACCCGGCGTCGGCGCCCACCCTCATCCGAGCCCTGAAGGCGTCGAACCTCTGGGAGTACGGCCACGAGGCGGAGGCAAGGGCGATCATCGACGGAGTCCGAGCGGCGGCGCCGCGGGACCCGGCCCCGTGGGTGATCGTGGCGGAGTCGCTGGAGGCGCACGACGAGCTGACGCAGGCGCAGGAAACATTCACCCAGGCCCTGGAACTCCTGCTCGGCACCGCGCCGTCACCGTCCTACGACCAACGCCCACTGCTGTTCGGCCGCCACAGGGTGCGCCGCTTGCTGGGCGCGGAGCACGACACCTGGGACACCCTGGCAGACGAGGTCTCAACCTCCCCGATCCCCCTGGACGAACTGCACGACCCCAAACGAATCTGGTCCCTGGGCTCGGACAACCCGGCGGAACTACGAGCGGAAATCTCCCGAATCCAGGCGGAGTTGGGCTCGTACAGGGAAGCTCTGTCCCGCCCATTCCCGGTAGCGGTCCTGCACTGGCCGGCAACGGAACTAAGGGAACTCCTGACGGCGTACCCGGCCCTGGAGTCGGAATACCCGTCCCACGAGGCGCACTTGGCGACGATAGAGGAGTCACTGAGGGAACTCTCAGCCTCCGGCACCCCCAACCTGGGAATCGTCACAGGCACAGTCCCGTCCTACGAGGCCTTCGCAGCCTCAGAGGGCACAGACCCAACGGACGTGTCGTTGCTCCCCCAGTACGCCACGACACTGGCGGCCCGCGGCCGAGCGGTGGGGTGGCCGCCGGAGGCGGGGGCGGGTTGTTGGTGTGGGTCGGAGGTCGCCTACAGCCGGTGCCACGGCGAGGAGAACTGAGCGAAGGCCTAAGGGATCTTCCGTAGCCCGCTCGGGATACGGACAAGCTGGACTTCCAGAGCCCTGCGCGCCAGAACGCCCGGATGCGAGAGACGAGAGAGATGTGAGCAAGGCGAAGCCGTCCTCGCCGGCAATCTCCGCCAGGATGAGCCGCCAGGCCAGGCGGGACACCGTGCCCGAGGTAGCCGTGCGACGCCTCCTCCACGCCGCCGGACACCGCTACCGCCTCAACGTGCGCGTGCCGGACATGCCCCGCCGGACCATCGACATCGCTTTCCCTCGCGCCAAGGTTGCCGTCTTCCTCGACGGATGCTTCTGGCACGGCTGCCCGGAGCACGCGACGCACCCCAAGGCAAATGCCGAATGGTGGCGGGCGAAGCTCGACCGCAACATCGCGCGCGATCTGGAGACAAGCGAACATCTGGCCGAATCCGGGTGGATCGTTCTACGCTTCTGGGAGCATGAGGCGCCCGACAGCGTGGCGAGACGGGTGGCAGCGACTGTCGAGCGGCAGCGCCGGGGAGACAACAGCGGAGCGACGGGGGCGAGTAAGTGAGCGGCATGAGGTTCGTGGATGTCTGTTCCGGCGGCGGAGGGCTGGCCCTCGGCCTGTCACAGGCAGGCTTCGAACCGGTACTGCTCCTGGACGACAAGCCGGTGGCCTGCGAAACCCTCCGGATGAACAGGCAGAGGTGGAACGTGCTGCGATCGGATCTCCTGGACTTCGACCCGGTCGATTCCCAGGAGACCTATGACGTGGACCTCCTGTCTGCCGGCCTCCCCCGGGTGAAGTCCTCAGCGACTGCGAAGCGCGTGGAAACCGGTCTCGAACTGCGTCTCCTCAAGGCTGCGGTCTACCTGGCCCACGCCGTACAACCTCGCGCTCTGCTGATCGAGAACGTACCGGGCCTCGTCGACGACGAGGCGTTCGACGAGGTGCGGACCTTCATTCAGGGGGAGCTCAAACACCTCGGCTACGGATTTCACTGGTTCATCCTCAATGCCGCGGATTTCGGTGTCCCGCAGGACCGAAAGCAAGGCGTGCTCGTCGCGTTGAAGCAGGAGTTCTTCGACAGCTTCCAGCAGCCGGCCCCCACCGTGACCGATCATGTATCGGCAGGTGAGGCACTTCTCGCGTCGATGTCAACACGAGGTTGGGCGGACGCCGAGGCATGGGCTCATCAGGCGGATCAGGTCGCGCCGACGTTGGTGGGCGGCTCGGAGAATCGTGGCGGCGCCGATCTCGGACTGACCGGGACCAAGAAGGCTTGGGCCCGTATGGGGATCAATGGAGGCGCGCTCGCTGACGAAGTGCCCGGACCGGACGGAGTCCAGGAGTCGGACACCTCGGGTTCCCCGCTGAAGAAGATCACGGTGGAACAGGCCGCCATCCTCCAGTCCTTTCCCCCCGACTGGCGCTTCGCGGGGAAGAAGACAGCCCGCTACCGTCAGATCGGCCATGCCTCACCGCCGCCCGTCGGCCAGGCCCTGGGCCTGGCCGTCGCCGAAGCTCTGCGGGCCTGAGACCACGGCTGCACCCATGCCTCCCGGCGCAGCCGTACGGGCATGACCATCGTCCACCGCCGGCTACACTTCGATCCCATGACCCCCGCACCTCATCGACCACTCCTGCCTGCGGATTTCCACATCGTGGATCTGTTCGCCGGGCCCGGCGGCCTCGATATCGCCGCCACGATCCTGGGAGTGGAGAGCATCGGGGTCGAATGGGACGACCCGACCCGCGCGACGCGTAGGGCGGCCGGTCTGCGAACTACCCGCGAGAAGGATGTCGCCGAGCTGGGCCCATGTGATCCCGAGGTCGTCGACGCCAACGTGCTCACCGGTGGCCCGCCGTGCCAGACCTTCTCGGTGGCGGGGAATCGTGAGGGGCACGAGGCGCTGGAGGATGTGAAGCGTCTGGCCACACGCTTGGGCGGGCACGAGGACTCTGCCGCGTTCGAGGCAGCGTGGAAAGAGGTCAAGGCCGAGACCGACGCCATGTCGGACGAGCGCACCGGGCTCGTACTCCAACCGCTGCGCTGGATCATGGAGGCCAAACTCAAGCGCGAGCGGCCCTATGACGTCATCGTCCTGGAGCAGGTACCGACCGTTCTGCCGGTATGGAAGCACTACGTCGGCATTCTCAGGGCTGCTGGTTACGCTGCTGACGCTCAAGTCCTTAACGCCGAGGAATTCGGCGTCCCGCAGACCCGTCGGCGCGCTGTACTGATCGCCCGGTATGATCCGACCGACAAGAAGCAAACTGTCGAGTTTCCCCAGCGGACCCATCAGCGATACCGCCCAGGGGTCGATCGGCTTCCCGAATCACAGGCAGCCGAACATGACCAACAAGAGGCCCTGTTCACCAACGCCGACACCGTACCGATCAAGCGTTGGACAGCGATGCAGGACGTCCTTCTCGACAGACCCGCCGACTTCGAGGTGGTCTCCAACTACGGTTCGGGCGGCGACCCCAAGAACCGCGGCCGCCGCACTTCCGAGGAACCGGCGGCAACGGTCACCGGCAAAATTCGGCGCAACCGCGTCTACCGCCTGAAAGTCACCAAGTCCGGGGAGAAGGTCGTCGGCAAGGAACTGGGTCGGCTCAGCTTCGAGGAGGCAGGCCTTCTCCAGTCGTTCCCGGGGGCGTACCCCTGGCGATCCACCGATGTGGCCCAGCAGATCGGCAACGCCATTCCGCCCCGCCTGTCGCTTCACATCTTGAGCTGTGCTCTCGGATTCGGGCGGCCGGACAAGGAACAGCTGAAGAGACTCGCGGAGTGGAAGCCACCGGCCGTCGACGAACCTGCCGAAGGCGCCTGAGGAAGCTGAGGAATCGAGGAGGGCAGGGTCCCGATCAGGCGCTGTCCTCCCCGACCAGCTCCTTCCCCCGTACTGGCGCGTCGGCGAAGAGCTCCGCAAAGTAACCGGCCAATGTCTCCACCGAGTTGTCGGGGGCCTGTTCCTCGTCCGGACCCTCCGGAAGCTGCTTGCGGGGTACCGCCGTGGCCGACTCGGAGGCCTCGATCCAGTCACGCAATGGCGCGGCGTCACGCTCGACGTCCGGGGCAATGACGTCGTACATCAAGGTGGCCGCGGACGTATTCACCACACGAGCCAGGGCGTTGACGTCACGGCCGGTACTCACGGTGCCGCGCTCGATCAGACGCACCATGGCCTGGGCCGTCGGCCGATGGTCGATGGCATCGAGGCGCAGCGTGGTGTTGAGCATGTCCTGATTGGCGCAAGCAGTCACCACCGGGCCGTAGTCGGGGCCGTTCCTGAATAGCTCGGCGGCCCACCACAGCCGCGCGAAGGCCTGCGTGTAGTGCGCCCCACGGAACCGAAGCGGCGCGACCTTCGGTGCGCCCTCCTTGGGTTCCGACATATGACGCCAGACGACATAGTCAGGAGCGACCCCAAGTGCCAGGTAGTTCCACAACCTCCGGTCCGCGGCCTCACGGCGGTCGAGTCTCAAGGCGGCATGGAGCCGAGGGGCCAGCCACGCGTCGGCCTGGGTCGGCTTGACATCCCGATACTTGTGCATCGCGTCGTCGACGAGATCGCGCACCGGGTGCAGCGCTGCCCGGGCTCCCGCATCGGACACGGGTTCAGCCACCTTGTTGAGCGCTATGGCAGGCACGTCCTCCTTACCGGCGAGCAACCCCTCGGTGAGGTACTGGGCAGCGTTGAGGTCGGACAGCAGTGCCAGGCGTTCGGGAAGGTTGGACGGCTTGTGGGTCATGCGTCGTTCCCCTGGTGGTGGCGGTCCAGACCGCGGATGGTGGTGGACAGGGCCTTGGGTACGTCAGCCCTGCGAGTGGCTGCGAAGTGGATGCGGGGTTGAAGATCGATCCAACCGGACGTTCCAGTACGCCGACGATGAACCTCACGCAGCCCCTCTTCGAGGGGGCGGTTGGGCACGACGTCCGGGAGCATCTCGCGAAGCACCTCACCACGCCAGTCCTGGGGAAAGAGTGGCGTACCGTCGTCCTCGATCTCGAGGTCCCCGATGGCTGTGTGGAAGACCGCGGTCCACACATCCGTGCACATCTGTGCAATCAGCAGGTCACGGACCAGGCCCTCGACGGAAGCCCCGTTGCCACCGAGGAGTTCCGTGATGCCTTCGAAGTCGACGTTCACGTGCACGGCGGGCACGTCACCGGACGTGTCCACAACCCAAGGCACGTCCTTGAAGGGGCGCAGCCACTCGGGCCCCTCGCGGAAGCCGACCTCGATGACGTCGAGTTCGCGCTGCCGGAGCGGGGACTCGGACGCCAGGTCGACGATCCACTCCTTCGCCGACGTGGCGATCACGCGGCCCGGCACACCATCGACCGTGGCGATCACGTGGACGGACAGAGCGGCACGGTCGAGATGGTCCGCTCTCCACAGGTCCAGCGAGCCCGACCACTCCCGCCCGCCTTCCGTCCTGGACTCCAAGCGGACAACAGTCCGCGCGTTGGTGGCCTTCTCCGTCAGTACCGCCACGACGGACACATCGCGCCAAGGGCTGTCGGGTTCGGTGGCCTTGGCCGGAATGGTCGCCGACAGCTTCAGCCGAGCGCTCTCCCAGTCGTCCTGATCCACTCGCCCCAACGCAACCACCTGCTCGACGACCGAGAACGCGCTGGTTTCGAGTGGCTCCCGGCTCTCGCCGGGCACCTTCACTTCGACCGCCGTAACACGCAAGGACACGGCACCGCTGAGGCGCTTGTACGGGTAGGCCTTCACGCCTTGTCCCCCTTGCCCGTGTGGAGTTCGACGACAAGGCTGGTGAGTTCGGCTTGTACCGGGTGGGTCGACACGTTGGTGACCCCCCTGAAGGTGGCTCGCCTTGCTCCGGGAGTGAAGTGCAGCATGCCGTCCACGAATTCACAGTTGTGCACGGCTACGAGCTCCGCCCAGGTCACCACGGGACGAGGCCCGGATCTCACATCCAGCTTGGCAACCGGGGCGAGATGCCAGGCCTCGCCCCCACGGGGAACCTTCACCTCGGCCGTGATCCGCCAGGCGCCGTCGCTCCCGACATGGGCGTCCAGTTCGTCCAGTACGGGAAGGTCGCCGGTAACGGCCGGCCGAGCCGGCCGCTTGCCCCCCACAGCAAGGCGCTTACGCAGACGATCAGTGCTCGCGCGCCGCTTCTCCTTGGGTGCCGCGACGAGTTCACGTACGGCGTTGTTCACATCGCGCGTCAGCGTGGCGATCCTCCGGTACGCGGAGGGTGAGTACCGCATACGCAGTTCCTCCGTCTGACCCCACTTGTCGTGCTCGGGGGGCTCGGAAACACGCAGGAACGCCTCGGCCTCCTCGGCAAAGGGGGCATCGTCGCCGGCCGCGCACCCGGCGAGAAGCACCGCTTGGAAGGGGTCGGTACCCAGCTCCAAGGCGGGGACGGAGTTCGCTCTGACCGTCATGCGGTTACCCCGCATCATGGCCACGGTGTTGTGGGGCTTCGGGTCGTCGTCGTCCTCCACCCTGGTCACCAGGAGGACCGCCCGATGCTCCCCACCGCTCCTTCGGCCCTCGCGGCCGGGCACGTTCAGCGGAACCGTCGTCATGGCCACCTGGCCCGACTCGGTCAGACGTTCCACAGTCGTACCTTCCAAGAAGGCTTGCAGCGCCCGGGCACGCGAGGGTTGGGCATCATGCGGGTCGATCCGCTGCTCCGGGATCAGCTCCATGCCATTACGCAGCGTCCGAACCGATGCCTCGAGCAGCGGCTGACCGGCGCCGCCTGCAGTCATGGCGGCCCAGAAGTCTCTCCCAATGGCCTCGACGAGCCGCTCATGCATGCGATGCACGCTGTCGTCGTCCTCGCTCCCCACAGCCTCAGCGGTCGAGGAGGGGTCGGCGAGGCTTGCCACGTCATGGGCGCCCACGATCAGGAAGGAAGTGCCGGGTTCGCTGCTCTCCCGTGTGAGGTGCAGTCGTTCGACCATCTCCTCATCGCCCCACCACGAACGGGCGACGTCCTCGCCCTCCACGTCCGGGTCCGGTTGGCCGAACCAGGCGGGCCCGGCATAGGACTTGTCGTCGACCTCGCGCCATGGCAGGTCGAGCCGCCCGATGAGACGTCGCTCGGTCCGTCCTTCATGCGGCTCGGACAGCGTGGAGTTGATGAGCACGAGGCCGAGCCGACTGGTCGCCCAGAGCGTCGCCTTGCCGAGTCCGTACGAACCACCGGCGCTGCTCATCGACTTGTGACTGTCCAGCTGCCGTCGGACGACCGCCGCGAACCGGCCGGTCTCGTAGTCGTCCCCGGTCAGACCGGACGCGTTGTAGTCGTCGACCCGCAGCAGCACCAAACGGTCCCGCGTGTACATCTCATGCAGCCCGGCAGCAATGACCCTGCCGACCTTCTGGTCCTGAGCTGCCGCCGACTCGAAGTGCGGGAAGAGGGCGTCCCAACCGATCGCCTCACGGAATCGGGCGAGACTCTCACCCGTCAGCTCCTCGAGCGTGTACCGAACGCGGACCGGTTGGTTGTTCCCGGTCAGCCGCTCGTCGAGGCTGTTCTGGGTAGCCTCGCGAGCCAGGACTCCGACGTCCGCCTCGAAGGCGAAGGCCGCTGCGTTGCCGAACTCTCGACCGCCATCGGCGTACGCGGGGCGGTGGCACCAAATGACGGGCCGACCGACCAAGGTGTCGGTGGTTCGGCTGTGGATCGTCCCCAGGTCCGTGCCGAGAGCATCCGCGATCTTCCTGATGGTCTCGTCCCGAGGTGTGGCACGCCCGGTGATCCAGGCCGAGACGGCAGCTCGGGTCACACCCACGGCCTCCGCCAGCTCCGTCTGCGTCTTCCTGGCCCTCTTCAACTGTCGGGCCAGCCAGGGCCCGAAGTCTTCCCCACCATCCACGGCGCCCACTCCTCAGGTACTGCCAGCGTTGCCAAGCCCACTCTACCAGGGTCATTTGACACGGGAGGGATTTGTACAACACTGGTTGACAGCCCGGCGGGCAGCGGCGGACAGTACCTCCAGAGGGACGTATGTCACCTTTGCCCCCTTGGGGTATTCATGCCCGCTTCGACCGATAAACGCCTCGCACGCCAAAGGCTCGCACCATCGAGGAGCGCGCCAGGGACACCGATTTCGTCTCTCACTGCAAAGGCCTTGAAACGAAGGGGAGTTCGGCCCTAGGGTTCGAATTCTCGCCCGAGAATCAACCACCCCACGGGAATCACCTGTCGATGGGCTTGCTCGTCATGCCCTCCCCGTTGGAGCTCTGCAATGCGCGCCACCCGCCCCTTAGCGATCATCAGCCCAACGGATCGAGGATCCCGTGCCCGACAGCTTTGAAACCGATGATTCTTCCCTGGAAGAAATGCGGAGGATCATCGCCGAGTACGACGCCTGCGAGGGCCAGGAGAGCAAGTCCGAGTATTTGATCCAGCAGCGAATCACTCTCGGAATCATCGGGGCGTACCGCAAGACGATCGAAATCATCGATCGCAGGAAGGTTTCTCCCCCGACCGCATCCAGCACCCGCGGAACCTCGCACCGCCGCCGCGCCCGCCGTATTCCGACGAGCCCTCCCGGGCATCCGGGCACCCATGACCGTTCGCACCGGAACCGGCGTGGCCGCACGCGCGTCACCGTCATCATCATCAGGTTCGATCTGCCGTAACCAGCACGCCTGTCAGGCCCGGGGTCTATCGTCGTCAAGACTGCCGGTCGCGCCATCCCTGACGGCTCGACCGGCCCCGCTCCGCACCCCGCGTTCCGCCCTCAGCCAAGAGAAAAGGGAAACCGTGAGTCAGCGCAATACGGCGGACGCTTCGGAGTCCTCGCCCGTGATCAAGAAGATCGTCGAGCAATCCGCGCGAGTGCTGGAAACCTATCGCGTCGATCCTGGGCTGATCCAGGAGCATGCGAATGGCGAACGCCGTATCACGCAAGGAGGGTACGGGGATCGACAGCTCTTCGAACTGGTTCAGAACGCTGCCGATGAAATCGCGAACGCCCCGGGCGGTACGATTCATTCCGTCCTCACCGAAACTCATCTCTACTGCGCGAACGAAGGAACACCCGTCACTGCCGAAGGCGCCGAGACGATCCTTCGTATGAGTGTTTCGAAGAAGAGGGGCGGTCAGATCGGGCGTTTCGGCGTCGGCGTGAAGTCTGTTCTCGCCATCACGGACACACCTCAGTTCTTCAGTACCGACCCGGATCGCCCCTCCGACAGTTCAACAGTCTTCGGGTTCGGATTCGATCGTGAATGGGCCTTCTCGAAGATCTGCGAGGCACGCGGGGCAGCCCTCGGTACAGAGTTCGAAGCCCCCGTCCTCCGCATGGCCAGGCCTCTCGATGTCGCGAAGGAGCGAGAGGACGACCCGGTCCTCGACGAACTCCTCGGCTGGGCGACCACAGTGGTGCGACTTCCTCTGACCGCCGGGGCGACGAAGCGGCTCGCCGGCGACATGCACCAAGGCGACAAGGCGAGCGTGCAGAAGGAGTTCCCCTCCCGCTTCCTCCTCTTCTCCCACCACGTCGGGACGGTCGTGCTCGAGGATCGCCGCGCTATGCCCCCCATACGTCGTGTCATCAGGGTCGATCACGAGGGGTTCCGGCACACGATCCACGAGCAGCGCACCGGACAGCAGGCCTCGCGGACGGACTGGAAGGTGTTCACCCACGCCCACCGCCCCACCGAAGCTGCCCGGCGAAGCGCCGGCGAGATGCATGACCGGGGAACCATCGACATCGCTTGGGCCGTGCCCGAGTACTCCGGCGACAAGCTGTTGACCGCCCCGCGGGGGCGAGGCGAGTTCTGGTCCTTCTTCCCGACCAAGTACCCCATGACATTGAGCGGCGCTCTCAACGGCGCGTGGAAGACGAACGAGGACAGACAGAACCTGCTGGATGCCAGTCCGTTCAACGAAGAGATCATCCAGGTCGCGGCCAGCCTGGTCGTCGACTCGCTGCCCCACCTCACGCCTCCGCAGGATCCCGGCGCCTACCTACCCCTGCTACCCGGGCGAACGAAGGAATCGGAGACGCTCAACTGGGCCGACCAGCAACTGACCGAGCAAATCTGGGAGATCGCGGCGCAGCGCCCCTCTCTTCCCGACCAGGACGGCGTTCTGCGTATCCCCCGGGACCTCCACCTCCACCCGGACATGGGTAAGCGGGGGAAACTGAAGGCGCAGTGGCTGGACTTGTGGAACGCCTATCCGGGCAGGCCGGCCGACTGGATCCATCCCTCGGTCGAGGCTGCCGAGATCCGCTCCGGCAAGGTCGAGCACATCATCGCCGCGGCGAAGCAGGAGCGTGCCACGGTCCGCGAGTGGCTGGAGGCACTGGTGGCCGACGGCTCGGCCGACGCCTCGGCCGTGGCGATCCGCATCCTCGCTGAGATGATCAATGATGCCTCACCGTTCGCCGAGGAGGCGCGTACGGCCCGCATCGTGCTGACCGAAGAGCACGGCCTGGTCGCGCCAGTCGCAGGCAAAGTGTTCCGGCGGACCGTGCAGGACGGGCTCAAGGACGATCTAGTCTACGCCGATGCCAAGCTCTCGGCGGATGTGTCCCTCCTCTCCCACCTCAACGTGATCGGCATCCGTGAGGCGGATGCCCGCGGGCGCTTCGTCGGTGTGCTCGAGCAAGGGTTCGACCGCTACTCGGATCAGGACTGGACCCGGTTCTGGGAGCTCTTCCACAGCGCCGGAGGCAGTCACGTCACTACCGAGGTGCGAGCCCGGGTCCCGTATCCGCTGGAGACCTTGTACGTCCGGACCAAGGACGGCCGCTACCACCGCATGCGGGACTGCATGATCCCGGGCCGGGTAGTGCCTGGCGACGGATCGCGTGACGTCTCAGTGGCCGTGGACATGGGTTTCCACTCCGACGACATGGCCGTCTTCCGCGAGTTCGGCCTGCGCGACCGTCCGACCGGCGGCTACCGCCCGGAGGACGAGCCCTGGTTCGACGAATACCGGACGGCGGTCTTCGACGCCTACTGCCGAACACTCGACAGCAACGCCAACCGCCCGCAGATCTCCCGCCTCAAGCTGGAGGGCGCTGCGATCGGCGGGCCCCTGCATCTCCTCCCCCTGCTTTCGGACGAAGGCAAGGCGGCTTTCGTCAAGGCGCTCCCGGACGAAGCCGTGATCGACGTCTGGACACGCCAGTTCGGGGCGCAGGCCGCTACGCGGAAGCCTGTTGCGTCCCCGTTGCGATGGATGGTGCGCCGACACGGCCTTGTGGAGACCTCGAAGGGGCTCATGCGTCTCGCGAACGCGGCGGGCCCACAGCTCAAGGCCTACAGTGACGTGCTGCCGGTCGCCGACATCAGCCCGGAGAAGGCTCGCAAGCTGCATCTTCCGGTCGTCGTCGACGATGTCCCGGAATCCCAGTGGGAGCAGCTGATGGAGGAGCTGCTGCGGAGTGAGGACGACACCTTCGTCGGACGTACCTACGTGATGCTGACCCGTCTTCAAGTGGGTTTCCCCGAGGACTCCCTGACTCGCTGCCGCGTCGGGATGGAGTGGGACACGCGAGAGGACGGCGAGATCGCAGTAGCCGCAACGTCCGATGAATACCGGGCTCTGCGGGCCGAACAGCTCCCGGCTCTCCTCGCAGGCACTCCGGAGGATGCCGAGCTGATGATCGGCCAGTGGGGCATGCTGCGCTACTCCGACGTCATCAGCAAGGAGACCCAGGGCGTCACCTCCGGCGAGCCCGTTTTGCTGAGGGATGAATTCCCCACACTCCGCCAGCGGTTGGGCAACTCCGTCAACAACTTCTACCTGCAGTACTGCTCGGAGCTGGAGGAGGTCGTGCGCACTCCCAACGGGATGCGTGCCACACCGCTGAAGAGCGCCCTGGACGGCACCACCGTGCTCGTCCTCGCCCCTGCGGACCGACTCACCACCCTGACCGCGGCGGACCGTGAACTCCGATGGCGACTGGGCGAGTCCGGGTGCCGGGCGGTTCTCGAAGCACAGGATCGGCAGGAGCAGGATCAACAGCTTCAGGATTCGCTCCGCGCCGTGCGGGAGGCCGCATCCGTCGTGGACAAGCTGGAGCTGCTGATCGGCGCCGACGCACTCCGCGCGGGCCTACCAGCGGGGCTGTTCGCCAGCGAGCAGGCGGACATCGACGGTGCCGCGCCCTCGGCTCAGCGCATCGCGCAGATGGCGTACAACGCGCACGGTGACGGAGTGCTCCAGGTTCACGCCAAGGACCTGGCCGCCGCATACCCCAGCCATGCGCCCTCCTCCTTCACCGGTGCGACCCGCGCCGTGACGTTCGTCTCCGATCTTGGCTTCCCTGACTCGTTCGCCGGTGTCCGTGCCCCCTCGTTGGCGCCGCGCGTCGACGTCGACGGCCCGACGGAGTTCCCTCGTCTACACGACTACCAAGAGCGCCTTGCCACCAATGTCTTCGCCATGCTGGACCGGATCTCTCCCCAGCGCGGCATGTTGTCCCTCCCCACCGGCGCGGGAAAGACCCGCGTGGCCTCCGAGGCGGTCATCCGCTGGATAAAGCAGGACGGGCAGCTCGACGGCCCGATCCTGTGGATCGCACAGACCGAGGAGCTGTGCGAGCAGGCAGTGCAGAGCTGGCAGTTCGTATGGTCGAAAGTTGGGGCCGACAGCCCTCTGGCGATAAGCAGGCTCTGGGCGTCGAACGAAGCCGGGCCAATCGGCGATCGCCCGCACCTCGTCGTGGCCACGGATGCCAAGCTGCGCGTGTCGCTCGACACCCAGGCGTACGCCTGGCTACGGAAGGCGTCGTTGGTCATCGTGGACGAGGCCCACATGGCGATCGCCCCTCAGTACACGGAAATCCTGGCATTGCTCGGACTCACGCACTCGCGCACCGACCGGCACCTGCTGGGCCTCACCGCGACCCCCTTCCGCAACACCAACGTCGACGAGACGAAGCGACTGATCCAACGCTTTGGTGGCCGACGGTTGGACGAAGGCATCTTCACTTCGGACGACCCCTACTCCGAACTGCAGGAACTCGGCATGTTGGCGCGAGTCACGCACAAGGAACTAACCGGTGGTTCCATCGAGTTGACCCGTGACGAGCAGGATCGTGCCGATCAGCTGAGCGTCCTCTCCAAAGCTGCGGAACAGCGGCTGGCCGACGACAACGATCGCAACAGGCGCATCATCGACGAGATCCTTGCCATGCCCGCGCACTGGCCGGTCCTGGTGTTCGCCACGTCCGTCGGCCATGCCAAGTTCCTCGCGGCCAAGCTCAACGACAAGGCCATCAGCGCAGCGGCCGTCGACTCCACGACCTCCCCCACCGAACGCCGACGACGCATCGACTCGTTCCGACGACGACAGACTCGCGTCCTCACCAACTACGGAGTTCTCACTCAGGGATTCGATGCTCCCGCTACCCGAGCTGTTGTCGTGGCACGCCCCACGTACAGCCCGAACATGTACCAGCAGATGATCGGGCGTGGCCTCCGTGGACCGCGCAACGGCGGCGAGGACACCTGCCTGATCCTCAATGTGCGGGACAACATCAAGAATTACGACAAGGCCCTGGCTTTCACCCGGTTCGAGCACCTGTGGAGTGCCAAGTGACGAGCATGTACGCGGACAGTCCTGCTCTCACCCCGGAGCAGCAAGCGGTCGTCGATCAGCCCTGGGACGCACGGGTCCTGGTGACGGCCGGGGCAGGCGCGGGCAAGACGCACACCCTCGTAAGACGTCTCGACGCCCTGGTGAGCCATGAGGAGGATGCTCTGGAGGCGGGCGAGATCCTCGTACTCAGCTTCTCGCGTGCCGCTGTGCGCGAGCTGCGTCTGCGGATCTCCGTCCATGGCCGACAGGCCCGGCGGGTCCGAGCTCAGACCTTCGACTCCTGGGCGTACGCACTGTTGACCAACGCCTACCCGGACGAGGAGTGGAGCCGCTACACCTTTGACGAACGCATTCGCGAGGCCGAAAGAGCGATCACCAAGGGTGCAGTGGAGGCCGGGGAGCTCGGCGCGCCGGCGCATGTGGTCATCGACGAGGTCCAGGACCTGGTCGGCGACCGTCGGAACATGGTGGAGACCTTGCTCGACCGGTTCCAGGACAGCTGCGGCTTCACGGTGGTCGGCGACAGCGCTCAGGCCGTATACGGGTTCCAAGTAGCCGATCCGGATGCTCGGGCCGCCGAGACCAACTACTTCTTCGACTGGTTGCGCGTCTCGTACTCCGATGATCTCGTCGAACTGAATCTGTCAGCCAATTTCCGTGCCCGAAGCGAGGAAGCCCGTACGGCACTGTCCGTGGGCCCTACCCTTCACGGGCTGCCATCCGACCCCGCAGAGGCGGCAACGGTGGGCGAGTCCGCGTACCAGCAGCTGCAGGAGCGGCTTCTGTCCTGCCCCGATTTCGGCGAGCTATCCGACCCTTTCGTCGTCGGATCGCTGAACGACTATCCGGGTACGTGTGCGATCCTCTGCCGGGACAACCGGCAGGCACTGGTTCTGTCGGAGACCTTGTTCGGGCAGGATGTCCCCCATCGCCTCCAACGCTCGCTCCAGGACCGCCCGGTACCGGCTTGGGTCGCCGGCCTGCTGAGACGGACCGGATCCGCCACCCTGGGTGAGGAACGCTTCCGGGAGATTCTGTCCGAGGCCGGGACATCGTCCGATGTCGATCTCGCACCCCTTTGGCGATCTCTGCGTGGTGCAGCACGCGCGTCGCGCGGCCTGATGGACATCGCCGGTTTACGCAGGCTCGTAGTGGAAGGCCGTTTTCCCGATGACCTGGCCGCCGCCGAACCCTCTCGGCTCGTGGTCTCCACGATTCATCGCGCGAAGGGCCTTGAATTCGATCGAGTGATCGTCGTGGAACCCGCCGCCATATCCGAGTTGAACAAGCAACACACGCACCTCGACCCAGCAGCAGAGGCGCGGGCCCTCTACGTCGCGATGACACGCCCTCGGGAGGACCTCTACCGGGTGGCTGCGCCGAACACCGCAGTGATCCGCCGTGACCGGGCCATCAACCGCTGGTACGTGGGCGGTTGGAAGTCGTACACGCGCCACGGCATCGAGGCGACCGGAAGCGACGTCTGCCGTGAACATCCCCCGGGCACGGACGGTTTCGACTTCGACCCTCGGGCGGTACAGGAGCACCTCACCGGATCTGTTCACACCGGTGATCCGCTCGTCCTGCGGCGTCTGCACGATCTACAGTCCGATGCCGACCAGAGTCCCCCGTATGCCGTGTACCACGAGGGGGTCCCGGTCGGCCTGGTCTCGAAGAAGTTCCGTATGGATCTGTACTCGTCCCTCAAGATCAGCCGTAACTGGGAAGTTCGCTGGCCATCGGCGATCACTGGATTCCGCGTCGACACCGTCGAGGCCGTGGCCGGAAGCGTGGCCTCCGGAGTCCGCGCCGGGCTCGGGGAATACGGCGTATGGCTGTTGCCACGCATGACCGGGCTGGGGCGCTACACATCGGGCGGCCGCGCCCAGGAAGGTCACGACCGATGAGGCACGACAGCAAAGGCCACGCAGCACACTACGCGGTCCGGGACGGCTTGGTCGCCCAGCTGCGCCGGGACCTGCTGGGTCCCGGCACCGAGGACGAAGTGCTGGCCCACGATCCTCCGATCACCGCTTATCCGATCGGCGTGCTGTTCCCACGGGCGGCAGGCGAGGCCGCCGAGGAGGAACTCGTCTCCGACAGGGCCGAGAACGACGGCGTCGACGACACCGCCGTGCTGAGGAGCAGGGACACCGAGGAACCCACCCCCGACATCGGGATATCGCTGGCCAACGACCGCCGACCGTCGTCGATGGGGCTGACCTTCGCAGTGGACCCCCGGGTGTCCCGGACCATCGTCGTCACGACCGAGGCCGCCGCGTACGACCCTGTCGACGCCGAGGGACGTCCCGTAACCGCCAAGCGCGCCGAGGCCCGCAGCACCGCCGACCAGAGCGAGCGCTGGCGGCGCCGCGCCTTGAAGTTCCCTCCCGTCACAGTTGACGTGACCGACTCCCTTCCGCGACCTTCGGAAACCGTGGCGGACGGTGTGAGCGTCCGCGCCCTGGTCCGCGCTCCATCGCCCGACGGCACCGTCACCGTCACGATCTCGTTGGTCAACGAGCGGCGTGTCAGTGAACGTGAACTGCAGGACGCTTTCAGCCTGTTCCAACCTCGCCTCACCGTCAGCACCCCTGCCGGAGAGCGCGCCTTCGTGGAGAGACAACCCACTTCCAACGCCGTCGACCCCGAGCAGGCCACCAGCAGACTGCTTCATCGGCACGCGCCCACGTTCGCGACCGGACACGGATGCGCGGCCGACTGGGACTGGACGCCTCCCCCCATTGGCTCCCCGCTCCTCGACCGTGCCGCGATCGACCACGTCCGGACCGAGTTCGTTCCCGCCCATGAGGTTCTGCTGACCGACTCCAACCCGGAGATCGACGCCTCGGCCCTCACCATGCTCGGACTTGCGTCCCGCCCGGACACCGAGATCCTTTCGGCTCTCGAAGGCCTCCTCGTGGGTTACGCGGATTGGATCGACCGGAAGATGGCCGAGGCAGAGGAACTGGTCGGCACTCCGTTCGAGACACCCGCCCGGGAGCAGATCGAACTGTGCGGTGCGGCCCTTGGTCGGATGCGACGAGGGATCCGACTCCTGGCGGACCGGGAAAGGCCGGAGATCATGCGAGCGTTCAAGCTCGCCAACGAGGCCATGGCCCAGCAGCGGGCCCGTAGCGCTTGGGTGAAGGGCGGCCGCACGGGTATGCCCGACCTGTCGTCGGGTCGCTGGCGCCCCTTCCAGATTTCCTTTGTGCTGCTCTGCCTCGAAGGGATCGTCGACCCCGAACACGAGGACCGGAGGACCGCTGATCTGCTCTGGTTCCCCACCGGTGGTGGCAAGACCGAGGCGTACCTGGGCTTGATCGCCTTCACCACCTTCCTACGTCGCATGCGACTGCGGACGCATGGAGCCGGTGTCACCGTGCTGATGCGATACACGCTGCGGCTGCTGACCCTGCAGCAGTTCGAGCGCGCTGCCATCCTCATCTGTGCCATGGAGCAAATGCGGCTCGCGTACAAGGAGTTGCTCGGAGACGAGCCGATTTCCATCGGAATGTGGGTCGGCCAGTCCGCGACCCCGAACAAGCTGGACGTAGCAGCGGAAAGCCTGGTGGAGCTCCGCAAGGGCAAGTCCCTCCAGGAGAAGAATCCGGTCCAACTCCACAGCTGCCCCTGGTGCGGCACTCGCCTCGACGCCCATCAGTACGAGGTGGAAGAGGAAGCGCGCCGCATGCACGTGCGCTGCCCCGACCTCGCTTGCGACTTTCATGACGGGCTCCCGGTCCACTTGGTGGACGACGCCGTCTACGACGCCCGCCCCACTCTTGTGATCGCCACCGTGGACAAATTCGCGTCCATGCCCTGGCGAGAGGAGACGGCGGCGCTCTTCAATCGGGACCGGGCGGATGGCACGCCTCCTCCCGAACTGATCGTCCAGGACGAGCTCCACCTCATCTCCGGCCCGCTGGGCACTCTCACCGGACTGTACGAAACCGCAGTGGACGCCCTCGCGGACCGACCAAAGGTGATCGCCTCGACCGCGACCATCCGGCGGGCGAGCGATCAGGGCAAAGCGCTCTTCGCCCGCTCGGTCTCACAGTTCCCTCCGGCCGGACTGGACTCCAGGGACTCCTGGTTCGCCGTGGAGACACCCCGCGAGAGCAAGGCGAGCCGACAGTACGTCGGTCTGCTCACCCCGAGCACGAGTCAGTCGACCCTGCTCATCCGGACCTACGCGACGCTGCTGCACCACGCGATGAACACCGACACTCCGCAAGAGGTGCGTGACGCCTATTGGACCCTGGTCGGCTACTTCAACAGCCTCCGGCTGCTGGCGGCCGCCGATCTGCAGGTCAGGGACGACGTCGAGGCGTATCTGGAATATCTGGCCGAGCGCAACGGCACCGGCAAGCGGCTCATCAAGGAGATGACTGAGCTCACCAGCCGGGCCACCTCCAGTGAGATCCCCGCCCGTCTCAAGCAGATCGAGAAGCGGTACCCGGACGATGAGACGGTCGATGTGTTGTTGGCAACGAACATGATCTCCGTCGGTGTCGACGTGGACCGTCTCGGGCTGATGGCCGTCATGGGTCAGCCTCAGACCACCGCGGAATACATCCAGGCGACCAGTCGGGTAGGTCGGAGCCACCCCGGCCTCGTTGCGGTCATGCTCAATTCAGCACGGTCCAGAGACCGTTCGCACTACGAGAGCTTCCTGCACTATCACTCGGCGCTCTACCGCGAGGTGGAGTCCACCTCGGTGACTCCCTTCTCCGCCCGCTCCCGCGATCGCGGACTCCACGCCGTGGTCGTCGCTCTCGCCCGCATCCTGATCCCTACTGCCCGCCCCAATGATGGAGCGGGGCGCGTCGACGAGTTCCAAGGCGAACTCCGACGGGTGATCAGACCCATCCTGTTGGAACGTGTGCGGGGAGTCGACGACGAGGAGTACGAGGCGACCGCCCGCGCCTTCGACGCGTTCGTCGACTGGTGGGTCGGGGAGGCAGAGGCGCACGGTGGCCTCTACTACGCACCGGTCCGCGGCAAGAGAATCCCTTCCCTTCTCTCCAACTTCGACGACGAGTCGAAGGGCAACGGCTGGAAAACCTTGTGGAGCCTGCGCGATGTGGACGCAGAGACCGCACTGTTCATGGAGGCGTCCCGATGACCCCGCCCCCCGCCCGACGCCGCCGCGGCTCAAGCGCTCCCGAACGCAGCTACCCGCGACGCGGCTCCGTCCGTCGAGCGCAGTTGATCACGACGTACGGCGTCGGCTCGCTGATCGCTGTCGAGAACGAATCGTTCATCGTGGCAGGCACCGACTCCTGGAACATCGAAGAAGCTCCCGTGATCCACGAGCCCCGGCTCGCGCGAGTACTAGGCGTGCGGTACTTCCGCCTGCCTCCCGCTTCGGACGACACCAGTAAGGACGGCGTCCGAGTACGCCGTTTTCCTCTCTGGCATTCCTGCCCGAGCTGCGGCTCCTTGCAGCATGTCCGGGGTTTCAACTCTCCCCCGGGCAAGAACGAATGCGGCGACTGCCAGGAAGATCTGGTCCCCTCGCGCTTCGTCATGGCTTGCGCCCACGGGCACATCGACGACTTCCCGTATTGGAGATGGGCACACCGAGGAAACCGCGCGGAGGGAGCGACGGGGCACTGCGGGGGCGAGATGCGTCTGCGGACCAGCGGCCGGACCGCTTCTTTGCGCTCCATTCTCATCTCGTGCACCTGCGGCATTCCCGAGGTCTCGATGGAAGGGGCATTCCGACGCACCGCGTTGGCCGGCCTCGCAGTGCGGTGCGAGGGCAAGCGACCGTGGCTCAAGGACGCACCTGCTGAATTCTGCGCCGAACAGCCCCGTACCCTCCAACGCGGTTCGTCCGCGGCCTGGCTACCGATCGTGAAGTCCGCACTCTCCATCCCCATTCCACCGGGGAACGATGGTTTGGCGGACCGCCTCGCGCCCTACCGGGACGACCTCCGCAGTCTGGATCGCTCCGAGATCCCCCTCTACCTGAAGATCCAGACGATGCGGGACGGTGTCGAGCTCCCTGCGGACGCGGTACTGGCCCTTCTCGACGCCGAGCAGAACGATGGAGTGGGAGGTGAGCGGACCGACGACGAAGAGGCGTATCTCGCTCTGCGTAACCAGGAGTACGCCCACCTGCGCAGCGGTAACACCGAGGGGGAGGGAAACCAGCAGGAGCAGTTCGTCTGCGAACCACCGGCCACCCAGTCGGCAGACCTGGCGCACCTGGGTCTGACCGGGCCGATGCTGGCCAAGCGGCTGCGTGAGGTCCGGGCCCTCAAGGCCTTCTCCCGGGTGGAGGCCCCGGACGCCAACGCGGAGGTCCACGAGGCTCGGTTGTCCCTGGCCGATCTCGACTGGCTTCCCGCCATGGAGGTTCAGGGCGAGGGGGTGTTCCTCCGCGTCGATGCGGAACGAATCGACTCCTGGGCACGGAATGTGGCGGTCGCCGCCAGGGTGGAACGGATGCGGCGCAACCATCAGCGACAACTCCGCGAGCGGGCCTCGGACCCTGCGGCGGCGCCTGAATCTCCTGCTACCCCTCGCTTGGTGCTGCTCCATACGCTGGCGCATGTGCTGATCAACGAGTGGAGCCTGGACGGCGGATATCCGGCCGCAGCGCTTCGGGAACGCCTCTACTCGGACGAGACCATGGCCGGGTTGCTCATCTACACAGCGACAAGCGACTCGGCAGGGAGCCTCGGTGGCCTTGTCGCCCAAGGCGAACCCGAGCGCCTGGCCGCCACCCTGCGATCCGCCCTGCAACGCGCGGGGTGGTGCTCCGCCGACCCGCTCTGCATCGAGTCGGAGGCCGGCGGAGCAGGCAGTGTCAACCTTGCCGCCTGCCACGCCTGCGTCCTGCTGCCCGAGACGAGTTGCGAGCTGAACAACGGGCTGCTCGATCGGGCCCTGCTCGTGGGCATTCCGGAAGATCCGTCCATAGGGTTCTTCCGGGATGCCCTGGCTCACTGACCGATCGCCCACTCGGCCTCCTCCACCTCGGTCTCGAAGTGGATCTGTGCTCGATCCAAGGCTTCGTCCGGATCGCAGCCATGAGCCCGCAGCCAGTGGAGGAGGTCCGCGATGACATCGATCGCGGCCTCTTCCGCAACGGCGACGCCCAGAACCGAGCAGGCCCCGCTCCTCGGAACGGACTCCTCGCCGTAGAGGCCGATCAAGGCCTCAGCGCGATCAACCCGCAGACCGCCTGTGTGACCCGTCGGCGACCCGAGCCCTGTGGCCAGTTCGCACCAGGTGATCTTGGAATCGCTCCGAAGGATCACGCCCCATCGGTCGGCGGTGGCATCGAGAAGGGCCATGCCTCGGCCGCTCTCCGCGTTCGCCTCAGCCGCGACCAGTGTCGGCAGAGCACGGGTATCGGGGTCGCTGACCTCAATGCGAACGCACGTGTCCTGCATCGTGAGTCCGAACGTCGTGGGCGTCTGTAGTCCCACGCGCGTGATGACGTTGGCAACGAGCTCGCTGACGCAGAGCTGTGCCGCTTCGACGACGTCCGGCAAACCCCACTGAGTCAGATGAAGTCGCACGATGCGCCGCAGCGCTGCCACTTCCTCGGGCTCGGCCAGAAAGGGTAGTTCCCATCCCTTCCGCAGCACCTCGCACCGACAGTCAGGCATGCTCGATCAACCCCTTCACATCGGGCAGGCACTACTCTTTGCGCCCGTCCACTCACTTAGGGTTGCAGTGGAACTCTCAAAATGGAACTCTCACAGACGAGTTACGGGAGCACGGGGTCTCCTTGCGCGCCCCGGGCCGTGCGCCCTCGTCCCGCCGGTCAATCGCGGGCACTCACGGATCGATCAACAAGAGAGGCCGAGAAGATGGCAGTTGGGCCTACCACCCGCCGACGCCAACTAGGCGCCGACCTCCGTCGTCTACGGGAACGCAAGGGCCTCACGCTGGAGGAAGCAGGCTCCCGCGTAGGCATCTCCAAAGCCACCCTCAGCCGATACGAGACCAAGGAGGGCACGGTCAAGTGGCCTGCGGTGGATGCCCTTTGTCGCGAG
Organism: Streptomyces sp. NPDC054866; assembly: GCF_053610745.1. Lineage (NCBI taxonomy): Bacteria > Bacillati > Actinomycetota > Actinomycetes > Kitasatosporales > Streptomycetaceae > Streptomyces > Streptomyces sp. NPDC054866. The sequence goes on from NZ_JBSGZA010000002.1 coordinate 1,299,315, forward strand.
TACGATGCCGACGACGACGTACGTACGGCTCTGGTCGAACTCGCAAAGGGTGCTCGGATCCAAGGGTGGTGGCGCTCCCTGGCCGACCCCGTCCCCGAGTCCATGAACCTCATGCTGACCCTTGAGGACGAGGTGGTGCGCGAGGACCACTACGCATGCATGTACATCCCGGGCCTGTTCCAGACCAGGGCGTATGCCGAGGCCGTGCACCGGGCGTCAGAGATGGGCTGCTCGGACCGCGAGGTGCAGCACATGGTCGACATTCGCATGAAGCGACAGGAGATCCTTCAGCGCCCCGAGCCTCCCCACGTTTGGGCCGTCATCGACGAAGCTGCCGTCCACCGCGTCGTGGGTGGAGCCGACATCATGCGGGAGCAGCTCCAGCACCTCTTGGAGCTGGCCGAGACCCCACACGTGACGGTTCAGCTACTGCCGTTCTCGGCAGGCGCCCACGCAGCCGCCGTGGGAAGCTTCGCGCTTCTGCGGGGCCAGAGCCAGGACTTGGACGTTGTATACGTCGATCTCCTCGGAGGCGGGCTCTTCATGGAGAAGCCCCAAGAGCTCGAGCGGTACAGGTTGGCGTTCGATTACCTTCTTGCCCAGGCCCTTGATCTGCCATCATCCAGCCAAGCCATTCGCCGAATCCTCAGGGAGCTGTGATGGACGCCCGACGCCCTCTCCACTGGTTCAAGTCCTCCTACAGCGGGGGGTCCGGGACCGAATGCGTCGAGGTAGCAGTGACTGAGCACAGGGTCCTTGTGCGAGACTCCAAGCGCGCCACCCACGATCGACTCGCCGTCGAGCCGCACATCTGGACCAACTTCGTAGCATTCATACGAGACATACCGCGCCCCTGACCCTGACGACACTGCAGGCTTGGCTTGGCAACCCCCCTGCCCCCTGGCACAGTTGCTCGAACAAATCCAGCTCAGGGAGCAGAGGCAGACGGGGGCATGGGCCACACGAGGCGGCGCACAGCACTCGCAGTTGGGGCTCTCGTCCTCGGGACCGTGGCGTGGAAGTGGCCCGTCGGGCGGGACGACGCGGTCGATGCCACCCAGTTCACCATCGCCTTCTTCGCCACCCTCCTCACCGGCGAAGCCGTCATCTTCGCGCTCTCCTTTTCCGCCGCCAGTTCATGGCCCTCCCTCCGCGCCATAGACAGCCATATCGCCTTCAGGGAGTGGGTCCTTGCCGGTTGGGTGGCCGCCATGTTCACCGCGGGTGGGATCCTCGGGCAGAGTGAGCGGAGTACGACCTACGGGGCGCTCCTTTTCCTCCTCGCCAACTGCTTCGGAATCTTCTCGTTTGCGCGGCTGTTCGGGCTCGCCAGCATCGGTGGGCGCAATCGGCTGCTGCGGCGCACCCTCGCCCTCGGGCTCACCGAGCTGCGGGCTCGGCAGACACCCCTGGCGCAAGAACATCAGGGGCTCAGCGATGATCCCGTAGTCGCCTCCTACCTCGGCGCCCTCGATCAAGTCATCAGCGGCAACGACCCCAACGGCATACGCAATCTCGTACTTCAGCTGACCAGTACCCAAGCGCCTGCTCCCGTGAGCGAAGACATCGCCGCTCTCCACCTGGAAGTTCTGCACCGGCTCTGTCGTGCCGCGCTCGTGCGCGGTACCGATCCCGTCGTCGTGGTCGGGTGTGCAGAGTCGATCGTCGAATCCTTGATACAGCGCGTACGGAAGCTGCCCGATCCCGCCGTCGCGCTCGGTGAAGCCAGTCGGTATCTCGCCTGGCTCGGCAGCACAGCGACACTGATGTCCCAGCGCGGCATCGCCTCCAAGCGCGCCGCCCGGGAACTTGTCGCCACGTCGGTCGACAGCCGTCGGCTCGTTCTCCGCCAGGCCGACCCCGATCCGGTGTCCGTGAGCAGTTCCGCCGATATGGGGTCTGTCTTCGAGAGTCCGGAAGCCATGCTGCTCTGGGCTCAGGATTTCACCGAGTTTCATGGTTCGGATCAGGCTGGTGCCTTCTATGGGATCCACCAGTTCCTCACCGGACGGAAGTTCATGGGGAATTACTGGGACGGTGCATCCGTGTTGAGTGAGACTCGGGCCGTCCTGTACGGCAGCGTCAGCGACCCTCCGGCCGGCACTCCCGAGGCCCGGCGGTCGCGGGAACTCTTCGGCAGTCTCGCTGAGTTCGACCGTTTCTGGGCCCTCGTCTCCGTCAATGCCCTCGCGACCCTGCGCGACGTACGAGCCGAGCATCCTCCCGAGCTCATCCGGCCCGAGTTCACGCCCGACCCGCAGCTTCTCGGCGCGTATCTACGGACGTTCGCCAGTCATCGCTGGTTCGACACCGCCGCGGACGCACAGAAGGCTCTGCTGATTCTCATGGTGCGCAGCGACGGTTCCGACTCGCCCTGGGATCAGGTACAGCGGCGACGGGAGCGGTCAGTCATTCGTACGCCCGCTCCCCGCGCTGCGCCTCATGTCCGGCCCGCGGCCATGCTCCTCATCATCGCCGCGCGCTTGGCGCCCCTTGCCCCCGGCGATCCGGACCACGAACTCCGGTCCTTCCTCGGTGGGCTGTCCGCCCCCGCGCTGAACGCTGCGGCCGGTCTCGCGCATCGCGTCCTGCCCGGCGCCGCAGACTTCGATGATCCGCAAGAGGCGGTCGTCACCGGGTTGCGTGTTCTCCAGCTCGTCGGCGCACATACCGGGAGCGCGCCGTGAACTATGAGGAATGGGGTGCGGCCATCGACCGCATCGGCGCTGCCGACGTGCAGGCTGCCCTTGTCGTTCAGTGCAGCCTGGACTGGCTGAGGCCGGAACGGCTGCCCCTACGCAACGCAGTCGACGAGGCGCTCATCAAGGCCCAGTTGCGCGGGGACACTTCTCTGCGGATCACCCGCGTCCTGCTCCACAATCTTCCGGCCGTCGTCAGTGACGGGCCCGAGGGCCCGGCCATGGCGCAGTCCTTCAGCCAGTGGAACCACCGCCTCGCCGCGTCCGCCTCACTCCTCCAAGTGCCCTCCCCGCACATCCAGCGGCTCATCATCGAAGGAAGCGAATCTGGCGCATCCGTTCCGGATATGGTCGATGTCCAGGAAGAGGGCCGGTGGTGCGATGCGCCGCGCACCGATCAGGTCCTGCGGATCATCTCAAGGCCCGGTGCGACAACGCCTCTGACCAGTTACGACGTGAACCTGGATGGGCCGTTCAGCGATTCGGACCCGTCGGTCCACATGTGACACGTACGACGCGAAGGAGAGAGATTCCGTTGCCTTACGCACCCGAGACCGAGCAGGACCGCAAGTTCCTGGAGCAGGCCATCGCCATCTCCCGGAAGGCCCTGGAGGACGAGGGCAAGACACCCTTCGGCGCTGTCGTGGTGGTGCACGGGGAGGTCGCGGGCACGGGTACCAGCTCCGTCGTCGAGCTCCAGGACCCGTCCGCGCACGCCGAGGTCATGGCGTTGCGTGACGCGGGCAAGCGGCTCGGGAGTCATCTCATGGACGACGGCGTGATGTACGCGAGCAGTGAGCCCTGCCCTATGTGCCTCACCGCTTGCTACTGGGCCCGAATCCCCCGGCTCGTGTACGCCGCAACCAGCCACGACGTCGCCCTCAATGGCTTCGAAGACCTGCAGTTCTACCGCGAGTTGGCCCTCCCGAACCCAGAGCGGCAGCTGCTTGCCGAAGTGCCTGTGGCGGGCGAGCTGCGCTCCACTGCCGCGGGCGCTCTCGGCGAGTGGTCGGGCGCCCTGCCGTTCCCCGTGGAGCCGAAGCTCTGACCCTCCGGGGCAGGGGGCAGGGAGCCCGCCGGTCAGTGGAAGCAGCGTTGAGTAACGGGCTAGCCGTAGCACCTGGTCGTAGTAGAGGACCGTGCCACCGCCCTCTGCGTCAGTTTTCGAGACCATCAACTCCGCCCTGTCCCGGTGCCGGACGGACACGGACACACGGAAGAGGGCCCGCTCATGGCGGGCCCTCTTCCATGTGGTGCTTGAGAGGTGCGTCAGTCGTTGTCGTTGTCGTGGTCGTCGTGGCTGCCTGCCCCGTAGCCCGCGGCATGGGTGATTCCGGCCGGGCCGCCCAGGTTCTCGTAGGCGAAGCCTCGATGCCAGCCCCCGTCGTGGTGGCCGCCTTCGGCGTGGCCGGCGGCCTTGGTGATTCCGGCGGGGCCGCCGAGGTTCTCGTAGGCGAAGCCGGCCCGCCAGCCCCTGTCGTGGTCGTCGTCGGCGAGGGCGGTGCCGCTGGCGCCCAGCACTGCGGTGGCGGCGAGAGCGGTGACAGCCAAGGCGGTACGAATACGCATGGGGTCCCTTTCAGGTACGTGATCATCGCGATCATGGGGGTGTGTCCAAGGGACTGCCCTCTTCCCCGACCGCACAGACCCTGCCCCGCCGCATTTCACCCGGACAGCCGCCGACCGCCGCCCGACCGCCGCGGACGGGCGCCTACCGCCGTGGACGGGCGCTGAGCTCCGCGGACGGGCGCACACGTCGCCTGTCTATCCGACCCTCTCGTCCCAGTCGATCCGGTGCTCGAACTGCCACGCCCCCCACACCGCTCCCCCCGCCCCGCCCACCTTCGTCGCCACCGGCAGCAGGGCGTCTCGGAGGACTCGGCTCACTGGGCCCGCCGGCTTCGGCGTAGCTGTGCGGGCTGCCGCCGACGTGGCCGTCGCCGTCGCCGTCGTGTGTTTCAGGATGCGGTCCACCCTGGGGCGGCGCAGGGTCTCGTACGCCTTGAACGCCTTGCCCGGGGGCAAGTCCCTTAGGCAGCGGGCCAGTTCCACCGCGCTCTCCGATGCCAGCGACGCACCCTGGCCCGATGTCGGTGGCGTCGCGTGTGCCGCGTCGCCGATCAGGGTCATGCGGCCCCGGCTCCACGTCTGGATCGGGGGCATCGTTTCCGTGGGGCCTGTGATCAGCAAGTCCTCCGCGGGCGTGTCCCGCACCAAGTCCGGCGCCGCGGTGCGGTCGGCCGCGAACGCCTCCCCCAGGCGCTTCAGCCACTCCCCCGCACCCACCGCCTGCGCCTCCGCCGACGTCATCGGCTCCCGGTGCGGCAGGTTCGCGAACCAGGCCGCCGAACCGTCGTCGAAGATCTGGTAGGCGAAGTACGCCCTCTTGCCGTAGCACATGTACAACACCCCCTCCGTTGAAGGGAGTTCCGTACTCGGTACGCGTGCCGTGAAGGTGAGCGTTCCCGCATAGTGCGGCTTCGGGATCGACGGGTCGATCAGCGTGCGCACCGTCGAGCGCAAGCCGTCCGCGCCGATCAGGACGTCCGCCCTCGCCAGTGAGCCGTCCGAGAAACGGGCCGTCACCCCCGTGCCCGTGTCCGTCGCGTCCAGCAGCCGCTTGCCCCGGAAAATGGGAATCGCGCGGCGTTCCGCCTCCGCCGCGATCGTCTCGTGCAGCTCCGTCCGCCAGACGAAGCGTGTGGTGGGGAGGTCAGCGGGCGGGGCCAGTTGGGCCAGGTGCCTGCCCGTCCAGCTACGCAGGCCAAGGGCCGTCACCGGGGTGCCGATGGCGCTCACCGTCTCCGCCGCGTCGATCGCCTCCAGCGCCTGAATGCCGTTCGGGGCGATCGTCATCCCACCGCCCCGGCCACTCGACTTGGCGTCGTACGTCTCGTACGTCTCGTGCGCCTCGTACACCGTCGCCTCGATGCCCGCCTTGCGCAGCGCCATCGCCGCCACCTGGCCTGCGATGCCACCCCCGATGACCAGGGCGGTTCGGGTGCGGCTGGTGCGGTGGTCAGGAGTGGTTCGCGCGGTCATCTCTACTATCGGTCCCTCGTCGGTGCGCCTTCGGTCGCGCCGCTCGGCCGCAGCGCGCACCCTCACCAACCTACGCGGCGCGGGCCCCCTCGCCGCAAGGCTTCCCGGCAGCGCGTTAGCCTCGGCGACGGACCATCGAGGGACGTATCGGCTGCAAGCGTCAGTTGGAAGCATCAGCTGGCAGCCGTGGAAGTGGAAGCGAGGCAGGCATGGCACAGGTACCCGCAGCAGCAGTGGCCGCCAGTGGGCTCGTCGGCGGGTTCGCCGTCGCCCGGTGGACCAAGAAGCGGCCGCTCGGTGGCGTCGTTCTCGCCGCCGCGGGAGCCGCCGCCGCTCAGCAGTGGCGTGCCACTGCGGGAGGCAAGACCGCCGCCGCGCTCAGTGCCACTTACGTCGCCGCCTTCGCCGGGTCGCATCCGCTCGCCAAGAAGGTCGGGGCCTGGCCCGCCGTCTTCGCGGTCGCGGGGGGTGTGGGGCTTGCCTCTTGGGTGCTTGCCGATCGGCGCCAGGCGTCCGTCTGAACTCGCTCAGGCTTCCTCGGCATCCCTGGACTCGCTCAGGCCTCGGTACCCCTGAAGTTCAGGCCTCGGTATCCCTGAACAAGCGCGCGAACCCCGCCACCGCTAGCACCCCCGCCCCCATCACAAGCACGAAGAACCCCCACGCCAGCGGCCACACCGCCGCGTCCGGCTCCGGGTGGCTGTCGAACGAGACGTACATCAGCGTCGCCGGCGGGCCCGCCACGATCAGCAGCGCCAGGCCGAGGCGGTCGCGGAAGCCGAAGTAGGCCGCCAGGGACAGCATCGCGACGGTCAGGCCGGCGATCCCGAGCGCCGTTACCGGTGACGTCTCGTTGATCGCCCCGGGCGTTTCAGGGCGGTTGCGCAGGTCCCAGGGCAGGCAGAGGAGGTACGCCGCTGCCGCGAGGCCCGCGCCGACGGCGCGCGTCGTCCAGCGCCTCAGCGGAGGGCTCCCGGGCAGGGGCTTCAGCAGGTTCCGCGCACTGATGGGGCTCAGTTCGTGGCGCGGGCTCATGCGCCGGCCTATGCGGCGCGGACTCATGCGCGGGCTCATGTTCATCGACTTTGCCGTCATGCGGACGAGCCTGCCGACCCGGCCGGGGGCGCGACAGAGTACGCGTACTCAGAACGGGACTCCTCACGCGCCGGAGCGGTCAGCCCCGGGTCCCCCTGAACGTCACCCGGTACGCCCCCGGCGACACCCCCAGCCCCGCCTGGAAGTGCTGCCTCAGCGACGCGCCCGTGCCGAAGCCCGCATCCGCCGCAATGCGGTCGACCGTGCGGTCCGTCTCCTCCAGGAGCTCGCGGGCCCGGTCCACGCGGCGCTGGGTCAGCCACTGCATCGGCGTCAGGCCCGTCTCCTCGCGGAAGCGGCGGCTGAAGGTGCGCACGCTCATCGACTCCCGCTCGGCCATCTCGGCCAGCGTCAAGGGCTCGGACAGGCGCTGCTGGGCCCACTCCCTGGCCCGGCCCGTCGACGTCAGGCGGGGCTCCGCCACCGGGCGCCGGATGTACTGGGCCTGGCCGCCCTCGCGGTGCGGGGGTACGACATTGCGGCGGGCCACGTCTGCCGCGACCGCCGCCCCGTGATCGCCACGGATCATGTGCAGGCACAGGTCGATGCCCGCCGCCTCGCCCGCGGAGGTGAGGACCGGGCCCTCGTCCACGTACAGGACGTCCGGGTCCACCGTCACGGTCGGGAACGTACGGGCGAAGAGGTCCGCCGAGAGCCAGTGCGTCGTCGCCCTGCGGCCGTCCAGCAGGCCCGCTGCCGCGAGGACGAAGGCGCCGGTGCAGATGGAGGCGATACGGGCGCCGGTGGCGGACTCCAGCGCGCCCGCCAGCGCAGGCGAAAGGCCGCCCGGCCCCAGCGACTCGTCCTCCTCGTGCGATGCCGGGACGATCACCGTGTCCGCGGCGGCCAGCACTTCGGGGCCGTGCTCGGCGTGGACGGGGAAGTCGGCGTCCGTGCGGATGAGGCCGGGGGTCAGGGCGCAGGTCGTCAGGTCGTAGAGGCGCGCGCCCTGTGCCGAGCGGGCGTTGCCGAACAGCTGGTGGACCAGGCCGAGTTCCATGGGCAGCACGCCGTCGCGCACGAGCACGGCCACCCGGTGGCCGCCCACTGCTTCCTCTCCGCTCATGCCCCGGATCTTCCCATCCGCATCACCCGGAGGCCTTCGCCTCCGAAAGCGGCCGCGCGATGTCCTCCAGCGACCGCCTCTCCGCCTTCACCGCGAACACCGCCGCCACAAGTCCCGCCGCGCACATCAGGCCCGCCCCGATCTGGAAGGCGAGCACCGTGTCGCCGACGACGCCGGACTCGGTCAGCTTGGCGAAGATCAGCGGGCCGCTGATGCCGCCGGCCGCCGTGCCGATGGCGTAGAAGAAGGCGATCGCCATGGCACGGGTCTCCATCGGGAAGATCTCGGAAACCGTGAGGTACGCGCTGCTCGCGCCCGCCGACGCGAAGAAGAGCACCACGCACCAGCAGGCCGTGAGCGTCGCCGCGCTGAGCGAACCACGGTCGAAGAGCCAGGCCGTGCCGAAGAGCAGGACGCCCGACACGATGTACGTCGACGAGATCATGATCCGGCGGCCGACCGTATCGAAGAGCTTGCCGAGGAAGAGCGGGCCCAGGAAGTTGCCCGCGGCGATGACGGCGAAGTAGTAACCCGTGCTGCCGGAGGGGACGTCGAAGAACTTGGTGAGGATCGCGCCGAAGCCGAAGGTGATCGCGTTGTAGAGGAACGCCTGGCCGATGAAGAGGGACAGGCCGAGCACCGCGCGCTTGGGATAGTCGCGGAAGACGGTCCTGGCGATGAGGCCGAAGCCGATGCTCTTGCGCTGGTGGATGGTGATCTCACGGTCGGGCGGCGGCAGGCGTTCGCCCTTCTCCTCCTCGATCTCCCGCTCCACCGACGTGACGAGGGCGTCCGCCTTCTCGCCGTGGCCGTGGATGAACTGCCAGCGCGGGCTCTCCGGCACATGGCGCCGTACGAGCAGGATCACCAGGCCGAGTACGACGCCGAGGGCGAAGGTGAGCCGCCAGCCGACGTCCTTCGGGAAGATGCTGGTGTTCAGCATGACGACCGAGAGCAGCGAACCGCCGATCGCGCCCAGCCAGTAGCTGCCGTTGATGATCAGGTCCACGCGGCCGCGGTACTTGGACGGGATCAGTTCGTCGATGGCCGAGTTGATGGCCGCGTACTCGCCGCCGATGCCGAAGCCGGTGAGGAACCGGAAGAGGAAGAACCACCAGGCGTCGAAGGAGAGCGCGGTGAGCGCGGTGGCGCCGAGGTACACCGCGAGGGTGACCATGAAGAGCTTCTTCCGGCCGAACTTGTCGGTGAGGCGGCCGAAGAAGAGGGCGCCCGCGCAGGCTCCCGCCACGTACAGGGCGGCGGCGGTGCCGGTGATCTGGGCGGAGCTGATGGCGAGGCCGCTGCCCTCCTCGGAGAGGCGGCTCGCGATGTTGCCGACGACGGTGACCTCAAGGCCGTCCAGGATCCAGACCGTGCCGAGGCCGATCACGATCATCCAGTGCCAGCGGGACCAGGGCAGCCGGTCGAGACGGGCGGGCACGGCGGTGGTGACGGTGCCGGTCTCGCCGTCGGTGCGCTTCCGGTCGGGCGGCGGCGGGGCGGGCGTGGACGACGCGGTCATGGCGGGCGGCTCCTTCCGCTGCTCCCACGTCGCGGCCTGCTGCTCCCGCAGCTCGGGCGACGGCCCTCTCGGCGTCGAGAGAACTCCTCCAGAGTGCCCAGCAACCGCGCCCTCACGCCCACTGAAGCCGCCGGGCGCCGCACCCACGCGGGTCCGCCACCGCCCCGCCCACCCGCCTACGCCCCCAACGCGTGCGACACCGTATAGATCGCGAGCCCCGCCAACGCCCCCACCACCGTGCCGTTGATCCGGATGAACTGGAGGTCGCGGCCGATGTGGGCCTCGATCTTCTTCGACGTGTGCTCAGCGTCCCAGCCCGCGACCGTGTCGGTGATGAGGGAGGTGATCTCGTCGCGGTACGTCGTCACCACGTACACCGCGGCGCCCTCGACCCAGCCGTCCACCTTCTGCTGGAGCCGTGCGTCGGTCGCCATCCGCGCGCCGAGCGAGAGCAGCGAGGCCCGCACCCTCAGGCGCAGCTCGCTGCGCTCGTCCTCGGCGGCGGCCACGATCATCTGGCGCACCGCCGACCAGGCGGAGGCGATCAGGTCCTGCACCTCGCCGCGGCCGAGCACCTCACGCTTGAGGCGCTCCACGCGCTCGCGGGTGTCGGAGTCCGACTGGAGGTCGGCGGCGAAGTCGGCGAGGAAGCGGTCGACGGCGCCGCGGGCGGGGTGCTCGGGCATGTCCCGCATCTCGGCGAGGAAGCGGAGCAGTTCCTTGTAGACGCGCTCGCCGACCTTCTTGTCGACGAACCGCGGGGTCCAGCCGGGGGCGCCGCCCTGCACCGCGTCCATGACCGACTCGTCGTGCTCGACCAGCCAGTCGTGGGCGCGTACGCAGACGAGGTCGACGACCCGCCGGTGGCCGCCGTCCGCGACGACCTTCTCCAGCATCTTCCCGATGCCCGGCGCGATCTCCTGGGCATCCGCGCGGCGTGTGATGGCCTCGCCGACGACCGCCTGGACGTCCGAGTCGCGCAGGACCGTCAGGGCGCCGCGCAGCGCCGTGGCCAGCTCGGCCGTCACCCGGTCGGCGTGTTCGGGGTCCGCCAGCCAGGTGCCGAGGCGGCTGCCGATGCCCACCGCGCGCAGCCGGCCTCGTACGACATCGGAGGAGAGGAAGTTCTCACCCACGAAGTCGCCGAGAGAGGCGCCCAGTTGGTCCTTCTTGTTCGGGATGATCGCCGTGTGCGGAATGGGCAGGCCGAGCGGGTGGCGGAAGAGCGCCGTCACCGCGAACCAGTCGGCGAGCGCGCCGACCATGCCTGCCTCGGCCGCCGCCGCGACATAGCCCGCCCAGGCGCCCGCGCCGGAGTTCTGGGCCCACTTGGCGAGTACGTAGACGAGCGCGACGAAGACGAGGAGGCCCGTCGCCGTGATCTTCATCCGGCGGACGCCGCGCCGCTTCTCCTCGTCGGCGGGGCTGTACGTGAAACCACCGCCCGTGCCGGGGCCGGACGGGACGCCGCTTGGAGGGCGGGGCCCGCGGGCATGCTGTCCGGCAGCATCCGCTTCGGGCGCACCCTCCGGGATTGATCGACTAGTACGTTCCACTCACTCCACCTGGCCCGTTCGCGTGGTTCGCGGCGTCCTCATACGTATTGTCCCCGTCTCTCTGCGTCCCTTCCTGACCGACTCCTGGAACGGACCACAAGTTCCCGGCGTCTGAATGGTCGGAGGGGGGCAGTGTCGGCCGCCTCACGGCCCATGACGCATCATGGGGTGATCACATCGGAGCCTCGATCAGGCTCCCCCTGCTCGAGGAGACACAGCCCGCATGACCAAGCGTCACGGTTATGCCCTGCTTGCCGCGGTCCTCGCGGTAATAGTGGTGATTTCCGCCGCCATATACCTCGGTGTATCCACCGACGACGGATCTCAGGACACCATCAGCGCGGGGCCCCGCAGCCCGCGCAACTCCGCGGCTCCCGCCTCCGCCGGAACGTGGGTCGGCTCCTGGGCCGCATCCCCCGCGGCCGCCGAACCAAACACGCACCGCAACGGCTTCGCGGGCCGCTCCATCCGCAATGTCGTGCACACCAGCGTCGGCGGCGACAGCGCCCGCATCACCCTGTCGAACCTGTACGGACAGACCCCGCTGAGCATCACCCACGCCTCCATCGCCGTCGCCGTGGGTGCGAACAACCCGGCGGCCGCTCCGGGCACCCTGCGCCGCCTGAACTTCAACGGCAACACGTCCGTGGTGATCCCCGCGGGCCAGCAGGTGACGAGCGACGCGGTCCGGCTGCGCGTGCCGCACGACGGCGACCTCCTGGTCACGACGTTCTCGCCGACCCCTTCGGGCCCGGTCACCTTCCACCCGCACGCGCGCCAGGTCAGCTACGTCGCCGAGGGCGACCGTACGGAGGACCCGAACGGCGCCGCGTACACCCAGCAGAGCACCTCCTGGCGCTACCTCTCGGCCGTGGACGTCCTGTCCAACGAGTCGGACGGCACCGTCGTCGTCTTCGGTGACTCGCTCACCGACGGCATCTCCTCCACGATGGGCGCCAACGCCCGCTGGACGGACACCCTCGCCGACCGCCTCCGCGACGAGTCGGGCGCCCCGCGCTACGGCGTCGTGAACGAGGGGATCAGCGGCAACCGCATCCTCTCGGACGGCAACGGCACCCCGGCGGACAACCCGAGCGGCCTCACGCGCTTCGACCGTGACGTGCTCGACCGGACGGGCGTCAAGGCCGTCGTCGTCGCGCTCGGTGTCAACGACATCCTGCGCAACCCGCACCAGAACAACCCCGACCGCATCGTCGAGGGCCTGCGGGAGCTGACGCGCCAGGCGCACACGCGCGGTCTTCGGGTCGTCGGGGCGACCCTGATGCCCTTCGGCGGGCACCGGGGGTACGAGCCCGAGCTGGAGAACGTGCGCCAGGCGGTGAACGAGCAGATCCGCGACGGCAAGGTCTTCGACGAGTTCGTCGACTTCGACCGTGCGCTGCGGGATCCGTACGACCCCCGCAAGCTGCGCGGCGAGTACGACTCGGGCGATCACCTGCACCCGAGCGACTCGGGCTACCGGAAGATGGCCGAGACGTTCAACCTGGCGCACCTGCGGGGCTCCGCGGCCGCCGAGCTCTAGGCCCGGCCGCTGTTCGCCCCAAGCCGCTAGTCGCGAGTCGCTAGTCGCCGCTTCCGGCGCCGTAGTCACCCGGCGCCGGATGCGAGGAGTCGGACCTGCGGTGCAGCTCCCCGTGCCGCTTCCGCCGCTGCTCCCCCCGGTCTCCTCGCTCCCCCCGCTCTCCCCGCTCCAGCTGCGCCGCCCGCCGCTCCTCACGCCGCTCCAGCTTCTCGCGGCGGCGCTCCTCCTTGATCCGCAGGCGCTCCGCCCGCGGCAGCTTGCGCTCCACGCCGACCCCGCCCATCAGCGCGAAGCCCGTGACCACCACGCGCGGGGAGCCGGGCGTACCCTCGCCCGTGGCCTTGTCGTCGAAGCCGCCCATGATCCCGAAGCCCTTGACCTGGACGTTCAGCTCGGGCGGCACGGTGACCTGGATGCCGCCCATGATCGTGAAGCAGCGGATCTCCACGTCACGGTCCGCGAACCGCGCCTCGCGCAGGTCGATATCGCCGCCACCCCACATCGCGAACGCGGTGAACCGCGAGCCCACCGTCCAGCCGCCCTTGCGCATGAACCCGCTCCAGAACGCGAAGCCGCCCGTGGAGGTCGCCTCGCCGCCGACGCGGGACGGCCAGTCGATCTCGCCCTCGCGCGCGGAGCTCGGCTTCACCATGGAGAGCTTCGCGCCCGCCGCCGGCAGGTCCCGCGTGATCGGCTCCAGCTCGCCGTACGTACGCGCCTTGTACGTCGCGTCCAGGCGCTCCCCGAACTCCTCCATGTCCAGGCGGCCCTCGGCCACGGCTTCACGGAGTCGTTCGGCGACGCGCTCACGGTCGGCGTCGGCGGCCCGGAGGTCCGGGAGATGAGGCTGCTCGTCGGTCATACGAAGCAGCCTACGAGGTCGCCTTCTCCGCGTACATCTTGGCGATGACCGCCTCGATGTCGGGTTCCCTCACCGAGAGGTCGACCATCGGATAGCGGGCCGCGACCAGGGCGACAAGCGGAGCTGCGGACTCCGCCGCGGGGAAGGCGAGCCACTGCCGCGGGCCCTCCACCTTCACCACCCGCGCCGACTCCACCTCGATGGGCGGCAGTTCGCGCTCCAGGTCGACGACCAGGGTGCGCTCGCTCTCGCCCACCTCGTGCAACCCGGCGAGTGCGCCGTCGTACATCAGACGGCCGTGGTCGATGACCATCACCCGCTTGCAGAGCTGCTCGATGTCGGTCAGGTCATGGGTGGTGAGCAGGACCGTCGTGCCCGCCTCCGCGTTCAAGTCCCGCAGGAACTCACGGACCTTGGCCTTGCTGATCACGTCGAGGCCGATCGTCGGCTCGTCCAGGTACAGCACCTCCGGATCGTGCAGGAGCGCCGCCGCGATGTCACCGCGCATCCGCTGGCCGAGCGAGAGCTGACGCACCGGGACATCCAACAGGGCGCCCAGCTCCAGGAGTTCGACGCAGCGGTCAAGATTCTCCTTGAAGCGGGCGTCCGGGATCCGGTACATGCGGTGCATCAGGCGGTACGAGTCGATCAGCGGCAGGTCCCACCACAGGGTGGTGCGCTGGCCGAAGACCACGCCGATACGGCGCGCGAGGCGGGTGCGCTCACGGGACGGGTCGATGCCCGCGACCCTCAACCGGCCGCCGCTCGGGGTCAGGATCCCCGTCAGCATCTTGATCGTCGTGGACTTGCCCGCGCCGTTCGGACCGATGTAGCCGACCATCTCGCCGCGCGGCACGGTGAAGGAGATGCCGTCCACGGCACGCACCTCGTGCTTCTCGCGCCGCAGGAAGCCCGTCTTCTTGCGTACGTCGAAGACCTTCTCGACGCCGTCCAGCTCAATGAGGTCTGTTTCCACGGCAGTTCAGCTCCCTGTGCTGCGGTACGAACGAAGGCCCGTGCGCCAGGCGAGGCCCGCGAGCGCGAGAAGGAGGACGGCCACCAGCGGCGGCGTGAACGCCACCCACGCCGGCAGGTCCAGCGGATAGGGCCGCCCAAGGACGTACAGGGCGGGGACCCAGTTCACGAAGGCCAGCGGCAACACGAAGGTCACCCCGCGCACCAGGTCCTTGGTGAAGACGGTCGGCGGGTACTGGAGCAGCGTGTTGCCGCCGTAGGTGAAGGCGCTCTGCACCTCGGCCGCGTCCTGCGCCAGGAACTGGAAGGCCCCGCCCGCCACCCACAGGGCCGCGAAGATCCCCGCACCACTGATCAGCATCAGCGGGATCATCAGGGCCTTCAGCGGGGTCCATTCGATGTCGAGGACGACGAGCGCGTACGTGAGGACGAGCGCGCCCTGGGCGACGCGCCCGATCCGGTGCAGCCCGAACCGGTCGGCGGCGACCTGCGCGATCACCGGGACGGGCCGCACCAGGAGCGTGTCGAGCGTGCCGTCCCTCACCCGCTTCCCAAGACGGTCCATGGACCCCATGGCGAGGTCGGTGAGCCCGAACGCGGTGCCTGACGCCCCGTACAGGAAGGCGATCTCGGGCAGCGAGTAGCCGCCGAGCCGGTCCACCTGGGAGAACATCAGCAGGATGGCCGCGAAGTCGAACGCGGTCACCGCCAGGTTGCCGAGAGCGGTCATCGCGAACGACAGGCGGTAGGCCATGAGGGAGCGGATCCACATGCCGGAGATCAGCCGGTAGGCGCGCAGCCCCTCCCGTGCCTGTGCCAGGTCAGCCACCCTGGACCACCACCCGTCGCGTGGCGACCGCCTGAAGCAGCCGTCCGGCCGTGAGGAGCGCCGCCGCCCAGCCGAGCTGGAAGGCGTACGTCTGGAGCAGGCCGACGCCGGTGTGCTTGCCGAGGAACACGTCGACGGGCACCTGGAGCAGCGCGGACCAGGGCAGGGCGCGGGCGAACTCGCCGAGCGCGCCGGGGAAGACGTTCAGCGGGAGCAGCATTCCCGAGAAGAAGACGCCCGCAAGCATCGCCATCTGGGTCACGCCCGCGCCGTCCATCAGCCAGAACGCGCAGAGCGCCACCAGGAAGCGGATCGCGAAGCTGACCACCACGCCGAGGAACACGGCGAGCAGGAAGGCGAACCAGCGCAGCGGCTCGGTGGGCAGCGCCAGGTCGAAGACGAGGGAGCCGACCGCCATCGGCGCGACACCGCGCCCGAGCAGCTGGAACAGGGAGCGGCCCACGTCGGTCGCCAGCCACCAGGCCTGGAGGTCGGCGGGCCGGTACAGGTCGATCGCGATGTCCCCGGTGCGGATCCGCTCGATCAGCTCGCCCTCGAAACCGCCGCCCATCAACGACATCACCGTGAGCAGCCCCTGCCCCAGCCACACGAACGTCAGGGCCTGCGACTGGTCGTAGCCGCCGAGCCCGGGCCTCTCGTCCCAGAGCGCGATGTACGTGTACGCCAGGATCAGCCCGAAGACGGTGTTGGTGAACACTCCCGCCATGGTGGCGATCCGATACGTGGCGTAACGCCTGAAGCCCGCTCGGGCGACGGCCGCGTACAAGCGGAACCGTCCTGTACGCACACGCATCCCCTTTAAGAGAGTCTTGACGACGACCTTGCCCGGTCCGGGCCAAAGGGACGGAGCCTAGTGCGGTCGTCATCGCTCGTGCCAGGCATTTTCGGCGCACGGCGCGTGCCTGGCAGGGAACGCATGAAGCGACAGTGTGCAATGGGTCGTACGAGGCGTACGTGACGTACGACGCGAACCGGGAGTTCCACGAGACATGAGCAGCGACGAGCCGCAGCAGCAGGGCGCCAAAGGATCCGAGGGATGGGCGCCCCGCGAACCCGTGGACGACCCGGAGGCCCCCGATGAGACCCCTGACGGTCCGGCGGCACCTGCCGCCGAAGGCGAGAAGGGCAAGAAGAAGCGCCCCAAGCGCAAGGGATGGCGGCGGATCTTCCCCACCTGGCGCATGGTGCTCGGCGGTTTCATCCTGCTGATCCTGCTGTGCGTCGGCGGCTTCGCCGCGGGCTACATGATCGTCGACATCCCGCCGGCCAACGCGGCGGCCACCGCGCAGAGCAACGTCTACCTCTACGCCGACGGCAGCCAACTGGCCCGCGACGGCGAGGTCAACCGCGAGAACGTCCCGCTGAGCCAGATCCCCAAGGAAGTCCAGCACGCCGCGCTCGCCGCCGAGGACCGCGACTTCTACAGCGAGTCAGCGGTCGACCCGAAGGCAATGATCCGCGCCGCCTACAACACCGTCACCGGCAAGGGAAAACAGTCCGGTTCGACGATCACCCAGCAGTTCGTGAAGAACTACTACCTCGGCCAGGAACAGACGATCACCCGCAAGGCCAAGGAATTCTTCATCTCCATCAAGCTGGACCGCGAGGTGAGCAAGGACGACATCCTCGCCGGGTATCTGAACACCAGCTACTTCGGGCGCAACGCGTACGGCGTGCAGGCCGCGTCCCAGGCGTACTTCGGCAAGGACGTCAAGAATCTGAACACCGCCCAGGGCGCCTACCTGGCGACGCTCCTCAACTCCCCCAACGCGTACGACGTGGCGACGCACCCGGAGAACAAGCAGCGTGCCGTGGGCCGCTGGAACTACGTCCTTGACGGCATGGTCAAGGAGGGCTGGCTCAGCGCCGCCGACCGCGCGAAGACCAAGTTCCCGGCGCCGAAGGAGGCCAAGGGCGCGTCCAGCCTCTCCGGGCAGCGCGGATACCTCGTCGACGCCGTCGAGGACTATCTGACGGCCAACGACATCGTCGACGAGGACACCCTGGACAAGGGCGGCTACCGCATCACCACCACCCTCCAGAAGGACCGCCAGGACGCCTTCAAGAAGGCCGTCGACGACCAGGTGATGTCCAAGGTCGACAAGGACGCCCGCAAGGTCGACCGCAACGTCCGCGCGGGCGGCGCCTCCATCGACCCGAAGACCGGCAAGGTCGTCGCGATGTACGGCGGCATCGACTACACGAAGCAGTACGTCAACAACGCCACACGCCGCGACTACCAAGTGGGCTCCACCTTCAAGCCGTTCGTCTTCACCTCGGCGGTGGAGAACGGCTCGGTCACCCAGGACGGCCGCCCGATCAACCCGAACACCATCTACGACGGCACCAACAAGCGCCCGGTGCAGGGCTGGGACGGCGGGACGTACGCCCCCGAGAACGAGGACGACGTCGACTACGGCGACATCACCGTCCGCACCGCCACCGACAAGTCCGTCAACTCGGTCTACGCGCAGATGGCCGTCGACGTCGGCTCGGACAAGGTCAAGGACACGGCGGTCGCCCTCGGCGTCCCCGAGACCACCCCCGACCTGACCGCGTCCCCGTCCATCGCGCTCGGCCCCTCGACGGCCTCCGTCCTGGACATGACGGAGGCGTACGCGACGCTCGCCAACCACGGCAAGCACCCCACGTACACGATGGTCGAGCGGGTCACCAAGGACGGCCAGGAGGTCGAACTGCCGGAGCAGAAGACCGCGCAGGCCGTCAGCCGCGAGGCCGCCGACACCACCACGTCCATCCTGCAGAGCGTCGTCGACGGCGGCACCGGCACGGCCGCGCAGGCAGCGGGCCGCCCCGCGGCGGGCAAGACAGGCACCGCCGAGGAGGACAAGGCGGCCTGGTTCGCGGGCTACACCCCCGAACTCGCCACCGTGGTCTCCGTGATGGGCCAGAACCCGGACACCGGCGCGCACACCCCGCTGTACGGGGCGCTCGGCCAGCCCCGCATCAACGGCGGCGCCTACCCGGCGCAGATCTGGGCGCAGTTCACCAGGGACGCCCTGGAGGGCGAGCCGTTGCAGGACTTCGACCTGCAACTGGAGGAGGGCGCCGACGTGCCGGTGGTCCCGGACCCCTCGGACGTCGAGGAGGACCCGGCCACCGGCGGCGCGGCCACGGGCGGCGACGACACGCAGGGCCAGGACGAGGGCCAGACCCAAGGGCAGGACCAAGGCCAGACCCAGGGTCAGGACCAGGGCCAGACGCAGGGCCAGGACCAGGGCCAGACCGAGGGGCAGGACCAAGGGCAGACGCAGGGCCAGACGGACGGCGGTGCCACCGTCGACGGCGGAGCGACCGACGGAGGCATTCCCACCGACCCCGGCACCGCCCAGGGCGGCCAGACCGACGGCTCCACCGTGGACGGCGGAACGGGCGACGACGCGGGAGCCATGGGCGGCCTCACGGAAGGCACGGCCGCCCGCCGCAAGGGCGAGACCGCCGGGTGGCCAGGGGCCTACTAGTGCCGGCCTGCTGGTGCCCCGAGTAGCGCCGGCCTACTAGTGCCCCGAAGTCGCCTTCAGACCCACGACGGCGACCAGCAGCAGCACGACGAAGAAGATCCGGGCGGCGGTGGCGGGCTCACCGAGCACCATCATCCCGACCACCGCCGCACCGGCCGCACCGATACCGACCCACACGCCGTACGCCGTACCGATGGGCAGCGTCTTGGCGGCGTGCGAGAGCAGCATCATGCTGGCGACGATCCCGAGTCCGGTGAACACGCTCGGCCACAGCCGCGTGAACCCCTCGGTGAACTTCATCCCGATCGACCAGCCCACTTCGAGCAGACCGGCGACGATCAACAGAACCCAGGCCACGACGGCACCTCCGACACGTAGAGACGCGAGAACGCGTCACTTCAATGGGGGTGCGTCGTCTTTGCGGAAACCCGGTACGGCGCGTCTCGTCGGGGTCCTTAAAAGGTAGCAAACGACACGGGTAAGGGGCTGGTGACGATGGTCACCAGCCCCTTACCCACACTCGTGCGCCTACGCGCCTACAGGTAGAGCCCCGTCGAATCCTCGGAGCCCTCGAACCGGTCGGCGGCCACGGCATGCAGATCGCGCTCGCGCATCAGCACGTACGCCACACCCCGCACCTCCACCTCGGCCCGGTCCTCCGGGTCGTACAGGACCCGGTCACCCGGCTCCACCGCGCGCACGTTCTGCCCGACGGCGACCACTTCCGCCCAGGCCAGACGCCTGCCGACAGCGGCGGTCGCGGGAATCAGGATGCCGCCGCCCGACTTGCGCTCGCCCTCGGCGGTGTCCTGCCGCACGAGCACACGGTCGTGCAGCATCCGGATGGGCAGCTTGTCGTCGTGGGTGCTGTGTCCCTGGCTTTTGGCGCTCACGCCCCGAACCTACCTGCCGAAGGACCTCCCGGACGATGCCGGGTCAGTCCTTGCGGCGCCGCGAGCTCACCGCGAGCATCCCCACAAGCCCCACGACCACCAGCGCCACCGGCACGATGCGCTCCAGACGCGGCGCACCGTCCTCGGTCACCAACTGGCCCCGCACATCGGAGACCACGCGGTTCGCGCCGACGTACGCCCGCCCGAGGGAGTTGTCCACCCTGGCGACGACCTTGGCCTTCGCGTCACCCACGATCGTCTTCGGGTGGACCCGCACCCCGATCTCGTCGAGCGTCTCGGCGAGCGTCACGCGGCGGCGCTTGATGTCCGCCTCGATCTGCGCCGGGGTCCTGCTGTCCGACGTGTCCGACACCGCGCTGCCTCCGTGGTCGTGTCCGGCTGTCTGTTCCTTCTGTACGTGTCGCCGACAGTCTGTCAGCTCCGCGCGCACCGCACCCCACGGCACCCCTATTACGCTCGACTCCGTCACCACACGTTTTACGAGCACCCTGTGCGATACGAACTGCGATACGAACATCCTGTGCGAGGAGACCGAAGATGAGCGAGCGACTCACCCCCGGCGACACGGCCCCGGCCTTCACCCTGCCGGACGCGGACGGCAACGAGGTCTCCCTGGCCGCCCACAAGGGCCGCAAGGTCATCGTCTACTTCTACCCGGCCGCCCTCACCCCCGGCTGCACCAAGCAGGCCTGCGACTTCACCGACAACCTCGACGTCCTCGCGAGCGCGGGCTACGACGTCATCGGCGTGTCCCCCGACAAGCCGGAGAAGCTCGCGAAGTTCCGCGAGCAGGAGAACCTCAAGGTCACCCTGGTCGGCGACCCGTCCAAGGAGACCCTGGAGGCGTACGGCGCCTTCGGCGAGAAGAAGCTGTACGGCAAGACCGTGACCGGCGTCATCCGCTCCACGATCGTGGTCGACGAGGCGGGCAAGGTCGAGCACGCGTTCTACAACGTCAAGGCGACGGGCCACGTAGCAAAGATCATCAAGGACCTGGGCATCTGATCTGACCTCCCAGCCACCAAGACTGTGACGAAGCCCCCTTCAAGGGGGCTTTCGTTTGCATCGGCCATGTTCGAGCAAGTGATCCCTGGAGGACTGTTCGCAGAACGGAAGGATCTACTTCATGGCGGCCCACGAAGAAGCCGAGGCCGACGCCGACGCGATCAAGCGCCACCGCACGCTTTTCCGGGCCGTCAAACGGCGCAAGGACCCCCCGCTGCGCCGCACTGACATCACGGTCACGGACGAGGCGGCGGTCAAGCGGGCGGTCAAGGCAGCCTCGCTCGGCAACGCCATGGAATGGTTCGACTTCGGCATCTACAGCTACCTCGCCGTCACCATCGGACACGTCTTCTTCCCTTCCGGGAACGACACGGTCCAGCTGATCTCCTCGTTCGCCACCTTCGCGGTGTCCTTCCTGGTGCGCCCCATCGGCGGCATGGTCTTCGGCCCTATGGGCGACAAGATCGGCCGCAAGAAGGTCCTCGCCCTGACCATGATCCTCATGGCCATCGGCACCCTCGCCATCGGCCTGATCCCGTCCTACGCCGCGATCGGCTTCTGGGCGCCGGTCCTGCTGATCTTCTTCCGCCTGGTCCAGGGCTTCTCCACGGGCGGTGAGTACGGCGGCGCGTCGACCTTCATCGCGGAGTACGCCCCCGACAAGCGCCGTGGCTACTTCGGCAGCTTCCTCGAACTCGGCACCCTCGCCGGCTACACCGGCGCGGCGGGCCTGGTCCTCATCCTCAACACCGCGCTCGGCTCGGACGCCATGGAGTCGTGGGGCTGGCGCATCCCCTTCCTCGTCGCGGGCCCGCTCGGCCTCGTCGGCCTCTACCTGCGGCTGAAGCTCGACGAGACGCCCGCGTTCCAGAAGATGGAGGACGCCACCTTCCACTCCGCGGCCGAGGGCGCGTCCACCGTGGAGACGACGGCCAAGGGCGACCTCGCCAAGATCTTCCGCGAGCACTGGCCGATGCTGGTCCTGTGCATCGCCCTGGTGGGCGCGTACAACGTCACCGACTACATGCTCCTCTCGTACATGCCGACGTACCTCTCGGACGAGCTCGGCTACGACGACTCGCACGGCCTGCTGATCCTCATCGGCACGATGGTGGTCCTGATGCTGATCATCAATCAGGTGGGGAAACTCTCCGACCACTTCGGCCGCAAGCCGCTCCTGATGACGGGCATGATCAGCTTCCTGGTCATCTCGATCCCGGCGTTCCTCCTGATCAAGCAGGGCAGCCTGCTCGCGGTCTCCGCCGGCATGCTGTTGCTGGGCCTCTCCCTGGTCTGCCTCCTGGGCACGATGTCGGCAACGCTCCCGGCCCTGTTCCCCACGTCGGTCCGCTACGGCTCCCTGTCGGTCGGCTACAACCTCTCCGCATCCCTCTTCGGCGGCACGGCTCCCCTGGTCATCACGTCCCTGATCAGCATTACGGGGACGGACATGATCCCTGCCTACTACTCGATGGCGGCGGCGCTGGTCGGCATCATCGCGGTGGCCTGCATGAAGGAAACGGCCCAGAAGCCGCTGTCGGGTTCGCCGCCGTCGGTGGAAACGAAGGAGGAGGCGGCGGAAATGGTGGAGTCGGCAGCACCCGTACCGCGCTTCTGACACTCCCTCCCCCTCCCTCCCGACCGGCCCGCCCCCACACCAAAGTGAGGCGGGCTGTTCCGCATTCCGGACGTGACGATCCGATTGTCGGTTCGTTAGCCCGTACGAGGCTGCAACGTGCGGCCGGATGCGGAGGGGGACGATGCCGGACCCGTACAGCAAGGATCGACTGACGTCGGGCGTCGCTGAGGCACGCAACTGGACTGACCTGATGCGGCGCCTCGGCCTCGGGACGAGCGGAGGGCAGCGGCGTGTGCTGCAAGAAAAGGTGACCGGTCACGGGCTCGACACGAGCCACTTCGCCAAGCGCAGCCCTTGGCGCAAGTATCCGGACGCCGCCATTGCCGACGCGGTCGCGTCGTCGTCCTCGCTGCGCGAAGTGGCACTGGCGCTGGGCGCCACACCGGCCACCGGGACGCTCTCCCACATCCGCCGCCGCATCAGCGCCGCAGGCATCGACATCAGCCACTTCCCCGGCATCGACCGCCCTGAGCTGGACCTCCCCTTCACCCCCGAGGAGCTCCGGACAGCGGCCGCGGCAGCTACCAGCGTGCGCGGCGTGGCACGCGCACTTGGAGTGCCGGACGACAGCCGTTCACGCGCAACGCTGGGCGGCATGATGCGCGCCCACCACATCGACACTGGGCACTTCTCCCACCAGCGTGTGTTGATTCCCGAAGAGGAACTCCGCGACCTCATCAGGAACTCCACAAGCTACGCCGACGTGATGCGCGGCCTCGACATGGAGCTCAGCGACACCAATCACCGCCGCATTAGGCGCGCGGCAGCCCGCCTCGGTCTCGATACCAGCCATTTCAAGCGCCGGGCCTGGGGACAGCCGGAGCGCCCCGCACCCCCGCCCATCGCTCACCGGGTGCTGATCGTCCTGCCGGACCATGCCGGGCGGACCAACAGGTCTCAGCTCCACCGAGCTCTGACAGAGATCGGAGTCCCGTACAGGTGCGTGCCGTGTGGCAGCACCGGCGAATGGCTGGGAGAACCGATCACCCTGCAGATCGACCACGTCAACGGAGACTGGCGCGACAATCGGCGGGAGAACCTGCGGTACCTGTGCCCCAACTGCCATGCGCTGACGGAGACGTGGTGCAGAAACAGAGGGCGGAAAGCGCCCCTCGCGAATACCTGATCGACGGCCCACGTGCCGCTCGAACCCTCGGCCCGTTAGCATGCTGACTACCAGCGGCGGTGGTGCAATGGCGACACAGCTGGTTTAGGTCCAGTGACCCGTGACAGGGTTTGAGGGTTCGAATCCCTTCCGCCGCACCGCTCCTCACGCCGAAGGCCCGCCTCGCGTACCCCGCGAGGCGGGCCTTCGGCGTACGTGTGGGTTCTCAGCCCAGCAGTTCCCGTACCACCGGCACCAACGCCCGGAACGCCTTCCCCCGATGGCTGATCGCGTTCTTTTCCTCGGGGGAGAGTTCCGCGCACGTCCTCGTCTCGCCCTCCGGCTGGAGGATCGGGTCGTAGCCGAAGCCTCCCGTGCCCGACGGGGCGTGGCGTAGTACCCCGCGCAGCTGGCCCTCCACCACCCTCTCCGTGCCGTCCGGCAGGGCGAGCGCTGCCGCGCAGGCGAAGTGGGCCGAGCGGTGGGTGTCCTCGTCGATGTCGCCGAGTTGGGCCAGGAGGAGGGCGAGGTTCGCGGCGTCGTCGCCGTGGCGTCCCGCCCAGCGGGCGGAGAAGATGCCGGGGGCGCCGCCGAGTACGTCGACGCAGAGGCCGGAGTCGTCGGCGACCGCGGGGAGGCCGGTGGCCTTGGCGAGGGCGTGGGCCTTGAGGAGGGCGTTCTCGGCGAAGGTGACGCCGGTTTCCCTGACGTCGGGGATCTCGGGGTAGGCGTCCGCGCCGACGAGGTCATGAGGGAGACCTGCGTCGGCGAGGATCGACTTGAGTTCCGTGATCTTGCCGGCGTTGCGGGTGGCGAGGATTAGGCGGGTCATGTCGACCAGTATCCAAGCCCCCGCGCCACCGAGCCCCCGGACCCTACGGCGTGCAGACCTTCGTCAGTTCGCCCGCCGCGTCCGTGATGGGGCTGAGGTCGGGCGTCGCGTCGCCCCCGTCGATGGACTTGCGGACGTTGTCGACGGCCTTGTCGAGGTCGTCAACCGCCTTGTTCACATCGGTGTTGTCGGTCTTGTCGCCGATCTCGTCGATGTTCTTGTCGATGTCGTCGAGCGCCTTGTCGGCCTGCGTGGGGTCGTCTCCCGCCTTCTCGACGGCCTGCTGCAGGTCGGTGACGCTGTCGGCGATGGCGTCCGCGGTCTGGACGCAGTCCAGGGCCTTGTTGACGGCGTCGCAGCCGACGAGGCCGATGCCCGCCGGCACGGCGATCAGGACGGCGGTGACAGCGGTGGCGATACGGCGGTGGCGCGCGGCCATGGTTCGGTCCCTCCCCAGGGGGTACGGACGGGCGCACGGCTTGGCCCGCGCGCCCGTACTCGTTAGAACGCCCCTAAGGGGCCTGATGGTTGCTTATTCGGTCGCTTCGAGTGCCTTGCGCTGGAACGCTGCCAGGTCCTCGCAGCCGCCGACCGCGAGGTCGAGCAGTGCGTTGAGTTCCTTGCGGTCGAAGGGCTCGGCCTCGGCGGTGCCCTGGACCTCGACGAAGCGGCCGTCGCCGGTGCAGACGACGTTCATGTCGGTGTCGGCCTTCACGTCCTCCTCGTAGCGCAGGTCGAGGAGCGGTACGCCGCCGACGATGCCGACGGAGACGGCGGAGACGGTGTCGGTGAGGGGCTTGCGGCCGGCCTTGATGAGCTTCTTGCCCTGGGCCCAGGCCACGGCGTCGGCGAGGGCCACGTAGGCGCCGGTGATCGCGGCGGTGCGGGTGCCGCCGTCGGCCTGGAGGACGTCGCAGTCGAGGACGATGGTGTTCTCGCCGAGCGCCTTGTAGTCGATGACGGCGCGGAGGCTGCGGCCGATGAGGCGGGAGATCTCGTGGGTGCGGCCGCCGATCTTGCCGCGTACGGATTCGCGGTCGCCGCGGGTGTTGGTGGAGCGCGGCAGCATCGAGTACTCGGCGGTGACCCAGCCTTCGCCGCTGCCCTTGCGCCAGCGCGGGACGCCTTCGGTGACGGAGGCGGTGCAGAAGACCTTGGTGTCGCCGAAGGAGATGAGGACGGAGCCCTCGGCGTGCTTGCTCCAGCCGCGCTCGATGGTGATCGGGCGGAGCTGTTCGGGGGTGCGGCCGTCGATGCGAGGCACGGAGAGAGGCGTGGAGGACATGCGGCTGACCCTATCGGCACATGGCTGAGGGGCCGTATCCGCTCATGACCGCGGGGCCCGTATCGGCACATGGCTGAGGGGCCGAGGGGCCCGTATCGGCACATGGCAGAGGGCCCTCACCGGTCGTCGGCAGGGCCCTCTGCGGGTGAGCTCAGTTGCTCACATCATGTCTTCGATGTCGGCGGCGATGGGGTCCGCGTCGGTGCCGATGACGACCTGGATCGCGGTGCCCATCTTGACGACTCCGTGGGCGCCGGCGGCCTTCAGCGCGGCGTCGTCGACGAGGCCCGGGTCCTTGACCTCGGTGCGGAGGCGGGTGATGCAGCCCTCGACCTCTTCGATGTTGTCGATGCCGCCGAGCCCGGCAACGATCTTCTCAGCCTTGCTGGCCATGGTGTTCTCCCTGTTCTTAAAGGACGCGGCCTCACCACACCGTAGGTCCGCTTTGTCACGGTAACGCACGGTTGGAGCATCTTCGCGGGCGGCTACGGCACTCGTACCCAATGATGGCGATCAAGGTGCCATCCCTCATGCCCTTCCTCAGGCCATGCCTGCCGGGACGGCACCGCACTCGTTCCGCAACTGGTCTACACCAGTTTTCAACGACCGCCAAACCTGGCTTGTTCCGGAGGGGACGCCGATGAGTTCCGAAGCTGCAGCGGTGCCGCAGAAGAAGTGGTGGAACGGGCTGTTCCAGGGCCTCCAGAAGATGGGCCGCAGCCTCCAGCTCCCCATCGCCGTCCTGCCCGCCGCCGGCATCCTCAACCGCCTCGGACAGCCGGACGTCTTCGGTGCCGACGGCCTCGGCTGGGACAACGTCGCCAAGGTCTTCGCGGCGGCGGGCGGCTCCCTCCTGGACTCCACCCTCGGTCTGCCCCTGCTGTTCTGCATCGGTGTCGCGATCGGCATGGCCAAGAAGTCGGACGGCTCCACGGCGCTCGCGGCGGTCACGGGTTTCCTCGTCTACTACGCGGTGCTTCGCGCCTTCCCCGACGACTGCCCCACCGACACCACGTTCGGCGCCGCGGGGTTGTGGAGCGGCGTCTGCGTGGCGGAGGACGGGACGGTCGCGCAAGCCGCGTACCAGAACCCAGGGGTCTTCGGCGGCATCGTGATGGGTCTGCTCTCGGCGTGGTTCTGGCAGCGCTACCACCGCGTGAAGCTGGTCGACTGGCTGGGCTTCTTCAACGGCCGCCGTCTGGTGCCGATCATCATGGCCTTCGTCGGTCTGGTCTTCGCGGGGCTCTGCGTGTGGATCTGGCCGCCCATCGGTGACGGGCTGACCAGCTTCTCCAAGTGGCTTGTGGACCTTGGGTGGTTGGGTTCGGGAATCTTCGGCGTGGCCAACCGCGCGCTGCTCACGGTCGGCCTGCACCAGTTCCTGAACACGTTCGTCTGGTTCCAGTTCGGCGACTACGAGAAGCCGGACGGCACGATGGTCCACGGTGACATCAACCGCTTCCTGGCGGGTGACCCGACGGCCGGTCAGTTCACGTCGGGCTTCTTCCCGATCATGATGTTCGCCCTGCCGGCCGCGGCCCTCGCGATCACGCACGCGGCCCGTCCCGAGCGCCGCAAGGTGGTCGGCGGCCTGATGCTCTCGGTCGGCCTGACGTCGTTCGTCACCGGCATCACCGAACCGATCGAGTACTCGTTCCTCTTCATCGCGCCCGCGCTGTACGCGATCCACGCGGTCCTCACCGGTGTCTCCATGGCGGTGACATGGGCCCTGGGGGTCAAGGACGGCTTCAGCTTCTCGGCGGGTCTGATCGACTACGTCATCAACTGGAGTCTGGCGACCAAACCCTGGCTGATCATTCCCATCGGGCTCGTGTTCGCCGTCGTGTACTACGTCCTGTTCAGCTTCGTGATCCGCAAGTTCGACCTGCATACGCCGGGGCGAGAACCGGAGGAGGAAGCGGAAGCACAGGACGCGGAGCAGACCAAGGCTTAGCCCCAGCGCGGGCGGAGTCCGCACCCCCGCGCGCGGCCGCATGCGGAAGGCCCTCGGACCCTCGGGTCCGGGGGTCTTTTGCCGTTGATTTCACGTTATGGCCGACCCCACAAAACTCGTGGGTTCCTTACGTCACCTTCACCGTGCTACAACAGGTCTACACCACTTAATGGTGTAGACCACGCGGCCGTCCGCCGCGGCCCCCGGAGACGCCGCCGTCCCCTCTTCCATGTCCCAGGCGGCGCCTTGCCCACTGGAGGAAGTTGTGTCCACGGCCAGTTCCGCCCCCGCGGCCGAGAAGAAGAAGGGCGCCGGCGTGATGGCTGTCATGCAGCGCATCGGCCGCAGCCTCATGCTGCCGGTCGCCGTGCTGCCCGCCGGAGCGCTCCTGGTCCGTCTGGGCCACGACGACATGCTCGGCAAGCCGTCCATGCCCGACTTCATCAACAAGATTGCCAGCTTCATGGCCGCCGGCGGCGGCGCGATCATGGACAACATGGCGCTGCTGTTCGCCGTCGGCATCGCCATCGGCTTCGCCAAGAAGTCGGACGGCTCCACGGCCCTGGCCGCCGTCACCGGCTACCTGGTCTTCAAGAACGTCCTCGCCACCTTCACCGACGGCAACCTGCCGAAGGAGGAGTCGGTCGTCGACGGCAAGATCGTGCTGGTCGAGAAGGCCGTCGACGCGGGCGTGCTCGGCGGTGTCGTCATGGGCATCGTCGTCGCCCTGATCTACCAGCGCTTCTACCGTACGAAGCTGCCCGACTGGGCGGGCTTCTTCGGTGGCCGCCGTCTGGTCCCGATCCTGTCCGCCTTCGCGGGTCTGTTCATCGGCATCATCTTCGGTTACATATGGCCGGTCCTCGGCACGGGTCTGCACAACTTCGGTGAGTGGCTCGTCGGTTCCGGCGCCGTGGGCGCGGGCATCTTCGGCGTCGTCAACCGCGCGCTGATCCCGGTCGGCATGCACCACCTCCTGAACTCCTTCCCCTGGTTCCAGGCCGGTGACTACGAGGGCAAGCACGGCGACATCGCCCGCTTCCTGGAGGGCGACCCGACCGCGGGCCAGTTCATGACAGGCTTCTTCCCGATCATGATGTTCGCCCTTCCGGCGGCCTGCCTCGCGATCGTCCACTGCGCCCGTCCCGAGCGCCGCAAGGTCGTCGGCGGCATGATGTTCTCGCTCGCGGCCACCGCGTTCGTCACCGGTGTGACCGAGCCGATCGAGTTCACGTTCATGTTCATCGCCCCGGTCCTGTACGCGATCCACGCGGTGCTCACCGGTGTCTCCATGGCGCTGACCTGGGCGCTCGGCATGAAGGACGGCTTCGGCTTCTCCGCCGGGTTCGTCGACTACGCCATCAACTTCGGTATCGCGAAGAATCCGCTGGGCCTGGCCCTGGTCGGCCTCTGCTTCGCCGCGCTCTACTACGTCGTCTTCCGCTTCGCGATCACCAAGTGGAACCTCCCGACGCCGGGCCGCGAGTCCGACGAGGAGCTCGCCGAGCTCCAGAAGGCCGAGGCCAAGTAGCCTCCGCCCCACTTCGGGACGTAAGCCCCGCACCGTTGCGACCAACGGTGCGGGGCTTTGTCCGTTCCGTCCGCTTACGGTCGGAGACATGACCACCCCCCGGACCCCCCGCATCCTCGACCTCGACCGCGACGGCCTCGCCGCCCTCCGCGGTCGCGCCCTGACCGCTTCCGTGGCCGCCGCCGAGGGGCGCACCATGGTCGGCGAGGTCTTCGCCGACCGGGCCGCCCTCGTCCCCGTGCCGGGCATGCCCGGTGTGCACAACGCCGAGCTCGTCGCGGCCTTCGGCGCCGACATCGTCGTACTGAACCTGATCGAGCGGGCCTGGGACGGCGAGCGGCTCGATCTGCCGGGGCTCGGCGCGTTCGCCTCCATCGCCGAGCTCGCGGCCTTCATCGGCCGGCCCGTGGGCATCAATCTGGAGCCCGGTGATGTGCCCGAGATCCGCCGGGCCAAGCCCGAGTACGCCAAACGGCTGATCGACATGGGCGCGGCGATGCTCTGCCTGACGGCGAATCCGGGGACGGGCGGTTCGTACGAGGGTCTCGCGCGGGTGACGGAGGAGCTGCGGCAGGGCCTCGGGGACGACGTCGCGCTGTGGAGCGGCAAGATGCATCACGCCGGTCACCCGGAGCGGGTCACGGCCGCGCGGCTCACCTCGCTGGTGGACGCGGGCACGGACGGTGTCGTCATGCCGCTGCCGGGGACGCTGCCCGGCGTCACCAAGGAGCTGGCCGCGGGGGCGGTGGCCGCGGTGCAGGACCTGGGGGCGGTCGTGATGGGGGCGATCGGCACCAGCCAGGAGGGCTCGCACGCGAACGTCGTGCCGCAGCTGGCCCTGAACGCGAAGGAAGTGGGCGTCGACGCCCACCACTTCGGCGACTCCTACCTTCCGGGCATGTGCGATCCGGAGGTCATGTACGCGTACTCGGTCGCGATCCGCGGCCGCCGCCACACGTGGAACAGGATGGCGCTGGGCGGCCGCGGCAGCAGGCGCTCGACGGAGGAGCGCTAGATCTCGTAGCTCCGGCCGGGCTTCGCGAGTTCGGCCGGGCCGTCGTACACGGCGCGCGCGTCCGCCAGGTTCACCTGGGGGTCCGTCCACGGCGGGATGTGGGTGAGGAGGAGGCGCCCGGCCTTCGCGCGCTGGGCGGACTCGCCCGCCTCACGGCCGTTGAGGTGCAGGTCGGGGATGTTCTCCTTGCCGTGCGTGAAGGCCGCCTCGCAGAGGAACAGGTCGGTGTCGGCGGCCAGTTCGTCCAGCGCGCCGCACACACCCGTGTCTCCCGAGTACGTGAGGGACGTGCCCCCGTGCTCGACGCGGATGCCGTACGCCTCGACGGGGTGGCACACCTTCTCCGTACGGACCGAGAAGGGGCCGATGTCGAACGAGGCCGGCTTCACGGTGTGGAAGTCGAAGACCTCGCTCATCGAGGAGGCGGACGGGGTGTCGGCGTACGCGGTGGTCAGGCGCTGTTCGGTGCCCTCGGGGCCGTAGACCGGGATGGGGGCGCAGCGGCCGCCTTCGTGCCGGTAGTAGCGCGCCACGAAATAGGCGCACATATCGATGCAGTGGTCGGCGTGCAGATGGCTGAGGAAGATCGCGTCCAGGTCGTACAGACCGACATGGCGCTGCAGCTCGCCCAGGGCGCCATTGCCCATGTCGAGAAGCAGCCGGAAGCCGTCGGCCTCGATGAGGTAGCTCGAGCAGGCCGAGTCCGCGGACGGAAACGACCCCGAGCAGCCGACGACGGTGAGCTTCATGGAGCGGAAACCTCCGGGGGCGAAACGGGGGTTGTGCGGGGCGTTGCGGGGGGCTTGCGAAGAGGCCTGCGAGAGGCTCTTCGAGGAGTTCTGCGGTCCGTCGAGCGTAAGGCGCAAAAGGTCAGGTCGCTCCTCCGTCGTGGGCCGTTGTGGGAGAACTCACCTGCGCTGTCACCGGTTCGGGGGGCGCGCGGGGCGGGGTGCGCGCCGGTACCGTCTGCGGTATGGATACGTCATGGTGGCTCGCGCTTGCCGCCGTGGTGGTGCTCGCGGCGGTCGCCGCGTTGGTGGACGGCCGGGGCCGTAGCGGCCGCGGGCCCCGCGGGCGGACCACCCGGCCGCCGGGCAGGCCGCGCGGGCCGCGGCGCAGGCTGCCCGCGCCCAAGCCCGCGGAGATCTGGTGGGCGAAGGTGCCCTACGAGGACGGGCCCGGCACCAAGGATCGGCCCTGTCTTGTGCTGTCCGTGCGGGGCGAGCGCGCGGTCGTCGCGAAGATCACCAGCAAGTACCACGACGAGCGGGCCGGGGTGATTCCGCTGCCGCCCGGGTCGGTGGGGGACGCGCGGGGGCGGCCCAGCTTCCTTGAGACGGACGAGCTGCGGGATGTGCCGGTGTGGGAGTTCCGCAGGCGGGCGGGGATCGTGGATCCGGCGCTGTGGGATCAGGTGCGGTACTTGGCGGGTTGAGCGGCAACGAAGACGCCGGGCGGGCTGGATGTGTCCAGCCCGCCCGGCGTTCTCCTGCGTCTGCCTCTAAGCCCACAGTTGACCCTCTAAGCCCACAGTTGGCCTTGCAGCGTCTCGATCGCCGCCTCGGTCGTCTCGGCGGTGTAGACGCCCGTCGAGAGGTACTTCCAGCCGCCGTCGGCCACGACGAAGACGATGTCGGCGGACTCCCCCGCGGCCAGGGCCTTCTTGCCGACGCCGATCGCCGCGTGCAGCGCGGCCCCGGTGGAGACGCCCGCGAAGATCCCCTCCTGCTGGAGGAGCTCGCGGGTGCGCGTCACCGCGTCCGCCGAGCCGACGGAGAAGCGGGTGGTCAGGACCGACGCGTCGTACAGCTCGGGGACGAAGCCCTCGTCGAGGTTCCGCAGGCCGTACACGAGGTCGTCGTAGCGGGGCTCCGCCGCGACGATCTTGATGTCCGGCTTCTGCTCGCGCAGGAAGCGGCCCACGCCCATCAGCGTGCCCGTCGTGCCGAGGCCCGCCACGAAGTGGGTGACCGAGGGGAGGTCCGCGAGGATCTCCGGGCCGGTCGTCGCGTAGTGGGCGCCCGCGTTGTCCGGGTTCCCGTACTGGTAAAGCATCACCCAGTCCGGGTGCTCGGCCGCCAGTTCCTTGGCGACGCGTACGGCCGTGTTCGAGCCGCCTGCCGCCGGGGACGGGATGATCTCCGCGCCCCACATGGCGAGGAGCTCACGCCGCTCCTGCGAGGTGTTCTCCGGCATGACGCACACGATGCGGTAGCCCTTGAGCTTGGCCGCCATCGCGAGTGAGATGCCCGTGTTGCCGGACGTCGGCTCCAGGATCGTGCAGCCGGGCGTCAACCGCCCGTCCTTCTCCGCCTGTTCGACCATGTGCAGCGCCGGGCGGTCCTTGATGGAACCGGTCGGGTTACGGTCCTCCAGCTTCGCCCAGATGCGGACGTCGTCGGAGGGGGAGAGCCGCGGCAGGCGGACCAGGGGCGTGTTACCCACGGCCGCCAGCGGGGAGTCGTAGCGAGGCATCCGCGATCAGACCATGCCGCCGGCCACGGCCGGGAGGATCGTGACGTTGTCGCCGTCGGTGAGCTTGGTGGAGATGCCGTCCAGGAAGCGGACGTCCTCGTCGTTCAGGTACACGTTGACGAAGCGGCGCAGCTTGTCGCCGTCCACGATGCGCTCGGCGATGCCCGCGTGCCGCGAGTCGAGGTCGCTGAAGAGCTCGGCGAGGGTGTCCCCGCTGCCCTCGACGGCCTTGGCGCCGTCGGTGTAGGTGCGGAGGATGGTCGGGATGCGGACCTCGATGGCCATGGCTGGGGGCTCCTGTCGGGAGATGTCACGTGGGTGGGCGCGCGGCGGCCCGGTCGTGCGGTGCGTCAGTTCGAGTGCGTAAGGCGTCAGGTGTCCGGCATCCGGCGTTACGCGGAGGTGGCGCCGCGGCTCACGGCCGTACGGCGGCGGCTGTCAGCGCGAACAGATCGCGCTGGAGAGCCTGCACAAATCGACGTGCAGACGCGCAACGAGCAGCATGCCCGGCATCTTGTCGCTCACGTCGTGGGGAACCATGCGGTCATCGTATCGATTCCCGGTCCGGGTTCTGGAATGTGATCTCGCATGCTGGACGATTTGCGTCCATCACGTGGATGCCGGGAGGCGGGGCGCAGCTGAGGGCAGGTACGTGACCGTCGGAGCGCCCGTGGCCGGATGCACCGCCACCTCCGCCGTCACCCCGTACACCTCGGCGAGGAGCTCGCTGGTCAGGACCTCCTTCGGCGCGCCTGACGCGACGAGACGGCCGGCGTCGAGCACGTACAGACGGTCGCAGTAGTACGCCGCCAGATTGAGGTCGTGCAGGGCCAGGAGATTCGTGGTGCCGAGGTCGCGGACCAGGGTGAGGATCTCCAGCTGGTAGCGGATGTCGAGGTGGTTGGTCGGTTCGTCCAGGACGAGGACCGCGGGCTCCTGCACCAGCGCCCTCGCCACCAGGGCGCGCTGGCGCTCGCCGCCGGAGAGCCCGGCGAAGACGCGGTGGGCGAGGTCCGCCGCGCCGACGCGTTCCAGGGCGTCGAGCACCAGCTTCTCGTCCTCGGCCGTGTCCGCCTCCCAGAAGCGTTTGTGCGGGGAGCGGCCCATCGCGACGATCTGCCGGACGGTGAGCTCGAAGCCGGTGTGCCCGTCCTGCGGGACGGTGGCGATGCGGCGGGCGCGGTCCTTGGCCGAGCGGGCCGCCAGGTCGTCACCGTCCAGGAGTACGCGGCCGCCGGTGGGCGTGAGGGTGCCGTAGACGCAGCGCAGGAGGGTGGTCTTGCCGCTGCCGTTGGGGCCGACGAGGCCGATGGTCTCGCCTCGGGCGGCGTGCAGGGTGACGTCGTCGACCAGGCGCAGGCCGCCGGGCGTCTCGTACGTGAGGTTCTCGGTACGCATCATCATGCGGGTGCCCCTTCCTCCGTACGGTTCTTGCGCAGCATCCACAGGAAGAACGGGCCGCCCGTCAGCGCCGTCAGGACGCCGACCGGGATGTCCTGCGGCGCCGCGACCGTGCGCGCGGCGAGGTCGGCGGCCACCAGGAACACCGCGCCCATCAGGGCCACCACCGGCAGGAGCGCCCGGTGGGCGGCGCCGACCAGCATCCGGGCCGCGTGCGGCACCATCAGGCCGACGAAGCCGATGGCTCCGCTGTACGCGACGAGTACGCCGGTCAGGAGCGAGGCGAGGACGAAGACGGCGGCGCGGAAGCGGGCGGTGTCCAGGCCGAGGACGGTGGCGCCCTCCTCGCCGACCAGGAGCAGGTCGAGGGGGCGGGCCAGGGCGACGAGCAGGGCCGTGCCCACGACGAGGGCCGCGCCGGGCAGGGCGAGCATGTCCCAGCGGGCGCTGCCGAGGCCGCCGAGGGTCCAGTACAGGACTTCCTTCAGGTGGTCGGCGCTGTCGGCCATGATCAGGATGAGGCTGGTCAGGGCGGAGAGGATGTACGAGACGGCCACTCCGGCCAGGATCAGGCGCCCGGTGGCGAATCCGCCGCCGCCGGATCTGGCCAGGGTGTAGACGACCAGCAGCGAGAGCAGGGCGCCGGCGAAGGCCGCGGCCGGGATGGTGACGGTGGTGGCCAGGCCCGCGCCCAGGCCGAAGACGCTGCCGAGGACGATGACGGCGACGGCTCCCGCGGAGGCGCCGGAGGAGACGCCGAGGAGGAAGGGGTCGGCCAGGGGGTTTCTCACCAGGGCCTGGAGGACGGTGCCGATGACGGCAAGGCCTGCGCCTACGGCTGCGCCGAGCAGGACGCGGGGCAGGCGGACGTCCAGCACGATCGTGCGGAAGGGTGAGGGTTCCGCCCTTCCGGCGAGGATCTCCAGGACGTCCGCCGGGGGGATCCGGACGGACCCCAGGGCTAGGCCGGCGACGACCGCTGCCGCGAAGGCTGCGCAGAGCGCCGCGATGACTGTCGCGTAGCCCACTCGTCTGCGGGGTGGTGTGACCCTGGCGGGACCTTCCCCAACCCCGCCCCTTCCCGAAAACCCGCTCGGCGCGGGGGCCTTGCTTGCCGCAATCACCGGCTCCGCCGAGTTCGTCCTCAAACGCCGGACGGGCTGAACCCCCTGCCCCTTCACAGCTGGTCCGCCAGCTTCCCCACCGCCCCCGGTGCCCTCACCCCCACCACCGTGTCCGACAGCGGCAGTACCGCGAAGCGCTTGTTCTTGATGGCGGGGATGGCCGCCAGGACCGGGTCGTCCAGGAGGCGCTTCTTCTTCTGGGCCACCGTCGTGCCTCCGTAGTCGAGGATCACGATCACCTCGGGCTTGCGGTCGACCACCGACTCCCAGGACGCGTCGCCGAAGGCCTTGTCCAGGTCGGCGAAGACGTTGCGGCCGCCCGCCCGCTCGATGATGTCGTTGCCGATGCCCCGGCCGCCCGCCGTGAACGCGGTCTTGTCGCCGCTGTCGTAGACGAAGACGGGGACGGGCTCACGGCCCTTCGAGTCCCCGGCGGCGTCCGCCAGTTGGCGCTTCGCCGCGGCCACCCACTTGTCCGCCCGCGGCCGCACTCCGAACGTGCTGCCGACCTCGCGGACCTCCTTGTAGACGTCGTCCATCGACACCGCCCGCTTCGCGCAGCCCTCGACGTTGAGGCGGCTCTCGATGCCGGACTTCGCCAGGGCCCCGCGGCTGCGGCCCTCGCCCGCGAGGAAGGCGGACGCGTAGCCGCCGTAGACGAAGTCGGGGTTCGCGGCCAGGAGCTTCTCGTACGAGGGGTATTCCTTGGCGAGGACCGGGGTGTCCGCGTACGCCTTCGCGTACTTCGGCAGGACCTTGTCGTCCAGGTAGGCCGTGCCCGCGATGCGGTCCTTGAGGCCCAGTTCCAGCATCACTTCCGTCACGTGCTGGTTCATCGTCACGGCGCGCTTCGGGGGCGCTTCGTACGTCGTCTTCACGCCGCAGTTCGTGACCGTGTACGGGAAGCCCGGCGTCTTGGACTCCGGCTTCGATTCGGTGCCGTCGGAGGACGAGCACGCGGCGAGCGGGGCCAGCAGGGCCGCGGCCAGGAGCATGCGTATGGAACGGGACATGGCTGAGCTGCCTCCTCCAGGGGATTTCCGCGTCCCCTGCGTCGTGGGAGAAGAAGGCGGCAGGTCAGTTCCTGACTGCCCCACCCGCGGAGGGTGGGGTCACAGTGGCGGGACCGTGCCGGATTCGCACCGGCTTCCTGGGTCCTGCCGCCTCTCGGTGGGCTCAGTATGCCTGGACGACCTTCACCTCTTCTTCGGTGACCTCGCCGTCCACGATCCTGAAGGAGCGGAACTGGAAGTCGCCGGCGTCGTCGGTGTCGGCCGTGGAGACCAGGACGTAGTGGGCGCCGGGCTCGTTGGCGTACGAGATGTCGGTACGCGAGGGGTAGGCCTCGGTCGCCGTGTGCGAGTGGTAGACGATCACCGGCTCCTCGTCGCGGTCGTCCATCTCGCGGTAGAGCTTGAGGAGGTCGCCCGAGTCGAACTCGTAGAACGTGGGCG
Source organism: Streptomyces sp. NPDC054866 (assembly GCF_053610745.1). Taxonomy (NCBI): domain Bacteria; kingdom Bacillati; phylum Actinomycetota; class Actinomycetes; order Kitasatosporales; family Streptomycetaceae; genus Streptomyces; species Streptomyces sp. NPDC054866. The sequence continues at coordinate 1,335,741 of NZ_JBSGZA010000002.1, forward strand.
AGCGGGCCGCGTTCAGCATGGGGATGAAGCGCTCGGGGCGGCCGGTTCCCTCCGGGCCCGCGACCACACCGCAGGCCTCGTCGGGGTGGTCCTGGCGCGCGTGCGCGACGATCTGGTCGTGGAGGGCCTGGGTCAGGGTCAGCATGGCAGCCAGGATAAGCAGAAGGGCCGACCCGTACCGAAGAGTGGTACGGACCGGCCCACATGCTGGGATCAAGCGGTGATGACCCGGCGGTCAGGACGTGGCGGTCAGGACTTGATCGCGTCCTTCTTGTCCGCCTCGCCGCCACCCGTCGGCTGCGCGTTGCGCTTCTGCATGACGAGGTAGCCGACGCCGAGGATCAGCGCCCACACCGGAGCCGCGTAGAGCGAGATCCGCGCGTCCTTGTCGATGCCCATCATCACGATGACCATGCCGATGAAGGCCAGCGCGAACCAGCTCGTGAACGGAGCGCCCGGCGCCCGGAAGGTCGACTGCGGCAGCTCGCCGCGGTCGGCCTTGCGGCGGTACTTGATCTGGCAGATCAGGATCATGATCCAGGCCCACATACCGGAGATGGTCGCGAAGGAGACGACGTAGTTGAACGCCTCGCCCGGCCACTGGTAATTGATCCAGACGCCGACCAGCATCAGCGTGGCGGAGAACGTGGTGCCGACCAGCGGCAGGCCGTTCTTCGTCAGCTTGGTGAAGAACTTCGGGCCCTGGCCGTTGAGCGCGAGGTCGCGCAGCATGCGGCCGGTGGAGTACATGCCGGAGTTGCAGGAGGAGAGCGCGGCCGTCAGGACGACGAAGTTGACGATCGCGGCGCCGATGCCCAGGCCCATCTCCTCGAACGCCGCCACGAACGGCGAGACGCCCGGCTGGAACGTGGTCCACGGCACGACCGAGAGGATCATGATGAGCGCGCCGACGTAGAAGACGGCGATGCGCCACGGCACGGTGTTGATGGCCTTGGGCAGGACGGTCTTGGGGTCCTTGGACTCGCCCGCGGTGACGCCGACGAGCTCGACGGCGAGGAAGGCGAACATCACGATCTGCAGCGTCATCAGCGTGGAGCCGATGCCGTTCGGGAAGAACCCGCCCTGGTCCCACAGGTGGCTCACGGACGCGGTGTCACCGGCGTCGGAGAAGCCGATGGTGAGGATGCCGGCGCAGATGAGGATCATGCCGATGATCGCGGTGACCTTGACCATCGAGAACCAGAACTCGAGCTCACCGAAGAGCTTCACGGAGATCAGGTTGGCGCCGTACAGGATGACCGTGAAGATCAGCGCGTAGGCCCATTGTGGAATGGAGTTGTGCGTCCAGTACTGCATGTACTGGGCCGCGGCCGTGACTTCCGTGATGCCGGTGACGACCCAGAAGAGCCAGTACGTCCAGCCGGTCACGTACCCGAAGAACGGGCCGATGAATTCACGCGCGTACTCCGAGAAGGAGCCCGACACGGCGCGGTACATGAGCAGCTCGCCCAGGGCCCGCATGATGAAGAAGATGACGAGGCCGGCGATGGCGTACGCCAGGATGAGGCTCGGACCGGCCTTGTGAATGGCCTTGCCCGCGCCGAGGAACAGGCCGGTGCCGATGGCACCGCCGATCGCGATCATCTGGATCTGCCGGGCACCGAGCCCGCGCTGATAGCCCTCGCCTGACGAACCGGACGAACCGCCCGCTCCGTCGGCCTCATTGCCGTCGTGATGCTCTTCGACCTGCACTGAGGTCATGGTGACGCCTTTCTCCACGCTGATCCGTGCCCGCAGTCTGCGTATGGCCACGGATCAGGTCCTGATCCCCCCGGATATGGATGGAGTGCTACCGGCGGTCTGCCGGCCCGAGCGCCACCGGTGACATGGGTGGCGTCACCGAGTGGTCGTGAAGATTTATCACGGCCGCAATAGTGATCGACCGCGGCACGTGTGGCCCACACCACGAGAAGAACCGGACAAAATTCCCTTGACGCGTCAAAAGAGGTCATTGAAGTGACGCGATCGTTATCCGGATTTGAGCGTCCGCTGAGCGAACGAAGAGTATCGGCTGCTAGATACAACGACTTTGCGTGTGCGACCGTGTGACTTCTAACCGATGAGCGTGCCGACCAGCGTCTCCTGCAACCCGCCGAGCCAGAGGTAGGCCATCACCATCGGCTTGCGGGCGTCGGAGTCCGGCAGCTGGTAGAGCAGGTCCGTGTCGTCCTCGTCGGTCACCTCGAGACGGGCACCGATCGCGAGGCGGAGGTCGTTGAGCGCGCCGAGCCAGTGCCGCGACTCGTCGGCGGACAGCTTCAGGACGGCGCCGCCCTCGCCCTTCGACGTCAGGGCGTCCAGGCAGCGGATCACCACCAGGGCGTCGTCGCGCTTCTTGGCCCGCAGGTCGTTCTCGGTGAAGCGCCTGAACTCCGAGGAGTACGCCCGCAGTTCGTCCTCGTCGGCCTCCTCGCTGCCGGGGCCGCCGTACGCGTCCGGCAGCAGCCTCTGGAGAACGGGGTCGGTGGGCGGCTCGCTCGGGCCCTCCGAGAACAGCTCCGCGAGGGGGTCGTCGGGCGCGTCCTCGGCCGGGCCCGGACCGATCAGCTCCAGGAGCTGGACGGCCAGGGACCGGATGATCGAGATCTCGACCTCGTCGAGCGCGACGGCAGCGCCGCCCCCGGGAATGGCTTCGAATTGTCCTGGCATCAGATGCGTCGCTACTTCCGGTCCTGCTGGAGGGTGGCCCACAGACCGTATCCGTGCATGGCCTGTACGTCGCGCTCCATCTCCTCGCGGGAGCCGGTGGAGACGACAGCGCGACCCTTGTGATGCACGTCCATCATCAGCTTCGTGGCCTTCTCCTTCGAGTACCCGAAGTAGGACTGGAACACATAGGTCACGTAACTCATCAAATTGACCGGGTCGTTATGGACGAGCGTGATCCATGGGACATCCGGCTCCGGGACGGCGAAGGTCTCTTCGTCCGATTCCGGGCGGGTGATCTCTGCGGGAGCCGTACTCACTTGTCCCATGCTGCCACCCGCAGGGGCCCCTCGCACAAATGGACTCAGGAAATCGTCAGAGTGACGAGATGCGGGGTAGCATCCTTCATATGAACACAGCGGACCTTGGGCTGCCGGTGGATGTTCCGTCGACCGCGCTCTTCACGGATCACTACGAGCTCACGATGCTGCAGGCCGCGCTGAAGGCCGGCACCGCCGACCGGCGCTCCGTCTTCGAGGTCTTCACGCGCAGACTGCCCGAGGGACGCCGCTACGGAGTGGTGGCCGGAACCGGCCGTGTCCTGGACGCCGTGGAGAACTTCCGCTTCGACGCCGACGTCATCGGCTTCCTGCGCGAGCGCCGTGTCGTCGACGAGGACACCCTCCAGTGGCTCTCCTCGTACCGCTTCAGCGGCGACATCTGGGGCTATCCGGAGGGCGAGGTCTACTTCCCGGGCTCGCCGATCCTGCGCGTCGAGGGCTCCTTCGCGGAGTGCGTGCTCCTGGAGACGGTGATCCTCTCCATCCTCAACCACGACTCGGCGATCGCGGCCGCCGCCTCCCGGATGGCCTCGGCCGCCGGTGAGCGCCCGCTGATCGAGATGGGCGCACGTCGCACGCACGAGCTGGCGGCCGTCGCCGCCTCGCGCGCCGCGTACGTCGGCGGCTTCACCACCACGTCCGACCTGGCCGCCGGTTTCCGCTACGACATCCCCACGGTCGGCACGTCCGCCCACGCCTTCACCCTCCTGCACGACAACGAACGCGACGCCTTCCAGGCCCAGGTCGACTCCCTGGGCCCCGGCACCACCCTGCTCGTCGACACGTACGACGTGACCGAGGCCGTCCGCACCGCCGTCGAGGTCGCGGGGCCCGAGCTGGGCGCCGTGCGCATCGACTCCGGTGACCTGCTCCTGGTCGCCCACCGGGTGCGCGACCAGCTGGACGAGCTCGGTGCGACCAAGACGAAGATCGTCGTCACCTCCGACCTCGACGAGTACGCCATCGCCTCGCTCGCGGCGGCGCCCGTGGACGCGTACGGAGTGGGCACGCAGCTCGTCACCGGGTCCGGGCACCCGACCTGCTCCATGGTCTACAAGCTGGTGGCCCGCGCCCACTCGGCGGACCCGCACGCCCGCCTGGAGCCGGTGGCCAAGAAGTCGCTCGGCGCCAAGTCGTCGGTGGGCGGCCGCAAGTGGGCCGCGCGGCGGCCCGACGAGCACGGGGTCGCCGAGGCCGAGGTGATCGGCACGGGCCCCGTACCGGTGGAGCTCGCCGACCACCAGCTCCTCGTCGAGCTGATCAAGGGCGGTGAGGTGGTGGCGCGCGAGCCGCTGGACACCGTGCGCGACCGGCACGCGGCGGCGCGGGAGCGGCTTCCCCTGTCGGCCACGCAGCTGTCCAAGGGCGAGGCCGTCATTCCGACGGAATACGTCTGATACCGATGGACGACACCTGGAGTGTGCGCCGGAGCGGAGAGCGGGCGTTCGAACGCCCTCTCCCGCATCGCGTTCGAAGTCTCTACGCTCGGTTCATCCGGCCGAGTCCCCCTCTCCCTCCTCAAACGTCTACGAGCCTTGCCGAGCCGAAGGACACCCGATGCGCCGCGCCTTGATCGTCGTCGATGTGCAGAACGACTTCTGCGAGGGCGGCAGCCTCGCGGTCGCCGGGGGATCCGACGTGGCCGCCGCGATCACCGAGCTGATCGGCCAGGCGCCGGCGGGCTACCGGCACGTGGTGGCCACCCGCGACCACCACATCGAGCCGGGCGACCACTTCTCCGACCGGCCGGACTACGCCCACTCCTGGCCGCCGCACTGCGTGGCGGGGACCGAGGGGATCGGCTTCCACCCGAACTTCGCGCCGGTCGTGGCGTCCGGGGCCATCGACGCGGTGTTCGACAAGGGGGCCTACTCGGCCGCGTACAGCGGGTTCGAGGGGGCCGACGAGAACGGCGTCTCGCTGGCCGACTGGCTGCGGGCCCGGAAGATCACCGAGGTGGACGTGGTGGGGCTCGCCACGGACCACTGCGTACGCGCGACCGCGCTCGACGCGGTGCGCGAGGGCTTCGCCACGACGGTCCTGCTGGACCTGACCGCGGGGGTCTCCGAGGAGACGACCGAGCGGGCGCTGGAGGAACTGACGACGGCCGGTGTGGAGCTGACGGGCAAGCCGGTGATCTAGCCCCGTAAGGGGCGCGGGGAACTGCGCGACAAGCCCCCACCGGGCCCGCAGGTCCCGTCACACCCCCGAAGGGCTGGCCTCCGGGTAACCGGGTCTCTGCCGCTTCAGGGCCCTGATGGGATGCCAAAGCTCAGCGGCAGCGTCCGGCGCCGTACGCCATATGAGCCCGTCCGGGTGATGCAGCACCGCCGTGATCTCGTCCGGCGTCGGCGGCTCCGCGTTGCCCCGCAGATAGACGGCTCGCAAGCCGAGGTTCCGCAGGCGTGTCAGCGCCCTCGCGCGGTTCACCGCGTGGACGATCATGCGGACATTGCCGCCACCCAGGGCAGGGTTCGGCAGCGTCAGGGCCACCACCACGCTGCCGTTCGGCAGCTTGCTGAAACCTCCTGCGGACATGGCTGGTCACACCCCCGTGAGACGACGCACGGAGCCCCTGGCCGGACCCCGTGTCAATAAGAAATCCACAGGACGCACCTAAACACGATCGGCCGCCGCCCGCTAGAGGGCGACGGCCGATCATGGCTTGACCTGCGAAAACGCTAACTACTTCGTCGAGGGACCCACCTGGACCGTGATCGAGGAGCCATCCTTCGGCTGCTTGATGATCTTGATCTGAGTGTTGGTGTCAGTGACCTTGACACTTCCCGTGGGGTTCTCCTTGTACCAGTAGGTGCCCTTGCGGTCGTCGAAGACCGGGACGCCCTTCTGGGACTTGATCTTCAGCGCGACGTCCGCGTTGTGGAGCGAGAACTTGTCGGTCGCGAACTTGCTGAAGGGCGCGTCGAACGGCTGGATCTTGTTCCGCAGGAGGGTGCCGTCCGCCCACTTCAGCGGCTTGGCGTGCGCATCCACCGGCAGGATCAGACCCTGGCCGGGGTGCGCGCTGGTGTTGTTGTCCTTCTGCGAGGTGTCCCACTGCCAGACCATCAGGCCGGTCTGGTACGCGTAGTGCTCCACCCAGTCCGGACGGGTCTTGGAGAAGCCGAAGTTGTACGGGCCGACCTTCAGGGTCTTGTCGTACGACACGTACTGCCGGTTCTCGGCGAGGTAGTACTGGTCGTAGTTCTTGGTGAAGGACTCGCCGATGCGCGAAAAGCCCTTCGCCGTCCAGCCGTTGTCGTCGCCCTCGGCGCCGTCCTCGAAGACCTTGGCGCCGTCCGCCGTCACGGCGAGCGCGTCGGCCGTGAAGCCCTTGCCGCCCGCGCCGCCGTCCGTCGAGTAACGGAAACGGACGTCGATCTTCTTGCCGGCGTACGCGTCGAGCGGGAACGCGAGCTTCTTGTACGCCCCGGACGCACCGGTCAACGCGGGCTTGTCACCGGCGTCGCGCGGGATGGCCTTGCCGTCCGCAGTGCCGTCCACCGGCGTCCAGTTGGCGCCGCCGTCCGTCGACACCTCGGTGTAGAGGTAGTCGTAGTTGGCCTCGATGTCCCACCAACCGTCAAGCGAGAGCGCGGCCTTGGACTTGCCGGTCAGGTCGACCGAGCGCGTCAGGGTGTTCTTGAGGTCGTCGCCCTGGTCGCTCCACCACTGCTTGGAGCCCTCGGTGGGCTTGGTGACCGTGGTGGTGACGGGCTTCTTCGGGAGGTCGACGACGAGCGCCTGGCGGTGGCGGGTGTTGTACTCCGCGACGCCCAGCTTGTGCTCGGACGTCGTCGCGGCCTTGGCCTTGGCGTAGTCGAGCCAGCCCAGCTGGAACTTGTCCCACGCGGTCATGTCGCCGGGCAGGTCACCGATGGCGTCCTTGCCGGTGCCGAGCCAGGAACCGGCCGACATCAGCGACCAGAAGCCGACCGAGTTCTCACCCTTGCCCGTGGTGTCGTACAGGTCGGGCAGGCCGAGGTCGTGGCCGTACTCGTGGGCGAAGACGCCGAGGCCGCCGTTCTCCGGCTGCATCGTGTAGTCGCCGACCCAGATGCCCGAGTCGCCGATCTGCGTGCCGCCGGCCTTGTTGTCCGAGGGGCCGGTGCTGCCCGCGTCGTTTCCGTACGCGTACCAGCGGTGCGCCCAGAGGGCGTTGGTGCCCTCGGCGCCGCCGCCGGCCGACTCGTCCTCGCCCGCGTGAACGATCTGGAAGTGGTCGATGTACCCGTCGGGCTCGTTGAAGTTGCCGTCGCCGTCGAAGTCGTAGCGGTCCCAGAGGTCGTACTTGGCGAGGTCCGCCTTGATCTGGGCGTCCGTGCGGCCCTGGGCCTTCTGGTCCTTGGTCCAGGCGGTGACGCCGTCCTTCACCGCGTCCCAGACGTTGGCGCAGTTGGTGTCGCCGCAGTAATTGGAGCCGTACCGTGCCTCGTTGTAGTCGACCTTGACCCAGTCGGAGACCTCTCCGTCGACCGAGTAGCGGCCGGAGGAGGTCTTCTCGTAGTAGGTCTTCAGGGAGTGCTTGGTCTTGCCCTTGGCGTCCTTGCCCTCACCGAAGTAGAGGTCCTGGAAGTGCTTCTGGTTGTAGTCCTTCTGCCAGGCCGTGCTGTTGTCCTTCGCACGGTCCGGCTCGGCTATTTTGTTGTGCGCCGGGCCGGGCTTGCCACCGTACTTCTTGACCGGCGCCTCGGGGCCGTCCGGACCGTCGGGGTCGTACATGGTGGTGTCGTCCACCTTGTCCCCGAACTCGACCAGGATCGTGAAGATCTTGTCGGTCTTCTCCCGGCCCAGCTCGACGTACTTCTTGTCGTCGAGCTTCACGACCTGGGAGCCGCCGCGCTTCTGGACCTTGGCGTCGCCCTCGATGACCTGCTGCAGGGCGGCCTTGCGCTGCTGGGCCTGCTCCTTGCTGAAGGGCCCTTCGAGGTCGTGGTCGACCTGCGCTTTGGTCCTGCTCGGGTCCTGCCGGTCAATGGCTGGAGCTCCGGTCGACCCACTGTCCTCGTCCGCCGATGCGGTGGCTGCCGAGAACGTGGCGGCTGCCGCGGCCATCGCCACGGCAGCCGCGGTGGCTCTGAACGTCCGTCTTCTGACTGTCACTTGATGCTGTCCTCCCCCGCGTCCGCGCGAAGGCGGGCCGAGGTCCCGGTCGGAGGAGGTCCGCGCGCGATACGCGTCACAAGTGACGACATTCGACCGGAGATGCGGGAGAAAAGACAGACCTTGACTTGAACAGGCCAAGTGCACTATGCAGGCCCGGAGATCCGCTATCCGGACACGCCCCGGACGCGTACGCCCGCCCGCCGGCATGGTCAACAGGCGCGTCCCACCGTCCACTTGATGGACGCCATGAACCCGTGCGCCCCCTGTGCTGCCGCACCGTGGGTTAGGTCACGCTTACCGCCCGTTCCCGTCGGGCATGCAGCGGAATAGAGTCAATCGACGGTGCGCTACAGCGCGAGGCGGCAGATCTCAAGTCGCCGCAGCCGAGCACCCTTTGATTCGTATTACAGCTTCACATTGGGCTCGACCACCCCCGCATCCGCTGTCCCGAGGACGGATTACGCCATGCCTCGTCCCATGCCGCTGCCTCGTCCGACCCCCGCCCAGATGACCTACGGCACGCTGACCGTCGTCTTCTCGACGCTCGCCATGCTGCTGCTCTCCCAGACGAGTTCGGGCATCGGGGTCGCGGTGATAACCGCGGCCGCGCTCGTCCTCGGATTACTGGTGGCGATGACGGTTCCCCAACCGAAACCCGCGGCCTCACCGGCCGCACGCCACGCTCCCTCCGCCAGGGCCACCGACGAACGCGTCCCGGTCCAGCGTGCCCCCGCTCCCGTACTGGCCGAATCCGTACGCGAGCCGGCGGGCCCGTAAGGATCACGAGCCCGCCGGAACTGCCGCTTTTGCCGCCGCCACGGCGGTCTCCCGTGGTCAGCCGGTGCTGACCACCACCGTCTTGGCCGCCTTGTCGTGCAGGCCCTGCTTGTAGGGCTTGTCGAAGAAGCTCCAGCCGCCGCAGATCGCTGTCCAGATGCAGGCACAGCAGAACGCGAACGGCAGCCAGAGGACGGCCGCGCGGACGAGCGCGGTCTGCAGGGTGGGGGTCGCCCCGTCGTTGAGGTTCGCGACCCTCAGCCCCAGCCACTTCTTGCCCAGGGTCTGCCCTGTCCTGGAGATCATGAAGCTGTCGTACGCGATGTAGAGCACGGCGGCGAGCAGCGACTGCCCGAAGCTCTTCCCGTACTCGACCTTGTCCGGGTCGACGTCGAACTCGCTCGTGCCGAAGCCCCAGGAGAGCAGCCAGACGACGATGCCGACGAGGATCATGTCGAGGAGGCGGGCGAGCACGCGTTTGCCGCTGTCCGCCAGGGGTGGCATGCCGGCGAGAGGGTCGTTCCCACCGCCGTAGGGGCCTCCGGCTCCGCCTCCGCCGTAGGGGTCCCCGCCTCCGCCGTACGGCGGGGGTGGCGGGGGTGCGTCGTACGGGGAGCCGCCGCTGCCCTGCGGGGGCTGCGGGGGCTGCTTCCTGAAGGGGTCGTTGTCGTCGGGGGGCGGCGGGTATTGCGGCGGTTCGGTACTCATGGGCCGAGTGGACCGCGAGTGCGCCGGGGGCGCATCCGGCGAGCGGCTGTCTGGGTTAAGACGGCACCTGGGGCTCCGCCCCAGACCCCGTACAAGATGGCCTCAAACGCCGGCCGGGCTGGAACTATCCAGAGGCCCAGGGGCCAGAACTAGCCCGCCACAAACGTTCCCGCAGCCTTGTCGTGCCAGCACTGGCGCCACGGGCGGTCGAACACACACCACACCACCCCGACGACTCCCACCACCAGAACCCCCGGCAGCGCATAGACGAGCCACCGCTTCAACGCCGCCCCGAACGACGGCGTCTCGTGCTCCTCCATGTCCCGCACCTGAAGCCCAAGCACCCTCTTCCCCAGCGTCCGCCCCCACTTGGCCGTGGGCAGCACCTCGTAGAGGACGCCGAAGAGGAGCAGGACGCCCAGGACCATTCCCAGGTATCCCGCGGTGGTGCCGTCGAGCAGCCACACGGTGACCTTCTCGCCGGACATCTTCGCCGCGTCGATCTTGCTGTCGACGTGGTCGGCGGCCTTCGTGCCGAGCGGCAGCGCCGCGGCGCCGGTCACGACGGCCAGGACGACCGTGTCGATGAGCCGCGCCGCGAACCGCTTGCCGAGCCCCGCGGGCCGCCCCGCCGCCTGGTTCTGCGCCATCGCGAGGAACGGGTCGCTGGCCACCGGCTTCCACGGCACGACCGGCGGCTGCTGCTGTCCGTCCCCCTCGGCGAGCTGGTGCACCTGCTGCGCCCACGAGGGCGAGCCGCCACCGGGCCCCGAGGTCACGGGCGAGGCCGCGCCACCCGGCGCACCGCCCTGCTGCGGGACGGTGGGCTGAACGGGGGCAGGCGCGGGCGCAGGTGCCGGCGCGGGCGCGGCTGCCTGCGGGGGTACGGCGGCCTGCGGAGGCGCCGGAGTCTGCGCCGCCGCGCCGGAGGACTTCGGGCGCAGCGCCCGGATCGCCATGGTGCCTTCGGTGGCGGGCGGGGCCGCGGCGGGCCGCACCGGACCCGCGGGCCTGCGGAACGTCACGGTGCCCTCCGTCGAGGGCTGCTCCTGCTTCGGCGGCGTACCCGACCCACCCGGCTTGATCGCACGGATCTGCACCGTGCCGGGCCCGTTCCCCTCCGGAGGAGGAGACGAAGGAGAGGAGGAGGCGGGAGAGCTCTCCGCCGGGGTCGACCCGCTCGGCACCCGCGGGTCCACGGCCCCCGAAGCTCCCGGAGCGCTCCCCTGCTCGGGCCCGCCCCAGGAGATCCGCCGCTCCTGCTCGCCACTGAGCCCCGTCTGCCGAGCGGCGTCCGCCTGCCACGCGGAGGCGGGCTCGGGCCTCGCCCCGTGCTGCGAGGCGTCGGCATCGACCGCGCCGCCCGCCGGTTCGGCCGCCGACAGGGGGTCCTCGTCGAAGAAGTGCGGCCCGGTCTCCTCCGCGGGCGCGGGCGCCGCCGCTCCCGCCCCCGGAGGCGCGGGGAGCGATTCACCGTCGGTCGGGGCGGGACGGCTGGTCCCGGGCACCCAGGCCGCGCCGTTCCAGTACCGGACATATCCGGGAATGGACGGATCGGGGTAGTAGCCTTCGCGGGGCCTGTCGTCGCCTGGGGCCGGAGTTGGGGCGCTCATGTCCGTCGTCCCGTATCTGCTCGGGGGTCTTTTTGGAGGCTCCACATCTATCAGACCTCCGCGTCCCCCTGTGCGTCTCCTGCCCTACAGACCACTTTCCGGGCACAGTTCAACCACGTATCAACCGCGTACGGAAAAAGTTTCCGGAACCCGCGTAATGCTCCGCGCCCACCGCGCTCTCTCCTTGCACGGGCCCGCTCCAGGGCCCCGTACGAGGAAGGAAAAGCACCGACATGCACACCGTGGTGGAACGCGAGCTTGAGCTCAAACTCGTCCTCTCTCCGGAACGCGCCATCCCCGTCCCGGCCCGCCTCACCTACCGCACCGACGATCCCTACGCCGTCCACATCGCCTTTCACATCGGCTCCGAGCACCCCGTGAACTGGACGTTCGCCCGCGAGCTTCTGGTCGAGGGGGTGTTCAGGCCCTGCGGGCACGGCGACGTCCGGGTCTGGCCGACCAAGGTCGAGGGGCGCAGCGTCGTTCTGATGGCGCTGAGTTCACCCGACGGTGACGCTCTCCTGGAGGCGCCGGCGCCCGCCGTGTCCGCCTGGCTCGAGCGCACGCTGCGGGTGGTCCCTCCGGGCTCTGAGGCTGAGCGGCTCGGCATCGACGACGGCCTCGCCGAGCTGCTCACGCCGACCACGGGCCGCGCCGACGAGCTGTGGCTGCGCGACCCCTGGCCCTCTGACGAGTCCAAGGACGGTGAGTGAACTCCGCCGCCACGGGGGCGAGAGCGGAGCCGCACGGCACCAGGAATCAGAACAGCTTGCCGGGATTGAGGAGGGAGAGCGGGTCGAACGCCGCCTTGATGGCGCGCTGCATCTCCACGCCCACCGGGCCGAGTTCGCGCGCCAGCCAGTCCTTCTTGAGGACGCCCACGCCGTGCTCGCCGGTGATGGTGCCGCCGAGTTCGAGGCCAAGGGCCATGATCTCGTCGAAGGACTCGCGGGCGCGGCGGCCCTCGTCGGCGTCCGCCGCGTCGAAGCAGACGGTGGGGTGCGTGTTGCCGTCGCCCGCGTGCGCGCAGACCCCGATCGTGAGGCTGTACTTATCGGCGATGCGGTCGACGCCTTCAAGCATGTCGGCGAGCTTCGAGCGCGGCACGCACACGTCGTCGATCATCGTCGTGCCCTTGACGGCTTCGAGCGCGGTGAGTGACAACCGCCGTGCCTGGAGCAGCAGTTCGGACTCCGCCGCGTCCTCGGCCGGGACCACCTGGGTGGCGCCCGCGGCCTCGCAGAGCGCACCGACGGCCGCGAGGTCCGCGGCGGGGTCCGAGGTGTCGAAGGCCGCGAGGAGCAGCGCTTCGGTGCTCTCCGGGAGGCCCATGTTGGCCAGCGCGTTCACGGCCCTGATGGTCGTACGGTCCATCAGTTCAAGGAGTGAGGGGACGTGCCCGCCCTCCATGATCTTGCATACGGCGTCGCAGGCGGCCTGCGCGGAGCTGAACTCGGCGGCCAGGGCCAGCTGTTGGGGCGGCTGCGGCTTCAGGGCGAGGGTCGCGCGGACGACGATGCCGAGGCTGCCCTCGGAGCCGACGAAGAGGCGTGTGAGGTCGTAGCCGGCGACGCCCTTGGCCGTGCGCCGTCCGGTGCTCATGAGCCGTCCGTCGGCGAGCACGACGTCGAGGCCGAGCACGTACTCCGCCGTCACCCCGTACTTCACGCAGCACAGACCGCCCGATGCCGTGCCGATGTTCCCACCGATGGTGCAGGTCTCCCAACTGGACGGGTCCGGTGGGTAGTAGAGACCGTGTTCGTTCACCGCGCGGGAGAGCGCGGCGTTGACGACACCCGGCTCGACGACCGCGATCCTGTCGACGGGGCTGATCTCCAGGATGCGGTCCATCTTGACCAGGGACAGCACGATGCAGCCCTCGCTGGCGTTCGCGCCGCCCGAGAGGCCCGTGCGGGCGCCCTGCGGGACCACCGGGACGCGCAGCTCTGTCGCCGTGCGCATGACGTGCTGGACCTGCTCGACGGTACGTGGCAGGACCACGACGGCCGGGGTGCCGGCTTCACAGAAGCTGGCCATGTCGTTCGCGTACGAGGACGTGATGTCGGGGTCCGTGAGGACGGCGTCGGCCGGGAGGGCCTCGCGACCGACACAGAGGCGTTCGATGAGTGTGCGGCTCATGATCACAGCCTCGCACCCGGGGCCATCGGTGTGAACCCGTGTGCGACGCCCGTCCGTGTGCCGGGATGTGCTCTTCGTATTGACGCACAGTGAGCGCCATGGAGATCGAGACCGGGTCCGAGTCCGTGACCCAGAAGGACGCGAAGGACGCGACGGGCCAGCGTCTGCCGTCCGCGCCCGCCATCTGGAGCGAGTCGCCGCGGCGGAGCTCGCGCCGCTCCCCCTCCGTGCGGCGGGCCCTCGCCGTCTCCGTCGCCGGGTGCGTGGTGCTCGGCGGCGCGGTGGTGCTGCTGCGGCTCGACACGGGCGGGAAGGGCGCGCCGCCCGCCCTGGGGCCGGCCGGGCGGGCGATGGCGGCGGCGGGTGCCGGGGCTCCGGCGGCGCTGCCCGACCTCACCGTGCTGATCGGGGAGCGGGAGGCGCATCTGCGGAAGCATCCCGGGGACGACGAGTCGTGGGCGGTGCTCGGGGCCGCCTACGTCGAGCGGGGACTTCGCACCGCGGACTCCGCGTACTACCCCAAGGCGGAGCAGGCTCTGCGTACGTCTCTCAAGACCCGCCCGGTGGGGAACGCGCAGGCGCTCACGGGCATGGCGACGCTCGCGAACGCGCGGCACGACTTCCGCGGGGCGAAGAGGTGGGCCGAGAGCGCGGTGAAGCTGACGCCGAAGCGGTGGTCGGCGTATCCCGCGCTGATCGACGCGTACAGCGGTCTGGGTGACGCGAAGGGCGTGGAGAAGGCCCTGGAGACGCTCCGGGAGCTGAACTCGGACGCCCCCGCCGTGATGGCGCGGTCCGGACAGGTCTACCGGGACCGCGGCTGGCGCGAGGACGCCGCCTCGAAGCTGATGGACGCGGCGGCGCTGGCGGAGGGGCCCGCGGAGAAGGCGGTGTGCCTGTACCGGGTGGGCGAGCTGGCGTGGGAGCGGGGCGAGCCGGCGGAGGCCCTCCGCTACTACGAGGCGGCCCTGGTCTCGGACCCCGACCACCACCCTTCCCTGGCCGGAAAGGGCCGCGCGCTGGCTGCCCTGGGCCGTACGTCGGAGGCGCTGCGCTCCTACCAGAGCGCGCTGGTCAGACAACCCGCACCGGAGTACGCCCTGGCGCTCGGCGAGTTGTACGAGTCGCTGAAGCTGGCCCCGGCCGCCCGGGCTCAGTACGACGTGCTGCGGGCCCGGGTGAAGCAGGAGGGGGTCAACGGCGTCAACGACGAACGGATCCTTGGCCTGTACGAGGCGGACCACGGGGACGCGGAGGCGGCGGTGGTCCGGCTCCGTGCGGAGTTCAAGCGGCACGGGAGTCCGGAGGTGGCGGATGCGCTGGGCTGGGCGTTGCATCGGGCCGGTGAGAGTGAGGAGGGCCTGAAGTTCGCGACGCGGGCGACGGACAAGGGGCCGCGGGTCGCTGTGTTCGCGTACCACCGGGGGGAGATCGAGCGGTCTCTGGAGCGGTACGGGGCGGCTCGCCGGCACATCCGCGAGGCGCTCCTGATCAACCCCTACTTCTCGCCGCTGCTGGCTCCTGCGGCGCGGGAAGCGATGGAATCCCTGGGGGAGCCTCCGAAGGGTGGGCCGGAGCAGATGTACGCTCCGCCCGGCGAGCGGCCGGCGCCGCTGCCCTCCCCCAGCCCCAAGCCCTCCCCCACCAAACCCTCCGCCCAGAGCTGAGCCCGCCCGAGCCGATCCACGCCCCGGCTGCGCCTGCGCCTGCGGGCCGCCGCCACCCTGCCCCGGCGCTCCGCGCCGGATCTCTCCCACCCACCCACCCGATCACCCCGCAGCACGGGGGCACGGGGCGCGGGTCGGCCCGCCGGGACGCGAACAACCGGATGGGTGGGAAACCACGGCCCAAACGGCCCGGCGCTGCGCGCCGGATCTCTCCCGCCCACCCACCCGATCACCCCGCAGCACGGGGGGGCACGGGGGGCGGGTCGGCCCGCCCCGCCGGAACACGGATAGCCGGGTGAGCGGGCACCCACGGAACAGACAGCCCGGCGCTCCGCGCCGGATTACCCCCGCCCACCCACCCGATCACCCCGCAGGGCAATCGGGTGGGTGGGCGGGAAAGACCCGGCGCGCAGCGCCGGAACAGGGCAGCCACCCACCCGCCGCAAGCAAGCGACGAGACCCCCCGGCCACAACCACACCGCGGGTGGGTGGGGAGCATCCGCCCGCCCCACCCCGCCCCAGGCGAGTTACACCTCCGCCGTGCCGATCAGCGCGTTGCGGGTGATCAGGTCGGTCAGGGCCGCCTCCGGGAGACCACTCGTGGAGGGAGGGCGCCGGGGCAGGACCATGTAGCGGGTCTCCGCGCTGGAGTCCCAGACCGTGATCTCCGTCCCCACCGGCACATCGAAGCCGAACTCCGCCAGCACCGCCCTCGGTTCACGCACCACCCGCGACCGGTACGCCTCGCTCTTGTACCAGCTGGGCGACGGCCCGAGCAGCCGTACCGGATAGCAGGAGCACAGCGTGCAGACGATGACGTTGTGCACGCGGGCGGTGTTCTCCACCACCCGGAGGCGTTGAGGCTGGACGCCGCCCGCCGCGTAACCCAGCTCCGCCACCGCCGACGTACCGTCCTCAAGGAGCCGCTCCTTGAACGCCGGGTCCGTCCACGCCCGCGCCACCACCCGCGCCCCGTTCAGCGGGGACGACCCCGCGAGGAACGCGTCCAGGGCCTCGTCCAGAGCCGCCCCGGCCACAATCTCCCGCTCCTCCAACAGCGCTTCCAGCTGCCGCACTTGACGGGAGATCAGCGCATCCGAATGCGTACCGGACATCAGTCGCCCTCCGGTTCCGGTTCCGGTTCCAAGTAGCTTTCCCACAAGTCCAGCACCACCCCGTGCTCCCCCTCACCCCACAGCTCCCGCGCCGCGAACCGCACCGCGTACACCTGCTCCACGGGCGCGTCCCCCCGCCCCTGCGCGCGGGCGTCCGCCAGCGCATGCCGCCCCTCCGGCTCGATCACCACGCCCCGCTTGCCCCGGGCGTACCGCGGCAGGCGGGTGTGGTGGGGCGGGTCGTGGTGGACGGTGCGGACCTCCGAGCCCGCGGCAAAACGGTCAGGCATCCAGCTCACCCGCCAGTTCGTCCACCGTCACCACGCCCTTGCGCACCAACAGCACCCGGATCGCATGGAACCACCGCTCGTAGTACGAAGCCGCCAGGTACTCCCCCGGCGGCATCGTCTCTACGGCGTCCCTGAACTCGTCCAGGTTGTAGACGCCTTCACGCACCAGCGCACTGTTGAGCGCGAACACCCGCGCCTCCCAGTCCGCGTGGAAGGGCTCCGTGTCGTCGGTGGTGTCGATGGGCCCGAAGCCCGTCATCCCGCCGACGTCGTTGATCCTGGCCATGCCCGCACTCTAGAGGCCTGCACTACAGATTGCCGCGCTTCTCCTGCTCCCGCTCGATCGCCTCGAACAGCGCCTTGAAGTTGCCCTTGCCGAAGCCCATCGAGCCGTGCCGCTCGATCATCTCGAAGAAGACCGTCGGGCGGTCCTGGACCGGCTTGGTGAAGATCTGGAGCAGGTAGCCGTCCTCGTCGCGGTCGACCAGGATCTTCAGCTCGCGCAGGGTGTCGACCGGGACGCGCGTCTCGCCCGCCCACTCGCCCAGCGTGTCGTAGTACGAGTCCGGGGTGTCGAGGAACTGGACCCCGGCCGCGCGCATGGTGCGTACGGACTCCACGATGTCGTTCGTGGCGAGGGCGATGTGCTGGACGCCCGCGCCGCCGTAGAACTCGAGGTACTCGTCGATCTGGGACTTCTTCTTGGCGATGGCGGGCTCGTTGATCGGGAACTTCACCTTCAGAGTCCCGTCGGCCACCACCTTCGACATCAGCGCGCTGTACTCCGTCGCGATGTCGTCGCCCACGAACTCCTTCATGTTCGTGAAGCCCATGACCTTGTTGTAGAAGGCGACCCACTCGTTCATCTTGCCGAGCTCGACGTTGCCCACGCAGTGGTCGATCGCCTGGAAGGTGCGCTTGGCGGGCGGCTCGACCATCGGGGACACGGCCTTGAAACCGGGCAGGTAGGGGCCGTCGTAGCCGCTGCGGTCGACGAGCGTGTGGCGGGTCTTGCCGTACGTCGCGATGGCGGCGAGGACGACCGTGCCGTTCTCGTCCTTGACCTCGTACGGCTCGGTGAGGCCGCGGGCGCCGTGCTCGACGGCGTACGCGTACGCGGCGCGCGCGTCCGGCACCTCGATGGCGAGGTCGACGACGCCGTCGCCGTGCTCGGCGACGTGGCCCTCGATGAAGTGGCCCCAGTCCGTGGAGGCCTTGATGACGGAGGTGAGCACGAAGCGGGCCCCGCCGTTCGTGAGGACGTACGAGGCGGTCTCGCGGCTGCCCGTCTCCGGGCCCGCGTACGCCACGAGTTTCATGCCGAAGGCCGTGGAGTAGTAGTGGGCCGCCTGCTTGGCGTTGCCCACGGCGAAGACGACCGCGTCCATTCCCTTGACCGGGAAGGGGTCTGCCTCACGCGCGGTGTGGGGGGTGCCAGAGGGGGCCGTCGTGTGCTGGGTGTTCGCGGTAGCTGCCATGTCCGCAGGCTCCCGCCGTATCGCAAGGTGCGCAATAGTTTGCGTATTCAGTGGGCAATCTGCATAGCAGAGGGCCGGGAACAGCTGGCTATCTGTACATGATGACCACCTCGGAAGCGGAGATGAGCGCACCATGACGATCGATCATCTGGACGGCAGGCTCATCGTGCTGCTCGCCCGCGAGCCCCGCATCGGCGTCCTGGAGGCGTCCCGCCGCCTAGGCGTCGCGCGCGGGACCGTACAGGCCCGGATGGACCGCCTTCAGTCGAACGGAGTCATCCGCGGCTTCGGCCCGGAGGTCGACCCGGCGGCCCTGGGCTACCCCGTCACGGCCTTCGCCACGCTGGAGATCAAACAGGGTCAGGGCGCCGACGTACGGGCACATTTGGCGACCGTCGCCGAGGTGCTCGAACTGCACACCATCACCGGCCACGGAGACATGCTCTGCCGTCTCGTGGCCCGTTCGAACGCGGATCTCCAACGTGTGATCGACCGGGTGGTGGGTTTTGATGGCATCGTCCGGGCCTCCACGGCGATCGTCATGGAGAACCCTGTTCCGCTGCGGATCATCCCGCTTGTCGAACAGGCGTCAGAGGACACCTGACGCGGGTAGATACAACTGCGAACAGCCGCACGACGTACACAGCACGAACTACCCAGCACGAACTACGCAGCACGACGTACGCAGCACGCGGGCAACGGGAGACTCCCGTCGCCGTCTGAACCGCGCCTGGGCAGGTGAGCAGTTCAGTGAACTTCTGGGACTACCTCGGCAACCGCCACCAGCAGTTGCTGACGGACGCGTACCAGCACGCCAGCGCAGTCTTCCAGTGCATGGTCGTGGCGACCGTCATCGGAGTACTGATCGGCGTCGTCACGTACCGCAGCGAGTGGGCGGGCAATCTCGCCACGACCGCGACCTCCACCATCCTGACCATCCCGTCGCTCGCCATGATCGGTCTGCTGATCCCCGTCGTCGGCCTCGGTGTCGCCCCGACGGTCATCGCCCTGACCCTCTACGGCCTGCTCCCCATCGTGCGCAACGCCATCGTCGGCCTGCGCGGCGTCGATCCCTCGCTGGTCGACGCGGCGAAGGGCATCGGGATGTCGCGTGCCGCACGCCTGATGAAGGTGGAGCTCCCGATCGCCTGGCCGCCGATCCTGACCGGCATCCGCGTCTCCACGCAGATGCTGATGGGCATCGCGGCCATCGCCGCGTACGCGTCGGGCCCCGGCCTCGGCAACGAGATCTTCCGCGGCATCGGCTCGCTCGGCAGCAAGAACGCGCTCAACCAGGTGCTCGCGGGCACGCTCGGGATCATCGTCCTGGCCCTGCTCTTCGACGCCGCGTACGTCCTGATCGGCCGCCTGACCATTTCGAGGGGTATCCGTGTCTGAGACCACCGCGACTTCCACCGACGGGGCGACGGCCGAGGACGCGGCGGCCCCGAGCTCCCCCACGGGCGCGACGATCGAGCTGGAACACCTCACCAAACGGTACGCGGGCAGCGGCGACCCCGCGGTGGACAGCGTCAGCATGGAGATCAAGGCAGGCGAGATCGTCATCCTGGTCGGCCCGTCCGGGTGCGGGAAGTCGACCACGCTGAAGATGATCAACCGGCTCATCGAGCCGACGAGCGGCCGCATCCGCATCGGCGGCGAGGACGTCACCGAGATGGACCCGGTGAAGCTGCGCCGCAGGATCGGCTACGCGATCCAGTCGTCCGGGCTCTTCCCGCACATGACGGTCGCCCAGAACATCGCCATCGTGCCGAGGATGATCGGCTGGGGAAAGTCGAAGATCAAGAACCGGGTCGAGGAGATGCTCGACCTCGTCGGGCTCGACCCGGCCGAGTTCCACGGCCGCTATCCGCGCCAGCTCTCCGGCGGCCAGCAGCAACGCGTCGGCGTGGCACGGGCGTTGGCGGCCGATCCGCCCGTCCTCCTGATGGACGAGCCGTTCGGCGCGGTCGACCCGATCACCCGCGACCA
This sequence comes from Streptomyces sp. NPDC054866, assembly GCF_053610745.1. Classification (NCBI taxonomy): domain Bacteria; kingdom Bacillati; phylum Actinomycetota; class Actinomycetes; order Kitasatosporales; family Streptomycetaceae; genus Streptomyces; species Streptomyces sp. NPDC054866. Next base: position 1,355,634 of record NZ_JBSGZA010000002.1, read on the forward strand.
CCTCCAGGACGAGCTGATCCGGCTCCAGCACGAGCTGCACAAGACGATCGTCTTCGTCACGCACGACTTCGACGAGGCCATCAAGCTCGGCGACCGGATCGCGGTCCTGCGGGAGCGTTCGCACATCGCGCAGTTCGACACCCCGGAAGCCATCCTCACGAACCCCGCCGACGACTTCGTCTCCGGTTTCGTGGGCGCGGGCGCGGCCCTCAAGCGGCTCAACCTCACCCGCGTACGCGACGTGGAGATCGCCGACTTCGCGACGGTGACCGTCGACGACCCGCTCCAGGACATCTTCGACAAGCTGCGGGAAAGCGGCACGAACGAACTGCTGCTCCTCGACAAACGCGGCCGCCCCTACAAGTGGCTGCGGCGCGGCGACCTGATGCGCGCCAGGGGCTCGCTGGCCCGCGCGGGCACCCTCGTCCACGACACGGTCACCCGTGACGCCACCCTGCGCGACGCGCTCGAAGCGGTCCTGACGGACAACGCGGGGCGGGTCGCGGTCACCGGGCGGCGCGGCGAGTACACCGGCGTGGTGGACATGGAGACGCTGATGAACTCCGTCCACGAAATGCTGGAGGCCGACCGGCTCGACGCGGTGGAGCACCAGCACGAACTCCAGGAGCAGCGGGCCGAGTTGACCCACCACGAGCAGGAAGGCCCCGGAGGGGAGGCGAAGGCGTGAAAGGCATCCCCGGGAGCAACCCCCGGATCCCCGACCACACACCGGCCCCCGACGACGGGCCCGGCCCACGGCCCGAGGGCGAGCACGACGTCAAGGGCCATCACTTCCGCGACACGGGCGAGGCCGAGCCGGAGCCCCCGGCCCCGGCGGCGGCCACAGACCGGGCACGGCGGATCGGCTGGCAGAAGCTCACCATCCTGCCCGCGTTCCTCATCGTCGTCCTGGTGCTGACCTGGTGGTGGTTCGAGCAGGCCGACCTGGACTCGATCTCCAAGAACGCCCTGGCGGACGGCAATGTCTGGCTCAGGCTCCGCCAGCACATCCAACTGACGGTGATCTCCACCTTCTTCGTGCTGATCATCGCGATCCCGCTGGGCATCCTGCTGACCCGCAAGAAGCTCCGCAAGGCCGCGCCCGGCGCGATGGCCCTGGCCAACATCGGCCAGGCGACGCCGGCGATCGGCCTCCTCGCCCTCCTGGTGATCTGGATCGGCATCGGCGAGAAGGCGGCCCTGATCGGCATCATCATCTACGCCGTCCTGCCGGTCCTCTCCAACACGATCGCGGGCCTGAACGCCAATGACCCGACCCTCCTGGAGGCGGCGCGCGGCATCGGCATGTCGGCGTGGGGAGTCCTCGGCAAGGTCGAACTCCCGCTTGCGGTGCCGCTGATCCTGGCGGGTGTACGCACCGCGCTCGTCCTGAACGTCGGCACGGCGACGCTCGCCACCTTCGGCGGTGGTGGCGGGCTCGGTGACCTCATCACCACCGGGATCACCAACCAGCGGATGCCGGTGCTCATGCTCGGCTCGATCCTGACGATCGCGCTCGCGCTCCTGGTGGACTGGCTGGCCTCGCTGGCCGAACTGACCTTGCGTCCGCGTGGGTTGGAGGCCGGGTCATGAGGGTTACGTTGCGTACGGCGGCCGTGGGTGTAGTGGGCTGCGCCCTGCTCGTGAGCTGCGGCCTGACCAGCGGCAGCCCGATGGTGGACGACGTCAAGCCGGGCACGATCGGCAAGGGGGAGCCGCTGAAGGGCGCCGATCTCACCGTCACGTCCAAGGAGTTCACCGAGCAGCTCATCCTCGGCGCGATCATGGGCATCGCCTTCGAGGCGGCCGGCGCGGATGTCCTGGACCGGACGGGCATCCAGGGCTCGATCGGCGCACGCGAGGCCGTCAAGGGCGGTGACGCGGACGCCATGTACGAGTACACGGGCACCGCCTGGATCACGTACCTCGGCAACTCCGAGCCCATCGACGACCCGCAGAAGCAGTGGGAGGCGGTGCGCAAGGCTGACGCGAAGAACGGCGTCACCTGGCTGCCGCCCGCCGAGCTCAACAACACCTACGCCCTGGCGATCAACCGGAAGAACGAGGCCAAGTACAAGCCGAAGACCCTCTCGGACGTGGCGACCTTGTCGAAGAAGGACCCGGGTGCGGTCACGCTGTGCGTGGAGAGCGAGTTCTCCTCGCGTGAGGACGGCCTTCCGGGCATGCAGAAGGAGTACGGGATGAAGATCCCCAACTCCAACATCACCAAGATGGACACCGGGATCATCTACACCCAGGTCTCCAAGGGGTCGTGCACGTTCGGCGAGGTCTTCACCACCGACGGCCGCATCAAGGCGATGGACCTGGCGGTGATGGAGGACGACAAGCACTTCTTCCCGAACTACAACGCCGCCCCGGAGATCAACAGCAAGGCGCTCGACGAGCACCCGGAGATGGCGGAGGTCCTTGCCCCCATCACGAAGAAGCTGAACAACAAGGTGGCCCAGGAGCTGAACTCCAAGGTGGATGTGGAGGGTCAGGATCCGCATGAGGTGGCGCTGGACTGGCTGGTGCAGGAGGGGTTCGTGAAGGAGGGGTAGCGGGCCGGGCACGGCTCGTCGGCCGCCGGGAAGTTACAAAGACTCCGCTGCAAAGAAGGGGTTGCAACGGAGTCTTTGCATGCCTACGGTGAGGACATGACGGACGGCACGACAGATCCCGAGAGCCGCAAGATCCACACCCTCACCCCGCACTCCCTGCGAGGCCTGGCCCATCCCCTGCGCATCCAGCTGCTCACCTCACTGCGGAAGGAGGGCCCGGCCACCGCCTCCCAACTGGCCGCCCGCCTGGGCGAGTCCAGCGGCGCGACGAGTTACCACCTGCGCCAGCTCGCCGCGCACGGCTTCGTCGAGGACGCGCCGGGGCGGGGCAAGGGGCGGGAGCGGTGGTGGCAGTCGACGCACCAGGGGACGCGACTGGACGAGGCGCTGATGAACGACCCGGACCCGACGGTGCGCGGTGCCGTCAGCGTCTACCTCCACGAGGTCGCGACGTTCCACGCCGCAGAGCTCTCCACCTGGATCGGTACGCAGCACGATTGGCCGCAGGAGTGGTCGGACAGCTCGGACATCAGCGACTACACACTGCGCCTCACGCCCGAGATCACCGCCGAACTGAACGGCAAGATCAACGAACTCATCGAGAGCTACCGGGCATCGGCGGTCGACGAGAGCACTCCGGGTTCCGCCAAGGTGCGCCTGCACACCCATGTCTTCCCCACGCACTACACGGAGTGAGAGGCCTCAGCCATGCATCCCGACATACACCTGCTGCTGCACCACACCCACGCCGCCGAACTCCACCGACCGGCACCCTTACAGAAGCGCCGCCCCCACCTTCGTACTCAACTGGGCTGGACCATGGTCGAGTTAGGCCTCCGCCTGGTCAGCAGCTCGGGACCTTCCCGCCCCGGTCCAGGGAACGCAGCGCGTCGACCGTGCCCTTCAGTGTCGTGACCGGGATCAGCTGAAGCCCCTTCGGCAGCTCCGCCTCGGCGTCCGAGCACTCCGCCTTCGGGACCAGGAAGACACTCGCGCCGTCACGCTTCGCGGCCTGCGTCTTCATCGAGACACCGCCGACCGGGCCGACCTTGCCGTCGTCGGAGATCGTTCCGGTACCCGCGATCTTCCGGCCGCCCGTCAGGTCCCCGCCGCTGCCGTTGCCGTCGATCATGTCGATGATGCCGAGCGAGAGGAAGAGGCCCGCGCTGGGGCCTCCGATCTTGCCGAGGTCGACCTTCACCTTCACCTTGTCCGTGCCGTCGACGCCGCTCGCGTCGAGGTAGGAGAGCGCGGCCCGCGTGGCCGTGTCCTGCGACTTCTTCATGTCGCCGAGGTTGTGCTTCTCGACTTCCTTGACGTTGTCGCCGGTGGGGTACACCGAGTCCTTGGGCATCACGGAACGGTCCGTACGGAACCAGCCGTCCACCACGTCGCCCAGGCTCGCGTCCACGTCGGGCCCCGTGGCCACGATCGTCGTCATCCGCAGCTGCCCCTCCGTCTCGCGGGTGGGCGCTCCGGTGATCGTGATGACCGGCTTGCCCTCGCTCTCGCCGAGTACGTTCGCCGTCGACCCCGGCTGGGCCACGGCGAACGGCAACGGCGCGAGGCCGACGACGGCGAGCAGGGCGACCACGGGGGCGGCACAGACGGCGAGGGCCTTGGGGCGCGTGAGGCTGGAGAGGGAGAACACGGGTTCAATCTAACGTGCGAGGGAATGGATCAGCCCGTCCGGCGTTTGAGGACGAACTCGGCGAAGCCGGTGACCGACGGCGCCCAGGAGAAGCGGCTCGCCCACGCGGCCTCAGCGCAACGCATCCGCCACTTCGCGGGCCGCGTCCACCACCCGCGGCCCCACCCGCTCCGGCACGGAGTCCGCCAGCATGACCACACCCACGCTCCCCTCTATCCCGGTCACGCCGACCAGAGGCGCCGCGGCCCCGCTCGCGCCGGCCTCCAGCTCGCCGTGCGTCAGCGCGTAACCGGGGTCGGTGGCGAGGCCCTGCCGGGCGGCGAGGATCGCGCGGCCCGCGGCGCCCCGGTCCAGGGGGTGCCGGAAGCCGGTCCGGTAGGCCACGTGGTAGTCCGTCCAGGTCGGCTCGACGACGGCGACGGCCAGCGCTTCGGTGCCGTCGACCAGCGTCAGGTGTGCCGTCGCCCCTATGTCCTCGGCGAGGGAGCGCAGAGCGGGCAGCGCGGCCTCGCGCACCAGCGGATGCACCTGGCGGCCCAGGCGGAGCACCCCCAGGCCGACCCTGGCCCGGCCGCCCAGGTCACGGCGGACCAGGGCATGCTGCTCAAGGGTGGCGAGGAGGCGGTACACCACGGTCCGGTTCACACCGAGCTTGTTCGACAGCTCGGTGACGGTGAGCCCGTGATCGGTGTCGGCCAACAACTTGAGGACACGCAGCCCTCGGTCGAGGGTCTGAGAAGTCTCCGCGGTCACGACGCCCACTCCTTAGGTGAGGGTCGACGGCCCCTTTACGCGGCGGTTGCGTCGCCGGTCCCGTGGGCGACGCGCGTCAGAGGCCGCCGGTCGGAACTCCGGCTGCGCTCCGCGGCGGCGCTGCCACGGGGCGTGTACGTTGCGGGGACATTAGCGAGGCCGTCCCGCTCAGCGGAAGACTCCGTCCAGAATCCGGGCACGAGACCGGTTGTTAGGGGCGCAATGCCCCATACGCGGGGCACTCCGGCAGGGGTGTGCACGACTCCCGCACACACGGAACACACCGCTCCCCTCTCCGGGCCCCATCCGGCGCCCCCGGGGGCCCTCACTTCATGCGGGTGGCCCACTCCCCGACCTTCGCGATCCGCTGCCGCAGCTGCCCGGCGGTGGCCTCCGCGCTCGGCGGCCCGCCACACGTGCGCCGCAGCTCGGTGTGGATCACGCCATGCGGCTTCCCGCTCTGGTGGGAGTACGCGCCGACCATCGTGTTCAGCTGCTTCCGCAGCTCCAGCATCTCCTTGTGGGAGACCACGGGCCGCCGCTCGGCGGGCAGTTCGAGAAGATCCGCCTCCTCGTCCGGCCGCTTCTTGCTGTGCGCGATCTGCCGGGCCTGCCGCTTCTGGAGCAGCATCTGCACCTGGTCGGGTTCGAGGAGGCCGGGGATGCCGAGATAGTCCTGCTCCTCCTCGCTCCCCGGGTGCGCCTGCATACCGAATTCGGCGCCGTCGAAGAGGACCCGGTCGAAGACGGCGTCGGACTCAAGGGCCTCGAAGGAGAACTGCTCCTGCTCGCCGGTGTCCTCGTCCTGCTCCTTGTTCGCCTCGTCCATCTCCTTCTCGGACTCGGCGTAGGGGTCCTCTTCCCCCTCCTTCTTCGGCTTGTCGAGTACGTGGTCGCGCTCGACCTCCATCTCGTTGGCATGGCCGAGGAGGTCGGGGACGGTGGGCAGGAAGACCGACGCGGTCTCGCCGCGCCGCCGGGAACGCACGAAGCGTCCGACGGCCTGGGCGAAGAAGAGCGGCGTCGAGATGGTGGTGGCGTACACACCCACCGCGAGGCGCGGCACGTCGACGCCCTCGGACACCATGCGGACCGCGACCATCCACCGGTCGGTGCTGGCGGTGAAGTCGTCGATCCGCTTGGAGGCGCCCGCGTCGTCGGAGAGGACGACGGTGGCCTTCTCCCCGGTGAGCTCGCGGATCAGCTTGGCGTAGGAGCGGGCGGAGTCCTGGTCGGAGGCGATGACGAGGCCACCGGCGTCCGGAATCGCCTTCCGTACCTCGGTGAGCCGCTGGTCGGCAGCCTTCAGCACATTCGGCATCCACTCGCCCCGGGCGTCGAGCGCGGTGCGCCACGCCTGCGAGATCGCGTCCTTGGTCATCGGCTCGCCGAGCCGCGCGGCGATCTCGTCGCCGGCCTTGGTACGCCACCGCATGTTGCCGGAGTAGGAGAGAAAAATGACGGGCCGGACAACGCCGTCGCCGAGCGCGCTGCCGTATCCGTAGGTGTAGTCGGCGGCGGACCGCCGGATGCCGTCGTTCCCCTCCTCGTACGCGACGAAGGGGATCGGGTTGGTGTCGGAGCGGAAGGGCGTACCGGTGAGCGCGAGGCGCCGGGTGGCGGGCTCGAAGGCTTCCAGGCAGGCCTCGCCCCACGACTTCGAGTCACCGGCGTGGTGGATCTCGTCGAGGATCACGAGGGTCTTGCGCTGCTCGACGCGGTTGCGGTGCAGCATGGGCCGCACGCCGACACCCGCGTACGTGATGGCGACGCCCTGGTACTCCTTGCTGAGCGGGCCCGCGCTGTACTCCGGGTCCAGCTTGATGCCTATGCGGGCCGCGGCCTCCGCCCACTGCTTCTTCAGGTGCTCGGTCGGCGCGACCACCGTCACCTGCTGCACGACATGGTGGTGCAGCAGCCAGGACGCGAGGGTCAGCGCGAACGTCGTCTTGCCGGCGCCGGGTGTCGCGACGGCGAGGAAGTCACGCGGCTGCTCCTGGAGATACCGCTCCATCGCCCCCTGCTGCCAGGCACGCAGCTTGTTGGCGGTGCCCCAGGGGGCGCGGCCGGGGAAGGCGGGAGAGAGGTGGTGGGACGCGGAGTTGGCGGCGGTGGTAGTCACGGTCTCCGTGGTCTGGGTCGGGCGGCTCGGCTACATATGACAACCGGGCCACCCTACCGGTGAAGGTTGACGCGCCGCGGAGTCCGGCACGGGGAGCCGGGCGGGTGCGACAGGTCTCACACCGGCGGTTCGGCCAGCTCACGCAGCGCCTCGGAAATCACCTTCACGTCGTCCACTTCACCCGCGGCGACGGCGACGACCAGGCGTTCGGCCGCGTCGATGTCGGGCCGCAACTGCACGTCGTTCATGGCGAGGAGGACGACGCACGACACCCACGCGGTGCGCCTGTTGCCATCGACGAAAGGGCCGTTCGCGGCAAGTGACTGGAGCAGTGCCGCTGCCTTCTCGAACACACCGGCGTAGGCATCCCGACCGGACACCACCGCCCCATGGCGGTGCACCGCAAACGCCACAAGACCCACGTCACGCACACGCGGGGGTGGGCCGCCGGCCACCCGCTCGGCGATCAACAGAACGTCCTCGGCGACCAGATGAACACAGTTCACTTGAGCCGCTCCAGAAGCTCGGCCCACTTGGCTGTCTGCTCGTCGGCAGCCGTGCGCACGCGAGTCTCGTGGACCGTCCCGGCCAGGTAGTCGTCCACCGCCCGCAGCACGATGGCGTGCACGCTCGTGCCCTCCTCGGCGGCGTGGCGCTTCAGCGCCTCGGTCTGATCGTCACGAAGATTCAGGTGCATGGCCACGCGAAAACGGTACCGTCACCGAGGGTCACCGTCATACCGCTCAGAGCGATCGCTCCCGCACCCGCGCCGCCACCCAGGCCCCCACCAGTGCCACCCCGGCCATCGGCAGGAACACCGCGACGAACGCCCCCGGATGCGAGCCGCCCGCCCCCGTGGCGGAGCCGTGCGCGCCGATCATGCCGCCGCCCAACGCCGCGAACGCGGCGCCTCCCGCGGCCAGGAGCAGGGCGTTGGAGAGGCCGTCGGAGATCTGGAGGGCGGCGGAGTTCGCGCCCGCGTCCTCGGGCGGCGAGAGGCGAAGGAGCAGCACGCTGGTCGAGCCGATGACCGTGCCCATGCCGAGGCAGCCGAAGGCCCATGCCACCGCCACGATCCACACCGGAACCGCGTCGATCAGGACCGTGGGCGCGGTGGCGATGGCGGCGGCGACCAGGAGCATCCCGGCGACCATGAGCCGCGTCCGGTGCGGTTCCATGCCCGGCCGCGACTGTACGAAGGACCCGAACGCCCAGGTCGCACCGCCCACGGCGAGCGAGAGCCCGGCCATGGTCGGCGAGAGCCCGCGCTGGGTGACGAGCATCAGCGGCACGAAGGACTCGGCCGCGATGAAGGACCCGGCGGCTATGCCGCGCAGGAGCACCACGGAGGGCAGGCCGTGGGCCGCCCGGTACGTGCCGCGCGGCAGCAGCCCGAGGACTGCGGGCACGAGGACGACCGCGCCGAGCGCCGCGGGCAGCAGCGAGAGCCAGCGCAGCTCCTGACCCGCGTACTGGAGGAGGCCAGCCCCGAGCGAGATCCCGAGCGCGAGGCGGATGCGGCGGCGGTCGAAGGGCCCGGCGGGTGCGTCGGAGACAGGCCCGGCCGCCCGGCGCCGGATCTGCGGCAGGGCGAGCGCGAGCGGCGCCGCGACGAGCACCGGGATCCCGAGGAAGACCCACCGCCACCCGAGGTGTTCCGTGACCGTCCCGGAGACCAGCGGGCCCACCACGGACGGCACGACCCAGCTGGCCGCGAACGCCGCGAGGATGGACGGCCGCAGGTGCTCCGGGTAGGCGCGGCTGACGACGACGTACAGCGCGACGATGACGAGACCGCCGCCGAGCCCCTGCACGGCACGGCCGAGGATGAACATCCACATGGCCTGGGCGGTCCCGGAAAGGACCAGGCCCGCCGCGAAGGCGCCGATGCCGGTGGCCAGCGGCCCCAGCGGCCCGCGCCGGTCGGCCCACTGCCCGGAGAGCACCATGCCGAAGAGGCTGGTCGTGAAGTACGCGGAGAAGCCGAAGGCGTAGAGGGAGACGCCGTTCAGCTCACGGGCGGCCACCGGCATCGCGGTCCCGACGGCGGTCGCCTCGAAGGCGATGAGCAGCACCACGGAGACGATGCCGAGGCTGAGGGCGCGATAGGGCGCGCGGAGCACTCCGCCCTTGAGCTCGGACGGCGGGGCTATCGGGGCGGCGGCGACTTCGGCGTCGCGTGGTTCCAGAGCGCTCATGTCGGCCAGGGTAAGGGGCGTGGCGCGTGGTGACCCCTGTCCGGGGGCGGGAGGATCCTGGTCCCTTGGTCGTACGACCGCCCGTTCATGAACGCGGTGTGGCAGTCCCGTTGCGGGGGCGGTGATTCCCTTGAGGCGCCGGTCGCGGCCGCTTAGGTTCAAGGAGTCGAGTTCAACCTCGGCCGTGTGCCCGAGTGGTTGAGGGGCTGGACTGCAAATCCAGTAACGCGGGTTCGATTCCCGCCACGGCCTCCAGCAGGCAACCGTTCAAGGGTTTGGCCCAGGGGTCGGCCCGTCCGGGGCCGCCTCTTCGTCGTGCGGCCCCCACGGGGATCACCCCCGTGATCCAATGAGCCGGTGACTGGCATACACGCGTCCCTGGGGCCCCTGGAGCGGGTCGACGGCCGGTGGGGTGTGGGCGACGCGGTGCGGCCCGGGCGCACCTGGGTGGAGTTCCGCGAGGACGGCCTCTACCGGCACGCGGGCGCAGGGGAGGGCGAGTTGACCCCCTGGCCGAGGATCTTGCTCGGCATTCGCGTGACCATCGGGCGCGGATACCCGACCCACGGCGGCGACTTCACGCTGACGGGTCTCCTCGTCGGCGTGCCGGGACTCCGAGGACGCGGAACCGGCCACCTGGACATGACGCTGCGGCACCCGTACGAGGACCGGCGGCTGGACTTCCACCGCCACCCCCGCTGGTACCGGCTCCTGGAGGTCTCCATCCTGGCAGAACTGCTCGGGCAGACCGTCGCCGCGAAGGAGGGCCGGCGGCTCGCCGACACGGACTGGCTGGACCGGGTGGTCGAAAGCCTGGCGTCGACGTCGACGTGGTCGGCGGGTGGCATCCAGCAGGCCGTACGGACGGCGCGCGAGGCGTAGGAGCCTCCCGGGACTGAGCTGGGCTGGGCCGGGGCCCGGGTTCTAGACCCGCGCCTCGTCGACCCGCGCCTCTCCGAGCCCCGCGAGAATCGCGTCCACCGTCTCCTCGACCGTCAGGTCGGAGCTGTCGAGCCAGAGCCCGATCCTCGGGGTCGTGGACCGCAGCCCGGCGTCCAGGTCCTCCACGGTCCACGCCCCGTACCCGGTCTTCCCGCGTCCGGCCTCCCGCGCGGCGACGGCATCCGGCCTCGGGGCGAGCACGACGACGTACACGGGTCGCGTACGCAGCAGATCCACGTACGTCTTCAACTCCTCGCCCAGGATGACGTCCTGGACCACCGCGACGAAGCCCGCGGCCGCGTACGCGTCGGCTGTGGCCGCCGACAGGCCGTACCGCAGCCGGAGTTGGGCCTCCGCCTCGTCCGACGCGCCGGGCTCGTACTCCTGGCCGCCCGACACGATCATCCGGCGGAAGACGTCACCCCGCACGTGCGCCGCGCGCGGCAGCCGCTCGGCGAGGGCTTGCGCCACCGTGGACTTGCCCGAGGCCATGATGCCGGTGATGACGACGACGCCATCGGGGTCAGAGGTAGTCATGGCGCCCATCGTGCCAAGGGAGCCGGCCCTCTCGCCTCCGGATTACTCCGGATTACTGCGCCACCGCCGCCTGCGGACGGATCGGGAGGCGGTTCACCGGGCGCCCCGTCGCCGCCCTCACCGCCGAGGCCACCGCCGCCGGAGTCGTCACCACCGGCACCGCGCTCGCCGCCTTCGCGCCGAAGGGCGCGACCACGTCACGCTCCTCCACCAGCTTCACGATGCGGATGTCCGGGGTGTCCAGGGCCGTGGGAAGCGCGTAACCCGTGAGGTCCGGGTGGCGGACCAGACCGCGCGGCGTACGGAGGTTCTCCGTCAGCGCGGCGCCGACTCCCTGCGTGACGCCCGCCTCGATACGCACCTTCAGCTGGGACGGGTTCAGGATGCGGCCCACGTCCTGCGCGACCGCCAGCTCCACGACCCGTACCGAACCGATCTCGATGTCCACGTCCACCACCGCGCGGATCGCACAGAACGCCATGCCCACGAAGGCATCGCCCTGGCCCGCGTCGTCGAGCGGCTCGGTGGGGTGCGGGCGGCACTGGGCAGTGGCCCACAGTTCCTTGCCGTCCATCGCCTCCGTCACCGTCGTGCTCAGCACGCCGTCGTACGAGGTGATCTTGCCGTCGGTGATCTGGAGCAGCTCCGTGGACATCCCGAACTTGTGGGCCAGGGGCTGGAGAAGCTGTGTGCGGACCATCTTCGCCGCGCGCTCCACCGCACCGCCCGACACCCACGTGTGGCGGCCGTGGCAGCTCGGCCCGGCGGGCGGCTGGTCGGTGTCGACGGGAGCGACCCGGACGTCGTCGATGCCCAGCGTCTCCTGGACGATCTGGCGGGCGAGCGTGGAGAAGCCCTGACCCGTCTCGACCGCCGCACAGATGACGGTCGCGATGCCGTCGTGGACCTTGACCGTGGCCGTGGAGACCTCGTCCGTGCCTTCCGCGCCCAGGAGTTGGACCATGCCGAGGCCATAACCGACGCCCCGGCGGATGGCCGCCGGTTCGCCCGCGCCCTCGGGGCCGCCGGGCAGCAGCCACTCGTCCTCGGGGGTGTCCTTGGGCAGCTCGGGCAGCGGGAAGTCCCGTACGGCGCCGAGGAGTTCGGCGACCGGGGCAGGGCAGGTCACCGTCTGGCCGGTGGGCAGGATGTCGCCGGTGGCCATCGCGTTGCGCAGCCGCACCTCGGCCGGGTCGATGCCCAACTTCTTGGCGATCTTGTCCATTTGGGCTTCGTACGCCGCGCACACCTGCATGGCGCCCTCGCCCCGGACATGCCCGGACGGCGGGTTGTTCGTGCGGACCGCCCAGCCCTCGATGAAGGCGTTCGGCACCACGTACGGACCGCAGGCGAAGGAGACGGCCGCGGCGAGCGCGTCCGACGACGTGTCCGCGTACGCGCCCGCGTCGAGCAGGACCTGCGCCTCCACCTTCACCAACTTGCCCTCGGCGTCCGCGTGATGGCGGTAGCGGAGCAGCGTCGGGTGACGGTGGGCGTGGCCCAGGAAGGACTCCTCGCGAGTCGCCGTCAGCTTCACCGGGCAGCCGGTGGTCAACGCGAGCAGACCGAGCGGCAGATGGAAGCTGGCGTCCTCGCGGTCGGCCGTCGCGCCGGGGACACCGGTCACGACGACCTTCACGATGCCGGGATCGATGCCGTAGCAGGACGCGGCCATGTCGCGGTCGGTGTGCGGATCCGTGGAGGCGATGTACAGCTCCACGCCCCCGTCGGGACGCGGTACCGCGAGCCCCGCCTCCGCGCCGATCGGCGCCGGGTCCTGGCGGCCGATGCGGTAGAGACCCTCGACGACGAGCTCGCCCGCCGCCTCAGGGTCGCCGTGCCGCAGCGGGATGTGCCGGATCAAGTTGCCGTCGGGGTGCAGGGGTTCGGCCGCGAAGGCCTTCTCCGGATCCGTGACCGGCTCAAGGATCTCGTACTCGACGAAGATGGCGGCGGCGGCCATCCGCGCCGTGTCGGGATGGTCGGCGGCCACGGCGGCGATGGGCTCGCCGTGGTGGCGTACGACGTCGGAGGCGAAGACCGGGCGGTCCGCGGTCTTGCGGCCGTGCAGCGCGTCGCCGGGCACGTCCTCGTGCGTGACGACGGAGCGCACGCCCGGCATCTCGCGCGCCTGGGACGTGTCGATGGAGACGATGCGCGCGTGCGCGTGCGGCGAGCGCAGGACGGCCGCCCACAGCAGCCCCTCCGCCCACAGGTCGGACGCGTAGGGGAAGGTGCCCTCGGTCTTGGCGCGGGACTCCGCGGACGGCAGGGACGCGCCGATGCCGTGCGGCAGCGGCTCGGGGCCGGGCTGCGTCTCCACTGCGGTCGCGGTGTTCGCCGTGCCCGCGGCTTCGTTGCTCACGCCTGGCCTCCGTCCTGTCCGTAAGGTCCTTCGTACGATCCGCCCTGCGCCGTCGGGTTGACCCCTCCGGCGCCCGGCCCCGCCTGGTGCGGAATGCGTGCCTCGCCCACGTGGTCGTCCTGCGCCGAGGGCTCCGCGGCGGCGGCCGACGCCTCGCGTTCGGCGACGACCTCCTGCACGGCGTCGAGCACGCCGCGGTAGCCGGAGCAGCGGCACAGGTTGCCGCACAGGGCGCGGCGGGTCTCCAGGTCGGTCGGGGCGGGGTTGCCCTCAAGGAGGTCGTGCAGGGTCATCGCCATGCCCGGTACGCAGAAGCCGCACTGGACGGCACCGCAGGCCGCGAGCGCCCGCTGCACGTCGGAGGGGCGGCCGTCGACGGCGAGACCCTCGACGGTGCGCACCTCGCTCCCGGCGGCGGTGGCGGCGGGCACCAGGCAGGAGGCGACGAGACGGCCGTCCACCTGGACGTTGCAGGCGCCGCACTCACCCTGCGAGCAGCCGTCCTTGGCGCCCGCGAGGCCGAGGCGCTCGCGCAGGACGTAGAGGAGCGACTCGCCGATCCAGGCGTCGGTGACGGGGCGGTCGGCGCCGTTGACGCGCAGGACGTAGGAGCAGAGGGGGTGTTCGTCGGAGAGGGGGGTGGTGGCGGCCGCCTCTTCGGGGTCTTCGGCTTCGGCTTCGGCGTCCGCTTCGGCTTCAGCCTCAGTCTCGGCCTCGGCTTCCGCTTCGGCGTCCGCTTCGGGCTCGATCGCGGCCTCGGCTTCGGGAGCCGCGCTGACGGGGTCGGCCTCCACCTCGGCTTCGGGCTCGGGCTCCGGCGTCGGCTCCGGCTCTGCGGGCGCCTCGTGCGCCACAGGCCCCTCGGGCACCACATGCATCTCAGGAGCGACGGGCGGCTCAGGGACGAAGGGCTCCGGGGGCACCACGGGCTCGTGGTGCTGCGGCTCGACGTACTGCTGCGGGTGCGGGTGCGGGTCGGCGTGCGGATACGGCTCGGCGTGCGGCTCCTGCACCGGCTCCGACCACGGTGCGCCCGCGCCCGCACCACCGGTCGCCCAGGGCGCCGCCGCGCCGCCCGGCAGCGTCGCGGGCGGCGTACCGCCCCACTGTGCCGCGAGCGAAGACGTGGTGAACTCACCCGATTCGTCCGGAAGATCACCGTTGGCGACCGGAATCGACCACTGCCCGGTGACATCGGCCGGGGCAGGGGCGGCGGGCGCGTGCCCCTCCGCCTCGTGGAAGCTCCACTGCCCGGTGGCCCGGGGGTCGTACGCGTGCTCCGGCTCGTGGACCGGCGCCTCGGGCTCGGGCACGCCGCCCGCGTCCGGCCACTGCACGTTCTGGACTCCGGCGCCCGCGACACCGGTGCCCGCGCCCGTCACCTCGGGCGGCATGACCCAGACACCCGTGCCCGCCGGGTCCGTCGCGTCGGCCGTGGTGGGGGTGACCGTTATCTGCGGCGGCACGTAACCGTGGCCGGGCGCGGCGAGCGGCGAGTGGTCGAAGTCCAGGGCGCCTTCCGGCAGCTGCACGAAGGCCGTGGCGTCCGAGTCGTACTCGCCCTGTGGATGCGGCTGCCAGCCGCCGTGGGTGTTGTTCTGGTCGTCGCTCACGACAGCGCCCTCCCCAGTGCTCGTCGGGCCAGCGCGGCGACAGTGCGCCGCAGGTGCAGTACGGCGGGCGGCAGCGGCTGCGGTGAGCCGTCCTCCGCCGGAGGCTGGTCGGGGATGCACGCGGCGGCGACGTACTCACCGAAGGCCGTGAGCGCCTCCGGCACGATCGCCCGCTCGCCGTCCCAGTCGATCAGCGAGGCGACCCACTGCTCGGCCTCCAGGGGCCGCAGCGGCATCGGTGCGACGGCGCCGACGGCGCAGCGCACGCCGCGCCGTGCGGGGTCGAGGACGAGCGCGACGGACGCGATGGCGCGGCCGGGGCCCGTGCGCCCCGTGGCCTTCAGGAAGACCTGCGGTGCGTGCAGGAGCGGCAGCCGTACGAAGCCGATGAGTTCGCCGGGGCGAAGCATGTCCATCCCCGCGAGGAGGTGCGAGACGGGGACCTCGCGGCGTGCGCCGCCGGGGCCCGCGATGATGAGGACGGCTTCCAGGGCGGCCAGGACGGGCAGGGTGTCGCCGGTCGGTCCCGCCGTGGCGATGTTGCCGCCGAGGGTGCCCGCGTTGCGGATCTGCGGGGGTCCTGCCGCGCGCGCGGCCGCGGCGAGCGCGGGGATCAGGGCGGCGAAGTCGGGGCGCCCGACGCGTGCGTGGGTGAGGCCCGCGCCGAGCAGCGCGTGACCGTCCTGGTACTGCCAGCCGCGGATCTCGCTGATGCGGCCGAGGCCGACGAGCGCGGCGGGGCGCAGGAGGCCCGCGTTGACGGAGGCCATGAGGTCGGTGCCGCCAGCTACGGGCACGGCGGCGGGCATCGCGGCGAGCGCCTCCACGGCCTCGTCCAATGTCCCAGGCAGCTTCGCCGTCTGCGCGGTCTGCGCCGCCTGCGGTGCGTGCGTGGTCAAAACCGGCTGCCCCTTCCCGATGCCCGGCGGCTTTCTCGCCGTTCTCACCGTTACGCCTGTTCCGCCGTACGGTACGTGCTCACAGCCCGGACGTGGCAACTCTGGCACATCTTCCCCGGCCCCCGGCGCGGGGGTCCGCTAGGAGCCATTCGTCCGCAGACCTGGGGGATGTGCCGGTTTCACACGCCCTTGCCGGTCAGCGGGAATTGCCACTCTTCGGTGACTCTTGTACGGCTTTCGTCGGTCCGCCCACGCTCTCAGCGCGGGCGGGCCGACACACGGACTATGGGGTGTGCCTCACACGTTCGGGGGCGCCCCGTCGATCGGGCGTCCGAGCACTCCCGGGCGCTTCTGCCACGGCAACGGGCCGCCCGGCGGGCGGTAGTCGACGCCGAGTGCGTCAAGTCGCGCGTAGTGCGGGGTCATTCGCCGCTCGAAGTCCGCGAAGTCACGCTCGGCGGACGGCGGGAGCGGGCTCCAGGCGACCTCGGCGAAGGCGGCGAGGCGCGGGAACACCTGGTAGTCCACGCGTGCGTGGTACTCCATCACCTCGGTCCAGACGTTGGCCTGGGTGCCGAGCACGTGCCGGGCCTCGTCGGCGGTGAGCTGCGGCGGCAGCGGTTCGAACCGATAGACGTCCTCAAGGGTGCGTACGAAACCGATGGGGGCGGGCTCGTCGGGGCCGCCGTCCTGTCGGTGGTCCAAGTACACCTGCTGCTCGGGGCACATGACGACGTCGTGACCGGCCTTGGCCGCCGCGATGCCACCCCCGTACCCGCGCCAGGAGGACACGGTGGCACCGTCGGCGAGACCACCCTCCAGGATCTCGTCCCACCCGATGAGCCGGCGCCCGCGCGCGGTCAGCCACGCGTCGAAGTGCCGGATGAACCAACTCTGCAGCCCGTCCTCGTCGCCGACGCCGAGCTCCTTGATGCGGGCCTGAGCGGTGGGCGACTGCCTCCACTGGTCCTTGGGACACTCATCTCCCCCGACGTGGATAAAGGTGGAGGGAAAGAGCTCAAGCACTTCCTCAAACACCCCTTCGTAGAAGCGAAGGGTGTTCTCGGTCGGGGCGAGGACGTTCGGGTTGACGCCCCAGGTGTCCCAGACGCCGAGCGAGGAGGTGTCGACGACGTCGGTGTTGCCGAGCTCGGGGTAGGCGTGGATGGCGGCCTGCGAGTGCCCCGGGATGTCGATCTCGGGTACGACGGTGATGTGCCGCTCATGGGCGTACGCGACGATCTCGCGGATGTCGTCCTGCGTGTAGAAGCCACCGTGCGGGGTGTCGTTCCACAGCTCGGAAGCGCGGTGCCCCCACTTCGAACGCGGCCGCCACGAACCGGCCTCCGTCAGCTTGGGGTGGCGCTTGATCTCGATGCGCCAGCCCTGGTCGTCGGTGAGGTGGAAGTGGAAGACGTTCAGCTTGTGGGCGGCGAGGAGGTCCAGATAGCGCAGGACGCCGTCCTTGGGCATGAAGTGCCGCGCCACGTCGAGCATCATGCCGCGCCAGCGGAAGCGGGGGGCGTCCTCGATGACACCCATCGGTACGGTCCACTGCCGCCCCGTGTCGATCGGCGCGCGCCGGAAGGCCTCGGGGCCGAGCAACTGCCTGAGGGTCTGCGCGCCCCAGAAGACGCCTGCGGCGCTGCCGCCCTCGATTCGGACCGCGTAGCCGTCTGCGACGATGCGGTAGGCCTCGTCCGCCATCGCGGGATCGATCCCGAGCACGATCCCGTTGTCGTTCTCCCCGTCCGGGAGCGGCAGCCCCGTCGCCGCCCCCACCGTGTCGCGCAGCCACCGCGCGACGCCCTCGGTGCCGGGTCGCGCGTGCAGCACGGTCTCGTCATCCAGGGGAACGGCCCCCTGTGTGGGCGGTACCCAGTGGGTACTGATCGGCGCGGGGATCAGTTGCTCAAAGGTCATGCGGCGAATCTGCCACGCGATTGCACAACGCAAAAGGGGCGTTGCGGTACACGCAACGCCCCTACGCGAGGAGGGCCAAGGACCGCGCCCGGAGGCCGGGGGGGCCGGGGGGCTACTTCTTGCCGCCGCCCTTACCGTCCTTGCCGCCCTTGTCCTTGTCGCCACCGGCGCTCATGGACTCGTAGATCTCCTTGCACATGGGGCAGACGGGGTACTTCTTCGGGTCGCGACCCGGCACCCACACCTTGCCGCAGAGTGCGACGACGGGCGTACCGTCGAGCGCGCTCGCCATGATCTTGTCCTTCTGGACATAGTGCGCGAAGCGCTCGTGGTCACCGTCACCGCTCGACACCTGCGGCGTCGGCTCAACGAGGGTCCCCGTACCTGCCCCGCGCTCGGGCTCGGGCTCAAGAGTGCTCATGGCATCCAAGGGTACCTACGCTCACCGGTTCCGGTCATCGCCCGGACACAGCGCCGACGGCACAACCACGCCGAGCCTAGGCACCCCGGCTACTGGCATCACCCGGACGCAGGGGGCGACAGCAACCGCGCCGGACCTACGCACACCAGCTACCGGCATCCCGGACACCGGGCCAACGGAACAACCCCGCCCAGCCGCGCAACCCCCATACCGGCCAGGCGCCCTCAGGCCGCCCCGCACCCGGCCTTGCCGGCAGCCTCTCCCC
This sequence comes from Streptomyces sp. NPDC054866, assembly GCF_053610745.1. NCBI lineage: Bacteria > Bacillati > Actinomycetota > Actinomycetes > Kitasatosporales > Streptomycetaceae > Streptomyces > Streptomyces sp. NPDC054866. The sequence goes on from NZ_JBSGZA010000002.1 coordinate 1,373,884, forward strand.
CGGCCTCGTCGGGCGCCGCAGCCGTCGCGCCCGCCTCCCGTCGCGCCCGCGCCCCGCGAGATGCCGCCCCCGCGAGATGCAGCACGAGGCCCGCCCCCGCCACCGTGGCCGCGGCCCACGGCAGGCCGGTCGCCGGGAGGCCCATGGAGAGGGCGAGGCCCGCCGCGCCCGAGCCGACCGCGCTGCCCAGATACAGGGCCGAGTTGTTCAGGGCCAGAGCCACCGTGCCCCGCTCCGCTCGCAGCGCCAACAGGCGGTGCTGTTGCGGGACTTGGAGCGCCCAGCCCGCCGCGCCCCACAGCACCAGGGCGGGGAACGCCGCCGCGCCGAGCAGCGGCAGGACCGCCTCCGCGAGCACCAGGGCCAGCAGCACGCCCGCCACCAGGGTGATCACCCGGCCCGTGCGGTCCACCAGGGGGCCGGCGACGACGCTGCCCAGGATTCCGCCGATCCCCCACGCCCACAGGTAGGGCGCGACGCCCGCTTCCTCCACTCCGCCCGCCGATGACAGGACCGGAGCCAGATACGTGTACAGGCCCAGGCTCGCCACGGCCGCCAGGAACGAGACCCCCACCACCGGCACCACCGCGCGGTCCGTCAACGCCGCGAGCCGCGCCCGTACCGGCACCGGCGGCTCCGCCGGGACCGGCGTCAGCCACACGGCGAGCCCCGCGAGCGCGATCGCCCCGAGCCCGGTCACCGCCCACATCGTGGCGCGCCACCCGGCACTCTCGGCGAGAAGCACCCCCAGCGGGACGCCAAGCACCGTCCCCGAGCTCATCCCGCCCATCACCAGGGCCAGCGCCCGCCCGCGCCGCTCCTCGGGGACGAGGGAGGCGGCGGCCGCGGTGGAGAGCGCGGAGTAGACCCCGGCACCGACCCCCGCCACCGCGCGGGACGCGAGAAGCACGGCCAGGGACGGCGCCAGTGCCGTCAGCCCGTTCCCGAGGGTGAAGGCGCCCAGCGAGGCGATGATCAGCGTCCGGGGACGTACGCCGGACATCAGCCCGGCGACGAGGGGCGCGCTCACCGCGTACGCGAGGGTGAAGACGGTGACCATCTGCCCGGCGAGCGAGACGGTCGTTCCCAGGTCCCGGGCCACCACCGGCAGCAGCCCGGCCATCACATAGGCGTCGAGCCCCAGCGTGAAGGCCCCCAGGATCAGCAGCCAGATCTTGCGCACAGCGACAACTCCCACTCCTCGTACGGCGCGACCGCGGCGCGGCCTGCGAGCCGCCGCGGAGTGGGAAAGGTAGGCACCGCCCGGACGCCCGGGGAAATGCCCGCGGAGGCACATTTATGCTGGGTCGGCATGGATCACATCGCTCGCGCCCCGGCCGGTGACCTCGCCTCGGTCGACCTCCGCCACCTGCGCGGATTCCTCGCCGTGGCGGACGAGTTGAGCTTCACGCACGCTGCGGCGACCCTCCGCACCGGTCAGCCCGCGCTGACCCGCACCATCCGCGCCCTGGAGGAAGCGGTGGGCGCGCGCCTGCTCACCCGCACCACACGTCACGTGGAACTCACCGAAGCGGGCCACCGCCTCCGCGACGGCATCGCCCCGCTCCTCGCCCGCCTGGACGCCACGCTGCGCGAGGCCGCCGGGAGTGAACCCCCGCTCCTGCGCCTCGGGTTCACGTCCCTCCTCCCGGAGGCCTGCGCCGCACGGAACTCCGCCTTCGAGGCCGCGACGGGCGCGGGCATCCGCCTGGTCCGGCGCGACACGCCTCTCGCGGGCCTCACGTCAGGGGACTGCGACGTCGCGGTCGTACGAGGAGACATCCCGCCGGGCACGGCGGTACGCACCCGCGTACTCCTGCACGAACCCCGCATAGCGGTGGTGGCACGCGGCGCGGCCGAACTCGCGGGACGCCGCGTCGTGGACTGGACGGAACTGGCCGATCTACCCCTGGTCGTGAACACGGTCACGGGGACGACACGCCCCGAACTCTGGCCCGAGGGCCACCGCCCCGAACTGGCCTGCACGGCCGACAACTTCGACGAATGGCTGGAAGCGGTAGCGGCAGGCCATGGCGTAGGAGTGGCCCCAGAACCACTGGCCCGCAGACACGCCCACCCAGGCCTACGCCACATACGCCTGAAGAACGCACCACCGGTGCCGGTACACCTGGCCATCCCAGCACGGGACGCGCATCCGCTGGCGGAACGGTACTTGCTCACCCCGGGTGAGCCCGGTCAGTGAGCCGGGTTCAGCTCGCCGCTGCCTCGTCCAGAGGGTTGTCGAAGCTGACGAGTTCGGCGATCTGGCGGAGCAGGCACCGGTAGTCGTCGCGTCGCTCGACGGCCGTCGTACTCATGACGAGCACCACCAGACGCCTGCCGTCCGGATGCGGTAGGTGCGCGTGGACCTGGAGGAGCGGCTCCGGAGGGAGGCCGCTGGCCTCTGTGGGCGTACGTACAGACTCGCTGAGGGTGGCCGGGCCGCAGGGCAGCTCGAGGTACTCGATACGGGTGTGGTGCTCGGCGGGGGTGACGGCGCGGGCGGCCGTGACGGCGGGGGGTGCGACGGCTGTGTCACGCCAGGAGAGGGTGAAGAAGGAGAGCAAGGGCCGCCCGCCGACCTCGCCACCACCGGCACCGGCCACGTCGTCACGATGCAGGCCGATCGAGCAGTGGACGGTGCCGATTTCGCACAGGGCGGCCAACATCTGCTGCGCCGCGCCAAGTTGCGCGACGAAACGCTCGCGGGTGACGCCGTCAGGAGCTGTTTCCAGGAGTGGGCCGAGGGCGGCACGCAGCCCGTCGGCGCCAGGGGCATCGGGCAGGTTCAGCAGGGCGGCCAGCGGGATCGCGGTGAACCCGGCAGGTTCGGCGAACCAGATGTCAGCGCCGGGGTCATCGGCCGACTCGTCGACCACGAAACGGGTAGCGGCGATCACCGCACCTCGTCCTGCGTCACGCCGTCGGGAACCTTGGCCCCCGCCCGGCGCGCACGTTCGAGCGCGGCGGGGCCGGCGCCCCAGCCGACCGGGGCAGCTTTCCAGCTGGGCCGGGCCGGACGCTGGTAGAGGAAGTGCAGCCGCTTGGGCACGTCGCCCCCTCGCCCCGGCGCCGCGATGACGGCGTAGAAACGGGGATCGCCGGCGAACCACAGCGGTTCGATCTGGGCCTTCAGCTCGGGCTTGGTCTTGTTCGTACCGAAGCGCCGCATCCACCAAAAGGTGCGCATGTTGGCCATGAAGAGCAGCGGGATCCGCTCATCCGGCTTCTCGGGATTGGGAAGCTCGTACCACATCTCGTCCTCCTGGGCCTCCGGGTGCTTGTTCCGGCCTCGGGGGACGTCCTTGAGGTGCTGCCAGGGGTACTGGGCGAGGACACGCCGCATGTTGAGGGACCAGGGGAAGTAGCCGAGTTGGAGGAAGGCGCGGAAGGTCGCGTAGAGCATGACAGGGAGGAAGAACAGGAAGTAGCCCGGCGACAGGAACACCACCGGAACGGCCAAGCAAGCGAACCAGACTGCGATCCAAGCGATGAGACGCCCAACGATCAAGGTCATGTGCCAGATCCAGGCGTTACGGGTCGGCGGGTGGTCCCAGGCGGTCGGGGAGTCAGTGGAATGCATTCAAGTAGCTTTCTCTGCACAGAGGGTCAGCGGAAAACATGCCGGGCGATATCGACGAGGCTGCCGCTGTCGACACCGAGCCGCGTACCATCGACCCCTGCCACGGCGCCGTCCTTGATTCCGTCGTCGTCGGCGTCCACGAGCTTCATGGCCACACCGAAAGCAGCGGTGCCCACACCAACCGCAGCCGACGTGACCTCCACCGTCCTGGTGACCTGCTCGGCTCGCGCGCCCCGAATGGTCAGACCGAGCAGGGAGTTGTCCAGAGTCGAGATGGCTCTCGCATGTGCCATCGTCGATGCTCCGGCGGTGGCCAGTCGAGTGCCCAGCGTGACGGCTTCCCCCGCCTCGCCTACGCCACGCAGGGCCGCCGCACCGCCCTTCCACGCCGCGCCGATTCCCGGTACGGCACCAAGGGCGTCCCCGCCCAGCGTCACTGCGTTACTCCAGAAGTCCGTGTCCAATTCCCCCTTGGTGAAGCCGTCCTTCAAAGACGCCCACACCGTGGGGTCCTGGGTAACCCGCAGTGTCAGAGCAGTCGCGCTCAACGCCGCCGCAGCCAACAACAACACCGCCGCAGCCGTCCCACCCGTCAACACGAACAGCGCCGCAAGCCCGACGACGGCGGCCACGCTGCTCAGGATGTCGGGCAGGTTCTCCTTGACCCAGTCCATCGTTTCGTCGAACCAGCCCGGCTCGTGCGGCGCCAGCCTGTGTGTCGCATCGCGGATCTTGCCCGCCCGGTACCCGGACCTCTCCTCGTGCTCGTACGCGAGGTCGCGGGCCTTCCTCAGGATCCGGTCGAGTTCCGCCTGGGCGTCATCCACCTTGTTGTTGGCACGCGTCTCCGCCTTCTTCGCCTGAACCTGCCCGGCGCCCTTCTTGCCCAGGTCAGGGTCCTTGCCCGCGGTGTCCGCTCGCCCCTGCGCCGCCTCAAGGGCGGCCCGCGCTTCCTTCGCGTCCGCGTTCAGGCGTTTCGCGCGGCCCTGGTACTCGTCGAGCTCGCCGTGCCAGCGGTTCAGATGCTTGGCGGCCTTGCTGAGGGAGTTCGCCGCATTCTGCAGGTTCTTCGGCAGCGGACCGCCGTCGATCTGCTCGCGAAAGGCGACCGCCGCATCGCCCTCCCAGTAGCTGCCGTCCATCAGCTTCGTGACAACGCCATGCGTCTCATGGAGGACTTTGGCGCAGCCGGTCAGCTTCTTGTGCAGCGCCTTGACGATGTCGCAGTCGCCGGGAACCGGATTGAATCCCAGGTCCGGATAATTGGGGTTCGGGATGTCCGGGGAAGACTTCAGGCCTTGTGGCAGGGGGCCGTTCCTGGCGGCGGGCGAACCGGCGAAGGGGTCGCTCTCAGTACCCGGCGTGACCGTCACTTCGAGCCCCCGCCCCCGTTCTTGCCCTTCTCCTTCAAGTTCTCCTCCAGGGCCTTGTCGACCTCGCGGTAGGCGTCCTTGCTCTTGCCGATGATCTTGGCAAGGTCTTCACTCTGCTCACCGATCTGCTCCGTGCCGTACTTCCAGTCCTCCTGGAAGTCCTCACACGCGGAGTCGAGGTCATCGGTGCCAAGGCCGGTGATCGTTGCCTCACTGAGCGCCTTGTGCAGCCCCTTCAACGAGTCATTCGACTTATTGAGCAGCTTCATGAAGTTCTCGAGCTCGTCCCCGTCGACCTTCAACTTGTCGGCCATTCCCACCCCTTGAGGCCGTCCGTCACACCGCGTGAGGCTCGGTCAGCGGCCCTTTGCGCCGTCTCCGCGCCCGAGGATGACTCCGGGCGGGGGCTGAGGCATGCGGGGCCACGCTATCCGCTTGGTCCTCACCTTCGCCGCAGCGAACTCTCTTGCGGGGACGCACGATGAGCCCGTTCCAGGAGGCATACGGCATCACCCTTGGACCGAGGCCATCGACGGGAGGGGGGCGCCATGGGCCTCGAACTCCCGAGCAGGACTGAACCGCCGCCCGGCTCGGTGACGACATCCGGGGCTCGCCATCGACAAGTCCCCTTCCGAGCCAAACAACCAGAAGGATTACGTTCGCAACGCACAGAAGTACGAACGAACCCACAGCGAACTCGGACGCCGACGAACCCAGTTGAGGGCCAGCCCCCGCCGCCCCCTCAGTTCAGCGACGGATCATCCGGATACGTAGCCACCATCGCCAGCTCACTCCGCTGCCGCCGAAGCACCGCTCGCCACAACCGCTCAGGATCCGGCGACGACACGTCCCCCGGCTCGGACTCGACCACGTACCACGCGCCCTCGGCCAACTCGTCCTCCAGCTGGCCCGGGCCCCAGCCCGCATAGCCCGCGAAGATCCGCAGTGAGCCGAGTGCCGGGGCCAGGAGCTCCGGAGGTGTGTCCAGGTCGACCAGGCCGATCGCGCCGTGCACGCGGCGCCAGCCGATGGGTTCCCCTCTGCCCGGCCGCGGGCGGGCACCGCCGGCAGCCCCCTCCTCCCCGGGGATCACCGCCACGCCCAGCGCCGAGTCGAGCGAGACGGGGCCGCCCTGGAAGACCACGCCCGGCGCGCCCGCCAGATCGCCCCAGCCCTCCAGGATGTCCGCGACGTCCACCGGCGTGGGCCGGTTGAGAACCACGCCGAGCGAGCCCTCCTCGTCGTGGTCGAGAAGCAGCACCACCGCGCGGTCGAAGTTCGGGTCCGCCAGGGCAGGCGTGGCCACGAGCAGCCGCCCTGTGAGCGAGGACACCTCGGTCATGGACCACATGATCCCGCATCTTTGCCCCATCCGGGGAGGCAATGCCCTTACGGGAGTGAATGCAGCTCAGGGCGCACTGAAGCGGCTGGAGCGCACACTTTCGGCGGTGACCCGGAGTGTCCGGTTCCGAACGGTTCGTGTTGTCACGAACTCCTGACGTGTTTTGCGGACCCTTGGCCTTACGGAAGGGGGGTACACGCCCATTACGCTTGCCCTTTGGTCCACCCGTCCATCCAATCGGAACGCGAGATTCATGACCGTCACCGACGATGTACTGCTTGTCCACGGCGGAACCCCGCTGGAGGGCGAGATCCGTGTCCGCGGCGCGAAGAACCTCGTGCCCAAGGCCATGGTCGCCGCGCTGCTCGGCAGCGCTCCGAGCAGGCTGCGCAATGTCCCGGACATCCGCGACGTGCGCGTCGTACGCGGGCTGCTACAGCTGCATGGCGTCACGGTCCGCCCCGGTGAGGAGCCGGGCGAGCTGGTCATGGACCCCTCGCACGTGGAGAGCGCCAACGTCGCGGACATCGACGCGCACGCGGGCTCCTCGCGGATCCCGATCCTCTTCTGCGGGCCGCTCCTGCACCGCCTGGGGCACGCCTTCATCCCCGGCCTCGGCGGCTGCGACATCGGCGGCCGGCCGATCGACTTCCACTTCGAGGTGCTCCGCCAGTTCGGCGCCACCATCGAGAAGCGCGAAGGCGGCCAGTACCTGGAGGCCCCGCAGCGGCTTCGCGGCACGAAGATCCAGCTCCCGTACCCGTCCGTCGGCGCCACCGAGCAGGTCCTGCTGACCGCCGTACTGGCGGAAGGCGTCACGGAGCTCTCGAACGCCGCCGTCGAACCCGAGATCGAAGACCTCATCTGCGTACTGCAGAAGATGGGCGCGATCATCGCGATGGACACCGACCGGACCATAAGGGTCACCGGTGTCGACAGCCTGGGCGGCTACAACCACCACGCCCTCTCGGACCGCCTGGAGGCCGCCTCCTGGGCTTCCGCGGCCCTGGCGACCGAAGGCAACATCTACGTCCGCGGCGCCCAGCAGCGCTCGATGATGACGTTCCTGAACACCTACCGGAAGGTGGGCGGTGCCTTCGAGATCGACGACGAGGGCATCCGCTTCTGGCACCCGGGCGGCTCGCTCAACGCGATCGCCCTGGAGACGGACGTGCACCCCGGCTTCCAGACGGACTGGCAGCAGCCTCTGGTCGTCGCCCTGACGCAGGCCGCGGGTCTGTCGATCGTGCACGAGACGGTGTACGAGTCGCGGCTCGGGTTCACCTCCGCGCTCAACCAGATGGGCGCACACATCCAGCTCTACCGCGAGTGCCTCGGCGGCTCCGACTGCCGCTTCGGGCAGCGGAACTTCCTCCACTCGGCGGTCGTGAGCGGCCCGACGAAGCTCCAGGGCGCCGATCTGGTCATCCCCGACCTGCGCGGCGGCTTCTCGTACCTGATCGCGGCCCTCGCGGCGCAGGGCACGTCCCGCGTCCACGGCATCGACCTGATCAACCGCGGCTACGAGAACTTCATGGACAAGCTCGTGGAGCTCGGCGCCAAGGTGGAACTGCCGGGCAGGGCGACGCTCGGCTGACGCCTCCTCAAGCACGCAGAAGGGGCGGCCACCCAACCGGGTGGCCGCCCCTTCCATGTACTGCCTGAGGCTACTTGCCCTTGGCTGCTTCCTTGAGCTTGGAGCCCGCCGAAACCTTGACGCTGTAGCCGGCCGGGATGTTGATCGGCTCGCCGGTCTGCGGGTTCCGGGCGGTGCGAGCGGCACGGTGGGTGCGCTCGAAGGTCAGGAAGCCGGGGATGGTGACCTTCTCGTCGCCCTTGGCAACGATCTCGCCGACGGTCTCGGCGAACGCCGCCAGCACGGCGTCGGCGTCCTTGCGGGTCACCTCGGCGCGGTCGGCCAGCGCGGCCACCAGCTCACTGCGGTTCATGTTTGTACTCCCGTGTTCTTCTTGCCGTTGAGGCGTGCCACGCGGCGGGGCCGCATGATGGGCACAGCGAAGCCGATGCTGCCAGGGTCCTCGGTCAGGCCCCGGACCCGGGTCCGTCGTCCAGACCCTCGCGCCCAGAAAGGCATCCTGCCCCCACCTGCGGCGGGAAAGCCAATCCGGGCCCCTTGCGGGTCACACGAAAAGCTTCACCGCCCCTGGAAGGTGGCAGTCGGGGGCGCGCTTCCACGCCACCCTAGAGGGCCTTTGAGGGCCCTGCGTTCCGCGACGCGCCGTACTACTGGGCCGTGGCGCCTGTCACAGCCACCCCGGCCGTCACCCCGGCGGCCTTCGCCGCGCTGCGCACCGCATCGGCGACCGCGCCCGCGACCTTGTCGTTGAAGACGCTGGGGATGATGTAGTTCGGGTTGAGCTCGTCCTCGGCGACGACGTCCGCGAGGGCGCCCGCCGCCGCCAGCATCATCTCCGTGTTGACGGTGCGCGACTGGGCGTCGAGCAGGCCGCGGAAGACGCCGGGGAAGACCAGGACGTTGTTGATCTGGTTCGGGAAGTCCGAGCGTCCCGTGGCCACGACCGCCGCCGTCTGGCGGGCGATCGCGGGGTCGACCTCGGGGTCCGGGTTCGCGAGCGCGAACACGATGGCGCCGTCGGCCATGGCCGCGACGTCGTCCGCGTTCAGGACGTTCGGGGCCGATACGCCGATGAAGACGTCGGCGCCGACGACCGCTTCCTTGAGGGTGCCGCGGGCGCCCTCGGGGTTGGTGTTGTCGGCGATCCAGCGCAGCGGCGAGTCCGGCGCGGCGTCCACCAGGTCCTCGCGGTCCGCGTGCACGACACCGTGGATGTCGGCGACGACGGCGTGCTTGACGCCCGCCGCGATGAGCAGCTTGAGGATGGCCGTACCGGCCGCGCCCGCACCGGACATGACGACGCGTACGTCGCCGATTCCCTTGCCCACCACGCGAAGTGCGTTGGTCAGCGCGGCGAGCACGACGATCGCGGTGCCGTGCTGGTCGTCGTGGAAGACGGGGATGTCGAGGGCCTCGCGCAGGCGCGCCTCGATCTCGAAGCAGCGGGGCGCCGAGATGTCCTCGAGGTTGATGCCCGCGAAGCCGGGGGCGATCGCCTTGACGATCTCGACGATCGCGTCCGTGTCCTGGGTGTCGAGGCAGAGCGGCCAGGCGTCGATGCCGGCGAAGCGCTTGAAGAGGGCGGCCTTGCCCTCCATGACGGGCAGCGCGGCCTTCGGGCCGATGTTGCCGAGGCCGAGAACAGCTGAACCGTCCGTTACGACCGCAACGGAGTTGCGCTTGATGGTGAGGCGGCGCGCGTCCTCGGGGTTCTCGGCGATCGCCATGCACACGCGGGCCACGCCCGGGGTGTAGATCATGGAGAGGTCGTCGCGGTTCCGGATGGGGTGCTTCGACTGCATCTCGATCTTGCCGCCGAGGTGCATCAGGAACGTACGGTCGGAGACCTTGCCGACGGTGACGCCCTCGATGGTGCGCAGCTGCGCGACGATCTCGTCGCCGTGCGTCGTGGAGGTCGCCGCGATCGTGACGTCGATCCGGAGTGCCTCATGGCCGGAAGCCGTGACGTCGAGGCCGGTCACCGAGCCTCCGTGGGACTCGACGGCCGTGGTGATCTGGGAGACCGCGGTGCCGCTCGCGGGCACCTCCAACCGGACCGTGTTCGAGTAGGAGACGCTGGGCGCCGTTGCCATGGCCGACTTCCTCTGCTTTCACCGTGTTGCTCTTGCCGTCCGATCGTCGCACCTACCACTGAGTACGTGGTAGCCGCCTCGGATTGCGAACTTTTCGTTCACCGGCTTTTCGGAAACTAGTTTCCACCATACGAGAAGTTGGGGGCACTCGGTAGAGGGAAACGGAAACCGGTGGTTGAAACCGGAAGAGGCCCCCGCCACGTGGTGACGGGGGCCTCTTCCGAACGCTTAGTGACACCGACCCGCCATGCTCGCCTCGCGGCAAGTGGTCGCTCGTAGCGACGATGGTTGGGCCCGGGGGCTTGGATCGGGCCGGTGCCACATCAACGGTAACAAACGATCCCCGTAAGGCAATTCCCGTCCCGACAAGTCTCCGAAGTCATTCGCGGAGCAGGTCCGGCACGTCGTCCCGGAGCAGGTCCGGCACGCCTTCCGCGTCGGGGTCGTCGCGCTCGCCGGACAGGACCGTCAGCTGCTGCGTGGCGCGCGTCAGCGCCACGTACAGGACGCGCAGCCCCGCCGGGGACTCGTCCGCGATCTCGGCCGGGGAGACGACGACTGTCGCGTCGTACTCAAGTCCCTTGGCCTCCAGGCTGCCGAGCGCCACTACACGGTCGCCGAGCCCGGCGAGCCAGCGCGCCGCCTGCTCGCGGCGGTTCATCGCCACGACGACGCCCACGGTGCCGTCCACCTGGTCGAGCAGCCGCGCCGCCTCATCGCGCACGGACGCGCCGAGATCCTTGCCGCGTACGACGGCGAAACGGGGCTTCACCCCGGTGGACCGTACGGCTGACGGCGACTCGGAGCCCGGCATCGCCAGCGCGAGCACCTTGGCGGCGAGGTCGGCGATCTCGGCGGGGTTGCGGTAGTTGACGGTCAGGGTGAAGCGGCGGCGCGGGCGGCTGCCGAGCGCCTCGTCGCGGGCGGCGGCGGCCTCGTCCGGGTCGGACCAGGAGGACTGGGCGGGGTCGCCGACGATCGTCCACGTGGCGTGCCGCCCCCTGCGGCCGACCATGCGCCACTGCATGGGGGTCAGGTCCTGCGCCTCGTCCACGATGACGTGCGCGTACTCGGTGCGCTCCGCGGCGAGCCGCTCGGCGCGCTCGCGCTGGGACTCCTCGCGCTGCGGCATCAGTTCGTCGAGGCCCGTGAGCAGGTCGAGGGGGTCGAGGTCCTTCTTCTTACGGGGCCTCGGCGGCGTACCGAGAATCGACTGGAGCTCGTCCAGGAGCGCCACGTCGTGCACGGACAGGGCGTCGCGCTTGAGGGAGCGGGCGACCTTGCGGACCTCGCCCGGGTTCAGGACGCGGCGCGCCCAGCGGCCCAGGCGCCGCTCGTCGCCCATCGCGGACAGCACGGCGCGCGGCGTCAGTTCGGGCCACCAGGCGTCGAGGAAGCGGATGAAGTCGTCCTCGGAGGTGATGTCCTCGTCGAAGGACGAGCGCAGCTCGGCGGCCAGCTCCGGGTCGTTGTGCCGGCCCGCGGAGCCGGACTGCGACCACAGGGCGTCCAGGAGGAGCTTGCGGGCGCGCGGACGCAGCAGGTTGACGGGGGCGGTGCCGCTGAGCGCGTTGCGGCGGATGCGGCCCAGGGCGTCGGCCTCCAGCTCCAGGCGGCGGCCGAAGGCGACCACGCGGAGGCGGGTGGGGGTCTCGGCGGGGGTCTGAGGGCCGTCATCGGCGTCGTCGTCCTCGCCGAAGGAGAGCTGACCCTCCTGCGAGGCGGCCTTCGTGGCAGCCGTACCGCCCTCCAGAGCCCCCCGTGCCGCCTTCCGCAGGACGTGCAGCATCCGGGACGAGCCCTTGACCCGGGCCACCGCGGGAGAGTCGTAGACCGTCGCTCCCTCGGGCGCGGCTTCGTCGGCCAGCGCGCCCACCGAGCGGATCGCGACCTGCCCCTCCTCGCCGAGCGAGGGCAGCACGCCCTCCGTGTAGGCCACGAGCAGCGGGGTCGGCGAGACGATGAGGATGCCGCCCGCGTACCGCCTGCGGTCCTGGTAGAGGAGGTACGCCGCGCGGTGCAGGGCCACGGCGGTCTTGCCGGTGCCGGGGCCGCCCTCGACGTACGTCACCGAGGCGGCGGGAGCGCGGATCACCATGTCCTGCTCGGCCTGGATCGACGCCACGATGTCCCGCATCGTGTGGCTGCGGGCCTGGCCGAGCGCCGCCATCAGGGCGCCGTCGCCGATGACGGGCAGCTCCTGGCCGTTCAGCGTCGCCTTGAGCTCCGGGCGCATCAGGTCGTCCTCGACGCCGAGGACCTTGCGGCCCTTGGAGCGGATGACCCGGCGGCGCACGACACGGCCCGGGTCGACCGGCGTCGAGCGGTAGAACGGCGCGGCGGCCGGGGCACGCCAGTCGATCACCAGCGGGGAGTAGTCGGCGTCCAGGACGCCGATGCGGCCGATGTGCAGGGTCTCGGCGATCTGGGCGGTGTTGTTCTCGCTGACCGCGTCCTCGGCCGGCTCGACCGACGTGTACGCGCCGTCCGGGCCCTTCTTGCCGTCCTTGCCGAGCAGCAGGTCGATCCGTCCGAAGAGGAAGTCCTCGAACTCGTTGTTCAGGCGGTTGAGATGCACTCCCGCGCGGAACACCTGCGCGTCCCGCTCGGCGAGCGCGCCCGGCGTGCCGACCTGGGAGCGCTTGGCCGCGTCGGTCATGAGGAACTCGGCCTCGTGGATCTTCTCCTCGAGACGCCGGTAGACCTGGTCGAGATGTTCTTGTTCGACGCTGATCTCGCGGTCGCGTACGTCGGCCACCGAGGCCCCTTTCCGGACGTGCAGCTGCCCAATCGAGCAGCCGTCTACCGTACGCGAAAGGGGGCCCCTGTGTGACCTCCGTATGCGCTTCTCCTACGCGTCCACCTCCACGAGGCGGTCACCGTCGAAGGTGGTCACCTCGAAGTGGTCGATGTCGTTCCGGTCCATCGCGGCGCCCCCGTGGACGTACAGGGGGCTGCGCGCCCACTTGTTCGGGCTGTTCTCGATGCCGTAGCCCCACTTCGGGACGGACCAGGTGGTGACCGTCTCCTTCTCGCCGTCCTTGCCGACCGCGACCAGGGAGCACTTGAGCGGGCCCTTCACGTTCTTCAGCTCCAGGACCGTGTGCGTGCCCCAGGCCTTCTTCTCCGTGCCGACCGTGGCGCTGACCTTGGTCGTCGGGTCGGTGGCCTTGATCTTGTCGTCCATGTGGTTGAAGAAGGCGTCCTCGGCGGGGCTCGTGGGGTGCGGCTCGCCCGCCACGTCCTTCGTGCCGCCGCCGTCGTTCACCGCGAGGACCGCGAGCGGCCCGCCCACGATCAGCGCCGCCGCCGCGGCCACCAGGTACATGCCGCGCCTGCGCTTGTGCGCACGCTTCACGGAGACCTCGTCCACGAGCCGGTCCGCGAGGCGCGGGCTCGGCCTGGCGGCGAGCTGTTCGCCGATCGCCGGTACGCCGTGTGCCCCCGGGAAGTCCGCGAGCGCGGCCAGCATCGGCTCCATGCCGGAGAACTCCTCCAGCTGGTGCGCGCAGAACTCGCAGCCCGCCAGATGTGCCTCGAAGGCCGTGGCCTCCGCGTCGTCCAGGATGCCGAGGGCGTAGGCGCCGACGGTCTCGTGCACGTCGCCCTGCGCGCCATGACTGGTGTAGTCGGACTCGTTCATGCCGTCACCCCCCGCTCCTCGAGCGCCAGCTTCATCGAGCGCAGCGCGTAGAAGACCCGCGAGCGCACCGTCCCACTCGGTATACCCAGTGTCTCGGCCGCCTCATTGACCGTACGCCCCTTGAAATAGGTCTCGACAAGTACCTCCCGGTGCGCGGGAGTCAGGTCGTCGAGCGCGTCCGAGAGTGTCATCAGCCACAGCGCCTTATCGATCTCGTCCTCCGCGGGGATGACCTCCAGCGGCGACGGATCGACCTCCTGCGGCCGGGCCTGCCGGCTGCGGTGGCCGTCGATGACGATGCGCCGTGCGACCGTCACCAGCCAGGGGCGTACCGAACCGGTCGCACGATTGAGCTGACCGGCGTTCTTCCAGGCACGGATGAGCGTTTCCTGTACGACATCTTCGGCGCGCTGCCGGTCTCCCGCCACCAGGCGGAGCACATAGGCCAGAAGTGGACCCGCGTGCTCGCGGTAGAGGGCGCGCATCAACTCCTCGTCCGGTCCGTTGCGTTGGGGGACCAGGCGATGTCGGCGAGGACGTTCCTGCGGGCGCTCATCGGCCACGGCGGAATCCTTGCGCACGTCTGCCTCCGGTGTCCGCTCTTCGTCTTGGCTGGCTCACCGGGGATGTACGTAGGCGGGAACGGATGTGTTCAACCGTGCGCCGAAGAAATTTGATCAGGCCCGCGCGAGCGCCGCCCGCCGCCGGTGTCTGGCCACCCGCTCGCGGTTGCCGCACACCTCACTCGAGCACCAGCGGCGGCGGCGCCCGCGTGACGTGTCCAGGTACACGATGGGGCAGTTGTCGCCCTCGCACTGGCGCAGCAGGGCGCGCGCGGCGGGGTCGGTGAGCAGGTCGACGGCGTCCCGGGCGACGGCGGCGAGCAGGGCCGCGCAGCCGGGGTCGCCGTCCAGGGCGCGGGCGAGGCTGCCGTCGGGGCGCCGGACGGCGAGCGGGGCCGGCGGCGCGGCCGCGGCGAGGGCGTTGACCCGGGCCAACGCGGTGTCGGCGGGCCGCCCTTCGAGTTCGGCGAGCACCAACTGCCCGATGTGGCCGCGCAGTTCACGGAAGGCCGCGAGCCATACGGAGCCCGCACCCGGCAGTGCCGTGCGATCCGGGATGAGCCCGGCGCCCGCGAGCCAGGCGCGCAGCCGGTCCACGGTGTCGAGCCGTTCCACGGGATGGTTCGTCGCCACGAGGTCCAGACAGCTCCGCCCGGAGTCGAATCGCAGCTCGTACGTGGCCGGGTCCATGCCCAGTGCCATGCGCCTGTCACCGCCTTGTGGGGTTACCGGTGAGTGCTCCCCCTACAGTGCCTCGCCTTGGGCGGGCGCGGAACCCCTGCCACCGGGCGCGGGTGAGACGCCCGCTTATGGGGGTGCGCTTCGCAGCGATGGTCCGGCGTCCGGCCGCCCGGTTGACTTGGTCCCATGAAAGACAAGAGGCGCGAGACGAACCAACGGGGACAGGGCACCGCCGGGGCCGTCCTCGGGGCCGCCATCGTCACGATGGGCCTGATCTCCGGAACCTTCTACATCTTCTCCTGCGGTGTCATGCCAGGCCTCGGACGCAGCGACGACCGCGTCTTCATCGAGGTCATGCAGAACATGAACGACGCGTTCAACAACCCGGTCTTCTTCGCGAGCTTCATGGGGGCGCTGCTCTTCACGGCGGTCTCCGCGTGGCAGCTGCGCGGCACGAGCTCGTACCGGTGGGTCCTCGCCGCGCTCGTCGCCTATCTCGTGGTCTTCGTGATCACGTCGGCCGTGAACGTGCCGCTGAACGACGAACTCGCGGACGCGGGCGATCCGTCGAAGATCGGCGATCCGGCCGCCGTGCGCGAGGAGTTCGAGGGCCCGTGGCTGGCCTGGAACGCCGTACGGGCCCTGCTCTCCACCGTGGCGATCGGCCTGCTCGCGCGGGCGCTGGTGCTGCGGGGACGGGAGGGGCGGGGCGGCACGGAGCGCGACAGTGCGGACCGCGACAGCGCGCGTCAGTCCGCGTACTTCGACTCGGCGGCCGGATCGAGCGAGAGCCGGTAGCCCCGCTTGACCACCGTCTGGACAAGCTTCGGAACGCCAAGTGCCGTACGCAGCCTGGCCATCGCGGTCTCCACGGCGTGCTCGTCGCGCCCCGTGCCGGGCAGCGCGCGAAGGAGTTCGGCGCGGGACACCACCCACCCCGGGCGCCGCGCGAGGGCCCGCAGCAGCGACATGCCGGCGGGCGGCACGGGCCGCAGCTCGTCGTCGACCAGGACGGCGTGGCCGCGGATCTCGACGCGGTGCCCCGCGACGGGCAACGTACGGGCGCGGGCGGGCAGTTCCTGGCACAGGACCTGTACGAGGGGGCCGAGCCGGAAGCGTTCGGGCTGCACCGTGTCGACACCGCGGGCCTGGAGCGGCAGCGCGGTGACGGGGCCCACGCAGGCGGACAGGACGTCGTGCTGGAGTGCGGCGAAGAGCTCGATGGACATGCCGCGCTCCTCGGCGCGGGCCAGGAAGGACGCGGCGGCGGGTGCGCTGGTGAAGGTCAGCGCGTCGACGGCGCGCGCGACGGTGGCGTCGAGGAGCCGATCGACGGGCGCGAGGTCCTCGGGCGGCATCCACCGGTAGACGGGCACGCCGACCACCTCCGCTCCCCCGGCACGCAGCGACTCGACGAAGCCGGGCAGCGGTTCGCCGTGCAGCTGGAGCGCGACGCGCTTGCCGTCGACGCCTTCATCGAGCAGCCGGTCGAGCACCTCCGCCATGGACTCGGAGGAGGGCGACCACTTCTCGGTGAGCCCGGCGGCACGTATGGCGCCTTTGACCTTGGGTCCGCGAGCGAGCAGCTCGACGCCCCGCAGGCACTTCAGGAGCGCTTCCCCGAACCCCCACCCGTCGGCGGCCTCGACCCAGCCGCGGAACCCGATCGCGGTGGTGGCGATCACCACGTCGGGCGCGTGGTCGATCAACTCCTTGGTGGCGGAGAGGAGTTCGCTGTCGTCGGCGAGTGGAACGATGCGCAGTGCGGGAGCGTGCTGGACGGTGGCGCCACGCCGCTGGAGCAGCGCGCCGAGCTCGTCGGCGCGCCGGGCGGCGGTGACGCCGACGGTGAATCCGGCGAGGGGGCCGTTCTGGTTCTGCTGACCGTTCTGAGGGGTCGCGTGCATGGCAGCTGCTCTCGTCCCGCTAGTACTGCGCAATGGGTGGTCCGGGGTTGGACGAGCCTGCCAACGGCGCGTGACAACCCCGGATCATCACGATGTCGTACGTGTTACACCAGCGTACGACCACCCTTCCGTCAGACTTCCGCGTACGTGAGCTGGGGCTTCGTCTCCGCGTCGGCGCTCTGCCCGGAGTCCGGGGCGGGCGCGGGGCGGCGAAGGTATACGGCCCACGTGACGCAGAAGCACGCCGCGTAGAAGACGAGGAAGGCGACGAAGGCACCGGTTCCCGACCCCACGGTCTGGAAGGACTGCCGGAAGGCGAGGTTGATCCCGAGCCCGCCGAGCGCGCCGACGGCGCCGATGAGCCCCATGGAGGCCCCGGAGAGCCGCCGCCCGTAGGCCGCGGCGGCTTCCCCGACGAGCCCCTTCTGGACGGCCTTGGCCTGGAAGATCCCCGGGATCATCTTGTAGGTCGACCCGTTGCCGAGGCCGCTGAGCACGAAGAGCACGACGAAGGCGGCGACGAAGAGGGCGAGCGATTCCCGCATGGAGGCGATGACGACGACGGCGGTGGCCGCGCCCATCCCGACGAAGTTCCACAGGGTGATGCGGGCCCCGCCGAACCGGTCGGCGAGCCGCCCGCCCACGGGCCGGATCAGCGAGCCGAGGAGCGGCCCGATGAAGGTGACGGAGGCGGCCTGCAGCGGCGTACGCCCGAACTGGGTCTGAAGGACGAGCCCGAACGCGAAGCTGTACCCGATGAAGGATCCGAAGGTCCCCACGTACAGGAACGCCATGATCCAGGTGTGCGCGTCCCGGACGGACTCCTTCGCCGCCCCGGTGTCGTTCTTCACGGTGGCGAGGTTGTCCATGAAGAGGGCGGCGCAGATGGCGGAGACGAGGATGAAGGGGATGTAGATCCCGAGAAGCACGCGCGGCCCGCCTCCGGCCCCGATGACCCCGAGCCCGGCGAGCTGCACGACGGGCACGCCGATGTTGCCGCCACCGGCATTGAGCCCAAGAGCCCACCCCTTCTTCCTCAACGGGAAGAAGGAATTGATGTTGGTCATGGAAGAAGCGAAGTTCCCGCCCCCGACGCCGGTGAGGAGGGCGCACACCATGAAGGTGGTGTAGGAGGTGCCGGGCTCCATGACGACGAAGGCCGCGACGGTCGGGAGAAGGAGCGCGCTGGCCGCGATGATCGTCCAGTTACGCCCGCCGAAGCGGGCGACGGCAAAGGTGTAAGGGACGCGGACTACGGCCCCCACCAGGGTGGCCATCGACACGAGAAAGAACTTCCCGGCGGGATCGATCCCGTACTCCGGCCCCATGAACAGGACCATCACGGACCACAGGGTCCAGATGGAGAACCCGATGTGCTCCGAGAGGATCGAGAACACCAGATTCCGCCGGGCGACGCGCTCGCCTCCCTCCTCCTTCCAGAACTTCTCGTCCTCCGGGTCCCACCGCTGGATCCACATGACAGGCCTCATCTCCACGGCTTGCGGCTGATGCCCCGAAGGTAGGGAGGCCGGGTTTCAGCCTTGTGGCACGCGGTGACCGGCGGGGAACTTCGCTCTCACGTGGCGGTGGGGTGGGCGGTGAGGGGGCGCTGCGGGGAGGCGTCGGCGCAGGTCAGGCCTTGTTTCAGGAGTTGTTCACCCACTGCCTGGAACGAGGCGGGCCGCACGCGTACCTTCGAAGTAGGCCGAAGGGCGGTGGACCCAGTGATCGAGCATCGGATATTGGGGCCGGAGGACGGTGAGCTCCATCAGCCGGAGCGGGCATGCGGGGACCGGTTCCTGATCGACAGCCGGGGGCAGGGCGGCCGCTTCGCGCTCGTCGAGCATCGTCTGCCGCCGAGGGTTCTCGCGGCACCGGTGCACAAGCACACGCGCGAGGACGAGTTCAGCTTCATCCTCGAAGGCTCGGTCGGTGCGAGGTTCGGTGACGAGGAGGTGGTGGCCGGACCCGGCGACCTCGTCTTCAAGCCGCGCGACGAGTGGCACACGTTCTGGAACGCGGGTGACGCCCCGGCTCGGTTGCTGGAGATCATCTCTCCGGGTGGCCTGGAGGAACTGTTCCGTTGGATCGACCACCAGGACGAGGAGTTGAGCCCGGAGGCCGTACAGCGGGAGGCGGGTCTCTACGGCTGCTCGATGGACATGGAAGCGACGATGGCCCTCATCACGAAGCACGGCCTCATCTTCTAGAGCTTCCCAGCCCTCCGGCCGCCGCACCCACGCACCCCACAGGCACCTGCACCTCGAACCACAACAACTTCCCCCCACTCCCCGCTCCCGGCGCACCGCCGCTAAAGGGATCAAGCCCGTACGCCCACCCACCACATACTCGCCTGGCAGAAGTTCACCCTCACACCCTCACGACAACCCCGGACCGACTCCAAGCCCTGATACGCGCCCGCAAAGCCACTGCCCTCTGACCGGTTGCAAGAAAATCCCAGCGACACACCACTACATACCGCGCACCCCCGAGACTTTCCTGCAACAGACACGCCCCCGTGGAGGCAGCCACCTACCCGGTGACCGTCCGCACCCCCGCGCTCGACAGCGACTCGGCGATCTCCTTGGTGTCGGCCGTACGGATCTCGATCGACTCGCCGGAGCGAAGAAGCAGGTCGAGGGTCGGGTCCAGCCAGGACACCGTGGCAGCGAGATGGGCCACGCCCACAAGGTCCGCGAAGGGGAGATCCAGCGCTGTTCCATCCGCACCACGGAGGTGCAAAATGCCCGCGCCGAGCGCCACGACACCGTCGCGTGGTGGGCCGCAGTCCCAGGAGACAGGCCCGTCAGCGGGACGCTGCCCAGCGGCTTCGCCGAGCCCGTAGCGGATGGGATGCACGACGGTTCCAGCGCCGAAAGAGCCGGCCAAAGCAGTGGCGGCCCCTGCGAGTCGAGTCCGTTCCCGGCGCCGCTTGAGCACCGCCATCGGAAGGCCGATCACCACCAGGGCCAAGGCGAGGAGAGCGATCAGCAGCAGGCCTAGTACGTTCCTCGGGCGTGCGATCGCGAAAATCACCGCGACGATGGCAACGGGTACACACAGAGCGACGTAGAGCAGGGCGGGACGGATACCAGGCGACTTGAACTGGGCCTCTACCGCTCCGGACATCCGCTCCCGGAGTTGATGTCGCCTGCGCTCGCGGCCCCGGATCACCATCTCCCGCGCGGCCCAGCCATAGCGGGTGGCGTACTTCCTCACCGTTGCCCAGGAAAAGGCTGCTGCGACCATCAGCCCAGGCAGCATCACAAGGGCGTTTGCATCAGACGCATTCGCCAGCACCACGACCGTCAAGATGAACGCCAGAGTGAGGACCAGTGCCGCGTTGAAGAAGCGGGAGTGCGGGGAGCCCTGCGAGCCGTAGCCCGAGGGGAACTCGGAGTCGTGGCCCCGATCCACAGCGGCCCATTGGCTCAACAGCTGACTTCGCCGCAGCCCTCTAGCACGCAGGGAACGCAGGACCAGCAGCGCGGGGAGCGCGAGGACCACCAGAAGCAAGCACCCGGCAACCGTGACCGCCACCCCAGCGGCGTCGCCGTCTTCACTCGTGGTCGATTCAGCCGCCAGGACCGGAATCAGTATGGCTACCAGAGTCACCACCCCGGAGCACAGCAAGAAGGCAAGGCCACGGCCACGTGAGAGATCCTCGCGTACCAGTCCGTTGAGGGTCTCTGACTGCGCCCGCAGAAGGGCGGCACGGTCCGGCCAGGAATCGGCCGACCGGGGCCCCTCGGGAAGCGGTGCCGCGCGAAACTGGTTCACGGCATGCACCGCTTTGCCGCCGTCGTGGTCAAAACGGTTGTCGTCTGCCTATCGACCTTGCCGGTCTTACGGTTCTTGGGATACGTCTTGCTGGTGTCCTTGCAGTACGTCACCGCGGCGGCGCCGTCCTTGAGGAACGTGACCTCGCGGTCGTAATACCGAGTGGTTCCGACGAAGCTCTTGCTCTTCTTGAGGTAACCCTGAACGTGGTTCGCTGCTGACAGCAGCGCGTCACCGGACGAATAGAACTTAAGCGCCGGGTGGTTCGGCGCATCGACAGTGACCGCCCCAGTCACCGAACTGAGCCGTCGCGCGTTGTCCGCCAGCACCGCATCCTTCTTCGCGTCACCGGTCTCACTGTCATCAAAGATGTCCTTCACGTCCTTCGGCAGCTTGATCTCCGGCCGCTCGACCCCGTCGTCGGATGCTGTCGGAGACGGCGACTCTCTCTTCTCACCGGACTTTCAGCTCAGCCCAGATGCGTATCCCCCAGCGACACCAGCAACCTCCGCAACGCCCCATCCAACGCCCGACGGTCCTCCTCCGACAGCGACGCCAGCATTCGCTCCTCGTTCGCCACGTGGTCGACCACCGCACGGTCGACCAGCTTCAGGCCCGCCTCCGTCAGGCGGACCTTGATGGCCCTGCGGTCGGACGGGTCCGGGTGGCGTTCGATCAAGCCCTTGCGTTCCAGCTTGTCGAGGCGGTTGGTGATCGCGCCTGAGGTCACCATCGCCGTCTTGATGAGGCCGCCCGCCGTCAGTTCGTGTGGGGCGCCCACCCTCCGCAGCGTCGCCAGGACGTCGAACTCCGGGAACTCCAGGCCGTGTTCGGCGAAGATCGGCTTCATTCCCTTGCTCAGCAGGTGGTCCGCCCGTTTGATGCGGCCCACCAGGGCCATCGCGTCCAGGCCCGCCGCGTCCATGTCCGGACGCTCCCGGTGCCACTGGCCGCGCAGCTCGTCGATGGCGTCGGCCACCACCTCAGGGTCAGCCGGGTCAACAGGGTCAGCCATTCCCGCACTCCTCTCAGGACCCCCGGGCAATATCTCTCAACGTTCAGATACTTGACGTTCGCAGACCCAGGGTTCATATTTATCTCAACGTTGAGAATAACAGCGTTCAGGGAACGAGGGGGAGGGCATCATGTCCATCAGCAGTCCGCAGGCAGGCACAGCAGGCACAGCAAGCGCCGCGCGCATCACACCCCGCCCCACCGACCAACACCGCCCCGGTCCAGCACCGCGAAACCGCGCTCTCGTCGCCGCAGGCCTCGCCGCCATCGGTCCCGCCACCTGGGGCACCACCTACGTCACCACCACCGAACTCCTGCCCCCGGACCGCCCCTTGCTCGCCGCGGCCCTGCGTGCGCTGCCCGCCGGGCTCATCCTGCTCGCCCTCACCCGGCGGCTGCCCAGCGGTGACTGGTGGTGGAAGGCGGGGATTCTCGGGCTGCTCAACTTCGGGGCCTTCTTCCCTCTCCTCTTCTTCGGCGCCTACCACCTTCCCGGCGGCGTCGCCTCGACCGTCAGCGCCGTCATGCCGCTGCTCGTCGCCGGCTTCGGGGTGGGGGTTCTGAAGGTGCGGCCCACACGGCGGACCTTGGTCGCCGGGCTCGTCGGTGTTGTCGGCGTCGGGCTGCTCGTCCTGCGCGGCAGCGCGTCCGTCGACCCCGTCGGGATCGCCGCCATGCTGGTCGCCACCACGCTGATGGCCCTCGCCGTCGTACTCAGCAAGCGTTGGGGGCGGCCCGAAGGTGTCTCACTGCTTTCCCTGACAGGGTGGCAACTCACCGCTGGTGGGCTGGTGTTGGCTCCCATCGCGCTCGCCTTCGAAGGGCTGCCGGGTCACCTCACCGGCGCCAACCTCGCCGGATACGCCTACCTCGGGATCATCGGCACCGCCGTCGCCTACGCCCTCTGGTTCCGCGGCATCGAGCGGCTCCCCGCCTCGTCCGTGTCGTTCCTCGGGCTGACCAACCCCGTCGTCGCCACCCTCGCCGGGCTGCTCCTGCTCGGGCAGACACTCACCCTCTGGCAGGTGGGCGGGCTCGTGCTCGTCGTGGCGAGCGTCGTGGTCGGGCAGCAGGGCCGCCGCAAGGCCCGTCACTCGTAACCCCCCTGACCCCATGGCCCCGTGGCCCCGTGGCCTCGTAATCCCGTGGTCCCGACCGCGGTACCCGCCCAACCCAAGGAGCAGACCCATGCGCATCACCGTCCTCGGCGCAGCCGGCAACGTCGGCAGCCGCGTCGTCACCGAAGCCCTCGCCCGCGGCCACGAAGTCACCGCCGTCGTCCGCGACCCCGCCCGGTTCGGGGAACTCCACCCCGCCGCCATCCACCGCACCGGCGACGCCGGAGTCCCCGAGCACGTCGCCGAGTTGAGCGCCGGGCAGGACCTCGTGGTGAACGCCACCAGACCCGCCCCCGGCCGCGAGGCCGAACACGCCGCCATCAGCAGGGCGTTGCTCGCAGGGCTGAGCAAGACCGGCGTACGGCTGATGATCGTCGGTGGAGCCGGAAGCCTCACCGTGCCCGGCAGCGGCAGCGGCAGCGTCCTCGCCATCGACGATCCCGCCTTCGTCCCCACCGCCTGGCGGCACATCGCCCTCGCCTCCAACGCCCAGTACGACGCCGTCCGCACCGCCGACACCGACGTCGACTGGACGTACCTGAGCCCGTCCGCCCTGCTCGAACCGGGCGTCCGCACCGGCACCTACCGGCTCGGCGCCGACGAGCTGATCGTCGACGCCGAGGGGAAGTCATCCATCTCCATGGAGGACCTGGCGGTGGCGCTCCTGGACGAGGCCGAACGCCCCAAGCACCACCGCACCCGCTTCACCGCGGGCTACTGACCGACCGTTTCGCCATCTGCATGGGCCCGAACGAGTCCCAGCCGAGAAGCCTCAGCCCCGGTGCGCCCCGCCCCTCGCCGCAGCCCGTGCCCGTGCCCGCCTGGCCTTTTCAGGCTTCGACCCGTTCGGCCACAGCCTCGGACTCCGCTTCGCGGCGATGTCCTCCAGCCAGCCCACGGCCATCACCATCAGACCGATCAGCGGCCAGACCAGGACCGTCATCCACAGCATGTACGTCGAGTCCAGCGCCGAGCTCCAACGCTCGTCCTCCATGAACGGCAGGTCGTACGCCATGTCGATGATCGGCACCGTGGCCATGATCAGCAGGTTGTGCCAGAGGTAGATCGTCACCGCTCGGTTGTTGGAGAGGGTGACGAGCTTGTCCCAGCGCTTCAGGCGGCCCGGCAGTTCCTGCCAGGAAGGTGAGTACTGGAAGAGGATGACCACGAAGCCGAAGGACCACGCCGCCTGGGCGAGGGGGATGTCGTTCAGGTCCCAGCCGTCCGGGCCCAGATGACCCGACGCCCACCACAGGCCGAAGGCCATGATCAGGGCCGAGACCGACACCGCCACGTAGCGCGGTACGCGGGCCAGTACGCCCTCCTGGTGGGCCATGCCGAGGACCCAGCAGCTGCCGTACACCGCGAAGTCCGAGACCGCGTTGCCCGTCTCGCCGGGGATCTTGACGACCTCCGTGGCGAGCACCCCGGTCAGGGCGAGGGGCGCGAAGAGCGTCGCCCACGGGACCCGGCGGAACGCCCACAGCAGCAACGGCGAGGCGATCACGAACCACAGGTACGCGCGGATGTACCAGAGCGGGCCCGCCGCCTGGGCCGGCCAGGTGTCCTCCAGGAGGCCCGCCTTGTCCCCGATGTGCCAGGGGAAGGGCGGGGCGCCTATCGGGAACACGTAGTTGAGCATCGACACCAGGCCCCAGGTGTCGCCGTGGTCCGGGTCCTTGGTGACGTTCCAGCCGCCGTAGAACAGGAGGAAGAGTGCCACCGCGCTGAACGCCCACATGGGCGGCAGCAGTCGGCGTATTCGGCCCCTGATCACGCCCCACGCGGGGCGCTTCAGCGAGCGCGCCATCAGCGCGCCCGCCAGCGCGAACATCACGCCCATGGACGGGAACAGGATCGTCAGCCAGGCCCAGCCGAACAGGTGGTAGATGACGACGCGGACCAGGGCGAGGGAGCGCAGTACGTCGAAGTAGCGGTCGCGGCCCGGCTTCTTGGGGGCAACAGCAGGAGCCGCCGGGGCCGCCGGAGGCGCCGGGGCCGCAGAAGCCCAGGGGTCGGCGGAGTGCGCCGGCACCTGGGGCATCGGCTGCGTGGGGTAGGTCATGCGACGGGCCTCCGGTCAGGGCTGCCCGTCCGCTGCTGCGGGATCGAGGGCGGAGTTCCAAGGACGCCCGTGCGCCGGAGCTTCTGCCAGCGAAGGCGCCCTCCGGTCAGGGCGGTGATCCAGGACTGCAGCAGCACGACGTACATCAGCTGCCGGTAGAGGATCTGCTGGAGGGGCAGCGAGATCAGATGGGTCATGCGCTCGCGGTCGAGCCGGAAGGCGTACGCCGCGCACACCGCCTGGACGGCGAGCACGCCGAGCCACGCGATGATCGTCTTCTGGGTGGGGCCGAAGACCAGTCCGTACAGCAAGAACACGTCGATCAACGGCGCGAGCAGCGGTGCCAGGACCATGAACAGCGACACCAGCGGCATGCCGACCCGGCCGAAGCGGCCCGAAGGGCCCGACTCGATCACCGAGCGGCGGTGCTTCCAGATCGCCTGCATCGTGCCGTACGACCAGCGGTAGCGCTGCGACCACAGCTGCTGCACCGTCTCCGGTGCCTCGGTCCACGCGCGCGCCTTCTCGGCGTACACGACCCGCCAGCCGTCGCGGTGCATCGCCATCGTGATGTCGGTGTCCTCGGCGAGCGTGTCGTCGCTCATGCCGCCGACCCGTTCGAGCGCCGAACGCCGGAAGGCTCCCACGGCGCCGGGGATGGTCGGCATGCAGCCGAGCATGTCGTACATCCGGCGGTCGAGGTTGAAGCCCATCACGTACTCGATGTGCTGCCAGGCACCGATCAGGGAGTCCCTGTTGCCGACCTTCGCGTTGCCCGCGACGGCGCCCACGCGCGGGTCGCCGAAGGGCTGCACGAGCTCGCGCACGGTGGACTGTTCGAAGACGGTGTCGCCGTCCATCATGACGATGAGGTCGTAACGGGCGTTGGCTATGCCCCTGTTGAGGGCGGCCGGTTTGCCCGCGTTCTGCTGGCGTACGACGCGTACGTTCGGCAGGCGAAGCCCCTCGACGATCAGTGCGGTGCCGTCCGACGAACCGTCGTCGATGACGATGATCTCGATGGGGTGGTCGCTCGTCATGAGCGAACGGACCGTGGCCTCGATGCACTTGGCTTCGTTGTAGGCGGGAACGAGGACCGATACCGGTTCGGTGATGTCGGGGCCCCAGCGGAAGCCCTTCTTGCGCACCTTGCGCGCGTGCACCGCGGAGAGCAGCAGCATCAGGCCGAAGCGGGCCATGACCAGGAAGCCGATCACCGCGAGGGCGACGACGAGTACGCCGGTGATCTTCTCCGAAGCGCCGACCAGGAAGACCCAGGCCTTGCCCTTCCACAGGTCGAGGCCGGTGACCGGCGCGTGCGCGCTGGGGGCGTCCAGGGCCTCGGTGAGGTTGGTGAACCGGTAGCCCTTGTCCTGCAGATCGGGCAGGAACGTGTCGAGCGCGGCCACCGTCTGGGAGCGGTCGCCTCCGGAGTCGTGCATCAGGACGATGGCGCCCTTGCCGCCCTTGGGGGTGGCGCGGCGGATGATCTCGTCGACGCCGGGGCGCTTCCAGTCCTCGCTGTCGGTGTTGTTGACGACGGTGAGATAGCCGCGGCTGCCTATGTACTTCGTCACCGGCCAGGACTTGTTGTCCATGGCGTCGGAGAACGAGGAGTACGGCGGGCGGAAGAGGGAGGTGCGGACGCCCGCGGCGCCCGCGAGGGCGAGCTGGTTCTGCGAGAGCTCCCAGTCGATGCGGCTCTTGGACTGGTACGAGAGGTCGGGGTGGTTGAACGTGTGCAGGCCGACCTCGTGGCCCTCGTCCACCATGCGCTCGACCAGGTCGGGGTAGCGCGATGCCATGGTGCCGGTGACGAAGAAGACGCCGTGCGCCTCGTGCTTCTTCAGTACGTCGAGGACCTTGGGGGTCCACTCCGGGTCAGGGCCGTCGTCGAAGGTCAGCACGAGGCGGTGGTGGGGGACGCTCAGCGTGTCCTCGTGGCCGCCGCGGGTGTCGATGACCGGGCCGCCGTCTTCGAGGACCTTCTTCGGGACCTTGTCGGTGGCCGCGGGCGGCTGCACGCGGTGGTCGGCGAGGATCTCGCTGTGGGTGTAGCCGCGCAGCATGAGCATCGCCATCAGGGCGACCAGGAGCAGCAGGGGCAGGAGATAGCGCAGGGGGATTCTGCGCCGCTTGGCGCCGCGGGCGGGCTGCGCGCGGCGTCGGCCGCCGCCACCGCCACCGCCGCCGCGGGTCTGGGGGCGAGTGTTCCGGGGCTGGGCGTGGCTGTTCCGCGGCTGGGCGTGGCTGTTCCGGGAGCCGGCTGACCGGCCCCTGTTGGTGCGGGAGTTCATTGCTGTGCGCCCTCCGAGGGCTGCTTGCCGGCGCCTCGCGGGGACAGATGACCGATCGCCTGGGCGCTCTGCGGGGACTGGGGGGCGGCGACGGGTTGCACTGCGGAGACTTCGCCGCCTCCGCCCGCGCCGCCCGCGTCGCCGGGGGTCTCGGTCGAGGGGTCCGGGTCCGGCGTGGTGGGGTCGTCGGTCGGCTCCGGGTCCGGGTCCGGCTTCGTGGGGTCGTCGGTCGGGTCGGGGTTCCCGCCGTCGTCCGTGGGGTCGGGGTCGGGCCTGCCGTCGCCCGTGGGGTCGGGGTCGGGCGAATCGCCGGGCTCGATCTTGCCGTCGTCCGTCTTCGAGGGGTCGGGCTTGCCGTCGTCGCCGGTCGCGGGAGCGGTGCTGCCGCTCTCCGACGCTCCGGGCGACGGGGTCGCGCCGGGTGAGGCCGTGGGGTCGAGGGAGTCGGCCGGGCGGTTCGGTGTGTCCACCTTGCTCGCCGGCTTCTCGTCCTTGGGGTCGATCGGCAGCCAGGGCGCGTTCGAGTTGCCCGAGAGCAGGGTGCTCACGATGATCACCGCGTAGACGGCGCAGGCTATGCCGACGATCACGCCTATCCGGCGGTACCTCCGGCTGCGGCGGCCCGTCTCATCGACGAAAACCGGCCCGTCAGGCGCGTCTTGGTCACTCTCGGCGGACAGATCCGCCAGCTGTCGCCCCACCCCGTCGATCTGAACGGTGACCTCGTTCGGATCATGGGTGTGTTCCGGTAGGGCATCTTCTCGCCAATTATCCATGCGTACGCACAACCCCCCACATAACCTGACTCGGGCGCGCACGACTCCGGGCAACTTGCCTTCGGACCGGGCCCCCACCCGGTCCGAGCGCCCCCCTATCACACCGCGCCCGGACCATGAATGTAGCGCACGGCGGTGACAGTCGTACTAATCCGTCAGTCCAGGCTCATCATGATGAGTGCATCTGTGGCCGGAACCCACCCGTCTTCGGGCCTCCGCAGCCACCCCTCCGCGGCGGCGAGCTCGGCCGCGGCCGTGCGCAGAGCGTCGACCCCCGGGTGCGCGAGCCCCTTTCTCCACACCAACGACACAGGTGAGAGCGGTACGGGGTCGATCAGGGGCCGCAGGACCGACTCGGGCATGGCCGGAAAGTCCACCGCGGTGAGGACGGGGGTCCGATTCTTGGCCATGATCCGCCCGAACTCCTCGGGGCCCACGGCGAGGGGCGCGGGCGCCGCCACCTCGATCCCGCGTCCCTCGAAAAGGCGATGCGCCAGGTCGGTCCACTCCAGCGTCCGGGGGTTTCCCGCCCCCGCGTACACGCTCTCCCCCGCGAGCGCGCCGAGCGGCACCGCGTCGAGCTCGGCCAGGGGGTGGCCGAGCGGCAGCAGCACCGCCATCGGCTCGTATCGCACGGGCTGCTGGGCGAGCCGGGCCCGCAGCGCCGGTTCGAGCCCGGCGTAACGCCCGAAGGAGACGTCGAGCCGTCCGGCAAGGATCTCGGCCGCGGCCCCGGTGAGCCCGCTCTCGAAGCGGGCCATCAGCTCGCAGTCCGGGGCGATTTCGCGGGCCCGCTCCAGGACGCGCCCGCAGGTGAGCCCCGGGCTGTTCAGGTCCACGAGTAGCGGGCGTGCCGCACGGCCGCTTCCGGTGCCGCGCGCGAAGGCGGCGGTCAGGTCGTCCTGTGCCTCGATGACCCGCCGCGCGTACGGCAGCAGCCGCTCCCCCTCGGCGGTCAGCGTGACCTGCCGTGTCGTCCGCACGAACAGCTCGGCCCCCAACTCCCGCTCCAGGCGCCGCACATCACGGCTGAGCGCCTGCTGGGCGACGTACAGCCTGGCGGCGGCCCGCGTGAAGTGCAGCTCTTCGGAGACGGCCAAGAAGGCGCGCAGGAGGCGGGGCTCCAGGTCCCGGGGTGCGTGGGGTGGTACCCGTGGCTCTGCTGTCACTCGGGGAACTTACAACAGAAGTGCGTGAGTCGGGCTCCAGAAGGTGTTGGACCCCACACCGCAGCTCCGGTGAGGGTGATCGCATGCCGCCCGCCGAACCCCGTGCGCCCCGCCGCCGCAACCCTTACGCCCGCCTCTTCCTGATACCCGGAGCCACCGCCTTCACCATCGGCAACCTCATCGCCCGCCTCCCCATGGGCATGTTCAGCGTGAGCGCCGTCATCATGATCGCCGGGGCCCGCGACTCGTACGCGCTCGCCGGCGCCGTCACCGCGACGGGTCTCGCCGCGACCGCCGTCGTGGCCCCGTGGACGGCGCGCCTCGTCGACCGGTACGGCCAGGCGCGGATCGCCGTCCCCGCCACCGCTGTCGCCGCGCTCGGCTCGCTCGCGCTGCTGCTCTGCGTGCACTACGGAGCGCCCGACTGGACCCTGTTCGCCGCATACGCCGCGACGGCCACCACCCCCAACACCGGCGGCATGTCCCGGGCCCGCTGGGCCCACCTCCTGAAGGACGACGACCGGGCCGTGCACATCGCCAACTCCTTCGAACAGGCCGCGGACGAGCTGTGCTTCATGCTCGGCCCCGTCCTCGCGGCCTTCCTGTGCGGGGCGCTCTTCCCGGAGGCGGGCACCCTCATCGGAGTCGTGCTCCTCCTGACCGGCGTGCTGCTCTTCGCCGCCCAGCGCGGGACGGAACCGCCTCCCCGTGGACGTACGACGGTCAAGGAGAAGTCGCCCCTCCACGCGCGCGGGATGCCCGTCCTGCTCGCCGCGTTCCTCGCCACCGGCGCCGTCTTCGGCTCGATGGAGGTCGTGACGATCGCCTTCGCCGACGCGCAGGGCCACAAGGCCGCCGCGGGCGCGATCCTCGCGCTCCAGGCCGCGGGCTCCTGCGCGGCGGGCCTCCTCTACGGGACGGTCGAGCCGAGCGGGCCGACGCACCGCCGCCACGTCCTGTGCGCCGTGGCGATGGCGGCCCTGATGACGCTGCCGCTCCTGGCCGCCACGCTCACCGGCTCACTCCTTGTGCTCGCCGGGGCTCTCCTTGTCGCCGGAATGGCGACGGCACCGACGATGGTCACCGGCATGTCCCTGATCCAACAGCGCACCCCCGAGGGCCGGTTGAACGAGGGCATGACCCTCGCCGTCACCGGCCTCCTCGGGGGCATCGCCTGCGGCGCCGCGGGCGGCGGCTGGGTGGTGGAGCACGTCGGCGCCGCCCAGGGCTACGCGGTTCCGGTCGCCGCCGCGTGCTGCGCGCTG
Source organism: Streptomyces sp. NPDC054866 (assembly GCF_053610745.1). Classification (NCBI taxonomy): domain Bacteria; kingdom Bacillati; phylum Actinomycetota; class Actinomycetes; order Kitasatosporales; family Streptomycetaceae; genus Streptomyces; species Streptomyces sp. NPDC054866. The sequence continues at coordinate 1,404,150 of NZ_JBSGZA010000002.1, forward strand.
CTGCTCAGCATCGCGCAGGCTTGCGCCACGAGCACTCCAGGTCCCCGCCCGTCTCGGCCCCACGCTCCGAGCGCGGCCTGACCAACACGGCCTTGTCCTCGGTCGACTTGGCGAGCGTCACGACGATCGCGTCCTCCAGGGCCTTCACCGAAGAGGGCAGGTAGTTGTTCAGGATGATGCTGAACACCAGCTCACGCCCGCCCGCGTCCTTCACGTACCCCGAAAGAGCGGACGCCCCGGTCAACGACCCTGTCTTCGCCCGTACGTTGAGGGCCGCCGGAGTTCCGCACATCCGCGAACGCAGGGTGCCGCCGACGAGCTTGTCCGGGTCGCAGGCCACCGGAAGGGACTTGTACCAGTCGGCGTACCAGGGCTCGCCCTTCGCCGAGAGCAGCAGCTTGATCAGCTGGTCGGCGGGGGCGTTGTTCTTGCGCGAGAGCCCGGAGCCGTCGACGTGGCGGAGCCTGCCGGGATCGACACCGGCCGTCTTCAAGTAGCCACTGATGGCGGCGAGTCCGTCCCGCCAGCTTCCGGGCCGCCCTGTCGCCTCGTACCCCATGGTCTTCGTGAGGTTCTCCGCGTGCATGTTGTTGGAGAGCTTCATGAAGGGGATCATCAGCTCCTTCAACGGCATGGAGTCGTGAGACGCGAGCTGCCGCGCGCCCTTGGGGGTGGCGATCCCGGCCTTGGTGGGCCCGCTCACGCGCACCCCGTGCGCTTTCAGCGCGTCCCGGAAGATGGCGGCCGCGTATCCGGTCGGCTCCCAGACGGTGATCCACTCCTTGGTGGCACCACCTCCCACGGGTACGGTCCCGGTGACCGTGATGGTGTTCGTCCCGTGCTCGCGCTCGATGGTGAGCGTGTCCTCGCCGCCCGCGGGGACGGTCTTCGCACTGTTGTCGACGTCCACGTAGTCCGTCTTCGGGGTCACCGTCACCTTCGGCCTGTCCCCGGCCTTCGCACCGGGCGAGGCCTCGACGATGACGGTCCCGGTGTCGTAGTCGGTGTCCGGGGCGACGCTCAGCGGGGAGATCTGGGCGGCGTAGTACGCGAATTCGTCGTCGCCGGCCCAGGTGTCGCCGATGCGCTTGTCGTCGAACCGGGTGTCGTCAGCGACGAGGCGCCCAGAGACCCGCCGGACGCCCGAGTCGGCGATCTTCGCGGCGAGCCGCTCGTAATCCCCGACGAGGGTGGTCGGATCACCGGTGCCGCGTAGATACAGATCACCGGAGAGGGTGGAACCGTGCCGCTTGCCGTCGCTGAGCACATCGGTGGTGAAGCGGTGGTCGGGCCCGAGCTGCTCCATGGCCGCGGCGGAGGTGAGCAGCTTGGTGTTGGACGCGGGCATCAGGCGCCCGCTGGGCAGGTGTTGGTAGAGCACGTCACCGGACGCGGCATCGGCGACGACGACGCTCGCCGCGCCGCCCTCCATCCGGGGATCGCCGAGGATGGTGTCGATGGCTTCGGGCAGGCCGCTTCGTTCGGAGTCGGCCCCGGCGGGCGAACTGACGGAAAGGGTGGCAGCGGCGACGCCGAGCACGGCGGGCCAGATCCAGTGGCGCATACGGGCGTTGACGCGTCTCACGGGTCTACTCATGACCCAGCAGCATCCCCGACTACGCCCCTCCACGACAGCCCCCACTCCGGCCACGTATGGCGGGGGCGGGAGGAGCGGGGTTGCCCACCCTCAGCCCGGCTCCTCCAGCGTCCAGCGGCGGCGAGGTAGCAGCGTGGCCAGGAGTAGGACTGCGGGGGCCGGGTCTGTTGGGGTTGTGCTGGTTCGGCGGCAGATCAGGGCGTCGGGGTCGCCCGGTGGCTGCTGGAGGCTGTAGCCGTCGGGGCAGTTGGGGCCGGCGTCGCCCGCCTCTCCCTGGGGGCCACGCTCGCCGCGCGGACCTGCGGGGCCCGCGGGGCCTTCGGGGCCGGAAGCTCCGCCCGCGCCGTCGGAGCCGTTGGTGCCGTCAGCTCCGTCGGCTCCGTCAGCGCCGTTTGAGCCCGGGGGGCCCGCCGCCCCTGCCGGTCCTTCCAGGCCCCGCTCGCCGTTCGCGCCGTCCGCGCCGTCCGCGCCCTCCGCCCCGGCCTGGCCCGGTTCACCGGCCTCTCCCGACTCACCCTGGTCCCCCTGCCGACCGCCCTGCCCCGGCGTCCCCTTCTCGCCCTGTGAGCCGGTGGCGCCGGGCGAACCGGGCACCCGTACGCGTACCCGGGACAGGAGATCCTCTACGGCGTCGGCGGGGTCCGGCGCCGCCGGGGTGTCGCCGTGGGAGCGGACCTGCGCGCGCAGGGTCCGTACGTCGCGGGCCAGAGTGGACACGGCCTCGCCGCGCCGGTCCGCCTCGGCGGCGAGCCGGTCGGCACGGCGGTCACCTGCGTCGATGCGGGCCCAGAGCAGCGCCGCGACACCGCAGAGCGCGACCAGCACACAGACGAGGAACACGGTGCGCCAACGGCGGGCCAGGAGTCGCTCGAGCTGGATCACGGAGTGCCTCCGAGCCTGTGGTTGTCGATGAGCAGCCGGGCGATCTCGCTCTGATCGTGCGCGTGGAGGGCGTTCAACTCAGCGAGTTTCGTGTCGCGTTCGGCGACCTGTCGCTCCAGCCGGTCACGCTCGGTCTGCAGCTTCTCCGTGAGGCTGGAGTAGCCCATGAGCGCGTTCTCGCCGCGCTTGCCGAGATAGGCCACCACTGCCGCGCCCAGAACCCCGAGGCTGGCGAAAAGGGAGCCTAAGAGAGTGATGGTGGCATCCAAGCGACTGCCTCCTGCACCTTGCGTACTCGGCCGGACTTCCGTGCCGCCCGGCCGTTCGGGAACCTGCACTCGGTTGCAGTAACGAGTCACATGCCCAGAGGATGTGCCCGGACGTTCCGTGCCCCGCACACGGGAAAAGCCCCCTGGCCACCGGCCAGAGGGCTTTAACCTCACATGGGAATTGTGGAGATGGCGGGAATCGAACCCGCGTCCAACGGTGCAAAAGGAGGGCTTCTCCGAGCGCAGTTCGCTTCGATTTTCTCGGCCCCGGAGATCTCGCGAACAAGTCTCCGACGGGCCCAGTCACTGTTTGATTTCCCATCGAACCCCGTGACCGGGCTCGATGGTTTAGTTCCCTAGATTATGCCAGGATCCGGGTCGGGAACACTCCCGGGCTGACACCCATTTAGGGTCCTTCACTCACTGCTTATTAGGCAGCGAGGGCGAAGGACTGGGAATCGCTCTTGTTATTGGCGATTATTGGTTGCGACATATGGTTTACGAGATCATTGCCGCTTCCTCGGCTCGCTTCCCCTGCTTCGACATCCGCTGTCGAAACCGATCATCCCCATGTTGTTTTTTCAATAGCCGCCCCGGCTGTGCGGGGCAGTGCCCATCGTACGTGACCAACGCCCGACGGGGCCAGCCAATTCCCGCGAGGCCCGCCAGGGACTCGACGGGGGCCGCGGGGACCCGCGGGCTAGGCGCTGCGCTGGCGCCGCTTGGCCGCCTCGATCGCGCGGTTCGTCTCGCGCAGGTCCTGCTTCTCCTTGAGCGTCTGGCGCTTGTCGTACTCCTTCTTGCCCTTGGCAAGGGCGATCTCGACCTTGACCCGGCTGTCCTTGAAGTACAGGGCCAGGGGCACGATCGTGTGACCCGTCTCCTGCGACTTGGACTCCAGCTTGTCGATCTCCGCCCGGTGCAGCAGGAGCTTGCGCTTCCGCGTGGCGGAGTGGTTGGTCCAGGTCCCCTGCACGTACTCCGGTACGTGGATGTTGTGCAGCCACGCCTCGCCGTTGTCGATGTGCACGAAGCCGTCCACCAGGGAGGCCCTGCCCATCCGCAGCGACTTGACCTCGGTGCCCATCAGGACGAGGCCGCACTCGTACGTGTCCAGGATGTGGTAGTCGTGCCGCGCCTTCTTGTTCTGCGCGACGATCTTCTTGCTGGGGGCCTTCTCGGCGGCCTTAGCTGCCTTGCGCTTTACCTTTTCCTTCGCCATAGTGCGGCCATTTTCGCACTACGAGGGGGGTCCGAGGCCAGTCAATACTGTCTCGGCCCGCGTCTCGGCCCCGTCCTCGACCTCCAGGTCCGGGGTGATGCCCCGGCCGTCGACCGCCTGCCCCGAAGGAGTGCGGTAGTGCCCGACCGTCAGCTCGGCGACCGAGCCGTCGGGCAGCCGGCTCGGCATCTGGACCGAGCCCTTGCCGAAGGTCTTCGAGCCCACCACGACCGCGCGGCCACGGTCCTGAAGGGCGCCGGTGAGCAGCTCGGCCGCGCTCATCGTGCCGCCGTCGACCAGCGCGACCACGGGTCTGGTGGTGTCACCGCCCCGTTCAGCGTGCAGGGCCTTCTGCCGGCCACGTACGTCGTACGTAGCCACCAGGCCCCCGTCGACGAGCCCCGAAGCCGCGGTGACCGCCTCCGACACCAGGCCCCCGGAGTTACCGCGCAGGTCGAGGAGAATCCCGGCGCCCTTGGGAGCGTCCCGCACCGCGGACCGCACGCGCTCGCCCGCGCCCTTGGTGAAGGCCTCGACCTTGATCATGACGGCGCCGCCCGCGAGCTGCGTGACCGTGACGGAGTCCGTGGAGAGGCGGGCCCTGTGCAGCGTCTCGCTCCACGCGCGCGTGCCGCGCTCCAGGCCGAGCTCGACCGGGGAGCCGGCGCGGGCACCGCGCAGCAGGGACACGACCTCCGTGACGGGAAGTCCCGCCACGCGCTTGCCGTCGATGCGCCTGAGCTGATCGCCCTCGCGGATGCCGGCCTGGTCGGCGGGGCCGCCGCGCTGGACCCGCGAGACCTCGATGCGCCCGTCGTCCGCGCGCCTGGCCCAGAGGCCGACACCGGTGTACGCGCCGTCGAGGGCCTGCTCGAACTCCCGGTACTCCCCAGGGGAGTACACCGATCCCCAGCGGTCACCACTGCGGCTGACGGCGTCCTCCGCGGCCTTCTTGCCGGACTTGCCGTCGGCCATCGCCTCGGCGGCGGCATCGGCGGCTTCGTCGGCGGTGTCACCGGACGAGGCGACGGAACGGGTGGACGGCGCAGGCGACTTCCGGCCTTCACCGGACGCCTCGCTCCAGGACCCGGTCGCCGCACCGGTGGCGAGCACACTCGCGAACACCAATGTCAGGGCGGCCCCGCGGCGGATACGGCGGGGCTGCGAGAGCCGATCACAGAACGGGTCGGGGCCTGACATGCCGGTGAGTCTAGGACAACGAAGGGCGCCGCACGGTCGGTTGAACCGTACAGCGCCCCGGACATACCTCACACCTCGCGGCACGCGCCCCGCTTCACGAGGCACTTCACGAGGCACTCACCCGCTGCTCAGATCAGGTTGTACTGAGCGGCACTGCTGAGGTTGGTCGCGTACATCCCCCACATGCCCTTGGCGAACAGCTTGTTGGCCCCTCCGCCCAGCGGGTGCCGCTGCCACGCGGTCTTCGGCCCCTTGGCCCGCACGTCCAAATAGAGCCTGCCGCCGCTCTTCTTCTTCAGGGTGAAGGTGATGAGCTTGTTCGCGCCTTCCAGGTGACCAGGAAGGGACTTCAGACGGAAGTACGTCTTCCCCACCTTCGTCACACGCACGGGGTTGCACCGGCCGCCGCCCTTGAGGCAGATCTTCTGCCCCTTCTTGACGGTCTTCGGCATCCCCGGAATCGGGAAGACCGAGTTCATGATGTGGTTCATCTTGCGGAACGAGACCTGCGCGGTCGCGGTGCGCCGCGAGACGAAGTACTCGTAGTGGTAGCCGTACTGGCCGCCGCGCGCCGCCCGCGGTTGCGTTCCCCGCTCCGACACCGGCTGTGCGGGCTGCTCCGCCGCCACCTCGGCGGCGCGCACGGGCCGCCCGGACTCCGCGACCGCGGCCTGTGCGGGCATCCCCGAGGCCAGCACGGCGGCGGACAGCAGCACGCCGGCCACCGCCGTCCGCACTCCCCGCGTCCCCTTGGCCGTACGGCCACTTTCGAAACGTCGTACACGCACGACGAACCCTCCCGTTTTCGTTATCAATAAGCCCTGGTCAGGGGCAGATTGATCTTGGTCCGGGAGGGCTTGGCACGTCAAATCCGGCCGTGCGGGAGAGGCGGGGAGGTCAGACCTTCAGGTACTTGCGCAGGGCGAAGAAGCCCGCGAACGCCGGCATGAGGAAGCTGACCGTGAGAACCAGTGGCAACTTGCCGAGTACCGCGTCCCAGCCGATGAAGTTGACCATGTCGATCTTGTCAACGAGCCAGTTGTTGATGAGGAAGTACTTGCCGGCGACCAGCAGCACGCAGGCGAACCCGCCGCCGATCAGACCGGCGATGGCGGCCTCCATGACGAAGGGCACCTGGATGTAGAAGCTGGACGCACCGACCAGGCGCATGATGCCGGTCTCACGCCGTCGGCTGAAGGCGGAGACGCGCACCGTGTTGACGATCAGCATCAACGCGACGACCAGCATGAGCCCCATGACGCCGAGCGCCGCGTACCGCATGCCGTTGAGGAGGTTGAAGAGGTTGTCCAGGACGCTGCGTTGGTCCGTCACGCTCTGCACGCCCGGCCGCCCACTGAAGGCGGTGTTGACGACCTGGTACTTCTCCGGGTTCTTGAGCTTGACCCGGAACGACTCCTGCATCTGGTCCGGCGTGAGGGAGCTGGACAGCGGGGAGTCGCCGAACTGCTCCTTGTAGTGCTTGTACGCCTGGTCGGCCGTCTCGTACTGGACCGTGTCGACGACGGGCATCTTCTTCAGATCCGTGCGGATCTGTTCCTTCTGCTCGTTCGTGACGGCGCCCTTGGCGCACCCGGGGTCCTGCTCGGCGTCCCCCTTGTTGCACAGGAAGATCGAGACGTTGACCTTGTCGTACCAGAAGCCCTTCATCGTGCTCACCTGGTCGCTCATCAGGAGCGAGGCTCCGAAGAGGGCGAGCGAAAGCGCTACGGAGACGATGACGGCGAAAGTCATCGTGAGATTGCGGCGGAGACCGACGCCGATCTCCGACAGGACGAACTGGGCGCGCATGGCTCCCTTTCAGTGGCTCAGTGCAGTGGATCAGTACGGGTCGTCAGTGCTGGTAGCCGTAGACGCCGCGCGACTGGTCGCGGACGAGACGGCCCTTCTCCAGCTCGATGACCCGCTTGCGCATCTGGTCCACGATCTGCTGGTCGTGGGTCGCCATGACGACGGTCGTGCCGGTCCGGTTGATCCGGTCGAGCAGCTTCATGATGCCGACCGAGGTCTGCGGGTCGAGGTTGCCGGTCGGCTCGTCGGCGATGAGGAGCTTCGGGCGGTTGACGAACGCTCGCGCGATCGCCACCCGCTGCTGCTCACCACCGGAGAGCTCGCCGGGCATCCGGTCCTCCTTGCCGCCGAGGCCGACGAGGTCGAGGACCTGGGGCACGGACTTGCGGATCTCGCCGCGGGACTTGCCGATGACTTCCTGCGCGAAGGCGACGTTCTCGCCCACGGTCTTGTTCGGAAGGAGGCGGAAGTCCTGGAAGACGGTGCCCAACTGGCGCCGCATGTGCGGCACCTTGAAGTTGGAGAGGCGCGCGAGGTCCTTGCCGAGGACGTGCACCTGGCCGTGGCTGGTGCGCTCCTCGCGCAGGACAAGCCGCAGGAAGGTGGACTTTCCGGAGCCGGAGGAGCCCACCAGGAAGACGAACTCGCCCTTCTCGATCTCCAGAGAGACATCCCGGAGGGCGGGCCGGGTCTGCTTGGGGTAGGCCTTGGAGACGTTGTCGAATCGGATCACGGATGCACCACGGGTCGCCGGGGGTAGGTGAGCGTGACCATACGCGAAGCCGGTACGCGAGCGCAGTCAGCGTCCTGAGTTGCGCGAATTGTCGCGGATATACCACGGAACGTAACAGTCGGAAACCGACGAGGACGGGCGGGCCGCGCCGAAATTCGTGGAAGCTGGCACAGTGGTAGGGGGAACGGTTGGGTTCCCTCTAGCGTTGGGCAGGCTGTAACTGTGCGGGAGGAGAAGCGCATGACCCATGACAGGTTGGTATGCGCGAACTGCGCGGGGCCCGTGAGTGAAGGCCGCTGCCCCGTCTGCCGGGCCAGCCGCGAGCGCCTGCAGCAGGAAGGACCGTTCGGCGGCCTCAGCCCTGCGGCGCTGATAGGGGTGCTCGTCGTGCTGATCGCGGCGGTGGCCCTGCTGGCGCACCAGACCGCTTAGCGCGCCGCTCAGTACGCCTGAGGCGCGTGCCAGGACACCAGAAGGGCCCGGAGCTGGATGCTCCGGGCCCTTCTGTCATGTCATGCGCCGCATACGTTTCCGTACGCGGATGCCGTCGCCCTGGATCAGGCGGCCGCGCCGCGGTTGCCGACGAAGCGCGGCAGGATGCGGAAGCCGATGCCGCCGGCGATCATCGTCGCGGCGCCGATCAGCAGGAACGTGGTCTCGGCGGCGCCCGTCTCGGCGAGCTCGCCCTTGTCGGCCTTGTCACCCTGCTCGACCGGGGTGGAGCCCGTGTCGGTCAGGCTGTCCTTGCCCTTGCCCTGCTCGACGGGGTTGGAGCCGCCGTCGGGGTCGTTGTCGTTGCCACCGGTGCCGTTGCCGTTACCGGGGTCGCTCGGGTTCTCGGTGGGCTCGCTCGGGTCCGAGGGGTCCGTCGGGTCCTCGGTGGGCGTACCCGGGTCCGTCGGGTCCTCGGTGGGCTCCGTGGGCTCCTCGGTGGGCTCGGTCGGCTCCTCCGTGGGCTCGGTCGGCTCCTCGGTCGGCTCCGTGGGCTCCTCGGTGGGCTCCGGAATCTCCGTGGGCTCCTCGGTCGGCTCGGCGTCATCCTCGCCGATACCGACGTCGACGCCGATGCCGTTCTCGTCGGCGCTGGCGCTGGCGCTCGCACCACCGAGGTCGACGCCGACGTCGAGGGCCGAGGCGGCACCGGCGGCGGTCAGCGAAGCGCCGGCGGCGATCACCGCACCAGCCGCTATTCGCGCTACGCGGATCCGCGTCTTCTTGGTCATCTGGCTGCTACCCCCAGTAGCTGAATCGTCAGTGAGGCAGCGTCCGGGACTGCGTTCGTCGGGAGCGCCGTTATCCGCCCCCACAGATCACACGCGCCCCAGAGATACGCATGCCGCTCGCTAGCCTTTCCAGTTTCCCCAGACACGTCAAGGTCGTTGCGGGCGCGATGTCTGAAATGGCATCAGTTGCCCGGCGTACGGAGATGTGACTGTGACGTAAGAGGCACAACAAAAACAACTGCCGCCCAAAGGACGGCAGTTGCCTTGTCGATAAAGCGGCGCTTACTTCTCCTGCTGCTTGCGCCAGCGAATTCCGGCTTCGAGGAAACCGTCGATCTCGCCGTTGAACACGGACTCGGGGTTACCCACTTCGAACTCCGTGCGCAGGTCCTTGACCATTTGGTACGGGTGCAGGACGTACGAACGCATCTGGTTGCCCCAGGAGTTGCCGCCGTCTCCCTTGAGGGCGTTCATCTTCGCCTGCTCCTCCTGGCGGCGGCGCTCGAGGAGCTTGGCCTGGAGGACGTTCATCGCGCTCGCCTTGTTCTGGATCTGCGAGCGCTCGTTCTGACAGGAGACGACGATGCCGGTGGGGATGTGCGTCAGGCGGACCGCGGAGTCGGTCGTGTTGACGCCCTGGCCACCGGGACCGGACGAACGGTAGACGTCGATACGCAGCTCGGACTCGTCGATCTCGATGTGGTCGGTCTGCTCGACGACCGGGAGGATCTCGACTCCGGCGAAGGAGGTCTGGCGGCGGCCCTGGTTGTCGAAGGGCGAGATGCGGACGAGACGGTGGGTGCCCTGCTCGACCGAGAGCGTGCCGTACGCGTACGGGACCTGGACGGCGAAGGTGGTCGACTTGATGCCGGCCTCTTCCGCGTACGAGGTTTCGTAGAGCTCCGTCTTGTAGCCGTGCCGCTCGGCCCAGCGGAGGTACATGCGCTGGAGCTTCTCGGCGAAGTCGGAGGCGTCGACGCCGCCGGCCTCCGCGCGGATGGTGACGAGTGCCTCGCGGGCGTCGTACTCGCCGGAGAGGAGGGTGCGGACTTCCATTTCGTCCAGCGCCTTCTTGACGGCGGTGAGCTCGGTCTCGGCCTCGGCGCGGGTGTCCGGGTCGTCCTCCTCCTCGGCCATCTCGAAGAGCACGCTGAGGTCGTCGATACGCCCGCGCAGGGCCTCGGCCTTCCGCACCTCCGCCTGGAGGTGGCTCAGCTTGCTGGTGATCTTCTGTGCCGCATCCGGGTCGTCCCACAGGGACGGCGCGGCCGCCTGCTCCTCGAGCACGGCGATGTCTGCCCTCAGCTTGTCGAGGTCCAGGACGGCCTCGATCGACTCCATGGTCGAGGAGAGGGACTTGAGCTCTTCGGATACATCGACGACTGCCACGGGTCCAGCCTAACGGCTGGGGGCAAGGTGTCCGGCCTCCCGGCTCTTCACGGGCCCCTGGGCCTTGCTGTGCGGGCCGGGGCCGGGCCCCCTCCCGGGCCTTGCCCTGCGGGCCGGGGGCTCTTCGTCGCCACTTCGCGGCGGGTCTCCCACCCGCCCACCCGATCACCCGGCACCACCTCCTGCCACGCGGTGCCGAGCCCTACGCGCCTACGCCGCCCGCCTGACAACACGGCCGAGGGCCATGCACCGCTGTCGCAGCGTTCGGGCTGTCCTTTCCCGCCGCTTCGCGGCGGAGCAGGGCAGCCGAACTGCAAGGTGCGGCCCCCAGGGACCGGACTGATGCGGGGTGATCGGGTGGGTGGGTGGGGAAGATCCGGCGCGAAGCGGCGGGACAGGGGCGTCGTAGGACCGCCAGGGGCGAGTTACGGCGCCGGAGGGGCCGAGGTCTCCGTGTCCTGCGGCTTGGCGTCGGCGTCGTCACCACTCGTGGCCGCCCATGTGCCGAGCCCGGCGGCAGCTACCAGGACCGCACCCGCCACGCCCAGCGTGATCCTGCGGCGGCGGGCGGAGGCGCGGTGGCGGGCCGAGCCGGGGCGGGCCGTGCCGGACGCGCGGGGGGCGCGGGCCGTGCCGCGGGCGCCGCCGGCGAGCTCGTCCGGGCCCGGGACCCGCATGGAGGTGTGGGTGTCGCGGTTCGAGTCGGGGGACGAGGCGGGGACGAGGGGGACCGCCCCGCGCCGGGGGGCGCCCGGGGATGGTTCCGGAGCCGGCTCCTCCTCCGCCTCCTCCGCCAGCGGCTCCGTCTCCGGCTCGTCCACGTCCAGCGGCGGCATCCCCGCCACGAGCGACTGCAACTCCCGAAGCCGCGCCGCGAGCTCCGAGGCGCGCAGGCGGGACGCCGGGGCCTTCGCCAGGCACTGGACCATCAGCTGCCAGAGTTCGTCCGGGATGCCGGGAAGGGGGACCACCGTCTCCGTCACGTGGCGGCGCAGGACCGCTCCGGGGTGGCCACCGCCGAAGGGGGTGAAGCCCGCCAGGAGCTCGTACAGGACCGTCGCGAGGGCGTAGATGTCGACCGCCGCGCGCGGAGGCAGGCCCTCGATGATCTCCGGGGCGAGGTAGTCCGGCGTACCGATGATCTTCGTCGCGCGGGTCCTGCGCGGGGAGTCGATCAGCTTGGCGACGCCGAAGTCCGTGAGGAGGGCGGGGTGCGAGCCGCCGGGACCCAGGGGGCCCTGCATGTCCAGGAGGACGTTCTCCGGCTTCACGTCACGGTGCACGATCCCCGCCGCGTGCGCCGCCGCGAGGCCGTCCGCCACGTCGGCCACGATCGCCACCGCCGCCTCAGGGGCGAGGCGGCGCTCACGGTCGAGGCGGGTGCGCAGGTCCGTGCCGCGGACGAGGTCCATGACCAGGGCGAGGTCGTTCCCGTCGACCACCAGGTCGTGGACGCCCACCACGCGCGCGTGGTCGAGGCTGAGCAGAGCCGTGCGCTCCTGGACGAAGCGTCCGACCAGCTCCTGGTCGGACGCCAGGTCCTCGCGCAGCAGTTTGATGGCGACGGGACCCTCGGGCCCCTCGCCGAGCCACACCGTGCCGGCGCTGCCCCGACCAAGGATCTGGTGGGCGGTGTACCGGCTGCCGATCTTGCGTGCCAAGACTGCTCCTACGGATGCGTGTTGGCGACAAAACTACGCGGCCTCGACGCCAACCTTCACTCCAGGAGCAGAAATCACCCCGCAGGTGTCGACAAATCCCCAGAGTCGGCAGGGGATTCGCCCATCACTGACCACCGGGCGGCTAATTGCCGTTCAGTTTGCCCATCCAGCCGGACACCGTGTCGTACCAGTCCGTCAGCTGTTCCCAGTAACCCTTCGTCGTGCCGATCCACTCCTGGAGCGGGCTCAGCTCCCAGACGAGCCAGCTCGCCACGAAGAGGATGATCAGCGTGAAGAGGCACCCCTTGAGGCAGCCAAGACCCGGGATCTTCATCCGGTTCGGGTTCGAGCCGCGCTGCGTGGGTTCCCTGGGCTCACGCGGCGGCCGTCCCGCGGGCGGCTGCTGGGGCGGTGTCTGCTGCGGCGGTGCGTACTGCTGACGCTGCTGGGGCTGCTGCGGCTGCTGGTACTGCTGCGGGCGCTGCTGCTGCGGCGCGTACTGCTGGGGGCGCTGTTGCTGCTGCGGCTGCTGCACCTGGCGCTGGGGGCGGCGACGGCGCAGCGGGTCTTCATTGGGGTCCAGGTACGACTGGACCTGCGTCTGTTCGTTGCGGTCCCGGGCCGCCCGCATCTGGTTCTGCCAGGGGTGCGGGTCGTTCGGGTCGGCGCCCGGCTCGTTCGGCGGGACCGGCGGCATGACGGCCGTCGGGTCGGCCGCGCCGGGGTTGCCCGCGCCCCCCGCGCCGGGGCCGGAGCCGGTGCTCTGCATGACGCTCGTCGCCGCGTTCGGGTCGTACGAGCCCGCGTTGCTCGGAAGCACCTGGGTGGGGTCGGCGGCTCCGGCCGTCCCCGGCACCAACGCGGGGTCCGGGTCGGGCATCAGGAGGGCGCCGACGCCCTCCGCGGCGGCGATCTGCGCGCTGGACGCGTGCACGCCCACGCCGTCCGCGACGGCTCGCAGGCCGCGCGCGAGGTTCTCGGCGCTGGGGCGGTGGTCGGGGTTCTTGCTGAGGCAGCGCTCTATGACCGTCCACAGCGGGTCCGGGACCGTGGAGGGGCGGCGCGGTTCGGCGCTCAGGTGCTGGTGCAGGACCTCCAGGGCCGAGCCGCCGCCGAACGGCGGGCGTCCGGTGACGAGCTCGTACAGGAGGATGCCCGCGCCGTAGATGTCGACGGCGCTGGTCTGCGGGCGGCCCTCGGCGGACTCGGGCGCCACGTACGCGGGCGTGCCGACGAACTCGTGGGTGCGGGTCAGGCCCGGGGAGTCGGCGAGGCGGGCGATGCCGAAGTCGGTGAGCATCGGGTGCATCGAGCCGTCGGCATCCTGCTTGAGCAGGACGTTCGCGGGCTTCAGGTCCCGGTGCACGACTCCGTCCGCGTGGCTCGCGGCGAGGGCGTCGGCGATCTGGGCGGTCATGAGGGCCGCCGCGACCGGCGTGAGCGGGCCGTTCTCGCGGAGGTAGCGGTGCAGGTCAGGGCCCTCCACCAAGTCCATCACGAGGGCGAGGAGCTCCCCCTCGACGACCAGGTCACGGGTCCGCACGATGTTCGGGTGCGTGAGCCTGAGCAGGACGGATCGCTCGCGGAGGAATCGCATCACGATGTCCGCATCGTTGGCGAGCTCTTCCTTGAGGACCTTGATCGCGACGGTCTCGCCGGGCTGGCCGGGAACGGCCGCCTCGGCACCCGCGGTCTCGCGCTGGCGGGCTCGCCAGACGGTGCCCGTGGCGCCGCGCCCGAGCGGCTCCTCGAGCAGGTACTTGCTGCCTACCGGCCGCACGTCATGCGCTCCCTGCTGATCTGGCTGGTCTGTCCGGACCCGGCTACCCGCCGGAAGGTGTTCCGACCCACTGTAGTGCCGCCGAACGGGGCACTGGCCGGTCACATTCCGCTCCGGCCACCGGGTGACCGGATAGCTGTTCGGTGGAAAGACGCCCCATGGCGGCCGTTGGTTGCCGAATGGCGTCGAATTGACCTTCGTCACGATGGGACGACCGGCGATCGCAACAGTCCAAGCAGGCACTTTTCCGAGCAGAGCCGACCATTCAAGATCACTTACGGGTGGCCGCCGGGCGTGTTGTCAGTGGCAGGTGCGAGGATGCTTATCTGTTACTGGCCGACGTGGCCGTGTGCGGTGGGGGGAATCACAGCGCGAGTCCCCGTGCCCGGCGGCAAGGGCAGAAGGGACCGCTGACGGCGATGCAGATCCGGCTGACCGTCCTCGGGCCGCGCAGCGGCCAGACCGCCGAGCCCCATGGCCGCCCCGTCGTGCCGCGCGGCACCTGTGACGTGCTGGTCACCGCCCCCGCGGGGACCGCTCTGGCCACCGTCGCCTCCGGCCTCGCCACCGCCGTCGCGGGCGGCGAAGGCCCCCTCGTCCTGTACGCGGAGTCGGAGCGCCTCGACGCCCAGCGCTGCACCCTCGGGGAGCCCCCGCTGATAGACGGAGCGGTGCTCTCGCTCGGCTCCCCCGCCGAGCCCGGGCCCGAACTGGCGGGAGCCGCCGCCCAGTTGCACGTGGTCGCGGGCCCGGACGCGGGCGGGGTGCACCTCCTGCACGGCGGCCAGATCCGTGTCGGCCGCTCGGCGGACGCGGACGTCCCGCTGGACGACCCGGACGTTTCGCGGCTGCACTGCGCGGTGACGCTCACCCCGGACGGCCAGGTCACCGTCACGGACCTGGGCTCCACGAACGGCACGATGGTGGACGGCCGCGAGATCACCGACCGCCCGGTGCGCCTCACCCCCGGCTCCCTGCTGCGGCTCGGCGAATCCGCGCTGCGGTTCACCGCCGGGGACGGTACGGGCGGGGCGCTGCCCACGGCCCCCGACGGCGAGGGGCACGTGCGCGTGCGGGTCGCCGCGAGCGCCGAAGCCCCCCACAGTGCGCCCCCGGAAGCGGGCCACACGCCCTCCGGCGGCACCCACCACGCGTACGGCTCCGCGGGGTGGGGCGCCGCGGGCGAGGGAAGCCGGAGCGGGGCGGCCGGGCAGACGTCCCTCACCGACGTGCCGCTCGTCCCGCAGCAGGGCGGCGCCCCGGACGCCGAGAGCACCCGCCTCGGCACCCCCGCGCGCGGGACGACCGTGCCGCGCACGCTCCGCAAGCGTGGCGGCCTCTCGGCCTGGGCCCGGCGGCTGACCGGCGCCCGTGACGACGAGTACGGACCGGCGGACCACGAAGACGATGCGTACGGGACGGGAAGCCACGCCGCGCCCCCCGAACCGGCCGCCCCCACCCCCGAAGACCTCGCGGTGGCCGCCGCCGCGCGGACCCCGGAGTCCTGGCCCGACCCCGCGGCCCTGCTGCTCACGGCGCTCGGTCCCGGCCCCCGGCTCTGGGAGCGCGGCCCCGGCCACCCCGAGGCACTCGCGGTCCGGCTCGGCACGGTCGACCGCGCGACCCCGGACGAGCGTGGCCTGCTGCCCGCCGTCCCCGTGACGGTCAGCCTGCGGGAGGCGGGCGCGCTCGGCCTCGCGGGCCCGCGTGAGCGCCTGACGGGGCTCGCCCGTGCCGTCATCGCCCAGCTCGCCGCGCTGCACTCCCCCGACGCCCTGGAGATCGTGCTGCTCAGCACGGACCGCGCACGGCCCACGCCGGAGCGCACCGCCGAGTGGTCCTGGCTCGGCTGGCTCCCGCATCTGCGGCCCACGCACGGCCAGGACTGCCGCCTCCTCCTGGCCTACGACCGCGAGCAGGCGGCGGCGCGCACGGGAGAGTTGCTGCGGCGCCTCGACGACCACGTGGCGGACAGGGCGTCCGCCACGGCCGACAGCACTCCGGACATCGGGCCCCGCACCGTCGTCGTCGTGGACGGCGACCCCGGGTCCGCGGGGCTGCGCGAAGCCGTGGTGCGGCTGACGCGGGAAGGTGCCACCGCCGGGATCCATGTCGTCTGCCTCGCGGAGACCCCCGCCGCGTCGCCCGCCTCCCCGGTGTCGGCCACGTACGAAGCAGCCTGCTCCGTTTCGCCCGCCTTCCGCGCCTGCGGTGCCGTCGCGCTGCTCAGCGGTGACGTGGCCACCGCGCTGCGGCTGCTGCGGACCGTGGACGGCCGGCCCGCGGGGCACGGCACGGTCGCCACGGTGGACGCGGTGTCGCAGGCCTGGGCCGAGCGGTTCGCCCGCGCCCTCGCGCCTTTCCGCACGGACGGGGCGCCCGGGGACGGGCACGCGCGCGTGTCCGCTCCGCTGCCCCAAATGGCCAGGCTCCTGGACGAGTTGGGGCTCGCCCGCGCCACCCCGGCGTCCCTCATGGCCCGCTGGGCGGCGGCCGCCGATGATTCCGAGGCGCTGGGCGGGCGCGCCTGGGCGGTGCTCGGTGCGGGCCCGCGCGGGCCCGTGGTCGTGGACCTCGCCGCCGAGGGCCCGCATGTCCTGGCCGAGGGCCCTTCGGGCAGCGGGCGTACGGAGCTGCTGCGTTCCATCGCCGCCTCACTGGCCGCGGCGGAGCGCCCCGACCGCCTCGGCATGGTGCTGATCGACGGGCGGGACACCACGGGGAGCGTGGGCAGCGGGACGAACGGAGGGAACGTACGACTGGTCGAGGGCCTCGCGGTCTGTACGGACCTGCCGCATGTCACGACGCATCTCGCCGCCAACGACCCCGTCCGGATGCGGGAGTTCGCCCAGTCGCTGACCGCCGAGCTGAAGCGGCGGGCCGAGCTGCTCGGGCGGCTCGGGTTCGCCGAGTGGCATGCGCAGGCGCCTCAGCTCGGCGGGGGCGGGGCGGGTGACCTCGACCCGCCGCCGAGTTCCACGATGCGGCTGCGGCCTGTCGCCGCCGCGCGCAAGGGGACCGAGCCGGGGCCTCCGCTGCCTCGGCTCGTCGTGCTCGTCGACGACTTCGACGCGCTGCTCTCGCCCGCCCTTGGGTCGCCGGGGCGGCCTGCCGCGGGGTCCGTGGTGCGGGCGCTTGAAGCGGTGGCCCGGGACGGGGAGCGGCTCGGGGTGCATCTGGTTGCCACCACGGCGGGCAGTGAGCGGACGACCGAGACGGAGCTGGGGCGGCGGGCGGCCCTGCGGGTCTCCCTGGACGCCGTCACTCCCGGGCCGGAGGAGCCCGCCCCCGGGCGGGGAGTGCTGCGTACTGCCGACGGGCGCGTGAGCCCTTTCCAGGCGGGGCGGGTCACCGGGCGGATTCCTCGTACGTCTACGTTGCGGCCCACGGTTGTTCCTCTGGAGTGGGAGCGGATGGGGGATCCACCCGCGCGTCGTCCTGTGCGTGAACTCGGCAATGGCCCAACGGACTTGGCGCTGCTCGCCAGTGCGCTGGAGCGGGCCGCTCGGTCCGTCTCCGCGGATCAGGTGCCGTCCCTCTTGTAGCTCTACTTGCTGCTCTGCCACCTGAGCAGGCACTCGCAGCTCATGACGGCACGTCACAACGCCATCACGATCACCTGGTTGACACTGTTTGCGCTCTTGCCGCCCCTCCCCGCCCGGGCGTAGACAGACCGCACGGGACTCGCCATGGCAGAGAAACGGGGCAGTGATGCGCAGCAGTCTTCGATCACGCAGGGCACCGCAACACAGGCGTACCACAGCCAAAATCGCCGCGGCGGTCGTGGCGGGCGCGCTCGCGCTCACCGTCACCGCCTGCGGCGGGGACGACAGCGACGACAAGGACGGCGGCGACAAGGGCGGCGGCAAGGAGAGCGGCGCCGCGGTCCAACTGCCCAAGCTGGACGGGCAGACCGTGTCCGTCGCCGCCGTCTGGGGCGGCTCGGAGCGGAAGGTCTTCCTCAAGGTTCTCGACGAGTTCGAGAAGCGGACCGGCGCCAAGGTCACCTTCGTACCGGCCCAGGACCCCATCATCAGCTTCCTGGAGTCGAAGGTCGCGGGCGGCCAGCCGCCGGACGTCGCGATGCTTCCGCAGGTCGGCGCGATCGAGCAGGCCGTGGAGAACAAGTGGGCCAAGCCGGTCGGGCCCGAGGCGCAGAAGCAGCTCGACAAGAACTACGCGCAGGGCTGGCAGGACCTCGGGGCCGTCGACGACAAGCAGTACGGCGTGTACTTCAAGGCCGCCAACAAGTCCCTGGTCTGGTACAACACCCAGGTCTTCGACAACGCGGGCGCCAAGGCGCCCAAGACCTGGGACGACTTCCTGAAGACGGCCCAGACCGTGTACGACTCCGGCGTACCGCCGATCTCCGTCGCGGGCGCCGACGGCTGGACCCTCACCGACTGGTTCGAGAACATCTACCTCTCGCAGGCGGGCCCGGAGAAGTACGACGACCTCGCCGAGCACGAGATCAAGTGGACGGACCCCTCCGTGAAGGAGGCGCTGACCACGCTCGGTGAGCTCTTCGGCAAGAAGGGCTTCGTCGCGGGCGGCGCGGACGGCGCGCTGCAGACCGAGTTCCCCGCCTCCGTGAAGCAGACGTTCACCGGCGGCGACCAGCCCAAGGCGGGCATGGTCTTCGAGGGCGACATGGTCTCGCTGCCGATCTCGGAGACGAAGGCGAAGATCGGCACGGATGCCAAGGTGTTCCCGTTCCCGGCGGTCGGTGACGAGTCCCCGGCGGTCGTCGGCGGTGACGCCGCCGTGGCCCTGAAGGACAGCAAGGGCGCCCAGGCACTGCTCACCTTCCTCGCGTCGCCGGACTCGGCCAAGATCTGGGCGGAGTCGGGTGGTTTCGTCTCGCCGAACAAGAGCCTCGACCTGGCGGCGTACCCGAACGACGTGCAGCGGGACATCGCCAAGGCGCTGATCGCGGCGGGTGACGACATCCGCTTCGACATGTCCGACCAGGCCCCGCAGGCCTTCGGCGGCACGCCGGGCAAGGGTGAGTGGAAGGCGCTGCAGGACTTCCTGAAGAACCCGAAGGACGTCGCGGGCACGCAGAAGGCGCTGGAGACGGCCGCCGCCAAGGCCTACAAGGACTGACGCGGTGGCGTCCGCGAACGCCGGGGGCACGCCGAGTGCGGCGCTGCCCCCGGCCCCGAAACCGCGCAAGAGCGTGACCGGCACACGCAAGGGCATGGCGGTGCTGTTCCTGGCGCCCGCTCTGGTGCTGCTCGGCGCGCTCGTCCTCTACCCCATCGGGTACTCGCTCTTCCGCAGCTTCTTCGACAAGTCGGGCGACTTCACGGCGTTCGGCAACTACAAGACCCTGTTCACGGACGACACCATCCTCACCGCGATCAAGAACAACGCGATCTGGGTGGTGGTCGCGCCGACGGTCGCGACCGGGCTCGGCCTGATCTTCGCCGTGCTCACCGAACGCATCCGCTGGGGAACGGCGTTCAAGCTGGTCATCTTCATGCCGATGGCGATATCCATGCTCGCGGCCGGCATCATCTTCCGGCTCGTCTACGAGTCGGATCCCGACCGGGGTGTCGCCAACGCCCTCTTCGTGACCGCGCACGACACCTTCGCCGAGTCGTCCGCCTTCCCGCAGGCGCATCCCAGTACGGAGTCACCGCTGAAGGCGGCGGACGGGGGCGCCTTCATCACCCGTAGGACGGTGAGCGCGGGCACCCCCGTCGTCCTCCCGCTGACCGGTGTCGCGCCGGACAACATGCCGGACGGCGCCAAGTCCGCCGCGGCCGCGAAGCCGGACCCCGACAAGGTCACCGGAACGGCCTGGCAGGACTTCACCCGCGGCAAGGGCCGGGGCGAGATGAACGCCCCGGACAAGGCCGAGTTCGGCTATCCCGGGATCAAGATCGAGGCCGTCAAGGACGGCAAGGTGGTGGCATCGGCCGAGGCAGCGGACGACGGCACCTTCGCGCTCCCCAAGGAGGCGGACGGCGCCCAACTCCGCTTCCCCGCAAGCAACTTCCGCGAGCCGTACAACGGAGTGGACTGGCTCGGCCCCTCCCTCATCACGCCCGCGGTGATCGGCTCGTACCTGTGGATCTGGGTGGGCTTCGCGATGGTCCTGATCGCGGCCGGTCTGGCCAGCGTGCCGCGTGAACTCCTGGAGGCCGCCCGCGTGGACGGCGCCAACGAGTGGCAGGTGTTCCGCAGGATCACGGTGCCGATCCTCGCGCCGGTGCTCGCGGTGGTGACGGTCACGCTCATGATCAACGTACTGAAGATCTTCGACCTGATCTTCATCATCGCGCCGAACTCCTCGAAGGACGACGCGAACGTCCTGGCGCTCCAGCTCTACAACTCCGCGTTCCTCGACAAGGATTCGGGCGTGGCGAGCGCGATCGCCGTGCTGCTCTTCCTCCTCGTGATCCCGGTGATGATGTTCAACGTGCGGCGACTTCGGCGGGAGGCACGGCGATGACCACCCAAGTCGAAGCGGTCAAGGCGAAGCAGTCGCTCGGCGGGCGGATCGCCTCCGTCCTGAGCGGCAGCGCCGTCCGCGTCTTCCTCGTCGTCGTCGGCCTCTTCTGGCTGGTGCCGACGATCGGTCTGCTGCTCGGCTCGTTGCGCAGCTCGGCCGACATGGCGGAGAGCGGCTGGTGGAAGGTCTTCTCCACTCCGTCGCAGATGACGCTGGACAACTACACGAACCTGCTCAAGGACGAGACGATCACCGACTCGATCCTGTCCAGCATCATGATCACCGTCCCGGCGACACTGCTCGTCGTGATCATCGGGTCCCTCGCCGGATACGCCTTCGCGTGGATGGAGTTCCCGGGCCGCGACTGGTGGTTCATCGGTGTCGTCGGGCTGCTCGTGGTGCCCGTACAGGTGGCGCTGCTCCCGGTGTCGAAGATCTTCGGCGCGATCGGCATCTTCGAGACGACGATCGGTGTGGTCGTCTTCCACGTGGCCTTCGGGCTGCCGTTCGCGATCTTCCTCCTGCGGAACTTCTTCGCGGAGATCCCCCGCGAGCTCCTGGAGGCCGCGCGCCTGGACGGAGCCGGTGAACTGCGGCTGTTCTTCCGGGTGGTGATGCCGCTCGGCGCTCCCGCGATCGCCTCGCTCGGCATCTTCCAGTTCCTCTGGGTCTGGAACGACATGCTGATCGCGCTGATCTTCGCCGACTCCGAGAGCCCGCCGATCACGGTCGCGCTCCAGCAGCAGGTGCGGTCCTTCGGCGACAACGTGCAGATCCTGGCGCCCGGCGCGTTCATCTCGATGGTGATCCCGCTGGCCGTGTTCTTCGCGTTCCAGCGGCAGTTCGTGTCCGGCGTGATGGCGGGCGCGGTGAAGTAACCGATCACGAGCAACAAGGGAACCTGAGTTCGACGAGTGAGGCGGCCAAGCACCGGGGCCGCCTCACTCGCGTCTATCCCCCATATGCCGCATACGGCGTAACTCGACCGGCCGCCGGGACGTTTCCGGGCAGTATGCCCGCGCCGACCCATGGATGTGCCTTGCCCCGGTTCAGTGTCATCGTGCCCGCGTACAAGGTGCAGGCATATCTGCACGCGTGCCTCGAATCCGTCCTCGGGCAGTCGTTCACGGACTTCGAGCTGATCGTGGTCGACGACGCCTCACCCGACGCATGCGGCGCCCTCATCGACGAGCGCGCGGCCCGTGACACCCGCATGAAGGCCGTCCACCTCAAGGAGAACGTCGGCCTTGGCCCGGCCCGCAACGCGGGCATGGAGCGCGCCACCGGCGACTACCTGATCTTCCTCGACAGCGACGACACCCTCACCCCCCACTCCCTGCACGCGATCTCCGACCGCATCAAGGAGACCGACGAGCCGGACGTCCTGATCTACGACTACGCGCGCACCTTCTGGTCGGGCGAGGCCGTGCGCAACCAGTTCGCGAGCCTCCTCAAGGAGGAGGGCCCCGCCCCCTTCAGGCTCAGCGACCGGCCCGGCCTGCTGCGCCTCCTGATGGTCGCCTGGAACAAGGCCTACCGCCGCGACTTCATCGAGCGCGAGGGCTTCACCTTCCCGCCCGGCCTCTACGAGGACACGCCCTGGACCGCTCCGGTCCTGATGAAGGCGGACTCGATCGCCACCCTCGACCGGGTCTGCGTGCACTACCTCCAGCGCCGCCGCGGCAGCATCCTGCGCACCACGACCCGCAGGCACTTCGACATCTTCGACCAGTACGAGCGGGTCTTCGCGTTCCTCGACGAGCACCCGGAACTCTCGGCGACCTGGCGGCCCGTCCTCTTCAGGAAGATGGTCGACCACCTCTCGGCGGTCTTCAGCAAGCGGGACCGCCTCCCACGCGGCAGCCGCGCCGAATTCCTGCGCAAGGCCCGCACCCACTACCGCCGCTACCGCGTCCCCGGCGCCCGCCCACGCGCCCGCGTCCGCGCCCGGGTCCGGCACGGCCTGGTACGCCTCGGCACGCACCGCACCTACCGCACCCTGTGGACGGCGCTGCGGGTCAGGTCACGGGCCAAGCGGTACGCGGCGAGAGCGCGGCGCCGCGCCAAGGGTGCCGTGCTGCAACTGCACTACCGCGTCCAGCTGCGCCTGCCGCTGCGCGCCGACCGCGCGGTCTTCTCCTCGTACTGGGGGCGCGGCTACGGCTGCAACCCCGGCGCCCTGGAGGCCGCGGTGCGCGAGCACGCCCCGCACATCCGCACCGCGTGGATCGCGGACCCAGACCACCACCACACCCTGCCGACGGCCACCCGCAGGCTGAGCCCCGGCACGGCCGCGTACTGGAGCGCCCTCGCCCGCTCCAAGTACCTCGTGAACAACGTCGACTTCGACCGCAGGCTCGTCAAACGCCGCGGCCAGATCATGATCCAGACCATGCACGGCACACCCCTGAAGCTGATGGGCCTCGACCTCCAGGACCGGCCCGCCGCCGCGCGGGGCACGGACTTCGACGCCCTCCTGCGCAACGCCGACAAATGGGACTACGTCCTCTCGGCGAACCGGCACTCCACGCTGGTCTGGGAGCGCGTCTACCCCGCCTCGTACACCACGCTCGAGTACGGCTACCCGCGCAACGACATCTACCAGCGCGCGAGCTCCGCCGACGTGGCCCGCATCCGCGAGTCCCTCGGCATCCCCCCAGGCGCCGTCGCCATCCTCTACGCGCCCACCCACCGCGACTACCGCCACACCCAGCTGCGCTCCCTCGACCTGGAGCGGATGCTGCAGAGCCTCGGCCCGCGCTTCGTCGTCCTGACCCGCGCCCATCACTCGTACGGGGCACCCCTGGCGCCCACCTCGGGCCGCCTGATCGACGTGTCCGACCATCCGAACGTCGAGTCCCTCTGCCTCGCGTCCGACGCCCTGGTCACCGACTACTCCTCGCTGATGTTCGACTACGCCAACCTCGACCGCCCCGTCGTCCTGCACGCCACCGACTGGGAGGCGTACGAAGCGGCCCGCGGCACCTACTTCGACGTGCGCGAGTTCGCGCCGGGCGCGGTCGCGCGCAGTGAGGACGAGCTCACCGACATCTTCGCCACCGGCCACTGGCGCGGCTCGCGCTCGGCGCAGCTGCGCGCCGCCTTCCGAGACCGCTTCTGCGTGTACGACGACGGGCGGGCCGCTGAACGAGTTGTGAGGCATGTGGTGCTCGGTGAGGCAGGGGGTCTACCGTCTGTGGCGCCACTCGCGGACCGGCACCCGGCGCCGGCCGCGGGGGTGGCCGATGAGCCGCTGCCGCGGGCCGACGTCTCCCCGCCCGCTCCGCGCTTCTGACCGCGCACTGTCCTCCTTCCCCCATCCCCGGGACCAGATATGCGACACGCTTCCGCCACCACGCCCGCGACCGCCACCGGCCAGGACGACGGCCAGGACACCGGTCAGCTGCCGCGGCCGCGCAGACTCTCCGATGTGAAGGGGTGGTTCCACCCGGTCGACCAGGTGCTCTTCGACTGGATCCTGAGCCGGCAGCGCGACCTGGAGCAGCGGGGCGATCTGCTGGAGCTCGGCGCGTATCTGGGCAAGAGCGCCATCTTCATGGGCGCGTATCTGCGCGCGGACGAGACCTTCACCGTCTGTGACCTCTTCGACTCGCCCGCCCCCGACGAGGCCAACTCCGCCGAGATGGGCCGCTCGTACGCCACGCTGACGCGCCGCGCCTTCGAGGCCAACTACCGCTCGTTCCACGACGGTCTGCCGCGGATCGTCCAGGAGCCGTCCTCCGGCATCACCGCGCACGTGGACGCCGACAGCTGCCGCTTCGTGCACATCGACGCCTCGCATCTGTACGAGCACGTCCACGCCGACATCGCCGCCGCCAAGGAGGTGCTCGGGCAGGACGGGATCGTCGTGCTCGACGACTTCCGGGCCGAGCACTGTCCGGGCGTGGCCGCGGCGACCTGGGGCGCCGTGGCGAGCACGGGGCTCAAACCGCTGACCATCACGGCCACCAAGTTCTATGGGACATGGGGGAGTTACGACGCGATCCACGCCGATCTCGCCGCGTTCCTCAAGGAGCGGGACGACATGTGGCACGGCGCCGAGGAGGTCGCGGGCTACCCGATGATCCGGATCAGCGGCAAGAAGGCGAAGCAGCCGGAGCACCCGGTGTCACGGCACGCTGACGAGCCCGTCCCGCAGCTGCGGGGAGGGGCGCCCGAGCCCGCGGGGACCGGGGGCAGGGCCCGGGGGCTGCTGTCGTCGCTGCTCGCACGGACGGTACGCTCCTGACGTACGAGTTCCCCGCGCCCCGTAGGCGCGGGGAGCTCACCGTTCAAGCAGGTCGAACAGCGCTTCCCAGCGCTCAAGAACCCGCGCCTCGGAGAACCGCTGTACGTTCCTGCGGGCCCGCTCCCCCATCGCGTCCCGCAGCCGCGGGTTGCCGGTGAGGCGCAGGAGGCGGTCGGCGAGGGCCTCGATGTCGCCGGCGGGGGCGAGCAGGCCGTCCTCGCCGTGGCGCACGATCTCGCGTACGCCGGGCGCGCAGTCGAAGGCCGCGCACGGCACCGCGCTGGCCATCGCCTCCATCAGGGCCAGCGGGAAGCCCTCGCCGCGGGACGACTGCACGAAGAGGGAGCTCTCGGCGAGCACGCCCGGTACATCGCTGGTGCGGCCCCGCCACTCCACCGAACCGTCGAGGCCAAGGCGGGTGCACTGCCGCTTGAGGTCGGCCTCGTCCGCTCCCGCGCCGTAGATCCGCAGCGTCCAGCCGGGGCGCTGCGGGGCCACGAGCGCCCAGGTGTCGACGAGCATGTCGACGCCCTTCTGGTCGGCGAGCCTGCCGATGCTGCACACCACCTTCCGGTCGCGCCGCGAGGGCACTTCGGGGAGGTGGGCGAGGGCGTTCGGCATCGCGCCGACGTTGTGCATGCCGTCGGTGATCCAGTCGTCGGCGTCCTCCTGGGTGAGCGCGAGCCAGCGGTCCACGGAGGGGTAGCTGCGCTTGACCGCGCGGTAGCGGTGACAGGCACGGGTGTAGGCGTACGACTCGTGGCTCATGCCGATGATGCGCAGGCCCGCGGTGTCCGCCTCCCTGATCCACTCCATCGGCCAGACCTGCGTGACGATGGCGACCGCGCCGGGCCGCGCGGCACGGAAGATCTCCGAGAGCCGGTCGACGGTGCGGCGCTTGGCGGCGATCCGCGCCGATTCGCGGCGGCGCGCCACCACGTTGAGGCGGCCGAGGCCGCGCACCGGGCGGGGAGTCTGCGGATGCTCGCGATAGAGGCTGGTCACGGGGTAGCCGCGGTCTTCGGGGAGCTCCAGTTTCAGCTCGGCCTCGTGGACGCCGATGACGTGCACGCGGTGGCCGTTGCGCTGGAAGAGGCGGGCCATCTGGTGGGCCCAGGCGGTGACGCCGCCGAGTTCGTCGACGGTGTTCGCCACGAGGAAGAGATCGCGGCTCTTCGTCGCGGCCGCGATCCTCGTGGTCGCGATCGTCGTGGTCATGCCCCGCCCCTCTTCTCCGTGTTCCCGAACCGCTCACCGTTCCCGAACCGCTCGCCGAAGAGCGCGTCCACCACGTCGGCCGCGGCCCGCCCCTGGTCGTACGCGCCGAACCGCGCGGCGAACGCCCGCCGGGGCTCCGCCCACGCGTGGTCGGTCTGCTTGAGCGTGGCGAGCACCCGCAGCAGTTCCTCCTCCGTCTCGACGACGGGCCCGCCCGCCTCGTCCCGCAGCGCGAAGTAGCTGCCACGCTCGGCCGCGTACGCGTCGAGGTCCGGCGCGAAGTGCACCAACGGCCGGTCCAGGAGCGCGAAGTCGAACATGATCGACGAGTAGTCGGTGATCAGGACGTCGGCGAGGCACAGCAGCTCGCTCACGTCGTGGTGGGCGGACACATCGATGACCGTGCCGGGCGGGCAGACCGGGAGGCCTGCCGTCTCCATGTAGTGGGCGCGCACCAGGAGGACGTGGGTGTCGCCGAAGCGGTCGGCGAACTTGCCTACGTCGAGCGGCAGTCGCACCGCCTTGCTGTTCTTGGGCACACCGCGGAACGTCGGCGCGTACAGGACCACCGTCTTGTGATCCGGGATGCCGAGGTCGGCGGCCACCGGCGGCCGCGGGAAGCGGCCCGACGCCTCGTCGCGGGCGCGCGCGGCGACCAGCCGGTCGTTGCGCGGGTAGCCGCAGCGCAGCAGCCGCTCCTCGGGGATCTTGTAGGCGCGCGCCAGGGTTTTCACGTCGTGCTCGGAGCGCACGAGGAAGTGGTCGAAGCGGTCGACGGCCTGCTTGAGGCGCTCGCGCTGCGGAGCGTTCTGCGTCTTCAGGCGCGCCTCGTCGAAGCCCATGCGCTTGTACGCGGAACCGTGCCAGGTCTGGAGGTACGTGGTGTGGCGCGGCTTGTCCAGGGCGTGCGGGAAGCCTTGGTTGTCGATCCAGAACTCGGCGCGGGCGAGTGCCCACAGGTAGCGCCAGGACCAACGGGCCACCAGGCGGGCGGAGTCGGGGAATCCGTCGGCCGAAGCGGCGTACGACCAGGTGCAGCGCAGCCGCAGCCCCCGGTCGGTGATCTCCTGGTGGACGGCGCGCGGGCTGTCGCCGTAGCACCTGCCCATGTGGCTCTCGAAGACGACCGAGCCCTTGCTGACGGGGAGCCGCCGCAGCACACGCCGGTAGACGCGGGTCTTGACCGCCTTGCCACTGAGCCCGTCCCATCGCTTGCGCAGGGCGCGCAGCCGGAGCCGCAACACCCGCGCGGGGCGGAAGTGCGTGGCGTAGTGCAGTGCCGCGCGCAGGGTGCGGGCGGCGCGGTGGCGGGGCGCGAGGCGCAGCTCCAGCTTGTTCCCGCCGGTGACCGTGATGCCTTGGCCTTCCCCCAGGGTCTCCGGCTCGGCGACGAGTTCGGTGGTCATCTCCTGGCCGCCCGCGGCGAGTTGGAGCCGGGGCTCCCAGGGGCGGTCGCGGATGCCGAGGTCCCGCAGCCGGGCGGTGAGGCCCACGGTGGCTCGCCACAGGACCGCGCCGCCGTCGTAGTGCACCTCCTCCACGGGTACGCGAAAGCCGCGCCGGCCCGCGCCGTGCGCCCGCACGTCGAGCGACGCGGTGAGCGGCGGCCTCTCGGGCAGCAGACCGCCGGGCAGCACGACACACCCTTCGAGTACCGCCTGGCCACCCTCGGCGTCGCACCTGGTGAGACGGTTCAGGAGGCGTACCTGGTCCAACTGCCGGTACTGGTGGCCGAGTTCACTGACGTCGAGCACTTCTCGTACGCGCGGGTCGTCGAGCCCGTCCGCGCGCCAGTACACCTTCCCCTCCCGTTCGGTCAGCTCCGAGACGACGGTGCCCGGCCGCGCGAGCGCGTACGCGGCCGCGAGCACGCCGTCCGTGTCGCCCTCCGCGAGCAGCCGCACGCACACCCGCTCCACGGGATCGAGGGCGTCCAGGGCGCGCAGGTCGGCGCGGCCCTGGAGGTGCGGGGCGATGCCCGCCGTGGTCCGGCGCCGTTCCTCCGCGGTGAGCTGCGGGAACGTACGGGCGCAGGGCAGCACGTGGTCGACGAGGAAGGCCCGCTCGCGCCGGTCGCCCAGGTCGAGGCGGCCGAGGCTCACCAGGAGCCCGGCGACGCGGTCGTTGACAGCGGCGAGCGCTGGAGTCTCGCGGGCGGGGGCGGGCGCCGCACGGTGGGTGGTGATCAGGTTCGGTACGAGAGTGATGCCGCGCACCCCGAGGGCGGCCTCGACGCCGAAGAGGACCTCGCTGTGGTCGAGGTCCTCCGCGTACCGCAGACGCCTGCGGTCGAGGACGTCACGGCGGACGCAGAACCCGGCGGTCAGGGAGTCCCTGGCGACGAGTTCGGGGGCGTCGGAGAGGTTCTCGACCTTCCTCGTCCTCGCGTGCAGTCCGTCCTGCCAGCCCGGTCCGCGCTCCTTCTTGCCGCTGCCCGTGAGCCGCGTCCAGCGCCCCGCCACCAGGTCGGCGCCGGTGGAGCGCGCGGCGTCGAAGAGGTTGCGGCAGGCGTTCCGCTCCAGGAGTTCGCCCTCGCCGAGCACGATGACGTACCGCCCGCGTGCCGCGTCGAGCCCGAGGTTCCGCGCCGCGGCGACCGGCATCTCGCGGTCGGCGCGGACCGGGCGCACCCGGTGCGGCTGGTCGGCGGCGAGCTCCTGCGCCGCGTCGCGGGCGGGGCCGTCCGCACCGGGCTCGACGACGACCGCCTCGACGTTGCCCATGGTCTGGTCGAGCACGGACCGCACCGACTGCCGCAGCGCCTCGACGTCCGTGCCGGCGACCACGACACAGCTGACGTCGTGCAGATCCGGCGTGCTCATGCGCGGCCTCCTTCCAGCATCGCGTCCGCGACACCGGCGGCCGCGTTCCCGTCGTCCAGGTCGCAGAAGACCTCGCGGAACCTGTCGTACGCGTCGGCGTACCCGGCGGTGGCGGCCGCCGGGTCGCGCAGCGCCTCGACGACCTCGTCGCTCGTACCGAGCAGCGGTCCCGGCGCCCGCGCCTCGAAGTCGAAGTAGAAGCCGCGCAGGGTGTCGCGGTAGTGGTCGAGGTCGTAGGTGTGGAAGAGCATCGGGCGGCCGGTCTGCGCGAAGTCGAACATCAGGGACGAGTAGTCCGTCACCAGGACGTCGCTGATCAGGAGCAGTTCGCTGACGTCGGGATGGCGCGAGACGTCGCGCACGAAGTCCGATCCGGGGACGGTGCCGCCGACGAGGTAGTGCCTGCGGACGAGGAGCACGTGGTCGTCGCCGATGGCGCGTTCGGCGGCGTCCAGGTCCAGCCGCAGGTCGAGGGCGTAGCGGCCGGCCTGCTTGGGCTGGTTCTCGCGCCAGGTGGGCGCGTACAGGACGACGCGTCTGCCTTCGGGGATGCCGAGCCGTTCGCGTACGGATGCCGCGACCTTGGCGCGGTCGGCGGCGTGCAGCAGGTCGTTGCGGGGATAGCCGCGTTCCAGGACCTCCCCGGTGTAGCCGAAGGCGCCGCGCAGGACGGGCGTCGAGAAGCGGTTCGGGGAGACGAGGACGCTCCACTGGTCGGCGCGGCCGGGCAGGGTCGCCATGTAGGCGCGGTCTCCGGAGGCGTGGCCCGCGAGGTCGCGGCCGATGCGCTTGAGCGGGGTGCCGTGCCAGGTCTGTACGACGTACTGGCCATCCGCGCGCTCGAACCAGTCGGGCAGCTGGGTGTTGGTCACGATGTAGCGGCAGCGGGCGAGGGCCTCGTGCCACTCGGCGCTCCACAGGGCGAGGGGCGTGGCGCTCTCGGGCAGCGCGACCTGCTGGTCGCGGACCACCCACAGGTGCTCCAACTCCACGCCTCTGCCGACCAGTTCCTCGTGCACGGCGCGGGGCGAGTCCGAGTACTGCCGTCCGTCGAAGCTGCAGTACAGGACGGCGTCCCGCAGCGGTCCGCCGCGCCGCGCCGCGTACTCCTCGCGAAGCCTGCGCTGGCGCGGGCCGCCCCGGTCGGCCACGGGAAGCGCGGAGCCCGAGCGCAGGTGGAGGCCGTCGTGGGCGTGGCGCTTCAGGCTGATGTCACGGCCCGACCTGGTGCGTACGAGCGGCAGTTCGCGGCCCTTGCCCGGCGCCACGCACACGGGGGTGTACTGCTCGGGGTCGCTCGTGCCCGCCCCGCGCAGGTAGAGGTTCCAGCGGCCTTCGGCGAGCGGCAGGGTGCCTCCGGGCCCTGGCACGGCCTCGGGACGCAGCGCCGCGGCGAACCGCCCGCCCTCGATCAGCACCGGCACCACGGCCTCGTCGCCGTGGCCGCCGTGCACCAGGACCAGCTCCCCTGCGCGGGCCTCGGCGTCGGGGTGGCTGCCCTCGACGATCAGCTCGTCCTCCCAGGTCACGGCGTCGACGAGCGGCCGCACGGTCTGGTCGCGCAGCTCCAGGTTCCCCGACGCGTTGGCGAGGACGAGGAGTTCACGCCCCGGCAGCAGTCCGTACCGTCCCGAAGGCACGTCGGGGCAGGCGGCGAGCGGTGTGCGGTCGCCGCCCTCGCGGACCAGGGCGACGCCCCACGGGTCGGCCTTGCGCGGCTCTCCGGTGCGCTCGTCCTCTCCGGCGTGGAAGAGGCCGAGCGGCACATCGGCGCTGAAGTCGCGGCCGTTGACCAGGGCGGGGACGTAGTGCGCCTCCTTGGTGGCCCAGTTCTCCACGCGCAGGGCGTCGACGGCCTGCGACTCCCCCGGCGCGAGCCGCCCGTGCAGCCGGACGGCGCCGCCGCAGCCCTCGTGCGCGACGAGCCGCCCCGCCACCCGCTCCGTGCGCAGCCTCAGCCGCCCCTTGCTGAGGGTGACGGCGACCCGCAGGAACTCCTCCAGATACCGCACGGGCAGCCGCGGCGGGCTGCTCGTCCTGACCGGCCCTGTGCGCGGCAGGAGCCCGCTGACCACGCCCATCTCCACTTTCCAGGTGGTGCTGCGCCGCTTGGTGACGGTCCTGCGGGGGTCGATGACCGTCTCGAAGCCCGACCGGTCGTAGCTGTGCAGTCCCTGCTTGGAGCGGTACGTCGCCTCGCGCGCCCGCACCGTGCGCAGCCTCAGCGGCAGGACGCGCCGCCGTCCGGCCCGCAGCCAGGCGACCCTGGCGCGCGCGCCGACGCGTCCCGCGGGCAGGTTGGGGATGTAGGCGTAGCCCTTGAGCCGCAGCCTGCCCCGCTCGTCCCAGGCGATGTGCGTGAGCTGAGCGGTGAGCGGCAGGTCGGAGCGTTTCAGGGCGACGGTCTCGCGCGGCAGCCCGCCGATCCCGGGGTAGTCGGCCCTGCGCCTGCGCAGGCCGCGCACCCGGAAGGCTTCGGGGTGGGACTTCTCGTACGCCATGAAGGCGAGCAGGTCGGTGACGCGGCGCTGGCGGATGAGCTGCCAGCGCACGCGCAGGGCGAGCGGCAGTGCGGCCACGACCGTGGGGTCGACGGTGTCGACGAAGGCGTTGGCCTGCTCCATGAAGGCGTCGTGGTACGTGGAGTCGCCGTGCGGCAGGGCCTCCATGAACAGCCACAGGTCCCCGGAGAACACGGTCGTGTCATAGCGCCGCTTGGCCTCCGTGAAGACCTCCGCCAGCGGTGTGCCCGCTGTCTGAGCGGCCTTCGACGCGAGGAAGCCGCTGGCGGCGAGGACGGCGGCGGTGCGGTCGCGGACGGCGCGGGGTTTGGCGCGGCGGCTCGTGATGGAACCGGCGCGGTCGCGCCAGAGGTAGACGGGCTCCTTCAGTACGTCGACGGAATCGGCGAGGAAGTGCGCGGGGATCATGACGGGGGTGTCCTCGAAGAGCACGCCCTCCGGGAAGGTGAAGACGTGCCGGTCCCAGAAGTCCCT
The DNA here is from genome assembly GCF_053610745.1 of Streptomyces sp. NPDC054866. NCBI lineage: Bacteria > Bacillati > Actinomycetota > Actinomycetes > Kitasatosporales > Streptomycetaceae > Streptomyces > Streptomyces sp. NPDC054866. Next base: position 1,435,660 of record NZ_JBSGZA010000002.1, read on the forward strand.
GCGGAAGACCTTGTTGCAGGCGATGCGGTCGCCGAGCAGTTCCCAGTCGCGGGTGACGTGCGTGCCCCTGCGGTCCGTGTCCATCATCTTGCGGAACATCGGCGACTGCTCGCTCCTGTCGCCGGAGCGCAGCCGGTGGACGTTGCCGGTGACGAAGTCGGAGCCCGAATCGTCGAGCGAGGCCAGCATCCGCTCGTACGCGTCCCGCGGTACGACGTCGTCGCTGTCGACGAACGTCAGGTACGTGCCCTTCGCCTCGCGCACCCCCGCGTTGCGGGCCGCCCCGAGTCCCGCGTTCTCCTGCTCGACAAGCCGGAATCTGGCGTCCTCGTCGGCGAACTCGCGGGCGATGCGTGGGCTCCCGTCGGTGGACCCGTCGTTGACCATGACGACTTCGAGGTCCGGCATGGTCTGCTCGGCCAGTGACCGGAGGCAAGGGGCGAGAAACTCCTCGACGTTGTAGACGGGGACGACGACGGCGAGTCGGGGTGTCATGCGCTGCGCACATTCCTTCCGGAGAACTGACGGGCACGGCTGCGCGTCCTGCTGAGGGCCACTCGGTTAACAACGACCGCCCTTCCGGGTCACCCGCACAGAGCCATTCGAGTGAGCGCGCGAGCGGGCCCGGTGCCCGGCGGCTCGAAGGCCGCCGGGCACCGGGCCCGCTCAAGTGCCGCCGCCGGTCAGGGCTTCACGGCGATGCGGCCCTCGTCCATGCGCAGAAGCAGCAGCCGTTCGCCGGTCTTGTCCATGAACTCGTCGACCGCCTGGCGTGACCCCTGCCAGTAGCCGTAGTCGTCGATGAGCAGGACGCCGCCGCTGACCAACCGGGGGTACAGGTGCTCCAGTTCGTGCTTGGTCGAGGCGTACCAGTCGGTGTCGAGGCGCAGGACGGAGATCCGCTCGGGCGCATCGCGCGGGACGGTCTCCTCGACCATTCCCTGGACGTAGTGGACGCGCTCCTTGGGGTACGGCACCTTCTCGAAGCCGGACTTGACGTCGTCGAGGGAGGCGACGGCCCAGATCGGGCGGTCCTTCCCCTGCGTCTCGAGCAGCTCCGCGGCGGACTTGCCGTCGCGGCGCAGGTCTTCCTCGGTGGGCGGGGTCATGCCCTCGTAGGTGTCGAAGAGGTACAGGTCGCGCTCGGTCTCACCGGCGGCGAGCAGCGCCTTGGCGCAGGCCTGCATCGAACCGCCGCGCCACACACCGCACTCGACGATGTCACCGGGGATGCCGTGCCGGACGACGTGCCGGGTCGCCAGGATGAAGGCGTTAAGACGTTCGGGAGAGGTCATCGTGTACGGCTTCACCGCACGGATGATCTCCTTCGCCTCGTCGTCGTAGTCGGCGGGGAGGTTCAGTGCCTTGGGCTTGGGCTTCGGCTTCGATGCCGGGGCGGGCTTCGGCGCGGGGGCCGCCGCCGCGCGCTGGGCCGGCATCGGTTTGCGCGTCAGCTGGTATCCGGTCAGTTGCTTCAATGCGCCATTCACAGCGCGTCGCCATGCCATGGGAGCGGACAGTACGCGCAAGTCACCCTTGATGCCACATTTCGTCAACATGCGTTCATCTGGTGTCACTTGCCGCCGAAACGGATTGCTCGTCGCCTTCGCGCGGCGCCACCACCTTCGGCCTGCCGCACTCGGCGCGGCCCTCGACGGGCTTGGGCAGCGGGACGCCCTCGACCCCGCCGATCCTGTTCGCCCACCAGTTGGTCGTTCCGCGCACGAAGGCCATGGTGAGGCCCGGGTAGTTCTTGGGCCGCTGGAACACGCCGACCGAGTCGCCCCAGTAGGCATGCTTGGCGTCGATGCTTCCGTAGGCGTGGCGGATTCCCTTCATGGGCGGGAAGTCCGTGTAGGCCTCGCGGAGTTCGAGCCGGGTGTACGCGGCCAGGGCGCGAAATCCGTCCGGGTAGTAGCGCCAGCAGTCCTGCGCGTCGTGCACGTGGCCGCGCGAGGGAGCCGTCACGAAGGCGATGCCCTCCGGCTTCAGGACGCGGGCGATCTCCAGCATCGTCGCCCAGAAGAAGGGGATGTGCTCGAAGGCCTGCCCGGAGATGACGAAGTCGGCGCTGCGGGACTTCACGGGGATGCGGTAGGGCTTCGTCATCACCGCGTCGACGTTGCGGCCGTCGAGCACGTCGACGCCCACGTACTCCGTGTCGCGCCCTTCGAGCAGGGCCTTGTGGGTGCGGGTCTGCCCGTCGGAGACCCGGGCCCCGAGGTCGACCACCCGGTGACGCTTCCCCGTGGGCATGTACTGCTCGACGCAGAGTTCCATCTGCTCGTACGCGGACTGGTGCACGTCTCCTCCTACACAGGTACACAGACACAGGTACACAGAGCCTGAACGGTGATCTTCTCCGCATCTCCCGCGTTTACCGTGTATCGACACAGCCGCGCCATCCGCGCGGGGTGCGCCGGGCGCACCACTTCCTCGCCGGTTCCTCGACGTAGGTGAACATCGCCCAGGACAGCGCGACCACGGTGACGCCGACGCCGAGGAGCGTGAACACCGCGAAGTTCTCCGGCTGCGGGCGGCCCCAGGTGTCGAGGATCAGCCGGTTGAGGGTCTGGTGCAGCAGATAGAAGGCGTACGACCAGAGTCCGAGCAGCACCATGGGGCGCGAGCAGAGCCAGCCGCGGTGTCCGGCCAGTTCGCGCTGGACGTAGGCGGCGATGAACAGGACGGCGAAGAGGGCCGCGACCGACCGCAGGGCCCAGGTGAGCTGGCCGGCCGCGTACGGGCCGAACAGTGAGGCACGGTTGCTGTGGATGACGGCGTACGCGACGAAGCAGGCGAACAGCACCGACGGGTCGAGGCGGAGCCGGTGTCCGCGGCGCAGGGCCAGGGCGCAGGCCATGCCGACACCGAACTCCGGAAGGCGGGTCACCGGGTGCCGCATGATCCATTCGCTGGCGAAGGGCGAAAGGTGGGTGGCGGTCCACCAGTTGAGCACCCACATCGCGATGAGCCCGCCGACGGCGAGCAGGGCCAGGGTGCGGGTGCGCAGGCGCAGGACGTAGCGGATCGCGAAGGGGAAGAGGAGGTAGAAGAACGCCTCGACGCTGAGGGTCCAGGCGACGCCGTTGCCGGGGAACGTCGGGGTGACGCCGGGGAACCACGTCTGCACGAGGAACAGTGAGGCGACGAAGCTGAGGGCGTCCGTCGGGACGCCGCCCCAGAGGTAGAAGACCCAGACGCAGGGCACGGTCGCGACCAGGTGGGCGGGCCAGATGCGGCCGAACCTGCGCCAGTAGAAGAGGCGGGCGCGGGTGCCGGGGCGGTGCCCCCAGGTGAGCAGGAAGCCGGAGAGCACGAAGAAGAAGTCGACGCCGGTCGCGCCCAGCTTCGAGTACGGGAAGAGCAGCGGCGCGTGGGCGACGCCGCCGTACGCGCTGAGCCCGGTGAAGTGGTGCACGAACACCGCGAAGGCGGCGAGGAAGCGCATCCCGGTGAGGGAGTCGACCCGGCACGTGGGGTCGTCGGAGGTACCGGGCCCGGGCAGGGGGCGGGTCTGCCTCGGAAGTGCCGTCGTCATGCGGTGGCCCCCTCGCCTGCGCGCAGGGCCGGGCCGCAGCCCGCCGGGCGCATCTCGGCGACCATGGCGTCAAGGGCCGGGCGCACGCGCTCGCGGAGTGCGGTGATCCGGGACGGGTCGCGTACGGCGGCTCTTCGGACGTAGTCGCCGCCGTTGCCCTCGCGGTAGAGCGGGACGTAGCCCGCGGCCGTGAGCCGGGGCTCGGTCAGGCCCGTCTTGCCCGTCCAGGCCGCGTGGACGTGGAGGAGTTCGGGGCGCACCTCGTTCAGGACGTGGTGGCGCAGGGCGGCGGTGTCGCCTGCCGCGTACGCGTCGGCCAGGCGGCGGTCGGTCAGGCCCGCGAGGTCCAGGACGTGCAGCCGCGAGGTCAGCAGGGTGCCGCCGAGGTCGGGCAGGGCGACGGTGGCGTCGCGCAGGCCCAGATACCCGGCGTACGCGTTGAAGGTGTGGCCGTAGCGCTCGGCCACGTAGCACATGGACAGGGTCGGGCGGCCGGTGAACTTGCCGTCCTGCGCGGCCTGTCCGGTGACCGAGAGCAGCAGGGCGCCCGCGAGCGCGCAGCCGGTCAGGGCACGCGCGCGGGGGCCTTCCGTATGCCAGACGGTCCCTGCGGCCAGGGCGAACGCCGTCGCGGCGAGCACCCACACCGGGGTCGCGAAGCGGTACAGCGCCATCCAGTCCCGGCCGAGCACGCCGTACGCGATGAGGGTCAGGGCCAGCGGGACGAGCAGCGCGGCCAGGGCTCTGCGGGACGGTCCTGGACGGGCGAGCGCGATGCCGACGCAGGCCGCGCCGATCAGGGCGAGCGCCCAGCCGCCGTACGTCAACAGCTCCCCTGTGGCGGCCAGTTGGCCGAGCCGCGGGGGCTTCTGGGCCTTGGCCACGGCCGTGTTCGGGACCCAGAGCCCGAAGGTCGCGCGGCGCCAGAGCAGGAACACCGCGTACGGCAGCGCGAACGTGCCGCAGCTCAGCGCCACCGCCCGCACGGCCCGCGCGAGGCGGTCCCTGCGCAGGAGCAGCAGCACGGTCACGGGATAGGCCGCGGCGAGCACCGCGCCGTCCGGCCGTGTCAGGGCGGCGAGCAGCGCGAGGGCCCCGGCGGTCGCGGCGACGGCGGGCCGCAGCAGGGTGCCGCGCACGGCCGCCCGGACGAGCAGCGCTCCGGTCGCGGTGGCGGTCAGCGCGTACAGCGGGTTCTCAAGACCCGAGAAGGACCACGCCACGTACGACAGGTTCGCGGCGAGGACTCCGCCGGTGAGCAGCGTCAACGCCCAGGCCCGGCCCGGCAGAACGGTCCGCGCGGCCACGGCCACGCAGGCCAGGGTGCCCGCCGTGCAGAGCAGCGCGAGGGCCTTGGGGTAGAGCACCAGGTCGCTGACGCCGAGGAGTGCGCCGTGGTCGAAGAGGCCGAGCCTGCGGCCGATGAGGAGCAGGGCGAGCCAGGCGGGGTTGGAGTAGCCCTCCACGGGGTCGGCGCCCGGCTGCTGCACGGGGCCGAGGCCCTCGTCGACGCTGCGGGCGTAGGCGAAGGTGATGGCCGCGTCGTCGACGATCCACTGGCCGAGGGCGCTCGCCCGCCAGGCGATCAGGAGGGTCGCGAGGGCCACGGCGGCGGGGTCGGCCCAGCGGCGGCAGAGGGCGACGGCGGTACGGGGACGGGCCGGAGAGGGGGCTTCGGCCGGGCGTGAGGACTGTGGTGCGGATGGTTCCTTGCGGCGCTGGAACTGCGCGAGGGGACTGATCATTAAGGGGATAACTTACACATATCGCCTCAAGTCGCCCTCTCGTCCGCCAGGCGGGTGACCCGTACGCGGCCACACCCCTTGCCGGGGTCGATTGCGGTCAAAGTGGTCCAATGCACCACATTGGGTTCACGCCATGACCCCGGCCCCGCCGCCCGCGGTACGGCGGCTCGTCGCCACCGCACGGACCACCCGCTTCCGCGCGGAACGCGCGGCGGCGGGCCGGGTCGGCGGCGGTGCGCGGGGCCTCCTGGCACCCGTGCACCTGTCGATCCGGGACAGCAGGACGCTCAACGTCGCCGTCGCCGCCCTCCCCGACGAGCGGGCCGAGGGCGCCCAGCTGGTCGTCTCGCGCGGCCACCGCAGGTTCCGCGTCCCGCTCGCCTTCGAACAGCACGCCCACGGCGGCCTGCTGCTCGCCGGGACCGCCACCCTGCGCGGCCTGGCCGAGGGCGTCTGGCGGCTCACGGTCGTCACCGCCGACGTCCGCGGACGCGTCCGGCGGCGCGGCATCGGCGTCGACGGGGACGCCGAACTGCCACCCACGCCCACCCTCCTGCACGCCCCCGACCCCCGCACCGGCACGCTCATCCGCGTCGTCCGGTGCCGCAGCGGGCGCGCGGTGCTTCAGGTGACACGCTCCCGGCCGCGCGCCGAGCTCGTGCGGTTCGTGCCCGGCGGTGACGGCATCGTCGTACACGGACGGCTCGTCATGGCGGGCGCGTCGCGGCGGTGGCGGGCGAAGGCCGTGCGGCGGCGGGACGGGGTCACCGTGCCCGTCGGGGCGGTGTGGGAGGGCGCCGAGTTCAGCTTCCGGCTGCCCCTCGGGGAGATGGCCGGGGCGAGTCCCGGCCAGTGGGTGTGGGACTTCCACGTGGAGGGGGAGACCTCCGGTGCCTCGCTCCCCCTCGGGCGGTGGCTCTCCGACGTACGCGACCCCTCGGCCGCCTGTCCGACGCCCTTCCGCGTCTTCGCACTGCCGGGCGGCGCCCTGGTCCGCGCGCACGCCCACTTCACCAAGTCCGGCGCCTTCGCCCTGACGTGCTGGGACATCTCGAAGGAGACCTCATGAAGATCACGTACCTCCTCGGCTGGGGCGACGAGATGGGCGGCACCGAGCTGGCCACGTACACCCAGGCGCAGCACCTCGCCGACCGGCACGACGTCGAGGTCATCTCCGTCTTCCGGACCCGCCCCGAGCCGTTCTTCCCCGAGGCCCGCAGCCTCCCCGTCCGCTATCTCGTCGACCGCACGGCGTCCCCCGAACGCCCGGTGCGCGGCTCGCGCCTGGACGAGGCCGCCTGCCGCACCCTCGCCGCTCTCCCCAGCGAACTGATCAAGCCCTCCTGGGAGTCCGCCTTCGACCGCCTCTCCGACATCGAGATGGCCGCAGCCCTGACCACCCTGGACACCGACGTCCTGGTCACCACGACGCCCGCCCTGATGGCCGCCGCCGTCGGGCTGGTCCCGGCCAGGGTCGTCACCGTGCACCAGGAGCACCGCCCCACCCAGCGCCGCGGCCCCTCCGGTGAACCCCTGCTCCTGCACGCGCCGCGCCTCGACGCCCTGGTCACGCTCACCGACCGCACCCGCGACTGGATCGCGGAGTCCCTGGGCGCCACCGCCCCCGAGCTCGCGGTCATCCCGAACGCCGTGCCGGACGGATTCCGGCCGCGCGCCGACGGCGAGAGCAAGGTCATCGTCATGGCCGCGCGGCTCACCGGCGAGAAGCGCGTCGACCACGCCGTGCGGGCCTTCGCCGAAGTCGCCGACGCCTACCCGGACTGGACCCTGCGCGTCTTCGGCGGCGGACACCGCGAGCAGCACCTGCGCCGCCTGATCGACGGCTTCGGGCTCCAGGACCGCGTCGAACTCCTCGGCCCCTGCCAGGACATGGCCGCCGAGTGGGCCAAGGCGGGGCTCACCCTGATGACGGCCGGGCACAACGAGGCGTTCCCGCTCGTGCTGCTCGAAGCGCTCGCCGCGGGCGTGCCCGTCGTCGCGTACGACGTCCTGACCGGGCCCGCCGAGATCGTCAGGCACCGCGTCGACGGGCTGCTCGTGCCGCCCGGCGAGGTGCACGAACTGGCCGCCGCGATGAGCGAGTTGATGGGCGACCCGGAAACCCGGCGGTCCTACGCCCGCGCCGCCCGCGAAGGCGTCTACGCCCGCTTCTCCTCCACCGACGTCACGGCGCGCTGGCAGGAGCTGTACTCCCGGCTCGTGGCGCGGCGCGACGCCCCCGAGCGGCTCGACGACCGCGCGGACCGGGTGGCGCTCGGCGTCGCGTCCGGCGGGAGCGGCTTCCGGCCGACCACGCCGTACACCCTGGACGCCGCGCCCAGCGGCGAGGAGCGCGCCCGCGAGGACGAGATCGCCGCCGCCGACACCAGCGGCCTGCTCATCCGCTCGGTGGGCCGGCTGGCCGAGCGCCGGGACGACGTACTCGCCCCCGACATGGCCGACTGGAACCTCCAACTCGCGGCCACAGCCCTGGAGTCGGAGGACATCCCCTACGTACTCGTCCGCACGTCCGGCACCGCGCACACCCTCGCCGTGGCCGACGACGAACGCGACGGCGCGCTCAAGGCACTCGCCGAGTCCCTGCACGGCCAGCCCGTCTACGCCGAGCTGGTCCACCCCCGCGACGCCGCCCCCGGAGTCGTCCTCGCGGAGCGGCTCGACGGCATCGGGGAGGTCGCGGGCGTCAAGCTCTTCAAGCCGGTGACCACCACGACCCTCTCCCTGCGGCACGGCGTCCAGCAGGCCTGCACGGTGGCGTTCTGGCCGCGGCTCGCGGAGGACGGGAGCGACGCCCGGCGCGCGCCCTTCGGCACCACGCTGGCCGGGGCGGAACTTCCCTCGCTGACGCCCACGGCTACCCTCCGCGTCGGCGACCGCACGTACCCCACGCTCGACGTGTTCTCCCAAGTCCTCATCGGCGACGTCGACTTCCCCATCGACGCGGTCTACACCTGGGTCGACGACTCCGACCCCGAGTGGCGCGCACGCCGAGCGGCGACGCTCGGCCACCCCGAGGACGATGCGTCGCCGGACCACGGCGCCGTCCGCTTCCGCAACCGTGACGAGCTGCGCTACTCGCTGCGCTCGCTTGCGATGTACGCGCCCTGGATCCGGCACATCTACCTCGTCACGGCGGGCCAGACGCCGTCCTGGCTGAACGAGGACCACCCGGGCATCACGGTGATCGACCACCGCGACCTCTTCGCCGACCCGGACACCGCGCTGCCCACCTTCAACTCCCACTCCATCGAGAGCCAACTGCACCGCATCGAGGGCCTGTCGGAGCACTTCCTCTACCTGAACGACGACATGTTCCTGGGCCGCCCCACCACCCCGGAGACGTTCTTCCTCAGCTCGGGCACAGCCCGCTTCTTCTGGTCGACGGCGTCCGTGCCTGCGCTGCCCGTGTCACCGGAGGACGAGGGGTATCTGGCGGCGGCCAAGAACAACAGGGCGTTGCTGCAAAGGGAGTTCGGCCGCACAACCACCCACAGCTTCTTCCACGCGCCCTACGCCCTGCACCGCAGCGTCCTGGCGGAGCTCACCGAACGCTTCCCGGAGGAACTCGAAGCGACCGCACGCAGCCGCTTCCGCTCGAACAGCGACCTCGCCCTGGTGTCGTCCCTGCACCACCACTACGCGTACCTCACGGGGCGCGCCGTGCCGGGTTCCCTCGCGTACGACTTCGTGGACATCGGAAGCCGCGCCGACCACGCGCGTCTGGGCCAGCTGCTCCAGGGCCGCAACAAGACGGCCTTCTGCATCGGCGAGTCCCCGGACAGCGAACTGACCGAGGAGGAAATGGCGCTGGCCATCCGCTCATTCCTGACGGCGTACTTCCCTGTGCGGTCGCCTTACGAGCGGGGCTGACCTTCCAGGAACAACCGCCGCACCACCCGCTCGGCGGCGGCCCCGTCGTCGTAGGGACAAAACCGCGCCCGGAACGCCTTCCGCAGCGCCGCCGCCTCAGCCGTGTCCCACTCCCCGCTCAGGAAGAGCCCGGCGAGCTCCTCCTCGGTGGTGGCCACGGCCCCCGGTGTCTCCCCCGCACGCCCCGACAGCAGGTCGAAGTACGTTCCCCGCGCCAGGCTGTACGCCTGCCAGTCGGGGGCGTACGTCACGATCGGGCGGTCCAGGCAGGCGTAGTCGAACATCAGTGACGAGTAGTCCGTGACCAAGGCGTCGGCGGCCAGGCAGAGGTCCTCCACGCGCGGGTGTCCCGTGACGTCGATGAGCTGGGGGTGGGCCCGCAGGCCCGCGTCGGCGCCGTAGAAGTAGTGGGCCCGCACCAGGACCACGTACTCCTCGCCCAGTGAGCGCACGAAGCGCTCCAGGTCGATGCCCGGCAGGAAGCCCTTCTGGTAGTCGCGGTGGGTGGGGGCGTAGAGGAGGACCGTCCGGCCGTCCGCCACCCCCAACTCCTCGCGGATGCGGACGGTTTCGCCATCCCCCGCCGTGAAGTAGACGTCGTTGCGCGGGTAGCCCGCCTCCAGGGCCTGGTAGGCCGTCGAGGGGTAGACCCGCTCCCAGACCTCCGTGGAGTGCGGGTTCGCGGAGAGGCTGAAGTCCCACTGGTCGGTGTGGTCGAGGATCTTCTGGAAGCTGATGCCGTGCGTGCCGGCCGGGTAGCGGCGCTGGTCAAGGCCCATCTTCTTGAGCGGCGTCCCGTGGTGGGTCTGGAGGTAGACCTGGCCGGGGCGCTTGGTGAACCCGCCGGGGAAGCTGGAGTTGTTGATCAGGTACGTCGCTCTCGCCATCGTCTGCCAGTAGCTGCGCGAGCCCTCGATGACGTACTCGACGCCTGCGGGAACCTTGTGCTTGTTGCGGCTTGAGACCACCCACACGCCCCTGATGTGCGGGGCCAGTTCGCGGGCCTTGGCGTGGATGGCGGCCGGGTTGCAGGAGATCCCGCGGTTCCAGTACGCGCCGTACACCGCGAGGTGGGGGTCGAGGGGGCGGCGCAGGTCCGCGCGGTAGGTGAGGCGCATGACGCGGGCGCGCAGTTTCTTCTTCCGGTCCTTGAGCTTGCGGGTGACGCTGCTCCTGCGGGTCCGGCTCTTGCGGTGCGCTTCGTAGGCGGCGTACGAGGCGGTGGCGAGGGCCCGCTCCCCCGGCGTCGGCGCCGGGCCCGCCGGGCCGTACGTCCGGTAGAGGCGGGCCGCCCCGCGGAAGAAGTCCCTGCGGTCGCCCGGCGCGATGCGCCCCGCGTCGTCGAGTACGGCGAGCAGATGCGCGGCCGCGTGCGGGACGAGCCGGGCGCGGTCGGCGGGGTCGGCCGCGGCCAGCAGCTCCTCGTACCGGCCGATGACCGCGAAGTGCGCCCGGCCCGGCGTCTTGGCGAAGCTGCCGCCGCGCCGCTCGCGCCAGCGGACGCAGGCCTTGTCGAGGACGACGGTGCGTGTGCCCTCGGCCATGGTCGCGCGGCGCACCGGCACCACGTCCTCGTACGGCCCGTCGCTGAACGCGAGGCGGCGCTCCTGCCAGAAGTCGCGCCGGAAGACGCGGTTCCAGGCGGCGACGGTGATGGCGAGCGGGTCTCCCGCCAGGTCGTCGCCGCCCGCGCGCACGTTCTCCCACCAGTCGACGCGGTCATGGGCGAAGAGCAGGACGTCCGGGTCCTCCGCGGCGTCGAGTGCTTCCGCGATCGCCTCCAGGGCGCCCGGCAGGAGCAGGTCGTCGCCGTCGAGGAAGAGGAGGTAGGTGCCGGTGGCGTGGTCCGCGCCGATGTTGCGGGCAGGGCCCGGACCCGCGTGCGCGGGGATGCGTACGAGTTGCACGCGCGGGTCGCGCTCCGCACACTCCGCGGCGATCGCGGCGGAGGCGTCGGGCGACGCGTCGTCCACGACGATCAGCTCCAGATCGCCGGGGTTCTGGTCGAGCACGGAGTCCAGGCATTCCCTCAGGTAGCCCTGGACGCGATGGGCGGGGACGACAACCGAGAAGCGCGACATGGACACCGACCGTAGTCAGCCGGACACGGCCTGTCGAAGACCCCGCATCACTCATTGGGATGAAGGGGGGCAAAGAAATTGACCGGAACGGGCAAAAGGGATGAATACGCCCGTACTCCCATGATTGCTCCCCCTGCTCCCCCGTGAAAGGCCGGTCGCGTGCAGCCCCGTCTCAGCGTCGTCGTGCCCATCTACAACGTCGAAGAGTTTCTGGAGGAGTGCCTGGAGTCGATCGCCGGGCAGACCATGGCCGACCTGGAGGCCGTGCTCGTCGACGACGGCTCGACGGACGGCAGCCCGCGGATCGCACGTGAGTTCGCGGCGAAGGACCCGCGGTTCGTCTATGTGCGCCAGCCGAACGCGGGCCTCAGCGCCGCCCGCAACACCGGGGTGCGGCACGCGACCCCGACAGCCGAATACCTGACCTTCGTCGACAGCGACGACGTCGTGCCGCACGACGCGTACGCCCGGATGACCGAGAGTCTGGACTCGACCGGGTCCGATTTCGCGAGCGGCAACGTCTGGCGCCTGAACGAGCGCGGCCGCCAGCAGGCCTGGCAGTACAAGTGGCTCACCGAACCGCGCTCGCGCACGCACATCAGCCGTGACCTGGACCTTCTCTCCGACCGCGTCGCCTGGAACAAGGTCTTCCGGCGGGCTTTCTGGGACCGGCACGGCTTCACCTTCCCCGAGGGGAAGCTGTACGAGGACACGCCCGTCATGATCCCCGCGCACTTCCTCGCGGGCTCCGTGGACGTGCTCAGCGACCACGTCTACTACTGGCGGGTGCGCGAGGGTTCGATCACCCGGCGGCGCACGGACGTCAAGGGCGTGCGCGACCGGATCGCGGCGTGCGCGCACGTCAGCGCGTTCCTCGCCGAGCACGCGCCCGAGATGCGGGGGACGTACGACACCTCCTGCCTGCGCGACGACTTCGTGTACTTCCTGGAGGGCCTGCCGATGGGCGGGCCCGAGTACCGCGCCGCGTTCATGAAGGGCGCCGCCGCGTTCCTGCGCCGCGCGGATCCCGGGGTCGTCGCCGGGCTTCCGGTGTCCCTGCGCGTGAAATGGCATCTCGTACGCGAAGGGCGCACCGCCGACCTGATCGACCTGCTCACCTTCGAGCAGCAGAACAACAAGAACGCCTTCCAGGTGCGCGGCGTGGTGCGGCGCAGCGCCGCGTACCCGCGGAGCTCGGGCGGTCACATCCGGGTGCCGCAGGAGCTCGCCCGGCTCGGCCGCGGCGAGCTCCCGGTCATCGCCCGTGTGCGGGAGGCCAGTTGGAGCGCGGACGGGCTGCTGCGGATCAGCGGGTACGCGTACGTGCGCAATCTGGAGGCGACGCGCCCCGGGCACTCCGTCAAGGCCGCGATCCTCAAGTCCGCCCACAGCAGGGCCCAGTTGCGGCGAGTACCCACCCGGACGGTCGCCGCCCCGCAGGCCACCGAGAACTCCCGGCAGCAGCTGCACTGTTACGACCTCTCCGGGTTCGAGCTGACCGTCGACCCCGAGCAGCTGAAGACCGGCAAGCGGTGGCGGCCGGGCAACTGGCTGCTCGGCGTGGTCGTCGCGGGCCACGGTTCGGTGCGCCGGGCCGCGGTCCGCCCCCTGGACGGGTCGGCGGCCCAGTCCGTCGTACGCGAACTGGGCGACGGGCTCCGCCTGGTGCTCGGCTTCAGCAAGGGCCGCCTGGTGCTGAAGATCCAGGAGTACGTGGCGCGGGTCGACGCCCATCACCGGGACGGCGACGACATGGTGCTCAGCGGCCATCTGCCGAGCCACCTGCGCCCGACGGCCCTGCGCCTGACGCACAAGCACTCCTCGGCGGAGTTCGACTACCCCGTGGCGCTGCCGGGCGACGACCGCTTCGACGTGCGTGTGCGCCTCGCGGACCTGGAGGACATCGCGCCGACCCCGCATCTGGCGCCCAAGGAGGTCGAGCCCCCGCACGGCGACCGCTGGCAGGCCAACCTGGTCCTGCCCGACGGCAAGCTCAAGTCCCTGGCGGCGGCACTGGACCTGCCGCCCGGGCGCTACGCCTCACGCGCGGGCGGCCGCGAGCTGTGCGCCTCGGCGAACGACCAGGGCCAGCTGGTCGTCGAGCTGACCCGGCAGCCGATCGCCGACCGGGTGGCGTGGAGCGTGGACGGCACGCTGACGGTCGAGGGCACGGTCTCCGACACCGGCTGGGACACGGCGGAGCTGGTGCTCCGGCACAGCGGCAGGGACGAGGAAGTGACCGTTCCGGTGGAACGTTCCGCCGGGCGCTTCCGGGCGGTGGTGGCCCCCGGGGGCGGGGCGCTGCGGGAGGGGCGCTGGTACGCGTTCCTGCGGGGGGCGGGGGGCGAAACCGCCGCACACGGCGCTTCGCAGGACGGCATGCCCGTGCGGCTGCTCGCCTCCGTCTCCGCCGGCTTTCCGCTCCACCAGACCGTGGACGGGCGTGAGTTCACCGTCGACCGGCGGTTCGGGGACCGGCTGCTGCTCGAAGCCGGGTCCGTGCTCGCGCGCGGTGAGCGGGGGGCCTACCGGCAGCACCGGCTGCGTACGGCGCACTATCCGCGGCAGCGCACGCAGCAACTGCGGGACGCGGTGCTCTACTTCGACGGTGACTCCCCGCGCGCGGTCCACGAGGAGCTGGTGCGACGCGGCGTGGACGTCGAGCACCTGTGGGTGACGCAGGACCAGCAGACGCGGGTGCCCGCCGGGGCGCGGGGCGTGGAGGAGCACAGCGCGGCCTGGTACGAGGCGCTCGCCCGCTGCCGGCGCATCGTCACCGCGGGCCACCTGCCCGACTTCTTCGAGAAGCGGGACGGCCAGACCGTCGTACAGACATGGAACGGGGCGCCCCTCAAGCGCATCGGCACCGATCTCACCGACACGCTCTACGCCGACCACGGCCACCTCGACGTCCTGCCGAAGCTGTCGCGCCAGTGGGACGTGCTCGTGTCGCCGAACCGTTTCTCGACCCCCCATCTGGGGCGCGCGCTCGCCTACGAGGGCGAGGTCATGGAAGCGGGCTCGCCCCGCAACGACGTCTTCTTCTCCGACGACCGCGACAAGGTCGCCGAACGCGTCCGCCACGAGCTGGGCATCGCCCCGGACAAGCGAGTCGTCCTGTACGCGCCGACCTTCCGGGACCACCTCGCCTACTCCCCCGGCCGCTTCCGCTACGAACCCGCGCTCGACTTCGCCGCGGCACAGGATGTGCTCGGCGACGACCACGTCCTGCTCGTCCGCAAGCACCCGCTGACGGCGGGCCGCCTGCCGGGCGCCCGCGCACCCTTCGTACGCGATGTGTCGTCCCACCCCCGCACCGCCGAACTCCTCCTGATCTCGGACGTGTTGGTGACGGACTACTCCTCCCTGATGTTCGACTTCGCGCACACCGGGCGTCCGATGCTCTTCCACGCCTACGACCTGGAGCACTACCGCGACACGGTCCGCGGCTTCTACCTCGACTTCGAGACCAGCGCGCCGGGACCGCTGCTCGCCTCCACCGGCGAGGTCGTCGAGGCGCTGCGCGACCTGGACTCGCTCACGGCCCGGCACGCCGAGGCGTACGCGGCGTTCCGCGAGGCCTACTGCGATCTGGACGACGGGCGGGCGTCGGCCCGTGTCGCGGAGAGGCTCATGCGATGACCACGGCCACGCTCGGGACCCACCGGGAGACCCACGGCGCGACCGCACTGAACCGGCGCAAGAGATGGCGGCCGAGCCCGTACGTCGTGTTCGGCGGTCTCTTCTGGATCGTCATGTCGCTCGCCTTCTGGCGGGTGCCGATGTGCTGCGACTTCGGGCAGCACGCCGCGGTCGTCGAACGACTCAAGTCCGATCTGCTGCACCCGCGCCACCCGATGGCGGACCTGCCGGGCGCGGGCAGCCCGTACTACTCGCCGTACGCGGTGGCGCAGGGCCTCTTCGCGCGCGTGACCGGGCTCGCGGGCTGGGAGGTCGTGAAGCTGGCGGGGCCGCTGAATCTGCTTGTGCTGCTGACGGGCCTCGGCCGGTTCGTGAAGGTCCTGACGCCACGTCAATGGGCGCCTGTTCTGGCCCTGTTGGCGATGGTGGTGCTCTGGGGCACCCGGATGGCGTGGTGGAGCGGCTACCTCGGCCTGATGTCGATGACGGGCAACCTCGCCTACCCGTCGACGTTCGCGATCGGCCTGGCATTCTGGGCGTGGAGCTGGGCGGGCTCGCTCGCGAAGTCACCGCGGGGCGTCCTCGCGTACGTGGGGCTCGGCGCGCTCTGCGGGGTGATCCTGCTCGTCCACCCGATCTCGTCCGTGGCGGCGGTGATCGGCGTCGTGGCGTTCGCGGCATCGGCCCGGCGGCCCTTCGGGGCGCTGTGGAAGTGGGCGGCGACCGCCGTGACGGCGGCGGTGATCGCGGCGAGCTGGCCCTACTTCTCCGTCTTCTCCCTCGTCGGTGACGAGAGCGTCGACTGGATCCACCGGCAGCTCTACACCGAGATGCCGCAGCGCTTCTGGCTCGCGCTGATCGGCCTGCCCGCGCTGGCGCTGCGCTTCCGCAGGAACCGGCGCGACCCGCTGGTCCTGATGTTCGCCCTGGACTGCGCGGTCGTGGCGTACGGCTGGCTCAGCGGCCACTACACCTACGGCCGCATCCTGGGCCTGACCCTGGTCCCCCTTCAGTTCGCCCTCGCGATCGAGCTGGCCGCGCCACGGCCCTGGCGGCGGTGGCGCATGGCCCTGGGAGGAGTCGCGGCCACCGGAGCGGCCATCGGCTTCTTCACCCTCCAGGCGGGCGCGGTCGTGCCGCGCGCCCTGGACCCGGTGGGCTTCGACCAGCCGCCGCGCTGGCCGGGCTACGGCTGGGCGGTGCGCCACTTCGACCGGGGCGACGTCGTCCTGACCAACGGCTACTACCCCACCCGCTCCATCCCCGCGTACGGCGCCAACCTCGTCGCCCCGGCCTGGCCGGACGCCTCGCTCGCCGAGGACACGCGCAACCACCGCCTCCAGAAGGTGCGCGACTACCTCTCGGAGGATTCGACCCGCGCGGAACGCACACGGATCGTCCGCCGCTACGACGTGCGCTGGCTGCTGCTCTCGCCCGACCAGAAGGTTCCGGACGAGGCCGTGGTGGTGGCGTGGGGGCCGCGTACGGGCGAGGTGCTTGCGCGGGTGAGTGGCGGGCACACGAACGGGAGCGACGGGAAGACCGAGGCGGACGACGGAGGAGCGAAACAGAACGAGGGCAACACGAACCAGCCGAACACCCCCTAATCGGATAATTACTAGCAACCTCTAAAATTTCCCCCGTGGATCCCTCTCTGTCTCTCTCGCCCCCGTCGCCCCAGGTCTGCGTCGTCGTGATCGGCTACAACGACTCCGCGCACGTCACGGACGCGGTGCGCTCGGCCCTCGCCCAGGGCCCCGCCGTCCGCGAGGTGATCGCCGTCGACGACTGCTCGACGGACGGCAGCGGCGAGCTGCTCGCGGCGCTCGCCCAGGAGGACCCGCGCGTCAAACCCATCCGCCGCTCCGTCAACAGCGGCGGCTGCGGCACTCCCCGCAACGACGGCATCGAGGCCACGACGTCCGCGTACGTGATGTTCCTCGACAGCGACGACGTCCTGCCGCCTGGCGCGGTGGACGCCCTCCTCAAGGCCGCCGCGCGGCACGACGCCGAGGTGGTCACCGGACTCTGCGTACGCCGCGAACTGCCTTCCGGACGCGAGAGCACCTGGCAGCCCATGCTCTACACGAAGCCCCGTCTCATCGCCCGTCCCGAGCTGCGCACCCGCCTGGTCCACGACACCCTGTGCGTCAACAAGCTCTACCGCACCGACTTCCTCCGCAAGCACACCCTCCGCTTCCCCGAGGGCCGCTTCACGTACGAGGACTTCGTCTTCACGGCCCGCGTCCTCGCGGCAGGACCGCGCATCGCGCTGATCACGGACCCCGTCTACGTGTGGAACGTGCGCCGCACGGCGGCCAAGCTCTCGATCTCCCTTGACCGCTCGGGCATCGCCAACTGGCGGGCCCGTCTGGAGGCCCACCGCCAGTCGGTCGAGATCCTCCAGGAGGCGCGGAGCGCTTCGGGGGACGCGGGCAAACGGCTCGCGCGGGCCGCCCGCGCCAAGTTCGTCGACCACAGCCTGCGGATGTACGCGCGCGAGCTGACCACGCGGAGCCCGGAGTACCGCCGGGAGTGGTGGACGGCCACGCGCGCGTACCTCGCGACCTTCGACACGGCCGACCTGGACGCGGCGCCCGCGCCTGGCCGGATCATCGCCCGCGTGATCCTCGCCTCCCCCGAGCCGCGCGACCTGACCCGCCTCCAGGAGGTGGCGGCCCGCCCCGCGCGCCTGTCGCCGCCCTACGCGCGCTCGCCCGGCGGCACCACTCCCACCTGGTCCCAGGACCTCCCCCAGGTGACCCTGGAACACCTCCTCGTACGCCCCATCCGCCTCCTCCCGCTGGCGGTGGACGCGGAGCTGCGGCCGCGCGCGGGCGGCAGCCGCCTCACGCTGCGGCTGCACGAGCTGTACGGGCGGGTGGCGGACGCGGGCCCGACGACGGTGGACGTGGAGCTCGTGCCGAGGAGCGGCGACGGCCCGGTGCTGCGCCGCACCGCGGCGTTCAGCCCTTCGGACCCCGAGACCTGGCTGACCGAGGTGGTCCTCGACCTGGGCTCGCTCGGCGGCGGCGTACGGGACCTGCGGCTGCGCCTCCACTTCGGCGACGGGACGGCGCGCGAGACGACGGCGCGGGCGGTGGCGGGCCCGGGGCTGCTGCGGCGCACGGCGCTGCCGTCACGCCGGGGAATCCTGCTGGTCCAGCCGTACAGGACGCAGGCGGGGAACCTGGCGGTGCGGCTCGCGCCGGGGTTGCGGGGGATGCTGGGGGTGGCGCGGAGGCGGCTCGCGCGGTGGGTGAGCGGGGCCGGTCGCTGACGCTGCCCGTACACAGACCTCTGCGACACTGCACACCCACCGACTCGCACTCACTGCACACCCACCGGCTCGAACTCACAGAAGGCTGACTGACGACGATGACCTGGCTGATCACCGGCGGTGCCGGCTACATCGGGGCACACGTGGTCCGCGCCATGACGGAGGCGGGCGAGCGGGCCGTGGTCTACGACGACCTGTCCACGGGCATCGCCGATCGCGTGCCGGAGGGCGTACCGCTGGTGACGGGTTCGACTCTCGACGCGGATCTGCTGTCCCGCACGCTGCGGGAGCACGCCGTCACGGGTGTCGTGCACCTGGCGGCGAAGAAGCAGGTGGGCGAGTCGGTGGAGCAGCCGCTGCGGTACTACCACGAGAACGTGGAGGGACTGCGGGTCCTGCTGTCGGCGGTGACCGAAGCAGGGGTCGCGTCCTTCGTCCTCTCCTCCTCCGCGGCCGTGTACGGCATGCCTGACGTGGACCTGGTGACGGAGGAGACCCCCTGCCTCCCGATGAGTCCGTACGGCGAGACGAAGCTGGCGGGCGAGTGGCTGGTCCGCGCTACGGGCCGGGCGCACGGCCTGTCAACGGCGTCGCTGCGCTACTTCAACGTGGCGGGCGCGGCGAGCCCCGAGCTGGCCGACACGGGCGTCTACAACCTGGTCCCGATGGTCTTCGAGAAGCTCACGGACGGCGAGGCACCGCGCGTCTTCGGCGCGGACTACGCCACGCCGGACGGCACGTGCGTACGCGACTACATCCACGTGGCGGACCTGGCGGAGGCCCACGTGGCGACGGCCCGCAAGCTGGCCACCGCACCGGCCGGCACCGACCTGACGCTCAACATCGGCCGGGGCGAGGGGGTTTCGGTCCTGGAGATGGCCACCCTGATCAACGAGGTCACGGGCCACGACCTGCCGCCCACCGTGGCCCCCCGCCGCCCCGGCGACCCGGCGAGGGTGGTGGCATCGGCGTCCCGCATCGCCACGGAACTCGGCTGGTCGGCCAAGCGGGACGTACGCGAGATGGTGACGTCGGCGTGGGCGGGGTGGGTCCGCCTGCACCCGGAGGCCGAGCGGCGCTAGACAGGGCGGCCCAGGGCTGGGCCCAGGCCTCGGGCGCGCCGCCCGCCCTCACAACGCCCGCAGCGCCGCCGCCGTAGCCGAGGCGAGGCTGGCCAGGTACCCCTTGGGGAGGTCGGCCCGCACCACCACGGACCGCCAGTAGAGCGGCCCCGACACCAGGTCGAGCGCGAGGTCCTCGTCGACCCCGTCCCGCACCTCCCCCCGCGCCACGGCCGCCCGCACGATGCCGTTCGCCACCCCGTGCTGCCCCTCCCGCAGCGCCTTCTGCATGGCCTCCGCGATCTCCGGGTTGCGTGCCGCCTCCGCCTGGAGGTCGGGGATGACCTGCGAGGCCACGGGATGCCGCAGGGCGCGCGACGTCACCTCGTACAGCATCCGCAGATCGCCCTCCAGGGAGCCGCTGTCCGGCATCGGCAGGCCCTGGACCGCTATCGCCGACACCAGGTCGAGCACGAGATGCAGCTTGGATCGCCAGCGCCGGTAGACGGCGGTCTTGCCGACGCCCGCGCGGCGCGCGATGCCCTCGATCGACATGCGCGCGTACCCGACCGCCGCCAGCTCCTCGAAGACGGCGGACCTGATGGCCTCGGTCACATCCTCGCGGAGCACCGCTGCCCCCGCGGGCGCCCTGCGGCGGGGCTGCTCACGCGGCTGTTCATCTCCTGGCCTGCTCGTCGTCATGCGGACAGCATAGAACGTGACGACGATACGGTTGCGTTCCGACGTCACATCGCCCTACTCTCGACGTTGCGACGATACGGGTCCGTCCCGACGTAACGAGTAAGGAGCAGCGGCAGTGAGTCAGGTCCTCGACGCACCACCCCGCACGGCGGCCCCGGCCCTCGACCCGGCCGAGCTCGCGGCCCGGCACGGCCTGACCGTCAGCGGCGCCCGCCCCACGCTCCCCGCGTACGTCCGGCAGCTGTGGCAGCGCCGCCACTTCATCACCGCCTTCGCGACCGCCAAGCTCACCGCCCAGTACAGCCAGGCGAAGCTCGGCCAGGTCTGGCAGGTGATGACTCCGCTCCTGAACGCGGCGGTCTACTACTTCATCTTCGGCGTCCTGATGAACACCAAGCACGACGTCCCGGACTACGTCCCGTTCCTGGTCACCGGCGTCTTCATCTTCACGTTCACGCAGAGCTCGGTCATGGCGGGCACCCGCGCCATCGCCGGCAACCTCGGCCTGGTGCGTGCCCTGCACTTCCCGCGGGCCGCGCTGCCGGTCTCCTTCAGCCTGCAACAGCTCCAGCAGCTCCTGTTCTCCATGGGCGCGCTGGTCGTGATCCTGCTCTGCTTCGGCGTCCCGCCGAGCATGTCCTGGCTCCTGGTGATCCCGGTCCTGCTCCTGCAGTTCACGTTCAACACGGGCCTGGCCCTGGTGATGGCCCGCCTGGGCAGCAAGACGCCCGACATCGCGCAGCTGATGCCGTTCGTGCTGCGTACGTGGATGTACGTGTCCGGGGTGATGTGGAGCATCGACGCGGTCCTCAAGGACCAGCATCTGCCGCACGCCCTCCAGGTCCTCCTGGAGTGCAATCCGGCCGCCATCTACATCGACCTGATGCGCTTCGCCCTCATCGACAGCTTCCAGGCGGACCAGCTCCCGCACCACGTCTGGGCGTGGGCGGTGGGCTGGGCGCTGCTCGCCGGAGTCGGCGGATTCATCTACTTCTGGAAGGCAGAGGAGACGTACGGCCGTGGCTGACACCAGGAAAGACAACGCCCCCACCGTCATCGTCGACCAGGTCGACATCGTCTACCGCGTCCACGGCACCGGCGCCACCGCGGGCCGCGGCAGCGCGACCGCCGCCATGGGCCGCATCCTCAAGCGGGGCAGGAGCGGCGGCGAGGAGTCCGGCGTACGCAAGGTGCACGCCGTCAGGGAGGTCTCCTTCACCGCCCACAAGGGCGAGGCCATCGGCCTGATCGGCACGAACGGCTCGGGCAAGTCGACCCTCCTGAAGGCGATCGCGGGGCTCCTGCCGGTCGAGAACGGCCGCATCTTCACCGACGGCCAGCCCTCCCTGCTCGGCGTGAACGCGGCCCTGATGAACGACCTCACCGGAGAGCGCAACGTCCGGCTCGGCGGCCTGGCGATGGGCATGAGCCGCGAGCAGATCCAGGAGCGCTACCAGGACATCGTCGACTTCTCCGGCATCAACGAGAAGGGCGACTTCATCACGCTCCCGATGCGTACGTACTCCTCCGGCATGGCGGCCCGGCTCCGCTTCTCCATCGGCTCAGCCAAGGACCACGACGTCCTGCTCATCGACGAGGCCCTGGCGACCGGCGACCGCTCCTTCCAGAAGCGCTCGGAGGCCCGCATCCGCGAGCTGCGCAAGCGCGCGGGCACGGTCTTCCTGGTCAGCCACAACAACAAGTCGATCCGCGACACCTGTGAGCGCGTGCTCTGGCTGGAGCACGGCGAGCTGCGCATGGACGGCCCGACGGAGGACGTCCTGAAGGAGTACGAGCGGTTCACCGGCGGCAAGAAGTAGGGCTCTCAGCGCTCCAGGAACGCGAACAACTCCTCCCAGCGCCGCACGACTTCATCCGTCGTGTAGCGCTGGATGTTCACCCTGGCCAGCTCCCCCATCCGGTCCCGCAGCTCCTTGTCGGACATCAACGTGTCCAGCCTGCGCGCCAGTTCAGCCGTGTTCCCGAGCCGCGCGAGCAGTCCGTCCACGCCGTCCTGGACGATCTCGTGCACGCCGGGCGCGCAGTCGAAGGCCGCGCACGGCACTGCGGTGGCCATCGCCTCCATCAGCGCGAGCGGGAAACCCTCGCCCCGTGACGACTGCACGAACACCGACCCGCCGCGCAGCGCTCCCGGCACATCGCTCGTGCGGCCCATCCACTCCACGGAGCCGTCGAGGCCGAGGGCCGTGCACTGCTTCTTGAGCATCTCCTCGTCCTCGCCGGAGCCGTAGATCCGCAGCTTCCAGTCCGGGTGCAGCGGCGCGACCTCCGCCCAGGTGTCGAGGAGCATGTCGATGCCCTTCTGGTCGTGCAGGCGGCCGATGCTGGTGACGATCTTCTCGGTGCGCCGCGAGGGCACTTCGGGCATGAACGGCAACGGGTTCGGCATGAAGGACGCGTTGTCCATGCCCTGCCTGATCCACAGGTCGGCGTCCTCGCGGGTCAGCGCGAGCATCCGGTCGATGTCCTTGTAGTGCTTGCGCACGCGCCCGAAGCGCGAGCACGCCCGCGAGTACGCGAACGACTCGTGGCTCATGCCGATGACCAACATGCCGGTGGTGTCGGCGAGTTCGACCCACTCCATCGCCCACACCTGCGTGACGATGACGACGGCTCCGGGCCCTGCCTGCGCGAAGAGCGCGGTCAGCTTGGCGGCCTGCTCGTGCATGCCCTCCGCTCGCCGCTTGCGCAGCCGGTGCTCGGCCACGTTGAGCCGCCCCTTGATGCCGCGCGCCGGGCCGACGCGCGGCGGGTGCTCGTCGTACAGCGTCGTGGTGGGGTAGGGCAGGTCGGTGCCGATGTCCTGCGGGACGCCGGGGTCCGTGATGCCGACGACGTGCACGCGGTGGCCGCGCTCGGCGAAGAGGCGGGCCATCTGGTGGGACCAACTGGTGATCCCACCCAGCTCGTTGACGCTGTTGGAGACGAAGAATATGTCCCGCGTCCGCTGAGCCGTCCGGATCGCTGTTGTCTGACTCACTTGCCGCTCCAGTGCGAGAAGAACTGATCGACGATGCTCTTGGCGGCGTCGCCCCGGTCGTACTCACCGAAATCGGCCACGAACCGCTGCCGGGCGCCCGCGTATTCGAGGGCCTGCTCGTCCAGGGCCTTCAGCGCCGCGAACAGCTCGTCCTCGGTGTCGACCACCGGGCCGGGAGCCCGTTCCCGCAGGTCGAAGTACGTCCCTCGCCCTTCGTGCACGTATTCCTCGTAGTCGTACGTGAAGAACAGCATCGGCCGGTCGAGGTGCGCGTAGTCGAACATCACGGAGGAGTAGTCGGTGATCATCGCGTCGGCGAGCTCGTAGAGCGGCGTGACGTCGTGGTGTGCGGAGACGTCGATGACGCGGCCGCGCACGGACGGCGGGAGCACCACGTGGTTCAGGTAGTGCGAGCGCACAAGGAGCACGTAGCGGTCGCCGAACTCCTCCGCGAACCGCTCCACGTCGAAGGGCAGTTCAAAGCGTCCGTGCCGGCCGCCGTGACGGCGGAAGGTCGGCGCGTACAGCAGCACCCGCTTGTCCTCGGGGATGCCCAACTCCGCTGCCAGCGGCCCGCGTTCACGCAGGCCGGTCGTGTCCTCGGCCTGCTTGGCCCGCACCAGCGCGTCGTTGCGCGGATAGCCGACCCTGAGCAGCACCTTCTCCTTCAGGCGCAGGGCCTTCGCCAGGGTCCGCACGTCGTGCTCGGAGCGGATCAGGAAGCGGTCGAAGCGGTCGAGGACGCGCTGCTGCTCGTCCTGCCGCGGCTTGCTGCGCAGCTTCCAGGCGGGCTCGTCGAAGCCCATGCGCTTGAGCGCCGAGCCGTGCCAGGTCTGGATGTACGTCGTCTCGGGCCGCTTGGTGAGCTTGAGCGGGTAGCTCTGGTTGTCGACCCAGAACTCGGCCTGCGCGAGGGCCTTCAGGTACGGCAGCGACCAGCGCCGCACCAGCGTCGCGTCCGGCGGAAAGCCCTCGGGGCTCCCCGAGTAGGACCACACGGCGTCGAAGTCGAGGCCCTGGCGCCGCATCTCCTCGTAGATCGCCCGGGGGCTGTCGCTGTACTGCTTGCCGAGGTGGCTCTCGAAGACGACCGTGCCCTTCTTCACTGGCAGGCGGCTGAACACCTCGTCGTACACGCGCAGTTTGCTCTGCCCGGACGTGAGGTCCTTGCGCAGCTTCTTGGCCTTGCGGAAGCCGGTCTTGGCCAGGCGCCCCGGCACGCCCTGCGTCCCGCGGGCCACCAGGTCCTGGATCCGGTCGGCCGCCGTGTCCCGCGTGACGAGCCGGAACGCGAGGTGCCCGCGCTGCGAGACCTCGGGCTCCATGTGGTCGGCGACGAGGCGGGTCAGCCTCGGCCGCACCGGAAGCCTCCCCTCGGCGAGCCCCGGGTCGCACGCGGTGAGCCGCGTCCTGGTGCGCACGCCGTCGGCGGTGAGGTGCAGGCGCACGTCCCAGACCGCGTCGACGACTCCGAGCGGGCGCAGCCGCCGCGCGAGGTCGACGGAGGCCTCCCAGGTGATGGCGTCGCCCTCGTACCGCACGGCGGAGACCGGGAAGCGGAAGGTCTGGAGACTGCGGCGGCGGGCGCTGAACTCCAGCTCGGCGGTGAGCACGGCGTCCGGGCCGACGACGCCGAGCGGGTTGGTGATGCGGCCCGCCATGCGGACGGTCCCCGCCGACTCCTCGTACCGCGTCAGGACGTTGCGCAGGAACATCTGGTCGAAGCGCTTGCCGTGGTAGCCGAGCTCGGTCACGTCGAGGACCTGGCGGCCGAACGGGTCGTCGAGGTGTTCGGCGCACCAGTACACGCGCCCGTCCAGTTCGGCGAGGGGCGAGGAGATCTTGTCGCGGTTGGTGAGGGTGTCGACGGCGGGCAGCAGGTTGTCCCAGTCGCCCTGCTCCAGGAGGTAGGCGCAGATGGCCTGAATGGGCTGCACCTCGTCGTAGGCGGCGCGGTCGAGCCCGGCGAGGTAGCCGCGGGCGAGCCCGGCGAACTCCTGGCGGAAGGAGGCGTCGCGGAACGGCAGGTCGCGCAGGTGGAGCACCAGGTCGTGCTTGAGGAACTTGATGTCCTTGGCGAGCCGCAGCTCGTCGAGGCCGCGCTCCGCGAGCAGCGCGTCGATCCGGCGGTGGATCTCCAGGCGGTGCTCGAAGTTGGTCATCTCGTGACGGCGGTTGGTCACGGACTTCGCGGCGGCGCGCTCGTGGACGTGCCAGAAGTAGACCTGGTTGGGGATGAGGGTGATGCGCTCGGCGGCGAGGTAGGCCTCGGCGATGAACATCAGGTCCTCGTAGAACATCCCCTTGGGGAAGCGGAGTGCGTTCTCGACGAGGAAGTCGCGGCGGTAGAGCTTGTTCGTGGAGAGCGTGTCCCAGACGAACAGGTCGGGCAGCTCGGTGACGGACTCCAGGGTGCGGGTCGTCGCGTAGAGCCAGGGGTACCACCGGTCGCGCTTCTTGTTGCGGGTGTCCATGGAGAGCCGTACGCAGAGCCCGGAGACGATGTCGGAGCCCTCGCGCTCGGCGGCTTCGAGGAGGTTGCGGCAGGCGTTGCGCTCCAGGACGTCGTCGCTGTCGAGGAACATCACGTGGCGTCCGACGGTGTATCCGATGCCGACGTTGCGGGGCTCACCGCCCGCGCCGCTGTTCTCCGGCAGTTGGTAGGCCCGCACCCGCTCGGGGTGCTCGGCGGCGATGCTCTGCGCCGTCTCGTACGAACCGTCCGTGCTGCAGTCGTCGACGATGACGACCTCGACGCCGTGCAGCGTCTGGTCGAGCACCGACCGCACGGCGGTCGGCAGCCGCTCGGCGTCGTTGTAGACGATCACCACTACGGACACATCGGGTCGCGCCTCCGGCGTCCCCCGCTCAGATATCGCTCCCATGCGTCCCTCCAGTCAGATGCCAGCTCATCCTACTAATTATCGCTAATGCCCGATTGGCGCTCTTCAGGGGGGTGTGAACGGCCTAGTCCTGATACGCGAAAGGGGGCGCCCCGAGCCGTCAGGCCCGGGGCGCCCCCATCGACGTACGACGGATGTACGCGGACTACGCAGGACTACGAGTGCGTACGCAGCAGCGTCCTCATCGTCCGCATGGCGACCGACAGGTTCGCCAGGTCGAACGCGTCCGAGCTCTGGATCTCGTCAAGGGTCGCCCGCGACCGGCTCAGGATCGCCGCGTTCTTCTCCTCCCAGGCCTTGAAGCGCTGCTCGGGAGTGTCCTCACCGTTCCCGGCGGCCAGCACGTCGGCCGTCAGGGCGGCGTGCGCCGCGTACAGGTCCTCGCGGATCGACGCGCGCGCCATCGACTGCCAGCGGTCGGCCCGCGGCAGCTCGATGATGCGGTCCATGAGCTGGGTGATCCGCAGCCGGTCGGCGAGGTCGTAGTAGACCTCGGCGACGGCCATCGGCTCCTTGTCCATGCGGTCGGCGACCGCAACGATGTCGAGCGCCGGGAAGGCCGAGGAGAACCCGGCGACGCGCTGGGCGAGTTCGTCGGGGACGCCCACGCCCGTCAGCTCGTCGCGGATGCTCTGGTACCACTCCTGGTCGGAGCCGCGCAGCAGCTTCGGCAGCTCGGTCCAGACCTCGGCGACGCCCTCGCTGAAGAAGCCGATGGTCTCGGCGAGCTGGAGCGGCTGCGGCCGGTTGTTGAGCAGCCAGCGCGTGCCGCGCTCGACGAGGCGGCGCGAGTGCAGCCGGATGCGGGTCTGGACGTCGGCCGCCACCACGTTGTCGAGCGCCTCGACCGCGTCCCAGACCTTGCTCAGACCGAAGATCTCGCGGGCCGCGAGCTGCGCCCTGACGATCTCCTCCAGGGAGGCCCCGGTCTCCTCACGCAGCCGGTGCAGGAACGTCGAACCGCCTGTGTTCACCGTGTCGTTGACGAGGACCGTGGTGACGATCTCGCGGCGCAGCGCGTGCCCGTCGACCTGCTCGGGGAACTTCTCCCGCAGGGCCTCCGGGAAGTACGCGTGCAGCAGTCCGCGCAGGTACTCGTCGTCCGGGAGCGTCGTCTGGATCAGCTCGTCGGCCGCTGTGATCTTCGTGTACGCGAGGAGCACGGCGAGCTCGGGCTGGCTGAGCCCGTGGCGGGAGTTCAGGAGCTCGCGGATCTGCCGGTCGGTGGGCAGGAACTCCAGTGCCCGGTCCAGGTGACCGTCGCGGCCCAGGCGGCGCATGAAGCGCTGGTGGGCGTGGAGGAGGGACGGGGACTGGGCGACCGCGTTCGACAGGGCGGTGTTCTGCGCGTAGTTGTTGCGCAGGACCAGGGTGCCGACCTCGTCCGTCATCGCCGCGAGGAACTTGTTGCGCTGCTTGACGGTCATGTCGCCGGCTCCGACGACCGCGTTGAGCAGGATCTTGATGTTCACCTCGTGGTCGGAGGTGTCCACGCCCGCGCTGTTGTCGATGGCGTCGGTGTTGATGTGCCCGCCGGCGCGCGCGAACTCGATGCGGCCGAGCTGGGTCAGACCGAGGTTGCCGCCCTCGCCGACGACCTTGACGCGCAGGTCGGCGCCGTTGACGCGGATCGCGTCGTTCGCCTTGTCGCCGACGTCGCTGTTCGACTCGGCCGACGACTTCACGTACGTACCGATGCCGCCGTTCCACAGCAGGTCGACCGGCGCCTGGAGGATGGTCTGCATCAGGTCGGCCGGCGTCATCTTGCCGACGCCCTTCTCGATGCCGAGGGCCTCGCGGATGTGGGCGTTCAGCTGGATCGCCTTGGCGCTGCGCGGGAAGATCCCGCCGCCCGCGGAGAGCAGCTCCTTGTTGTAGTCCGCCCAGGAGCTGCGCGGCAGCTCGAACAGACGGCGGCGCTCCGCGTACGAGGTCTCGGCGTCCGGCCTCGGGTCGATGAAGATGTGCCGGTGGTCGAAGGCGGCCACCAGGCGGATGTGCTCGGAGAGCAGCATGCCGTTGCCGAACACGTCACCGGACATGTCACCGACGCCGACGACCGTGAAGTCCTCGGTCTGGGTGTCGGTGCCCAGCTCCCGGAAGTGCCGCTTGACGGACTCCCAGGCGCCGCGGGCGGTGATGCCCATGCCCTTGTGGTCGTAACCGGCGGAGCCGCCGGAGGCGAAGGCGTCACCGAGCCAGAAGTTGTACGACTCGGCGACCTCGTTCGCGATGTCCGAGAACGTCGCGGTGCCCTTGTCGGCGGCGACCACGAGGTACGTGTCGTCCTCGTCGTGCCGCACGACGTCGGCCGGGGGCACGACCTCGCCCGCGACGAGGTTGTCGGTGATGTCGAGCAGCGCCGAGATGAACGTCTTGTAGCAGGCCACGCCCTCGGCCAGCCACGCGTCGCGGTCGACGGACGGGTCGGGCAGCTGCTTGGCGACGAAGCCGCCCTTGGCGCCGACGGGCACGATGACGGTGTTCTTCACCATCTGCGCCTTGACCAGGCCGAGGATCTCGGTGCGGAAGTCCTCACGCCGGTCGGACCAGCGAAGACCACCGCGGGCGACCTTGCCGAAGCGCAGGTGGACGCCCTCGACGCGCGGCGAGTACACCCAGATCTCGTACGCCGGGCGCGGCGCGGGGAGGTCGGGGATGGCCTGCGGGTCGAACTTCATGGAGACGTAGTTGTGCGGCTTGCCGCCCTCCGCCTCCTGGAAGAAGTTCGTACGCAGCGTCGCCTTGATGACGGTGAGGAAGGACCGCAGGATGCGGTCCTCGTCCAGGGACGCGACCTGGTCGAGCGCGCCGTCAAGCTCCTCCAGGAGCCCGTCGGTCAGCTCGGTCCCGGCGCGCTGGCGGTCGGGGGACATCCGCGCCTCGAAGAGCGAGACGAGCAGCCGGGTGGTGTGGACGTTGTTGCGGAGGGTGTCCTCCATGTAGTCCTGGCTGAAGGTGGAGCCCGCCTGGCGCAGGTACTTGGCGTAGGCGCGAAGGACCATCGCCTGGCGCCAGTTGAGCCCGGCCCGCAGGACGAGCGAGTTGAAGCCGTCGACCTCGGCCTCGCCGGTCCAGGCGGCGGAGAAGGCCTCCTGGAAGCGCTCGCGGCCGTCGTCGCCGAGGTAGTCGCCGTTGCCGTTCTGCGACTTGGGCAGGCGAAGGCCGAAGTCGTAGATCCACGCGTTCGTGCGGTCGGTGCAGCGCAGCTCGTAGGGCCGCTCGTCGGTGACCTCGACGCCGAGGCGCTGGAGCACCGGCAGGACGGCGGAGAGCGAGACCTGGCCGCCGGAGCGGTAGATCTTGAAGCGGCGCTCGCCGGGGGCGGCGCCCACCGGCTCGTACAGGCTGAGCGCGAAGTCCTCGCGGCCGTGCTTGAGCTGCTCCAGGTGCTGGAGGTCGGCGACGGCCGCGCGCGGCGTGTGGTCCGCCTTGTAGCCCTCGGGGAAGGCGCCCGAGTAGCGGCGCAGCAGCTCGGCGGCGCGCTCCTCGCCGCACTCGGCGGTCAGCGCCTCGCCGAAGCCGTCGGCCCAGGAGCGGGCGGCCTCGACGAGCCGCGCCTCGATGCGGTCGGTGTCGGCGTCGGTGAGCTGCGGAAGGCCGCCGCCCGGCGCGACGCGGACCACGAAGTGCAGCCGGGAGAGGATCGACTCGGTGTTCCAGGCGGTGAAGTCGACGCTGTCGCCGCCGAGCTCCTCCTTGAGGATGTCGATGATCCGCAGCCGGACGCCGGTGGTGTAGCGGTCACGCGGCAGGTAGACCAGGGCGGAGTAGTAGCGGCCGTACTCGTCCTTGCGCAGGTAGAGCCGCAGTCGGCGGCGTTCCTGGAGGTAGAGGACGGACGTGACGATCGCGCGCAGCTCGTCGGGCGGGGTCTGGAACAGCTCGTCGCGCGGGTAGGTCTCCAGGATCTGGAGCAGGTCGCGGCCGTCGTGGCTGTTGGGCGAGAAGCCCGCGCCCTTGAGGACTTCCTGGACCTTGCGGCGGATGACCGGCACGCGGCGCACGGACTCGGTGTACGCGGCGGACGAGAAGAGGCCGAGGAAGCGGCGCTCGCCGATGACGTTGCCGTCGGCGTCGAACTTCTTCACGCCGACGTAGTCGAGGTAGCTGGGCCGGTGCACGGTGGCACGGCTGTTGGCCTTGGTCAGCACGAGCAGCTTGTGCTCGCGTGCCTTCGCGCGCGCGTCCGCGGGCAGCCGGCTGAAGGAGGGGCTGACCGGGTGGTCCTCCTCGCCCTCGTGCTTCGGGTCGGCACGCAGGATGCCGAGGCCGGTGCCGGGCACGGCGGCGAGCGAGTCCTCGTCCGTCAGGTCGTACTCACGGAAGCCCAGGAAGGTGAAGTGGTTGTCGGCGAGCCAGCGAAGGAGCTCGCGGGCCTCGTCGACCTCCTGGTCGCGCAGGTCGTCGGCGGTCGGCTCGGTGGGGAGCTCATCGGCGATGCGCAGCGCGGCGTCGCGCATCTTCTCCCAGTCCTCGACGGTCTCGCGTACGTCGGAGAGGATCCGGAGCAGATCGGCGGTGATCTGCTTCAGGTCCGCGCGGTCGGTCTCGCGGTCCATCTCGACGTGGATCCAGGACTCGGTGACCGCGTCGTGCGGGCGCTCCGTGCCGGGGTCGGTGAGGACCTCCAGGAGCTTGCCGGTCAGATCCCGTCGTACGACGACCTGGGGGTGGATGACGACGTGGATGCCGCGCCCCTGGCGCGAGAGCTCATTGGTGACCGAGTCGACCAGGAAGGGCATGTCGTCCGTGACCACCTCGACGACGGAGTGGCTGCATGTCCAGCCGTTCTCCTCGACGGTCGGGGTGTGCACGCGGACGTTGGCCGTGCCCTGCGGGCGGTTCTCGGCAAGCCGGTAGTGGGAGAAGGCTGCTCCGAAGACGTCGACCGGGTCACGGTCGGCAAGGTCCTCCGGGGCGGTGTGCAGGTAGTAGCGCTGGAGGAACGCAAGGGCCATGTCCTCGTCAGGAGTGGCCCCGTCGCCCTTCGACCCGGTCGGTGCGCCATTCGGTAGGCGGCCACCTGCCGGGCTGTTCTCAGCTACCCGGGCCGCCCGTGTGAGCAGCTCGGCTTTGGCTTCGTCCAGCTTGGTCTGCATTGTCCTCTGACTCCTGTCGCGCGCCGTTGCGTGACGTAGAAGGAAGTGATCCGACGTAACGCCGCGACGCGGGGTCTCCGGTCGAAGTCGACGTTATGCCGCGGTGAGAGATGGGCGGGCGGTTATCCGCCATTTTCAGCGGTTTCGCTGACCGATGGCCGGGGTGATGTGGCTGGCCGCACCGCCAAGAAGCGTCAGCGACGTCCCGGGCACGGATGTCCTCCGTGTTCCCCGGGCGCAGGGCGGGGGCGTACACGCCCCCGCGGGATATCGCGCTGATCACGGGTCAAGGCTATCGCCCTCCACCCGGGAGTCGTCATGAGCCGTATGTGTACAAAAGCAGGGGTGGAAGTTTGACACTCTGCACAGAGACTTTCGCGCCACTTGTCAGCGATGGGGCCCCTCTCCGGACCGGTGGACCCCCTTGGCAAACCGGACGGGCGGATGCACGTTGAGCGGGACGGACGGACAGCGCGCGACGGCGGGCCCGGTCGATGGACGACGGCCCGCCCACGAGTGGGAGCGAGCACCGAGATGGCAGCCAAGATCCTGATAGTGACCGGAGACGCGGCGGAGTCGCTTGAGGTCCTGTATCCCTTCCAGCGGCTGCGCGAGGAGGGGTACGACGTCCACATCGCCGCCCCCGCCCGCAAGACGCTGCAGTTCGTGGTGCACGACTTCGAGCCGGGCTTCGACACGTACACGGAGAAGCCGGGCTACACCTGGCCCGCGGACCTCGCCTTCTCCGAGGTCGATCCCGGCCAGTACGTCGCTCTGGTGATCCCGGGCGGCCGGGCCCCGGAGTATCTGCGCAACGACCCGGAGCTCCGCAAGATCCTCAAGTCCTTCTTCGACTCGGACAAGCCGGTCGCGCAGATCTGCCACGGCCCGCTCCTGACGGCGGCGATCGGCGGCCTGAGCGGCCGCAGGGTCACGGCGTATCCGGCCCTGGAGCTGGACATGCAGACGGCGGGCGCGACGTTCCGTGACGCGGAGGTGGTGGTCGACGGCACCCTGGTCTCGGCCCGCGCCTGGCCGGACCACTCGGGCTGGATGAGGGAGTTCCTCACGGTGCTGCGGGCGAAGGCGCCGGTGACGTAGGCGGGAGCTGGGCGGCGTGGCTCAGGCGGCGAGCCGCTCGGCCACGTCCACGGCTTCGGCAAGGCTGTCGACGACAGGGACGTCGCCCCCGAGAGCCTCCAGACTGGCCCGGCTGTGGGACCCCCCGGTGTAGAGCACGGCCTGAGCGCCGACATGCGCCGCAGCTACGGCATCGTCAACGGCATCCCCGATGACGACAATGCGCTCGGCGGCGGTAACCCCTTCGAGCGCCGCGAGGTGCAGCACCATCCGCTCGGCCTTGCCCGCGTGCGAGGTGTCCGTGCGGCCGTCGATGCGCACGAAGTGCTCCTCGATCCCGTGCCGCCGCACGATCGGCACGAGGTGCTCGTGCGGCGCGAGCGACAGCAACGACTGCGTACGCCCTGCCGCCCGCCGCTCCGCGAGCAGCTCGGCGGCACCGTCGGCGAGGCCGCATGCCTCGGCCCGCGCCCAGTAGTGCTTGTGGAACACGGCGTCCATGACCTGCCACTCGGCGTCCGTGGGCAGCCGCCCCATGAGCCGCTCGTAGAAGAGCGGAACGGGAACGCAGTAGAGATCGCGGTACCGCTCGAGCGTGATCGGTTCGAGCCCGAGCTCCGCGAAGGAGGCGTTCGTCGACTCGATCACCGCATGAATGTCATGCAGCAGAGTCCCGTTCCAGTCCCAGACGATATGCGCCCCGCGCGTCAGCTTCCCCATAAAGAAACGGTACCCGCGCCACCCCCAACCCCACGCCCCGGCCCACTCCCGGCACCTCCGGGCCCCAATCCCCACACCCCCGGGGCCCGGGCCCCGAACAAGCCTTTCCCACCCACCCACCCGATTGCCCCGCAGTGCCACGGGCGCGGGTGGGGATTTGCACGGCGGGGGCGGGCGGGGGTGATCCGTATACGTCGGGGTGGGCCAGTGTTCGCCCAGCAAGGACGACGCACCCGCAGCCGGCAGCGCACGGGAGGGGACGTGCCGGTATGTCTGCCCGGAGCACGGTTCGCGGCGCTCCGGCGCCGAAGTAGCTACGCGGCCACCGGACGATAGCGAGGACGGACATACCGGCGCGGCCCCGCACCCACAGACGAAGCAGCCCCGCAGCAACGCACAACGAGCCGCACCCGGCAACGCACCACCCCGCAGCCAAAGCACCCCCGCCCCGCCCAAGCCCCGCAGGGACCCCTCAGCTGATCAGCCCAGGAATCTCCTGCGTCGCGAACCAAAGCAGCTCATGATCCTCGACCCCGTCCACAGTGAACCGCGCATCCTCGTCCCCCTGATCCGCAGCCTCCAGAACCCCCACCGCCGCGGCAACGTCCCCCTCCGCGTCCCCCGCATCCACATGCACCGCCGCGACCTTCTTCAGCCCCAGCACTCCAGCGACCCGCACCGCCCCGATACCCAGGCCCCCCTCAGGCACCCCCTGCTCAAGCGCCCCGTCCGCCACATCCGCGGCCAGCACGACCCGCCGCCGAGCCGCCCCCGGATCCCCCGCGATCAGCCGCAGCGAAGCAAGCGCGGCCCGGCTCAGGGCGGCGTACTCCAGCTCCTCGATGTCGTCCGAGACGTACCACTCACGCAGAGCGGGCGTCACGGCATAGGCGGTCAGCGGCCCGGGGCCCAGCTCGCCCGCCTTGTGCACTTCGGCGAGACGGCTCAGGGTCAGGGGAACGTAGACGCGCATGACGGCCCGCTTTCACAGTCAGAGACTCGGAGTCGGAGTCTCAGGGTCGGAGTTACAGAGTCGGAGTTACAGAGTCGGAAGGTCGAAGTCCCGGAGTCGAAAGGTCGCGCAGAAGGCAACTCGACAGACCCCCAGAAACAGACCCCCAGAATACGTCCGGGCGTCCCCCTTCGAGCTGTGCCCCACACCCACCCCCCACGTCACCCGCAACGCCCACTCTTCACCCGGCCCACCCCAGCACCCCCAAGGAACACCGCACCCCCGGCCACCCTGATAGGTGACTTCTCCGCCCCTCGCCCCCACACCCCGCAGCCCCTTGCGACCCCCACCCCGCCCCCCGTACAAGATCTCCGACGGAAGTTACTCCCCGGTACCAAACCCAGGAGCCGGGACACCGAAGCCGGAGGCGACACGGCATGCACAAAGTAATGACCAGGCCCCGTCCCCGCCCGCCGGTGACCACCCGCCCACCGGGCCGTACGGACCCGCGCCGCCCCTCGGCAGCCCGCACCGCCGCCCGTACAGCACGTACCCCCACGCGCCCCCTCAGGACCCCGCCCCAGCCCCCACCGCACCCCACGGAGCTCTTCACCGAGCGCCTGCTCCTGGTCCTCAGCGGCCAGAAGCCGGTCCACTGGGCGGCGCGCCACATCGCCCACACCGCTTTCGACGACCTGACCCGCCTCGCCGAACTCGCCCCCTTCAACGTGAACGACCGCCGCCCCACGATCCACCGGATCGGCCACTACGAACCCCGCCCCGGCGTCTACGAGGTCTTCGCGAGGATCGGCGCGGGCCCCGCCCTCAGGGCCCTGGCATTCCGGCTGAGTCTCGGCGCGGACCAGAGGTGGCGCTGCACAGCGGTCGAAGTGGGAACGCCCGCCAGATGACAACCAGATGGCAAGAGGACAACGCGAAGGGCCGGGCACCAACGGCGCCCGGCCCTTCGCACTGCTACAGCGTCACGCCACTACTTCTTGCGGCGACGCCCACCCTTCTGAGCCTTACGCCGCTCCGCCCGCGTCATCCCGTCCGACTCGGACCGCACGCCCGCGTCCTCGGTCTCGAAGTCCCCCTCGTCGACGCCGCCCTCGGCGTTCGGCGCCTGGAAGTGGAGACGGTCGGGCCGCTGCGGAGCCTCAAGGCCCTTGGCGCGGATCTCGGGACGGCCGCCACCGGCGGGCACGGCGTCCTTCTTGGTCAGCGAAGCCCCGGCCTCGGCGGAGTCCGACACCGGAACCTCCTCGACCTGCTGCTCGACCTGGACCTCCAGGTTGAACAGGTAGCCGACGGACTCTTCCTTGATGCCGTCCATCATGGCGTTGAACATGTCGAAGCCCTCGCGCTGGTACTCGACCAGCGGGTCCTTCTGCGCCATGGCGCGGAGGCCGATGCCCTCCTGGAGGTAGTCCATCTCGTAGAGGTGCTCGCGCCACTTGCGGTCGAGCACCGAGAGGACGACCCGCCGCTCCAGCTCACGCATGATCTCGGAGCCGAGCTGCTCCTCACGCGCCCCGTACTGCTGGTGGATGTCGTCCTTGATGGACTCGGAGATGAACTCGGCGGTCAGACCCGCGCGGTCACCCGCGTCCTCCTCCAGCTCCTCGATGGTGACCTTCACCGGGTAGAGCTGCTTGAAGGCGCCCCACAGCCGGTCCAGGTCCCACTCCTCGGCGAAGCCCTCGGCGGTCTCCGCCGCGATGTACGCGTCGATCGTGTCGTCCATGAAGTGCGTGACCTGGTCCTGGAGGTTCTCGCCCTCCAGGACGCGGCGACGCTCGCCGTAGATGACCTCGCGCTGGCGGTTGAGGACCTCGTCGTACTTCAGGACGTTCTTACGCGTCTCGAAGTTCTGCTGCTCGACCTGCGACTGGGCGGACGCGATCGCGCGCGTCACCATCTTGTTCTCGATCGGCACGTCGTCCGGGACGTTCGCCATGGCCATCACGCGCTCGACCATCTGCGCCTTGAACAGGCGCATCAGGTCGTCGCCCAGCGAGAGGTAGAACCGGGACTCGCCCGGGTCGCCCTGACGGCCGGAACGACCGCGCAGCTGGTTGTCGATGCGGCGCGACTCGTGGCGCTCGGTGCCGAGGACGTAAAGACCACCCAGGCTCTTGACCTCCTCGAACTCCGCCTTCACGGACCGCTCGGCCTTCTCCAGGGCGGCGGGCAGTGCGGCGGCCCACTCCTCGACGTGCTCGACGGGGTCGAGGCCGCGCTGGCGCAGCTCCGCCTCGGCGAGGTCGTCGGGGTTGCCGCCGAGCTTGATGTCCGTGCCTCGTCCGGCCATGTTCGTGGCGACGGTGACGGCGCCCTTGCGGCCGGCCTGGGCGATGATCGGCGCCTCACGGTCGTGCTGCTTCGCGTTGAGCACCTCGTGCTGGACGCCACGCTTGGAGAGCTGCTGGGAGAGGTACTCCGACTTCTCCACGGAGGTCGTGCCGACCAGGATCGGCTGGCCCTGCTCGTGCTTCTCGGCGATGTCGTCGACGACGGCGGCGAACTTCGCGACCTCGGTGCGGTAGATCAGGTCCGACTGGTCGGCGCGGACCATGGGCCGGTTCGTCGGGATCGGCACGACGCCCAGCTTGTAGATCTGGTGGAACTCGGCGGCCTCGGTCATGGCCGTACCGGTCATGCCGCAGAGACCGGGGGTCTCCTTGCCGTCGTGGTCGTGACGCTTGTAGAGGCGGAAGAAGTTCTGCAGGGTGATCGTCGCGAGCGTCTGGTTCTCGTCCTTGATGTCCACCCCTTCCTTCGCCTCGATCGCCTGGTGCATGCCCTCGTTGTAGCGGCGGCCGGCGAGGATACGGCCGGTGTGCTCGTCGACGATCATGACTTCGCCGTCGATGACGACGTAGTCCTTGTCCTTCTTGAAGAGTTCCTTGGCCTTGATGGCGTTGTTGAGGTAACCCACGAGCGGCGTGTTCACCGACTCGTACAGGTTGTCGATGCCCAGCCAGTCCTCGACCTTGGAGACACCGGACTCGTGGATGGCGACGGTGCGCTTCTTCTCGTCGACCTCGTAGTCCCCGGTCTCCTCGATGCCCTTCAGGGTGTTGCCGGCCTCGCCCTTGGTGAGGCGGGTGACCAACTTGGCGAAGTCGCCGTACCACTTGGTGGCCTGGTCGGCGGGGCCGGAGATGATCAGCGGCGTACGGGCCTCGTCCACCAGGATCGAGTCGACCTCGTCGACGATCGCGAAGTTGTGGCCGCGCTGCACCAGTTCGTCCTTCGACCACGCCATGTTGTCGCGCAGGTAGTCGAATCCGAATTCGTTGTTCGTGCCGTACGTGATGTCGCAGGCGTACTGCTCGCGGCGCTGGGCCGGCGTCATGTTGGCGATGATGCAGCCGACGGACAGGCCCAGGAACTTGTGGACGCGGCCCATCATCTCGGAGTCGCGCTCGGCCAGGTAGTCGTTGACCGTGATCAGGTGCACGCCCTTGCCCGAAAGGGCGTTGAGGTACGCGGGGAGGGTGCCGACGAGCGTCTTGCCCTCACCGGTCTTCATCTCGGCCACATAGCCGAGGTGCAGCGCGGCGCCGCCCATCATCTGGACGTCGTAGTGCCGCTGGCCGAGGACGCGCTTGGCGGCCTCGCGCACCGTGGCAAAGGCTTCGGGGAGGAGGTCGTCAAGGGTCTCGCCGTCGGCGTAACGCTCCTTGTACTCCTCGGTCAGCGCGCGCAGCTCGGCGTCGGAGAGGCTGACGAAGTCCTCTTCGATGGAGTTGACCTGGTCCGCGATGCGGTGCAGCTTGCGCAGGATCTTGCCTTCGCCTGCACGCATGATCTTCGAGAGGACGGACACGAGGGTTGGTCTCCTTGCCGGTCGGGCCTGGCATGGTCGGTTTACTCATAGGGCAACGGCCATCGTAAGCGAGGAGCGGGCCGCGCCGGGAGGTCTGCCGATACGTCAACGGACGGGGGGCCTGGAAGGTGCCGGGTTGTGCCGATCAGCGCTCGGCGAAATGCGGGTGAAAGCTCGGCCAAAAGCACTGGCCCACAAGGCCTCACCCCCGCAGAATCACCGGATGGAGCCCGTCACCCTCACCACCGAACGCCTGATCCTGCGCACCTTCACGCCCGCCGACACGGACGAGACGTACGAAGCCTGCCAGGACGCCGACATCCAGCGCTGGACCACGATCCCCTCGCCCTACGCGCGCACGGACGCGGAGGGCTTCATCACGCGCATGGTGCCGGACGGCTGGCGCCACGACACGGAGTACACCTTCGCCGTACGTCCCCGGGGCGGCGGCCCGCTGATCGCCGCCGCCAGCCTCCACCACCCGCGCTCGGGCGCGTGGGAGGTCGGCTTCTGGACGGCGAAGGAGCACCGGGGCAGCGGCTACATGACGGAGTCCGTCCTCGGCCTGGCCAGGTGGGCCTTCACCGACCTGGGCTGCAACCGCCTGGAGTGGCGCGCCGAGGTCGGCAACACGGGTTCGCGCGCGGTGGCGGACAAGGCGGGCTTCACCTTCGAGGGCACCCTGCGCGGCGCCCTCCTGAACAAGGCCACGCTCCGTGACTGCTGGGTGGGCGCCCTGCTGCCGAGCGACCTCGGCCTGCTGTCGATCCAGCCGTATCTGCCGGCCCAGGGCTGAAGGCGCGCCCCTCGGCTCATCCGCCGACGTGTTCCCGCAGGCCAGGCGGCGTTGTCAGTGCCGCCCCCTATCGTTTCCGGCATGACGAGCCTGCCGCGCCCCGCCACAGACCTCTCCGCCGACGAGGCCCGCCGCATCGTGCTCCGCGCCCAGGGGTTCCTGGGCGCGCCGGACCGCAGGTCCGGTGTGCGGGGCGTGCTGCGGCATCTCGGGGCGGTCCAGCTCGACACCATCTCGGTCCTCGCCCGCTCCCACGAGCTCGTTCCGTACGCCCGCCTCGGCGCCGTAGGCCGCGGCAGAATCGAGGCGGCGTACTGGGACGGGACATCGGGCACGGGCCCCGCCCGGCCGCACGCCTTCGAGTACTGGTCGCACGCGGCGTGCATCCTGCCCATCGAGGAGTGGCCGCACTTCGCCTTCCGCCGCCGCGCCTACCGCACCCGCCCGCACTGGCACCACGACCTGCCGGACGGTGCGTACGACACGGTCATCAAGCAGCTCACCACCGAAGGCCCGCTCACCGCCACGGAGTTGGGCGGCGCGAAGAACAAGGGCGAGTGGTGGGACTGGTCGGACGCGAAGGTCGCCGTCGAGCGGGCGCTGATGTACGGCGAGGTGGTCTGCACGGAGCGGCGCAGCTGGAAGCGGGTGTACGACCTCGCGGAGCGCGCGATCCCTGACACGCTGCTCCATGACGACCTGGACGACAGGGAGTGCCTGCGCCGTCTGGTGCGTCTGGCGGGAGAGGCTCTCGGCGTCGGCACGCGCGCGGACATCGCGGACTATCACCGCCTCAAGGGCGAGCAGTTCGACGCGGTGGTCGCGGACTCGGGCCTCGTCCCGGTGACGGTGGAGGGCTGGGACAAGCCCGCCTGGGCCGACCCCGCGGCCCTGGAGACGGCCCCGCGCGGCCGCCACCGCACGACGCTCCTGTCGCCCTTCGACTCCCTGATCTGGGAGCGGGCCCGCACGGAGCGGATCTTCGGCTTCACCCACCGCCTGGAGGCGTACGTCCCCAAGCCGAAGCGGATCCACGGCTATTTCGCGATGCCGGTCCTGGCCGGGGGCCGCCTCGTCGGCCGCGTGGACCCCGCCCGCGAGGGCAGCACGCTGGTCGCCAAGCAGGTGTCACTGGACAGCCCCAAGTCCGTGCCCGCGGTGGCCCAGGCGCTGCGTGAAGCGGCGACGTGGGTGAACTGCGACTCCGTACGGGTCGAGCGGGTGAACCGTCCCGAGCTGACCGCCGAGCTGGTCCGCGCCCTGGGCTGAGCCCGCGGCGGGGTCACCTGATCTCGAGGATCTTCTCCCGCATCGCGTACACGACCGCCTCCATCCTGGAGTGCAGCTGCAGCTTCTCCAGGATGTTGCGGACGTGGTTCTTCACGGTGTTCTCGGAGATGAACAATTCCTTCGCGATGTCGCGGTTGTTCATGCCCGTGGCCACCAGCTTCAGGACTTCGAGCTCGCGGTCGGTCAGCCGCGGCGCGGGCACCAGTCTGCGCTCGTCGGTGCGCTGGATCATCGACTTGAACTCGGTGAGCAGTTTCGACGCCATGGACGGGCTGATCTGCGACTGGCCGTCAGCCACCGCGCGAATCGCCGTGGCCACTTCGTCCGTGGAGATCTCCTTGAGGAGATAGCCCGTGGCACCCGCCTTGATCGCGTCGTAGAGGTCGGCCTCCTCGTCGCTGATCGTCAGCATGATGATCTTCGCGCTCGGCGCGACCTCCTTGATGGAGGTGCACGCCTCGATGCCGCCGCGCTTGGGCATGCGTACGTCCATCAGGACGATGTCCGGCAGCAGGTCCGCGGCCTTGTCCACCGCCTCGGCGCCGTCGCCCGCCTCCCCGACCACCTGGATGTCCTCCTCGGCGGCGAGGACGATCTCCAGGCCGCGGCGGAAGAGCGCGTGGTCATCCACCACAAGGACCCTGATGGGCTCCTTGCGCGGTGCGCCCGCGTCCGTGCCGATACCGATGCCGTCGTCGTCATCGGCATCCCGCATCGGTCCGAAGCTGTCCGCCATCGTTCCTCCCCCTGAAGGCCATGGCCCCTTGTGCGTCGGCTACCGCCAACCCGAGGCAGCAGCACACCGGTTGGCCGGCTCCGCCCATGATTTCATGCCCGGACGGTCGCGCGGTGCGCACAGGGGTCGCATGATGGTGCCCCTGGGGGCGCACACGCGCTCCAGGGGCACCGTCTCATCTCTCGACCGGCCTGAATCAGCCGCCGAGCGCACCGCCCCCGCCCGCGGACTCGGCCCGCGCGACCATGGGGTCGGTGTTGAGGCGGATGACGCCGTAGTCGTAGGCGTGCCGGCGGTAGACGACGCTCGGTTCCTTCGTCTCCGAGTCGACGAACAAGTAGAAGTCGTGCCCGACGAGTTCCATCTCGTAGAGCGCCTGGTCGAGCGACATCGGGGCCGCCACGTGGGTCTTCTCGCGGACCACGAGCGGGCCTTCGCCCTGGATCTCCAGTGAGCCGATCCTCTTGACGGGGATCCCGTCCGGCTCTTCCTCACGTGCGACGGTGCCGTCTCCGTTGAGAGTCGCCGCGTCCGGCACCCGCTCGGCAACCTCGGCGGCGGAGAGCCTGCCGTTGCCGCGCCGGTTGTGGCGCTTCTCGTGCTGCTTGCGCAGTCGTGCGTCGAGCTTGGCCGTGGCCAGGTCCAGCGCCGCGTACGGATCGGTTGCCGAGGCCTCCGCGCGGATCACGGGTCCGCGCCCGCGGAGTGTGATCTCCACGCGGTCGGAACGGTCGGCCTGACGCGGGTTGGCCTCCTTGGACACCTCGACGTCCAGGCTGATCACCTTGCCG
The DNA here is from genome assembly GCF_053610745.1 of Streptomyces sp. NPDC054866. Taxonomy (NCBI): domain Bacteria; kingdom Bacillati; phylum Actinomycetota; class Actinomycetes; order Kitasatosporales; family Streptomycetaceae; genus Streptomyces; species Streptomyces sp. NPDC054866. The sequence goes on from NZ_JBSGZA010000002.1 coordinate 1,476,809, forward strand.
TCGAGCTTCTGGATCTTCTCCAGGTTCAGCTTCTCGGCCACGTGCTTGCGGAACCGCTCGGGCACCTCGGTCTTGCGGCCCTTGACGACGATGTCCACGCAGAACTCCGTTCCCGGATCGCCCCGCTTCGGCGGCGGAGCATCTCCCTTTTGCACCAGGCCCCGGTGACTCCCGGAGCCTCGGACTCGGTGACTTCCACCTCCTCCTCCCCCGCGAACAAGATCTCCACCCCGACCGGCCCGGTTGTTTGCGAAAAACCCGGCGACCGGCATTCCGATATGCGAGGGACGGCGTCCGCCATTCCTCACAACCGAACATATCTCGCCCGGACGGATGTCGTCACCCTCTACCGCCGCATACCTCCATTCAGGTGTATTGACCCTCTCACTACCTGCAACGATGCAACTTCCCTGTCAGTTCCGGTTTATTCCGAAGGAATCCGGCGACGAGGCGACAACAGCTGCCGTGATCGTGTTCTCGCAGGTAATTTCACGGGCTGTTACCAACGCGCCTTGCTCTTTACTTTCCGTGTGTACGTCACGTATTGCGCGCGCGGCCTCCGCCAGAGACGCGCCCGTGGTCATCAGGTCGTCCACGATCACGACCCGCCCACCGGCCAACAGCCGCCCGCCACCCGCGGTCACCTCCAGGGCGCCCCGCAGATTCGCCTGCCGCTGACGGAAGTTGAGCCCCGCCTGGTCGGCCACGGCACGCCTCTGCCGCAGCACCCCGACCACCCGGGCCCGCGTCCCGCCCCGCCGCAGCTCACCCGCGGCGACCAGCGCGATCCGCCGTACGGGATCGTGCCCACGCGCGCGCACGGCCCCGCGAGCCGAGGGCACCGGCACGAGCAGTACCGGAGCGTCACCACCGGCCCCAGCGGCCCCCTCCCGCAGCCCCGCACGCACCGCCCCGGCGAGCCCCGCGCCGAGCGGCCCCGCGAGTCCCAGAGCACCCCGTTCCTTGTGCGCGAGCAGCACCGCCCGCACCGCGTCCCCGTAGGGCGCCGCCGCGTGCACCACCGGCAGCCCCTGCGGCCGGGGATCGGGACTCACCCGGCACGGCGCGGCCCCGCACAGGGCCTCGCGGCACCGTGCGCAGAGCGCCGCGCGAGGCCTGCCACAGCCCCCGCACTCGGCCGGCAGCACCAGATCGGTGAGGTCCTGCCACCACCCCGGCATGCCCACCACTGTGCCAAGCCGCGAGCGGCCCTGCCACCCCTGTGGACAACGGCCCTGTGGACAACAGCCTGTGGACAACTCCACCGCGCGGCCGACGCGTTGTTCCGGCCGCGTCACCCCGGATAGACCGGCGCCGTCCCTTCCTTGACCACCGTCTGCCACTGCGCACCCGTCGGCAGCCGCACTATCCCGTCGTCCGAGTGCGCCACCAGCGGCTGCCGCTCGTCCTCGGACGCGGCGATCTCCTTCACGCCGGTGAGACCGGGCAGCGTCGCACCCGCGGGCACCGAGCCGTCGCTCTGCACGTACCGCATCTGCTGCACGCCGCCGGACTCGCGCCCGACCACCACGAGGCGGCTGCCGCCCGCCCACGACATGGCGGTGACCTCCTCCATCTGCGGTGCGGCCCGGCGCAGTTCGTCCACGGAGATCTCCGGCCGCTCGCCCTTGGCGCCGGTCCGCTCGACACGGCCGATCTGCAGGGACGTCTTGCCGTCCTTCTTCACGAGGAGCGCGACCCGTACACCGTCCGCCGACACCCGCACCGCCTCGATCCGCCCGTCGAGGTTGGGGATCTTGACCGACAGCGGCTCACCCGCGCCCTGCTCCAGCCAGAGGAGCCGCGGCCGCTTCGGGTCCCGGTCGGCCACCCACAGGTCGCCACGGCCGTCCCAACTCGGCGTCGAGAGACCGTCCTTCTCCGACTTGGCCTTGCTGCGCACCTCCGGCTTGCCGAGCGCGCCCTCGGAGACCAGCGACCCCATGTACAGCGAGCGCCCGTCGAGCGAGACGCCGGCCGCCCGCTCCTCGTCCCGCGACACGGCGGCCGAACGCAGCGGCTGCCCGCCACTACCCAACTGCCCCTGGACGGGCTGCGGATCGGCCTTGCCACTAGAGCCGGCCCGCATCCGTACGAGGCGGCGCTTGTCGTCGATGAGGTACTGGAAGTCAGGGTGTTCCGCGGTGCGGCGCGAGGCGACGGACTCGGCCCGCTCCTTGCTCAGGACGCACAGCTGCGAGCCGTTGCGGCGCTGGAGCTCCACCTCCTCGACGCCGGACGACGTCAAGTCCTGGAGCGTGAAGAGCAGTTGCGCGGCCATCTCCGTGCACCGCTCCTGACCTATGGGGTCGGCCTTCGCGTTCAACGGCACCGTCAGCTTGCCCTGGTCGTCGGGCGCCAGCGTCTTCGTGCCCGCCTTGAGCCGCGTGTCCGTCGGGAAGCGCGTGCCCACGACCTGCTTGAGCCAGTTGGTCGGCCCGTCGAGCAGCGCCTTGACGGTCTCCGTCACGGGGTCTATTCGCTGACGTATGTAGACCGGGTCGGCGACGAGCCCTTCCTGGCCGCCACCGGGCACGCCGGACGAACGCGTCGCGAAGTAGTACTTGTTGACGGACCAGTAGATGCGCTGGAAGTCGGACTGTCCGAGCACGACGCCGGGCGGCACCCGGTCGATCCGCCACTCCTTGCCGTTCGGCCCGTCCTGCTGGGTGAGGTGCACGAACTGGTTGTACGCGCGGTTGTCCAGCTGGTAGGCGTGCTCCTTGTCCACGGTGGCGACCTTGCGGCCGGTCAGCGGGAACGAACGGCCGGTGTCACCGTCGTCCCCGACGCTGCCCGACCCCGGCCTCGGGCCGTTCTCGAGGACCGTGGTCTGCACATCGGGGTCCCAGCTCTTCGACGCTTCCTTGGTCAGGTACTTGCGCGCCATCGCGAATTGGGGGTCGTCGCTGGTCAGCGCCTCAAGGAAGCCCTGGACGATCTCGACGGGGCCCGCGTCCTCGCCGGGCGGCATCGCGTACACCCGGACCTGCGACTGCGAGTCCGGCCGCTGGGAGGCGTCGACCGCCTTCAGGTTCCCGCTGTCGGGCATCGAGGCGCACCCCGCGAGCAGTACCCCGCAGGAGCCGAACAGCACACCGGCCCGCAGCGGACGCCGACGGGCGCGGCGATCGTGGTCAGCGCCCACGAGAGGCCTCCCCTTCCCTTGCGGGATCCGTTTCCGTCTCGCTCGCGCGATCGGTGTCCGCCTCGGTCTCCGCCGTGGCACCACTCGTGGTGTCCGCCGCCGTTTCACCGGAGCCGGAGCTCTGCTCCGCGTCGTCCAGCGGCCGCCGCGGCACCACACGCGCCCCGCTGCCCGGCAACGCGGTGGGATCCGCCGTCGTGGCCGCCTGGGCGAGCCGCGGCGCGATCGGCGCCCTCGCAGGGACGGGCGGCGGCACCCGCTCCGACACGGAAGGCTGCGCCGGCACCGTGGCGAGCTTGTTCGCGCCGCCGAGCGGGAGGCCCGCGTCGTTCAGGCCGCGGTGACGCCGCGAATCGTCGGGCTCCAGCGGTATCGGCGAGCCCCGCAGCGCCTCGTCCGCCGTGCGCGGCAGCGTCAGACGGAACTGCGAACCGCCGCCCGGCTCGCCCCACGCCTGTAGCCAGCCGCCGTGCAGCCGCGCGTCTTCGAGTGCGATGGAGAGCCCGAGGCCCGTACCACCGGTGGTACGCGCGCGTGCCGGGTCGGCCCGCCAGAAGCGGCTGAACACCCTGGTCGCCTCGCCGGGCTTGAGCCCCACTCCGTAGTCCCGCACCGCGACCGCGACGGCGCCGCCCGCCACCGCGAGCCGCACCACGACGTCCTGCCCCTCGCCGTGCTCCACGGCATTGACCACGAGGTTTCGGAGGACGCGCTCCACGCGGCGTGCGTCGGCCTCGGCGACCACGGGCTGCTGGTCCCCGACGATCCGTATGTGCGTCCCCTTGCGCTCCGCCAGCGGCTCCGCGCCGCCCACGACCCGTCGTACGACCTCACGCAGGTCTATCGGCTCGGCCTCCAGGGCCGCCGCGCCCGCGTCGAACCGGCTGATCTCAAGCAGGTCGGCGAGCAGCGTCTCGAACCGGTCAAGCTGATCGGCGAGCAGCTCGGCCGACCGCGCGGTCACCGGATCGAAGTCCACGCGCGCGTCGTGGATGACATCGGCCGCCATCCGTACGGTCGTCAGCGGCGTACGCAGCTCGTGCGAGACGTCCGAGACGAAGCGCCGCTGCATCCGCGAGAGCTCCTCCAGCTGCTGGATCTTCAGCTGGAGGTTCTGCGCCATCTTGTTGAAGGCCTCGCCGAGCCGGGCGATGTCGTCCTCTCCGGTGACCTTCATACGTTCCTGAAGGCGCCCGGCGGACAGCCGCTCGGCGATGCCCGCGGCCATCCGTACGGGCGTGACGACCTGGCGCACCACCAGCCAGGCGATGGCGCCGAGGAGCACCACGACGAACAGGCCGGCGGTGGCGAGCGTCGTCCTGACGACGCCGAGTGACTCCTCCTCCTGCGTCAGCGGGAAGAGGTAGTACAGCTGGTAGGGATCGCCGTTCAGGTCGTTCAGACGCTTGCCGATGACCAGGCCCGGCTGGGGGTCACGGCCGTCGTTGAAGACGATCCTGGTGTTGCTCTGATAGGCCCTCGTGTCCCTGTCGACGCTGCTGCGCAGCGCCTCGGGCACGCTCTGGATCGGGTCCACGCCCCCGGAGGCACGCGGTCCGCGCTCGCTGTCGCCGCCTGCCGTGGACGTCGGGCTCAGCGTCACCACGTTGAACGCGCTCTGGCCGCCGCTGGAGAGCTGCTCGACCAGGTCGGACATCCATACGGCGGTGGGCGGCGTGGTCCCGCCGTCGGGCGTGCCGCTGTCCTGCCCGGAGCGCGGCGGAGCGGAGTTCGCCTCATCCTGAGCCGCCCTGAATCCACCGTCGGCCTGGCTCTGCGAGGCCTTCACCTTGGCCTTGAGCAGGCCGTTGTTCACGGAGCTCATGACGGCGAAGCCGAGCATGAGCACGACACCGAGCGACATCAGGAGGGTCGTGACGACGACCTTCAGCTGGATGTTGCGCCGCCACAGCCGCACGGCGGGCAGCAGCGGACGCCGCACCCAGCGCACGAAGAGCCTCAGGACGGGGCTGCCCTGCACCCCGTCCTGCAACAGCAGACCGCCGTCGAGGAGCCGCCCGAACGTCGAGGCGCGCCGTCCCCCAGTCCGCCCCGGGCGACCGCCCGGAGCCGGAGCCCCGGGCGGTGCGGGGGAACTGTCCCGGGACATGTCAGCTCGGTCCGGCCTTGTAACCGACACCACGGACGGTCACCACGATCTCCGGGCGCTCGGGGTCCCGCTCGACCTTCGAGCGCAGCCGCTGGACGTGCACGTTCACCAGACGGGTGTCGGCCGCGTGGCGGTAGCCCCAGACCTGCTCCAGGAGCACCTCACGCGTGAACACCTGCCACGGCTTGCGGGCCAGCGCGACCAGCAGGTCGAACTCCAGCGGGGTCAGCGCGATCGACTGCCCCTCCCGCTTCACGGAGTGCCCCGCCACGTCGATGACCAGGTCACCGATGGTGAGCTGCTCCGGCGCGGGCTCCTCGGACCTCCGCAGTCGCGCCCTGATGCGCGCCACGAGCTCCTTCGGCTTGAAGGGCTTCACGATGTAGTCGTCGGCGCCGGACTCAAGGCCGACCACGACGTCCACGGTGTCGCTCTTCGCCGTGAGCATGACGATCGGCACCCCGGACTCCGCCCTGATCAGGCGGCACACCTCGATGCCATCACGGCCCGGCAACATCAAATCCAGCAGTACAAGATCCGGCTTTGCCTCCCTGAAAGCGGCCAGCGCCTTGTCGCCATCAGCTACGAACGACGGCTCAAAACCTTCACCACGCAGCACAATCCCGAGCATCTCGGCCAGTGCGGTGTCGTCGTCGACGACAAGGACTCGTCCCTTCATGCCTGACATCATCCCATTAGCTAATCGTTACCTGGCGTGACCTGGCACACAGCTCGCCGAGGCCCCCTGCTGTCACGGGCGACACGACGCCTTCCTCGGTGACGATCGCCGTCACCAACTCCGGTGGTGTCACGTCGAACGCGGGGTTGTACGCCTGGGTCCCCAGAGGTGCCACCGCGATCCCGCCTCCCGCTTCAAGCCCGGCCATCGGCACATAGGGTGCCGTGACCTCCGTCACTTCATGACTCGCCCGCTGCTCCACCTCGATGGACGCTCCGTCCGGGGTGTCCGGGTCCACGGTCGTGACCGGCGCCACCACGATGAACGGCACGTGGTGATAGCGGGCAAGCACCGCGAGCGGATAGCTCCCCACCTTGTTGGCCACCGAACCGTCGGCCGCGATGCGGTCGGCACCGATCAGCACGGCATCCACCTCACCCGCCGCGAACAGCGACCCCGCCGCATTGTCCGTAAGCAAGGTGTACGCCATTCCGGCCCGCGCCGCCTCATACGCGGTCAGCCTCGAACCCTGCAGCAAGGGACGCGTCTCGTCCACCCACAGCCTGCGCAGGTGCCCCTTCCGGTGCGCGGCAAGGGCCACCGCGAACGCCGTGCCCTCACCGCCGGAGACCAGCGCCCCCGTGTTGCAGTGGGTGAGGATCCGGTGACCGCCACCGGGCAGCATCTCGTCGAGCAGCGCCAGACCGTGCACCGCCATCCTCGCGCTGGCCTCGGCGTCCTCGCGGTGCAGCGCCCTCGCGGCATCGAGGGCCGCGGCGCCCGCAAGCTCCTGATCGGCTCCGCCCGCGAGCGCCGAACGGTACGCCGTCAGAGCCCTGCGTACGCCGTGTTCGAGGTTCACCGCGGTGGGCCTGGCCCCCGCGAGCGCACCCGCGGCCTCCTGCACGTCGAAGCCGCGTACGGCGGCCAGCGCGACGCCGTAGGCACCCGCGATGCCGAGCAGCGGCGCCCCGCGCACCGCAAGCGTGCGGATCGCCTGCACCAGAGCGGGCGCGTCCGTGCACACCAGCTCGGTCTCCTCGCCGGGCAGCCTGGTCTGGTCGAGGAGGACCAGTACGGGGCCCTCCGGCGGCTCGGCCCAGCGGATCGCGGGGATCGCCGGGGTCTTCGCGTGCACGGGGCTCGCTGAACTCGTCGGGGTCTGGGTCGGCCGTGTGTCCTCGCCTGATTGCGCGTACTGATCAGCCATCCGCCCAGTCTGCCCCGTACCTGTCGGACAATTGAAGGTGTGCAGCCCATACGCTGCCCGGTCACCGCACGGGTGTGCCGTGGCACGATGGCTGGCAACCTGCCGCCGCGACCGCGGACGGGCACCGTGAAGGAGCGACGATGAACGACACTCCGGGCTGGGCTTCGCCCGGATCTGCCCCCTCCGACCCCTCCGACGACGGACAGGACTCCGGCAAGCACCAACCGGCCGAGCCCGCGGACCAGCCCGACGGTCCGGCCTCGAAGTGGTCCAAGGAACAGCCGCCGCCCGCCCAGTGGTCCGCCCCCAGCCCGCCGGCCGCCGGCCAGACCCCGCCTCCTCCTGCACCGCCGCCGCCCGGCGGCGGCTGGGGCGGCGGACGCCCCGGCGGCCCCGGCCCCGGTGGACCCGTCCCCGGCGGTCCCGGCGGCTACCCCGGCTGGGGCGCCTGGCAGGGCCCGCCGCCCGCCGCCAAGCCCGGCGTGATCCCGCTGCGGCCCCTCGGCGTCGGCGAGATCCTGGACGGCGCGGTCTCCACGATGCGTACGTACTGGCGCACGGTGCTCGGCATCTCCCTCGCCGTGGCCGTGTTCACGGAGATCGTCGTCATCCTGCTGCAGGGGTTCGTCCTCAACGACAGCGCCTCCACGGAGGCCCTGGACGACCCGAGCGCGACCGTCGGCGAACTGACCCGCGCCCTGGGCGACACCCTGCTGAGCTCCGGCGTGATCCTGCTGATCACCCTGCTCGGCACGATCATCGCCACCGCCCTGCTCACGATGGTCACCAGCCGCGCGGTGCTCGGTAAGTCGGTCACCACGGCCGAGGCCTGGCAGGACGCCAAGCCGCAGCTGCCGAGGCTGATCGGCCTGACGCTGCTGCTCCCGCTCATCGGCATGGCGGTTGTCGCCGCGGGTTCCCTGCCCGGCGTACTGATCGCGGTGGCGGGGTCGTCCGACGCGGGCGTCAGCCTCGCCGTCCTCGGCGGATTCGCCGCCCTGATCGTCGCGATCTGGCTCCTCGTCCGCTTCTCGCTCGCCTCGCCCGCCCTGATGCTGGAGAAGCAGGGCGTGAAGAAGTCGATGACCCGCTCGGCGAAGCTGGTCCGCGGCTCCTGGTGGCGCGTCTTCGGCATCCAGCTGCTCGCCGCGATCATCGCCAACGTAGTGGCGTCGATCATCGTCATCCCCTTCGCCCTCATCGCGGGCGCACTGAGCGGCGACGGTGTCACCGGCTTCCTCGACAGCGGCACCGGCGACCTCGGCTGGACCTTCCTGATCGTCAGCGGCGTCGGCTCGGTCATCGGCTCGATGCTCACGTTCCCGATCACCGCGGGCGTCACGGTCCTCCTCTACGTCGACCAGCGCATCCGCCGAGAGGCCCTCGACCTCGAACTGGCGCGCGCGGCAGGCCTCCAGGGCGACAACGGCTCCAACGCCCCCGGCACCTCCGGGAGCTGATGCGGTGACGGGGGCAGTGCTGCACGGACTGACGGCGGTCGTCCTCCGCGCGGGCGACGATGACCCGCCGGTGACGATCCCGCGCGCCCCCGCGCGGGAGGCGGCCGAACGCGAACTGTCCGACCCCGCCTACCAGGAGAACGCCCCCAGCCTCCTGCAACGCGCCCTGAACCGCTTCTGGGAGTGGGTCGACGGCCTGTTCACCGCCGCCTCGGGGGCGACCCCGGGCGGCGGCCTCGGCCTCTTTGTCATCATCATCGCCGTACTGGCCCTCATAGCGGCCCTGTGGTGGCGCCTCGGCACCCCGCACCGCGCCCCTGCCTCGTCCCCCGCCCTCTTCGACGACCGCCCGCGCACCGCGGCGGAACACCGCGCCGCCGCCGAAGCGCACGCCGCCCAGGGCCACTGGAACCAAGCGGTCCAGGAGCGCATGCGGGCGATGGTCCGCTCCCTGGAGGAACGCGCCCTCCTGGACCCCCGCCCCGGCCGCACAGCGGACGAAGCGGCAGCGGAGGCCTCACAAACCCTCCCGACCCACGCCACGGAACTCCGAGCGGCAGCCCAGTCGTTCGACGCCGTCACATACGGCGCGCGCACAGCCACAGAGCCGACATACAACCGCCTGACAACCCTGGACAAGGCCCTAACCCAAACACGCCCAACCCTGACCAACACCCCCCAGGGACCCCCCAATTGACGGCCCCCCAGAACCCCGATCCCCCCAACCCCACCTCGAAAAACGCCCCAGCCCCCGAGGCGGGACCCGGGACGGACGTCGCCAACACCACTGGCCCGGCCCCCAATGCCGAGCCCAGGAACACCACCGGGCCCGAAGCAGCCGCCACCCCCGAGACCGGGGACGGGGCCGGGCCCGGAACGGGCGCCGCCAACACCACTGACCCCGCCCCCGACGCCGAGCCCAGGAACACCACCGGGCCCGAAGCAGCCGCCACCCCCGAGACCGGGGACGGGGCCGGGCCCGGAACGGGCGCCGCCAACACCACTGAC
>NZ_JBSGZA010000002.1:1486521-1490472 GCF_053610745.1 Streptomyces sp. NPDC054866
ACCCCGCCCCCGACGCCGAGCCCAGGAACACCACCGGGGCCGGGGCAGCCGTCGCCCCCGAGACGGGGGACGGGACCGGGGCTGCCGGCACCTCCGAGGCCGGGGACGGAGCCACCGCCACCACCTTCGCAACCGCCGCCACCCCCGCCGCAAGCCCCGCATCCGGCACCGCAACCACCCCCGAGCCCGGCACCAACACCACCCCCACACCATCCACCTCCCCGGCCCCCACCTCCTCCACCCCCACCCCCCGCCAGCTCTGGACCAAAACCCGCGGCATCCTCCTCGCCCTGGTCGTCCTCCTCGCAGCCGCCATCGCCATCGCGGCCGTCCGCTCCGGCACCCAGCACGGGCGCCTCGACCCGCGCTCTGCCGACCCCTACGGCAGCCGCGCCGTCGCCGAACTCCTCGCCGACCGCGGCGTATCCACCCGCGTGGTCACCACCTCCGAAGAGGCCAGAGCCGCGGCCGGCCCGGACACCACGCTCCTGGTGGCCGCCCCCGACCGGCTCACCGAACGCCAGCAGTCCCGCCTGCGCGCAGCCACCGAGGACTCCCGAGGCCGCACAGTGCTCCTCGCCCCCGGCACCCCCTCGGTCAGCACCCTCGCGCCGGGGGTCACCGTGGACGCCACCCCCAGCCTCGACTCGACACTCTCCCCTCGCTGCGCCCTCGCCGCAGCCGAGCGCGCAGGCTCCGCCGACGTGGGCGGCCGCCGCTACGAAACCCTCGCTCCGGACGCCGAAGCCTGCTACCTCAGCGACGGCCTCCCCAGCCTGCTCCAACTCCCGGCCGCCGAAGGGCCCGGCGACACCGTCGTACTCGGCGCCCCCGACATCCTCTTCAACGACCGCCTCGACGAGCAGGGCAACGCCTCACTGGCCCTGCAACTCCTCGGCTCCCGCCCCCACTTGGTCTGGTACCTCCCCTCCCCCGCCGACGACGCGGCGACCGACGACACCGCCGACCGCGACTTCTTCGACCTCATCCCCGACGGCTGGCTCTGGGGCACCCTGCAACTCACCATCGCCGCCGCACTCGCCGCCCTCTGGCGAGCCCGCCGCCTCGGCCCGCTGGTCCCCGAACGCCTCCCCGTAGCCATCCGCGCCTCCGAAACCGTCGAAGGCCGAGCCCGTCTCTACCGCAAGGCGAACGCCCGCGACCGCGCAGCCACCGCCCTCCGCTCGGCCACCCGCACCCGCATCGCCCCCCTCCTCGGCGTCTCCCCCGCCCATGCACACACGCCCGAGACCCTGCTCCCCGCCCTGTCCACCAGGCTCCGCACCCCCGGCCAGGACCTGTACCCCCTCCTCTTCGGCCCACCCCCCGCCAACGACGCCGCCCTCATCACCCTCGCCGACCAACTCGACGCCCTCGAAAGAGAGGTACGTACTTCATGATGGACCCGACCACTGACAACGCCGGGAGCTCCGGCAGCGCCCGCTCCTCCCTGGAGTCCCTGCGCACCGAGATCTCCAAGGCCGTGGTCGGCCAGGACCCCGCGGTGACGGGCCTCGTCGTGGCTCTCCTCTGCCGCGGCCACGTCCTCCTCGAAGGCGTCCCAGGAGTGGCGAAGACCCTGCTCGTCCGCGCCCTCGCCGCATCCCTCGAACTCGACACCAAGCGCGTCCAGTTCACCCCGGACCTGATGCCGAGCGACGTCACCGGCTCCCTCATCTACGACGCCCGCACCACCGAGTTCTCCTTCCAGCCGGGCCCGGTCTTCACGAACCTCCTCCTCGCCGACGAGATCAACCGCACCCCGCCCAAGACCCAGTCCTCCCTCCTCGAAGCGATGGAGGAACGCCAGGTCACGGTCGACGGCACCCCGCGCCCGCTCCCCGAGCCCTTCCTCGTCGCGGCCACCCAGAACCCGATCGAGTACGAAGGCACGTACCCCCTCCCCGAAGCCCAGCTGGACCGTTTCCTCCTCAAGCTCACCGTCCCCCTCCCCTCCCGCCAGGACGAGATCAACGTCCTCACCCGCCACGCGGAAGGCTTCAACCCCCGCGACCTCGCCGCCGCCGGCATCCGCCCCGTCGCGGGCCCCGCCGACCTGGAGGCAGCCCGCACAGCGGTCGCCAAGACCTCGATCTCCCCCGAGATCACCGCCTACGTCGTGGACATCTGCCGCGCCACACGCGAGTCCCCGTCCCTCACCCTGGGCGCCTCCCCACGAGGCGCGACCGCGCTCCTCTCGACGGCCCGCGCCTGGGCCTGGCTGACAGGCCGCGACTACGTCATCCCCGACGACGTGAAGGCCCTCGCCCTCCCCACCCTCCGCCACCGCGTCCAACTCCGCCCGGAGGCCGAGATGGAGGGCGTGACAGCCGACTCCGTGATCAACGCGATCCTCGCCCACGTCCCGGTCCCCCGCTGATGGCCCTCACCGGCCGCACAGCGCTCCTGGCGGCCCTCGGCAGCCTCCCCGTAGGCATCTGGGACCCCAGCTGGACAGGCATCCTCGCCGTCAACGCCCCGCTGGCCCTGGCCTGCGCCTGCGACTTCGCCCTGGCCGCCCCCGTACGCCGCCTCGGCCTGACCCGCGCAGGCGACACCTCCGTACGCCTCGGAGAATCCGCCGACATCGAGCTGACCGTCACCAACCCCTCCGGCCGGCCCCTGCGCGCCCAACTCCGCGACGCCTGGCCCCCCAGCAGCTGGCACCCCGGCACCGAAGTCGAAGCATCCCGCCACCAACTGACGGTCCCACCGGGCGAGCGCCGCCGCCTCACCACCCGCCTGCGCCCCACCCGCCGAGGCGACCACCAGGCGGACCGCGTCACGATCCGCTCGTACGGCCCCCTCGGCCTCCTCACCCGCCAGGGCAGTCACAGGGTCCCGTGGACACTCCGGGTCCTGCCCCCCTTCACCAGCCGGAAGCACCTCCCGTCCAAACTGGCCCGCCTCCGGGAACTCGACGGCCGCACCAGCGTGCTGACCCGCGGCCAAGGCACGGAGTTCGACAGCCTCCGCGACTACGTCCCCGGCGACGACACCCGCTCCATCGACTGGCGCGCCACAGCCCGCCAGTCCACCGTCGCCATCCGGACCTGGCGCCCCGAACGCGACCGCCACATCCTGCTGGTCCTCGACACCGGCCGCACCTCGGCCGGCCGAGTCGGCGACGCCCCACGCCTCGACGCCTCGATGGACGCGGCCCTGCTCCTCGCAGCCCTGGCCTCCCGAGCAGGCGACCGTGTGGACCTGCTCGCATACGACCGTCGTGTACGCGCCCTGGTCCAGGGCAAGGCGGCAGGCGATGTACTCCCCTCAGTCGTCAACGCCCTGGCCACGCTCGAACCGGAACTGGTCGAAACGGACGCCAGAGGCCTGACCTCAAAAGCTCTCCGTACCGCGACCCGCAGCTCACTGATAGTGCTGCTGACCAGCCTGGACGCAGCCCCCATCGAGGAGGGCCTGCTCCCCGTACTCTCCCGCCTCACCCAACGCCACACAGTCCTCCTGGCATCAGTGGCCGACCCTCACATAGAGCAGATGTCCAAGGCCCGCGGAACAACAGAAGCCGTGTACGACGCAGCAGCCGCCGCCCAGGCCCACACGGAACGCCACCGCACAGCAGAAAAACTCATCCGCCACGGAGTCACAGTCGTAGACGCGACACCCAAGGACTTGGCCCCCGCTTTGGCAGACGCATACCTGTCCCTAAAGGCAGCCGGCCGCCTCTGAAGAAAGCAAAAAGAGAAACAGAAAAAGGCCCTCGCGAAAAGCAAGAGCCTTTGAACGTGAACGCAGAAAACCCCCGCACCCAGAGGGTGCGGGGGTTTCCCGTTAATAATAGTTCGGCGGCGTCCTACTCTCCCACAGGGTCCCCCCTGCAGTACCATCGGCGCTGTGAGGCTTAGCTTCCGGGTTCGGAATGTAACCGGGCGTTTCCCTCACGCTATGACCACCGAAACACTATGAAACTGTCAACCGCACCGCAGTCGT